>NZ_FXTL01000001.1 GCF_900182665.1 Propioniciclava tarda
CTGATCGAAGCTGCCCAGGCCCGGTGGCGCATGGTCAACGCCCCCCACCTGGTCGCCCTCGTCCGTGCCGGCGTCCCCTTCACCAACGGCAAACAGGTCGAACGGCCCGACCAATCGGACACCCAACCGAACGCCGCCTAAGACACGCCGATCCACAGGATTTGACTATTCCTCCCTCTCGACGCGCTTGAGGGCATCTGCCGCACCGCCGCTACGGTGAGCCCGTGTCAGTTCGCGCCAGATTGCGTGTCCCGGATCCGCGCCGGACGCTGCTGCCACGCCCCCGGCTTGCCAACCCGCTCCGGGCCAGCAATCGTCCGCGGCTCGTCCTGCTGTCCGCCGCGCCGGGGTCGGGTAAGACCACGCTGCTGCGGCAGTGGCTCGCCGAGCTCGCCGCGTTCACCAATCCCTCCGAGCCGTCCCCACCCTCCGGACGCCAGCGCCTCCGTCTCGCCTGGGTCGGACTCGATCAGTCGGACGCCGACGGCGTCCAGTTCGTCGCCGACATCGTCGACTCGCTCCGCGCCGTCGAGCCCGAGATCGGCATCGGGGCCCAAGCCCTGCTGGCCACCGGACGCGCCAACCCGGACGATGTCGTGGTCTCCCTCCTCGACGATCTCGACAACGCGGACGGCCTCACGGTCCTGGCCCTCGATGACCTGCACCGCACCGCAGACAATCCCGCAGCCATCGGCGTCCTCGAGTTGCTGCTCGACAACCTGCCGCCCGGCGTCGTCGTCGCAGCAACCAGCCGCGCCGACCCGGATCTCCCCCTCGCGCGTCTCCGGGCGCGGGGCGAGTTGGTCGAGGTCAGGGGCCCCGCGCTGCGGTTCACCGCCGCGGAGGCCGACGAGTTCCTCCGGACCGTCCTCGGCCTCGACCTGCCGCCCGCCCACGTCGAGGCGCTCGTCGCCAAGACCGAGGGGTGGGCGGTCGGCCTGCAACTGGCCGGGGTGTCCGCCTTGGCCCGCGCGCACGACGGCCCCGAGAGCCTGGACGCCTTCGTGCGCGCCTTCAGCGGCACGCACCGCTTCGTCCTGGACTACCTCGTCGAGGAGGTCCTGGACGCCCAACCCCCGGACGACCGCGCCTTCCTGCTCGCCACGTCCGTGCTGGATCGCCTCACCGGCGCCCTCGCCGACGCAGTGACCGGCCTGCCCCACGGCCAGCGCCGCCTCGACCGCCTGGAGCGGGCCAACGTGTTCCTCAGCGCCAGCGATGACGAAGGCTGGTACCGCTACCACCCCCTGTTCGCCGACGCCCTCCGCGGACGCCTCGCCCTCGAACTCCCGGACGCCGCCCCGCAGCTCCACCGCGTCGCGAGCGCCTGGTTCGCCGCCCACGGCCAGCTGGACGATGCCCTGCAGCACGCGGCGTCCGCCGAAGACGGCCCCTGGTTCGCGGACCTGATGGAGTGCGCCGCGCCGATCCTCCGCCGCGAGCGTCGTGATCGGCGGCTCATCGCCTGGCTCGCCGAGCTTCCGGACGCCGAGGTGCGACGGCGTCCGCTGCTCGCCATGACGGCCGCGGCGGCGAAGATTTCCGAGGGCGACCTGGCCGCTGCCCAGGCCTGGCTCGACCTGGCCGAGGCCCCCGCGGACGCCCCAGCCCTCAGCCAGCAGATCCCGGCGAACCTGGCCGCCACCAGGGACGATGCCCTCCGCGCCGTGCCCGCCAACGTTCAACTCTTCCGCGCCTCCCTCGCCCAGGCGTCCGGCGACCTGCCCGCAACCGTCGCCCACGCCAAGCGCGCCCTGGCCACCGCCGCCCCCGCGGACCACTTCGTCCGCGGCGCGGCCGCGGGCTTCCTGGGGCTCGCGCACTGGGCCGCCGGCGCCTTGACCGAGGGCATCGACGTCTTCACCGGAGCCCTCGACCACCTGGCCGCGGCGGGCAACCACACGGACGCCGCCGGCGCGACCGTCGTGCTGGGCGCGATGGCCCTCGCGGACGGCCGCCCCGCCGACGCCGAGCGCCTCTACCGGGCGGCCCTCGAGCGCGCGACCAGCACCCCCTCGACCGCCACGGCCGTCCTCGCCGACCTGCACGTCGGGCTCGCCGACGTGCTGCGGCAGCGGAACGCTCTGGACGCGGCGGCGTCCCACCTCGAGCAGGCCGCCCAGCTGGGCGAGGCCGCGTCGCTGCCGGAGAACCGCTTCCGCTGGTTCGCCGTGCGCGCCGGCGTCCAGGTCGCTCTCGGCCAACACGACGCCGCCTTGCGCGACCTGGACGAGGCCGAGCGCCGCTACCGACCCGGCTTCTTCCCCGACACCCGCCCGCTGCACGCGGCGCGAGCGCGCGTCATGGTCTGGTCCGGCAACCTCTCGGACGCCCGCGCTTGGGCCCGTCGGCACGGCGTCCCGGACGCCGATCCGGCGGCCTTCCTCCGCGAGGACGAGGTGCTGACCCATGCACGTCTCGTGGCGGCCGAGCGTCGGGTTGGGCTGGCCGACGACGCCGCCGTGGCGAAGGTCCTGGCTCAGATCGCCGGCATCATCGAGGCGGCCATCCGAGCCGGACGCCAGGGCAGTCTGATCGAGGCGCGGATGGTCCAGGCGCTCGTGCTCCAGGCGCTTGGCAAGTCCACGGAGGCCACTGATGCCCTTGCGGACGCCGTCGAACTCGGCGTCCCGGCGGGCTACGCCCGCCTCTTCCTCGACGAAGGGACGCCGCTGCAGCCCCTGCTCGGACAACTCGCTTCCACGGCCCCAATGCCCACCGCCCTCGCGGCACGGACGTTGCTCCAGACCGATCCACGGCACCAACCTCTCCCCATCGCGGGCCCCGGCGGGGCACTCAGCGAGCGCGAACTGGAGGTGCTACGCCTGCTGGCGTCCGACCTGAGCGGCCCCGAGATCGCGGCGCGCCTGTTCGTCTCCATCAACACCCTGCGCAGCCATTCCAAGAGCATCTTCACCAAGCTGGACGTCCGCACCCGCCGGGCCGCCGTCACCCGGGCGCGCGAGGGCGGACTGCTGTAGAGGCGTCCGGTCACAGCGCGGTTCACATCATCATGTGATGTCAGCTCACGAGGGCGACGCCTAGCGTCGATCAGGTGCCCCGGAACGTCTGGGGCTTTCCTGACCCGGGAGTCATCCTCATGAGTTCTCACCCGTTCCGACTCGGACGCCTCGCCGGCGCCACCCTGGCGGCCGCCGGTGCCGTGTTCATCGCCGTCCAGATCAACCATCCGCCCTTGACACTCGAGCTCGTCGGCACCCGCGAGTTCGTCCTGCGCGAGTCCGCCAAGATCGTCATGGCCGGCCTCGCCCTGACCGGCATCACGACCCTGACGGTCTGGCACGGACGCCGGTTCGGCCTCTTCGGACGCCTCAGCGCGGCCCTGTTCGGGGCCGGCTATCTGGCCATGCTGTGCGTCCAGACGATCGCGGCGCTCGTGCTGCCCGCCATCGCCGCAACCTCACCTGACTACGTGCGGAGCGTCCTGGCGGCTGCCAAGGGCGGGCAAGCCGCGACTGACATCGGCGGGATCCAGGTGCTGCTCACGCTGTCGGGCATCGGCTACCTGGTGGGTGGCCTGCTGTTCGGCATCGCGCTGTTCCGGGCAGGCGTGGTGGCCCGCTGGGCCGGTGCGCTGCTGGCGGTCGCGACCACGAGCACGGTGGCCCTGGCGGTGCTGCCCGAGTTCTTCGCCCGCGTCCTGGCGATCCCGACCGGGATCGCGTTCCTCGGCATCGGCTGGTCGGCGTGGCGCGCCGCGACCCGACCCCCGGCCGACGTGACCGACGGCGTCCGGGTGGCTGAAGGCGTCCGATGACGGAGGTTCGACGGTCGGCGACTGCCGCGGCGTCCGAACGGATCGCGAGTCTGGACGCCTTACGCGCCGGGGCTCTGTTTCTGGGCGTCGTTCTGCACTCCCTGATGAGCGTCGGCACGATCGGGTGGGTCGTGACGGACGACTCCCGCGTGCCGGTGGCCGACGCGATCATCAACGGGATCCATGTGTTCCGGATGCCACTGTTCTTCGCCCTGGCCGGCTACTTTGCGCGCGGCTCGCTGGCGCGCCGGGGCCCCCGTCGGTTCGCGGCGGATCGCGCCAAGCGCATCCTGGCCCCGATGGTCGCGCTCTGGCCGGTGGCCGTACTGCCGGTCATCGTCGTGGCGATCGCGTTCGCGATCACCCACCCCGACGTGCCGACCACCCCGCCGTCCGACGACCCGCTGGCCATCGCCACGCCGGCGCACCTGTGGTTCTTGTGGTCGCTCACGCAGCTCTACGTCCTGTTGTTGCTGGCCAGCTGGCTCCTGCCCAAGGTCACCTCGGCCGAGCGGCGCGAGCGAGTTTCGGACGCCCTCGCGCGAGTCCTCACCGGGCCGGCGGCCCCGCTGTGGGCGGCGATTCCCCTGGTCGCGGCACTGTGGTTGCAGCCGAGCGGCATCGTCGGGCCGGCCACCCTCCGGCCTGAACTCCCCGCCACGCTCGCCTTCGGCGGCGCGTTCGGTGTGGGGTGGTGCTGGGCCGGGACGGCGGACGCGCTCGACCGGCTCCGGCGGGGCTGGCAGCTGCGTCTGGCCGGGGGAGTCGTGCTCACTGCCCTGTGCCTGATTGTGGGGGCGCCGGCGCCCGGGCAGTCTTCGCTCCTGGGGCTGCTCACCACGCTCGTCGCCTACCCGTTGGCGACCTGGCTGTGGGTCTACGGCCTGGTCGGGTTCGCCGCCACCTGGCTGCGGGCGCCGCGGACGGGCGTGCGGTATCTCGCGGAGGCGTCCTACTGGGTCTACCTCACCCATCTCGGCTGGGTGTGCCTGCTGCAGTTCGCGGTCGCCGACCTGGCGTGGCCGTGGCCATTGAAGGTCCTGCTCGTCATCGCCGGGACGATGGTCGCCACCCTGTCGACCTACCACCTGCTGGTCCGCTCCACGCTGATCGGACGCTGGCTCAACGGGCGCACCTACTCGTTCCGGAGGCCGTCCGCCGGCTCGGACCAGCCTGCCGAACTGGCGGAGGCGTCCCGATGACAAAGCCAACCGCCAAGTCGAGTGACGCGCGTCCCGGACCCCAACCGGGGCTCGATCGCGCCCTGCGGATCTTCCCGCTCGTGCTGCTCGCGCTCGGCGTGGGCTTGACGGTCGGCGTCCAGGACGGACGGCTCGGCCAGCGCGAGGTGCTCATCGTCCTGGTCCTCGGCGGACTCCTGACGACCTATCGCGTGGCCCTCGCCGCCTGGGCGGTGCCGAAACGCGTCCGACAGGCGGGGTTCTGGCTGACCCTCCCGATCGTGGTAGCACTGGTGGTGGTGGCGCCTGCGTTCGTCCTGTACGCCGTGGGCCAGCTCGTCGAAGGCTGGCTGCTGTTCGGCCCACGTGCCCGCGTCGACTCGCGCGGTCATCAGGACGGTTCGCCGTGATCCGGCGCCACCAACGCAGCTACGCGGATGAACGCAACGGTTCGAGGGCGTCCAGGATGAGATCGAGCCCGACGTCGAACTCGTCGGCCGGGTTGTAGCCCGCAGCGACGAGCGCGGCCGCCAACGCCAGCACGTGGCTCCAGCCCGCACCGGCGCTGATCGCCTCCCTTGGGGGCTGATGGTGCGCCGGGCGCGGCCGGCGGGCAGCCGAGTGGTCAGGCGCTGGCCCGGTGTGTGTCTCGCGCGAGCGAGTACAGCACGGCTGCGCCGAAGGCCAGGAGCAGCCCGAGCCCCATGTGCAGCCCGACGACGCCACCGCTGATCCGCCCAGGAGCCGGAGTGCTCAGCAGCCCCCAGTACGTCTGCAGGCCGGCACCGACCGCGACGAGGAGAGCCAGCTTGAGCGCCATCGTGGGCGCTCCGCGCCGCGTCCAGAGGATCGCGAGGACGAGCGTCACGACGGCCCCGGCCGCGAACACGTAGCCGAGGCCGCCGTGCATCTTGGTGAGCGGGGTGGAGTTCGTCACGACGCTGGCGACCGCCAGCAGGGGCTGCGCCGCGCCGATCGCGGCGGTGCTGAACGCCGTCTGGCGCAGCAGGGTCTGAATCACCGGGGGCTTCGTCGACTCCGTCACGCGGACAGGCTAGACGAGCGGTCAATCACCGTCGACTGCTGCCCCGAGACCTCGGCCATCACCGACCTCTTCGCTTGAGGCCGCCGCTGGCCTGTCCAGCCAGGTGTCCGACGCGGAGCTCGACGGCTCTCATCGTGCAGACGCGCGACGGCGTCCAGGTGAATCCATAATGTCCCCTGGAGCACGGACATTGTGCGTAGTTCAAGGGCTGCGAAGTCATCGCCTCATTTGAGGCATGGCAAGACAGTAGAAACGGCCGCATTTTTGGCGACATGCATTGCCACCAGTCTCCTCGCGGGAGGCGCCGTCGGGACGCCGCCGCTTACGATCGGCTCGTGACTGAATCCGGACGCCGCCCTGCGGCTGGGCCGTCTGCCTGGGTGGACGCCCGCGCCGGCGTCGCCGGCGACATGCTCTTGGGGGCGTTGCTGGACGCGGGGGCGTCCTAGCGCGTTCTGGACGGTCCAGCGTCCGGTGCCCTTCTGTCCGGCCTGGTCGACGATGATGTCGACGAACGGACGCCCCGTCTCGGCGTCCACGTGATGAAGCACCTCGGCGGTGATCTCGATGAGGAACGACTCCAGGTCGCCGGAGTTCCACTCGGCGAAGATGTCGCCGATCTCGGCCGGGGTCGCGCCGAGGCCGGTGCGCAGCAGCTGGTAGGCCTCGCCGATCAGCTGCATGTCGGCGTACTCGATGCCGTTGTGGACCATCTTGACGAAGTGGCCGGCGCCGTCCGGGCCGACGTGGGTGCAGCACGGGACGCCGTCGACGACCGCCGAGATGCTCTCCAGCAGCGGTCCGAGGGCCTCGTAGGACGCCGCGGGGCCGCCGGGCATGATCGCCGGACCCTTCAGTGCGCCCTCCTCGCCGCCGGAGATGCCGGCGCCGACGAAGTGGATGCCGACCTCCTTCAGCGCAGCCTCGCGCCGGATCGTGTCGGGGAAGTGGGCGTTGCCGCCGTCCACGAGGATGTCGCCGGACTCCAGGTGGGGCAGCAGCGACTCGATGGCGGCGTCCGTGCCCTGCCCGGCCTTGACCATCATGATGATCCGGCGCGGACGCTCCAGGCTGGCGACGAAGTCTTCAACCGTGTCGGACGCCACAAAGTCGCCTTCGGTGCCGTGCGCGGCCATCAGCTCGTGCGTGCGCGACGGGGTCCGGTTGATCAAGGCGACGCGGTGGCCGCGGCTGGCGAAGTTGCGGGCCAGGTTGCTGCCCATGACGGCGAGACCGACGACGCCGATCTGGGCGGTGCCGATCCGATCGGCGGGGGTGGTGGTCATCTGGGAACCCTTTCGATGGTGCGCGGGAGGCGTCCGGCGGGATGCGTGCGGTGCTGGTTGGACGACCAACCAAAACCGCACGCCCGGCTCACCGTCGAGGGCGCCACGCCGGCGGCCTTGGCCACGTGGTAGATCGTGACCGGATTACGGGATTGCTCGGACACGCGCTCACAGGAGCGCCGCAGCAACGCGTGGCAACCCGTTGCCGCAAGGTCGCTTCGTTGATTGGCTGGCAGTGACAGTTCAAACGTGGGCTCCGGTTTCCGGGAAGGCGGCCAACTCGGCGACGATCGAGCATCGGACATGGCTCCACTGTCGTCCAGTCGTACCGCGCGCTCAAGGGCGGCGGGCAACTGAGCGCAACCGGCAGATTCGCCTGGCTGGTGTGCGTGGCACCTCACGGATCGGGAAAGCACGGCCACGTGAACGATCAGCCGATTGGTGGCGGAGTTGTTGTTGTCAGGGAACAGTAACTCCGCCAGCAGTGCGCCGAACGCCCAGCGTGGGTGCTCCAGCCACCGGACGGGCCCATCGCTGAGCCCCCGCTCGGGTTCTGTTCCGCCGGTGTGGCAACTCGCGGCAACGGTTGGCCGAGGAATCTGGAGTGCAGCACGATCGGACCATGCCAGGACTTGCTCTCCATCCCGAGCGGATGCTCCCCGCGGACGCGACGCTGCGTCCGATCGCGCGTGAGCTCTACGCCAGCGTCCGCGACCTGCCGATCATCTCGCCCCACGGCCACGTGCCCCCGGTGTGGCTGGCCGACGATGTGCCCTTCGCCGACCCCACCTCGCTGCTCATCACCCCTGATCACTACGTGAATCGCATGCTCCACAGCCACGGCGTCTCGCTCGCCGACCTGGGCGTCGCGCAGGCCGACTTCACCCCCGAGCAGTCCCGCAACGCGTTCCGTATCTTGTGCTCACACTGGTCCGACTACCGCGGGACGCCGGTGAGGTTTTGGCTGGAGTCCGAGCTGGCCGACATCTTCGGCATCGACCTAGCCCCGTCCGCCGACACCGCGGATCAGATCTACGACTCCATCGCCGCCGCCCTGGTCACCCCGGCGTTCAAGCCGCGCGCGCTGTTCGAGCGGTTCAAGATCTCGTTCCTGGCGACCACGGACGACCCCTGCGACAACCTCGAACACCACGCCAAGCTCGCCGCGGACGCGTCCTGGCACGGCACGGTCGTCCCGACGTTCCGCCCCGACAAGTACCTCGAGCCGGCCCGCCCCGACTGGACCGAACTCGTCGACAACCTCGCCGCCGTCTCCGGCATCGCCACCGACACCTACGCCGGCGGCCCGCAAGCTGGCGCTGCTCAACGGCTCGCACTCGCTGCTCGCCTACGCGGGCACCATCGTCGGACACGAAACCGTCGCGGATGCCATCGGCGATGAGCGCTGCCGGTCCTGGGTCGAGGCCTGGTGGGACGAGGCCTGTCGGCAGCTGCCCTTGCCAGGTGATGAATTGGACGCGTATCGCGCGGCCCTCCTGGACCGGTTCGCCAACCCGAACATCCGCCACGCGCTGGCCCAGATCGCGGGCGACGGGTCGCTCAAGCTGCCGGTCCGGATCGTGCCGACCCTGCGCGCCGAGGTCGCCGCAGGCCGGACGCCGACCGGTGCCGCCCGCGTCATCGCCGCCTGGGTGCTGCACCTGCGCGGCCTCGGAGCGCCGGTCAAAGACGTCAACGCCGAGAGGCTCACGCCGCTCGCCGAGGGCACCCTGGACGAGTCGGTCGGGAAGGTCCTGACCTTCTTGGACGCCGACCTGCCCGGCGTCCGGGAGGCCGTGTTGGCCGCCGCGCAGGAACTCGCGGCGTCGGCGTCCTAACGACCAAGGGCCGATGAGGTACTACTGAAGGTCCCTGAGCTTGTCGAAGGGACGGAAGCGAGGAAGACGATGAAGCTACGCGAGGACGCCCGCTGGTCGCTGGTGGTGCCGACGTCGATGGGGATCCGGATCACGCCGGAGCACCGCCAAAGCGTCCACACGGCCGACCGGTACCTGCTGCAGGCGACGAGCGCCGAGACGAACGTGGCGTCCGTGGTGTCTCACCTCGGCGAGCCCACGAAGGTGCTGACGGCGTTCGTGGCGGGCTCCCCGATGGCGACGATCATCAAGGCGAACCTGCGGGCGCGGGGGATGGACTTCGAGGGTCCGGAGCTGCCGCAGGGCGACGCGTGGGGGCTCCGGCACCAGTTCAACATCGCCGACTCCGGCTACGGCGGACGCGCCCCGCGCGTCTGGAACGACCGTGCGGGCGAGGTCGGTCGGGAGCTGTCCGTCGACCAGTTCGACCTGGACCGGCTGTTCGGACGCGAGGGCGTCAAGGTGCTGCACCTGTCCGGGCTGATCGCCTCGTTGTCGCCCAAGACGTCGGCCTTCTGCGTCGAGCTGGCCCGGGCCGCGAAGCGCCACGGCACTGTCGTGAGCATGGACATGAACTATCGGGCGTCCTTCTGGAAGGGACGCGAGTCCGAGCTGGCTACGGCTTTCGCCGAGCTGGCGTCGCTGTGCGACATCCTCTACGGCAACGAGGAGGACTTTCAGCTCTGCCTCGGCATCCCCGGACCCGAGGCGGGCGGCGAGGGCATCGACGCCGAGATCGAGGGCTTCAAGGCCATGATCGGGCGCATTTCCGCGGCGTACCCGTGGGCGTCCATGATCGGCACGTCGCTGCGCGAGGTGGTCTCCGCCGGACGCCATCGCTGGGGCCTGATCCTGTGGGAGCGTAACGATTCGGACGCCGCCGGCGCCGGTGAGCTGGGCGGCACGACGGTCGTGCTGCCGCTGCGCGAGATCGAGGTCCTGGACCGCATCGGCGGTGGGGACGGCTCGGTCGGCGGGGTGCTGTACGGCGTCCTGCAGGAGTGGCCCGTCGAGCTGTGCGCCCAGTTCGGCTGGGCCTGCGGGGCGCTCGCGGCGACGTCGCTGCACGACTATGCGGCACCCGCCGACGAGGCTCAGGTGTGGTCGATCTGGGAGGGCAACGCCCGCGTCCAGCGGTGAACTCAGTCCAGCGGTGAACTCGGGCCCGATACGGAGTCGCCACCGGGTTCACTGGGTGCTCGTTGTTGCGGTCTTCCGGGAGCTTCAGCACCCAGTTGGGCTCCTGTTCCTCGGCCGTCACTGTGAGCGAGCCCTCGTCAGTGGGCCCTATTCGCCACAGGGCGTGAAGGTTCCCCCGATGACGCCGATGCTTTGGTCTGTGGGCTTGGGATCGATGCTCGGGAACGTGTAGCCCCAGTGCTGGCCGACCAAGGCGTCCCCGGTGAGGTCGGGCAGGTCCCCGCCGGCGGCCTGGAGGGCCTGGAAGGTGGTCGTCCAACTCTTCCCGGCGTCCAGGGTCAGGGTGGCGGGACGTGTGGCGGTCTTGACCCGCCACCACATCAACGGAGTCCCGGCCACGCCGGTGTCGAACGTCAGCGTCAGCCCTTGCCAGCGCACCATGTGCAGCTTCGCGGGGCGTCCGGTGCAGGGGATGGTGGCCGTCTCCGTCGGCTTCCCGAGGGTCGACTCCAGGGCGGGCAGCACCTGGGCGAGCTTCGCCGAACCGAGGGTGAAGGATCCCACCTGGGTCTCGGTCAGCCGAAGGGTGGACGCTCCCGGCGACGGGGCCGACGCCGCCGGGTCGGCCGCTGAGCCGTCCACCGCGGCCGGTTCGCCTGCCGCGGCCGCGGCTGGTGCGTTGTAGGCGGGCGGGGTGGCGTGCGGTCGGTCGCGCCGCTCGGCGACGCAGCCGGTCACGGCGATGGCGCACGCCAGAACCGCCACGATCGATCGCCGCACTGGGTCAGGGGTTGGCGTCCGATCAGGGCCGGCTTCCGGGGCAGGCGTCCGAAGATAGGACGCCGTCAGGCGCCTTCCCACTCCCAGAGGGTGCCGGGACGCCCGCGTCCGAGGACGACTTTCCGGGGGCTCACGCCGAGTCCCTTGACGGACGCCAGGCGTCGATTGAGGTTGCCGCGGTCGGGTGACGAGCCGGTCAGTGACTTCGTGATCGCCACCGCGGACGACACCGGGAAGCTCGGACCCGTCAGCGCGCGTGTGAAGTCCGTGTTGCGCCACAGCCGCTCGACCAGCAGCGGACGGCACTGGCTGATGATGAAGTTGTGGTCGAAGCCGAGCTCCGGCAGCTCGTCGAGGGGGAACCATTGCACCTTGTCGAACGCGGATCGGTCGGCGGGGGAGTCCGCGACGGCCCACATGGCGATCGACAGCGTGGCCCCGCGGGGGTCGCGGCTGGGCTCGTCGAAGACGGTGAGCTGGCCCTGGGCGCGCAGGTGCAGGCCGAGCTTGCCGAGCGCGGCGCGCTCGGCGGCGTCCGCCAGCCGCTCACCCTCGCGCAGGACGACACCGGGCAGCGAGAGTCGACCCAGGTAGGGCTCGGTCCGGCGCGGCGAGACGGCAATCTCAACCTGCCGCTCGGCGGTGCTGTAGCGAAGGGTCAGCACATCGACCGAGACCATCGAGCTGTTCGGCCGCTCCACGCGTCCCTCCTTCGGTTGACCTACGCGATTGGTTCTGACGTACTGCGACTCTAGCCGCCCAATTTGGTGCCAGGCACCAATGTTCTGCGGTTGAGGCGCTGGAACAAGCCTGGGGCCCGTTGTGGCCCGCCGAACGGGAGCCTCCCTCGATCCGGGGTGGGTCGCGTCCGGCCGACGGGACCCGTTGGCCTCGGACCCGGCGCGGCGTCCGACGGCGTGGCTTGCTGCTGGCGGACGCCTCCGCAGCCCCGAACAGGAGTGACCATGAGCCAGACCAGCCGCCGCGAGGCGCTGAAAGCGCAACAGCTCGCCCAAGCCAAGGCCGCGCGGCGAATGCGGATGATCGGCCTGGGAGCGGCCGTGGCCGCAGTGCTCCTTGCCGTCTTGCTGATCGTGGCGCTGGTCAACGGCGGGTCGACGGCGTCGGCGTCCTACCTGAAGAACTCGGAATTGCCGGAGCCGACCTGACCACCTACCAGCAGTGCTACGACACGAAGGCCCCAAGCCGTTCCTCGACGCGGTGTCGAAGGCGTACTACAACTCGGGGGTTCGAGGGACACCCACGTTCGTCCGCAACGGCGCGCAATTGCCGATTCAGCCCGTGGACGACACCAAGAACAAGATTCCGGCGACGACCGTCGATCAGTTCAAGTCGCTGATCTTGACCGGCAAGTAGGGCGGCTGGTTCGCGTGGTGGCCAGCACCCACGAACGGCAGCGCGAGCCTCAACCCCAGTGGACGCCGCTTGTTAGCTCGTGGGTCCGGGCCATAGCCTCCGGATACTTCATTCGATGAACTGTTCTGGAGGATCACCGTGTCACCGCTGCGTCGCCTGGACCGCCCACACTCGGACGCACCAGCAACGCGCGCCAACCGGACGCCACGCCTGGTGCTGCTCGGGAACCTGATCCTGGTGTTGCTGTGGCTCGCCGCGGCCGGCATCGGCGGGCCGAAGCTCGGCCAGCTGTCGGGGCTGCAAGAGAACGACTCCACCGCCCTTCTCGCCGCGAGCGCCGAGTCGAGCGTGGCGCGCGAGCAGGCGTCCGCCTTCTCCGACAGCTTGACCCTGCCCCTGTTCGTCGTGTTGACCAAGGACGCCGACATCAGCGCCGACGACCTGAAAGCCGTCGGCACCTACCTCGGCAAGCTCGGCGAGCTCAAGATCCACGACGGCACCACCCTGTCTGAGGTCGTCACGGAGGCGCCCGCCGCGCTGATCCCGTCCGAGGACAAGCGCGCCATCTTGGTGCCCATCGCCCTCGACTCTGACAAGGCGACCAAGAAGCTCGGCGAGGCCTCCGTGACCCGGCTCGTGATCGACGCCGTGCAGGCCGACGCGACGACCCAGCTGTCGGCGTCCGGCTTCAGCGTCGCCACCACCGGACCCGCCGCCTATGTGGCCGACTTCGCGAAGGCGTTCGCGGGCATCGACGGGATCCTGCTCATCGTGGCGCTGGTCGTCGTCTTCGTGATCTTGGTGCTGGTCTACCGCAGCCCCTTCCTGCCGATCGTGGTGCTGCTGTCTGCGGTGTTCGGGCTATCTGCTGCGGGCATCGTCGTGTACGAACTGGCGAAGCGCGGCCTGTTGTCGGTGTCGGGACAGTCCCAGGGCATCTTGTCGATCCTCGTCGTCGGCGCCGCGACCGACTACGCGCTGCTGATCGTGTCCCGGTTCCGCGAGGAGCTGACGCGGACGGCGTCCACCTTCGACGCCATGAAGCGCACCTGGCGAGGCACCGTCGAGCCGATCAGCGCGAGCGCCGCCACCGTCATCGCCGGGCTGCTGTGCCTGCTGCTGTCGGACCTGGGCTCAACGCGTTCGCTCGGTCCCATCTCGGCGGCCGGCATCGTGGCCGCCCTGCTGGGCGCGCTCACCTTCCTGCCGGCGGTGTTGTTGCTGATCGGACGCCGCATCTTCTGGCCGCGCATCCCGCGGTTCGTCGGCACCTCGGACGCCGTGGGCGACGACGGCGTCGACGGGACCGGGCTGTGGGCGTCCATCGCTCGGTTCGTCGGACGCCGGGCGCGTCCGGTCTGGATCGGGGCGACGCTGTTGCTGCTCGCCTGCGCCGCGTTTGTGCCGCAGTTGAAGACCGACGGCCTTGGGAACACCGAGGTGTTCAGGGTCAAGGTGGCCAGCGTCGAGGGCGAGAAGGTGCTGGCCCAGCACTTCCCGGCCGGGGCGGCGTCGCCGCTGACAGTGGTGGTGCCCGAGGCGTCCTCGCAGGCGCTCGTCGACAAACTCGCCGCCCTGCCGGGCGTCGCGTCGGCGTCCATCGCGACGGAGAAGCCGGCCCCGCAGACGGGGCCGCCCGGACCACCCGCGGCACCGAAGACCAAGGTGGTGGACGGCAAGGTCCTGGTGAACGTGACCCTGGACGCCGAAGGGCAGACGCGGGCGGCGCAGGACGGGGTGGCAGCGGTGAGGACGGCGGTACACGAGGCCGATCCCGGGCTCAAGGTGGGCGGCATCGCCGCGCAGGCCCTGGACACCCGGCTCGCGAACGAACGAGACGTCCGGACGGTGCTGCCCGCGATCATCGGCGTCGTGTTCGTGGTGCTGGTGCTGCTGCTGCGCGCGCTGGTCGCACCGCTGGCGCTCGTCGTGGCCAACCTGCTGTCGTTCCTGGCGACCTTGGGGGTGTCGGCGCTGGTGTTCGAGCACGTGCTCGGGTTCAAGAACTCAGATCCGTCGACGCCGATCTATGCGTTCGTTTTCCTGATCGCGTTGGGCATCGACTACTCGATCTTCCTGATGACGCGCGTCCGGGAGGAGTGGCCGCGCGCCGGCGGACGCGTCGCCGTGTTGCGTGGCCTCAGCGTGACGGGCGGGGTGATCACGTCGGCCGGGGTGGTGCTGGCGGCGACGTTCGCGGCGCTGTTCGTCATTCCCTTGGTGTTCATGGCGCAGATCGCGTTCATGGTGGCGTTCGGGGTGCTGATCGACACGTTCATCGTCCGGGCGTTGCTGGTCAGCGGGCTCATCTACGACCTCGGACGCTGGTCCTGGTGGCCGAGTCGCTTCGGCCAGTCCGCCGCCCCCAGGCGGGCCGCCCGTTGATGCGCCAGCCGGCTGAGCCTGGCGAAGCTGGCTGAGTGGTCTGCTCGTCAGGCCAGGGCGTCCAGCAGCTGCCGGGCCGCGGCGTCGGCGTCCGATCGCCTGCCGGCTAGGCAGACTGCGCCCCGAGCCAGCGCGCCGGACGCCAGCAGCACCTCCCGTGGACGCGTCAGCGCCGCGACGGCGTTGTCGACCAGCGCCAAGGCGGCGCGTCCCGGATCGAGGGGGGTCAGGACGCCGTCGGCGTCCGGGTCGTAGGTGACGCTCGCGACCAGCGCGCAGAGCAGCGGGGCGTCCTGGACGCGGGCCCCCAGCTCGGACGCCGGCACGTTCCAGCGTCCGCCCTCGCCCCGGATCGACAGCCGCCGCGGGTACGGGTGGATCAGGCCGCCGGCGTCCACGACGGCGTACTCGTCGGACAGGTAGCTGCAGCCGGCGCGCAGCAGCGCGCTGACCAGCGTCGTCTTGCCGGCGAAGCTGCGGCCGGGCAGCAAGATCGCGCCGCGCGGCGTCCCGACGGCGCCCGCATGGAAGAAGACGGCGTCTGGGGAGTGCAGCGCCACGTACGAGGCGAGGTCCCGCTCGACGGCGTGCAGCAGACCGTCCCAGTGGGCGTGGCGTGCGCGTCCGTCGGGGCCGTCGAGGACGAACCGGCCATCGGCGTCGACCGGGCCATCGGCGCGCACTGTGACGCGGCGTCCTGGCTCATCATCGGTCGGCGTGGCGCCGGGCGGCAGGGTCGCCGCCAGGTTGGCCGCCGCGTCCGGGTGGACGCCGTCGTCCCAGGCGAGCTCGACCACGACCCCGAAGCTGCGCACCCGGAGGCGTCCGCCGCTCATCGAGCGCCGCCGCGTCGTCGATACCAGGCGCTGGAGCCGTCCATCAGCCGGCGGACGCGTCCGGCCTGCCAGCGCGCCCAGTTCTCACCCAGGCGGAGTTGCCGGCGCCCGCGCTCCGACCAGTGTGCCGACGAGGTGAGATAGCCGCGCAAGCCGCGCTCGGCGATGTCGTTCGGCGCCAGTTTCGGGCGTCCGAAAAGGGCGGCCAGCTCGGACGCCCCCGCCTGGGTCAGCGCCCACGCGACCGTGGGCGCCACCTCGAGTTCGCGTGCCACGGACGCCGCCGCCCGCCACTGCGTCGTGTCGACCACCTCGATCGCAGGGGCGAGGTCGTCCTTGGGGCGCTGGGTGGCGTCCTGGGTGGCGTGGATCGCCAGGTGGACCAGCCTGGCCGGCACGTCGAGCACCTCGACGGTGGCGTCCCCGAGCTTCAGCTCGTCGGCGTGCGCGAACAGCACCCGGCACGCCTGGCGCGGGCTGAGGCCGACGCGGGGCAGCGTCCGGTGCAGGTCGACGGAGGCGCGGGTGGGGTGCGTCCAGTTCTCCGAGTGGATGCCGCGGGCGCGCGTGTAGCCGAGTCGACGCAGAAGCGCGCCGGCGGGGCGGCGTCCGGACGGGGCGACCAGCACGTCGATGTCGGCCGACGACCGCTCGGGCAGCCGGAGCAGCGCCCGCGTGGCGGCTCCCTTGAGGAGCAGGGCACGGACGCCCACGGCTCGCAGGTCTGCCACCAGGGACGCCGCCGCCCGGTCGTTGCGGGCCACCAGGTGGCGGTCCAGGGCGACGCGGAGGGCGTCGGGCGGGACGGTCACGGCGTCCCGTCTCGGAAGCGCTCGGGCTCGGCGACCGCCGACGGATAGTGCAGGTGCGCCTCCTGGACGGCCACGTCCGGGGTGACCAGGAGTGCCGTCAGCCGGCCCGCCGCCGTCTCGTTCGCCAGCCACTGATCGATGGCGAGGTGGTCTGCAATCCAAGCCGCGGCGTCGGTCGGGTCGGCGGGTACGGCGTCCAGGATGGCGTCGAACGCCCGCGCGTGGACGGCGAGCGCGTGCGTGGTGGTGGCGCCGGTCAGCCGGACGAGGTGGTCGGCGTCCGGCAGGGGCGTCCGGACGCCGCGATCGAGCGGGACCCCGAGGTAGCACAGGTCCCACTCGCTCGCGTAACGCCATGCGCATGGCGTTGACCATAATGACACCCTTTGCAAGCGTTACAGCGGCAGTGCTATTGACTTCTTTTTGAGCATATGGTGTGTAATACGTAATGGTAATAGCCCTGTGGGGCAAAGGAGTGTTTGTATATTATGAGAAAACCAAATAGATTTGAAGCTATAGCCACTGGTCTAACGGCCGCTATGGCACTATCCTTAGGTGGATGCGCCACTCATGCCGCCGAGACCCCAAAGGCACCCATTACCGCTACCGCAACACCTGACAAGCCCGTCGATACACCTCAAAGCCATGCGGCCTATGATAAGTATAAAGCCCTGAGCTTAGCCGAGTTTGAAAAGCTTCCAAGGAGTGAACAACTGACCTTTACATATGAAGCAACCCGCACGGGCACATTTGCGGTACCTCCAACAAAGACGCTCGGTAGAGGGTTCAGTCAGTTGCCAGAGTATGACCTATTTGCAACATCTGATGAATCTACTTCAGACCAAAAAGTTTTAGACTCTCTCTGGGATGCCTTAAATGCCGCCCAGACAGCCGCAAATGATGATATGTCACCAAACAACGAGCTTGGACAAAAGATACTCGCTTCATTATCTACAATGACAGACCGAAGTGAGGGCAACAACAGCTCACGACTTTACAACACTCTTCAAGAAGTAACAGCTAACCGTTCATCATTAACATGGTTTAAGGAGTTTGTGACAGCTACGGGCCCTGGTGTAAATAAGCACGGCGTAGCAACGGTTGGCGACAAACAGCGGTCAGTCTCGTATCGCGACATACCTGCACGCATTGATTTTGCCGGCCCAGATAAAGGTACTGATACAACCGCAAGGCTTGTGCTAATTGAGGCGAGCGACGGGCACAAAGCATATGTGTTAGATATATTAAGCGCAGGCCAATTACCAGACCTACCAGATAAATAAAGCCCTAGAGATTTTTGCGCATTACTGATAAAATAACGCATGTAAGCATGTGCGCTATTTTATTATGAGAGTTAGGGCAACATCATTACTATCTTTATACTTGCTAAGCACAGTCTTGGCATTATTCTCCTTTGCTCCGTCTGCACATGCCGCAGAAACCAGCTTTTGGTCGGGGATGTCATTTTACCAAAAAGAGGCGTACGCTAACAGAGTAATGGCTGAGCGAGCCTGCTTGACATACAACGTTAATAAAGAGATATTTGTAGCCGCCGACCGAAGTGTTAATGTTCGAGACCCTGGTTGGTGGCTGTTTAATGACGATCATGCCGTTGGTGTTGGTTGGCAGACCAGCACTGCTGACAAGGGAACATTGAAGTGCTCTGGGTTGCTACGCTCTTCACTGTTAGCAGATACTGGCTACGAGGGCAAAAATGGCCAACTCCTCATCGACCTGGGGTTTAAACAAGGTAACCCCCCTGGAGGCTCATATACCCTTAACCCAGACGGCGCCCCTGAAAGGGCGGCACTTGCTGGGGCATTTGACCAGATTATAAAAACAAAACAGGCCTAGCCCCACCAGACCTCTACAAATCTGCTGAGGTATCGTATACACGCTATTACACCGCCTTTACGGCAGGATGCGGAGTACAACTTGATCCCTCCAAGGCAACCGACCCAGCTTACGCTGGATATCCAAAACTAAAAGGGTTTATCACGTCGGACGGTAAAGTAGTTGAGGCGGCGGTAACCAATGGTACTTCTGGTGGTGGCCTGCCATCATCGCCTGGCAAAATGAATTAATGTCGTTGAGGGCTATGATGGCGACGTTATCCTTGGTACAACTCGGCCATCGCCGGCCGCAGGACGTCGAGGGTGTCCGAGGCGAACAGGACGTCGTCCTCGAGCACCAGGACTCTGGACAGCCCCCGCCGCTTCGCTTCGGCGATCGCCGCCCGCCACGACAGGGCGCAGCCGACGTGGTGGTTGTCGGGGGTGGGGACGGCCGCCACCCGCTCGAGTCGCCACCCGACACCCAGGGCCTCCACGCGCGGGACCAGCCTCGCCCACCGCTGCGGGTCGGCGTCCAGGTTGATCGCCATGACGGCGTCGAAGCCCGCTAGCGGATGGGTGGGCGCGGCCGCGGCACGCTCGAAGAGCGCGTCGTCGGTGACGAAGGTGCGGAAGTGCTCGCGGCCCTCGGTGAGGTCCCAGCCAAGCTCGGCCCAGCCCAGCTCGTAGTTGCGGAGGAAGCTCTCCCACGTGTGCTCGTAGGGCACACCCCGGGGGCGGACGAAGCGGTGCCCCCAGGCAAGCGCGGGCAAGCCGACCGTGCGTCCGCCGGCGCGGCGCATCTTCTCGTGCAGGTAGCCCTCCTCGGCGCCGAAGCGCCGAAACAGCGAGTGGAAGCCTGGCCAGGCGTCCTTGCGGCAGGCGAACAGTCCGAGCCCCTGGGACGCCAGCTCGTACGGCTCTTCGCTGAAGTCGTCGGCGAGTCCGTTGTTGCCCCAGGAGCCGAACATGCCGCTGCTCCAAGTGGGGTGGAGGTGTGTCGCGGCCACGGCGGTGAGTCGGTCGTCGAGCAACGGACCCTGGACGAGGTCGCGACACTCGGGACGGGCGTCGAAGTAGCGCAGCAGGGCCGCTAGCCCGCCCGGCCTGATCAGGACGTGGGAGTCGACGCAGCACACGATGTCGGCCTGGGCCTCCCGGAACACCAGGTCTCGGACTGAGGTGCCCTGGAAGGCGCGGAACGGCACGTAGCGCAGCCGCGGCCACATCGCCTCCAGGCCCTTCAGCGCCTGGGAGACCGGCCCGGTCGGGTGGTTGTCGATGATCACGAACGACAGGTCGTCGGCCACCTCGGGGTGATGCAGCAGGATCGAGGCGATCGTGAACCAGACCCCGTCGAAGTCGTCGAAGGTGGCCATACCGATGCAGAGCCGCGTGCTCGTCGCGAGCGGTGCGGTCGGGGACGGGATCGGTCCGGTCAGCTCCCGCCAGGCACGCAGCTGTTCCTTGCCGGCCGCCAAGCCGGCCGCGATGGCGGTGGGGCCGTGCATAAGGACCAAGGCTAGGTG
The DNA here is from genome assembly GCF_900182665.1 of Propioniciclava tarda. Lineage (GTDB taxonomy): Bacteria > Actinomycetota > Actinomycetes > Propionibacteriales > Propionibacteriaceae > Propioniciclava > Propioniciclava tarda. The sequence continues at coordinate 19,859 of NZ_FXTL01000001.1, forward strand.
GGACGGCGAGTGCGATGCGCGGCCCCCTCGTCCCCTGTTTGGAGGACATGCGCCCCCACCCGCGACCACGTTGGAATGCAAGCTGGCCCATCGGGGGCCACCACCTAGGACCGCCTTCAACGGGGAGCAACCGTGATCAATCCCACCTGGTCGCAACGCCACGACGACCTCACCACCGACACCGTCGACGGCCAGCTCGTCGACTACGACCTGCGCACCAACCAGGTCCACTGCCTCGACAACGTCGCCGCCAACGTCTGGGCCGCCTGCACCGGAGCCGACGCCGACCAGATCGCGCGCACCACCGGAGTCGGCCGCTCCGAGGTCGCCGCCCACCTCTCCGCCCTGGCCGAACGTCAGCTCATCACCACCGACGCCGCCGCCCTCGAGCGGCGCACCTTCCTGAAGGCCGCCGCCATCTCCGCCGCCGTCACCAGCGTCGGCATCTGGTCCATCGCCGCCCCGCTGCCCGCCGCCGCGGCCAGCGGCGCCACGGCCACCACGACCGCCACGCCCGCCACGACTGGTCCCGGCACCACGGCGCCGTCCACCACGGCGGCGCCGAGCACGAACACTCCCGCTGGCTGCGCAGCCGCCGGCGGCTACTGGAACGAGTTCATCGGCATGTGCGAGTTCCTCTGATCGCGCCCCGGAGCCTCATCGCCCGAGCCGCCCGCGACCATCGGTCGCGGGCGGCTCACTGTCTTGTTGGCTGAAGGCCTCGGACGCCGAATCGCACGTCCAGGACGCGGCGGCCCGCGGCGTCCCTACTTCTTCGTCAACTGCAGGACGACCGGCTTGAACTCGTTGAAGAAGTCGTTGCCCTTGTCGTCGACCACGATGAAGGCCGGGAAGTTCTCGACCTCGATCTTCCAGATCGCCTCCATGCCCAGCTCGGGGTACTCGACGACCTCGACGGACTTGATGCAGTCCTGGGCGAGGCGCGCGGCCGGGCCACCGATCGAGCCGAGGTAGAAGCCGCCGTGCGCCTTGCAGGCGTCGGTGACCTGCTGGCTGCGGTTGCCCTTGGCCAGCATCACCATCGAGCCGCCCTTGGACTGGAACAGGTCGACGTAGGAGTCCATGCGTCCGGCGGTGGTGGGGCCGAACGAGCCGGACGCCATCCCGTCGGGAGTCTTCGCCGGGCCGGCGTAGTAGACCGGATGGTTCTTGAGGTACTCGGGCATGTCCTCGCCGGCGTCCAGGCGCTCTTTGATCTTGGCGTGCGCGATGTCGCGGCCGACGATCAGCGGACCGGTCAGCGACAGCCGGGTCTTGACGGGGTGCTTGGAGAGCTCGGCGAGGATCGCGTCCATCGGCTGGGTGAGGTCGATGTGGACGACTGATCCGGCCTGGTGGTCCTCGGACGCCCCCTCGGGTCCGGCGAGGTCGTGGTGGGTGATGTCGGGCAGGAAGCGTCCGGGATCGAACTCGAGCTGCTCGATGAACGCGCCCTCGGCGGTGATCTTGGCGCGGCACTGGCGGTCGGCGCTGCAGCTCACGGCGATGGCGATCGGCAGGGACGCCCCATGGCGCGGCAGCCGGACGACCCGCACGTCGTGGCAGAAGTACTTGCCGCCGAACTGGGCGCCGATGCCCATGTCCTGGGTGAGCTTGAGCACCTTGGCCTCGAGCTCGAGGTCGCGGAAGCCGTGCCCGGCCGGGGAGCCCTGCGTGGGCAGCGTGTCGAGGTACTTCGCCGAGGCGTACTTGGCGGTCTTGAGTGCGAACTCGGCGCTGGTGCCGCCGATGACGATGGCCAGGTGGTACGGCGGGCAGGCCGCGGTGCCGAGCGAGCGGATCTTCTCGTCGAGGAACTTCATCATGGCGTCCGGGTTGAGGACGGCCTTGGTCTCCTGGAACAGATAGCTCTTGTTGGCGCTGCCGCCGCCCTTGGCCATGAACAGGAAGCTGTACTCGGCCTCGTGGCCGGGTTCGGTGTTGGCGTAGAGCTCGATCTGGGCGGGCAGGTTGGTGCCGGTGTTCTTCTCGTCCCACATCGTCAGCGGGGCGTTCTGGCTGTAGCGCAGGTTGAGCTTGGTGTAGGCGTCGTAGACGCCCTTGCTGAGCGGACGCTCGTCCGTGCCCTCGGTGAGCACGTGCTGGCCGCGTTCGCCCTTGATGATGGCGGTGCCGGTGTCTTGGCACATCGGCAGGACGCCCGCGGCGGCGATGTTGGCGTTCTTCAGCAGGTCGAGGGCGACGAACTTGTCGTTACCGGACGCCTCGGGGTCGTCGATGATCTTGGCCACCTGGGCGAGGTGCGCGGAGCGGAGGTAGAACGCGATGTCGTGCATCGCCGTGGCGCTCAGGAGTTCGAGCGTGGAGGGGGCGACCTTGAGGAACGTGATGCCGTCCGGACCCTCAACCGTTTCCACGCCCTCGGTGGTGACCAGGCGGTACGGGGTGTCGTCGTGCCCGTGCGGCAGCATGCTCTCGTAGAGGAACTCGGCCATCTCAAACTCCTTCGTCGCGGCTCGGCCCCATCTTTCCATCGTCACGTTGCGTCCGCAGCGGCGTTCGCCTGTTCCGGACGCCGACGCTGCGGGCCGGCCCTCCACTCACCTCGGACGCTGACGCTGCGGGCCGGCCCTCGTCCGGCGACGGTGCACGCCGGCCGGGGCGGCTCGGCTCGAGCTGCAGCCGTTGGACTTGGCTGGCGATCACGGTGGCCTTTGGGCCCATAGAGGGGCTCTCTCCCCACAGTGATGGCGCAGCACCGGAGGAGTTCCGGTTCTGGTCAGCGAGGGCGGGCAGGGCGTCCTCGGTTTGGGTGCCCACGACGAGGGGTCTCGTCGGGACCAGCGTCGCGACGGCTCTTCAGGACTCTCCGAATGGCGGTGACACTGCCCATGATCATGGTGGGCTTTGGACCCCCAGAGGGGCCCTCTTTCCATCGCGATGGGGCGTGCCGACGCGGCGACGTCCCTGGTGGAGCTTCTCAGCTCCGGTCGGCGCCGCCCGGACCACCTAGCTGATTCGGAGAACCTCCCTCCTTCCGCCCTCGATGAGCTCTTGAGCCAGGGCCACGGTCTCGCCTCGCAGGTCGACACCCCTGCGGGACGCCGCGCGCTGCAGCTGCCTCAGCAGGGTGGCCACGTCGTCCGGCTGGCCGGCGGCGTCCGCGATGCGCATCAGCTCGCACACCAGCAACTCGTCGTCGGGGGCCACCAGCCGCCCGCGCTGGCAGGCCCAGCGGGCCGCGTCCAGGTCGCCGGCGATTCGCTCTCGTCGGGCGAGGACCACGGCCAGGTCGCGGACCAGCTCGACCATGTCGCTCCGCAGGGCCGACGCCCAGGCCCACTCGCCTGGCGAAGCGTCCGCCATGGGAGCGCCCCCGACGAGCGCCAAGGCCGACCGCAGCACGTCGGTCGGCGTCTGGTTGATGCCGGCGTCGATCAAGTGCTTCAGCTCGATCCAGTCCGACGAGACGGTGGACGCCAGCCGGATGCGTCCGCTGTACGCCTCGGGCAGGTAGAGCTCTCCGTCCGGGCCGGCTCCGAGCCACGACCGCAGTCGGCTCAGGTTCGCCCGGCGCGTCCCGTCCGTGACGAAGAGGTCGGCGTTCATCTCGGACGCCGTCGCGCCCGGATTCTCCAGCAGCCAGGCGCAGTACTCGACGCAGCTGCGGCGGGACTTCGCCGGCTCCTCGCCCTGGGCGTGATCGAGTCCCACCGCGCCGAAGAGCCGCAGCCGGGGTGCGCGGACCGCTCGGAACGGGCGCACCGTCGTCGACTCATCCACGGGCACCGGCCGTTCGGCGTTCGGAGGTGCTGCGTCCGCTTCGATCAGCCGCAACGAAGGCCCGCTGCGAGCCGACGGTTCCAGGCGCGGGACGGGCAGCGGCGTGCTCGCAGGTTCTTCGCCCATGTCGACTCCTTCGAGGTCATCGAGTCCTTCGACTGCTTCGAGGTCTTCGCGCCACCAGGACGCCGGGAACGTCATGTCACTGCGGGCGGACTCGTAGAGATCCGAGATCGCCCGCCGCACCTCGGGTCGCAGCGTCTGAGCGGCCACGCGCACGCTCGCCGGCTCGAGGACGGCGACCGGCTGCTCGCCGGGCTCACCGGGGACGAGGTGGAGGCGGGGTTCATCCGCGGCCACCGCTGGCGCGACGGCCGAGACCGGCACCACCGCCGAGAGGCCGAGACGTTCGCCATCCACGGCCGTCCGGATGCGACGCACCTGGGCGGCGTCCGGCTGCCGTTCGAAGAGGTACACGGTAGGCGCCCACGCGTCGCTGAGATCGGGGTCGAGGCGCAGGGAGTCGTAGCTGCTGGAGGTCAGCAGCAGGAGTGCGCGGCGTTCGCGCGACTGTCGCTCAAGCTCCAGGACGGCCGCCTCGGGTTCGGCGAACGTCCTGGGCATTGCGACGGAGGCCACCTCCACGAAGCGGCGGTCGGCGGTGGCCACCCGCAGGTTCAGCTCGTCAGCCCACGGCGCGCAGGCCAGTTCGATCGTCATCGCCGAGAGCGACTGGGTCGGTAGCTCAGCGTCTTCACCGTCGACGGCGAGGACGCCCCACGTCACGACATCGACCATCACCAGGTGCCCATCCGCGTCCTGTCCGAGCGTGACCAGTCCCGGGTACACGACGCTCCGGTCGGGAGGCGTGGCCGCTCCCAGCCCGGACCAGGTGACCTGGCACGAGTTGTCCGGGGCGGTCCGGAAGCCGGGCGGAAGGCTGGGCGGCGGGTCCGCGAACTGGAGCACCAGGACCTGCTCAGTAAGGACCGCGCGGCGCAACCTCGGCGGACGCAGCCGCGCCGCCCACCAATGGTCGGCGAGTAGCCGCATCGCGGCTCCCACCAGCTCGGGACGTCCGGCGGGCGGTTGGGCGTCTCCGGGCACCAACTGCCCGGCAAGTCCAAGCGCAGTCTCGAGGCGCCGCACCTCGTCGCTCGGCTCGATGAACCGTCGACCCACCGGCCGCGAGGACTCCCGCTCCCGACGGAGCAGGCGGGCGCCCAAGAGCACCCCGGACGCCGCCACGGCGGCCAGTCCACCTAGGGCGAGGCGGACGCCGAGCGAGTCGTCTACCAGCAGCGAGGGCCCCGTTGGATCGGCAGCGGGGGCGTCTGGAACAGCGACGGTCGGAGATGCCGATGCTGAGGGGGACGTTGAGCTCTCAGCCGTCTCGGGGCTCGGCGCGGCTGTGGAGGTGGGGGCCGCGTCCGTCGCATGGGCGGTCGCGGGCGCTGATGTGGACGCTGTCGCGTCCGGGGCGCCGCCGGCGGCGGCTGTTGGCGTCGGGAGCGCGGCCGGGGTCGACGCGGTGGGGGACTTCGTAGCGGGGCCCGGCATCGTCTGGGTCGATGCCGTGGAAGTCACCGCCGAGGAGGAGGTCGCCGAGGGGGACGCGGCCGAACTCGTCGCTCCAGCAGCCCCTTGACCCGGGACCAGGTCGAGGCCGGCGCCGGACGGCACCGAGGGCGCGGCGGCCGGCGCGGCGGCCGGCGCGGCGGCGTCCGGGAGGGACAGGGGCGCGACCTCGACGTGGCCTCCGCTGTCGGACTGGCTCACCTTCGCGCCGCTCTGCATCGCGGCTGACTCTGGGGTGACTCGCACGGGCAGCTGGAGCGTCCAGCCGACCTCGATGTGGTCCGGATCGGCCACGAGTCCCGCGTTCAGGCGTTGCAGTTCGGGGTAACGCTCGCCGGACCCGAGCGTCCGCTCGGCCAGCGCCCAGAGCGTGTCGCCGGGACGCACCACATAGGCCTCCGTCGGACCAGACGGCACGGCGATGACCAGCTCGCTGCCCTCGATGAGGTCGGCCGTAGGGTCCGCGGCCAGAGCGGGGTTTGCCTGAACGATCCGCCGCCACTGCGTCCCGGAGCCGTAGTACCGCTGGGCCAGGCTCCAGAGCTCGTCACCCGGCGCGACCACGTGGGTGAGCGTGTGACCGGCGGTCTGATGGGACGCCGTCTGGGACGTGGTCACGAGGGACGGCGTCCGATCAACAACGACAGGCACGGACGCCGCAGCTGACGGTCCCGGCGAGGCCTCCGGGGCAGCGAGCGCAGGAGCGGCGCCAGCGGACAGGATCGTGGCGATGAGCAGCGCGGCCAGCGCCTGGGGCAACCGCAGCCCGGGCAGTTGAATGGCGAGGCGTCCCGAGGTCGCAACTCGCAGCACCTCCAGAACCACCGACACCGCGAACACCAGCCAGGCGCACCAACCGACGACCGTCAGCAGCCCCAGCAGGACCCTGAAGTCAGCCGGCGCCCACACGTTGAGCTGCTGCCACGCGTAGAAACCGAGCCGCGCCAACAACACCGGCGGACCCACCAGCAGCCCGAGGAGCACCACGATGGAAGCGACCCTGCGCATGTCAACCACGTCCCCTGTAGCGATCGAGGGTGGAGGTCGCGGTCGCCTCCACGGAGATGGACCCGGGGATGCCCGGGACCAGAACGTCCGCCAACCGGACGCCGCACGTCACGCGCGCCGTGACCCGTGCTGGCTGGCCCACGGGAACGGCGAAGCCGGACGTGTCGAGGGCGAGGGCCGGCGCTCCGGCGAGGCAGGTCAGGCCGCTGGCCGCGGCGTCCGATCTGACGAGGTCCTGGGCGCTCGACTGAGCCAAGGAGGACGTCCGCGCCAGCGACGCCTGACGGGCAGCAGAAGCGGCGAGTTGCTCGACGCCGGATCGCGCCCACTCCAGCCGCGCGCCGGCGATGACGATGCCCGCCAGCAGCAGCAACACCGGAAGCAGCAGCACGAACTCGACGGTGACGGCGCCGCGCTCGCCCCTGGTCGTCATGGTTGGGTCACCGACTCGCGCGTCCGCGTGACCTGAGCGACGAGGCTGGGAGCGGCGAGGTCGACGAGTCCGGGCATGCGTCCGGACACGCGGGCCACGACATCATCGCCGGAATAGGTCACGCTGACCGCGATGTCACTGAGCCCGCCTCGGGTCGCCAGGGAGCGTCCGACGGCGGTGCCCTGGGCGAGGGTGGCGCCGAGCGGGGCGGCCTCTTCGGCCGCAGCCCCCGCCGCGTTTGCCACGACCGTGCGGCCGTAGCCCCACAGCCCCAGTTGGATGATGCCCAGCACGACGAGCATGAGCACCGGCGTGATCATGACCCACTGGACGGACTCCGACAGCCCCCGCTGATTGCGCATGATCAGGGCGTCAGAACCAGGTTCTGGGTGACGAAGCGGGTGACGAGTCCGATCACGGTGATCGCGATCGCCACGGCGCCCACGAGCAGGATCACGTTCTCGGTGGACTGCGACAGGCCGCGCTCGTCACGACGCCGCAGCGAGGACGCGGTGCCGACCGCGAGGTGGATCAGGCGTTCGACGGTCATGGTTGTCTCCTTCGGTTGGATCAGCTCTGGATGAGCCTGAGGATGGGTGGAGCGAGGAACAGCAGCCCGAACAGCAGGCTGGGGATCACCATGAAGACGGTCATCCGCTCCGAGATGCGGGTGGCGGTCATCTTGAGGTCGGTGAGGTGGGCGTCACGCAGCTCTTTGACGCGTGCGCGCAGCGTGTTGGACAGGGCGGCGCCCGACTCGTCCAGCCGCATCACGTCGGCGAGGTCGACGAGCGCCGGAAGCTCCAGCCGCTGCCCCAGTGCCTTGAGCTCGGCGAACGGCATCCGTTGTTCGAGTCGTGCTCGGTCGAGCGCGCCCCGGAGCTGCGCGAAGACGGCGTTGTCGGAGATGGCCGCTGCGGCGTGCAGCGACTGCGTGGCGGACTGGTTCGCCATCCGCTCGACCGTCACCAGGTCGAAGTAGGTCAGCAGTGACTCGGTGGCGTCCGAGGAGAGGTGCTCGGCCTGGCCGCGCAGCAACAAGTCAGGGAGGAGGAAGCCGACCACCGCCCCCACCACGCTCACGACCAACGGGACGGACGCGTCCAGGCCGAGCCCGAAGGTGGCCAGGGCGCCCAGCGCCAGCGGTGTGACGAAGCCAGCCAGCGCGCCCGTGACCTTCAAGCTGTAGTGCCGGGGCAGGCTGCGGCCCTTCAGTTCGAGGGCGCGTCTCGTGGTCTTCGTGACCGCGACCGGACGCCGGCGCAGCCACCACGCACCCAGACGCTCGCCCGGCTCGGGCGTCGGCCCCGATTCGTGCCGGGCCTCGCCGCCCAACGCCGCGAGCGCATCGTCCAGGCGGACGTGCTCAGGCCTGAACGCCGCCACGATCAGGAGGACTCCGGCGACGAGCACCATGCCGGGCAGCACGACGAGGGCCGACGTCATGTCACGGACCTCAGGATTCGCTCACGACTCCGCGCCAGGGTCATCCGCCGCATGGTCCAGACCGCGAGGACGTACAAGGCGAGCAGGATCGCCAAGATGACCTGCCCCAGCGGCGTCCCGTACGGCGCGAAGAAGCCAGGGGAGAGGAGCACGAAGGCCGCCAACGTGATCCCCGAGATGAACGACACCTGGCGCACCACGACGCGAGGCTTGGCGCGCTCGGCCTCGATCTCGCGCAGCGCTCGCAGCCGCTCCTGGATCGCCTCGGCAAGCGCATACAGCGTGACGGACGCTCCCGTGCCGCCTCGTTGCGCCGACAAGACCAGGGCTGCCAGGACGGCGTCCGCGTCGGCGCTGGCCAGTTCATCGGCCATCGCCTGCAGGGCCTGAGGAGTGGTCCAGCGATCGTCGAGGCGTCGCACCAGAAGCGCCAGCGGATCGCCGAGACCGGTCGGTGGCTGGCGTGCCGACGCGCGGAGGGCGTCGGTGATGGAGCGTCCGGTCGACATCTGGGCGAGCATCCCGCGGACCCAGCGATCCAGCGCCTCCAGCAGTCGGATGTTGTCCTGGGGCGGATCGCTCAGCAGCCGCGGGACGCCGACCAGCGCGGCCGGGACCAGCAGCACCAACAACGGCCAGCCCGTGGCGTACATCAGCACGAGCCCCAGAGCCACGCCGAGCAGCACCGACAGCAGCGTCCGCCTCGGAATCCGCGCGATTCGCTCAAGGACCGAGCTGAACCGACGCAGCGGCCGCCGGGCATGCCGGGGCGCCCGCGGGATCACACCGAACGCGGCCGCGAGAGCGACCACCAGGCCCGCGAGCGCGAGCATGGAGCACAGCACAGCCGAGACGAGGATCATCGCTGCCTCCACGTCGGCAGGAACGGAGCCAACGACTCGAGGAAGTCCTGTTCCGGGTGGAAGAGGGCCTGATCGGTGTCGGTAGCGGCTCGGTAGACGAGGTGTGAGACGGGCCGGTTGCCCTCCATGCCGCCCGTGAGCCGACGCACCTCCGAGACCCGGCGCGTCCGGACGCCACCGCGCCAGGTGTCGTCGATCAGGCTGACGTGCACGATCAACGCAATGTGATGGGCGATCTGGCGGAACGCCTCGTCGATGCTCAGGACGCCGCCCTGCGCCACGCGGGCTGCCAGGCGGTCCATCGTCGAGGCCGAGTCGTGGCTGTGCGTCGTGCTGAGCGTCCCCGCGCCCGCCTGCATCGCCTCGAACATCGCGCCCGCCTCGCTGCCGCGCACCTCGCCGACCACGAGGCGCGAGAGGTTCTGCCGGAGGGCTTCTGGGATCAGGTCGGCGACCGTGAACTCCCCGACCGGACGCCCGTCCTGCCGCTCACCCAGACCGATGCGGGCTTGGAGGGCCAGCATGTTGCGCCTGGTCGGCTGCAGGTGGGTGAGCAACTCGTAGTCGGTTTCCAGGGTGCCGAACCGCTCGTTCGCGGGAATCGACGCGATCATCGCGCGTAATAGCGTCGTCTTTCCGGCGCCCTGGTCTCCTGAAATGACAACCGACCGCCGGCCCAACACAGCCGCGTGCAGGAGGCGTCCGACCTCCTCGGGCATCATGCCGCGATCGACGAGTTCCGGCAGATCGACCGAGGTGAGGATGTGCTGTCGAATCGTCACCGAAGGGCGGTACGACAGCCCAAAGCCGATGGCGTGGAGCCGGAAGCGATCGCCCAGGGCGAGCGTCATCGTGGGGTGGGCGTCGTCGAACGGACGCGTCGGCGTCACGCTCTCACCCAGGAACCGCACCGCCTCGACGAGTTCCTCGTCCGAGTCGGCGACCGGCGGATGAGCCTCGCGATGCCCGTCCCCGAACTGCACCATCACCGAGTCGCAGCCCGCGATCTCGATGTTCTCGGCGTCCGGGATCTCGAACAGCGGCTGCAGGCGTCCGTACCCGTAGATCGCGTTTTCGAGCGCCTGGGCGTACGCCCGCTCCGTCTCCAACGGCCAGAGCGCCTCGCCGCGCGCGCCCTGCTCGTCGGCGTACTCGCGCACGATCCGGCGCACCATCGACCGCCCCAACAGACGCCGATCCGTCTCGGGCATCGGGCTGTCGGTGCGTTCGTTGTGCGCCTCAATCTCGCGGCTGATGCGCTCGCTGGCGCGCCGCCGCAGGAGCACGACCAGGCCCCAGTCCACCTCGTCGGACTTCACGAACGACTGGTTCGCCTCGACCAGGTCCGCCTTGGTCAGGACGAAGTCGCCGAGCGGCTCGAAGAGCGGAACGTCGGCCAGCCGGACGCCGTCGCCGCTCATGCCGGAGCCCCGATCCGTGCCCGCTCGGTCACGTCCTGCGCCACGAACTCGGCCGCGGTCCGCGCGTAGGACGCTGCCAGCGCCTGCCGACCCCAGCGCTTCGACAGCGGCTGTCCCTCGTGCAGGTCGGCGGCACCCGCGGCGTCCCAGGCGATCGTCGCTTGGACGCCCACGCCGAACTGCTCGGACACTTCCTTCGCCCCGTATGGACGCCCCGGGCCGACCAGCACGAGGCCGACCTTGCCCTCGCCCGCCTGCTCGACCAGCGCCGATAGATACAGCCGCACCGCGGCCAGCGAGACCAGCGACGAGCGGCAGACCAGCCAGACCTTGTCGGACGCCTCGACGAGGTCGCCCGGCAGACCGCGATGGCCGATGCGTCCGGCGTCCACGACCGCGTCGAACGGGGCCGCCTGCAGCGCCAGCCCGAGTTCGCGCCACACGCCGCCGAACAGGTCGACCGAGCCCAGGTGGACGAATCCGGGCAGGAACCTGCGCGACACCGACGACCCCGAGGCGATCGGCTCCGGAAGATCCACCGCCTGATCGACGAGCGCCTCGCTCAGCGGACGCCTCTCCCGGTGCGCCTGCAGTACCCCGGGCAGCCCGCGATCCCGCGCGGAGACGCCCCGCAAGTACCCCGCTAGGACCGCCTGCGACGGCGTCCGATCGGCATCGACCAAGAGGACGTCGCGAGGCCACGTCAGCGCCAGCCCGAGCGCCGTCAGCGTGACCCCCGGGGCCCCGCTGGCCGAGCACAGCAGCAGGGTGGCCATCTACGACTCCGACTTCTGGATGATCGCGATCTGCTTCATCGCCCCTAGTCGGGCCACCTGTTCGGCGTTCGCGAGCGGGACGTTCAGGTCCACGACGAAGCCGCCATCAGGGGACGCCGCGGGTGCGGTCGCCAGGGTCGCCTCCACGCTCGGGGCCAACGTGGAGTCGGCGCCGGCCGCCGCACCCCCGGGCAGCGCGACCACCAACACGAGCGTGCCGGGCGCCAGGGGCGACGCCGGGAGGCGTCCGGACTCGACCTTGACCCCGACCCGGGCCAACCCGGCCGCCAACTCGGGCGGGCCGAAGCTGCCGGCGACCAACAGTCCACCGCCCGGCAGGTCGGTGCGTGCGGTCTGGCCGACGATGGAGTTCAACTGCTCGCCCGGAATGGCGGCGACGTCGGCGTTGCGTCCGATCGGGATGACAGCCAGCTTGCTGGCGTCGATGACCTGGCCGCGATGAACCGTCGTCGTGACCTTGATCGCCGACCGAGTGTCCGTGGCCGTGGCGAACAGCGCCCAGGTGCCGAGGCCGCCCAGCACCACGGCCAGGATGCCCGCCGCGAGCCAGCGCACGTTGCGTCGCACTCGGACGCGACTCGTCCGAACGGTCGCCGGGATCGCCTGCTCTGCCATGAGTCGATGTCCTTGTTCCTGGGGTGGGACATCAAGGTAGGTCAGATCGTTGAAACGGAGCAGCAGTTTCACGCGATCTGTGGATAACTACGGGGCCTGACCGAACGCCAGCCCGTCAGGAAACCGCTGCCAACGGCGTCCGAACTTCTTCGGTTTCTCCTCCAACTATGGCCAAAGTACGGAATACTTAGGCGGGTGAGCGAAACCAGCACCAACCTCCAAGAGGCCCTAGAGGGCCAGTTCGGCCTCGCCGCTCGCGTGGTCGACCAGAACCGCCTAGACAACAGCGTGAGGCGCTTCCGCGAGCGCGGCATCACGCTCCCCACGTTCGCCGAGATGGCCGACCCGTCAACGGTGCCGGCCGACCGTGTCGGCGACGCGGATCCCCAGGGCCCCGACTCCCGCAACCTGTGGCGCCTGCACTGGTACAACGACCTGCAGGGCAACCGCGTGTCGGTGCCTGACCACGCGATCCTCCCGAAGGAACTGACCGGGATCGACACCCCGATCATCGTCATCTTCGGCGACCGCTTCCCGATGATCACGGCCCACAAGGTCATGCCGGCCTACGCCTGCCTCGCCCCGCGCGTGGTCTGCGGCCAGTTCGACCCGACCGAGCACCGCGCCATCTGGCCGTCCACCGGCAACTACGCCCGCGGCGGCATCGCGATCTCGCGCCTGATGGCGTCCCGTGGCGTGGCGATCCTGCCCGAAGGCATGAGCCAGGAGCGCTTCGACTGGCTGAACCGCTGGTGCGAGAACCCGGAAGAGGACGTCATCAAGACGTACGGCACGGAGTCGAACGTCAAGGAGATCTACGACGCCTGCAACGAGCTGGCCAAGGATCCGACGAACTTCGTCCTCAACCAGTTCGCCGAGTTCGCCAACCACCTCATGCACTACAACGTCACCGGACGCGCCCTCGAGCACGCCTGGGAGGCCGCGCAGGAGGAGCTGGGGCGTCCGCTCAAGCTGGCCGCCTTCACTTCGGCGACCGGCTCCGCCGGCACCATCGCCGCCGGCGAGTACCTCAAGAAGAAGCACGGCACCAAGGTGGCCGCGCTCGAAGCGCTCGAATGCCCGACGCTGTACAACAACGGCTTCGGCGAGCACAACATCCAGGGCATCGGCGACAAGCACCTGCCGCTGATCCACAACATCATGAACCACGACCTGGTGGCCGCGATCAGCGACAAGGCCACCGATCAGCTGTTCGTGCTGTTCAACACCCCCGCCGGACGCGACTTCCTCAAGGCTCGTGGGCTCTCCGACGAGCTGCTCGAGCACCTCACGCACATGGGCTTCTCGTCCATCTGCAACGTGCTCGGTGCCATCTCGACCGCCAAGAAGCTCGGCCTCGGCGCGGACGACGCCATCGTCACCATCGCCACCGACGGCGGCGCGATGTACGCCTCCGAGCTCGAGGGCAAGATCCTGCCGCGCGACTTCGACGGCAAGTTCGATGCCGTCGACGCCGCCACGGTGTACGCCCGTCACCTCAACGATGTGCCGACCACGTACACGATCGAGCTGACCCGCGCCGACAAGGAGCGCATCTTCAACCTCGGCTACTACACCTGGTGCGAGCAGCAGGGCACCCCGTTCGAGCTGTTCATGGAGCGCAAGGACCAGAACTTCTGGGAGGGCCTGCAGAAGTTCGTCCCGATCTGGGACGAGATGATCAAGGATTTCAACGCCAAGGTGGCGTCGGAGGCCTGAGTTCAGTGTCGAGCGGCCCGCAGCTTCGGCTGCGGGCCGTTCTTCTGTTCGGACGCCGACGCGCGGGTCGGCGTCCTGCCGGGGGTTGGGAGGGCTGCGGTCCGGGGACCGCTGTCTCCAGCGGCTCGCACGGGGCTGTTATCGGTGAAGAACTGGTGATTGATCCGGCCGATGGGACGTGATGGTCTGGACGCGTGAGCGAACACGACATCAGCACCCCCGACGAGCCCCGCGACGACGCGGCCGAGCCTGCGGCGTCCAACCCGAAGGACATCACGGACCCGCCGCTCGGCTCTCCGTGGGAGGACCTCCGGGCCTACGTAGCGACCCCGCGCCTGACGGGGCTACGCCTGTCGCCCGACGGGACGCGCCTGGTGGCGTCCGTGTCGACCCTGAACAAGGACAAGAACGCGTACGTCACGTCGCTGTGGCAGGTCGACCCGTCCGGCGCCCAGCCGGCCCGGCGTCTCACCCGCGGCGTCGACGGCGACGCGGCGTCCGCGTTCACGCGTGGCGGCGATCTGCTGTTCACCTCGAAGCGGACCGTCCCGGCCGGGGACGAGCCCGCCAAGGACTCCACCAAGGCCCTCTGGTGCCTGCCCGCTGGGGGCGGGGAGGCGTACGTCGCCGGACGCCGCGACGGTGGCTGGGAAGCCATCCTGACCAGCACGGACGCCGACACGGTCGTCCTCGCCGCGCCGGCCCACCCGGGCACGGCCGACGAGAAGGCGGACGCCGAACGGCGCGAGGCACGCTCCAAGGCGAAGGTGAGCGCGATCCTGCACAAGGGCGTCCCGGTGCGCTTCTGGGACCACGACCTCGGCGCCGAGACCACCCGGTTGTTCGCGTCGTCCATCTCGGACGCCGACGACGCGACCCTGACCGCCCCGCGTCCGCTGTCGGGCGATGTCGGCGGCTCGCTGGACGGGCCGTTCTCGCTGAGCGCCGACGGCCAGGTGGCCGTCAGCTCCTGGCGGACGCCGCAGCGCAAGGGCGATCAGCACTACTCGGTGGCCATCTGGGACGTCGCGTCCGGCGAGCGTCGGGTCATCGACGCGACCGAGTGCGACTACGAGATTCCGCTGGTTTCCCCCGATGGATCCCTCGTCGCCGCGATCTGTTCGACCCGCCCGACGCCGCAGCGCGTGTCCGAGTCGTGGCTGGTCCTGATTGACGCGACGACCGGCGTGTCCACCCCCCTTGCCCGCTCCTGGGATCGCTGGGGAGCCCCGGCCGCCTGGTCGCCCGACTCGAAGACGCTCTACGTCACCGCCGACGACGACGGCGACAGCCCGGTCTTCGCCGTGCAGGTGGGCCAGGGCGCCAATGCTGGCGGATTAGGTATCGCTCAGCGAGACCTTTCCCGCCAGGAAACGGCCGATCCGCGTCGGTTGACTGGCCAAGGGGCGTTTTCGAGCATCTCCGTCGCCCCGGACGGCACCCTGTACGCCCTGCGCTCGTCCTACACCGACCCGGGAAGCATCGTCCGGATCGACCAGTCGTCCGGTGAGACGACCGAGCTCAAGTCGCCCGTGACCTATCCCGATCTCCCCGGACGCCTCGAGCGCATCGAAACAGAAGCGTCCGACGGCGCTCGCGTGCCGGCGTACCTGCTGCTGCCCCCGGACTCCTCGTCCGAGAAGCCGGCGCCGCTCGCACTCTGGATCCACGGCGGACCCCTCGGCAGCTGGAACGCCTGGTCGTGGCGCTGGTGCCCGTGGCTGCTGGTGTCGCGCGGCTACGCGGTGGTGCTGCCCGACCCGGCGCTGTCGACCGGCTACGGCTGGGATTACATCCAGCGCGGTTGGGGACGTTGGGGCTTCGAGCCGTTCACCGATCTGATGGCCGTGACGGACGCCGTCGTGGCCCGCGACGACATCGACGAGTCCCGGACGGTCGCCATGGGCGGCTCGTTCGGCGGCTACATGGCCAACTGGGTCGCTGGCCAGACCGATCGTTTCAAGGCGATCGTGACGCACGCGTCCCTGTGGAACCTCGAGACGTTCGGCAACACGACGGACGCGCCGTGGTTCTGGGCTAACGAGATGACGCCCGAGATGCGGGCCGCGAACTCGCCTCATCACCAGGCCGACAAGATCGTCACGCCGATGCTCGTCGTCCACGGTGACAAGGACTATCGCGTGCCCATCGGCGAGGGACTGGCCCTGTGGTGGGCGCTGGCGTCCGGCTGGGATGGCGAGCCCGACGACCTGCCGCACCGCTTCCTCTACTTCCCCGACGAGAACCACTGGATCCTCACGCCCAACCACGCGCGGGTCTGGTACGAGACCGTGCTGGCCTTCCTGGCGCGGCACGTCGACGGGCGCGAGATCGCCGGGTCCGAGTTGGTGTAGTCCGGACGCCGTCGGCGGACGTGACTGCCGGCCAAGCGCATCGTGGCGCCACCCAGCGGGGCGCAAGGCCACGGCCCACGCGAGCGATCGGCTGCATAGTGGCGGAGTTGTTGTCGTCAGAGAACAGCAACTCCGCCAGCAAGAGGCCCGAGCCAGGCTGGGGGTCGCGCAGCTCACTCCGAGCTCGTCGCGATCGGAAAGGCCCTCAACTCGTCCTGGCCCTGGACTGACGCTGACGGCGTCCGGACTAGGGACGAAAGGCCGTCCCGACCACCGTTTCGTCGAGCGGGAGGCGTCCGGCTTTCGCTGCCGCCGCAAAGGCGGCGTGGTCGGCCTCGGTCTGGTCCGCGTACGCCGTCGCGTACGCCGCAAATGCTTCGGACGCCGCCGCCCCATTGCCCAGGTACCCCGAGACCATGGACGCCCCCGAGGTGCGGGCGTGGCCTTTAGCGAGCAGGTGGCCGACGAGTCCGGCGTAGTCAGACAGGGCTTCGGCGGTCATGGCGTCCAGCGGGACCGTGCCCTTCATGTTGCGGAACTGCCGCACGTAGAAGTCGCGGGCGATGACGTCGGCGTCCCAGTTGACGACCTCGGCGTCCACGGGGGTGTGGACGGTGGTCCAGCCGAGCAGCGGGTCCGACACGGTCTGCAACGCCTGCTGGTACTCGACCACGCGCTGGCCCTGATGCTGGTGCAGGGCGCGTCCGCCGTGCACGTACTTCGCCAGCACCGACCGCCGTGCCTGCTTGAGCTGCAGGAAGAGCACATCGTCCGGGGACGACCCCTCCAGCAGGACCACGTAGGCGCGCAGGCCCACCGACCCGACGCCGACGACCTTGTGCGCGATGTCGACGAGCGTGTAGCCGCCGACGACCCGCTGCCAGTGCGGCTGCAGCGACGCGAGGTAGTGGTCGAGCGCCTCGGCCACCGCCTCGAACTCGCCTTGGGGCAGCCGCGTGATGAGCGGCGGCTCGGCGACGATGCGGCGTCCCTGGCCGGTCTCGGTGGTGAACCGCGGCAGCGCTCGGTCGGAGGTCTTCTTGCGCGCCACCGCGACCGCGCGGCCGATCTCGCTGCGCAGGGTCTCGTTGCGGACGGTCCGCTTCAGCCGCGACACGTCCAGGCGGTTGAAGGAGCGTCCGAACAGTGGCTGCTCGGCCAGGTCGTGCATTTCATCGCGGTAGGCCAGGACGCACGCGCGGACGGCGTCGCTGCAGGCGTCCTCGGAGTGCCCGTTCTCGCGTCCGGCGACGTGAATGGACGCCGTCAGTCGCCGCAGATCCCACTCCCACGAGCCCGGATGCGCCTCGTCGAAGTCGTTGAGGTCCATGACCTGCTCGCCCTCGGGGCTGCGGTAGAAGCCGAAGTTGCCCAGGTGGCTGTCGCCGCAAATCACCGGACGGATCCCCGTGCTGGGCAGCTGCGCAGAGTCGGACGCCATCACCACCGCCGATCCGCGCAGGAACCCGTACGGGGACGCCGCCATCCGCGCCACCCGGACGCCGACCAGCTCGCTGACGCGTCCGATGTGGTTCGCGATGACCAGCTCGACCGGGTCGTCACGGCGATCGGACGCCGACCAGCGGGCGAGGTCGGCGATGGGCACCGTTTGGCGCAGCCGTTTGCCCAGCGCGAGGCGCTCGGCCCGGGTCGGGGGAGCGGCCCGCAGCGACTGGAAACCGCTGGCGTCCTGGGCGTCGATGATCGCGTGCTGTCCGGGCATGGGTCGATCCTCCGCCCGATCGGCGTCCAAGGCCACCCTTGGCTGCGTAGCGCCGATGAACACCTCCGACTACAGCGTCGGCGCATGGCTCGGCCACCTCACTGTGGCCGTCTGAGTGCTGAACATCTCGGAAAACCGACACCCTGAGCACTCAGTCAACCGCCGGCGCGTCCACCTCTACTCCGGCGACGTGACGGAGTGCTGAACCTCCCGGAAAGCCGACACCTTGAGCACTCAGTCAACCGCCGGCGCGTCCACCTCTACTCCGGCGACGTCACTGAGTGCTGAACCTCCCGGAAAACCGACACACTGAGCACTCAGTCAACCGCTGGTGGGTCGGACCGCGGCGTCCGGGAGGTGACTGGGTGCTGAGTGCTTCGGATCACCGAGACGGGGAGCGCCCAGTCAAACCCCACCCGCGTCCACCTGCCCCTACGCTGACCCCATGGATCTGCGCAGCATGCGGAAGAGCTACGAGGCGTCCGAACTGGACGAGGCGACGGCGGCGTCCGAGCCACTGAAGCAGTTCGAACGCTGGTTCTCGGACGCCGTCGCGGCGAAGGTGCCGGAGCCGAACGCGATGACCCTGGCGACCGTGGGCGCCGACGGACGCCCCTCGACCCGCATCGTCCTGGTCAAGACCTTCGACGAAGCCGGCATCGTGTTCTACACCAACTACGCCTCCCGCAAGGGTGTCGAGTTGGCGGCGCATCCGCTAGCCGCGCTGCAGTTCCACTGGGTCGAGCTCGAGCGTGTCGTCCGCATCGAGGGACGCGTCGAGAAGGTCTCGGACGCCGATTCGGACGCCTACTTCGCGGTCCGGCCTCTCGACAGCCGGATCGGGGCGTGGGCGTCCCCGCAGTCGCAGGTCATCGGGTCCCGGGCAACGCTCGTCGCGAACGCCGCCAAGGCGGGCGCGCGGTTCGGCGTCCGGCCACCGCGGCCCGAGCACTGGGGCGGCTACCGGCTCGTCCCAGACACGTGGGAGTTTTGGCAGGGACGCCCCTCGCGGCTGCACGACCGCGTCCGGTATCGCCTCGTCGCCGACGACTGGGTGCGCGAACGCCTCGCCCCCTGATCCGCACCAGCCAGGGGAGGCACATTCGCCCGTGTGCCCCGTGTGGCTTACCCTGAGCGTGTGCCAATCACCACGCTCGAGCCCACGACCTCCCACAAGCGCCTTCGGATGTTCGCGGCCATCACGGCCGTGATCGCAGTGCTGCAGACGATCGTGGCCGTGATCATGATCGCCGTCGACAACGAGATGCTTTTGCACGCGCACGAAGGCCTGGGGTACCTGTTCGCCGCGGCCGCCATCGCCACGGCCGTCCCGGCCGTCATCTGGGGACGCCTCAGCCGCGGCACCGGGCTCATCGGCCACGCCGTGGGCCTCGCCGTCGCGGGAGTCGTCCAGTTGCTGCTCGGCCTGTTCTTCGCGCCCGAGGACGGCGCCCCGCTCGGCGCCATGATGTACGTCCACATGGTGCTCGGCCTGCTGATCCTCGGCGGCGCGGTGTTCCTGTACGTCATCGCCCGCCGGCAGCCGATCATCGTCACGAACGTCGACGGGACGCCTCGCAGCGCCTGTCGAACCGAATCCGCGGGCTGCTCACCCAAGTTCACCCTGCCCTGGAACGCGTAATCGGACCAAGATTGGCCACCAAACAGGTCCTCGCCCTGCTCAAGACCCACGGCGGCCCCCAAGGCATGGCCACCGCCGGGAAGACCCGGCTGCTGCGAACCGCGACCAAGGCCAACCCGCGGCGGGCAACCGAACTCGTCGACGCCATCGTGAAGGCCCTTGGTGAACAAACAGTGACCGTTCCCGGGACCGCTGCGGCCGACACTGTCCTGCCGAAACTCGCGGCCAGCCTGGCCACCGCGCTGGATCAGCGGGCCGAGATCGCCACCCAGGTCGAACAGGTCCTCGATGCACACCCTCTTGCCGAGGTCCTGACCTCCATGCCCGGCGTCGGGGTCAGGACCGCAGCCCGCATCCTCCTCGACGTCGGCGACGGCAGCGCGTTCCGCACCGCCGGCCACCTCGCTGCCTACGCCGGACTCGCGCCGGTGACTCGCCGCTCGGGCACCTCGATCCGCGGCGAGTTCCCCGCCCGCAGCGGCAACAAGCACCTCAAACGGGCACTGTTCCTGTCCGCGTTCGCCGCCCTGCGAGCCGACCCCGTCAGCCGCGCCTACTACGACCGCAAACGAGCCCAGGGCAAGAAGCACAACGCTGCACTCATCTGCCTGGCGCGCCGCCGCTGCGACGTGCTCCACGCCATGCTCAGGACCGGCAGCCACTACCAGACACCACCCGTCGAATCAGTCCCCGCCGCTTGACACAGAACATAGGGACACCCCTCTATCAAGGGCTTCGACAAGCTCAGCCAACGGGGCTACGGCTCGCGCGCCACGGCTGCGTGGCCACCCGACACCTCAAACGATGAAGATCGTCACCGCGGACCCCTTGGGCACCAGCGTCCCCTCGGCGGGGTTCGTGTTGGTCGCGCGCATCAGGTACTTCGACCGGTAGCTGACGTTCGCCTTGAGCCCCGCATTGGTGATCGCCTTCACCGCCGCCGCCTCGGCAAGCCCGGTGATCTTCGGAACGGCCACCATGACCGGCCCCTTCGACACCACGAACGAGACCGTGCCGCCCTTGGCCACCGTGCCGGACGCGGGATCCTGCGAGATCACGCTCCCCGACGGAACCCGATCGTCGTTCTGCTCCGCCGAGACGGCGACCTTGAGTCCGGCGCCCTCGTAGAACGCCTTCGCCTCGGCCAGGGGCTTGCCGACGTAGCTGACGAGCGTGACGGGCTGCGGACCCTTCGACACGGTGAGGTTGACGCCCGTCCCGGACTTCACCGACGCGCCGGCGTCCGGATCGCTGCTGATGACGACCCCGGCGGCGACGGTGTCGCTCCAGACCTCGGTGGGGGTGCCCAGCGCCAGATGGGCGTTGCTCAGCGCCGCGGCGGCGTCCGCGGCAGGCGTGCCGGCGAGCTTGGGGACCGTGTAGCGCTCGGGCCCCTTCGAGAGGTAGGCGCTGACCTCGCCGC
The DNA here is from genome assembly GCF_900182665.1 of Propioniciclava tarda. Taxonomy (GTDB): domain Bacteria; phylum Actinomycetota; class Actinomycetes; order Propionibacteriales; family Propionibacteriaceae; genus Propioniciclava; species Propioniciclava tarda. The sequence continues at coordinate 40,625 of NZ_FXTL01000001.1, forward strand.
CCGAGATCACCCGGACGCCGGCGTCCGGATCGGACGAGATCACCTTCCCGGCCGGCACCGTCTCGCTGAAGTCGCTGTTGAAATGCACGGTGAGGTGGTGGTCCTTGGCGAGCCCGACCGCCTCGGCTTCGGTGAGCCCGGCGAGCGCGGGCATCGTCGTGAAGCGTCCCTCCAAGAGGTACCAGCTGCCCGCCCCGCCCAGCAGCCCGAGGATCAGCAGCACGGCCAGCAGCGGCAGCAGGCGCCGGCGACGCCGCTTCCGGGCGACCACCACCGGCGCGAGCTTCGCCGTCGTGTTCGGCACCGCGACCGTCGCGCCCGGCCGAGGGGACGCCAGGTGTTGCGTCGCCGTCTCGTCCGGCCCAAGCCCGACCGCCGCTTGCTGGGCGGCGAGTAACGGGCTGTTCCGGACGCCGGCCGCGAGCGCGTCCCGGACCTGTCGTAGCCGCGCCAGCAGGACGCCGGCGTCCGCCAGCCGCTGCGCGGGCTCGCGCGCGGTCGCGGCCAGCACCAGGGCGTCCAGGTAGTCGGGGATGCCCGGCACCCCGACCGACGACGGCGGCGCGACGTTGGTGTGGACGTGGCTGTAGGCCACCTGCAGGGGGGTCTCGCCGGTGTGTGGCTGCTTGCCGGTGAGCAGCTCGTAGAGGACCACGCCGAGCGCATACACGTCCGAGCGGGTGTCGGCCTGGCCCTCGGTGACGACCTCGGGCGCCGCGTACGACACGGTGCCGAGCAGCGTGCTGAAGCCTGACGCCGTCGTCGCGGTCACCGCGCGAGCGAGTCCGAAGTCGGCCACCTTCAGCTGCTCACGCGCCGCGACCAGGATGTTCTCGGGCTTGAGGTCGCGGTGGATGATCCCGGCCTCGTGGGCCGCCGCCACCCCCTCGGCGACTTGGATCATCAGTCCCACCGCGCGGGACGGGTCGAGCGGCGCCTGGTCGGTGACCACGCTGCGCAGCGTCGGCCCGTCGACGTACTCCATGACGAGGTACGGACGGTCCCCGTCGACGCCCTGGTCGAACACGCCCACCACGTGCGGATGAACGAGCCGCGCAGCCGAACGGGCCTCCACGTCGAAGCGGCGCACGAAGTCGGGGTCGTGGCCCAGGCTCTCGTACATCATCTTGAGCGCCACGGTGCGGGCCAGCCGGAGGTCCTGGGCGACGTAGACCACGGCCATGCCGCCGCGCGCCAGTCGACGGACGATCCGGTAACGGTCGTCGACGAGCCGTCCCACCATGGGGTCGGAGGCGTCCGTCGTGGTCATGAGCGTCGCACTTTCACGCGAGAAAACTGCAGGGGAAGTCACGCCGATGATAGCCACGGCGTCCGGTCAGACCCTCCAGGACCCACCGCGGACCGCACGGGCGGCGTCCGAGTTGTACCGCGCTACGAAAGCGTTGTCTGACAACCATTGACCCGCGACGCCGCCGCCGGGTCTACTAAGCCAACCCGGGGGCGAGGTCGCCCCGACCTGACACGACCGAATGGGGGCCCGTATGAGCGCGGAAAAGCGCCAGGCCGAAATTGATCAGATTCACGAAGCCGATATTGCCCAGCTCGCCGAACTTGGCTACAAGCAGGAACTCCGCCGGACGATGTCCGGCTTCACCAACTTCGCCGTCTCGTTCTCGATCATCTCGATCCTGGCCGGCTGCATCACGTCGTACTCGATCGCGATGAACGCAGGCGGTCCGATGGCGATCACGATCGGCTGGCCCGTCGTCGGAGTCTTCGTCGTGCTGGTGGCCCTGGCGATGGCCGAGATCTGCTCCGTCTACCCGACGGCCGGTGGCCTGTACTACTGGGCCGGACGCCTCGCCACCAAGAACAAGCGCGGCTGGGCCTGGGTGGTGGGCTGGTTCAACTTCATGGGCGAGGTCGCGGTCACCGCGGCCGTCGACTTCGGCGCTGCGGTCACGTGGATGGCCTTCTTGAACCAGGTGGCCGGGATCCCGGTCGATCACGTGACGCAGTTCGTCTGCTTCCTGATCATCCTCGGCCTGCACGGGCTGCTCAACGCCTTCAACGTCAACGTCGTGAAGCTGCTGACGACGGTCTCGGCGTGGTGGCACCTGGCGGGGGCGGCGATCATTATCGGCGTCCTCTTCTTCGTCCCGAAGCACCACCAACCGCTCGACTGGACCTTCACCGCCTTCGTCAACAACACCGGCTGGGCGAGCCCGATCTACGCCGTCCTCATCGGCCTGCTCATGGCCCAGTACACGTTCACCGGCTTCGACGCGTCCGCGCACGTCGCTGAGGAGACGCGCAACGCGGCCATCAACGCTCCCAAGGGCATCGTGAACTCGGTGCTGGTCTCGCTGTTCGCCGGCTGGCTGCTGCTGATCGCCGTAACGTCCGCCATCAAGGACTACGACGGCGCCCTCGGCACCGAGCTGGGTCTGCCGCCCGCGCAGATCTTCATCGACGCGGTCGGCCCGACGCTGGGCCTGTTCCTGCTGTTCATCTGCGCCGTCGCCCAGTTCTTCTGCGGCATGGCGTGCGTGACGTCGTCCTCGCGCATGTCGTACGCGTTCAGCCGGGACAACGCGCTGCCCGGCTCGCGCCTGTGGTCGCAGGTCAACCCGCGGACCGGCACCCCGACCAACTCCATCTGGCTGGTCGTGGCCTGCTCGGCGATCCTCGCCGCCCCGTCGCTCGTGTCGACGACCGCCTACCTGGCCGTCACCTCGATCGCGGTCATCGGCCTCTACATCGCCTACGTGACCCCGGTCTTCCTGCGTCGCACGAACACGCACTTCGTGCCCGGTCGCTGGAACCTGGGCAAGTACAGCACCATCGTGGGTTGGATCGCGGTCGCCTGGGTCGTCTTCATCGTGATCCTCTTCATGCTGCCGCCGGCCAACCCGATCACGGTTGACACGTTCAACTACGCGCCGGTGACGGTGCTGATCGTGATCATCTTCTCGGCGGTCACGTGGTTCCTCGGTGGCAAGAACCACTTCATGAAGGACCGCACCGGTCACAACACCAAGGAGGCCGAGGAGATCCTCGCCGACGACTGACCTCAGGACGGCGCCGAACAAAGACAAAGGTGGATTCGCCCCCGACATCGGGGGCGAATCCACCTCTTATGTTGAGGCGGCTTACCAGTCCTGCGCCTGGCGGACCGCGCCGTGCAGCTTCGGACGCGAGATCGGCTTGGCGCTGTGCCACTTCGGCACCGTGTAGGACGCCTTGAGCGCCTTGGCGTCCAAGCCGAAGATCGTGCAGAAGATCGCCATGCGGACCATGAGGCCGTTGTCGGTCTGGTGGAAGATCGACAGGCCGGGCAGGTCGTCGACGTCGTCGCTCAGGTCGAAGCTGCCCGGACGCGAGTCGCGCGGCAGCGGGTGCATGATGATCAGGTCCTTGGAGTTGTGCTCCAGCACCATGTCGCGGTTGAGCAGGACCGACTTCTCGATGGACGCCGCCACCTGCTCGTCGGTGATCCGCTCGCGCTGGACGCGGGTGCAGTAGACGACGTCGGCACCCTTGAGGGCCTCGCCCACCGAGTTGCAGACGGTCAGGCGGTGGGCGTCCGAACGCTCGAAGAACTCGGCGGGCAGCTCCAGCGATGCCGGCGAGTAGAGGCGGAACCGGACGCCCTTGTAGAGGCGCATGAGGTCGATCAGCGAGTGGACGGTGCGTCCGTAGCGGAGGTCGCCGATGATCGCAACGACCGAGCCCTCGACCGCCTTGTTGCGGTTGGCCAGCTCGCGGCGCAGCGTGTAGACGTCCAGCAGGGCCTGCGTCGGGTGCTCGCCGGCGCCGTCTCCGGCGTTGACCACCGGGACGAGCGAGGCGTCCGCCAGCTCCTTGACCGAGCCCTTGTCGGGGTGGCGCATGACCATGACGTCGCAGTAGCCCGAGATGACTCGGGCCGTGTCGTGGATCGACTCGCCCTTCGCCATGGACGAGAACGTGAAGCCCGTCGTCGTGAGCACCTTGCCGCCGAGGTAGGAGAACGCGGCCTCGAAGCTGAGGCGGGTTCGGGTCGACGGCTCGAAGAACAGGCTCGACAAGACCGCGCCGCCCAGCACGTCGCAGGCGTATTCGCTGCGGCCCAGCGGGCGGAGGCTGTCGGCAAGAGAGAAGAGACGCTCGACCGAATCACGGTCGAACTGGGTGGTGGAGATGAGGTCTGCACCCTCACCGAACGGCGCCGCGATGGCCTGGTTCATCATGAGAAAATGGCTCCTTCTGCGCCCGGCGTCATCGTCCCGGGGCCGGGCCGGGCGCCACTCTACTTCCTCGGACGCCTCCCGTTCGCATCGGCCCGTTGGTGGGCTGTCGTTGGGGGCTCGAGGGGCGTCCGGAGCGGTCAGCGCAATAAGCTGCACGTCGTGCCTGAGTCAGCGCAATGAATCGCACGCCAGGGCGCACGAGACATTGCGCTGACCGCGCGGCTGAGAGCGGGACGGCACGCACTGACTCGGACCGCGCCCATTGGCCGGGGGGGATGAGCGGCGGGTGCTTCGTCACCGGTCAGTGCAATGATCTGCACGCTCGCGTCCGGTCAGCGCAATGAAGGACACACCAGGGCGCACCAGACATTGCGCTGACCGGCGTCCGAGTAACGACGGCACCGGGTAGTGCGCTGACCTGGCGTCCGAGCCGCTCCAGCAAGCAGGCTCGGTCCGGCGTCCGATATCGGCGACGATCGGACGCCGTCGCGGCATAGCCTGCGAGTCGTGGTTCGCGCGCTGACCGAGGTCATCCTCCCCGTCATTCTGGTGGCGGGGCTTGGGGCGTTCTTGGCGCGGAAGTTCACGATCGACCAGACCTCGACGAACAAGATCCAGCTGTTCGGACTCGTGCCCGCGCTGGCGTTCAGCTCGATCATGAAGACACAGCTGCCCATGGGCCAGGTCGTCGGCCTCGGTGTGGCCTACCTGGCGACCTCGCTGGCGATCGGGCTGATCGCCTGGGTCGCGGCGCGGGGCGTCCCGGCCAAGTCCCGCGGACCCGTCATCGCCTGCGCCGTCGTCGGCAACAACGGAAACTTCGGGCTGCCGATCGCGCTGCTGGCCCTCGGCCAGGCCGGCCTCGATCAGGCCGTAGTGATCTTCCTGTTCTCGATCGTGCTGATGTGGACCGTGGGACCCGTCCTGCTCGGCTCTCACGGCGGGCCGCGCGCGGCCCTGCTGGCGATCGTCCGGCTGCCCGCGCTGTGGGCGATGGCGGCGGCGCTCGTTCTGAAGGCGACCAACCTGACCCTGCCCGTCGGGGTCAACGCGGCCGTCGAGCTGGTGGCCCAGGCGTGCATCCCGATGGTGCTGCTGAGCCTCGGCGTCCAGTTGGGGTCGTCCAAGAAGATCCACGTGACGCGTCCGGTGCTGCTGGCGACGGCACTGCGCGTCGTGGTGTTGCCTCTGCTCGCCTGGGGCGTCGGACGCCTCGTCGGCCTGTCCGGACTGCCGCTGCAGTCGCTGGTCCTGGCGTGCGCGATGCCGACCGCGGTGAACATCGCGATGATCGCCTTGGAGTATTCCGAGGACGCCGACACGGTCGCATCCGAGGTCGCGCTCTCGACCCTGTTGTCCATCGGGACGCTGGCGATCGTCGTCACGAACCTGCCGGTCTTCGCCTAGTCCCTTCTGTCTTGCACCCCGCCGCTCCCCGCTGATCGCCTCGGACGCCTCGAGCAACGCACCGCGTTCCCCCTTCGTCCGGCGGACCGTTCACCGGGGGTCGTCTGGTGGCGGCTCGTGGTGATCTTCGCGATCGCAGCGACGCTGTTCTTCTTCTGGTTCCGCGCCCAGGCGGGCCTGTGGTGGGCCTACTCGCGCCTGCGCCTGTTCAGCATCGTCTTCCCGTGCGTGGCGATCGGCACGTGCCTGATCCCGGGCCTGTACCCATCCTGGATGATCGCCGAGCAGATCGTGTTCTCGTGCCTGGTCCTAGTGGCCTTCGTCGTGCTGTCCCAGCGCGACGTCGCGGACGCCTACCGCAAGCCGGGGCGTCCGGCGTGAACCTCGCTCAGGCGATCAGCCCGTGCGTCCGAAGAATCTTGGCCAAGCCTGGGGCGGCGTGGTCCTGCTGCAACTGCTCAGCGACCAGGCCGGCGGCGCGGGCGCCCTCGACGTTGGCGGCGATATCGTCCACGAACAGCGTCTCTGCCGGCGCGCAGCCCAGCCGGGCGACGATGGTCCGGAAGAACTCCGGATCAGGCTTGGCCAGCCCCAGATCGCAGCTGAAGAAGAACCCGTCCAGATGCGCGCGGTAGGGCAGGTCGCGCATCGCGGCCGCCCGGACGGGCTGCTGGTTCGACGCCAGATGCACCGAGACGCCCCGCTCCCGGACCCGGTCGATCAGCTCCAGCGCCGCGGCGTCCACCACCGTCAGGTTCCAGTAGTCGAGGATCTCTGACACCTCAACCGTGCGGTTCGGGAACCCCGTCTCGTAGCGGGACGCGACATCGCCGCCCACCATCAACGGACCCTCGATCGTGGCGATCTCCGCCCAGTCCCGGGCGCCGGTGCGCCGCAGGACGCCCGCCGTCCAGCCGAACGGCGCATGCTGGCAGACGCCGTCACCGTCGAGCAGCAGCGCCCGGATCGTCACGGTCAGTCCAGGACGCGCCGCGCGGCGCCCTTGTCGGCCGACTGGGCGAGCGAGGCGTAGATCTTCAGCGAGTTCGACACGACGCGGACCCGGTTCTTCGGACGCCAGCCCGCGGCGTCCTGCCGTGCCCGGCGCTCGGCCAGGACGTCCTCGGGGACGTCCAGGTGAATGCGCCGCTCGGGGATCGAGATCTCGATGATGTCGCCGTCCTCGACCAGTCCGATGGTGCCGCCGGACGCCGCCTCGGGCGAGATGTGCCCTAGTGACAGCCCGGACGACCCACCGGAGAACCGCCCGTCGGTGATGAGCGCGCACTTGGGTCCGAGGCCGACGCCCTTGAGGTACGAGGTGGGGTAGAGCATCTCCTGCATGCCCGGACCACCCTTCGGGCCCTCATACCGGACGACCACGCAATCGCCCTCGGCGATCGCACCGCCGAGGATCATCTCGACGGCCTCGTCTTGGCTTTCCGCGACCTTCGCGGGCCCGCGGAACGTCCACTGCGCCTCCGGGACGCCCGCCGTCTTCACGATGCAGCCGTCCGGGGCCAGGTTGCCCTTCAAGATGCCCAGCCCCCCGTCGCGCGTGTACGCGTGCTCCACCGACCGGATGCAGCCGCCCGCGGCGTCCGTGTCGAGCGTCTCCCACCGGTTCGTGGACGAGAACGCCTGCGTCGTGCGGACGCCTCCCGGCGCGGCGTACCAGAGGTCGCGGGCGGCGTCCGACGTGGACCCCGATCGCAGATCCCAGGCGCCCAGCCAGGCCTCGAGCGACGGCGAGTGCACCGCGTGGACGCCCCGGTCGAGCAGCCCGCCGCGGTCGAGCTCGCCCATGATCGCCGGGATGCCGCCAGCGCGGTGGACATCCTCCATGTAGTAGTCGTGCGTGTTCGGCGCCACCTTGCAGATGCACGGCACCTGCCGGCTCAGCGCGTCGATGTCGTCGCTGTCGAAGTCGACGCCCGCCTCCTGCGCGGCGGCGAGCAGGTGCAGCACGGTGTTCGTCGAGCCGCCCATCGCGATGTCGACGGTCATCGCGTTCATGAACGCGGACTTCGTCGCGATCGCCCGCGGCAGCACCGAGGAGTCGTCGCCCTCGTAATAGCGCTTGCAGAGGTCGACGATGAGGCGTCCGGCCTCGTCGAAGAGCCCCTTTCGGGCGGACGCCGTCGCGAGCGTCGACCCGTTGCCGGGGAGCCCGAGGCCGAGCACCTCCACGAGGCAGTTCATGGAATTAGCGGTGAACATGCCGGAGCACGAGCCGCACGTCGGGCAGGCCGACCGCTCGATGGTCTGGATGGACTCGTCGGAGACGTTGCGGTCGACCGCCTGGACCATGGCATCGATGAGATCGAGGCGAGTCTGGACGGTGCCCTTGGCCGGGTCCACGACGGCCATGCCGGCCTCCATCGGACCACCCGAGACGAACACCGTCGGGATGTTCAGCCGGAGCGCCGCCAGCATCATGCCGGGCGTGATCTTGTCGCAGTTGGAGATGCAGACGAGGGCGTCCGCGGCGTGCGCGTTGACCATGTACTCCACGGAGTCGGCGATGATCTCCCTACTCGGCAGCGAGTAGAGCATGCCCGCGTGGCCCATCGCGATGCCGTCGTCGACAGCGATCGTGTCGAACTCGCGACCGACGCCGCCGGCGTCCCCGATGGCCTTGCAGACCAACTGGCCGAGATCCTGCAGGTGGACGTGACCGGGCACAAACTGGGTGAAGCTGTTGGCCACCGCCACGATCGGCTTGCCGAAATCGGACTCGACCAGGCCGGTCGCGCGCCAGAGCGCGCGGGCGCCGGCCATGTTGCGGCCGTGGGTCGTGGTCCGGGAGCGAAGTGCGGGCATGGAAACTCCTTTGGTCTCGCGGGCCACCTTAGTTCGGCGTCCCGCGTGCGGCTGCGGCCGCCCGAGCGTCGAACGGGACGGGGACATTCGAGGGAAGGGTGATGAGTCGCCAGCTGAGTTGGCGAGGCTACTCCTGGGGTTCGACAGGCTCAGCTAGCGTCGCCCGTGGTCCGGAGGCCGCTCGTGCGTCTTCGGCGTGGTCTTCGCCAGGACGCCGAAGGCGACGGTGCGCTCGTCTGACCGGAACAGGTTCTTGCAGGTGATCAGGGTGATCAACGCCTGGGTGGGGGTCACGCCGGTCTTGCCGGGCACGGGGTCCGTCACCCAGGTCTCGGTGTGGTCGACCCAGCTCTGCGCGGGGGGTGTTGGTCAGGTGGTACTCGTAGACGGCGTCCCGGGTCTCGACCAGCACGACGGCGCCGGGCTTCGGGTCGAGCAACTCGCGGACGATGCCCTGAGTGCCGTGGTGACCGGCGACGGCGACGTTGCCGATCTGACCGGGGGAGGCCGTGTCCTCGAACCAGCCAACGCCGACGTGCAGCGCCTCGGGGGTCACGCCCTTGACGACGGGCATCACCCAGTCCGATGCGGCGTGAGACCGCAAGCCCAGTCCGGCAGCAACCCTTCGGCGACGCGTCGCGTCGGCGTCCGACATCGACTGTGAGAAAACACGAAGCCCGCCCCGGACGGATCCGGGGCGGGCCTGGCGTGAGGGTGGGCTACTTGGACATGCCCCACAGCGCCGCGTGAGCCGCGTCGCCCAGGTGCAGTTGCGCCTGGCTCATCGAGTTGGCATGGGAGCCCGCCGCGTTGGCGTACGAGATCGTCAACGTCGCCGAACCGCCGGGGGCGAGCGTGATCGAGCTCTTGTCGACCCCGAACGACCCGGAGCCCTGCTTCTCGCCCACCGTGACCGGCAACGTCATGGTGGATGCCGTCAGGTTCGTCACAGTGACCTGCTGGGTCCGCGGGGCGGTGCTGCCCTTGGGGACGCCGCCGAACGACACGCTCGGACGGCTCAGCGCCACCGTCGCGTTCAGCGAGGCGACCAGGTCAGCGCGTCCGGAGCCGACCTTCATGACGTCCCGCTCGACGACCTTTCCGGTCTTGGTGTCGAGAACGCCGTCCTGGATGGACGTGTTGATGATCGCCGAGCGGACCTGCCAGGGAGCCCAATCCGGGTGCACGTCGCGCACCACCGCTGCCATGCCGGCGAGGTGCGGCGTGGCCATCGAGGTGCCGCTGAAGAACGCCCAGCAGCCCACGACCTTGTCGGTGCAGGTGTGCATGGGCACGGACGACAGCACGTTCACGCCGGGGGCGACGACGTCGGGCTTGATCTGCAGGTCGACGGTCGTCGGACCCCAGGACGAGAACCCGGCCAGGATGTTGTCGTACTGCGGGTGCCGGAAGTACGACAGATCGGACTGGATCGTGATGGCGGAGCCAGCGGCCGCCACCAGCTGAGCCTTGTCGTCCTGGCCCACCATGACCGCGGGGATCGTGGTCGGGAACAGCGGGTCGGACGCCATCGCGGTCGGGTCGCCGGCCACGTTGTTGATGACGATCGCCGCGACGGCCCCCGCCTTCTCGGCGTTGAACACCTTGTTGCTGAACGTACACACGCCGCGCGAGATGAGGGCGATCTTGCCGGTCAGCGAGCCGGCCGGCAGCGCCGCACAGCCTGCGCCCGGATCATAGGTCAGTCCGTTGCTCTCCTGGGACGGGGCCAGGGCGGCCACGGGGGCCGTGACGGGTGCCGTCGGGACGCCGAACTCGCCGGTCGCCGCGGAGGCGTCCACGTTGGTGCCGGTGACCCGGAGGCCGACGAAGTGTCCGACGGCGGACGCGCCCGCGGTGAGCGCGCGCTCCGCGGTGCCGGGGGAGCCGGCGGTGAAGTAGCCGGGGCCTTCGTTGCCGTTGGCCACGGCGACCACGATGCCCGCCTTGTCGAGGTTGTTCACGGCCTGGCTGTCGAGGTCGTTGGTGCCCTTGGCGCCACCGCCGAGCGACATGTTGATGACGTCCATGCCGTCCTCGGCCGCGGCCTGCAGGGCCTTGAAGATGTCCTCGGAGCGCGCGTCCTCGATGTTGGCCGGGAAGACGTTGTAGCTGCCCAGTTGGACGCCGGGGGCGACGCCGCTCGGCGCGTACGGGATAGCGACGCCGCTGACGGCGGCCGGGGTGAGCAGGTTGCAGCCGATGGTGCCGGCGACGTGGGTGCCGTGCGACTGGATGGCCTGGGCGGTCACCTTGTTCTGCTGGATCTTGTTGTTGAAGACCCGCGCCGCGATGACCTTGTTGTTGGTGAAGCGGGTGTCGCCGAGCTGGGTCGTCGCCGGGAAGCCGGCGTCGTTGAAGCAGGGATGGGTGAAGTCGATGCCGGTGTCGACGACGCCGACCTTGATGCCGAAGCCGGCCCACCCGGACGGGTTCGTTCCGGACGTCGCGAAGTTCGACTGCTGCCACGCCTGAACGCCCTTGACGAGCGCGAGATCGGGGTCGACGGCCTGCGGCGTGTAGATCGCCTCGTACTCGACCGCGGCCACGCCGGGTGCCGTGCGCAGGACGCCGATCCCGGTGCCGTTCAAGGTCACCGTGACGGCGTTGAGGGCGACGTCGAACTCGCCCGTGACCTTCGCCTTGGGCGCGTTGGACTGGAGCCACTTCTTCAGGGCGTTGCGCTGCTCGTTGAGCTGCGCCCGGACGGCCTTGGTCGCCGCGGCGTTCAGGTCGACCTTGCCGTTCTTCTTGGTGACGGACGCCGACGTCGCGACCGGGTCGGACGCCAGGAGGATCGTGGCGCGGGTCGCGTCCTGACCGGGTCCGGCTGGGGCGTCCGTGTTGGGGTTGAAGGCTTGGGCGGGCAGGGCCGTGAGGCCGCTGACCAGTAGTGCGCCGGAGGCGACGATCGTCGCCAGTCGCCGGGTGAGGCGAAGAGTGCTCATGCGGGAAACTCCTCAACGAGGTGCGGGCGGCGAACAGCCCGCAGGTGGGACGACGCTAAGCGCGCGACGGCGCATCGTCTGTCACCCGGGCGGGGACGTGGGGGCGATAACAGTTACGTTCGGTCGATTGTGAACGAGCGAGTGGGCTTGTCAGAGCGGCAAACCGGGTGCCCGCCGTCGGAGATGGTTCCGGCACGGCGAGCACCCAGTGGAGACGCGACGGACGGCGTCCGACCAGGAAGACCTAGCAGGGACGCCCCTTCGGCATGCCCTCGTAGGTCTTGCCGGGATCCCGAACGACGACGTCGCCGAGCGCCTCGTCGATACGGGCGAGCACGTCGTCGGTCAACGTCACTCCTGACGCCTTGACGTTCTCGGTCATCTGTCCCGGCCGGGACGCCCCGACGATCGCCGCGGCGACGTTCGGGTGGTGCAGGACCCAGGCGACGGCCAGCTGCGCCATGGTCAGCCCCAGGTCGGACGCGATGGGCTTGAGGTCCTGGACGCGTCCGAGGATGTCGTCGTTCATCCAGCGCGCGATCATGCCGGCGCCGCCGTGCTTGTCGGTCGCGCGGGAGCCCTCGGGCAGCGGCGCGCCAGGGGCGTACTTGCCCGACAGGACGCCCTGGGCGATCGGCGACCAGACGATCTGGCTGACGCCCAACTGCTCGCAGGTCGGGATGACCTCGCCCTCGATGACGCGCCACAGCATCGAGTACTGGGGCTGGCTGCTGATCAGCTGAACACCCATCTCGGTGGCCAGGCGATGACCCTCGCGGATCTGGTCGGCCGTCCACTCCGAGACGCCGATGTAGAGGGCCTTGCCCTGCTTCACGACGTCGGCGAGGGCGGTCATGGTCTCCCACAGCGGCGTCTCGACGTCGTAGCGGTGCGCCTGGTAGACGTCGACGTAGTCGGTGCGCAGGCGCTTCAGCGAGCCGTTGATCGACTCCATGATGTGCTTGCGCGACAGACCGCAGTCGTTGTGCCCGCGCGGACCCGTCGGCCAGTACACCTTCGTCAGGATCTCGAGGCCCTCCCGCCGCTGGCCCTTGAGCGCCTTACCGAGCACCTTCTCGGCGGCGGTGTTGGCGTAGACGTCCGCGGTGTCGAAGGTCGTGATGCCCAGCTCCAGGGCCTCGCGCACGCAGGCGTCCGCGACCTTGTTCTCCACCTGAGAGCCGTGCGTCAGCCAGTTGCCGTACGTGATCTCCGAGATCTTCAGGCCCGAGTTGCCGAGGTAACGATGCTTCATGGTGGTTCCTTTCGCCGGTCCGTCCATCCTCGCCTGTGTGTCGTCCGGACGCCAACCGTCGCGTCCCCGGGTGGGCCGAATTACGCTGAACCCATGCAGTTCGAGTCCTGGATCGACCGGCAAATCCGCGAGGCCATGGAGCGCGGGGAGTTCGACAACCTGCCCGGCGCCGGACGCCCCCTCGAGCTGGACGACGACCCCGAGTGGTGGATCAAGTCGAAGATCAAGCGCGAGAACCTCGAGCCCGTGCTGCCCGATGCGCTGTCGCTGCGCAAGGAGGTGGCGGCCGTCCAGGATCAGCTGCGAGGCGTCCGGACCGAGTCCGCGGCCCGCGCGGTGCTGGAGGGGCTGAACGAGCGCATCCGCAGTTTCTACGCCGCTGCGACCACGCGGCCGCAGATCGTGGTGCGACTGGTCGATGTTGAGCGCGAACTGAGAGTTTGGCGAGAAAGCCGCCAGAACTCGTAGCTCGATTTCCCTTCGCTCGGACGCCGACGTACCGTTGATTAGTCATGAGTGCTAAAACTGAGGCCACAGAGGTCGAGTCCACCGCGGTCGAGAAGGTCGAGTTCAAGTTCCAGATCGCCCAGCTGCTTGCTGGCGTGACGGCGGCCGTCGCTGCCGCGCTGATCGGATCGCGCCTCGGCGTCCAGGGCACCCTCATCGGCGCGGCCGTCACGGCCGTCGTCGCGGGCATGGTCTCGCAGTTCGCCACCTTCGGCTTCCAGCGCACGCACGCCGGTCTGCAGCTCGTCATCTCGCGCCGCGGGCCGAGCGACTCGGACGCCGTCGCCGCCGAGCAGGCCGTGGTCGCGTCTGGGGCGAGCGTGGTCCGGGCCGCCGCTCCCCAGGCGAAGCGTGGCCGAAGTGTCCACTGGGGACTCGCCCTGGGCGGCGTCGCCCTGAGCGCCGTCGTCACCTTCGCTCTCACCATGGGTGTCTTGACCGTCGCCGAGAGCGCCGCAGGACGCAGCGTCGACGGGGGCTACTCGACCACCGTCGGTGGGGTGGCAGGCAAGGCGGTCGTGGAGCAGCCTGACGCCGCACCTCTCGTCATCCCCACGGCCACGGCGTCCCCGACGCCGGCGCCCGTCACCGTCTCACCCGTCACGGACGCCTCGCCCTCGCCGGTGTCGCCCGATTCCCCTGCCCCGGCCCCGTCGGCGACGCCCACTGTCACCACCGCCCCGCAAGCGACCCCCGATCCCGCGGCTGCGTCGACCACGGTGGCCGCGCCGTCGGCCGCCCCCCAGCCGGCGAGCCCGTAGAAGACGCTGAGAACGGGTCATCCCGTTGGCTCCGGGCCGGTGGGAAGACCCTGCGGTTGCGGCTTCGACAAGCTCAGCCAGCGCTGTCAGGGATTGGCGGTGCCGCGCGCGCGGCGTCCGATATCGAGGATCGATCCCTCTGTAGTCGCGTGGCCAATCGGTGGGCTGAGCTTGTCGAAGCCCTTAACGGGACCTACTCGTCGGCGTTGACGAGGAAGTCGGCGGCGCGCTCGATGTAGTCGCGCATCCAGAACTCTTCCTCGGCGGGCAGCTCGACGCTCGTCACGGCCCGGTGCATGCAGCCGAGCCAGTGATCGCGCATGCGCGGGGTCACCTTGTAGGGCATGTGGCGCATCTTCAGCCGCGGGGCGCCGCGGGTGCGCGAGTAGGTCATCGGGCCGCCCCAGTACTGCTCGAAGAACTGCAGCAGCCGCTCCTCGGCGCCGACCATGTCGTGGGAGTACATCGCCAGGAGTTCGGGGTCGTCCTTGACCCCGTCGAAGAAGACGCCGATCAGCTTGGCGAACGTGTCGTGTCCGCCAACCTTGTCGAAGTACGACTGCGCGTCGTAGGCGTCAGCAGTTCCAAGCACGTCCTCATTCTCTCCCCGCGACGCTTGGCCTGCTGGCGATTCGGAAGACTCAGCGGACGCCCCTGCCGGGCGCCTATGAGCGTGGCGGCTAGCATGGGCGCCGTGACTCCAGCGATGACGACGAGCCCTGCGGCGGCCTCCGAGACCGCGCCCGAGGGGCGTCCGCGCTCGGCCGGAAAGGCGCTCGACTGGCTGCTGGCGGCTCTCGCGAACGTCCTGGTGGTGGCGGCCTGGGGGATCACGGCGGCGTCCATCATGGGGTCGCTCGCGATCCCGCGCCGGATGCTGATGAACAGCGAATGGGCCCTCGACTTCGGACGCCTCCCGCAGCCCTGGATGATCGCCGTCGGGGTCGTCGCGATCGTTGTCGCGCACCGGTTCTTCGCCCTTGCGATGCGTCGCTACACCCGTGGCGCCCCGGCGTACGGCGCCTCGGTGCTGGCCTGGTGCGGGCTGGCGCTCGGCGTCGCCTACGGCGCCTACTACTGGGCGCCGCCGGTCGTGGTGGGCAAGCAAGTGGGTCCGGCCGCCGGGCAGTCGACCCGCTGGGGCATCCCGGCCTACGTCGCGTACTACGCGCGGCTCGGGCTGCCGGCCGTCTTCGCCCTGGTCGCGGGGCTGTTGGTGTTGTTCGGCAAGCAGTCTCCGTGGCGGGCGTTCCTTCGTGGACGCCGTCGCGCCCGGATCGCCGCGCTGCGGCGCCGCGCGGCCGGGAGCTGATGAGGCGTACGCCCAGTCGGTGTGACGGTGACGTCGCCGGACCTGTCCTCGTCTGGCGTCTTAGGGCCGATAACGGCGTGGTCGGGGGACGCCGCCGTCGTCACCTGCGGGTCAGCGCACCGTCAGGTCCGGACGCCCCCGCTTGATGTACTGCCCCGGGGCCAACTCGGCGAGCGGCTCCCCGTCGACCACGACCTGACGCCCGCGCAGGAACACGTCGCGCACCTTGCCGGTCAGCTCGCGTCCCTCGTACTGGCTGTAGTCGCCGGCGTCGTGCAAGTCGTCGTGCCGGACGGTCCAGACGCGCGCCGGATCGAAAAGCACCAGGTCGGCGTCCGAGCCGGCGGCGATGACGCCCTTACGCGGGAACATCCCGAAGTAGCGGGCCGCGTTCTCGCTGGTCACGGCGACGAAGCGCTCGGGCGTGAGCCTGCCCGGGACGACCCCGTACGACCACAGCAGCGGCAGCCGCAGCTCGATGCCCGGTGCGCCGTTGGCCACCTGGTTGAACGCAGTCGCCCGCGCCTTCTGGTCGTCCAGGGTGAACGAGCAGTGGTCGGTGCCGACGAAGTTCAGCGTGCCGTCGGCCAGCAGCCTGAAGAGCCGGTCGTTGTTGGACGCCTCCCGCAGCGGCGGGCTCATCATGAACTGGCGCGCGTGCCGCTCGGACGCCGCGTCCGCCACCCCACCGGCTGGCTCGGGGCCGTACTCGGAGGCGTCCGCCACGAGGTACTGCGGGCAGGTTTCCGCCCCGTACCGGACGCCGCGCGCCCGGAACTGCTCGACGACATCCAGCGTCCCCGCGGACGAGACGTGGACGACGTACACACCGGCGTCCGCGGTCTCGGCGAGGAAGCCGAGCCGGTTCGCGGCTTCCCACTCGGACGCCTCCGGGCGCGTGTGCTGGTGGTAGTAGGACGCCGTGTGCCCCTTGGCGAGCTCCTCGCCGACCCGCGCGGCGATGATGCGTCCGTTCTCGCAGTGGAAGCCGACCACGATGCCGGCCTCGCGGGCCGCGCGCAGCGCCGCCAAGATCTGGTCGTCCTCGACCATCATCGACCCGAAGTAGCCCATGTACATCTTGGCGCTGGTCACCCCGGCCTCGACCAGGGCCCCGAACTGGTCGGCGAACTCGGGCTTCCACTCGGTGAAGGCGAGGTGGAAGGCGTAGTCGGAGACCGCGTGGCCGTCGGCCATGGCGTGCCAGGCGGCCAGCCCTTCCAGCGGCGTCTGCCCGTGGAACTGGGTGGCGAAGTCGATCATCATCGTGGTGCCGCCGGCCAGCGCCGCCCGCGACCCGGACGCCCAGTCGTCGATCGTCCGCAGCCCCGGACCACAGTCCAGCTCCAGGTGCGTATGGGTGTCGATGCCGCCCGGTAGGACGAGCAAGCCGGAGGCGTCCACGACCTTCTCGCCCGGACGCGGCGCCAGCTCGCCGACCTCATCGATGACCTCGCCCGAGATCCGCACGTCGGCGCGCGCCGAGCCGTCCGGGGTGACGACGGTTCCGCCGATGATGAGGGTCGTTGTCATCCAAGGTCCTCCTTCGGACGCCGCACGCGGGCGCGTCCACGTCGTTCGCCCTACAGGTCGCGCGAGATTCTGGCTCAGCCGTTGTAGGGAGATGGGCCTAACTGTAGGGCGAAGCTGGCGGGGTGTTCCGTCGCGGTTCGACGACTCCGGGCCACCGGGCCGTCGCTTCCGACCCCAGTTCGGTGCCAGGGACGCCGGACTGGGCGCCGGCAGCCCGACGCCCAATCCGGCGCGACCTACATGTGCTTCCAGATCTCCACCGCACGCTCGGCGGACCGGGCGTCCGACCGAGCCTCGTCCAGGGTCAGCAGCTCGCGGTCGCGCATCAGCCACGTGCCGCCGCACATGGTGTCGTTGACGAGGGAGCCATTGAGGCCGAAGATGACGTGGCCCCACATCGAGTTCGCGTTGAACGGCGTGTGCGGGTGGTAGTCGAGCGTGATCACATCGGCGAAGTTGCCGGCCTTGAGGCGTCCGAGGCCACCGCCGAAGAAGTGGGACGCGAGGTCCGGGTTCGTGCCGAACAGCAGCTTGACCGACTCCATGAAGCCGACCGTCGGATCCTCCAGCGACGACGACATGAGCACCTTCGCCAGCCCCAGCGAGGCCAGCATGTCGGAGGTGTAGGCGTCCGTGCCGAGGCCCATCTTGACCCCGCGCTTCAGCAACTCGGCGACGCGCGCCGTGCCGACCGCGTTGCCCATGTTGCTGTACGGGTTGTGGACGGCCCACGAGCCGGACGTCTGCAGCAGCTCCATCTCGCGGTTGTTGACGTGGACCAGGTGGATGAACAGCGAGTCGTCGCCGAGCATGCCCAGCTCCTCGAAGCGCTGCACGATCGGACGCCCGTACTTGCGGTACGAGTCGACCTCGTCGCCGGGGCCTTCAGCGGTGTGGACGTGCCATCCACCCGGCACCGAGCCCTTGGCCTCGATGCACTTCTCGAGCGACGCTTGCGACAGGGTGAACGCCGCGTGCAGGCCGAACATGCCGCGCAGATAGGCGTCCGGATCGGTGTTGACCGACTTCATGAAGTCGACGTTCTCGGCGACCTGCTCGGCAAAGATCTCGGTGCCGTCCCGGTCGGACGTCTCGAAGCACAGCGACGCCCGCACGCCCATGTCGCGGACGACCTTGGCCTCCGCCTCGAGCGAGCCGGTCACCGCGTTCGGCGACGAATGGTGATCGAAGAACGTCGTCACGCCGTTGCGGATGCCCTCCTTGAAGGTGAACTCCGCGTTCAGCTTGACGTCCTCGAGCGTCAGCAGCCGATCGAGCCGCCACCACAGGTTCTCCAGGGTCTCTTGGAAGTTCCGCGTCGGCAGCGAGACGGGGCCACCACGCGCATACGCCGAGTAGGCGTGCGTGTGGGCGTTGATCAGGCCGGGCATGATCAACTTGCCCTCGACGTCGTGCACCTCGGACGCCTGCGGCTTGAGTTCCGCCGTGGGCCCGACCGCGACGATCACGTCGTCGTCGATCAGGACGCCGCCGTCACCGACGATGAACGGGTTGTCGGGGTCGTTGGTCAGGACGGGTCCGCCAGCGATCAGCAGCATCTCAGACTCACTTTCCGGCCGGGGCGGCCAGCAGGTAGGCGTAGTTGGCTTCGAGCGCGGTCAGCACCGCGGCCATCTCGGCCGGGAGCTTCGGGTCGGACGCCCCCGAGATCGTCGTCTCCTCGCCGCCGGGCAGGCGGACCAGGTAGCCGCCGTCGTGGTTCGGCAAGAAGCCGACGTTCGTGGACTCCTCGAAGTCCTCGTGCGTCCAGAAGGTCGTGATCTTGTCCTTGTAGGGCAGGCCGGCGTGCGGGCAGAACGTGCCGCAGTTGCCGCACTCGTTGCACAGCCCGTCGATGTGGACGATCTGGAAGGGATCGCTGCCGAAGCCGGGCACCTTGACCGAGATGTTCGCCCGGTTGGGGCAGACCTCGGTGCAGATCTCGCAGATGTCCTGGCAGGTGAGGCAGCGGCCGCCCTCGTCCTTGCCGTGCAGCGGGTTGATGATCAGCGCACGGTTCGCGCGGATCGGCGCCACCGGCTGGTGCACGGTCGGGTGCGGACGGTCGTAGTCGGCCTTGACCCCGACCTCGCGCATGATCGCGCGGGCCGCGACCTTGGCGTCCGCCACGGCCTGGACGATCGTGGACGGGCCCTTGCGGCCGTCGCCGATGACGAAGACGCCCGGACGCGACGACTGGAAGTCGGCGTCCAACACGATGCGTCCGCGGTCGTCGAGGGCGATGCCGTTGCGCTCGTAGGGCTCGCGGATCACCGTGGCGCCGGTGGCGGCCACGACGGTCTCGGCCTCGAAGTCGACGAACTCGCCGGTGCCGACCATGGCGCGGCGGCCGGAGGCGTCCCGACCCTCGAGGCGCATGACCTCGCAGTGCAGCACCTTGCCGTCGTAGGTGAGCGGCGCGACGAGCTGGATCATCTCCAGGCCCTCCTCGCGGACCGTGTTCACCTCTTCCTGCAGCGCCGGCATGTTGGCCTCGTTGCGGCGGTAGACGATGAAGGCCCGCTCGACGCCCGGGGTACGAGCGGCCGTCCGGACGCAGTCCATCGCGACGTCGCCGGCGCCGATGACGGCGACGGTCTTGCCGCACGGGAAGCCGCCCTCGTTGATCGACTGCCAGAGGAAGTCGAAGGCGTCCACCAGCAGTTCGCCGCCCTCGCGAACTGGCGTCGGGCACTTGCCCCAAGCGCCGGTCGCGACGATCACGTGCGAGTAAGTCTTCTGCAGTTCAGCAACGTCGAAGTTCGGATCGCAGTTGAAGTGGAACGTGATGCCCAGGTCCTCGGCGAGGCGGAAGTCGCGCATGATCTGCTCGGTCGAGATGCGGAACTTCGGGATGATGTAGTTGACGACGCCGTAGGGGCCGTCCAGCTTCTCGAAGACCTCGACGTCGACGCCGTTGCGGCGCAGGAAGATCGCCGCGCCGATGCCGGCCGGGCCGGCGCCGATGATCGCGACCTTCTTGTCGGTCACCAGGGCCGGGGCCACCTGAGCCTGGCTGAACTCGTCCTGGGCGTGATCGGACGCCACCAGCTTCACCGACCGGATGTGGATCGACTGGTCGTAGTCGAGGCGCGTGCACTTCGGACGGCAGTCCTGGGCGCACAGCACCCCGTTGATCGTTGGCGCCGTGTTGTCGAGCGCGATGACGTTGAACGCCTCGGCGTAGCGGCCCTGCGCGGTCAGCGTCAGGTACTCGGGGATCTGCTGCTCGATCGGGCAGCCGCCATGCTCACAGGGCGCCTTGAAGCAGTCGGTCAGCGGCAGGGCCGACGTGGTCTTCCGGCTCGGGAACTTCTCGCGGTAGCGCTTGTGGAAGATCGGGTCGGCCATGAACCGGCCCACGAGCTCGCGCAAGGCGGCGAGGTCGATGGGGCCGGCGTCCGACATGACCTTGACGGCCTCGTCGGCGAGCTGCTGGAACCGCTGCGGTCCGCCCGGCTTGAGAACGGTCGTCGCCACCGTGATCGGCTGGATGCCCGTCTTGAGGATGTCGGCCACGGTCAGCGCGTCCACGCCGCCCGAGAACGAGATGGCCAGGTCGCCGTCGAAGGCGTCCGCGAGCTTGAGTGCCAGCGAGATCGTCAGCGGGAGCAGGGAGCGTCCGGACATGTACATCTCTTCGGACGGCAGTTCGCCGGCGGCCACCTTGATCGGGAAGGTGTTGGTCAGCTTGACGCCGAAGCGCAGGCCCTTCGCGGCGGCCTCGGCCTTGAGGCGCTTGAACATCGGGACGGCGTCCGCGAACTGCAGGTCGGCCTTGAAGTGGTGGTCGTCGAAGACCATGTAGTCGTAGCCGAGGGCGTCCAGGGTGCCGCGGGCGAACTCGTAGCCGAGCAGCGTCGGGTTGCACTTCACGAAGGTGTTAACGCCCTTGTTGTTGATCAGGTGCGAGGCGATCGACTCGATTTCGCCAGCGGGGCAGCCGTGCAGGGTCGACAGGGTGATCGAGTTGGAGATCTGCGTCGGGATCGCGGCCAGGTGCTCGGCGGTGAAGTGCTCGAACTCGCCCAGGTGCGCCTCGAGCCAGCCGTAGCACTCGGCCCACACGGGGGTCTGGGAGGCGTCCTTCAGGCCCTCGATGTAGTTGTCGATCTTCGGCAGCTTGATGCCCTCGAGGTCGTAGCCGACGCTCATGTTGAAGGCGACGTCGCCGACCTGGCCCAGGCCCAGCTCGACACCGAAGAACGCGCAGGCGAACCAGGCGCGGACGTACTCGTCGAAGGCCTGCTGAACCGTCAGCTCGGTGGACCACTCGCAGTTGTAGCCCTCGTCCTCCATCTGGATGCAGGGCTTGGGCACGCACGCCATCAGCTCGGCGCCGTCCATCTTCTGAACGGTCTTGAGCTCCATGAAGCGGGCGCCGGAGAGGTAGCAGACAAGGATGTTGTTCGACAGCTGCGTCGAGGGCCCAGCGGCGGGGCCGACCGGGTTGGCGACGGAGTCTCCGAAGCTGTCCTTGATCATCACGTCCGACGTGGGACGCCACATCTTCTCGACGTGGACGCCGAAGATCGCATGATCGTGAGCGAGCTCGGTGCGCGCCCAGGACATGAGGTGATCGAAAGACAGGGGACGCATGATGTCGCTCATTGAGAACCTCTTCCGTGCCAGTTTCTAAGGTCATGGGACGGACGCTCGGCGACCGTGAAGGTCGGCCTCGCCAGTGGCAAGAACCGGTCGACTCGGTGGTGCTCCGCTCCGTCGCGGGACGCCTTCGACTGTAGTTCGCACTTCAGCCTAGGGATTGAGATCACTGTAGAACGATGGACGCCTCCGCGGGCTACTTCGGCCAAAGTCTTGGCTCCCTCGGTGGAAATCGGGCAACTTTCGCCTCTTCTCTCAAAAGCGTCTACCGACCGCCGGATGAGGAATACGATGAAGATCCACTCAGGGACGCGCGCGTCGATGCGCGGTGTGTCCTGCGGCCGTGCGGCCGACCACAGTGCTGGCGCGAGGCCCGGACAGACCCCGTGCGACGGGTGCAGCAGCTAGCCAGGAGGGCATTTATATGCAGGCCGATCAGAACTGGTCGACGATGGACGGGAACGAGGCCGCGGCTCGCGTGGCCCACGCGCTGAGCGAAGTCGTCGCCATCTACCCCATCACCCCGAGCTCGCCGATGGCCGAGTACTGCGACGCCTGGAGCGCCGCGGGGCGCACCAACATCTGGGGAGGCATCCCCGACGTCGTGGAAATGCAGTCCGAGGGTGGCGCTGCCGGAACGCTCCACGGAGCGGTGACGAAGGGCGTCCTCGGAACGACGTTCACGGCGTCCCAGGGCCTGCTACTGATGGTCCCGAACATGTTCAAGATCGCCGGCGAGCTGACCCCGGCCGTCATCCACGTCGCCGCCCGCGCCATCGCGACCCACGCGCTGAGCATCTTCGGTGACCACTCCGACGTGATGCTGTGCCGCGGCACCGGCTGGGCGATCCTCGGCGCGACCAGCGTCCAGGAGGCGCACGACTGCGCCCTGATCTCGCACGCCGCCACGCTGCGCGCGCGCATCCCCTTCCTGCACTACTTCGACGGCTTCCGCACGAGCCACGAAGAGAACAAGATCGCGCTGCTGACGAACGACGACCTGCGCGCCCTCGTGCGCGAGGACGACGTGATCGCCCACCGCCTGCGCGGCCTCTCGCCCGACCGTCCGACGCTGCGCGGCACCGCGCAGAACCCGGACGCGTTCTTCCAGGGCCGCGAGGCGTCCAACCTCTTCTATGACGCTGTCCCGGGCATTGTCTCCGAGGTCATGGACGAGTTCTACGAGCGCACCGGACGCCGCTACGACCTCGTCGAGTACTACGGCGCCGACGACGCCGAGCGCGTCATCGTGATCATGGGCTCCGGCTGGGGCACGACGAAGGAAGCCATCGACGAGCTGAACGCCCGTGGCGAGAAGGTCGGCGCGCTGCACGTCCGCCTGTACCGGCCGTTCCCGTCGGACGCCTTCCTGGCCGCCCTGCCGGCGTCCGTGAAGTCGATCGCCGTCCTCGACCGCGTGAAGGAGCCGGGCTCGGCGCAGCCGCTGCACGAGGACGTCGTCCTGTCGCTCTTCGAGCGCGGCGGCTCGATGCCCCGCGTCATCGCCGGCATCTACGGCCTCGGCTCGAAGGACTACACCCCGGCCATGGCCGCGGCCGTCTACACCGAGCTCGCCAAGGACGCCCCCAAGAAGCGCTTCACCGTCGGCATCAACGACGACGTCACGCACCTGTCGCTGCCGTGGGATCCCAACTTCAAGCCCGATCTCGGCGTCGTCACCGCGGTGCTCTACGGCCTCGGCTCGGACGGCACCGTCGGCTCGTCCAAGAACACGGTCAAGATCATCGGCTCCGACCCCGGACGCTACGCACAGGGCTACTTCGTCTACGACTCCCGCAAGTCGGGCTCGTCGACCGTGTCGCACCTGCGCTTCGGCGATAAGCCGATCAACTCGGCCTACCTGATCGACGAGGCCGACTTCGTGGCCGTCCATCAGTTCGGCCTGCTGGCCCAGATGCAGACCCTCGACATCGCCAAGAAGGGCGCGAAGGTCCTGATCAACTCGCCGTTCCCGGCGGACGAGACCTGGGCGCAGCTTCCCGTCGAGGTGCAGCAGATCATCATTGACAAGGGCCTCGAGGTCTACGTCATCGACGCCCAGGCCGTGGCCTACAAGGTCGGCATGGGCAAGCGCATCAACACGGTCATGCAGCCCTGCCTGTTCTACCTCTCGGGCATCGTCGCCCAGGAGCAGGCGATCGCGAAGATCAAGAAGTCGATCGAGGACACCTACGGTCGCAAGGGCCGCGTCATCGTCGAGCGCAACTGGGCGGCCATCGACTCGGCCATCGAGGCGCTGAGCAAGCTGGAGATCCCGGCGTCGGCGTCCGGAACCGAACACCGCATGCCGGCGGTGCCGGCGTCCGCACCGGACTTCGTCAAGAACGTGACGCAGAAGATGCTGTTCGGCCTGGGCGAGGAGATCCCGGTCTCGGGCATGCCGATCGACGGTACCTGGCCGACGGCCACGGCGCAGTACGAGAAGCGCGGCATCGCCGACATCATCCCGATCTGGGATCCGAGCCTGTGCATCGACTGCGGCAAGTGCGCCATGGTCTGCCCGCACTCGGCGATCCGGATCAAGGTCATGCCGGAGGGCGACCTGGCCGGCGCGCCCGAGTCGTTCAAGTCGAAGGACTACCGCGACCGCACGCTGTCGGGTCACAAGCTGGTCGTCCAGACCGCACCCGACGACTGCACCGGCTGCGGCGTCTGCGTCGACACCTGCCCGGCCATGAGCAAGACCCAGGTCAAGCACAAGGCCATCGACATGGAGAACCGGCTCGAGCACCTGGACGCCGAGCGCGCCAACTGGGACTTCTTCCTCGGCATCCCCGAGGTGGACCGCTCCCTGGTCCGGCACGATCAGGTCAAGGGCACGGCTCAGTTGCAGCCCCTGTTCGAGTTCTCGGGCGCCTGCTCAGGCTGTGGCGAGACCCCGTACATCAAGACCCTGACCCAGCTCTTCGGTGACCGGATGCTCGTCGCCAACGCGACCGGCTGCTCGTCCATCTACTCGGGCAACCTGCCGACGACGCCCTACGCGGTCAACGCGGACGGACGCGGCCCGGCCTGGTCCAACTCGCTGTTCGAGGACAACGCCGAGTTCGGCCTGGGCATGCGACTCGCCTGGCAGCAGCAGAACGCCGAGGCGCTGCGGTACCTCGCCGAGCTGAAGCCCCAGCTGGACGCCGAGTTGGTCGACGCCATCTTGGACGCCGACCAGTCCGAGGAGCCGGGCATCTTCGCCCAGCGCGAGCGGGTCGTGACGTTGAAGGAGGCCCTGAAGAGTGTCGATGGCATGAAGGCCCGCGCGCTCGAATCGCTCGCCGACGAGCTGGTCAAGAAGTCGACCTGGATCATCGGCGGCGACGGCTGGGCCTACGACATCGGCTACGGCGGTCTGGACCATGTGCTGGCGTCCGGGGTGAACGTGAACATCCTGGTGCTCGACACCGAGGTGTACTCCAACACCGGTGGCCAGTCGTCCAAGGCGACCCCGCGCGGCGCGGTGGCGAAGTTCGCGACGGCCGGCAAGTCGACCGGCAAGAAGGACCTCGGCCTGATCGCCCAGACCTACGGCAACGTGTACGTCGCCCAGGTCGCCATGGGTGCCAACCAGCAGCAGTTCGTCCGGGCGGCCCTTGAGGCCGAGGCCTGGGACGGACCGTCGATCATCATCGCCTACTCGACCTGCATCTCCCACGGCATCGACATGGAGACCTCCATGACGCACCAGGGCGAAGCGGTGGCGTCCGGCTACTGGCCGCTGTTCCGCTTCCGTCCGAGCCAGGACGAGCACGCCAAGCCGCTGCAGCTCGACTCGAAGGCGCCCAACGGCAAGGTCGAGGCGTTCCTGGCCAGCGAGCCCCGGTTCGCCATGCTGCGCCGGTCCGACCCCGAGCGGGCAGAAGCGCTGTGGAAGCGTGCCCACGCCGACGTGGAAGAGCGCTGGCGCTACTACAGCCAGATGGCCACGGTCGAGCGCGCGCTCACCGACGGCGCGTCCAACGTCCCTGCTGAGAACACGGAGAAGTGAGAGAAATGGTCAACGCACCCGACCTGTCCACGACCTACTTGGGGATCAAGTTGGACAGCCCGGTCATCGCCTCCTCGGGTCCTTTGACCCGTGAGGTCGAGTCGATGCTGCAGCTCGAGGCCGCGGGCGCTGCCGCCGTCGTCCTGCCGAGCCTCTTCCAAGAAGAGGCCGAGGCCGAGGAGATGCAGGCGTACGAGCTCAGCGAGCTCGCGGACGGCTTCGCCGAGTTCGCCTCAGCGCCGCTGCCCGAGATCGATCTCGCCAAGATCGGTCCCGGACGCCACATCAAGCTGATGAAGGACGCCAAGGACGCCCTGAAGATCCCAGTCTTCGCGAGCCTCAACGGCACCAACCTGGGCGGCTGGTCGCGCTACGCGGCCGAGTACCAGGACGCCGGCGCGGACGCCATGGAGCTCAACCTCTATTCGGTCAACGCCTCGCCGACGGAGACGTCCGCGCAGATCGAAGAGCGCTACCTGGCCGTCATCGAGGCCGTTCGCAAGGCGATCACGATTCCGCTGGCCATCAAGGTCTCGCAGCACTTCAGCTCGTTCGGCAACTTCGCCGCCCGGGCGCGGGCTGCGGGCGCGGACGGGTTCGTCCTGTTCTCGGGCGTCTACGGGACCGACATCAACCTCGACACCCTGAAGCTCACGCCGGCCGTGCCGCTGACGGACTCGACGCGCATCCGGCTGCCCATGCGGTGGATCGGCATCCTGGACGCCCAGCTGCCCAAGGTCGGCCTGGCGGCGTCCAGTGGCGTGCACACGTGGCAGGACGTCCTGAAGCTGCTGCTCGTGGGTGCGGACGTGGCGTGCACGACGTCGGCCGTCCTGCGGTCGGGTCCGCAGGCGATCACCGCGATGCTCGACGGCCTGCGCACCTGGATGACCGAGCACGAGTACGAGTCCGTGATCCAGCTGCGGGGTTCGATGAACCTGTCCGCGGTCGGCGATCCCGGCGCGTACGAGCGCGACGTCTACATCAAGACCGTCACGTCCACCCCGGTCATTCTCTGATCGGACGCCGACGCGTCAGTCTCGCGGCCCCCGGGTTTCCCGGGGGCCGCTGCGCGTGCGGGGCCGGGATGCGTCCCCGCCGTTGCCTCGGAGCCGCGGCGACCGTGGCCGACGTGCGCCTGGGTGCAGGTCTGTTCTGTTCCGCGGCCCGCTGATCTCCGGGGGCCGCTGGGCGTGCGGGGCCGGCCCGCGCGGCGACGCAGGGGGTCCGGCCTCCGTGGCAGGTGACTCGGAGGCGAGGGGCCCTAGTCCCGTCGGACCAGCCGCACCTCGTCCGGATCGAGCGCCGAAGCCAGCTTCGCGTCCGTGGTGATGACGACGCCACCGATCGCCCGGACCAACGCGACGTAGTGCGCGTCGTAGGTCGAGTGCGCCGCCCCCAGTCGGTAGATCTGCTCGGCCAGAGGGAGTGCCCCGACGAGCTGCACGTCGAGCCGCGCAAGATCGCGCAATGCCAACGTGGCGTCGGTCGGTGAGATGGTGCCGGCGCGCGTCAGCCCGCGCAGCGCGGACACCACCTCGCTGACCAGCAGCTCCGGGGCGTGGAGGGAGTCGGCGGCGATGACCTCAGTCGCGACGGCCGCGCCCAGCCGCGTCCCGAGGAGGAACTCGACGCACGCCGAGGCGTCCAGGATTACGATCACGGACGCGCGTCCCGATCGGCCCGCACCGTCGCTGCCGCACCGACGTCATCGAGCCGATCGACGACCCGCGCGTCGATCTGGGCCCAGAGCAGGTCCACCCGGGGCCGCTTCATCGCCCGGGTCAGTTCGGCGAGCGCGAACTGGGACAGCGACTGCCCGGCCGCCGCCGCCCGAGCCTTGAGCTCGCGCGAGAGCTCGTCGGGGACATCGCGGATTTGAAGCGTGGGCATGCTCCGAGCATAGATGCCATGCATGATGCATGCCAGGGCGAAGTTCTCGAGTTGCCCGTCGAACTTGACGTCAGACGGTGCTCTGCCTCAGCCCTGATCACTGCGGCCCAAGCCCATCAGGGTCCTGACGATGATCACGATCATCACCACGACCCCGATCGCCTGGCCCAGTTCTCGGCGGGATTGACGGCGACGTGACGGGCCAGCACCACGCCGAGAGCGAGGGCGGCGACGAGTCCCAGCACCGGTAGCAGGGTGCGACTCCGATCGGTCATGTCCGCTCCTGTGCAGGATATGAGTGCTGTCCCCAACGTGGTGCGACGTCCCCAGCCACAATCTC
Source organism: Propioniciclava tarda (assembly GCF_900182665.1). GTDB lineage: Bacteria > Actinomycetota > Actinomycetes > Propionibacteriales > Propionibacteriaceae > Propioniciclava > Propioniciclava tarda. The sequence continues at coordinate 68,202 of NZ_FXTL01000001.1, forward strand.
ATCCCCGACGGAGCGCCGCGCAGCCCTTGCCTGAGCTGCTTCCACCGGTCGCTGCCGTGACCCCGACCCAGAGGGCGCTCAACACCCAAGCCCCCGTTCCCCCGAACGCGATCCAGAACGCATACGTTGACGTCATCCCCAGCCGCCGGTTCGCGAACCACCAGGCCAGCGCCAGGAGCAAGGGCGGGATCGACCAGAAAGGCCACCCAAGAAGGAAGCGACCTAGCCGACCGGCGTAGCTACTCGCCGCGATCCAGACCAGGCAGACCGCCCAGGTGATGAGTCCTGCGCCACCCCCATACACGAGGACGACAAACCAGCCCATGTCACCGACGGAGGAAGCCGTCCTCCCTCGCACCCAGTCCGCGTCCGCGACCGCCAGCACGAACCCCGCCAGCACCCAGGTCAGCGGCGGACTCACCAAGAACAGGATGCGAAGGGCGCGCTTCAAGCGCCCCGAGGTGGTCGCGGCCATCAAAGCCAGCAGTACCGTCACCCACACGGGGGTCGCCATGGCGGCCGACACCAGCCCCGCGTGCCAACTCGACACCTCTGACACCTAGCCGCCCACTCTCTTCGAGAGCGTCCGAAGACACTGTCCAGATGGGTGGTGAACCTGAGCGCCCGTCACCCTTGTCGACCGGTCCGCCTCCGTTGGCCCGTACATCCACCACCGGTGCCTGAAGCCGGCCAGCCGCCCCGCTGGTGCCATTGCATCAAAGCTCGCCGCGATCGATCATCGGTCCGCAGGACGATCCACGTCCTCGCCGGTGCCGAAATGCCCGCACTCGATCAGGCGGTGCGGTGTCCGACTGAACAGCTCGCGCGCCCCCTGGTCGCCGACCGCGGACGCCGCCACGGCGTCCCACCAGTCGCGCCCGATGACCACCGGATGCCCGGGGCGTCCGCCGTAGCAGGCCCGCGCCAACACGTCGGACGCCGAGCCGGCGGCGTCCAGGACGTGTCTGTAGATCTGGCTGCGGACGTCCGGCAGGTCGACTAGCGTGACGAGAGCGGCGGGCTCAAGGGTGCGCCTGGCCGCACTCAATCCGGTGCGCAGGGAGGCCCCCATGCCGGAGTTCCAGTCGGACGCCTCGACGATCTCCAGCCAGGAGTCGGCGGGGGATTGCTGGCGGACTTGTTGTTGGCTGGGAACCACAACTCCGCCACTAACGCACGGATCGAGCTGGAGAGCCTCCCGGACGCGATCCGCCTCGGCACCGATCACGGCGATCACCCGCGCGCAGCCGGCCTCGTGCACCCACGAACAGACCCGCGCCAACGGCGTCCGACCTTCTTCGGCCAACGGCCCGATCAGGGCCTTGGGGCCGCCCATGCGGCGTCCGGCGCCTGCGGCCAGGACGATGCCGACGACCCCCGCGGACGACTCAGTCGTCGGCGTCGAGGCTGCCATACGCGACGGGGTTCTGGCTGCCGTTGTCGAGCGGATCGGACTGCCCGATGAGCGGGTGGTCCGCGAGCGGGCTGCCGATGATCGCCAGCCGGTCGCCGTGAATGGTGACGCCGTCGATGGTGCCGACAAGCCGAATCACGCCGGCGTGCGCGATCAGCAGCAGCTGCGAGGCGATGACGCGGTCGGGCTGCATGCGCCAGACGCCGCGTCCCCGCTGCCAGAGTTCGTTGGCGGACGCCCCCTCGCGGTAGCCGACCCGCTCTCGCCCCAGGGCGTCGTTGACGACCGCAGGATGATCGGCCCCCAGCCGCACGCGGACGACGTTCAGTTCCTCGCGATCGGACTCGTGGTAGGTGTCCACGAACCCGGTCTTGCCGAGCAGACGCCGCTCGTTGGTGCGCTTGCTTTGGGCAGAGGAGGTGAGAACACCGGCGATGATGGCCTGGTGTTGCCAGTCGAGGGCATCCCAACGTGCGCCAAAGCTGCGGGCCTCGTCCTCGTTGGCCCCGCCGGCGATGTCGGCGCAGATGCCGAGGAAGGCGCGGTCGACGCTGGAGAGGATGTTGCGATCGGCCAGCTCGGCGACCCGCGCCCAATCCACGTTCTCAGCGCTGGCATCGGTGTGGACGTACCCGGCGATCTTCGACAAGACGGAGGGGGAGCTCACCAAGATCGCGGCAGCGTCCTGCTCGGAGTGCCGGGAGTGAAGCGTCATGAGCCGCAGTCTATTGGCGTTCGAAACAATCTGGGTCGTTTCTTCTCCAGCGCCCGAAGTCACTGTTAGACTTTAGGCACAGTAGACCCTGTTACATGGGAAGTATCTACGGCAAGGCAACGGCGGACGATGGCCGTCCGCGGTTGGGAACATTCGCAGAGGAGCGAGCAACATGGATTTCCAGAGCAGCCTCGCCAAGCTCGAAGGCTTGGACTTCAAGGGCCTGTACCAGGACGACTTCTTCTTGACGTGGGACAAGAGCGAGGACGAGATCAGGGCAGTTCTGGCCGTCGCTGACGCTCTGCGCGCCCTGCGCGAGAACAACAAGAGCTGCCGCATCTTCGACTCCGGTCTCGGCATCTCCCTCTTCCGCGACAACTCCACCCGCACGCGCTTCAGCTACGCGTCCGCCTGCAACTTCCTCGGCCTCGAGGAGCAGGTGTTCGACGAGGGCAAGTCCCAGGTCGCGCACGGCGAGACCGTCATGGAGACCGCCAACATGATCTCGTTCATGGCCGACGTCATCGGCATCCGCGACGACATGTACATCGGCAAGGGCCACACCTACATGAAGGCCTTCTCCGAGTACGTCCAGATGGGCTACAAGGAGGGCGTCCTCGAGCAGCGTCCGACCGTCGTCTCCCTGCAGTGCGACATCGACCACCCGACGCAGTCGACGGCCGACCTGCTGCACCTCGTCCACGAGTTCGGCGGCCTCGAGAACCTCAAGGGCAAGAAGCTGGCCATGACGTGGGCCTACTCGCCCTCCTACGGCAAGCCTTTGAGCGTGCCCCAGGGCATGATCGGCCTCATGTCCCGCTTCGGCATGGACATCGTCCTCGCGCACCCCGAGGGCTACGACACGATGCAGGAGCCGCGCGACGTCGCCGCCAAGTTCGCTGCCGAGTCCGGCGGTAGCTTCCGCGTCACCAACTCGATGGAGGACGCCTTCGACGGCGCCGACATCGTGTGCCCCAAGTCCTGGGCGCCGTTCGCGGCCATGGAGGAGCGCACCGAGCTCTACGGCAACGGCGACACCGCCGGCATCAAGGAGCTGGAGCAGCGCCTGCTCGCGCAGAACGCCCAGCACAAGGACTGGACGACCACCGAAGAGCTCATGAAGAAGACGAAGGACGGCAAGGGCCTGTACATGCACCCGCTGCCGGCCGACATCACGGGCGTGTCCTGCAAGGAGGGTGAGGTTGCCGAGTCGGTGTTCGATCGCTACCGCGTCCCGATGTACAAGGAAGCCTCCAACAAGCCGTACGCCATCGCCGCGATGATCTTCCTGATGAAGCAGGCCGATCCTCAAGGCAAGCTGCAGCAGCTCTGGGAGTCCGCTCCCGCGCGCTGGGCCCACTGATCAACCACCAACTCGCACCTACCAAGAAGGCATATTCATGACTGAGATCGACTACGCCAAGATCAACGAGGTGGCGCAGAGCTACCGCGCTGACATGACCGCGTTCCTGCGCGCGCTGATCCTCAACAAGGGCACGTCCTGTGAGGAAGAGGCGAAGAGCCGCCTCATCGTCGCCGAGATGGACAAGCTGGGCTACGACCGCACCCGCATCGACGGCCTCGGCTCCGCCATCGGCTACATCGGCAACGGCCCCAAGCTGATCTGCTTCGACGGCCACATCGACACCGTCGGCGTCGGCAACATCGACAACTGGAAGTTCGACCCCTTCGAGGGCTTCGAGGACGACGAGCTCATCGGTGGCCGTGGCGGCTCCGACCAGCTCGGTGGCGTCGTGTCGGCCGTTTACGGCGGCAAGGTCGCCATGGACTGCGGCCTGTTGGACGACCGCTTCACCTACATGGTGGCCGGCACCGTCCAGGAAGAGGACTGCGACGGCATGTGCTGGCTCTACCTCATCGAGGAAGAGGGCGAGAAGCCGGACTTCGTCATCTCCACCGAGCCCACCGACCACGGCATCTACCGTGGCCACCGCGGCCGCATGGAGATCCGCGTCGAGGTTGACGGCGTCTCCTGCCACGGCTCCGCTCCCGAGCGCGGCGACAACGCCATCTACAAGATGGCCGAGATCCTGCTCGAGATCCGGGACCTGAACGATCGCCTGCACGTCGATCCGTTCCTCGGCAAGGGCACCGTCACCACGTCCGAGATCTTCTTCACCTCGCCCTCGCGCTGCGCCGTCGCCGACAGCTGCGCGGTCTCCCTCGACCGTCGCCTGACGGACGGCGAGACGTGGCAGGGTGCGATCGAGGAGGTCAAGAACCTGCCCGCCGCCAAGAAGTACAACGCGCGCGTGTTCTGCTACGACTACAAGAGCGTGGCGTGGACGGGCAAGGAGTACGGCCAGCAGTGCTACTTCCCGACGTGGGTCATCCCGGAGAGCAGCCCCGAGGTTCAGTCGGCCGCCGAGGTGCACCGCGGTCTGTTCGGCGAGCCCCGCATCGACAAGTGGACCTTCTCGACCAACGGTGTCGCCACCGCCGGTCGCCACAAGATCCCGATGATCGGCTTCGGTCCCGGCAAGGAGGCTCAGGCCCACGCCCCGAACGAGCTCCAGTGGAAGGACGACCTCGTCCGCTGCGCCGCCCTCTACGCGGCCCTCGGCAAGGTCTACTGCGATCAGGTCGGCGACACCAAGACCGTGGTGACGCAGCTCTGATCCGAGCGTGACTCAACCGGGGCGGGCGGGGTTCCGCCCGCCCCGGCGTCCGTCTCAACACCACCGGACGCCGTCGGCGTCATCCCGTACCAACTGGACGCGTCGGCGTCCGAACTCAAGAACTCACCGAAAAGGAAGAGCAACGTGGCTCGCATTCTGGTTTCCCTCGGCGGCAACGCCCTGGGCGTTGACTTCGACGAACTCGTCGAGACCGTGGGCGTCATCGCCGAGCCGATCGTCGGCTTGCTGCGTGACGGTCACGAGGTCGTCGTCTGCCATGGCAACGGCCCGCAGGTCGGCATGATCAAGACCGACATCGACCTCGGCAAGGCCGGGCTGCATGAGGGACGCGTCATGCCGCTGTCCGAGTGCGTGGCCATGAGCCAGAGCTACATCGGCTACCACCTGCAGAACGCGATCGAGAACCAACTGCACAAGCAGGGCGTCGAGGGCAAGGTCGTCGCGACGGTCGTCTCGCGCTGCCTGGTGGACGCCGACGATCCCGGCTTCGCCAACCCGACGAAGCCCATCGGCGCCTTCTTCGACAAGGCCACCGCGGACGCGATGACGGCCGAGGGCAAGACGATGATCGAGGACTCCGGGCGCGGCTACCGCGAGGTCGTCGCGTCCCCGCACCCGATCGAGATCCTCGAGAAGGACGCCGTCCGCGAGCTCGTTTCCGCTGGTCACGTCGTGATCGCCGGTGGCGGCGGGGGCATCCCGGTCGTCACCAAGAACGGCTGGACGAAGGCCATCGACGCGGTCATCGACAAGGACCGCACGTCGATCCTGCTCGCGGCCGACACCGGCTGCGACGCCTTGGCGATCCTGACCGGCGTCGAGAAGGTCGCGATCAACTTCAACAAGCCGAACCAGCGCGACCTGGACCAGATCACCCTCGCCGAATGCGAGCAGTACATCGGCGAGGGCCAGTTCCCGGCCGGGTCGATGCTGCCCAAGATCGAGGCCGCGATGGACTTCGTGAAGTCCGGAACCAACCGCCGCACGCTCATCACGTCGCTCGATAAGATGGTCGAGGGACTGCAGGGCAAGACCGGCACCTGGGTCGTCGCCTGATCAGAGGTTTTGCGCGAGGGACCGAACAGGTTTGGCAGTCTCCTTCCGTGGTGACGGCGAGCCTGTAGAGTCCTGAGCACTGTCACAACAGCACCAATTCCGACAGGAGAAAACATGACTTACGTCATCACGCTTCCTTGCGTGGACACCAAGGACAAGGCGTGCGTCGAAGAGTGCCCGGTCGACTGCATCTACGAAGGCGACCGCAACCTCTACATCCACCCGGAGGAGTGCGTCGACTGTGGCGCCTGCGAGCCGGCGTGCCCCGTCCAGGCGATCTTCTACGAAGACGATCTGCCCGAGAGTGACCTCGACTGGAAGGACATCAACGCGGTGTTCTTCGACGACCTCGGCTCTCCGGGCGGCGCTGCCCGGCTGGGCGCGACCGGGGTCGACGAGCCTCGCGTCGCCGCTCTTCCGCCGAAGGAGTGACCTCACGCGGATCCGTCCGCTGAAGTACTGGGCCCGCCTCCCCCTGGGAGGCGGGCCTTCTTCGTGTCCGGACGCCGCTGGTCCGTGTCCTGCTTTTGGGGGCCGTCGCCGGCCACGGAGCCGAGGTTCGTCCGCTTCGCCGATGTCCGGACGTCGGCTAACTGTACGAAGGTCGGCTCCGTGGATCAGAGTGCCGAGCGGTGGGGTCCGGATGCGGTTCGGTCGGACGAATAACCAAGTCGCATTCATCTCGCGGGCTCGGGCAGCTAGCCCACCATGAGGCGCGCATAGAGGCGCTGCGCGGCAGCGAGGTCGGCGAGGGCGACCGACTCGTTCGCCGCGTGGGCGGCGGCCAGGTCGCCCGGTCCCAGGATGATCACGTCCCGGACGCCGTGGCCGCGGCCCGCTCGCCGCAGGACGGTGCCGTCGGTGGTTCCCGCGAAGACGCCCGTGCGGGGATCGAGACCCTCGGCGTCCAGGGCCGACAGGGCATCCGAGATGAGACGGGACGTCGGCGGCGTCCGCCAGCCTTCGCGTCGGTCGACGATGTCGACGTCGGCGGCGAGGGCCAGCCGATCGAGGATGGCCGAGAGGCGGCGCCAGACGTCGTCGGGGTCGTGGTCGGGGGTGAGGCGGGCGTCGACGGTGAGGGTGCAGGAGTCCGGGACGACGCACGGCTCGGCGCCCGCCGCGATCGCCAGTGGACGCCAGAAGCTGGGGCCGCCCGTTGGACGGTGGGCGCCAGGCTCGCCCGTGGACACCGCAGTACCGGTAGCCGACTCGGGCCGAGTCCCCGAGGGTGGTCTGAGTGCTTGACCTTCCGGATTTCCGGAAGGTTCAGCACTCAGATCGTTCGGGTCTGCGGTCACCGTCCCCCGATCGGTTGGGTGGGGTGTGCCCGCCTTCTGATCGCCCCGCTCGGGAGAGCCCGTCCACCCCAGTGGGGACGCCGTGAGGTCTTCGGCGGCGAGGGCGTCGATCAGGCGGGCGGCGGTCTGGATGGGGTTTGGCGCGGAGGCGTCCGAGCCGTGGGCCGTGGTCCCTGACAAGGTGATGCGCGCCCAGGTACGCCCGCGTCCGGCGGTGCAGAGGCGCAGGCTCGTGGGCTCGCAGACGACCACGTCGGCGTCCCGGTCGAGCAGGGGGTGGCCGGCGACGGCCTTGGAGCCGAGCATGAGGTCCTCCTCGTCGGCGGTCAGGACGAGGATGACGTCCGCCGGCGGCGTCCGGCCCGAGCGCGCGAGATCGAGCGCCGCGCAGACGAACGCCGAGACCCCGCCCTTCATGTCGGCGGACCCGCGCCCGTGGAGGCGTCCATCCCGGACCTCTCCTGAGAACGGTTCGGACGCCCACCGCAGGCGCTCGGCGTCCGGGACGGGGACGACGTCGAGGTGGCCGGTGAAGATGCGCGCCCGAGCGGCCGGGTCGGCGCCCGGCAGGACGGCGATGAGCGTCTCGCGGTCGCCGTCGACCCCGACGCGGGTGACCTGCAGTCCGGCGTCCGCGAGTAGGGGAGCGAGCAGGTCGGACGCCAACCGCTCGCGTCCGGGTGGGTTCACGGTCGGCAGTTGGACGAGCTGGGCGGCGAGGCTGGCGACGTTGATCACGCGTCCATGATGGCCCTCCACCGGTTGCGGCCTGCCTCTAGGCCCAATTCGCGTTGGGTCGTCGGCGTTCACGGTCCCTGTGGCCGCTGACGCGCCGGGTACTGGACCCGGCGGCGAAGGCGTCCGGCGTCGTGATCGGCGCCCGCAGTTCGGCGCCCACGATCGACCAGGGCCGCACGAGATGAACGCGTAGGGTGCGCCTGATCGAGGCGCTGGGCGGACCCGAGGTGCGGGTCGTCCACCTGGTCGGCGGCGGCTCGCGGAACGAGCTGCTCTGCCAGTTGACAGCGGACGCCTGCGGGCTGCCGGTCGTTGCCGGACCCGTGGAAGCGTCCGCGCAGGGCAACGTGGTCGTGCAGGCACGGGCGATGGGCGCCGTCTCGGGTGACCTGACCGCGCTGCGGAGGCTCATCGCGAGGGGGAGCGAACTGAAACGATACAATCCGACGGGAAGCCGTACGGTGTGGGCAGCGGCCGAAGCGCGACTGGCGTGACGGCGTCCCGTCACGAAATTGGCTCTAGCCTAAACGGACGAAATCGGGCACGATAACAACATAAAACAAAGCAAACCGACGAGGAGCCGGACATGAACCAGATTCCCGCCACCCAGCATGCGATCCAGTACGTGGGCAAGGACCAAATCGTCCACAACAAGACCAAGCCGGTCGACCCGGTTGGCCCCACGCAGATCCTGCTGAAGACGGAGGCGTGCGGCATCTGCTTCTCCGACACCAAGCTCCTGCACCAGTTCGACGTGCACCCCCGCAAGGTCGACGTCATCGCCGGCCTGACGCCGGCCGAACTGGCCGAGATCCCGAGCTACAAGCCCAACGCCGAGCCGACCGTCCCGGGCCACGAGCCCGTGCTGCGCGTCGTGGCCGTGGGCGACAAGGTCACGCACTACAAGGTCGGCGACCGCGTGCTGGTCCAGGCCGACTGGAAGCACATGAAGACCCCCACCTCGAACGGCTCGTTCGGCTACGCCTTCGAGGGCGCGCTGCAGGAGTACGTGGTGGTCGACGAGCGCATCGTGTGGCGCGACGGCGAGGACTTCCTGATCCGCGTCTCCGAGGGCCCGACCGCCGCGCAGGTCGGCCTGATCGAGCCGTGGGCGACCGTCGAGAACGCGTACGCGTGGAAGGAGCGCCAGCACCGCTTGGCTGGCGGCTCGCTGCTCGTCGTCGCGGACGCCGGCGCGTCCGTGTCGTCGCTGGCCGACGGACCCGCGGCCGGGTCCGTGGTGCTGGTCGGGACGGACGCCGCGGCCGTCGGCGTCCAGGGCGTTGAGTCGTCCCTGGCCGACGTGACCGGACACTTCGACGACATCGTCTACTTCGGCTCGGACGCCGAGACGATCGAGGCGCTCGCCAACCTGCTGGGCACCCAGGGCATCCTCAACGTGGTGCTCGGCGGCGGCACGATCGGACGCAAGGTGACGGTCGATGTGGGCCGTGTCCACTACGACTACACGCGGTACATCGGCACCGCGGGCAACGACGCGGAGGCGTCCTACGCGATGATCCCGCCGAGCACCGAGGTGCGCTCCGGCGACAAGATGCTCGTGATCGGCGCCGCCGGACCCATGGGCCTCATGCACACGATGCGCGCGGTCGTCCTCGGCCTCGACGCGCTGTCGGTCGACTGCTCGGACGTCTCCGACGACCGCCTCGCGCACCTCGCCGAGGTCGTCCAGCCCGTGGCCGACACCAAGGGCGTCGCGGTCAAGTTCGTCAACAGCGCGTCCCAGGCGCTCGAGGGCGGCTACACCTACGTGACCTGCATGGTGCCGTCCGCGGCGCTGCTGTCGGGCGGCATCGACCTGTGCGGTTCCGACGCCACCGTGAACCTGTTCGCCGGCCTGCCCATCGGGTCATACGGCGAGGTCGACTACCAAGGCATGATCGATCGGCGCATCTTCCTGGCGGGCACGTCCGGCTCGGACATCGCCGACATGGAGACCGTGCTCCGCAAGGTCGAGCGCGGCGACTACGACAACTCGATCTCCCTGGACGCCGTGTGCGGCATGGCCGGCTTCGCCGACGCCATCCAGGCCGTCATGGACCGCACGTCCGGCGGCAAGATCATCGTCTACCCCGCGCTGCACGATCTGGGCCTGGTGCGCCTGGTCGACATGCCCGAGAAGCTGCCGTCCGTGGCGGCGCACCTCGACAATGGCGTGTGGACGTCGGAGGCCGAGAAGGCGCTGTTGGCGCTGGCCTGATGGTGGACGCCGCAGGCGCGGCCGGGCCACTGGTCCGGCCGCGCTCTGCCGGTTTGGGTGCGAATCGCCCTGGTGTGCGTCGAGCGCGCGGGCTGCTCACCCGAACCCACGGCGGGGCGGTCTCGACCTCGGTGCAAGACGTTGCTGACGCGGCAGGCGTCCCGGGCGGCCGAGAAGGACGTGATCGCCCAAGCCGCCGCCGAACTCGTCCGCGACGGCGACCGCATCATGATCGAGGCGGGCACGACGACCGCGGGAATCGTCCGGCACCTCGGACGCCGCCGCGGCGTCCAGATCGTCACGAACTCGACGCTGGTGTTCGCCCACGCCCGCCACAACGCGGGGATCACCGTGATCATGACCGGGGGAACATTCCACCGGCCGAGCGAGTCGCTGGTCGGGCCGGTCGCTCTGCGCGCGATCAGGGATTTCAACGTTCGGCTCGCCTTCGTCGGCACCGACGGGTTCACCCCGCAGCGCGGCCTGACCACACAATTCGCCGAGGGCGCCGAGGTGATCGCCGCCATGAGCGGACAGGCCGATGAGGCCTGGCTCGTCACGGACGCGTCCAAGTTCGGGCGGTCCGGGGTTCGTGCGCGTGCTCGATCTGGGCGACCTCGCCGGCATCATCACCGACACCACGCTTCCGGACGCCGCCGCCGAGTCCCTGCGGAGCGAGTCCCGGGCCGAGCTGCGGCTCGTCTAGCCGCGAGGGTGCGCTCGGCGACTCTCGACGGGGCTTCGACGACCTCAGCCATCGTGTAGGTCCCCGGGTCTGTTGTAGTTCTTCGACAAGCACAGCCATCGTCAAGGCCTCTGCCCAAGGTCAAGGTGCGGCATCTCGAAGCTCGCTGAGCCTGACGCGGCGCTTCGGGCGCTCAACCATTCGAAAGCTCCCTGAGTTTGCTCGCTGAGACTGATGACGCGGACCTCCCGACCCGCTAGGCCGATTGCGAAATCAATACGAAGGTGATTCGAGAGCGGCACCCAGTCACGCAGGGGGTTCGGCATCCGAAGGCGCCACTGGGGATGCCGCGTCCGGACTGAGTGCTCAGGGTCTCGAGGCGCTCGGACTGGGTGCTCAGGCTCCCGGAAATCCGGGAGGTTCGGCACCCAGTGGATCCAGCGAAGCGCCATCCGCGGCGTCCCCCCGCGCGCGCGGCCTCGCCGCCAGCAAGGGAATCAACCTGGACGCGCCGTCGGCGCCGGCCTGGATCGTGGACGCGATCCACGAGCGCGTGCTGCCGCTGCCGGGCCACGTGCCGACGTCCAACCAGACCGAAGGCGACCTGGCCCGGAGGTCGCGGCTGGGGGTCTGACCTGGGGGCTGGGCGGCGTGTCGACGTCGTGGGGCGTTGCCGCGGGCGGTTGGCGGACGCCTAGGTCTCAGCAGCAGCCGGCAGACCCGGGCTCGGGCAGGTCGAGGAAAGCCTTGACGCCGGCGAGGGCCTCTGGACGAACCGTCCAGTGCACCCAGCGTCCGCGCTGCTCGCGGGAAACCAGCCCTGCGTCGTGCAGCTTGCGCAGGTGGAACGACAACGTCGGCTGGGTGATGCCCAGGGCTTCGGGAAGGTGGCATGCACAGGCGGTGCCGCCGTCCGACTGGGCCAGGTAGCGCAGGAGCCGCACCCGGTTCGGATCGCCGAGCGCGCGGAAGACGTCGGCCAGGTCGGACGCCTCCTGCACCGGCAGCAGGTCGCAGTCCGCGCCCGGGCAGCAGACGTCGGCCGAAGTGGCCACGGGGAGGGCGCCCAAGCTCGTCATGCCGCCTGACACTACCCGCCATATCGATGATGGTCTATCTACAATCGCGCTGAGCCCGTCGGAGCCGCGTGCGAGGGCTTCGACAAGCTCAGCCAACGAGGGCTTGGACAAGCTCTGCGCCATGCCAGCCACCCGGCGATTTCTGGTTCTCGCTGCCCTCGTTGCCTTGCTCGCACGCTCGTCCCGGCATCCGCGCGTGCGGATGACCCTGGTCCCAAGGCCGACGGCCGGACCAGGGCGAAGACCACCGTCACCGAGACCGAGACGGCCCGCGTCAGCGCGTTCGACGTCGGCAACCTCGCGATCCCCGGTGGCTTCAGCGTGCCACTGCGCGGTCAGCTCGTGGACCCACAACCTGGACGCCGTCCGCACGTCCCCGGAGATCCTGCTGCTGGTACCGGGCTTCGGGCACAGCTACGCCAACCGCACGCTGTCGGCGGCCAAGCGCGACGAGCGCACGTCTGCGACAAGGGCTGCCCGGACGCCGCCGCCCACGAGAAGCTGCTGACGGACGCCGCCGTCGACTGGCTCGGCGCCACGATCCTCGGCAAGCCCATGACGCTGCCGCTCAAGCCCCTGGACGCCCTGCCGACGTCCGCCTACGGCGTCCCGGTCCGGACCCTGGCGCTGTCCAATGCAGGGCCTGGACGCGTCCAGCTCCTCGCCGGGACGCCCGTGGAGGCGTCCGCGCTCGCCCCCTCGACCACCGCCAAGACCGAGGTCTGCCAGGTGGCCGAGCCGATGGCGCCGACCGAGGGCAAGAAGGTCTGCGACATCAACGACATCGGCGACTTCGCCGCGTACTCGATCCCGCTGCGTCGCATCACGTTCGCGCGGTTCAGTCGCTGACCTACACCCTGGCCAACGTCACCGGCCCGGCCGGGATCGCCCTACACCTGGGGCCCGGCCTCGATCAGAAGGCGGGCGTGGTCTACCTGCGCGCGCTCGACTTCGTGCCGCCCGCGTCGCCCGCGCCGGCCACACAGCCGAGCGCCGCGGCGTCCGGCACCCCCAGCGCGGACGCGACACCGCCCCCGCCGGCGGCTGCCAGCGGGGGCGGTGCGGGACTGTCGTGGTGGTGGCTCGGGGGCCTGGCCGCGATCGCCGTGATCGGCGCGGTCGTGGCCCTACGTCGCCGCCACTAGGGGATCAGGCGTCGAGATCGGCCTCGATGAGGGCGGCGATCTTCTCGACGGCCTCTTCGTTGTCGGACTCCACGGTGACCGCGGCGCCCTTCTCGGCGCCGAGGGTCATGATGAGCAGCGACGAGCCGGCGTCCACCGGATCCTCGCCAGCGATCGACAACAGGATCTCGTCGTCGAACTCCTGAGCGGCCTCGGCGATGAGCGATGCCGGACGCGCGTGCAGTCCGACGGAGGATCCGACGATGACGGTCTTGCTGGCCATGGGCTGTTCTCCTTCAGTGGGATGGATGCTGCATTGTTCGACGACCAATTCCTGTCGCCAAGTCTCTCGCGCGAGTCAAGGGAACCGACGGCGTCCGATCGCTGGACGCCGACGCCCGCTCAGCTCAGGGCCCGGACCCGCGCCTGCTCCGGGTGGGCGTCCTCGCGGCGGGGGAGCGTGCTGCCGGGCAGCCCCGCCGCCGCCGAGCCATAGGCGACCGCGGACGCCAGGCAGGCGTCCGGCGCCGCCCCGCGGACCTCGGCCAGGATGAACCCGGCCACCGACGAGTCACCAGCGCCGACCGTGCTCTTCACGTCGACCTTCGGCGCCGTCGAGTACCAAGCCCCGGACGCGTTGACGAGCACCGCCCCCGCGCCGCCGAGCGTCACCATGACGTTCGCGATACCGCGGCGCTGCAGCGTGCGGGCGGCCGCGACGATGGCGTCCAGGTCGCCGGCCTTGGCGGACGCCTCGAAGGCGGCCGCGTCCCCTCCGGTCAGCTGCGCCAGCTCGTCGCTGTTGGGCTTGATGAGATCGAAGGACGCCTCCGGTAGCGCGTCCAGGACGGCGTCCAGGGCGGCGTCCGAGGTGTCGATCGCGATCTTGCAGCCGAAGGGCTTGATCCGGCGGATCAGCGTCGCGTACCAATCGTCCGGAGCGCCGGGCGGCAGCGAGCCGGACAACACCACCCAGGCAGCCTCATCGCGGGTGTAGCCGCTGTCGGGCCATCGGGGGACGTTCGCGCACAGCTGCACGAGCTTGTCCGAGGCAGCGGCGAGGTCGTCCGCTGACAGAACCGGGCCGGGTTCGTTGATCTTGGTGGTGGTGCCGTCGGGCTCGGTGATCGTGGTGTTGGTGCGCGGCCGATGCGCCGCCTTCCCGGAGCCCACGAGCATGTTCTCGTTCATGCGCTCGTCCAGCATGGCGCTGTAGCCCTCGTTCTCGAACGGCAGGGCCGCGACCGTCAAGATCCCGGACGCCGACGTGACGATCGCGACGTTCACGCCCTTGCCGGCCGCCTGTTCGATGACGGACGCCGCGCGCTGCACCTCGCCGCGCTCCAGGGGGCCCTCGAGGACGACCGTCCGGTCAATGCTCGGGTTCGCGGTGAAGGTGACGATCATGCGAGAACAACCTCGATTCCGTGATCGACGAGGGATTGGTGGGTTTCCGGGTCGAGCCCGCGGTCGGTGACGAGGACGTCGACGTCGCCCGGCTTGGCGAAGCTGACGAGGTAGTCCGAGCCGAACTTGGACGAGTCAGCGAGCATGAAGACCTGGCGGGCCGAGGCCACCATCGCGCGCTTCACGTCGCCCTCCGCCGGATCGGGCGTGGAGAACCCGTGGCTAGGGGTGAAGCCGTTGGTGCCCACGAACGCGACGTCGACGCGCAGGCTGCGCAGGGCGTCCACGGTCGACGACCCCACGGCGGCCTGCGTGACGCCGCGGACGCGTCCGCCGATGATCTGCACATTCGTCCGGTTGCGGGCCGAGACGGCCGCCGCGGTGTGCAGGCAGTTGGTGACGGCGGTCGTGATGCGTCCGGGGGGCAGCAGATCGGCGACGCGTCCGACGGTGGTGCCGGCGTCCAGCAGGACCGTGAGGTCGCCGCTGTCGGGCAGCAGGGCGACGGCCGCCTCGGCGATGCGCTGCTTCTCGGACGCCTTCTCGGACTCGCGCACCGAGACGCCCAACTCGACCAGCCGGACCTTCTCGACGGGAACGGCGCCGCCGTGGACGCGGGTCAGCAGCCCGCGGCGGGCGAGGGAATCGAGGTCGCGGCGGATCGTCTCCGAGGTGACATCGAAGCGCTCGGCCAGCTCCGCCACGGACACGCGTCCGTGTTTGCGCGCCAGGCTCGCGATCGCCTGATGTCGTTCTTCGGCGTACATGCCGCTCATTGAGTCCTTCAGGTTGGGGCCCAGACCCGGATCCGTGGTGGAATCCCACGCCCGATCTTGTCTGATTTGACACAAACGGATGTGGATATCTCTTGGTTTACACCAGGCTATTGACCGTCCGCAACAAGCCCTGCGAAATTGAGGCCACACTGAGACGCACAAGCGCAGAAAATCCCACAACGAAGAGGGGCATGATGGCCGATCCCACGCTGACCGTGACCGGAACCGGGGTCGTCCCGGGCTTCGCCTACGCTCCCGCCGCCTGGACGCGCGCCCGCCCTGTGCCCCCCGCAGACAACCGCTCGATCGCCGAGGACGACCGTCCCGCCGAGGGTGAGCGCTTCAAGAACGCCTCGCTCGCGGTCGGCGCCCGGCTGTCCGAGCGAGCGTCGCACGCCAGCGGCGTCGCCGCCGAGGTGCTCGCCGCGACCGCCAACCTGGCCACCGACCGCGGCTGGCAGCGCGCGACGATCAAGTTGATCAACGCCGGCTCGTCCGCCGAGGCCGCGACGACGGCGTCCACCGAGCAGTTCTGCGAGATGTTCCTCAAGGTCGGCGGGCTGATGGCCGAGCGCGTCACCGACCTGCGCGACGTCCGCGACCGCGTCATCGCCGAGATGATGGGCCTGCCCGAGCCGGGCGTCCCCACGCCGGACGCCCCCGTGATCCTGCTGGCCGACGACCTCGCGCCCGCCGACACCGCCGGGCTCGATCCCGCGCTGATCCGCGGCATCGCGACGCGCCTCGGCGGCCCCACCAGCCACACCTCGATCATCGCCCGACAGTTGGGCATCCCCTGCGTCGTCGCCGCCGCGGCGCTGCGCGACATCCCGGACGCCACCCCGATCCTGATCGACGGCACGAGGGGCACGCTCGAGGCCGGCGTCCCCGTGGCCGAGGCCGAGGCGAAGGTCACCGCGGACGCCGCCCGTCGCGAGGCCATCCGCACCTGGCGGGGTCCGGCGCAGACGAAGGACGGCGTCCTCGTCGACGTGCTGGCCAACGTCCAGGACGGCGCCGGCGCCGCGCGCGCCGCCGCCACCTCCGAGGCCGGCGGCGTCGGGCTCTTCCGCACCGAGCTCTGCTTCCTCTCGGCGCAGACCGAGCCGTCCGTGGCCGAGCAGGCGCGCATCTACGGCGAGGTGTTCTCGGCGTTCCCGGGCAAGAAGGTCGTCGTCCGCACGCTGGACGCCGGCTCCGACAAGCCCGTCCCGTTCGCCAAGCACGAGCACGAGGAGAACCCGGCGCTCGGCGTCCGCGGTATTCGCCTGTGGCTCACCAACGAGGGCCTCATCGAGCGCCAGCTGGACGCCATCGCGGCGGCCGGCGAGGACAACGGCGTCGAGCGCCCCTGGGTCATGGCGCCGATGATCGCCACGGTCGACGAGGCGCGGCGCTTCGCCGCCCTGTGTGCGGAGCGTGACCTCAAGCCGGGGATCATGGTCGAGGTGCCGTCCGTGGCGCTGCTGGCCGACGAGTTCCTGGCCGAGGTCGAGTTCTTCTCGATCGGCACCAACGACCTCACGCAGTACGCGATGGCCGCCGACCGGATGTCCTCGCCCTTGGCGACGCTGACCGATCCGTGGCAGCCGGCGGTCCTGCGGCTGATCAAGATGACGGCCGATGCCGGACGCCGCGCGGGCAAGCCCGTCGGGGTCTGCGGCGAGGCGGCGGCGGATCCGTTCCTCGCGTGCATCCTGCTCGGCATGGGAGTCACGTCGCTGTCGATGGCGGCCAGCGCGGTCGCCGCGGTCGGCGTCCAGTTGGAGTCGGTGACGCTCGAGCAGTGCCAGGAGGCGTCCGCCGAGGTGCTGGCCATGTCGACGGCAGCCGAGACCAAGGCCCTCGCCCAGGAGCTGCTGAGTTAGCCCCAGGAGCGCAAACGCTCACCGTCGCGGCGTTTTCTCACCTCTGAGCGTGAGCGAATCCCGCCAGGGTGAGCGTTTGGCGGTGGCGGGCGTCTCGGGCGGCCGGCGTCCGGCGGGTTGGGTCCGGGGCGTCCGCGGGTCGGTTTAGGATGGTTGGGAACGCCGTAGCGCGGACCGTTTCACAGCCCCCGGAGAGTCACCCATGCCACCCCGCCACCCGAGCAGAACGACGGGCATCCTCGTCGCGTCCTGCCTGATGGTCACGGTGCTGGGCGCCCTCGGAGCCCAGGGTTCGGTGAGCGGCGCGGTGGCTTCGACCAGCGCCCCGGGGCCGGGAACGAGCGGCGGCGCCGCGTCCGTCGGGCCCACCGCGGCGCGTCCCACGTCGCTGCTGTCGCCGCTTCCGGATGCCGTCGGCTCGCCCTCGACCATCACGATCCCGGCCACCAATCTCGCGGCCAGCTCGTCCGCCTCGGCCAGCCCTGACGCGCCGGCGGCGTCCGAGACGACGACCCCCGCGGTCGTGGACCCGGTGGCCCCCGCGGCACCGGCCGCACCTGCCGCGCCGGCCGCACCGGCACCCCCAGCCCCGGCTCCCGCACAGGCGGGGGACGCGCAGGCGTGGGCGTCCGCGCCGTATTCGATCACGTCCGGGCCGAATACGACCAAGCGGGTGGTGCTGTCGTACGACGACTGCCCGAAGTCGCTGGCGTCCTTCAAGGCGACGCTGCTGAGCGCCGAACAGCAAGGGATCGCGCTGGTGCTGTTCCCGATCGGGACGTGCGTGAAGGCCGGCCAGTTCGACGTCGACTTCGCGCGGGCGCACGGTCACTACGTCTTCAACCACTCGGCGTTCCACCGCAAGTTCGGCACGCTGTCGCCGTCCCAGCTGGACGAGGAGTTGGGTCCGAAGGGCGTCCAGACCGCGTGGGGGCGGTCGCCCTACGGGCAGCTCAGCCCCGAGATCCGGGCGGCCTACGCGCGGGCGGGGATGCGGATCTGGCTGTGGTCGGTCGACACGCTCGACTGGTCACACAACCCGGCCCAAGCCGTCGTGGTGCAGCGGGCGGTGGCCGGCGCCGGACCGTCCGGCACGATCCTCATGCACATGCAGCACAACGCGTTCAACCCGGACGCGATCGCCCAGATCAAGGCTGGCCTCGCCGCCAAGGGCCTCGAGGTGTGCCGCAATCAGGGCCCGACCGAGGCCGGGTCCCGCGCGATCAACTGCTGATTCAGCCTCAGGACGCCGCGTCGATCTCGGCGTGCAGCGCGGCCTTGCGCTCGGCCGAGGCGAACGAGCCTGCGATCGAGTTGTGCGCCAGCCGGATCGCCTGGGCGTCCGTCATGCCGGCGACGCGCATGGCGAGGAAGTTGTCGCCCACGTAACCGCCGAAGTAGGCCGGATCGTCGGAGTTGATCATGACCTTCACGCCGCGCTCGAGGAGGCCGAGCAACGGGTGGTGCTCCAGATCCGGGACGCCCTTCAGCGCCACGTTCGACAGCGGGCAGACCGTGAGGGCGATGTCGGACGCGGCGAGGCGTCCGATCAGCTCTTCGTCCTCGGCCGCACGGACGCCGTGGTCGATGCGATCGACGCCGAGGGTGTCGAGGGCCGTCCAGATGAAGGACGCCGGACCCTCCTCACCGGCGTGCGCGACACGCTTGAAGCCGTCGCGTCCGGCGCGGGTGAAGACGTCCGTGAAGAGCTCCGGCGGGAACGGGCGCTCGGCCGAGTCGAGCCCAATGCCGATGAACGAGTCGCGGTGGGCGAGCACCTGGTCGTAGATCGCGTGGGCGCTCTCGACCGGCTGGTCGCGCAGGATGCACGCGATGATGCCGCCGGTGATGCCGTGGTCGCGTTCGGCGTCCGCGACGGCCTGGGTGAGGCCGGCCAGCATCTCCTCGAACCGGACGCCGCGTCCGACGTGCGCCTGCGGGTCGCAGAAGATCTCGGCGTGCTTGACGCCCTGCGCGGCGGCGGTCGCGTAGTAGCGCGACGCCATCAGGTGGAAGTCGTCGGCCGTCAGCAGCGTCGCCATGGCCGAGTAGTAGAGGTCGAGGAACTCCTGCAGGTCGCGGAAGCTGTACGCCGCGCGCAGGGCGTCCTCGTCGGGGTACGGCAGCCGGACGCCGTTGGCGTCCGCCAACTCCATGACGGTCTCGGGCTCCAATGTGCCCTCGATGTGCAGGTGAAGTTCGGCCTTCGGCAGCCGGAACAGGTCGATCGCCATCAATGCTCCTTATGCAGTTCTCGCCAGCATAGGACCCACCGGCTCCCGAGGTGAGCGGACCGGATCGTCCCCATTCGCCAAAACCGGACGCGCCGCTGGCTCTGACGTCCCGACTCTGAACCTGACAAAGGTGCCCGCAACGATCGAAGCCGGCCAGTTGCTCACGCTTCCCCAGCGAGTACGTGGTCGTCCGCCCCGGACGCAGCCCGCTGCTGACGTTCGAAGCCAAGGCGAAGTCGGGCATCGGCGCCGGCCCCCGTTCTGCGTCCGCGTCGAGGAGCAACTACTCCAGCTCCGTCCCTCACGGTCTCCTGTCGGCCCGGCTCCACCTCGGACGCCGTCGCGCGTCTCTCCGCATCGCCGCCGGTTCGTCGACACCTCAGTCACGAAGCCGGACGCCTTCTGTCGCGGACGCCGCCCGGCTAGGTTTCTGTCCATGACCGATCGCCGCGAGGACGCCCGTCGCCGTGAAGAGATGGCCGCCGCCGCGCGGCGGCTGGAGGCCGACGAGGCCCAGGCGATCATCGATGCGTTTGTTGCCGAAGCCGGACGCCGCCAGTTGGCGTCCGAGCCCCTCAAGGCCACGACGTACTCGGGCCAGACCGTGAAGACTGACCGGCGCGGCTGGTACCTCAACCGTCGCCGCAGCCTCGCGATCGGCGACGACGGTGCCTACCTGCGGCTGGTCATCCCCGATGTGGGCACCTTTGCCCGCTTCACGGGCGTCAAGATCACCCCGGAGCTGCCTCCCCTGATGGTGGCCGCCAACGGTAAGGACGGCGAGGGCGGCGCGCTGACGTGGTTCATCGAGCGTGTTCTCGCCGGGCACCAGGACGGGTGAGCCTGCTCGGGCCTTAAACGGCACCGGAGGACTGCGGTCGATGCCGGCAGTCCCCCAGGCAAGGCCTACGGTAACGCAGGCGACCCCTGTTTGTCGCCCGTTTCGGAGCACGACTTCTGACGATTCGTGTTGCTTTCAGTGGGCGACGATCCCCGCGTCGAACGCGACCAGGACCAGCCCGACCCGATCGCGGCACTGCAGCTTGGACAGGAGGCGTCCGATGTGGGTCTTGACCGTGCCCTCGGCCATGTAGAGGCCCTTGGCGATCTCGGCGTTCGTGTCGCCGGCGGCGATGCGCTCCAGCACCTCGCGCTCGCGGTCGGTCAGCAGCGCCAGGCGGGCGTCCTGCTCGCCGGTGGTGGCCCGCAGCGTCGGACGCACGTGGTCGAGTAGGCGCCTCGTCGTCGACGGCGCCATCACGGCGTCCCCGGCGGCCACGGTGCGGATCGCGTTGAGCAGGTCCCCCGGACGCGCGTCCTTCAACAAGAACCCGGACGCCCCCGCCTTGAGCGCCGCGAACGCGTACTCGTCCAGGTCGAAGGTGGTGAGCACGAGCACCCGCGTGCCGAGCCCCAAGTTGACGATCTGCCGGGTGGCCTCGACGCCGTCCATGACCGGCATGCGGATGTCCATGAGCACCACGTCGCACGGACGCGCCTTCAGCGCCGCCACCGCGGCCGCCCCATCGGCGGCCTCGCCGACGACGACCAGGTCGTCCTCGGCCTCGATCAGCATCCGGAAGCCGCTGCGCACGAGCGCCTGATCGTCGGCCAGGAACACGCTGATGGTCATGGTCTCTCCTCTTCTCGCAGGGTGGCGTTGACCGGAATTTCGGCCCGGACGCGGAAGCCGTCGGCGTCCAACCTCGGACCCGCCGTCAGGACGCCGCCCATCGCGGCGACCCGCTCGCGCATGCCGCGGAGTCCGTTGCCGCCGGGCTCGGACGCCGTCGCGCCGGGGCGTCCATCGTCGGTGATCTCGACGACCACCCGGGTGGACTCGTAGGCCAGGTCGACGCGGGCGTGGGCGTCGGGACCGGTGTGCTTGAGCACGTTGGTGAGGGCTTCCTGCACGACCCGGTACACGGTCAACTCGAGCGCCGGGGACAGGCCGGACGGCGTCCCGCTCGTCACCAGCGTGACCCGATCGGACGTCCGCTGGACGAGTTCGGCGAGCCCCGCCAGCGTCGGCGCGGGCGCCAGATCGGCGCCGTCCGTCGCCCCTCGCAGGACGCCGACGATCCGGCGCATCTCGGTGAGCGACTCGCGTCCGACCCCGGCGATCGTGTCGAGGGCCTGGGCGGCGGCGTCCGGATTCTTCCGGGCAGACGCCCGGCCGCCCTCGGCCTGGACGATCATGATCGCCAGGCTGTGGGCCACGACGTCGTGCAGTTCGCGGGCGATCTGGGCACGCGTGGACGCCTCCGCGAGCCGCGCCTGCTGCTCGCGTTCACGCGCCGCCCGGGCGAAGCGTTCCCGCTCGCCCTCCCGCTCGCGTTCGCGCGCGTCCTCGCCTTCGGCGCCGCGGCGTCCGATGACGTACGGTGTCGCGACCGCGCCGAAGCAGAGGCACGCGAACGTGAAGAACAGCATGTCGCCGCGGGCGGGCTGGTCGAGGTAGCCGCCGCGGTCCAGGAACCAGCGGTAGGGGCCGACGAACGACCCGATGGCGCCGATGATCAGCACCGAACGCGTGATGAGTCCGGGCACCCAGCGGGCCACGGCGTACGCGACGATCGGCACGGCGACCAGGGAGAACGTCGGACGGTTCATCGTGGACAGGTGCGCGATCGAGAACACCGTCACCAGTCCCAGCGTCAGCAGCGGCGAGTGGCGGCGCAGCACCAGCGAGCCGAGCATGGCCAGGCAGACGAACAGCTCCCACGGCGTCCGCGGGTAGTAGGGGTAGCCGAGCACCAGATTGGACGCCAACTGTCCGATGATGCCGGTGGCGGCCAGTGTCACGTCGACCACCCAGTCGCGCCGCGTCGCGCCGGGTGGGTAGAGGACCTCTTTGAACTGCATGGCGCGTCCAGACTAGGCGGCTGGGGCGTCCGGGGCATCGGAGCGCGGTCGCTGCGGGGGCAGGCCGCGGTCCGGTCAGCGGGTGATCTCGGCCTGGGGGTGGCGTCAATAGCACGTTGGCACACCCCGAGGGGTACGCGAACGCGCTGTTACGGCGAAGGGCGTCCGATCAGCGGCCCCAGAAGCCCAGCATGAACTCGGCGATGACGGTCGCCAGCAGGAAGGCCGCCGTGATGGCGACCAGGCCGACCGGGATGATCTTCCAGGTCGCCGAGGCGGGCAGGTTGGGGCTCGCTTCGTTGCGAGGGAACATGATTGAACGCAAGTGCATGAAAACACGGCAAGTTTGAGCTTCAGTTGAGCTGAACCCAAGAGATTGTCACGTCCGACGAGGCTGCGGCGTGAGGGCTGTTTGAAGGAAGAACCGTGGCTCCAGCCGCCGCGCGCGTTCGAGGCGTCCGGGTGGGCACGACGGGTTGCCGCGCTCATGGACGAGCAGAGAGACCGGGTCGGGCCCGGCGGGACGCGGATCACGGGCGACGGCGTCCGATCAGCCAAGCGGCGAGGCCGCTGGCGATCAGCGCTCCGCCGACCGCGATCGGGACGGCGTAGGCGCCGAAGCCGGACGCCGCCGGCGCCGGCGGGTCCGTGGTGGCGACAGGTGTGGGCGTCCCGACCGGCGTACTTGTTACCACGGGCGCGGCTGACGGCGTGAGGCCGACGGTGCTGCCAGCGACACCGAGGGCGACCGCGACCTCGTCGGCCAGCGCCGGCGTTGCTGCGGCCGTGCCTCCGCAGAGGTTCGCGGACCAGGGCGCGACGACCTTCCCCATCTCCGCGCTGGATACCGTCGCGAACACGATCAGTTCGTCGCCGACGGCGATGCCCTCCAGGCCGCAGGACGCCCCCGAGGCTGCCGCTTGGACGTGCAGCACGGCGTCCGTCGGGCCCTTCCAGACCTTGAACGTCGACAGCACATAGACCACCGGATCGCCCGAGGACGAGCCGACCGCCGCGCGGTCGATCGCTGTCACCGTGGCGCGCGCGATCAGGTCGGCTCGCCCGACGTGATCCTTGACCGTCCCCATCGCGCAGCTACAGGCGGACGCGGGCAGCGCCGACGTCACCAGCAGCGCCAGGGCCGCGATCAGCAGAACGAGTGCGCGTCGCGCGGGTCCGATGCGACGGTGGGGGCGGCGTCCGATCATGCGATGAACAACGCAGTCGGACGCCGAAACGTTGCGTCCGCCTGGGTCGCCAGATCTAGGACGCGCCCCCGGCTCCTCGATGTCGGCCGCAGGCCCGTACCGGTGCGTCGGGCACCCGCTGGGGAGAAGCCTGGACACCGGGGCCGCTAGTCTGCGGCCATGCGTGCCGTGACGACCGTCCAGATCGCCCTGGTCGGGCTGCTCTTCGTGGCCGCCGAGGTGCTGCGGCGCGAGCGACGCCAGCACACTGACGTCTGGGCGTCCGTGACCGATCATCTCTGATCGACCCTGACGCTCAACGCAGCGCGTAGAACCAGCTGCCCTCGTGATCGCGTGCGACCGTCTCCTCTGACTGGACAGTCAGCCGGCCACGGTGAGTGCGTCTCCGAGGAGAGCTTGCAGCCGGACGCCCACCCCGTCATCGTGCGCCACCCGCGCCTGCGGCCGGTCGCGTTCGGCGTCCGTCGTGGTGCCCAGCCAGACCCACACGTCCGGACGCGGCAGCGACGCGACGAACTCGACCCGCGTCACACCCGGTCGGCCCATGCGGCGATCGCGGTCGGCCGAAGGCAGACGAGGGCAGACCAGCGCGGGTCGCTCACGTGGGCTCGACCAGCCAATCGCCGCGGCGCAGCACCGCCCGGACGTTCCAGTCGGCGTCCAACGCGACCGCGTCGGCCCAGTGACCGGCGGCCAGCGAACCGACGTCCGACAAGCCTAGATACGCCGCCGGATTGACCGTCAGGGCCCGGACGGCCGTCGTCCAGTCGACCCCGGACGCGATCGCGTGCCGCAGGGCGGCGTCCAGGGTGAGGGTCGAGCCGGCGATGGTGTCCTGCCCGGCGATCCGGGCCACGCCGCAGCAGACCTCGACCGGCAGGTCGCCGAGTTGGTAGTCGCCGTCGGCGCAGCCCGCGGCTGCCATGGCGTCCGTGATCAGGACGGCCCGCCCGGGCTGCCCGGCCACGACGTACCGAACCAGATCCAGATCCACGTGGACGCCGTCGCAGATGAGCTCAAGCCAGACGCGGTCGTCGTCGAGCAGCGCCAGGATCGGTCCCGGCGCCCGGTGCAGCAGCGGCGGCATCGCGTTGAACAGGTGCGTCGCGCCCCGAGCTCCTCGGGCGATCGCCTCGCGGACGACCTCGTACGACGCATCCGTGTGTCCGACGGCGGCCACGATCCCGCGCCCGGCGACCAGCGCGACGGCGTCCAGGCCACCATCCAGCTCGGGCGCGATCGTGACCATCACGACGGTGCCGTCTGCGGCGTCCAAGAGTGTGGCAATGTCGGACGCCATCGGCGCGCGCAGCGCCGCCGCGGGGTGAGCACCCTTGCGGGCGGGGGATAGCCAGGGGCCTTCGAGGTGGATACCGATGAGTTCTCCGGCCTTTACCAGGGGGGACAGCTCACGGATTTGCCCCTGCAAAACGTCCAGCGACTGGCTCACCAGTGACGCGACCGTGCTGGTCGTACCGTGCCTGCGGTGGAGCGCCAGCACCGCCTCGGCATCGCCCGAAAACGACGCACCGCCGCCGCCGTGGCAGTGCGCGTCCACGAATCCTGGGACGATCGTGCAGTCGTCCAGGGCGACGTCGAAGGGGGCGTCGGGCAGCACCTCGGCGATCCTTGGGCCGTCGGTGACCAACACGCCGCCCTCGACCACCGAGGTGCCGGTGAAGACGCGCCTGGCTCGGATCGCCAGGCTCATCGGGCGTATGCCTGCCAGTGGGGCTTGTTGTCGAAGGTCTCGCGGTAGTAGCCCGCAAGCGTGAGTCCGGCTGCGGCGGCCTCGTCGATGACGATGGTCGCGTGCGGGTGCCATTGCAGCACCGAACCGGGGACCATCGCCGTGATCGGTCCCTCGATCAGAGCCGCTACCGCGTCTGCCTTGGCCTCGCCCTGCGCCACGAGTACGCACGCGCGGGCGTCCATGATCGTTCCGAGTCCCTGGGTGAGGCAGTGCCGCGGCACGTCGTCGAGGGTCGGGAAGAAGCGGGCGTTGTCCTCGCGGGTGCGAGCGGTGAGGGTCTTGATGCGCGTCCGGGACGCCAGCGAGCTGGTCGGCTCGTTGAAGCCGATGTGCCCGTTGGAACCGACGCCGAGGATCTGGACGTCCACGCCACCGGCGGTCTTGATCGCCGCCTCGTAGTCGGACGCCGCGGCCGCGATGTCGGCCGCCATCCCGTTGGGCACGTGGACGCGCGCCGGGTCGAGGCCCAGCGGACGCGTCACGGTGCGGTCGATCACCGAGTGGTACGACTCGGGATGCTCGTACGGCAGGCCCACATACTCGTCCAGCGCGAAGGCCGACACCTCGCCCAGCGCGAGCCGTCCGGACGCCGCCAGCGCTGCGAGTTCGGCGTACAGAGCCAGCGGCGACGAGCCGGTGGCGACGCCCAAGACGGCGCGCGGACCGGCGTCCCTCAGCACTCGGGCGACCTTCGCGGCGGCCACGCGGGCGACCTCGTCGGGCGTCGCGCAGATCACGACCTCCATGGGTTCTCCTCCGTTCGGTCCCGGACGCGGCCGGCGCTAAGACGCCTGCTGCTGAGCCTGATCGGCCAGCACGCGCAGCAGCGGCGCGTAGTGGTCGGTGATAGCAGCACGGTAGCCGTCCAGGTCGCCGGCCTGCGCGGTGCGCAGCATCGCGCCGTGGGCCGCGGCGGTTTCGGCGAGATCGCGACGGTTGACCATGCCGAGGCTCGGCGCCGTGGACTTGTGGATGTCCCAGAACGCGGCGACGAGTTCGGCGTAGAGGCGGTTGTCGAGGCGTCCGGCGAGATCGAGGTGGAACGCCCGGTCGTCGGCGAGGAAGCGTTCGTTGCGGGCCGCGGACGCCTCCATGCCGGCCACGTAGGCGTGCAGTTGGCCGCCGTCCGTGCCGGACAGGCTCTCGACGACCCGGGGGGCGAGGGCGAAGTCGAGGCCCATCCGCACCTCGACGACCTCGCGGAGCGAGTCGAAGCTGTCGCCAGGGCTCAGGATGCCGCGGAACACCATCGCCTCGACCAGCGGACGCAGCGACATGCCGCCGACGAAGGTGCCGGTGCCGTGGCGGACTTGAAGAATGTCGAGCGCGACGAGCGTCCGGACGGCCTCGCGGACCGACGACCGCGAGACGTCCAGGGTGTCCATCAGTTCCGACTCGGTCGGCATCGGATCGCCGGGGGTGAGGCGACGGTCCAGGATCAGCTTCTTGATCGCGGCGACCGTGGTGCGGTCGCGGTCGGAGCTCGCCATCGGCCCATCCTCCTGTTTTGGTGCTGCAGGTGTTGCCCTAAGCGTGGGGGCTGTGCCTATACTGGCACAACATCAGACATCAGACGTCCGATCTCAGGAGGAAGTCCACATGACCGATTCACTCACCACCTCACGCCGTGGCTTCCTGAAGCTGGTCGGCGTCATGGGGGTGGCGTCCGCGTTCGCGGGCACCCTCTCCGCTTGCGGCACCAAGCCCGGCGACCGAACCACGACTGGCGGTGGAGCGGCCAATGCGGCGGGCACCATCACGGCCGCCATCTCGTACGAGCTGGGGACCAACGGGTTCGATCCCATGACGACGTCGGCCGCCCTGACGCTGGCCGCCAACTGGCACACCATGGAGGGTCTCACCGAGATCCTGCCCAGCGGCAACCGAGACGTGTACGCCGCGCTCGGCAAGGACCTGCCCAAGAAGATCGACGACACCACCTACGAGGTCACCTTGCGCGACGGCGCCGTCTTCCACAACGGCTCGCCCGTGACCACGGACGACGTCGTCTACAGCTTCACCCGCGTGATGGACCCGGCCAGCAAGTCGCTGTACGCGCAGTTCATCACCTTCATCTCGGCCGTGGAGAAGAAGGACGACAAGACCGTCACCATCAAGCTGAAGTACCCCTTCTCGCTCGTCGCCGAGCGCATCTCGGTCGTCAAGATCGTCCCGAAGGCGGCCGCGACCGCGGACGCCAAGGCCTTCGACGCCAAC
Organism: Propioniciclava tarda; assembly: GCF_900182665.1. Taxonomy (GTDB): domain Bacteria; phylum Actinomycetota; class Actinomycetes; order Propionibacteriales; family Propionibacteriaceae; genus Propioniciclava; species Propioniciclava tarda. The sequence continues at coordinate 95,523 of NZ_FXTL01000001.1, forward strand.
CCCGTCGGCACCGGCCCCTGGAAGATGACCGACAACTCGGCCACGTCCAAGCAGATCGTCTTCGAGAAGAACACGGCCTACACGGGGCCGCGTCCGGCCAAGGCCGCGAAGATGACCTGGAAGGTCATGCCCGACGACGCCACGCGCATGAACGCGTTGACGTCCAAGGCCGTCCAGGCCATGGATCTCGTACCGGACCTGTCCATCGAGACCCTCAAGGCGTCCGCTGCCGTCGAACAGGCCCAGGGCTTCGCGCTGCTGTTCGCGATGTTCAACTGCGGCTCCGCGCCGTTCAACAACGTCAAGAACCGACAGGCGTTCCTCTACGCCATCGACATGGAGAAGGTCGTCAAGACCGCCTACCTGGGCAACGCGACCCCGGCCACGTGCTTCGTCCAGGACACGCACCCGGCCTACAAGAAGGCCAAGACGGTCTACGCCTTCGATCAGGCCAAGGCCAAGGCGCTGTTCGCCGAGACCGGGCTGACCAAAATCCGGCTGCTGTGCACCGACCACGCTTGGGTCAAGAAGGCCACGCCGATCATCAAGGAGTCGCTCGAGGCCGCCGGCCTGTCCGTCGAGTTCGCCGAGAAGAAGTCGGCCGACGTCTACAACACGATCGACGGCAAGCCCGAGGCCTACGACGCCGTCATCGCTCCCGGCGACCCGTCGGTCTTCGGTTCGGACGCCGACCTGCTGATGCGCTGGTGGTACACCAACGACGTCTGGACCGACAAGCGCATGCACTGGAAGGGCCAGCCCGCCTGCACCGAGGTCGCCACCAAGTTGGACGCCGCCGCGAAGCAGCCCGCCGACGCCCAGAAGACCACGTGGGGCGAGGTCTTCGACCTGCTGTCCGCCGAGGTCCCGCTGTACCCGCTGTTCCACCGCAAGTCCACGACGGGCTACGACAAGACCACCCTGGTCGACTTCAAGCCGATCGCGCTGACCGGCCTGTCGTTCGTCGACGTCGGTAGCACCAAGTAGGCGCAGCAGGGCGGACGCCGACGGCGTCCGCCCTGCACCCGCCACGCCTGCGGCCCCCGCCGAACCCCCTGGGCCTGTCGAGGACTCGGTCCCTTCGACAGGCTCAGGGATCGGAACTCGACTCTGGGTTCGGACGTCGACTCTGGGATCGGCAGGTGGCTGAGCCTGTAGGCCCGACAGGCTCAGGGAACCAGCGCCGAGTCCGGACCTTGGCTGAGCCTTCTGGTCCCCTGTTCTTGTTGAATCGTCCACCCGGAGGAACCCGTGACTACCTTGCTGCGTCTCATCGGACGCCGACTCGTGGCCTTTCCGATCATGGTGCTCGGGGTGACGTTTCTCGTCTTCTTCGTGATGTCGTTCTCGCCCGCCGACCCGGCGCGGCTCGCGCTCGGTGAGTCGGCGTCCACCGAAGCCTTGCAGCAGTACCGCATCGACTACGGGCTCGATCAGCCGCTGCTCATCCGTTACGGGCTGTTCCTCGCAGGGTTGGTAAGGGGCGATCTGGGCACGAGTGCCGGCAACGTGCCTGTCACCGAGTTCGTCGCGAAGGCGTTCCCGATCACGCTGCAGTTGACGTTCGTCGGCCTGCTGATCGCGGTGGTGTTGTCGGTCACCCTCGGCGTCATCGCCGCCCTGTTCCGGGACCGTTGGCCCGATCAGCTGATCCGGGTGCTGTCGATCGCATCGCTGGCGACGCCGTCGTTCTGGCTGGCGATCCTGTTGATCCAGTGGCTGTCGACCGTGCCGGGCGGCGCCGGTCTCTACCCGGCTGTCGTCTCCCAATGGGTGCCGTTCGCCGAGGACCCGGGCATCTACATCAACAACATCACCCTGCCGGCGCTGGCCTTGGCGATCCCGGTCTCGGGCTCGCTCACCCGAGTCGTCCGGACGTCGATGGTCGAAGAGCTCGACCGCGACTACGTGCGGACGGCGATCGGCGCGGGCATCCCGAAGCACATCGTCATCGCCCGCAACGTGCTGCGGAACGCGCTGATCACCCCGATCACCGTGCTTGGACTGCGGGTCGGCTACCTGATGGGTGGCGCGGTGATCATCGAGATCATCTTCAACATCCAGGCCATGGGCCAGCTGATCCTCGACGGCGTGACCCGCAACGACGTGTACCTCGTCCAGGGCGTGACGCTGACGGTCGCCATCGCCTTCATCATCATCAACATCATCGTGGACCTGCTGTACGTCCTCGTGAACCCGCGGATCAGGACGGTCTGACATGCGTCGCACCCTGACAGAACGCCTCTCCGAGCCGGGACTGCGCCTCCGCGCCCTGCCGCTGTCGTCCAAGATCGCCCTCGGCGTCCTGGCGCTCGTGGTGCTGCTGGCCATCTTCGCGCCGCTCATCGCTCGGTTCGATCCGCTGGCATCCGGGACGCCGGCGCTGCCGCCGGACGGCGTCCACTGGTTCGGAACCGACATCATCGGACGCGACATCTTCGCCCGCGTCGCCTTCGGCACCCGGTCCTCGCTGGTGATCGGCCTGTGCGCGACGTTGGTCGCGTTGGCGGCGGCCGCGGTGCTCGGCTCGATCGCCGCGACCGCCGGCAAGGCGGTCTCCGAGGTGCTGATGCGCGTCCTCGACATCGTCATGAGCTTCCCGGGTATCGCGCTGGCGGCGGTGTTCGTCGCGGTGGCCGGGTCGTCGATTCCGGTGCTGATCTTCGCGATCGCGTTCCTGTACACCCCGCAGCTGACCCGGGTCGTCCGGGCGAACGTGCTGGCCCAGTTCGGTGAGGACTACGTCTCCGCGACCCGCGTCATAGGCGCCGGGACGGCCCGCATCCTGATCAAGCACGTCGCCCGCAACTGCCTGGCGCCGATCCTGGTCTTCGCGACCGTGCTCGTCGCGGACGCGATCGTCTTCGAGGCGTCCCTGTCGTTCATCAACGCCGGCGTGAAGCCGCCCGAGCCGTCCTGGGGCAACGTGCTGGCAGACGGCAAGCAGCTGCTGCTGATCGGCGGCTGGTGGGCGACGTTCTTCCCGGGCCTGGCGATCCTGATCACGGTGCTGTCGCTGAACATCTTGTCCGAGGGCATGACGGACGCCCTCGTGTCGCCGAAACTGCGCCGCAAGGTCAAGCTGGACGACCCTGTCGAGGCGTCCGTGATCGCCGTCGCGCCCGCCTTGGCGGCCAAGCTCGACATCGCTGAGGTTCCGCTGGCGGATCGTCTGGACGCCCTCGCTCGCGCCGAATCAGCGCGGGGCGGACGCCTCGTCTACTCCGGCGACGCCGCGCCGCTGCTCGAGGTCAAGAACCTGTCGATCCGCTTCCCGGACGCCCACGGCGACGTCGATGTGGTTGACCACGTGTCGTTCTCGGTTCGTCCGGGCGAGACGATGGGACTGGTCGGTGAGTCGGGCTGCGGCAAGTCGATCACGTCGATGGCGATCATGGGGCTGCTGCCGAAGACGGCGGTGCTGTCGGGGGAGATCCTGTTCGAGGGCACCGACCTGTTGAAGCTCTCGCCGAAGGAGCACAACGAGCTGCGCGGCCACGAGATCGCGATGATCTACCAGGATGCCTTGAGCTCGCTGAACCCGTCGATGTTGATCAAGGCGCAGCTGAAGCAGCTGACCTCGCGCGGCGGTCAGCGGACGGCCGAGGACCTGCTCGAGTTGGTGGGGCTCGACCCCGTCCGGACGTTGGCGTCCTACCCGCACGAGCTGTCCGGCGGGCAGCGGCAGCGGGTGCTGATCGCCATGGCGCTGACCCGTAACCCGAAGCTGGTCATCGCTGACGAGCCGACGACGGCGCTGGACGTCACCGTGCAGGCCCAGGTCATCGACCTGCTCAACGGCCTGCGCGAGAAACTCGGCTTCGCGATGGTGTTCGTGTCGCACGACCTGGCGTTGGTCGCCCAGGTCGCCCACCGGATCACCGTCATGTACGCCGGCCAGGTCGTCGAGACCGGCCCCACGGCCGAGATCCTGACCGATCCCCGACATGAGTACACCCGCGGGCTGCTGGGCGCGGTGCTGTCGATCGAGTCCAACAACGGACGCCTCCACCAGGTGCCCGGTGTCGTCCCGTCGCCGCGGGAGTTCGTTGCCGGTGACCGGTTCGCCCCGCGCTCGTCGAACCCGACGGTCGGGCTCGATGTGCGTCCTGAGATGGTCACCGTGCCGGGAACCGAGCACGCCTGGGCCCGTCACCTCGAACGCGTGAAGGAGGCCTGACGTGAGCGTCCAGACCCAGCCCCAGGACCAGGCCGCGGCGTCGGCGTCCCCTGTGATTGAACTGCGCGAGGTGCGCGTCGTGCACAAGACGCGGACCGGGGGACTGTTCCGTCCGGGGCTCGTCAAGGCCGTCGACGGCGTCGATTTCACCATCAGCCGTGGCGAGACCGTGGGCATCGTGGGGGAGTCCGGCTGCGGCAAGACGACCCTCGCGCGGGTGCTCGTCGGGCTGCAGCGACCGACGTCCGGGGAGGTGCTGTTCCGCGGACGCCCCCTGCGCTACACCGCCCCCGAGCGGCGCGAGCTGGGGCGCGCGGTGTCGGTGGTCTTCCAGGACCCGGCGACGGCGCTGAACCCACGCATGATCGTGCGCGAGCAGCTGCTCGATCCGCTGATCGTCCACGGCATCGGGACGCCGGAGTCGCGGGACGCTCGCGTCCGGGAGTTGATCGGGCTGGTCGGCCTGCCGCCCTCGGCCCTCGAGGTGTTGCCGCGGCAGATCTCGGGCGGGCAACGGCAGCGGGTGGCGATCGCCCGGGCGCTGGCGTTGGAGCCCGACGTGATCGTCGCGGACGAGCCGACCTCGGCCCTCGACGTGTCGGTGCGCGCGCAGGTGCTGAACCTGCTCACTGACCTCAAGGAGGGCCTCGGCCTCGGCATGATCTTCATCAGCCACGACATCTCGACGGTGCGCTTCGTCGCCGACCGGATGGCCGTGATGAACGCCGGGAAGATCGTCGAGACCGGCCCCTCGGACGCCATTTTTGCCAGCCCCCAGCACGACTACACGCGGACGCTGCTCAGCGCCGTCCCCACCCTGCTCTGACCCCATTGAATCTGCCCTGACAAGGAGCGATATGACCGAGTTCCGCGGGATCATCCCGCCGGTGCTGACCCCCTTCACCCCGTCCGGCGAGCTGGATCTGCCCAGCCTCGACCGCCTCGTCGACCACCTGGTGGACGCCGGCGTCGACGGTCTGTTCGCCCTGGGCTCTTCAGGCCAGGTGGCCTACTTGACGGACGCCCAGCGCGGGACTGTCGTCCGGCGGATCGTGGCTCGGACGGCCGGGCGTGTGCCGGTCGTCGTGGGCACCGCCGACCTCACCGCGCCGCGCGTCATCGAGCAGGGGCGGGCGGCCGTGGCTGCGGGGGCGTCCGGGATCGTCGTGACAGCGCCCTTGTACGCGATCAACGACGCCGCAGAGATCGGACGCCACTTCCGGATGATCGCCGCCGGCGTAGGTGCGCCGGTCCTGGCCTATGACGTGCCCGTGCGCGTGCACACGAAGCTGGGCGTCGGCATGCTTCTCGAGCTGGCGCGGGACGGCGTCATCGTCAGCGTCAAGGACTCCTCCGGCGACGACGTCGCTTTCCGGCGCCTCGTCGCGGCCAACGCGGACGCGGGGCGTCCGATGACGCTGCTCTCGGGGCACGAACTGATGCTTGACGGCATGTTCCTGCTGGGCGGCGACGGGGGCGTCCCGGGGCTGGCGAACGTCGATCCGGCCGGTTATGTGCGCTTGTGGCGGGCCGCTCAGGCCGGCGACTGGGTCGCCGCCCGCGCCGAACAGGATCGCCTCGCCCGGCTGTTCGACATCGTCTTCGTGCCGCAGGGCAGGTCCGGGGACGCCGGCGGCATCGGCGCCTTCAAGGCTGCCTTGGCCCTGCTCGGGGTGATCGACTCGGCGTCCATGCCGGCGCCGTTGGAGGGACTGTCGGCGTCCGACGTGGACGCCATCGGCGCGATCCTTCGCGAGGTGGGCCTGCTGTGACGTCCCACGCGGTCGGGGTCGATGTTGGTGGCACCAAGATCGCCGCGGCTCTGGTGTCGGACGCCGGGGAAGTCGGTCCGATCGTGACCGTCCGGACGCCCGCTTCGTCCGGGCCAGCTGCGGTCTTGGACGCCATCGCCGATGCGGTTCGTCAGGTGGCGGACGGGCGTCCGATCGTCGGGGTCGGGGTCGGGACGGCCGGCGCCGTGAACGCTTCGACCGGAACGATCGTGTCGTCCACCGATACCTTCACCGACTGGGTGGGCACGGAGGTGGCCGCCCGGCTGCGGGAGCGGCTGGGGGTCGTGCTGGTCGAGGTCCGCAACGACGTGGATGCCCATGCCGTGGGCGAAGCGTGGCTCGGATCGGGGTCGGGGGTCGGCTCGCTCATGATGGTGGCGGTCGGCACCGGCGTCGGGGGCGCGCTGGTGCTCGACGGACGCCTGCGCACGGGCGCTCACCACCTGGCCGGCGAGATTGCTCACGTGCCTGCGGTCGGGGCAGAGGGGCTGCGGTGCACCTGCGGACGACTCGGCCATCTCGAGGCCTTGGCTTCCGGGCCGGGCCTGGCTCGTCACTATGTGGCCTTGTCGCAGCGCGGTTCGACGACCCACGGCCCGCAGCGGGACGTCGCTGCACCGGCGACCGGGCCTGGGGCGCCCGAGACTCCGCGAGGCGTCCTCGACGTCGGCGAAGCCGTGGACGCGCGCGAGGTCGCGCGGCGAGCGTCCGTGGGCGACGAGCTGGCCCGGCAGGCGATCGCGGACGCGGCGTCCTGCCTGGGGCGCGTCGTCGCCGGGCTGGTTACCGTCATCGACCCGGACCTCGTGGTGATCGGCGGTGGGGTCGTCGGGATCGGTCCGGCGTGGTGGAAGCCATTCGAGACGTCCTGCCGCAGTGAACTGGTCGACGCGCTCGCCGGCGTCCGCCTTCGGCCCGCGGCGCTCGGCGCCGAGGCGGCGCTGATCGGGGCAGCGAAGTCCGTGCTCGACGTCGCACTTCACCCCCGTCCGCGGGCACCGGGAACGTGAACGGCGACCACCAACCAGGAGTTCCCTGTGAGCGAAGGACCGATCGGCAGGGCACACCGCAACGAGGAGGATGACATGAAGGTGCTGGAGCAGCTGCATGGTGGGCTGATCGTGTCGTGCCAGGCGTATCCGGGCGAGCCGATGCTCGATCCGCGGACGATGGCCCAGGTCGCGGCGTCCGTGGTTCGGGGCGGGGCGGTGGGCATCCGGGCCAAGGGCCTGGACGATCTGCGCGCGATCCGCGAGGCGGTCAGCGTGCCGATCATCGGCCTCGTCAAGGTCGGCTCGGACGGAGTCTTCATCACCCCGACGCTCGACGACTGCCTCGCGGTCGCTGACACGGGCGTGGAGATCGTGGCGCTGGACGGCACGCGACGGAGGCGTCCGGACGGGCTGACCCTCGCCCAGACGATCGACGGGTTGCGCCAGGCCTACCCGGACGTGCTCGTGATGGCCGACTGCGGCTCGCCCGCGGACGCGGCGGCTGCGGCGGATGCCGGGGCCGACATCCTCGGCACCACGCTGGCCGGCTACACGGGGGAGCGCCCGAAGACCGAGGATCCGGACTGGGAGTGCGTGGAGGGGGTCGTGGCGCTGGGCAGGGGTCCGGTGTTCGCCGAGGGTCGGATCCATACCCCGGAGCAGGCCGCCGAGGCGATGCGCCGGGGTGCGACCGCCGTTGTGGTGGGCACGGCCATCACCCACCCCGCGTCCATCACGCGCTGGTTCGCGGACGCCGTCGCGCGCGACTGAGATGAGCGCCGAAGGTTCCAGCGGCCTCGGGGTCGCGCTGGCCCGCTCGGGCGAGCCGCTCCCGACGATGGATGCGACTGCGAGGAGAGATCCAACCTTCGCACCGATCATCGTGCCCGGATCGCAGTTCGACTCGCCCTGCTACCGCATCCCGGCTCTGACGGTCACGGCCACGGGACGCGTCCTCGCAGCCTGGGACGTCCGCGCCGACTGGCGCGACCTGCCCGGACCGTTCGACCTTGTCATGCGTCATTCCGACGACCACGGCCGCTCCTGGACGCCGCCGCGTCCGTTGCGACTGCACGAGGCGTCCGACGGCCTGGAGCGCGGCTTCGGGGACGCGAGCCTGCTGGTGACCGCTACCGGGCGGGTGCTCTGCTTCTACGCCGGCAGCACCGGGGCGAGCTTCTTCTCGGCCGGCATTGATGGCCCGGAGCTGGAGTGCTGGCTCGGGGCGTCCGACGACGACGGCCTCACGTGGACGCACCGTCTTCTCGACCTGCGGCCCGACGGTGTCGGGGGCATGTTCGCGGCGTCCGGCAATGGGGTCCGTCTCTCGTCCGGACGCCTCCTGCAGCCGTTCGTGCTGCGGCGCCCGGTCGGCTCGCCGGTCACCGAGCACCTTCTGGACGCCGGCCAGCACTTCGCGGCCATCGCGCGCTCCGACGACGACGGCGCCACGTGGGCGCTAGGCGAGTGGATCGGCCCCGACTGCGACGAGAACAAGATCGTCGAGGTGCCGTCCGACGCCCAGGGTGACGGTGACGTCGCCACACTGGTCGAAGCCCGACGCCCTGACTGGACGACCCGTCCGGCCGGGCGACCTCGACGTCAAGACGTGCTCCTGCACGCGCGGGCCCAGCCCCGGCGGCGGTGGGCCAGGTCGCGCGACGGCGGGGTGTCGTTCAGTGCGCCGGTGCCACACCCCGACCTCGTCGACCCCGGCTGCAACGGCGGCCTGTGTCGCTGGGGCAACCTGCTGGTCGCCTCCAGCCTCGACGACCCCGCTGACCGTCGCCAACTTGTCCTGCGCACCTCGGCCGACTCCGGACGCACGTGGTCAGCGCCGGTCGTGCTGGACGCCGGCGGCGCGGGCTACTCGGTGGTCCAGCCGCTGGCGGACGGTTCGCTGGGCGTCTTGTACGAGGCCGGTGACTACGACGCGATCGTGTTCAGGCGGGTGACCCGCGCCGCGTTTGACCGCGGCCTGGTGGCGCGTCCAGGGTCCGGCGCGGCAAGGCCTCCCGAAGTCGCATCCGTTCGGTCTCCGTGAGCCGTCGGCGCCCAGGATCAGCCGAGCAGCCGCGCCATCCGGCGCTCGTCGGCGGCGGCGTCCGGCTCGACGATGCCCAACTCGGTGACGACCGCGCTGATCAGGTCGTGCGGGGTGACGTCGAAGGCCGGGTTGAACGCGCGCACGCCGTCCGGCGCCACCTGGACGCCGCCGAGCGACAGCACCTCGGCGTCCGGACGCTCCTCGATGACGATGTCATCGCCGGTGGCCGTGCCGAGGTCGACGGTGGAGAACGGGGCCGCGATCAGGAAGGGGATGCCGGCGCGTTGGCAAGCGAGGGCTACGCCAACGGTGCCGATTTTGTTCGCGCTGTCGCCGTTGGCGGCAATGCGATCGGCGCCGGTGACGGCGAAGTCCACGAGCCCGCGAAGGATCGTGCTGGTCGCGGCCCCGTCCACCTGGACGACATGCGGTATGCCGTCCTCGGAGAGCTCGAAGCTGGTCAGGCGCGAGCCCTGTAACAGGGGTCTTGTTTCATCGGCGTAGACGACCTCCAGCGCGCCACGTTCGTGCAGCTCGCGCAGGATGCCGTAGGCGGTGCCCCAGCCGGTCGTGGCGAGGGCTCCGGTGTTGCAGTGGGTGAGGGCGCGCAGCCGGGTCTTGCCGGTGCGGGTGAGCAGCCAGTCGGCGCCGAGGCGCGACAGTTCGCGGTTGGCGGCGGTGTCGTCCGCGGTGAGTTTCGCGGCGGCCGCGACCACGGCGTCCACCCCGTCGGCCATCAGCGGACGCACCTGGTCGACGCCCCAGGCGAGGTTGACGGCGGTGGGGCGTGCGTCCCGGATGCGGTCGACTTCGGACGCCAGCCGCGCGGCATCCCAGCCTTCGGCGTCCGCCTGAATCATGGCGATGGCTACGCCGAACGCGCCGCAGGCGCCGAGCGCGGGGGCGCCGCGGACGGCCAGGGTTGCGATGGCGTCGACGAGTGCGTCGACAGTGCGAACGTCCAGGAATTCGCGGTGCAAGGGAAGGCGGGTCTGGTCGATCAGCCGGAGCGTCGGTGGCTCGGCGACCCAGTCCAGCGCTCGCACCATCAGGATCCTCGTCGTCGGTGGGGTAATTTCTCTGAGAGGGTAGGTAGTTGTCTGACAAGTTGTCAACATGCCGGACGCCGTGCTGCATTAGCATGGACACGCGGCGACGGGGCCCAGCGAGTCCGGTCCTCGGCGTCCGGGCAAAGCCCTCGACGTCGCACGACCGCCGAGGTGATAGGGGATTCCTGGATGGCCGCGCGGACCAGTCTCGTCACCCGGGTCAGCAACGAACTGCGCGGTGACCTGGCGTCCGGCATTTACCCCGTCGGCGGACGCCTCCCGAGCGAGAGCGCGCTGTGCTCACGGTTCGGCGTGTCGCGTCCGACGTTGCGGACGGCGCTGCGCGAGCTGGAGGCGCTTGGGCTGGTCCGGACCCAACACGGCGTGGGCACGTTCGTGAACGAGCCACGGACGGTCCGCGTGGGGCTGGAGCGTCTCGACTCGATGACAGAGTCGATCCGGGCCATGGGGCGCTCGCCCGAGATGGTCTACGCCAGCCGGCAGAGGCGTCAGGTGCTGCCTGACGAGGCCGAACGCATGGCCGTCCCCGCCGACAGCGAGGTGCTGGAGCTGCGCCGGACCATCCTCGCCGACGGTGAAGTGGTCGCCTACTCCTACGATCTGCTGCCCATCGAGGTGTTTGGCCCCGACTTCGACGCGGTCGCCCTGGACGCCATCGAGGGCTCGATCTTCGCCTATTTCCGCGAGCAGCTCGGGGTGGTCGCGGACCACAGCCTCGCCGAGGTGCACGCGGTGGCGTCCGAGCACATCGGGTGGGGTGCAGAGTCAGCGGCGCACAGCCTCTTCGTGCTCCTGAACCAGCTGCACTACGACGCGTCCGGACGGCTGCTGATGTACTCGCGGACGTACTTCATCGAGGGGCGTTACGCGTTCACGATCCACCGCAGCAGCGGCCCGGTTGCGGTTGACGCCGGGGTCGAGGCGCTGGCAGTCTCGCCACGACTTGTCTGACAACCGCGGAGGGTGACGATGCTCTACGAGCAGCAGCGGCGCGAGATCATCGACGTCTGCCGCCGGATGTCAGCCGAGGGCATGACGCCCGGGTTGTCGGGCAACATCTCCATCCGCGTCGGTGATCACGTGGTCATCACGCCGTCCGGGCTGCCGTACGACGCCCTCGTCCCCGAGCAGCTGTGCATCGTCGACCTGGACGGGTCCGTCGTCGAGGCGGACGCCCACGCCGCCGGTGGGCGTCCGGTGCGTCCGTCGACGGAGGTGCCGATGCACACCCTGATCTATCGACACTCGGACGCCGCCGCGATCGTCCACGCCCATCCGCTGCACGCGACGGCCCTCGGGACGCTCGTGGACGAGACGCCCGCCGTCCACTACATGCTGGCGTCCTTCGGGGGACCCGTCCGGGTGGCTCCGTACGCCCGGTTCGGCACCGACGAACTGGCTGAGAACGTGCGGGTCGCGATGGCTGGACGTTCTGCCGTCCTGCTGCGCAACCACGGGCTCACCTGTTGGGCGGACACGCTGTCAAAGGCCTATGACAAGGCCCTTCAGCTCGAGTGGGCGTGCGAGCTGGCGTTGCTGACGATGTCAGCCGGACGCCCCACGCTCCTGTCCACGGAGCAGGTCGACGAGGTCGCCCGCGAGATGAAGCGGACGGGCTACGGCGCCTGACGTCTGCGGCTCGGAGCGCCGATCGTTGCGGACGCCAGAGCCGCGCGGGGGCGAGCCTACGGGGCTGTCTGAGTGCTCGATGTTTCGGATTTCCGCCACGTTGAGCACTCAGTGGCAGGGATGGAGATGGTTGGCAGGCTGAAGCGAGGGCGGTCACGCCGTAGCCAGCCCGCTCGGGGATCAGCGTCTGGGCTCCCGCTCGCTTGGGCCGACGTGGATCTCGAGCCAGTCGAGCAGGGGCCGATAGGCCAGCCAGTCGGCGCGGACCCGCTCGACGACCTCGCCGGTGCCAAGCCAGTCGGGCGTCCCGTGCTGGACGCTGGTCAGCAGATGCTTGCGACGCAGCAGGTCGATGCGCGGGTGGTCTTTGGCGAACCCGCGAGGCGCGGTCTTGAGCTCGTCGCCGCCCATCTCGAATCCGGAGCTGACCAGGTCAGCCACGATGCCCGCCAGCGACGAGCCGGCGCCGTCGGCGTCCACACTGGCGCGAAAGCGCTCGACTTGGTCGGGCGACGGTGCGTACCAGCCGCCGCCGGTCATCAGGCCGTGCGCGCTGAGCTGGACGTAGAAGCCCATGCTGGGGACGGTGTCGACGACGGCGCCCTGGTGGTCCTTGTAGGGGGTCTTGTCGGCCGAGAACCGCACGTCGCGGTAGGGGCGGAAGAGCTTGGCGTCCCCGAACTCGGGCGCGAGGGCGGCGCAGAGGGCCTCCATCGGACGCCGTACGGACACCTCCCACCGGGCCTTGTTGGCCGTCCACCAGTCCTTGTCGTTGTTGAAGGCCAGCTCGGCGAAGAAGTCGACGCCGTCCAGGTCAATCCCGCCGATCACGGACGCCAGCCTGGCACGGAGGCGTCCGGACGTCACGCGTCCGGTGGAACGGAGGCGTCGGCGTCCGCCAATCTTGAGGATGTTGGCCATCCGGCCGGTTGGTTCGTTCGCCGAGGCTGCGGCGAGGGACAGGTGGGGCGCAGACTTCCGACTCGAAGGCGAGGAGGCCACATGATCGAGATCGGCATAGCCGTCGCTGTCGTGGTTGCGCTTCTGATCGCCATGGCGCGGCAACGCAGTTCTGCGGGGGATGTGTACGTGTGCAGCCTGTGCGGCGACACCGTGCGCGGTGAGGCGCGGGCGAACTGGCACGTGAGCGAGATCCACGGCACGAGTCCGATCGGGGTGTAGGTCGATCGGCCCTGGGGCTAGCACTGTCGTCTCGTCCTCGGGTCGCCCTAGGTTGGGGACATGGATCACCTGACGATCATCGACGCTGAGACCGAACGCTTCATCGAGGCCGTGGCCGCGGCGTCCGGCGAGGGCCCCGTCCCGACCTGCCCCGACTGGACAGTCGACGACCTGCTCTGGCACCTGACCGAGGTGCACGCGTTCTGGGCGCGGATTCTGTCGTCCGGGGCGCGCACTGATGCCGATTCCGAGGCCGTGGAGGCGGACAAGCCGGAGCGCCCGGTCGAGCGCGGGCAGACGGTCGAGTTGCTGCGGGCGGAGACGGCGGCTTTGGTCGCGGAGTTGAGGTCGCGTCCGGACGCCGATCCGGCGTGGTCGTGGTTCCCGCCCGATCAGACGGTCGGCTTCACGCGTCGGATGCAGGTCCACGAGGCGACGATGCACCGCATCGATGCCGAGTTGGCGGCGGGGCTGGTGTCGCGTCCGATCGAGCACGAGGTCGCGTCCGACGGCGTCTCGCACGCGGTCGAGGTGATGTTGGGCTGGTGGGGGACGAACCCCGGCTTCGAGCTGCGTCCGGTGATGGGGGTGGTCGCGCTGGTGGCGTCCGATGGTGGACGGTGGCTGCTGCAGCCCGGGCGCTGGATCGGCACTGGTCAGTCCGGCAAGACCTACGACGAGCCGGGCGTGGTCTTGGTGGCCGACGGCGAGCCGGCGGCGTCCGTCACGGCGACGGCCGACACTCTGGACCGCTGGCTCTGGGGGCGCGGACCCGAGCCCGAGGCGTCCGGGGACCAAGAGAGCCTGGACGCCCTCCGCGCGGCCGTCGCTCCGGGGATGCAGTAGCGGTCAGGACTCAGCGCAGGGCAGGAGGATGTCAGGCAAGAGCGTCGTCTACGGCCACCACGGTGTCGTACAGGCCGTAGCGCCGCAGCCCCTGGTGGGACTCGATTCCGGTGTAGGACAGGGAGGAGTCCTCGTAGCGTCGGAAGGCGAAGACGGCCTGGTTCATGTGGGTGGCGTTGAAGACGCCGAGGTTCACGAGCAGATGGAAGTCCTCGACGGTCAGGCCGGTGACGGTGCGGAACAGTCCGGGTTCGAGTTTGGTGATGACATCCTGGAGGGTGTTCTCGCGGAAGTCGGTGAGGTACATGAACGCCGGAATACGGGTGGCGAACTTGACCAACTTCTCCTGAATCTGCTTCCGCTTGGACTTGTACTCCTTCTCCTCCGCTGTGAGCTCCTTCTTCTCCGCCGGGGTGATGTCGTCGCCCTTCTCCTTCTTAGCCTTCTTCACGGCGTCGCTCTTGTTCACGACGGTCTCGAAGATGTCGTTGCCGAGTGCGCGGAAGCCTTCGATGTTCATGACGGCGCTGAGGGCGTCGGGGTTGTTCATGATCTTGCGCAAGGTGTCGTTGTCGACGTTGACGAGGATCGCGGACTCCCACTTGCGGGCCAGGAGGGTTGCGGAGGTGCCCGACATGGCGATGTCGAGGATGCCGCCGGCATCGACCTGGGTCATGTTCGACCCGTCGTAGGCCAAGACGGGCAGGAACTTCACGAGTTCCTCGACGGCCTGCTCCGGGTTCGGCGTCTCCGGTGACAGACCGGCACCGTAGTCGGCGATCTGACGTAGCGCCCGGGTCGGCGCGAAGTCGAACACGAAGCACACCGGCTTGAGGACGGCCTCAGCGCTCGGGTTGTCTCCGTCGGGATTCTTGATCGACCACGGTGACTGCACGCGGAACGCTGCCTGGAAATAGGTCTCGGGCGAGTCCAGGTTGCGCAGCATCAGGATCGAGGACCACTGCTTCACGGTGACGCCCGTAGTGAGTTTGCCGCAGGACAGGGTGATCGTCTTCGTGTCGTGGCCGTCGCCGATCGCCGCTCGCACCGGCGGGAGGGCATCCAGCCCGATGCCCGCGCCGGCACCCGCGACGACGAGGACCTGGTAGTCGTGCCAGAACACGTTCTGCTTCTCCGCGAGCAGGTTGGCCATCGCCTGGCAGGCAGCCACATTCGGTAGGAACCAGAACGAGTGCTGCAGGTACGGCAGGAGCCGCACATCGGAGTACGGAAAGGGCGGGCGGGTGCCCATTCGCATGGCGTCGACCTGCGTGGGCAGGTGAGCGCCACGGATGAGGTCGAGCCACTTCTGAACGTCGGTCTTGTGCGTGAACTCGGCGTCCGCGCCGATGCCCTTTGCCTCGAAGAACTCGTTGAGGTCGAACTCGTCGAACTCGCCCTGGTTCGCGACGGCGATGAGCTCGTCGGGCATCTGGTAGGTGAACAGGCGCATCTCCGGGAGTGCCCCGTACGGGTTCCAGGCGTTCGGGTACGCGACTTCGTACTCGGACTTAGCCCGCTGCTCGTCGGTGTAGGTCCAGTTGAAGATTTGCTCCTCGATGAACTCACCAGTCGCCAGCGCCTTGAACGGCGTGCCCGACAGGTACAGGTAGGCGCGGGTGGTGATCGGCAGGAAGTCGTCCTCATCGTTGCCGAGCTCGTCGAGTTCCTCGTCGAAGGCCACGAGGCCGTCGTGGTACTCGGCGGCCAGCTCCTTCTGCTTGACCTTCTCGTCCTCACCCTCGAACAGCTCCTTGGCGGACTCTCGCCAGGCGCCGAAGTGGTACTCGTCGAAGATGACGAGGTCCCAGTTGGTGGTGTGAACCCACTCGTTCTTCGCTTTGATGAGCCCGGTCATCCGGTCGCGCCCGAGCAGGTCCTGGAACGAGCCGAAGTAGACCAGCGGTCTCGTCTTGTCGGCCTCGTCCGGGCTGCCCCCGGTAGCCGAGGAGAGGTACTGCCAGCCGTCGAAGTCGGCATGAGACCCCAGGTCGCTCTGCCAGGCGTCCTCCACCGCCGGCTTGAAGGTCACCACGAGGATGCGTTTGGCGCCGAGCCGCTTGGCGAGCTGGTAGGCGGCGAAGGTCTTCCCGAAGCGCATCTTGGCGTTCCACAGGAACCGCGGTACCGCCTGGGAGTCCTCGGCCCAGATGGACTCGTAGTAGCCCTCGGCCTTATCGACGGCAGTGGCCTGCTCCGGACGCATCGGGAACGTCTCGTGGTGCGTGCCGCTGAGCTTGACGCCGGTGCGAAGCTCGGTGATCGCCGTGCGCACATCATCCGGGGTACAGCGCATCCACTCGCGCGCCGAGCCGAAGATCGGGTTCTCGAAGCCCTTGTCGATCAGCCGCTGGCGCACATCCGAGTCACGGAACACCGACCCGTCGTTCCGTTCGGCGAGTTCATCAACGTGCAGCGTGTAGGCCTGCTGCATCTGCCCCTGCGACTCGCGGATGCGAGCGTTCACGTCCGCCTTCGTCGTCTGACCCACCTTGAGTAGTCCCGCATATCCCGCGGGTGGATCATTCGGCGACCACGCGTAGATGCGTAGACGTGCCTTCGGCCTCTCCGGGAGAAGCTCGTCGACGTCCCTACTCATCGCTGTCGTCGGCCCCGTCCTCGTCGAAGAGGGTGTCGTCGTGGGCAGCGACCTGCGACTCGATGAAGGCAATCTCGTCGCCAGTTAGTCCGTAGCGCTCGTAGAGGAGAGCATCAGTCCAGTCCTGGTCGAGCGGGACGTCGGGAACGAATGAGTAAACGTCCTTGGTGGCGTGCTGAGTGGACTTCCGCAACGACACAAGGAAACGGACAAAGCGCGTCCGCAGGTACCCGGCGTAGCGCCGAGCCTCCTCCTCGATCCCGAACCGGCCAGCGACAAGATACGTCTCGCTGCACGCGGTGCCTGGACCCGCGAGAATCGGGCGCGACAGGAACTTGGTTTCAATCGCAGCGCTCGTGCCTTGCACTGCGGTCATGAGCACCTTCCACTCATCAACCCAAGAGTCGTTGAGCGGAATGTCCGCACGATCCACCCAGCTCACCCTCCGCGAGCCGAAGAGTTCCACCGGAGCCTTGAGGGCAGTGGGGCTTGGCTTGCCGTGAAAGTTGGTCGGCAGCCCGAAAGGCTTACGGCTCGACACCCGTGAGTCGAGCGTTGGCTCAGCGAGCGCCCGAACCTTGTCGAGGATCGGAACCGCTTCATTCCGGCGGACCAGCACATCGTAGGCATCGAGGTAGCGCGTTGCCCTTTCACCCACCGGCTGCCCATCCCACATCGTCTGGATCGTGCAAGGTCCGTCATGCTCGCGGTCCCAGAGGAAGTATGAGACGCCGCCTCTGATCTTCACGCCTGGGAAGGCCTCGTAGAGCTTTGGGTAGTCGACGATGTCGTGCATGCGGTGATCGGACAGCATCTTCTTGCGGTACTCATCGAGGCCCTTGCCTCCCGCAAACCAGCGAGACGGAGTGACAAAGACGGCGAAGCGTGGGTCGAGCCCCAGCGCCTTCTCCACGAACATCTGGTAGATCGGTGCAGCGGAGGTGCCGTAGCCGCCGTCGCTGAGCTGATAGGGCGGGTTGCCGATGATGACGTCGAACTGCATGGTGTCTCCGAACAGCTCCGCGATGCGAGCTTTGATGTCGTCGGTGTGGATGAAGGCGTAGGCGTGAGTCTCAAGGTCTCCGCCTCGTGCGTAGTCGTCCTCGCCCGCCCCGCAGTAGAGGCACTTGCGGTTGGTGTAGACCGTGATCTCTTCACTCGTGAGGGGATCGACGCGGAACTCGCGCTTACCGCCACCCCAGGTGTGCTCAGTGCGCTCGAACCAGATATTGCCGTGCTCGGTCGTGAATGACGTGGCGATCGAGTGCGGGCCGTTGGCGAACTTCGAGCAGTAGACGCTCCGGCGCGCCAGCAGCGCAGTGAGCTGGGTGATCCCGATGCCGAACACCTGACGGGTCAGGATGTGATCGACCCGCTCGGCGAGGTCGGGGATCGCCAAGATCAACCCGTCGGTGAGCCGACGGACGATCTCTCGGAGGAACACACCGGACTTGGTGAACGGGTCGAGGAACGTGACATCGGGATTGGCCCAGATGTCCGCGCCGTCGTTGGCGTCAGCCCACGCGGCGGCAAGCGTGTCGAGCATCTGGTTCGCGAACTCTGGCGGAGTGAAGACCTCATCGTTCGAGAGGTTCGCGATACAGGTCAAGACATCCGGGTTGTGCCCTCGGAGGGTGAAAGGTGCAAGGGTCACGCGGCGCCCTCGGCGATCTGATTGACGGTCATCGTCGGATAGGTCTGCGCGGGCACGAACAGATCCTCGTCGTCGAGCTCGCCGAACAGGGTTCCCTCGTACGAGGCGCGCTGGGTGAGGTCGTCGTAACGGAAGTCGCGCCTCTGGAACTTCCCCTTGCCGAGGTAGCCCCACTCAGGAAAGGTGATGGGCTGGCCGCTTGGCACGGTCATGGTCAAGGCATCGCCCTGCACGATGTTCACGGCTAGGACCGCGCGTGCCGCCCGTGCCCACGGGTCATCGTTGTTGATGCCCAGGAAGGCATTGAACACCTCCGCGAGATTGTCCCGGCACTCCCCCGCGTTGTCACCGAGGAGCTCGATGCCGTACGTGCACATCAGCGCGAACAGCGCGTAATGACGCTTCTCGAAGTCGCTCTTGCCATGGCGAAGCTGGACGGTCACCAGCTTGCGGGCCAGGACCGGGACAAGGAAGTTACCCGAGCCACAAGCGGGTTCGAGCACGCGAGAGTCGATCCGCTCAGACTCGTGTTTGACGAGATCGAGCATGGCCTCGACCATCCACCCCGGCGTAAACACCTCGCCGTGATCCGCGACGCGCTGCTTGGACTTCACCAAGCCCTTAGCTGCGCTTCGCGTCATCGTCTCCCCTTCCCGTGCCCGTCGTCATGATCGTAGGAGTGACCGCTGACACTCTGCGTGAGTTGTAGCTGAGCTGGCTGTCACTGTGCGGGGGTTTGAACCAGGTGAGTGTGGTGGAGCTAAGGGGACTCGAACCCCTAACCCCCTGCTTGCAAAGCAGGTGCGCTACCAATTGCGCCATAGCCCCGAGCGAAGAAGAGTGTAAGCCACCCCGCGTCGGTCCCACCAACCGCCGGACGTGCGGATGACGAGCCCGGATCCCATGCTCGATGGGCGACACGCCGGCCAGAACCCGGCCTATCCGCGTCGAGCACGGTCCAGGTCCGCTCAGCCGCAGCCCGCTCCGGTCAGCCGCTGGGAGGCGACAGCGATCAGCAGGGCGAGTCCGATGGCGGCCGTCAGTGGCTCGGCGGGATTCGCCAACGCCGGCACGAGCAGCGTCATCGCCAGCGGGACGAGCGCACAGGGGGCCGCTCCAGACGTCACGCCGCGCCGCGGCAGATACGTGGCGACCACGAAGCCGGCGACCAGCGCCGCCACCACGGCGAACGCGCCCCAGCCGAGGCCGAAGTTCAGGCCCCGGTAGGCGAAGAAGAATCCGACGGACGCCGCCGCGAGTCCCGCCCACTGCGCGAGTCCCCAGCCTTGGAGTCCCCACAGTCGAAACGGACGCCGCACGGCGTCCACCGTCGGGATGCGCTGGAACAGCGCCGAGAGGTCGGGGTCCACCTCTCCCGCCCGGGCAGCACCCGACCGGGAATCGGCGGGCGGCGTCCGATCTGTCACGACGACGACTCGGCCTCGGCCTGAACCGGCTCGGACGCCTCAGCCTCGCGGTCCGCCTCGAACTGCGCGCGGGCGGCGGCAACCTGGGCGTGGACCTCGGTCATGTCCAACTCGCGCAACTGCCCGATGACCTCGTCCAGGGCCGGGCCGGGCAGGGCGCCCGACTCGCGGAAGACCAGCACGCCCTCGCGGAAGGCCATCAGCGTCGGAATCGACATGATGGACGCCGCACCTGCCAGCTCGCGCTCGGCCTCGGTGTCGACCTTGCCGAACACCACGTCCGGATGCGTCTCGGATGCCTTCTCGAAGACCGGCGCGAACATCCGGCACGGTCCGCACCAGGCGGCCCAGAAGTCGACGAGCACCAGATCGTTGCCGGTGATCGTCGCCTCGAAGTTGGCTGCGGTCAGCTCGAGGGTGGCCATGGGCTCTCCGTTCGACAGGTCTGCTTGATAGAACAAGGATACCCTAGGGGGTATTTGAGTCCGATGCGAATCTAGCGATGACCGCCCGGCCTCCTACCCCGCCACGACCCTCGTCGGATGGTGGCACGGCGTCCGGCGCCTAGAATCAGGTGCCGAAGCAACGCTGGCGGCACCCCGCCAGCATCGCCCAAGCAGGGACTAGGCGCGGCATCAGCGCGCCGGAACTCGACCGAGGACACCTATGGCCAGCCCCAAGCCCGCCGGCGGAAAACGCGGCGCGACAGGCGCGAACACCCCCAACGGCACCAAGAAGAAGAACCCGGACGCCCCGCCTGAGGGCCGCATCCTCCGGGTTCTCAAGTGGGCGCTCGTCGGCGTCCTAGCTCTCGCCGTCCTGGCCGCTGGCGCGCTCGGCATTCTCTGGGTGTCAACGCCGATCCCGAACCCCAACAAGGACTTCGTCACCGCCAACACCCACCTGTACTTCGCGGACGGCAAGACCTCGCTGGGCATGCTCAGCGTCCAGAACCGCGAGATGATCGACTACGCGACGATCCCGCAGACCATGAAAGACGCCATGGTGGCGGCCGAGAATCCGACGTTCTGGACCGATCCCGGCATCTCGCCGACCGGCATCCTGCGCGCCGTGTCATCCCTCGGCAAGGCAGGCGGCGGTTCGACCCTGACGCAGCAGTACGTCAAGGTCCTCTACCTCACCCAGGACAAGACCCTGCTGCGCAAGCTCCGCGAGATGGTCATCGCGCTCAAGGTCGGCCAGGACGTCCCGAAGGAAGAGATCCTCGCCGGCTACCTCAACACCGTCTACTTCGGACGCGGCACCTACGGCGTCGAGGCGGCGTCCAAGGCCTTCTTCGGCATCCCGGCCGCGCAACTCGACCTGCAGCAGTCGATCGTGCTCGCAGCCCTGGTCAACGCGCCCGGGCTGCTCGATCCGGCGAACGGCAAGAAGCAGGCCGCCGACCTGTTGGAGCGCTACCAGTACACGATCAACTCCCTGGTCAAGATGGGCAAGCTCACCGAGGCGCAGAAGGCGCAGATCTACACGGCGCTGCCCGCCTTCCCGCCGATCAAGCGCGATCCCCGCTTCGGCGGCACCAACGGCTACCTGATGCAGTTGGTGATGAAGGAGCTGAAGAGCCTGGGCTTCGACGACGCGACCATCAACGGCGGCGGCCTCGAGGTCACCACGACCTTCGACGCCGCCAAGCAGGACGCCGCCGTCTCGGCCGCCCAGACCAAGGTCAAGGAGGCCGCTGGCAAGAAGGACGCCTCGCAGCTCCACGCGTCCGTCGTCAGCATCGACAACGCGACGGGCGGCGTCCTGGCGATGTACGCCGGCAACGACGACTACGTCTCGTCGCCCTTCAACTGGGCCATCACCCCGCGCGCGACCGGCTCGACGTTCAAGACCTGGACGCTCGTGGCGGCGCTCCGACAAGGTGTTTCGCTGGACAAGCAGCTCAAGGGCTACACGTTCACCGCGGCGGACGGTAAGCCGATCTCGGGGGAGACGTCGGGGATGGTGTCGCTGCAGGACGCCACGACGAACTCCATCAACGCGGCCTACGTCGACCTCACGACGCAGCTCAAGAACGGGGCGTCCGAGTCGATCAAGGCCGCCCAGGACGCCGGCATCCCCGGGCAGTCGGGGCAGGCGGGCTGGGATCAGAACATCCGCATCGCCATGGGCACCGCCGAGGTGGCGCCGGTGGACAACGCGTCCGGCTACTCGACGCTGGCCAACGACGGCGTCCACGTCGCCTGGCACGTCGTCTCCCAGGTCAAGGACCGCGACGGGGTGGTCGTCTACACCGCCAATCCGCAGCGGACGCTGGCCATCGACCAGACCGTCGCCACCGCGGCGACCGATTGCCTCACCGAGGTGGCCAAGACCGGTACCGGACGCGTCGTCGGCTCGCTGAACTGGCCCGTGGCCGGCAAGACCGGCACCCGGTACGACTCGGAGAACAAGAAGACCGTGTCGAGCTGGTTCGTGGGCTACACCAAACAAATCACCACGGCGGTCAACTTCGTCGCCGGCGACAGCGGCAATGAGAACCTCGAGGTCTACAGCCCCGGCTTCTACGGCGGCGGCTACCCGGCGCAGACCTGGCTGCTCTACATGCAGTCGGCGATGAAGGGGCTGCCGGTGCAACAGTTCACGGCGTCCAACTACGCCCCGACGGAGACTCCTGCGGTCGTGCCGGCGGCGACGACCACGGCGTCGGCGACGCCGACGGCGTCCGTGACGCCGGTGGAGACCACGGCTGCACCCACGCCGTCCAGCACGACGACCACGCAGGCGCCCCCGCCCGTCACGCCGTCGACGACCCAGACGACACGGACGACGCAGGTGCAGACCCCAACGCCGCACCCGACCACCGCGGCGCCAGCACCGACGCCGACGGCGACCCCATAGGCTGCTTCGCATGAGTGCGCGGGCGTCGAGCGTCCGGGTGGACACCGATGCCCGCCTGGTCGTGCAGGTGTGGCTGGGCACGCGGCTGCTGCTGCTGATCACCGCCGTCCTCGTGGCGCTGCGCACCGGACGCCGACTGCCCAACCTGCTCGGCAACTGGGACGTGGCGCACTTCGTCGCGATCGCCAAGAACGGCTACGCGGTGCAGACCGACATGGCCTTCTTCCCCGGTCTGCCGCTCGTACTGAGCCTCGCCTACCGCGTCGGTGCCGACCCGGTCATCTGGGGGACGGTTCTCGCGCTGGTTACGTCTGCGCTCGCCACCTGGGCCCTGTACCGGATCGGTGGACGCTGGGCCGCCATCGCCTGGCTGCTGGCACCGACGTCGGTGTTCACCCTGGTCCCCTATTCGGAGGCGCCGTTCTGCGCAGCCGCCTTCTGGGCCTGGGAACGGGCCACGCGCAAGCACTGGGGGGCCGCGGCGGTGTTGGCGGGGCTGGCGTGCACCCTGCGGGTGTCGGGGCTCTTCCTGGTCGGCGCGCTGGCGGTGTTGGCCGTGAGCCAGGCGTGGACCGCGCGCAGGGCGTCCGGACTCGTTCGAAGCCTCCCGTGGCTGCTGCTGCCGCTGGGCGTGCTGGCCTCGTACGCCGTCTACCTCTACGGCCGGACGGGCAGTTGGACGGCGTGGTTCTCGGCGCAGGCCGCGGGCTGGAAGCGCGAGTTCACCTGGCCCTGGGACTGCGTCCGCAACTCGTGGCGCTCGCTGCAGCCGGGCATGTACGCCGACCACCCCGAGTGGGTGTGGATCTTCCGCGCCGAGTTTCTGTCGATGATCGTCGGGGTGCTCGTGGTCATCGTGCTGCTGCTGAGGTGGCGGGTGCCGGAGGCGTCCTGGGTGGGCGTCCAGGTGCTGGCGTTCTCGATCTCGTACTGGTTCCAGTCGGTGTGCCGCGCGGTGCTGCTGTGGTTCCCGCTGTGGACCCTGATCGGCGAGTTCGTCGAACCCCGGACGCGCGGCGCGTGGCGCTGGTTCTGGGCGGTCGTGATCGTGGTCGCTTTGACGGTGCAGGTTGGCTGGAGCGTCCTGTTCTACCTCGGGATGTGGGCGAGCTAGCCGGTCAGTTCGCGCCCGCAGCACGGAGCCGAAGCTCGTCCGTTTGGCCGACTCCGGACGTCGGCAAGCTGGACGAACCTCGGCCCCGTCTCTGGGAGCCGAGCTTCGCTGAGGGTCAGCTCGTCCGGCGCAGGCCCAGCGCGCCCGTCCAGCCGCCTGCATGGGTGAGCGTGACCGTGGTCGGCTCCGTGCCGAGCCAGTGGACCACCGCCAGCAGCGAACCGGACGCGAGCGTCGGCGTCCCTGAGCAGTCGACGTTGTCGTAGACGGACGCCGAGTACTCCACCCACGCCAGCAGCTGGCCGAGGGTCTCCGGTCGCGCCGATCCGCCCGCGATGACGCCGCCGAGCGGACGGCACGCGGCGGCGTCCGACGACACCAGGAGACCGCTGCCGAACCGCACGTCCAGGCTGGTGAAGCGCGCCCAGCGCCCGCCGCCGGGGGCGGTGAGGGCGAGCGTCCAGTCGTAGGCGTAGTCAGCCGGTACCGGCGGCGAGGCCGTCACTCCCTCGGACCGCCAGTTCACCACGCGTCGCACGGGCGTGGACGCCGCCGAGGCCGTCGTGTAGACCGTCGCCTTCCCCGTGGCCGGGTCGGTCAGGGTCACGCTGAACCGGTAGCCCGTCCCGGCGCAGAGCCCGGGCAAGACCACCTGTCCGGACGCCCCAGCCACGGGGTCGGCGACCCAGGTGCTCCGGCACGTCGTCGCCGCCAGGTCGGACGCGATCGCCTGCGCCTCGAACTGGACGCGAACAGTCCGGTCGGCCGCCCACGTCAGCCGCAGGGCGTGCTGCGGATCGGCGGCGTCACGGTCGACCCGGACGGCCATGAGGTCGAGGCTCGGGAACTCGCTGACGACCCGCGGCCGGATCGACGGGATCACGCTGACGGGTGGCTCGGGGTCGATCACCCACTGGTCCGGACGCCCGCCCACGATCTGCCCGCCCGACAGCAACGGTGCCGAAGCCAGCGGTGCACGACGGACGCTCAGGTCGATCCAGCTCCCGTCCGACAAGGTCAGACGTGACACCCGATCGCCGCCGCAGGTGCCGTCGCAGCCCCTGTTGTTCAGCGGCAGGCGGATGCGTCCCTGGGTGCTGGCGTCGATCGCGCCGGCGTACAACTCGGCGTCCGCCGGAGCGAAGACGAACCGCGCGCTGTCGATCTGACAGAGCAGGCCCTCGTCGCCCAACGGACGTAGGACTGGGGCTGCCCCGGTCGAGTCGAAGCCGCAGGACTGGGTGAGGGCGCGGTCGCCGATCCACTGCCAGGTCCACGCGTCCGGGGTGACGCCGCCGCGGCTCGATCCGACGACGCGCACCTGCGTCGCCGACCGGCTCGGCGGCACCACGAGATGACGTTCGATCGCGGTCACCGTGGGATTGTCGTAGGACTGCGACGGCAGGGTGTACCAGTAGACGCACACCGTGACCCCCTCGCCGGGCGCCAGTCGCGGCATCGTCAGATTCACAACGCCTTCGCGCAGGGCCGGCTTGGCGGGATCGGGGGTGTAGTAGCGGGTGCGCTGGCCCTGCCTCGTCACCGGCAGGATCGTGCTCACCGTCGTCGGGTCGGCCGCTCGGCAGTCGGTGCCGACCGGGTACCCGGCGGCGGCCACCAGTTGGTTCTCCGTGAGGGCCGTCCGGGACACCACCCAGCCGTCCGCGGACGGCGCGGCAGCCAGGTCGGCCTCGGCGAGCCCCCGCGAGAACAGCGGCACGCGCACCTCGAGGTTGAGCGGGTCGACGCCGACCAACTCCACGCGCCGGCGCAGCTCCTCGCCGGTCAGCGGCTGGCCCCCGAACTGGGCCGATCCCGACCACTGAGGGTCGTAGGAGTACTCGAACCGAAGGGGGCCGAGGTTGCGCCTCGGCACCTCCCAGCCCAGCAGCCGGGTCAGTTGCGCGCACAGCGGGTCGGTCGACGAGTCGTGACAGCCCGACTCCAGCGACAGCTCCATCCTCGAACGGCAGTCCCACCAGAAGCCCGTCCAGGTGGCCAGGCAGCCGGCGCGGTTGGCGTCCATCGGTGTGGGAGGCACCTTCAGGCAGAGCGGCACGGTCGGCGTCCTGGCGCCCGCGGCGAACGCGCGGGCCCACTCCGCGACCAATTCGGCCGAGGTCGTCGTGGTGCCGGCGACCAGGGAGCCCGGCGTCGGCGTCCCGGGAGCGTAGGACTGCGGGTGGAACAACTGCAGCCGCGTCGTGCCCGTGACCGGCATGTTCACGACGACGGCGAAGACCGAGTCGCGGTTCCAGTCGATGGGGGCCGTCGGGAACTGCCGCGCGCACTCGCCGGCGTAGACGTCGGTCCGGCGGATCTCGCCCGCCCACAGCAGCCGAAGTTCGGGCGGTGCCGTGTCGCCGAGGATCGTCCCCTCGATGCCCTGCGGGCAGCCGGACGCCCTCGGGTCGCGCAGGCAGGGGTCGGTGAAGGCGTCCGGATGCGGCCTGGTCTGGGACAGGTCGAACGGCCCGGACGCCCCCGGCGCGGCCGCCGTTCCCGTCGAGGTGAGGGACGGGGTCGATCCGGGGGCGGGGACGCTGGCAGCAGCGGGGGAGGCGGGTGGACGAACAGTGGTCCCGGAGGCGGGTGCCGTTGCGGGGGCGAGACCGTCGGACGCCTGGACCGGCTGACCGGTAGTGGCGTCCACCGGATCGAAGCTCGCGCGCGGCGCTCCGGCGGAGGGGGGCGTTCCGGCGATCTTGGCGGCCGGATCGGCGGTCAGGTCGGGGCGTCCATCGGGGTTCGGCACGACCGGACCGGCGGCCGTGCCGACGCCGGGGCGTCCGATGGACGCGTAGCCGGACGCCGTCGCGGCGGGAGAATCCTGGGGGGCCGGACGGACCGCAGACGCGAGTTGGCGACCTGCAAGCCCGGACGCGCCCAGGGTCGCGAGCAACGCGACGGCGGTCATGATCAGTCGGGGCGTCTTGGTCATCCGATGCACTCCTCGCTGATCTGGCGGAAGGCGACGGTGGTGGACGCCGTCCTCGCGGCGCCGGCCCGGTCGGTGATCGTCGCGGTGACGGTCAGGGTGGCGGTGCCGCTGTGGGTGGAGTAGAGGGGGCCGACGGTCCAGGTCGAGCCGGTCTTGGTCGCCGTACCGGACTTGCCCGCGCCGCTCCAAGTGACCGCCGTGGAGGTCACCCGGCCCGCATCGCTCGGGGTCACCGTGATGGCGACCGTTTGCGGGTAGGACGCGCACGACACCGCGCCTTCGGAGTAGAACAGCGTCCGGCTCGCCGAGACGGTCAGCGTCAAGGGCGGCTGGGCGCTGGTGGTGCTGCTGGCCGGCTGAGTCGTGGGCGGCCGGGTGCTCGTGGACGCCGACGTTGTGGTGGGCCTCTTCGACGTTGTGGACGCCGTGGACGCCGACGTGCTCGGCGCGGGGGCAGGCGCGGGCGCCGGGCTGGGCGAGGGAGCCGGGGAGGCAGTCGGGGACGCCGCGGCGGTGGGCGTCGCGATCGTCGGACTCATGCCCGAGGCGTCCACGATGGGGGTGGACACGGCCAGGCCGGACGCCGACGCACAGGCGATCTCGGGCAGCGATCCGGTGCCGGAGGTGACGACCTGGGCGGCGTCCAACCAGACCTGGCCCTGCCCGCGCGGATCCCGGATGGCGACGAACGGTCCGGAGCGGCCGACCACGAGCACCTTGTCGCCGCGCCTCAACGCGCCAAGCACGGACCCGGTCACGGCGGCGTCCGAGCAGGACCGGTACGACGCCTGGTCGGCCGCAACAGAGGCGCCGCCTGCTGGGGCACTGAGGAAGCCGGCGGCGAGGCCCGCAGCGATGACGACGCCCGCGGTTAGCAGCGGGACGGGGCGGCGTCCGGACGCGGTCGCAGCGGTCGCAGCGGGTGCGCCCAGCGTCGGCGGCGCGCCACGGACCCCGACGGCAGCCTCCAGCCGGGCGAGGTCGGCCGCTGTCAGGTCGTAGCCGCGCAGGGCGTCCGTGGGGGTGGAGCGCACGAGGTCGGCGAACGCGGGATCGTTCGCGAGGCGGGCGAGGGCGTCGTTGATGCCGGGCACTCGTCCACGGTGCCGGGGGTGGGTGGCGAGCGGCGAGAGTGGCCGCTACTCAACCGCCGGAGCGCGTGTACTCAACGCGCCAGCCCCCTCGATAGCGCCCCTGCGGGCCCGCGGTCCCCTTGTCGTGACGCGACACGCCGGACGAAGAGGCGATGGAGGCCATTGAGGATGGGATTCGGGTTGACCCGCTGATCGCTCAGCGGCCGAGTACCCCCGCTAGCTGGTCACGCCCGGTGACGCCGAGCTTGATGAACACCCGGTACAAGTGGTTCTCGACGGTGCGCTCGCTCACGACCAGCCGGTCGGCGATCGCCCGGTTGCTGAGTCCGCCCGCGGCCAGCGCGGCGATCTCGCGCTCACGCGGCGACAGTGGGCCGGTCCGGGGGCGAGCCCGGCCGAGCAGCGGGGTCTCGGCCGCGGGCACCTCGGCCTGCAGGGTCGCCGTGAGTTTGTCGGACGCCGTCGCCGCGCGTCCGTCCCCGGCGGCCCGGTGGGCGGCCGCTGCGGCCTCCGCGGCGTACAGCAAGGTGCCGCAGGAGCGGAAGCGCTCGGCGGCGTCCGAGAGCAGTGCCGGATCTCCTGATCGAAGCCCGGCGACCAAGGCGGCGCGGGCGCCGCTGAGGCGTCCGTTCGGGGCCGGGGGATCGGCGTCCGGGGGCAGCAGATCGAGCAGACCGAGGCGTCCAGCCTCGTGCCAGGCCTCGAACCAGCCAGTCCACTGGGACGTGGCCCGGGCGTCCGACAGGGCTCCGGCAAGGGCGGACGCCGCCGCGGCACGGTCGCCGGCCAGGGCGTCCACCCAGGCCTGAGCGAAGGGGAGGTAGCGGTTGCCGATGTAGCCGGGCATGCGTGGGTAGCCGCTGACGCGGACGAGCGCGGCCCGGGCGCCCTCGAGGTCGCCGCGCTGGGCGAGGGTCCGGACGAGTAGCGAGCCGCACCACAGGCTCGACCCCCAGATCCCCAGGTCGACCCAGGCGCGCTCGCCCTCGGCGAGAGTCCGGGCGGCCCAGTCGAGGTCGCCGGACGCCTCTGCGGCCAGCCCGACCAGCATCGTCGCCCACGCGTTGGCCTGCGCGGACGACTCCAGGGGCGCCAGCTCGAACCGCTGCCGCGCCGCATCGCCGGCCTGCGCGACCTCGCCCGCGACCAACTGGGCCATGAGCAGGAGGGCCTGGGGCATCGCGGGATCGCCGACCAGCGCGATGTCGGCCTGCCCAGGGTCGTCGAGATATGCCCGTGCCGTCGCGATGGCCTCGTCCGCGCGGTCGGTGAAGATCAGGGCCGTCGCGGCCGCGACGCATGCCGAATAGCGGACGCCTGGATGCTCATGGCGCAACAGCGGGCGCGCCTCCGCGAGGGCGGACGCCAACTGGCCGCCCAGCACCGCGTGAACGGCCTGGCTGGCGGTCACCAGCGCCTGGCTCTCACCGCCCAGCCTGGACGCCTCCGCCAACGCCTCGGCGCCGGCCGCGAGGTCCCCGGTTCCCCAGACCTCCTCGGCGAGCTTGAGCAGGACGGCCGTCCGTGCCCACGGGTCGGTCAGCTGCGCCTTCACCCTGGTCAGCAGGGCAGCGGCGTGGGCGTGGCGTCCGGTGATGGACGCGCAGTGGGCGGCGAAGATGGCCGCCTCGGCGTGATCGGGGTCCTGGGCGGCGTGATCGGCCAGTTCGACCGCCAGTTCGGTGTCGCCGGACGCGATCGCGCGGCGGGCGGCCGCGACCGCGGCGTCCGGGGTGAGCTTGGCGCCACTCCGCACGCTCCACGCGGCGAAGCGCAGGTGATCGTCCTGGGAGCGTGTCGCAGCCGGGATCGCCCGCTCAAGGGCGTCCGCGAGCTCGCGGAAGATCCGCATCCGGGAGAGCGGTCCGAGCCGCGCCCGGGTCATGTCGCGGTAGAGCGGATGCCCCACGTCGATGGTGAGGCCGGGGGCGTCCGGTCGGGCGATGATGAGGCCGGCGCGCTCGAGGTCCTCGAGGTCGGCGGCTGGGATCAGGGCGTCCAGGACCGGGTGCGGGAGCCGCCCGCCCACGGCAAGGTACTCCAGCGCCCGGTGCTGGTCGCGGCCGAGCGGGGCCAGTCGTGCCAGGACGAGTTCCTCCAACTGCAACGTTCCGACGGGGTCGCCGCGGAAGGCGTAGCCGGACCCGGTGGGCGCGAGAGTCCCCGCGGCCAGCGAGCCCTCGACCAGTTCGCGGGCGTACATCGGGTTGCCCTGGGCCGAGGACGCCAGTCGGGCGCGTGCGGGGGCAGTCAGCGGCGCTCCCAGCGCACGCTCCGTCATCGACACGACCTCTGCCTCGGTCAACGGCGGCACCGTGACCTCGACCGTGCTGAGGCTTCTGCGCAGACGGTCGACCGCACTGGAGGTCGACACCCCGGAGCGGAGCGTGCCCACCAGCCGGGTCTCGCCGTCGGCCAACAGTTGGTGCAGCACGGTGGCGGAGGCGTCGTCCAGACCGTTGATGTCGTCGACCACGAGGAGCGGCGGGGTCGCGGACGTGGCCGAGGAGGCCGGACGACCCAGACCGAGGCTCGCGCGGGCTGCCAGCACCGCGGCGCCGCCCAAGGCGTCCCCGACCAGGGACGCCACCGGCGCCAGCGGGACGGCCGACGCAGACGGGCTGCCGACGATCCGGTGGCGAGGGCCGGGGTAGTCGAGCGCGACGGCGTCCGCGAGGGTCGTCTTCCCCATACCGGCCGGGCCGGTCAGGACGACGTTGCTGCCACCCGCCAGCAGGTCCGCCACGGCGTGGATCAGCGCGTCGCGTCTCATCAGCGGCCACGCGCGCACTGTCATGGCGACGAAATATAGGGCCCCATCGATGGGGGCGGGAAGGTGGGTCCGCCTACACCGGGGCGAGCATCGATTTGAGGACGCCGCCGAGCAGCACCGCACGGTCCGGGCTGCCCTCGGGGCGTCCGTTCAGCAGTCCCGCGATCGCGCCCTGCTCGTAGACGCCCTGCAACACCGCCAGCGCCTGGGGCCCGGGCACCGTCAGCCGGTAGCCGAACTCGGACGCCGTCTGCTTGAGCACCGCGACGAACTCGCTGCTCACCCGGTCGAAGAAGGCCAAGTATCCGGGGCGCAGCGACTCGGAGCGGACCGCGTAGAGGCGCAGCTCGACAGCGGCCAGAATCGACTGGCGGTCGCCGCGCTGGCTGCCGAGGAAGACGCCGATCGCGCGGCCGACGACCTCGTCGAGGTCGACGACATCGGACGCCGACGTCCGGACCGACGCCACCGCTTCCTGGGTGGCGGCTAGGTGTCCGGCCGCGAGGTGGTCGAGGATCGCCAGGCAGAGGGCGTCCTTGGAGTCGAAGTTCGAGTAGAACGCGCCGCGCGTGAAGCCGGCGGCCTCGCAGATCTCCTCGACGGACGCCCCCAGCACGCCCTTCTCGGCGAAAACGGCGATGGCGGCGTCCACGAGCTTTTCGCGCGTGTGGACGCGTCGCGCGCTGACCGCCTCGCTCATCCCGCCTCCCGGAACCCTTGGATACACCTGCGTATCGCATACACTACCGTATCGGATTCAGTTGTGTATCTAATGTGGCGCAGGCCGCACCGAAGATCCACCGAGGAGGCGCCGGGTGTCGTCGACGTTGTACCGCATGGCCCGCGCCTGCTTCCACGCGCGCAAACGGGTGCTCGCAGCCTGGATCGCGTTCACGGTGCTGCTCGGCATCTTGACCGTCACGGCGCGGGGGACGTTCGACGACGGCTTCCGCATCCCCGGCGCCAACTCCCAGGTCGCGCTCGACCAGCTCAAGATGACCTTCCCCGAGGCGGCGGACTCGTCCGCGACGCTGCTCGTCATCGCCCCGGCCGGCCTGTCGATCCAGAATCCGGCGATCAAGACCGCTGTGGACGACGAGCTGAAGAAGATCGAGCAGATCCCCTGGGTCAAAGGCACCACGTCGCCGTACAACGAGTACGTCAAAGGCATGGTCAGCGACGACGACCAGGCCGGCTACGCGCGCATCCGGGTGACCGGGTCGGTGTCGACGTTCACCGAGGCCCAGCGCGAGATCCTCACCGAGCACGCGACGACGCTGCAGGCGGCCATTCCCGGCAGTCAGGTGCACATGGGCGGCGAGGTCTATTCGGTGACGATGCCGCACGTCTCGGCGGTGGAGGCGATCGGCCTTGTGGTGGCCCTGATCGTGCTCGTGGTGACGCTCGGTTCGCTGTTGGCGTCATCGATCCCGCTGATCGCGGCGCTGGCGGGCGCCGGGCAGTCGATCATGCTGATCCTGATCTTCGCGGGGCTGATCCCGATCAACTCCACCTCGATGATGCTCGCGCTGATGCTGGCCCTCGCGGTCGGCATCGACTACTCGCTCTTCATCGTGTCGCGGCACCGCGATCAGCTGGCCGGCGGGCTCGACGTCGAGGAGTCGGCCGCCCGCGCCACCGCGACCGCCGGCTCAGCCGTGGTGTTCGCCGGGCTGACGGTCATCATCGCCCTGGTCGGACTCTCGGTCGCCGGCATCCCGTTCCTCTCGACGATGGGCATCTTCGCCGCGGTCTCGGTGGCCATCGAGGTCGCCTTGGCGCTGACCCTGCTGCCCGCGATGCTGGGCTTCTTCGGTGAACGGCTCCGGCCTCAGCCCGCCACGCGCGCCAAGAAGGTGGGCGGCTTCAACGCCTCGCGTTGGTGGGTCGGGGTCGTCACCAAGTACCCGATCATCACGATCGTCCTCGTGGTCGCGGCGCTCGGTGCGCTGTCCGTCCCGGCCAAGGACCTGTGGATGG
Source organism: Propioniciclava tarda (assembly GCF_900182665.1). Classification (GTDB taxonomy): domain Bacteria; phylum Actinomycetota; class Actinomycetes; order Propionibacteriales; family Propionibacteriaceae; genus Propioniciclava; species Propioniciclava tarda. The sequence continues at coordinate 127,709 of NZ_FXTL01000001.1, forward strand.
CGCTGCCCAACTCCGGACGCTCGCACCCCGGCGCCGCCGACCGCGTCACGTTCGACCAGATCAGCGAGCACTACGGCGTCGGCGCCAACGGCACGCTCGTGATCACCGCGCAGATCGTCGAGTCGACCGATCCGCTCAAGATCACCGACGGGCTGAAGGCCGACATCGAGTCGATGCCGGGGGTGAAGCTCGTCGCGGCGTCCGTGCCGAACCGCAACGCTGACACCGCGATGGTGCAGGTCATCCCGACCACGGGCCCGGACGACCCCGCCACGTCCACCCTGGTCAAGGCGCTGCGCGACCGCGAGCCCGAATGGCGGGCCAAGTACGGCGTCTCGACGGCGGTCACCGGCTTCACCGCCATCGCGATCGACGTCTCCGATCGGCTCGCCGGCGCGCTGCTCCCCTTCGGCCTCTTCGTCGTCGGGCTGTCGCTGGTGCTGCTCACGGTGGTGTTCCGCTCGATCTGGGTGCCGGTCAAGGCTGCCCTCGGGTACCTGCTCAGCGTGGGGGCCGCGTTCGGCGCGACCACGCTGGTCTTCAACAAGGGCCTCTTCAAAGAGGTGATCAACCTGCCCGAAGCCGTGCCCGTCATCAGCTTCCTGCCGATCGTCTTGATGGGCATCCTGTTCGGCCTGGCCATGGACTACGAGGTCTTCCTCACCTCCCGCATGCGCGAGGAGTTCGTGCACGGCAACACCGAAACCGCCGTCGAGGAGGGCTTCGTCCACTCGGCCAAGGTCGTCGTCGCGGCGGGCCTGATCATGTTTGCCGTGTTTGCCTTCTTCGTGCCGGCGGGCGAGGGCGTCATCAAACCCATCGCGTTCGGCCTGGCGATCGGCATCGCCATCGATGCGTTCGTCGTGCGCATGACGCTCGGTCCGGCGGTCATGAAGTTGCTCGGACGCCGCGCCTGGTGGCTGCCCGCCTGGCTGGACGCGCGCCTCCCCGTCATGGACATCGAGGGCGAGGCCCTCGCCCATCAGCTGTCGTTGGCCGACTGGCCCGTCCCGGACGCCCCGGGCATCGTCTACACCGAGGGTCTGGCCGCCGCTCATGGTGCCAAGACGCTGTTCTCCGACGTCGATCTGGAACTCCTGCCGGGCAACGTCGTCGTCGTCACGGGACCCGAGCCCGCCCGCAAGGCTCTGCTGCTCGCCCTGTCCGGACGCCTCGTCCCGACGTCCGGCCGCGCCAAGGTCCTCGGCTACGTCATCCCCCAGCAGAACTCCGACATCCGCAACCACACGACCTTCGTCGACGGCGCGGACGCCTCGTCCCTGGCTCATCTCGGACGCCTCCGCGGCGAGTTCGTCGTGGTCGAGCACGCCGACCGACTCGAAGGCGCGTCGCGCGCCCAGCTCGCGGCGCTGGCGTCCGATCGCGGACGCCGCACGCTCGTCCTGAGCGCGGCGAAGGCCGAGAACCTGGCCGACATCGTGACCGCCGGCGACGGCGTCCAGGTGCTCGAACTGCCGGACGCCGCCCCCGCGGAGAGCTCGCGTCCGGCCAAGCGCGGGATTCCCCAGGACGCGGACGTCCAAGCGCCGCTGACCGTCGACCCGCCGGACGAGCCCTACACCCCCATCGCGGACCTCATGCTCGAAGGAGCGAAGAAATGAACGTCGCCACTTTCAACGGACGCCGGCTGGACTGGCGCGGGTTGCTGGCGCTGATCCTGGTGCCGCTGCTGGTGGCCGGCACGGTGCTGGCCGGGGTGTGGCGGTTCGACTCGAACCTGCGCCGCGTCCAGGCCGCGGTGGTCAACCACGACGTGATGGTCGAGCTGAACGGCCAGAAGGTGCCGCTCGGACGGCAACTGTCGGCGGCGCTGGTCGACTCCAAGCGTGAGCAGAACTTCACGTGGGTCCTCGCGGACGACGCCCACGCGCGGGACGGGCTCGCGTCCGGGGCGTTCGCGGCGGTCGTGACGATCCCGGAGAACTTCTCGGCTGCCGCCACCTCGTACGCCGGCAGCGCGGGCGAGGCGAAGCAGGCCACCATCACGATCGAGACGTCGCCGGTGGCGGGCATCGCCGAGACGGCGCTTGGCCAGTCGGTGGCGGACGCAGCGGCGCAGTCGCTGAACACCTCGCTGACCAGCCTGTACCTGGAGAACGTCTACCTCGGCTTCAACAAGATGGGGGCCCAGTTCGTCACCGTCGCGGACGGCGCGCGCCAGCTCGCTGACGGGTCCGCCAAGCTGACCGACGGGCTCGGCCAGGCGTCCTCGGGTGCGGACCAGCTGGCGGACGGGCTCGGGCAGGCGTCCGCGGGCGGGCAGAAGCTGTCGGCCGGCGGCAAGCAGCTCTCGTCGGGCGGCACGCAGCTGGCGTCCGGGGCGAAGCAGCTAGCCGACGGCCTGGCGCTGATGGCCGCCAAGACCAAGCCGATGCCGGGCCAGGTCGCCCAGCTGGCGTCCGGCACCAAGGCGTACAGCGACGGCGTCACGCAGTACGTCGACGGCACGAGCACGCTGATCCAGCCGCTGTACGACATCGTGAAGCAGCTGCCGGACCTGTCGGCCCTCTTCGCCCAGATCGACACCGTGATGGCCGACTTCCCGGCGCAGGCGGCATCCATCAACACCTCGGTGAAGGCGCTCGTCGCCCAACTCGACCCCCTGCTGACGAACGCTCAGGCGACCCGGACGCAGGTCCAGGCCATGATCGACCAGTACTCGACCGCGCGCGCCCAGCTGTCGGCCGTCGCGAACGGCACCGCGCCGGTGCCGTGCCCGGCCGCCCTGCAGGCCACGCCGGGCGCGTGCGACGCGTATGTCCAGGGCGTCCGGGACTCGGCGAAGGCCAGCCTGGCGTCCATGCCGGCGCCGAACACGTCCACGCTGGACGCCACGCTGGCCCAGCTGGACGCCTCGCGCGATCAGCTGAAGGCCGCGGCGGCGTCCGCGGTGAAGGCCACCGAGTACCTGGACGCCAACTCGACGACGATCCAGGCCCAGTGGAAGGCGTTGCGGGGACAGATCCCGGCCAACCAGACGCCGAACGAGTTCCTCATCAAGAACCTGGGCCTGCTGCTGGACGGCGGCGCCCAACTCAAGGCCAACGGGCCCAAGCTGGCCGACGGCGTCCAGCAGCTCTCCGACGGCGTGCCGGCGCTGGTGGACGGCATCCAGCAGTCCGCGGACGGGGCCGCCAAGCTGAGCGGCGGCGTCTCGCAGTACACGTCCGGGGTGTCGGCGTACACGGCCGGGGTGACGCAGTTCGCGGACGGTGTCTCGCAGGCGCACACCGGGTCGGTCGCGCTGGCGTCCGGGCTGACGGACGCGCACGCGGGCTCGGTGAAGCTCACGGACGGCATGACCAAGCTGGCGGACGGGCTCGCCGAGGGCGCCAAGCAGATCCCCAGCTACACCGACGCCGAGCGGGTCAACCTCGGCAAGGTCGTGGCCTCCCCGATCTCGACGACCGGACTCGACGGGCTCGTGACGCCGATGGCCGCCGCGGCGTCCCTGCTGCTGGTGTTGGCGCTGTGGCTAGGCGCGTTGGCGACGTACGTGCTCATCAAGCCGGTGGACCCGCGCAACGCCGCGTCCAGCTCGACGACCACGCATCTGGTGCTGCGCGCGCTGCTGCCGGGCGCCGGGGTGGCGGCCGTGCAGGCCGTGCTGCTCGGCGCGTTGGGGGCTGGCTTCCTCGGGCTGAGCGTGCCCCGCGGGCTCGGGCTGGTCGGCGTCCTGCTGGTGGCCGGGCTGGCCTTCGCGGCCGTCAACCACGCACTGGCCGCCTGGGCGGGGGTGTGGGGACGCCTCGCGTCCGGCGCGATGCTGCTGGTCACGACCGTCACGGCGCTCACCTACTCGGCGCCGGGCATCTTCGGAGCGTTGCGTCCGCTGTCGCCCATGTCGCCCGGGCTGGACGCCGCCCGCGCGGTCATCACCTGGCACTCGGTGGCGTTGCCGGTCGTGGTCTTGCTCGGCTGGCTGGCCGTGGGCGTCATCGCCGGTGCCTACCGGATCGTCCGGTCGCGGACGGTGCCGGTGAAGGCGTTGGCGCTCGCCGCCGCGTAGTCGGCGTCAGTAGCAGACGCTCAGCGCGAAGCCGTCGACGAGCAGGGTGACGGTCGCGTCGGCGTCCAGGACATCGATGCCGCGCACGAGTTCGCGCCCGCCGGCGCCGGACCGCTTGGCGTGCGCCTCCTTGCGGGTCCACAGTTCGGCGAACCGCTGTTCGGTGAGGGTGGGATCGGCGTCCAGGTAGGCCTGCTCGCGGGCAGAGAACAGCCGCGCAACGATGCGTGGGTCGTGGCGTCCGACGCGTTCGACGTCCACCCCCAGCGGCCGGTCGCCGACGGCGACCGCGACGGCTCCTGCGGTGTGCGACAGGCTGAGATGCAGGTCGGGACGGTCGACGAAGAGCGGACGCCCCTGCGGCTCGTGCCCGATCTTCAGGTCGGTAGGGACGCCGCTCGGCCACGGCCAGGGCGACCCGGGTCCGACCTCCGGCCCCTGCGACACACCCAACCGGAAGGGCAGGCCCTCGTACCCACGCTGCGCAACCCCGTTGAGTTCGAACACCCGGCTCAGACGCTGCGAGCCAGATGGCCACCGTCGACCACGAGCGTTTGGCCCGTGATCCACCGGGACGCCTCCCCGAGCAGGAACTCGATCGGCTCCGCGACATCGGCCGGGCTCCCGAGGCCCAAGGGGTAGGACGCCTCGAGCGCCGCCCGCTGCTCCTCGCCGAGGCGGTCGACGAAGCCGGCCGACATGGCGGTGAGGACCACCCCTGGCGTGACCACGTTCAGCCGGATGCCTTTGGGTGCCAGTTCGGACGCCGCGGGCCGCAAGAAGCCCTCGATGGCGCCCTTGGCGGCGGCGTAGGCGGTGTGACCGCCCGCGCCCTCATGGGCGGCCAGCGACGAGACGAGCACGATCGAACAGCCGGGTGCCGCGTTGCCCTTCTTGGCCAGCAGGCCCACGAGAGTCATGGGCACGAGCCCGTGGATGTGGAACAGCGCCGCGGCGTCCGCCGGCTTCGCCAGATAGAGCGGGGCCAGCTTGTCGTGCCCCGCGAGGTGGACGAGCCCGCCGAGAGGTCCGTGCTCGGCGACGAGGCGCTTCACCAGTCCGGGCAACTCGGACGCGTCGGCGAGATCATCGACGACGCACGTGACGGCGTCCGACAGATCGGCGAAGGCGTCCAGACGCTCGGCGGACCGGCCTTGGGCCAGCACGGGGACGCCGCGGGCGGCGAGGCGCCGGACGAGTTCTGTGCCGATGCCGCCGGCCGCCCCCGTCACCAGGATCGGCGCCGCGGGCGTCATTCTGCCGGGCTCCCGACGGCCTTGTAGAGATCGCCGACGGTCTCGCAGGCGAGGAACTCGGGGACGCCCATGTTGACGTCGTACTCGTCGTCGAGCATGCACAGGATGGAGAAGCCGCGCATCGAGTCCCAGTCGGGAATGTCCGTGCGGAAGTCGGTCGTTAGCGAGAGTTCGGACTCGTCGACCTCCAGAATCTCGGCCAGGAGGGCGTAGAAGCGGTTCATCGTGGTTCTCCATCGGTTTCGGGGCGTTCGACCAGTTCGATCAGCCCAACGTGTCTGTTGTAGAGGAAGGCGACGTCCGAGCCCTCCAGGGCGGGGGCGGCCTCGGCCGGGATGAGCGTGCGCCAGCCGTGCTTTCGCAGTTCGACGAGGCTGGCGGCCAGATCCGGGGTTTCGTAGCAGAGGTGGTACGCGGACGGACCGTTCTTGGCCAGCACGGAGCTGACCGGCGAGTCCTCGGCCAGCGGGGAGATGATCTCGACCAGCTCGGTGCCGTTGCGGGCGAACGAAATGCACACGCGCCGGGCGGTGTCGTCCGTGCGCGGACCGATCGTGTAGCCGAGCGCGATGAAGCCCTGCTCCGCGCGGTCGTGGTTTTCGACGGCGTAGCCGACGTGGTGAACCTTCATGAAGCCACCCAGACGACGTCGTTGAGGAGGCGCCGCTCGGGCGCCTGGGCGCCGATCGTGCGCCGGTAGTCGATCCGACCGTCGGCCGCGGCGTCCCCGACCCGGTCGAAGCCCAGCCGGTCGAGCAGCCCGCTGACGGGCGAGTTTCGCGCCGTCGGAACGTACGCGCCGACGATGTCGGAGACGCCCTGGGCGGCGAGCCGCTCCTCGACGGCGGCCAGGACGGCGTCCTCGATGTGGCGGCCCATGACGCGGCAACTCATCAGCAGGTTGTCGATCGTGGCGGTGCGCCCGGCGACGGTGAGCATGAGGACGAACACGAGCCCGTAGTCTCCGTAGCGGTCGGTGACCTCGGCCACGTAGACCGCTGACCCCGGCTTGGCGCGGTAGGCGGCGAGCTCCTCGTCGCTGAACGTCCGAGTCAACAGGTTGAACTGGTTGGTCTTGCCTGTCAGCTGGGCGACCCGGGCGGCGTTGGCGTCGCGCGCCTCGCCCACCGTGATCGTGATGCCCAGCGAGCGGATGTAGTCGTCGATGGACGCCGACGCGGCCTTCGCGACCTGTCTCTTCTCCTCGGCCTGGTACTGGGCTGTCTTGGCGGCGTCCTCCTGAGTCAGCCGCTGGGTGAAGAAGTGGTCGTCGAACAGGGCCGACACCACCTTCGGCAACTGCGTGACGTCGGCGGGAAACTCGGCGACGGTCACGTCCGGCAACTCGAGGCGCACGGACTCGCGCTCCACGGGGTTGTCGTCGAGGAAGACGAACGAGTCGAGCCCCAGGTTAAGTCGCGTGGCCAGCTCGGCGATGTTGCGGGACTTCGGCTCCCAGTTGGCCATGATCGCGACGAAGTCGTCCTCGCGCAGTGCCATCTGCGGGTGATCGCGCAGCACGGCGCGGACCAGGTCCTCGTCGTTCTTGCTAGCGATGGCGAGGAGGACGCCGGTCGCCGCGATCTCCTTGAGCCGCAGCTGGGCGTCGCGGTAGACCGCGCCCGTCAGGCTCCGGGACAAGACGATGCCGTCGGCCCCGTCCTCGCCGAGGACGCCGCCCCACAGCGTGTTGTCGAGGTCGACCACGAGGACCTTCTTGCGCTTGGCCTGCGTCCGGACGACCCGGTCGGTGAGCGCCCGGGCCACGAGGCGCGTCCCCTTGAGGCTGTACGGTGCAGAGCCGAGGTACCACATCTTGTCGTCATAGATCAGCTTGCGTCCGTGCTCGGCGATGACGCTGGCCAGGTCGAACAAGTGCAAGTTGGGGTGCGCAGCCATCCGTTCGGCCAGCCCCTCGCACCAGCGCGCGCTGAGGGCGACGCCGGACGGTGCGGCGTCCGCGGGTGCAACCCACACGGGCTTGAAGTCCAGCGTCGAGACGTAGACCGCAGAAGCCGGGAAGTTCTGGGCGAGCATCGCCACCTGGTCCAATGCGAGGGTCAGTTCGGCGTCCGCATCGGAGCCCTCGATGAGGGCGGAGCCGTCCAGCAGAACAGCGATGGCCTCGGGCGCAAACGCGACCAGGTCGGTCGAGGGGGCGATGCACTCGCGCACCCACTGGTTGTAGCCGTCCGGAACGAACAGTGAGAAGTGATCTTCCAACTCGGCCGCCAAGAAACTGACGGTCACGTTGGACAGCAACGCCAATCGCATGGGCAAGCTCAGGCGACGTAGGCGAAAAAGTCGGCCAGCGTCTTGATGTCGGGAACCTCGTCGATCGGGATCTCGACGTCGTACTCGTCCTCGATCTCGCCGAGCAGGCGCAGGTGCATGAGCGAGTCCCACTGCGGAATCGAGCCGTAGGCCGTCTCGCCGGACAACTGCGACGGATCGACCTTCATGATCTTCGCGACGAACGAGAGAAACTCATCCATGGTCGGCAACCTCTCCATATTCGATGACCTGATAGACGCTGTCGCCGGGCAGGCGTAGCACGCCCACGCTGATCGACAGGCCGCCGCCGAACCCGGCGATCAAGGTCCGTCCGGCCTCGGCGGCGTGCGTTGATTGGTGATGGGCGATCGTCAGCGGAATGGACGCCGACGCCGGATTTCCGAACAGATGCCCCGACTTCCACGTCATGGCGTCGGCGATGCGCAGCTTCTTCGCCAGCTGACCGATCATGTAGATGTTCGCCTGGTGCGGGACGAAGGCGTCCAGGCTGTCGGGCTCGATTGCCTCGACGGTCATGAACTCCTTGATGAACTTGGACGCCGTCAGCGCAACGAACCGGAAGATCGCGAACCCGTCCATGAAGATGTCGACGTCGCGCCGGCTCGAGCCGTCTTCGTAGGTGATCGGTTCCAGGTCTTCGGGACGCGTCGGACGACGGGTGCCACCGGCGGGCACGAACAGCGCCTCGCGCTGGCTGCCGTCGGTGTAGAACGCGAAGTCCCACGGCTCGGCGGATTCGTCGCCGACGATGAGGGACGCGGTGCCGACGTCTGCCATGACCGGGACGGTCGCCTTGTCGGTGTCCGAGACGTAGGCCGATTGGACGTCGCCGTCCAGGACAAGCACCTTCTTGTTGGTCGCCCTCGCGAGCGTGGCGCCGAGGTACAGCCCGTAGCCGTAGCCGGAGCAGGCCATCGAGACGTCGAACGCCATGACGTCGGTCGGCAGGCCGAGGCGATGCTGGGCCGAGGGTGCGTCCGAGGGCATGAGGTACTCGGGGGTGAAGGTGACGCACACGACGGCGCCGATTTCCTCGGGCGCGGTGCCGGTGGCGTCCAGCAGACAGCGGGCCGCGGCGACGTTGAGGTCCAGGGCCGTCGTGCCGGGTGCTGCGATGGCACGCTTCTCGATGCCGGTCGCCTTGATGAGGGTCTCGACGCTGTCACCGAACAACTCTTCGCATGCGACCCGGTTGTCGAGCAGCTGCTCCGGCAGGCATGCCACGACCCCTGCCAGGCGCACCCCGGAGACTGAAACCTTGTGCATCGTCCGCCTCCTACAGCGCCAGCGAGCGGGCGGGGTTACCGAAGACGCGCTTGCCGCTCTTCACCCCGGAAACCACGACGGCGCCGATGCCGACCAGAGCGTCGTCGCCGACTTTCAGCCCCGGCGCGATCGAGGCGTGGCTGCCCAACAGGACGCGCTCACCCAGCCGCACATTGCCGGTCACGTCGCAAAAACTCGACAAGACGGACGCCCTCCCGACGACGGCGTCGTGGCCGATCGCCGTGTGCAGATTAACGTGCACGTGATCGTCGATGGCGGCATTGTCGGAAACGACGGAGAACGGAGAAAGCGAGATTCCAGTGCCCAGGCGCGCATTCGTCGCGAGGATGACCGTCGGATGAATAAGGTTGATGAACTGAGCTCCGCGAGCCGTATAGGAATCGGCCAGTTTCGCGCGCACCTGCGGATTTCCCACGGCAATAACGAAGCGCTCGTCTTCCGCGGGTTGCCAGGCGGAGATCGAACCGAGCAGGGGCCACGCGGTCGACGTGCCTACCAAGGCAGACTCGTTGTCATCCAGGAAGCCTGCGATGGTGAACGACGCCGTTCCGGCGGCGATCATTGCCTGCGCGATTTGTGCACATTCTCGGCCATTGCCGCCGCCGCCCACGATAATGAGGCGATATTTCGTTTCCGTCGCTGACGTCAAAATAGGTCCCTTGGCTTGATTTGGCGCGAAATCAAGTCAAAGGTTACTGACTGCGCTGGGGGCCTGACAAGCTGAGTCGGTGCCTGCCGCGCTTCGTTCGGGCCTCTCGGGGGACCCCGCCACAGGGACTCAGCTCGAGGCGTCCTCGGACGGAGGCTCCTCGGTGCCGGCGGTCAGCGCCTCCTTGGACGCCGCGGCGCGCAGCGCCACGGCGCGGTGGAAGTCAGCCTGGGTGGGCATGCCGTAGGCGCGGGCCGTGGTGTCATGCAGCTCGACGACGTAGCGGTACATCCGCTCGGAGAAGTCGGCGATCGTCTCGCCACCGCGGGCCCGCTGCGGGTTGCCGAACACGACGTGCACGTCGGGGCGTCCGGGCACCGGAAGCTTCGCGCCGTAGGGCATCGCGGCGTAGGCGCCCACGAGTGCGATCGGCAGGATGGGCACCTGGTGCTTGATCGACAGCCCCGCCGGACCGGCCTTGAACTTGGCCATCGCGCCCGTCCGCGACCGGGTGCCCTCGGGGAAGATCAGCAGCGGGATGCCCTCGTCCAGCAGCTTCCCGGACATGCCGCGGTGCGCCCGCATCCCGCCGCGATCGACGGGGAAGGCGTTGTAGAACAGCCGCGTCCCGAAGGCGCGCAGCTTGTGGTTGAAGAAGTAGTCGGCCGCGGCGCCGGCCGACAGGTTGCGCGACAGCCGTCGCGGCAGGGCCCCGAAGATCAGGTTGGCGTCCAAGTGCGAGGAGTGGTTCGCGATCACCACGAACGGCGCCGACAGGTTGTCGAGGTGCTGCAGCCCATGCACGTGCACGTTCAGGGCCGACCAGACGTACGGCTTCATGATCAGCTGCTGCGCCACAAACCGGGAGGCGGCGGGGACAGCGGCCGAGTACTTGCCGAGGTCGTCGCTCACCGTGCTAGCTCCTAGATCGTGGGTCGTCCCATTGTGGGGCACCGGGCGCCCGTCGCCTAGTTCCCTCGTTTCGTGAGAATCGAGGACGCCTCGCGTCACGTCGTGGCAGTCCGCTGACAATGAACGGATCGGTCGGGTGGGCGCCCCCGGCGAGGTCACCCAGATCGAGCCACTGCCGCGTCACGGGAGTCCCGCGTCTCATTCCCAACTTGTCCGGGGTGCGCCACGTCAAAGTCGGGAATGGGGGCGGTCGAGGTTGATCGCCACTCTCGTGACACTCGTCGTCGGTTCTGTACAATAACGTACATGGGTGTACCAATCAGCGCCGCACGGGCCTCCCTGCCGGACCTCGTTGACCGGGTGGAGGCGGGGGACGAAATCGTGCTGACGCGGCATGGACGCCCGGTGGCCGTGCTGATCAGCCCAGCGACGCTGCGGACGCGGCGCGCCGGGGGATCGGCGCGCAAGGCCGCCGAGTTGGCCGCCCTCTTGGACTCCGCCCGGCAGAGGCGTCCGAAGGCCAGGCTCACTACCGAGCGAGCAGAAACGCTCGTGGCCGAGGTCGACCGCAACCGGGACGCCTGACGTGGACGCCTTTGACGCCGATGTCTTGATCTACGCGGCGGCGGAGGGGCACGAGCTTGGGTCCAGGGTCCTGCCGCTGCTTCTGACCGACGAGGTGCGGGTTGGGTCGACGATGCTGCTCCCTGAGTTGCTCGCCAAACCGCTGCGCGATGGCCAAGAGGACGAGGTCATCGCCCTCGGCGAGTTGCTGGGAACCCTGTCGCTCCTGCCGTGCACGGAGACGGTCGGTGAGCTGGCAGCAGTACTCGCCGCCCAGTACGGCTTGCGGCCGATGGATGCTGTCCATCTCGCCACCGCCGTGGACGCCGGGGCCGACCGGTTCATCACGAACAACTCGCGGGACTTCGACTCCCGGATCGTCGAGATCGACGTGGTGCGTCCGGGACAGCTGTAACGGTCTGTCGGTGACGGCGAGAACTAGGCCTCCAACGCGTCCTTGACCTCGCGGGCCATCTGCAGCTCCTCGTTCGTGGGGACGACGCAGATCGTGACGGGCGAGTCGTCGGTGGAGATGATGTGGGCGCGTCCGGTGCGGAGCTCGTTGCGGGGGGCGTCCAAGTGGAAGCCGAGGGTGTGCAACCGCTCGCAGACCGCCGCGCGCACCGTCGCGTCGTTCTCGCCGACACCGGCGGTGAACGCGATGGCGTCCAGGCCGCCGAGCAGCGCCATGTAGCCGCCGATGTAGAACACGAGCCGATGAATGTAGACGTCGAAGGCGAGCTTGGCGTCGGCGTCCCCGGCGGCGATGGCGGCACCGATGTCGCGGAAGTCGTTCTTGCCGCAGAGCCCCAACATGCCGGACTTCTTGTTGAGCAGGTTGTCGATGTCCGGAACGCTCATGCCCGAGCGGTTGAGGTACGCGACCACGCCGGGGTCGATGTCGCCGGTGCGGGTGCCCATCACGAGGCCCTGCAGCGGCGTGAGGCCCATCGACGTCTCGATCGGCTTGCCGCCGGCGATCGCCGACACCGATGCGCCGTTGCCCAGGTGGCAGACGATCATCTTCAACTCGTCGTGGTGGCGTCCGAGGAAGTGCGCCATCCGATGGCTGACGAAGTTGTGGGACGTCCCGTGGAAGCCGTAGCGGCGGATCGACAGCTCCTTCGCGACGGTGCGGTCGATCGCGTAGGTGTAGGCCTCCTCGGGCAGGTGCGCGAAGAACGCGGTGTCGAAGATCGCGTAGTGCGGGACGTCCGGCAGTGCCGTCTTCGCCGCCTTGATCCCGGCGATGCCCGGCGGGTTGTGCAGCGGGGCCAGCGGCGACAGGTCGACGAGCGCCTGGATCACCTCGTCGTCGATGAGCACCGTCCGGTCGAACTTCGAGCCGCCGTGCACCGTCCGATGCCCCACCGCCTGCACGTTGGCCAGCCTCGGTCCGTGGGCGTCGAACATCGCGACGAGCGCGGCGAGGGCCTCCGTGTGGTCCGCGTAGCGGTCGGCCGCCTCGAACGTCTCGCCCTGGGTCTTGTGCTTGATGGTCGAGGACGCCTCCCCGATGCGCTCGATGAGGCCCGTGGCCAGCACGGTCTCGTCCTCAGCGTCGATGACCTGGTACTTGATCGAGGACGATCCCGCGTTCAGCAGGAGGATCGGCATGCTCATGGTTCGTTCCTTGTCAGGAGTGTTGGACGCCGCGGGTGCGGTCGCGCTGTGGTCGGGTCGGGGGCTTCGACAGGCTCAGCCAGGGCTCTCGAGCTGGTCGAAGGTCCTTCTTGGTGAAGGCTCAATCAGCGGACGCTTTCCTGAGCCTGTCGAAGGGTCGGATCGGGCGAAATCGGACGCCGGCACGCGAGCCGCGACGGCGTCCGGTCTCGCTCTAGCTGTGCTGCGCCTGGATCGCCGTGATGGCGATCGTGTTGACGATGTCGTCCACCAACGCACCCCGGGAGAGGTCGTTGACGGGCTTGTTGAGGCCCTGCAGGACGGGTCCCACGGCGACGGCGCCGGAGGACCGCTGCACGGCCTTGTAGGTGTTGTTGCCCGTGTTGAGGTCCGGGAAGACGAACACCGTGGCCTGGCCGGCGACCTCGGAGCCGGGCATCTTCTTCTTGCCGACCGTCGGGTCGATGGCGGCGTCGAACTGGATGGGTCCGTCGACCTTGAGCTCCGGCTTGCGCTCGCGGACGAGGTCGGTGGCCTCACGCACCTTGTCGACATCGGCGCCCGACCCGGACGTCCCCGTCGAGTACGACAGCATCGCCACGCGCGGCTCGATGGCGAAGATCTCGGCGGTCTCGGCGCAGCCGATCGCGATGTCGGCCAGCTGGTCGGCGGTCGGGTCCGGGTTGACGGCGCAGTCCCCGTAGACGTCGACCCGGTCGGGCATGCACATGAGGAACGACGACGAGACGACCTTCACGCCCGGCTTCGTCTTCACGAACTCCAGGCTCGGACGGATCGTGTTGGCCGTGGTGTTCACCGCACCCGAGACCATGCCGTCCGCGAGGCCCAGGTAGACCATCATCGTGCCGAAGTACGAGGCGTCCTTGAACTTCTCGACCGCCTGCTCGCACGTCACGCCCTTGGCCGCCCGCAGCTCGGCGTACTTGGTGGCGAACCGCTTGATCAGCTCCGGATCCTCGAGGTCGACGATCTCGGCGCCGTCGATCGAGATGCCCAGCGCGGACGCCTGCGCCTTCACAACGGCCGGCTTGCCGAGCAGCACGATGTCGGCCGTCCCGCGCCGCAGGACGATCGCCGCCGAGTGCAGGATCCGATCATCGGACGCCTCCGGCAGCACGATCTTCTGCTTCTTCGCCCGCGCCATCTCGGTCAGCTGGAACTCGAACATCAGCGGCGTCCGGACGCCCGACGGCGCCACGGCCATGGCGTCGAACAGCGCCCGGGCGTCCACCCGGTCGTTGAAGATGCGCTGCATGACCTCGATCTTGCGCGGGGAGCTCGTGTGGCGTCCCTGCAGCGAATAGAGCTTGGCGGCGGTGGTGAACGTGCCGGTGTCGGTGCGGGCGATCGGCAGCTCGTGCTGGACGGTGGCGATCAGCCTGTCGACCGACTCGGGCAGGTCGTAGCCGCCGGTCAGGATGAGTCCGGCGAGCTGGGGGAATGCCCCGGACGCGTGCGCCATGACCAGGCCCGGGATCAGCTCGGTGCGGTCGGACGCGACCATGACGGTCGCCTCTTCGAACAGGCGGTCGAGCACGTGTGGCAGCGTCATCGCGGCGATCAGCGCGCCCTGGGACTCGCGCTGCAGCTGCTCGGGGCGTCCGCTGACGACCGTCGCACCGACCGCCTCGAACTGCTGGGCGAGCGTCGGGGCGCTCATGATCGGGTCCTCTTCGAGGGCCGCGGTGACGACCTTGGGCAGCCGGCCGAGGGCCTCGAGGACGCCGTCGCGCTGCGGCTCGTCGACGCGGGTCGCCATGACCGAGATGACCTTGGCGTGGTTGCGCTTGAACTCGCGGAGGGCCTGCTCGGCGACGTCGTACACGTCCTCGGGCGTCCGGTTCTTGGCCGAGACGGCGAGGCAGACGGGCGCGTTCAGGTTCGCGGCGATCTGCGCGTTGAGGGTCAGCTCGGTCGAGGACGTCGCGGCGTTGTAGTTGGTCCCGACGATCACGACCGCGTCGTAGTTGTCCTTCATCTGGCCGTAGCGGGCGACGATGGCGGCCATCGCCTCGTCGCGGTCACGCATGGCCTCGTCGTAGGTGGTGCCGACGGAGTCTTCGTAGGTCGACTTCACGCCGGGCATGGACAGGAGTGCGTCCAGGAAGCCGTCATGGCTGTCTCCGGAGTGGACGAGCGGGCGGAAGACTCCGATGTTGGAGACCTCGCGGGTCAGGGCGTTGATGATGCCGACGGCGATGACAGACCAGCCGGTCTGTACCTCAGGAGCAGCGACGTAGATGCTTCGGGTCACCCCGCCAGGCTAACAACTTCGGCCCTTGTCGGGGTGATCTTCGCCAGGGTATGCCCGCTCAGCGGGACGCCATCTCGGATGCTGGCCCTCAGCCCAGGCGCGAGAGCAGCCAGAGGGCGTCCGCGCGATGGGCGTCCGCGTCGCCGGGGGTCTCCAGCATGACGGGGGCGTCCGCGGTGAGCACGACGTCGACGAGGCCCTCGGGGTCGCACAGGCCGCGTCCGAGCGACTCGTGCCGATCGGCGCCGGAACCCGCCGCGTCCCTCGAATCGTTGAGATGGACCAGGTCGATGCGTCCGGTGATGGCCCGCAGCCGCTCGGCAGCGCCGACCAGATCCGCCCCGGACGCGTGCAAGTGGCAGGTGTCCAGGCAGAAGCCGACCTCGACCGAGTCGGACGCCGACGCGACGGCGTCCCAGAGGCGCGCGACCGCGTCGAAGTGCCGGGCCACGGCGTTCTCGCCGCCCGCGGTGTTCTCGATCAGGATCGGCACCTCGGACTCCAGCCCCGCGATCGCCTTGCGCCAGTTGTCGAAGCCGATGGACGCGTCCTCGTCGGCGCCCACGTGCCCGCCGTGGACGATCAGCCCGAGCGCGCCGACCTCGGCCGCGGCTCTGGCGTGCTTGGCGAGCAACTGCCGGCTCGGGATCCGGATCTTGTTGTTCGTCGTCGCCACGTTGATCAGGTACGGCGCGTGGACGTAGATCCCGATGCCGGACGCCGCCGCGTCGGCTTTGAGTTGGGCCGGGCCGCCGGGGTAGTCCAGCGCCGGACCTTTGTAGCTCTGCGGGTTGCCCAGAAAGATCTGCGCGGTCGCGAAACCCCTGGCCAGCGCCTCGTCGACGCACCGAGATTGCTCGACGTGCGCCCCGATGGTCAGATCGTCAACCACGGGTGGGATCCCTCCTCTTTCACTTTGGGGGCAAGCGTCCCATTTTGCCGACGAGGGTGCACGACCGGACCGCTCGGCCAGCGAATTCCACAGAATCTCGCCGGTCGTGCACCGCTGCCGGTGTTGTGGTCGGCGAAGCCCCCTGCGTGATCCGTCACGACCTGTCAGACTTACGAAACCGTAGGTAAGGAGTCAGCGTGGACCAGGGCCATCTCGCCGTCCGATTCGCCAGCGCGTGCGACCGCTTCAGCGGCCATGTCGCGACCAGGATCCGGGTCGGGGACGCCTGGCAGACCGCCACCTACGGCGAGGTCGGACGCACCGTCCGGACCCTCGCCCAGCGGCTCGTGAGCCACGGCGTCCAGGCAGGCGACCGGGTGGCGCTGTTCAGCAGCAACCGTCCGGAGTGGAGCATCGCCGACTTCGCGTGCCTGTCGGTCGGCGCGGTCGTGGTGCCGATCTACCCCACCTCGACGCCGGACCAGGTGCGGCACATCGTGGCCGACTCCGCATCCGTCCTGGTGTTCGTCGAGGGGCAGACCGAACTCGACCGCGTCGAGGAGGTCTGGGGCGACCTGCCCGGGCTGCGACAGGCGGTGGTCTTCGACCCGTACCCGCTGGTCAGCGACCGGGTGGTCGAGCTCGCCACCTGGCTGGACGAGCCGAACGACGCGGCGTCCGACGACGAGGTCGAGGCCCGACTGGCGTCCGCGACGGCGGACGACCTGGCGTCCATCATCTACACCTCCGGGACGACGGGCGAGCCGCGCGGCGCGGCGCTCCGGCACCGCGGATTCAGCTACCAGTGCGACGTGCTGGCGCAGTTCTTCGACGTCACGCCCGAGGACCATTCGCTGTGCTTCCTGCCCTTGTCGCACGCGCTTGAGCGGGCCTGGACCTTCTTCGTGTTCGACAACGGCTGCATGAACACCTACACGGACGCGCGCCGCGTGGCCGAGATGCTGATCCTGGCCCAGCCGACGCTGCTGGTGAGCGTGCCGCGGCTCTACGAGAAGGTGCTCTCGACCGCTCGCGCGAAGGTGGCGAGCAGCGCCGCGAAGAAGCGGATCTTTGAGTGGGCACTGCGCGTCGGGGGCCAGTGCCAGCGGGCCTACCGCAAGGGCAAGAGGCCGGCGGCGTACTGGTCGGCGCAGCTGCCGCTCGCGGACAAGCTGGTGCTGTCGAGCATCCGGGCCGCGATGGGTGGGCCGAAGAAGGTCATGGCCTGCGGCGGCGCCCCGCTGCGGGTCGAGGTCGAGGAGTTCTTCTCGGCGTGCGGCATGCAGGTCCTCTCGGGGTACGGGCTGACGGAGGCGTCCCCGCTGGTGAGCTTCCCGTCCCCGCGCGCGTTCAAGATCGGCACCGCCGGACGCGTCCTGCCCGGCGGAGAGGTCCGGATGGGCCCCGACGGCGAGATCTGGTTCCGCGGACCGAACGTCATGCAGGGCTACTGGAACAATCCGGACGCCACGGCTGCGGCCATCGACGCCGAGGGCTGGTTGCACACCGGCGACGTGGGCTACGTGGACACCGACGAGTTCCTGGTGATCACCGACCGCATCAAGGACCTGATCATCACCTCCAACGGCAAGAACATCGCGCCGGCACCCATTGAGGGCATGCTGCTCGCCGACCCGCTCTTCGAGCAGGCGGTGCTGCTGGGCGACAACCGTCCGTACCTGACGCTGCTCGTCGCGCCGTCGATGCCGCACCTGGAGGAGCTCGCCGCGAAGCTGCAGGTGACGTGGGCCGACCGCTCCGAGCTGCTCAGCCACCCCAAGATCGTCGAGGCGGTGCGCGAGCGGGTGGCGTCCATGACGGCCAAGCTGGCCCACCACGAGCAGATCCGCGACCTGCGGATCCTGCTCGAGGAGTTCACCATGGACAACGGCCTGCTGACGCCGACGCTGAAGGTCAAGCGGCGCGAGGTCGAGCGCCACTTCGGCCAGGTCATCGAGGACATGTACGCCAAGCTGGCCGAGTTCCGGGGCAAGTCGGACTCGTAGCGTCTCCTCGAACCCATCGGACGCCGGACGATTCGCTGGGCTTCGTCGGTGGCTGGCCATCGGACGGCTCAGCCGGCCCCGGGGAGGCCGAGGTCGGCTTGAACAACTCGATCCGGAATCGTTCGTCCGCTACGCCGGCTCGCTCCGGGCTTGACGGGGTGAGCGTTGTCTCGGAGAGCCGCCACGTTCAGCACCCAGTCGGGAGGTCGCCCCGGTGGCTTCCGTCTTGCCCGGGATTCGGCGTCTGCGCTCGACTGCGCTGAACCGCGCGACTCTGCCCGAGGCGAAGCGTTCGGCAATAGTATTCGCCTGAGCCGATATGGAGGATCGCATGCACTGGAGTCAGGCGGTGACCGCGCTGCGAGCGAGCGGACGCGCCGGCGTCCTGGTGTCGATTCTGTCGGTGCGCGGGCACGCGCCTCGCGAGGCGGGCGCGAAGATGGTCGTCGCGTCGGATGCCACCTGGGGCAGCATCGGCGGCGGCAACCTCGAATACGTCGCGACCCAGCGCGCGCGGACCATGCTGGCGGAGGCGTCCCGGGATGCCGAGACGCTCGTCGACCGCCTCAACGAGAAGGAACGCGGCAAGCAGGCGCAGCAGTGCTGCGGAGGGGAGGTCACCGTGATCCTGGAGCCGTTGCCGGCCCTGCCGACCGTCGCGATCCTCGGCGTCGGGCACGTGGGGCTGGAGGTCGCGCGCATCCTCGCGCGCCTCGAGGTGTGCTTGGTGCTGGTCGATTCGCGTGCCGAGATGCTGGACGCCGACCGTCTCGCCCCGCTGGAGGGGGCCGCGTCCATCACGGCGAAACACCTGGTCATGCCCGAGTCGGCGCTCGATGAGCTGCCCGCAGGCGCAGAGATCCTGGTGATGACCCACGATCACGCCGAGGACTACGCCATCCTCGACGCGGCGCTGCGGCGTCCGGAGCTGGGGTGGATCGGGCTCATCGGGTCCAGCGTCAAGTGGGGCAACTTCCAGCGCCGGCTGCTCGACGGCGGGTTCAGCGCGGCCGACGTCGCCCGCATCACCTGCCCCATCGGGTTGCCCGACATCGCCGGCAAGGAGCCCGCCGTGATCGCCGTCTCTGTCGCGGCCGACTTCCTGCGGCGGCGCAGCGCTCGCTCCTAGACGCGGCGTCCTACTTCTCTCTCTGGTGTGATCCCGGAGCCCGGGCGCAGAGCGTGGTCGGCGGAGACCGCCAATTCTCCGGCCGCGGCGGAACGGCGTCCCTGGACATTTCATTACCTGAACGTTTGGATGGGCCCATGTTCGACGACTTCGCTCGCCACTGGACGCCGATCCTCCCGTTGTCCGCGCTCGGCAAGGCCCCGCAAAGGGCGGTGCTCGCGGGCGTCCCGCTGGTGCTATGGCGGGACGGGTCCGGCAAGGCGTCCGTGCTGATCGACCGCTGCCCGCACCGCGGGGTCTCGCTGGCGCTGGGTTCGATCGAGAACGGACGCCTCGCGTGCGGCTTCCACGGCTGGGAGTTCGGCGGGGACGGGTCCTGCCTGCACATCCCGTTCAACCCCGACACCGGCCTGGCGCCGCGCGGCGCGACCGCTCTGCCGAGCCGCGAACTCGGCGGACTGCTGTGGGTGTTCACCGGCTTCGACCCCGACTCCGAGCCGGTGCTGGCGCCGCACCTGCTGGACTACTCGTTGGCCCGCTTCGACTACTACGAGGACTGGGACTGTCACTGGACGCGGGCCATGGAGAACATGCTCGACTTCCCGCATCTGCCGTACGTGCACCGCACGACGATCGGACGGTTCGTCCGCAGCAAGCAGAAGCGCAACTCGCGGCTCACGTTTGATCTTGAGGACACCGACTACGGCTTCCGCTTCGGCACGCGCGTCGACGACAACCCGCCGGGGGCTTCCCTGTCGTGGTACCGGCCGAACTCGATGATCCTCGACACGATGCCCGAGCCGCGGATCCAGCGGGTGCAGATCTTCTGCATTCCGACCGAGCCGAACAGGACGCGCATGCTGCTCGTCACGGTGCGTAACTTCGCGACCAACCCAGCTGCCGGCCTGGTGTTCGACAAGTTCAACCTCAAGGTCCTGCACCAGGACAAGGCGATCGTCGAGTCGTCCGATCCGGTCGAGGTGCCCGCGTCCGGCGAACGGTCGGTGCCCACCGATCGGCCCACCCTGGCCTTCCGCACCTGGTACCTGCGCGAGCTCAAGGGCACCTCGGTGGAGGCCTCCGCGTGATCCGTCCTGCCGTGGATGGCAGGATGGTGAGATGACGAGTTCGGCACGCGCGTACTGGATCGCCGGCGTCCGCCACGGTGAAATACGGTCCGAGGGGCTGCCGGAGGCCGGACCCGGCGATGTTCTCGTCCGGACGCGATTCTCCGGCGTCAGTGCCGGCACCGAGCGACTCGTCCACGAGGGCGGGGTGCCTGCCGAGGTGGCCGCGACCATGCGTGCGCCCTTCCAGGTCGGTGAATTTCCGTTCCCGGTCAAGTACGGCTATCTGGCGGTCGGCGAGGTCGAATCCGGCCCCTCCGAGTTGGTCGGACGCACCGTCTTCGCCCTGCATCCTCACCAGGACCGGTTCGTCGTGCCGGCGGCGTCCGTCGTGGTGATCCCGGACGCCGTCCCGCCGGTCCGCGCTCTGCTGGCCGGCGCCGTCGAGACGGCGCTGAACGGCCTCTGGGACGCCGCACCGCTCATCGGCGACCGGGTCGCGGTGGTCGGCGGGGGACTGATCGGGGCCTGCTCCGCGCTGCTCGCCGACCGGCTCCCCCTCGGCCGGCTGGTGGTGGTCGAGCCTGCCGAGGGACGCCGCCAGCGCCTGGTCGACCTCGGTTTGGACGCCGTGGCCTCGCTCGACGAGGACGCCTCCTTCGACCTGGCGCTGCACGCGTCCGCGACGGCGTCCGGACTGAACGCCGCCCTCCGCCTGCTGGACGTCGAAGGCACCCTCGTCGAGCTCTCCTGGTACAGCGACGGCGAGCCGTCGGTCGAGTTGGGCGCCGCCTTCCACGCGCGTCGGCTGCGCATCGTCGCTAGTCAGGTAGGGGAGGTGAGCGAACGCCGCCGCATCCGCCGGACGCGCCACGACCGGCTCGCCCTCGCGCTCAGCCTGCTGGACGACCCTCGCTTCGACCGCCTCCTCGGACGCCAGACCGCCTTCGAGGACCTGCCCGCCACCATGGACGCCCTCGCCGCCGGCGCCGATCTCGGCTGCTGTCCGATCGTCCGTTACGAGGAGTGACATGTACACGCTGACCGTCCGCGACCACGTGATGCTTGCCCACAGCCTGCCCGACCCGGCCTTCGGACCAGCCCAGGGGCTGCACGGCGTGACGTACGTGGTGGAGGCGTCCTGGTCGGCGTCCGAGCTGACCGAACAGAACATCGTCCTCGACATCGGCGTCGCCACCGAGGCCCTGCGAGGCGTCCTAGCGCCGCTGGCGTACGCGAACCTCGACGAGCGTCCGGAGTTCGCGGGCGTCCTGACGACCACCGAGTTTCTCTGCCGTTGGGTCGCCGATCAGCTCGCGGAGGCCGTGGTCGCGGGCAATCAGAGCGGTCTCACCGTCACGCTGCGCGAGCATCCGGACGCGTGGGCGTCCTATGCCCGAGCCCTGCCGTGATCACGCTCATCCGTCCGGACCTCGGCGTCCCCAGCGGCGGCACCACCTACGACCTGCGGCTGCTGCGGGAGTGGTCCGGGTCGGCGGTCGACGTCGCCTTGCCCGGGTCTTGGCCGTTCCCGTCGGACGCCGACCGCGCGCGCTTCGCCCTGGCCTTGGCCGAGGCGTCCGGGTCGGTGGTCGTGGACGGGCTCGTGGGCGCCGCCTGCCCCGACGAGATCGAGGTGGCAGTCGCCAGGGGCGTCCGGGTCGTGCTGATCACCCATCTGCCGTTGGACGCCGACGTCACGCTGCCTCACGAGGTGCGGATGCGCCTGCACGACACGGAACAGCGCGCTCTCAACGTCGCCTCGGTGGTCGTCGTGCCCAGCCACCACGCGCTGAGAGCGCTTGAATCCGGGTTCCGCGTGACGCGTCCGGTGGTGGTGGCCGAGCCGGGCGTCGATCCGGCTCCGCTCGCACTCGGATCGGAGCCGCCGCAGCTGCTCATCCTGGGCGCGCTCACGCCGAACAAGAACCACGCGGTGGTGCTCGACGCGCTGATCCGTGTGCCCGCCGGCCTGCCCTGGCGCCTCGTCATCGCGGGACCGGGGGAGACGAGCACACTCGGCCAGCGAGTTGCCCTGCTCAATGCCGGTGGGGTCGGGTCGGTGGGGAGCCAATCCAGTCACGGAGCCGATGAGGGGCCAAGAGAACGGTCCGACCGGACGCCCACCGGTCGCGTGACCTTCGCCGGACGCGACGCGAACGAAACGTGGTCCGCCACCGACTTGGAGCCGACAGAACAGGCGCCTGGGACGCCGACTGATCGTGTGACGGTCACGGGTGCAGTCACGGGCCGCCGACTCGACGACCTCTGGCACGCCACGGATCTGCTGTTGATGCCTTCTCTCGTCGAAACGTACGGGCTGGTCGTGACCGAGGCGCTCGCGCGCGGCATTCCGGCCTTCGTCTCGCGCGACACGGGCGCCGCCGAGGCGCTCGCCGGGCGTCCGGTCGACCAGGACGCGCCTGACGAGGATGGAGCCGAACCCGACGACCTGGCCGGACGCCTCCTCGACCCGCGCGACCCGGAGGCGTGGGCGTCCGCCCTGGTCAGGTGGCTGTCAGACCCGATCGAACGCGCCCGGTTCCGGACGCTTGCCGCCAACCGCTGGACGAGCCTGAACCCCTGGTCCGGAACCGCGGCCGTCATTGCGCGAGCCGCACTCGGCTAGGCCGGCGAGCCGCCGAACGGTCCCACGACCGTGGCCGCTCGGTCCGCACGCCACCCCGGGCCAGCACCGGGCGCGGACGGTCCCACCTACACCGGCGCCCGCAGGTTCAGCTCCACGCATACGTCGTTGCCCAGCTTGAACGACCTCGGACGCCCCCGGCGCGCGTCGGCCACGCGGTCGGCCCCGTCGAACCGGATGCCCGGGACGCCCTCGCCCAGCAGAATCGGCGCCACGGTCACGAACAGCCGATCGAGGGAGCCAGCCTCGACGAACGACGACACGAGGCGTCCGCCGCCCTCGACCAGCACGCGACCGAGCCCGCGATCCAGCAGCACCCGCACGATGTCGGACGGCGCGAACGGCCCGTCCGTGGGCATGCGGACGATCTTCACGTGCCCGGCGGCGGCCAGGTCGGCCGGCGCGGACGCCCCCACGAGCCACAACGTGCGCGCCTCGGGGTTGCTCAAGACGGACGCCTCCAACGGCACTCGCGCCTGGGGATCCACGACCACGCGGACCGGGTTGCGTCCGGGCACCTCGCGCACGGTGAGCCGGCAGTCGTCGGCGATGACGGTCGCGGCCCCGACCACCACGGCATCGACGAGCGACCGCAGCCGGTGCAGGTGCACGTGGTCCTCGCTCCCGGTCACCGGGCCCGCGTCGCCCGTGCGCGAGGCGATGAACCCGTCGAGGCTCTGACCCAGCTGGGCGATCACCAGCTGCGGACCCTCGGCGGCCAGCGCGTCGTACACCTCCGCCGGACCACCCCAGGCGTCCGTCGCCGGGATCACCTCGGTGGGCGGCGAATCGTGCCGCATCCGCGCCCGCTTGGTGTTCAGGTAGAAGACGTTTTCGGGGCGGTCGGGCACGCCCAGCCGCAACCGCTGCGCGACCTCGATGCCGAAGTCCTCGAGCGCCTCCTGCTTGGTCGGGTTGGACGACAGCAGCGCGATCTTCGTCAGCCCGAGGTCGGCCAGAACCGCGGCCGCCTGGTCGTAGCGGCGGGCATCGCCCGGGTGGCCGAGCGCCAGGTTGGCGTCCAGGGTGTCGTAGCCGGCGTCCTGCAGCGCGTACGCCTTGAGCTTCTCGATGAGCCCGATACCGCGACCCTCGTGCCCGCGCGCGTAGATGACGGCGCCGTAGCCGTGGTCCATGATCGCGGCGAGCGCCGCCTGCAACTGCTCGCCGCAGTCGCAGCGGAGCGAGCCGAAGGCGTCCCCCGTCAGGCACTCCGAATGGATGCGCACCCACGGCAGGACGTCCACCGGTGGCTCGTCCAGCCCCACGGCCAGCGCGACGAGTTCGGTGCCGTCGACGTGGTAGCCGAGCATCGCGAAGGTGCCGTGCCGCGTGGGCAGCAGGGTGCTCGCAGCGCGCTGGGCATGCGGCAGGACATGGGTGACTTCAGACATGATGGTTCTTCAACCACCGCCGAGGCCGCGCGATTCCCGGCTCAGAACGACAACATCTTCATGAACGGCGCGATGGCGACGAGCAGCCCGGTGCTCATCCAGAACATGCCCAGGTTCATCGCCGCGTCGGCGAGCGCGGACAGCCGGTACGCGGGCGTCCCTACCGGACGCGGCTCATGGCAGGACGCCGTCGCCGGCGCCAGGACGCGGACCGCGCCGTCGGCGTCCGAACCGATCTTGGACGCCTCATGAGCGCGCACCTCGTCGGAGGCCGGGACGTGTGCGCTGCAGCGGCACTCCGGACCGCACGTGCAGTCCGTCCCACAGGCACAGTCGGACGCCGCCGCGCGCGGCCGCAGCGCGCGCCGGACGTCGTTCAGCCCGGCAAGGAGCAGGTACGCCATGAACGGGATCCCGATGAGGGCAAAGATCCACAGGACGCCGCCCGGCTTGGAGGCCTCAGCCGTCCACTGGGTCATGTCCATGGGGGTGGTTGTCGTCGCCCCGCCGTGGCCCATCCCGGCCATCCCTCCGGACGCCGCCATCGCGCCCCGCTTCACGCTCATGGCGCCCAGGTGCCAGGTCATGGCGGCGAACATCATGGCGTGGCCCGCGTAGTGCGCCACCGGCAGGCCGGCCCGTCGCGCGAGCACGGCCTGCGCGACGAACCACGCGGTCGACAGGCCGAAGACGCCGAGCAGGACAGGCATCGGAACGACCGACACGAAGGGCATCCAGACTCCGGTCCAGACCATGGCGAGCATGACGACGGCCATGACGAGGTGCAGCACGTTCGAGACGCGCTGGCGGGTGTCCTGAGGACGGGTGAGTTCGTAGACGCACCACACGGTGCACCAGACGAACAGGACGATGAGCCCGACGAATTTCACGGGCATGGCGGCAAAAGTGAACACGATTCGACTCCGGATCAAGGCTGAGGCGGCTGGGAACTCTCCGCCATCGATTCGCCGCCCGTGATGTGGACGCCGCGGCACGTGGATGACGTGTGCTCGACCAGGCCACCGCGATGCGCAGCAGCCGGTGACAGAACCCTAGCAACCACGTCCGATACCTGGGCAGCCGCGTTCCGCGGACGGGCGCTGCGGCGTCCGATCAGCCGGCAGAAGAAGTTGGCCGAGGTTTACTGGCGGAATCGGTATCGGTACACGAGACGAATTCCGCCATCAATCGACTCATACGCGTTCGTAAAGCCGGACCACCCTCGTCGCGGCGGCCATGGGCGCAAACGCGACCGAAACGCCGGGTCGCGCGCCGGCGTCCATCACGAACGAAATCGAACGTCACGCTCCCGTGAAGCTCGCCTGCGCAGCGGTGTGGCATGTTCGAATGGCGATTCCTCCCCCCTACCGTTGCCCGGTGAGGATTCGCCCTGAGTCCCGACGTTGCCCCCTGGAGGGAATATGGATTCGCAGCGTGACGACGGCTCGGTGAACCCGACCCGTGCCGCCGACGGTGCCACCCACACCGACCACATCACCGGTCACGAGATCGTCGGCTACGACACCGAGGTCGGCCGATACCGCCGACCGTTGCTGGCGGCCCCCGTTCCGTGGATCGCCGGGCTGATCCTGGTGCCGGCCCTGCTCGCCGGGCTCGGCATGATCAAGGCGGCTCCCGCGCCCGCGGCGACCAAGACGCCGTCCGTCGCGGCCGCGCCTGTCAGCACACCGACCCCCGGGACGCCCGAGGCCGCAGCGGCCAACGCGGTCCTCGAGGTCAGCCAGGACGGCAAGACCGTCAGCGTCTCGGGCGCCGTCCCGGACGCCGCCACCCAGAAGGCCGTCGTGGACGCCGTCAAGGCTGCCTACGGATCCAGCGTCACCGTCGCCGACCGGCTCAAGGTCACCGCGGGCGCCCCCGCCGTGGACGCCGCCGCGTTCGGCACGGTCGCGTCCGCGTTGAAGGGCATCCAGGGCGTGATCTTCGACATCCAGGGCGGCAACGTCCGGATCTCCGGCGCCGCTCCCGACGACGCCGCCAAGGAGGCCGTCCTCGCCGCCATCAAGGCCGCCTACCCGTCGGCGAAGATCACCGACACCGGCATCGCCGTCGGGGACGCGTCCACGCCGCCGGCGTCCTGCGACGCCACCGGAAACTACGTGAAGGTCGTCACCGCGCAGACGAAGATCCAGTTCGCGTCCGGCGGAGCCAAGCTCACGGCCGACTCCGTCGCCGCCCTCGGCAAGATCGCGGACGCCGTCAAGAAGTGCCCGGGCACCAAGCTCGAGGTCGCCGGCAACACCGACAGTTCCGGCTCGGCTGCGGGCAACAAGACGTTGTCCGAGAAGCGCGCCACCGAGGTGAAGGCCCAGCTCGTCGCGCTGGGACTCGACCCGGCCTCCATCACCACGGTCGGCAACGGCGAAACCAAGCCGATCGCCAGCAACGACACCGTGGCCGGCCAGGCGACCAACCGTCGCGTCGACATCACGGTCCAGTAGGAGGATCACCAATGCTCGAGTTCATCGTGCCGTTCATCGTCTACCTGCTCGCGTTCGTGGTCGGGTCGCTGCTGGCCCTCCTCGTGGTCAAACAGCTTTACCCCGCGTCGTCCGAACATGAGGCCCTCGCCGACCTCGCCCGAAAGGGAGTCAACTGATGAACATCAACCCCTTCCTGGTGCTGTTGGCGCTGCTCATCGGGTTCGCGCTCACCTGGTTCCTCGTCGTGCGCAAGGTCGTCCGTGAGGTGCCGATCCTGCGTCCGGTCAGCACGGGCTTGGACGCCGCCGCGGGTGTCGCCGGGGTGGCTGGTGCCGCTGGTGGCGCCGGACTGGTCGGAGCCGCCGCGTCCGGTCACGTGGATGCTCCTGAGGTCGCTCCGGAGGTCGTGACTGAGGTCGCTCATCCCGTCGCCGCGGCGCCGGTGTACGACTGGGCCCACCGCCTGGACGCCGCCGAGGGTCAGCTCGCTGGGGCGTCCGAGGTCTCGGAGGTCTCCGAGGTTGACGAGGTGGACGCCGCAGCGCCTGCCGTTGCCGTCGAGGCGTCCCCGGTCGTGGACGCGGCCGCGGGTGCCGTGGATGACGCCGACCCGACGCCCGTGGCGTCCGGGGTGGACTACGACGCCGAATGGGCCAACGAGGACACGTCGGTCGGCCTGGACCTGTTCGATCCCGAGCCGGCGAACCTGATCGACGATTCGGACGTGATCGACGAGCCCGCGCCGGTCGATGCAGTGGAGGAGCCCGAGCCGGTCGTGGACGCGATCGAGGAGCGCGTGGTGGCCGCGGCCGAGCCCGAGGTCGAGGTGGCGCCGTTGCCGGTGGCCGAGGCGTCGGTGGCTGCCGGCCTGGTCGGAGCGGGAGCAGCGGCGGCCGTGCGGCGTGCCGCGTCCGTGCCGGCACCGGCCGACGGCTCGTCGCCCGAGGGGTACGAGGTCAAGGGCGACAGCTTGGCCAAGCTCTACCTGCTCGACAGCGACGCCGACTTCGGTCGCGCGCGCGCCGACATCTGGTTCACGGACGAGTCCGCTGCCAAGGACGCCGGCTACGCGCACTACATCCGGACGCCGAGGCCGGACGCCGCCGCTCGCGTCGCTGAGCCGGTCGTCGCGGCACCCGTCGTAGCGCCTGTGGTCGCGGCAGCTGCCGTCGCGCCGGTGGCGGCTCCGGTCCAGGAGACGCTCGTCGACGTGCCAGGCGACGCGTCCGCGGAGGAGGCGGTCGCCGCTCCGTATGGTCCGGGTTCGGCGGTGCCGAAGGCGAACGGTTCTGGGAACGAGCGCGAACGCTGACGCAGCACCACGAGGGGCCGTCCACCACCAGGTGGGCGGCCCTTTCCTGTCGGCGCAGGCAACGTCCACAGCGACTCGCCAAGTGGGGTAGCTTTCGAGCACACGTGAAAGGGGCGATCAGATGAAGATCGGCATCATCGGCGGGTCGGGCAAGGCCGGACGCGCCCTGTTCAGCGAGGCCGTGAAGCGCGGCGACGTCCCGACCGCGATCGTGCGCGACCTCGACACGGCCGAGGGCGTTCTGGGGGAGTTCGGCAACTACCTGAACAAGGACGCACTCAAGCTCACGGCGTCCGATCTGGCGTCTTTCGACGTCGTGATCGACGCGATGGGGACGGCGCCGGACGACGCCGCCCGCCAGGTCACGCTGACCAAGCATCTGGTCGAGTTGGTGCGCGCGCACGGCGGGCCGCGGCTCGTGTTCGTGCTGGGCGCGGGCAGCCTGACGACGCCCGATGGACGCCTCTACCTCGACGAGCTGTACGAGATTCCGGGCACGGCGTCCTGGATCGCGATCCCCGAGCAGCAGACCCGCCAGCTCACCTACCTGCGCAGCGTCGATGACGTCGACTGGACGGCCGTCTCGCCGTCGGCAGAGTTCCGCCCGGGGTCCGCGGGGACGCCGGTCCTCGGCAAGGACGACCTCCTGTACGGCCCGAACGGCACCTCGAAGGTGACCAGCGGCACCTTCGCGGTCGCCGTTCTGGACGAGATCCACAACCCCGCGCACGTCCGCACGCGCTTCACCGTCCGCGACGAGAACTGCTGATGGCCGAGACCCGCAAGTACGACCCGACAACGGGCGATCCGATCGGCGACGCCGTCCGCAAGGCCCTCGGCGAGACGATCCGTCCCAACGTCCCCGGGCAAGCGGCGTCCGGGGCCTGTTCCGCCGACGGCTGCGGGACGCCGACCTCGGCGTCCGCTCCGGTCATCAAGCCGCTGGGCACGTTCGTCTTCAGCTCCGTTCCCAAGCCGAAGCCGGACGCCGACCGCGCGTAACGCTGCGGCGGGGCTGAGGCTGTAGAAGCCAACGGGCGGACCCAAGCACCGTTGGCTGAGCTTGTCGAAGCCCTGCGTGAGATCGGGTGCGTCGAACCCAGCCGTTGGCTGAGCTTGTCGAAGCCGTCGGCACCGATTCCCATGCTCGACGGCCCGGACGCGCGTCCCAGCCTGCGTGTCGCCCATCGAGCATGGCTTCTCGGACCGCCCGCCGACCGACTCCGCACCACCGATCCCGGACGGCTCTGGCAGGATGTCCGCCCGTGATGCGTCTGCGCTGCGACTTCTACTCCGAGTCCTTGGGGATCGGCACGGCGATGACCGTGCTGCTGCCGCAGAGCGCGGACGGTCAGATCGGCCTCGCCGCCACCACCCGTGAGCGGACTCCGGTGCTCTACCTGCTCCACGGCCTGAGCGACGACGACACCATCTGGACGCGCCGCACCTCGATCGAGCGGTACGCCTCCAGCCTGGGCCTCGCGGTCGTCATGCCGCAGGTCGGACGCTCCTTCTACTGCGACGAGGTCCACGGCAACCGCTACTGGACGTTCCTCTCCGAGGAGTTGCCCGCTCTGGTCAACAGCTCGTTCAACGTGTCGTCCTGCCGCGAGGACACCTTCGTCGCCGGCCTGTCGATGGGCGGCTACGGCGCCTTCAAGTGGGCGCTTCGCCAGCCCTGGCGCTTCGCCGCCGCCGCCGCGCTGTCGGGCTCGCTCGACATCGCCAAGCCCGAGCGCGAGCACGCGCTCCCGGACCTATTTCGCACGATCTGGGGCGAGGGACGCCGTCCCGCCAACACCGACGACGACCTGCTGACGCTGATGGCTCGCGCCGAGATCGCCGACCTCCCAGCCCTCTGGGTCGGCTGCGGCACCGAGGACTTCCTGCTGCCCGACACCCACCGCTTCCTGCACGCCGCCCACGAGCGCGGCGTCCACGTGACGCACGAACTCCCGCCCGGCGGTCACGAGTGGTCGCTCTGGGACGAGCAGATCCGCCGCGTCCTCCACTGGCTACCGCTGCAGCCCTAAAACACGCGGACCACGCCCGGCTGGCCGCTGAACGAGGCGCACCCGGTCACGGGCGCGGCCTGGGACGAGGTGCCTGGCGCGGCCGGCGTGGACGCGGCGGGGGCGTCCTTGGTGGAGGTGGCCGGGGCAGCTGGGGCGGAGCAGCCGGCAAGGGCGACCAGGGCGGACAGGACTGCAACGGGGGCGGTCCAACGAGAGTGGGGCATGACGTTCTCTCCCTTGTTGAGCAGGACGGCATGGAAATAGAGGCCGCGCCCCAGCGAGGTGAACCTACGGACTCAGTTTCATCACGCTATGACGGAACTGCAACGCCACCTCAGGGCACATCGGACAGCCCAACACGTCCGCAAGATGGGTGTGCGCACGAATATCCCCGTTTGCGCCTGTCCCCTACGTTGAGGACGTACCGTCGAACGAAAGGCAGCCATGACCCAGCACGATGGCCCCAAGCCCACCTCCGGACCCGAGAGCGCCCAGCCGCCCGCACCGGTCGACTACTCCGGCTCCTACACCGCCGGGGGCGCCAAGGCAGACAGCGACTTGAACTCCCTCAGCGTTGGCCCCAACGGCCCGCTGCTGCTGAACGACGTCCACCTCATCGAGACCCTGGCGCATTTCAACAGGACCAACGTGCCGGAGCGGCGTCCGCATGCGAAGGGCTCGGGCGCGTTTGGCGAGTTCAAGGTGACCCACGACGTGACGAAGTGGACGCGCGCAGCGGTCTTCGCGCCCGGCGCGAGCACCCGCACGCTGCTGCGCTTCTCGACCGTGGCCGGTGAGCTGGGCTCGCCAGACACCTGGCGCGACGTGCGCGGGTTCGCGCTGCGCTTCTACACGACCGAGGGCAACTACGACCTGGTCGGCAACAACACCCCAGTGTTCTTCCTGCGCGACCCGATGAAGTTCCACCATTTCATCGCCTCGCAGAAGCGCCTGCCCGACTCGGGCCTCCGGGACGCCACCATGCAGTGGGACTTCTGGACGCTGACGCCCGAGTCCGCGCACCAGGTGACCTACCTGATGGGCGACCGCGGCCTCCCGCGCACCTGGCGGCACATGAACGGCTACGGCTCGCACACCTACATGTGGATCAACGCCGCCGGCGAGCGGTTCTGGGTCAAGTACCACTTCCACACCCACCAAGGCGTCGAGTGCCTCACGAACGACGAGGCCGAGAAGCTGTCCGGGGCGGACGCCGACGCGCACCGCCGCGACCTGTTTGACTCGATCAAGGCCGGCGAATTCCCCAGCTGGACGCTCAAGGTGCAGGTCATGCCCTATGAGGACGCCAAGACGTACCGGTTCAACCCCTTCGATCTCACCAAGATCTGGCCGCACGCCGACTACCCGCTGCACGAGGTCGGCGTCCTGACCCTCAACGAGAACCCGAAGAACCACTTCGCCCAGATCGAGCAGGCGGCCTTCGCGCCGTCCAACATCGTTCCGGGCGTGGGCTGGTCGCCGGACAAGATGCTGCTCGGACGCGTCTTCGCCTACGCGGACGCCCACCGCGCCCGCATCGGCACCAACCACCACCAGCTGCCGGTCAACCGCGCCGTCAACGAGCCCGAGGGCGGCTTCAACCGCTACGCCCACGACGGCCAGATGCAGTTCGAGGTCTCGGACGCCCCCGTCTACGCCCCGAACTCGTTCGGACGCCCCTTCAGCAACGAGACCGGGCAGGTCGAGGCGTCCTTCGCCTCGGACGGCGAGATGGTGCGCTCGGCGTACGAGCTGCACGCCGAGGACGACGACTTCGGCCAAGCCGGGACGCTCGTCCGCGACGTCTGGACCGACGAGCAGCGCGCCCGCTTCGTCGACACGCTGGCCGGCCAGATCGCGCAGGTGAAGGGCGACGTCCAGGAGCGAGCCCTCTGGTACGTCACGCAGATCGACGCCGAGACCGGCGCGAAGGTGCGGGCCAAGATCGCCGCCAAGCCAGCCGCTGCCCCGGCTCCCGCCGGCTTTGCCGAGCCCAGCAAGAGCGCGGCCGATCCGGGGGCGGTCGGCGCCCCGGCGCCGAAGCCGGGTCCGCCGAAGCGGTAGTTCCGCGCCTGACGAACAGCGGGCGGGGTGTCCATCGTGCATCGACACCCCGCCCGGCGCTTTGCCGGACCGCCCGTCAGCCGTCCACCGTCGTCGGACGATCCCGCGGGGCGTCCAGCGGCTTGGCGGCAGGGACGTCCTCGGCGTCCACCGTCGCCGGCGCCAGGACGGACGCCAGCAGTCCGGGGGCGTTCGGACGCCGCCGGCGCCGCCAGACGCGGATGGGCAGCCAGATCAGCACCCCGAGGACGACGAACGGAAGCAGGGCGCCGGCGATGGTGAGCAGCATCCGCAGCGACTGCAGCAGACCGGCCCAACCAGCCGTCAGCCCTTGCCAGAGCGGGTTCGGGTCTTGGATGACGACGCTGGGCGGACGCAGCGTCACCGTCACGGGAGCCATCGCGACGCGTCCGGCGAGCGCCTTCTGCTTCGACAGCATCGACTCCAACTCGGACTGTCGCGACGTCAGCTCCTTCTCGACCTGGGCGATCTCGGTGATCGTGCCCGCCTTGTCCATCAGCCCTTGGACGCGCGCGATCGAGGCGCGCAACGACGCGATGCGTGCCTCGAGGTCGACCATGTCGGTGGTCACGTCGACCGATCCGACGTTTCGATTGCGCACTTCGCCGATCTTGCTCAGGGCGTCCAGGGCGTCGTCCAGCTTGGTGCCGGGAACGGCCACGGTCACCGTCGACGGTTCGACGTAGTAGCCGTCCTTCTGCTCGGTCACCACGTTCTCGTTGAGCAGGTAGCCGCCGAGCCCCTCCGCGACCCCCCGCAGCTCCTTCGCTGCCTTAGCCGGGTCCGGGATGACGAGCGTCAGTTTCGCGGTGCGGGCGAGCTGTCGTTCGGACGCCCCGGGCGCGGCATAGGCGGTGCCCTCTGACGTGGAGGCGGCCTTCTCGTCGGCCGCGGCGGCTCCGGCCGCGGCGGGGACGGGAGCTGCCGGGCCGCCAGCGGCGGCGTCCGATCGGGCAGCGGTGGAACCGGCACAGCCGGACAGCGTGGCCAGGAGCGCCAAGCCGGCGAGCGCGGCGGCGATGGGGTGAGCGTGGGTCGTCCTCATGAGCCTTTAACGGCCCTGACGCCACGTTCGTTGCAAGGTCCAGCACGAGCGCGGACGCCCCCAGGCCGGGCGCCCCCGGAGCGCGGCGCGGCCGGTGCCTAGGTCGAGGACGAGGTCAACCCCCAGGTCGGACGCCCCCAGGCCGCGGGCGCGGAGTCGCGCCGTCGGCGTCCGGCTGGGTGGAACAGACGACAGGAGGGCAGGTAGCGGGTGCGAACCGGGGGCGCGGTCCAAGCGAACTCAGGTGGACTCTCGGCGCCGGTTGGACGCTCCTCTATACCCCAGTCGCGAGCAAGTTGTATTCGCTTACAACCTGCAGAATCAGATCACGACCGGGCATTGCCTAGAGTACGGTCGCATCATCCGTCCCCGATGGAGGAGGAGGTGGGATGCATGTCAGAGCCGACTTCGCGGTCAAACAACTTGTCATGGCCCTTTTCCAAGCCCACGCAGGTCGAAGCCGTCAGCTCGCTGACTACCAATCCCGTCCATGGCTCTGAGTCATCGGTGACCCAGAGTGCCTCAACCGCATCAACAATGGAGAAATGATGGACCGTAGGACCTTCCTGCTCGGTAGCCTCTCTGCGGCTGCCCTCGCCACGACCGGCTGCGTCACCAACAAGGCCGCCACCACCAGCACCAGCACTGCTGCCGCTCCCGCCGCCGGCGCCAGCTCGGCTGCGGCCGCTGACTCGATCAAGGCAGCCTGGGTCTACGTCGGCCCGATCAACGACGGCGGCTGGACCGCTTCCCACGACGCCGGACGCAAGTACGTCGCCGAGAAGATGGGCTCCAAGGTCATCACGACCTACAAGGAGAACGTCCCCGAGGGTGCGCAGGTCGCTCAGGTCATCGAGGACCTCGTCAAGGACGGCAACAAGATCATCTTCGCCACCTCCTTCGGCTTCGGCGACGCGATGAAGGCCTCGGCTAAGAAGCACGCCGACGTCAAGTTCCTGCACGGCACCGGCGCTTGGCACGATCCGATCCCGAACTTCGGCACCTACTACGGCGCCACCGAAGAGGCCAAGTACCTCGCGGGCATCGCCGCCGCCAAGGCGTCCAAGTCCGGCAACATCGGCTTCGTGGCCCCCTTCCTGATCCCTGAGGTCATCCGCCACATCAACGCCCTCGCCATCGGCGCCCGCGCGGTCAACCCGGCCGCCAAGGTCAAGGTCGTCGAGATCAAGTCCTGGTTCGATCCCACCAAGGAGCGTCAGGCCGCCGACTCCCTCATCACGCAGGGCTGCGACGTGATCTGCAACGGCGGCGACTCCCCGGCTCCGGGTGAGGCTGCCAAGGCGAAGAACCTCCCGTGGGTGGGCTACGACTCCGACCAGAGCGCCAACTTCCCGGACATCTGGCTCACCGCCCCCATCTACAACTGGGGCCCGTACTACCTCAAGCAGGTCCAGAGCGCCCTCGACGGCACCTGGAAGAAGGAGGACTACTACGGGAACCTGAAGGACGGGTTCAACGCCCTCGCCCCGTTCGGCAAGATCGTGACCGCCGACACCAAGGCCCTCATCGAAGAGAAGAAGGCCAAGATCATCGACGGCTCGCTCGACATCTTCGCCGGCCCCCTCAAGGACAACAAGGGTGCCGAGAAGGTCGCGTCCGGCGCGACGGTCTCCGCTGACGACCGCCAGGCGATGAGCTGGCTCGTCGAGGGTGTGAGCTAAGTGACTCCGGTCGGCGCCGGGGCGGACGCCCCGATGCCGGCCCCCGGATCCTCCACAGCAGACGCCGTCACTGGCGCCACTCCCGCCCACACCAAGACCGGCCCGATGGCCGTGTCGATGCGGGGCATCACGAAGCGATTCGCAGGGGGTGTGGTCGCCAATGACGGCGTCGATCTGGATGTGGCGCCTGGTGAAGTCCACGCGCTGCTCGGAGAGAACGGGGCCGGCAAGTCAACGCTCAGCAACGTCCTGACGGGCCTCTACCGCCAGGACGAAGGCACGGTTAGCCTGTTCGGCAAGCCGGTGTCGTTCTCCTCACCCAAGGACGCCATCGCGGCCGGTGTCGCGATGGTGCACCAGCACTTCCGCCTGGTCACCAAGTTCACCGTGGCCGAGAACTTCCTGCTCGGCTCGGGCGGGTCCTTTGACGCGAAGAACGCCGCCGAGCGCATCACCGCGCTGGGCAAGGAGTACGGCCTCGAGGTCGACCCCAACGCCAACGTCTGGGAGCTCAGCGTCGGCGAACAGCAGCGCGTGGAGATCCTGAAGGCGTTGGACCGGAGGGCGAAGATCCTGATCCTGGACGAGCCGACGGCGGTCTTGACCCCGCAGGAGGCGGACGCGCTGTTCGCCACCATGCGGCGCATGACGGAGGACGGCCGCTCGGTGATCTTCATCAGCCACAAGCTGCACGAGGTCATGAAGGTTTCCGACCGGGTCACGACCCTGCGCGATGGGCGCACCGTCGGCACCGTCGTGACCAAAGACGTCACGTCCGCCGACCTGGCCCGCCAGATGGTCGGACGCAGCGTCGTCTTCAGCGAGGACGACGTCGAGGACCGCCCCGAGGTCGACCCGAGCCGTCTCGTGCTCGACGTCTTGGGACTCTCGGCCGTCGGCGTCCGTCCCCAAAGCTCGCCGAAGAGCGTCGACCTGCAGGTGAAGGCCGGCGAGATCGTCGCGATCTGCGGGGTGTCCGGTAACGGGCAGCGCGAGCTCGCGGCGTCCATCTACGGACTGCTGAAGCGCACGTCCGGGACCGTCAAGGTCAACGGCGTTGAGAGCAAGCAGAAGGGGCCGCGCGAGTCGACGGCCCTGGGACTCGCGTTCATTCCCGAGGATCGCCTGAAGACCGGACTGTCGGCGTCCCTGCCGATCAAGTCCAACCTGGCGCTCAAGGGCTACCGCTTTGCGCCGATGAGCTCGGGCCCCTTCCTGAAGCACAAGGTCATCAAGGCCAACGCGGAAGAGAAGGTCAAGCGCTACGGCATCAAGTGCCCGGGCATCGACACGCCGACGCGCGTCCTGTCGGGCGGCAACGTCCAGAAGGTGCTGCTGGCCCGCGAGATCGGCGCCAACCCGCACATCCTGATCGCGTCGACGCCGACGCGAGGTCTGGACGTGGGCGCCATCGAGACCGTCCGGTCGCTGCTGATGGAGGCCGCCCGGAACGGCACCGGCGTCCTGCTGATCACCGAGGATCTCGACGAGGCCATGGCGCTCGCGCACCGGCTCGTCGTGATGTTCGAGGGACGCATCGCCGGCGAGTTCCACCGTGGCGATTTCAACATCGAGAAGATCGGCCTGCTCATGGGCGGTCATTCCGGAGAGGACGGTGCGGCATGATCCGCCTTGAACCGCGGTTGACGCGGCCCAAGTGGCTCGCCTTCGCCGTCCCGATCGGCAGCATCTTCGCCGCCATGATCCTGGGCGCGTTGCTGATCATGGTCAGCGGCAACGACGCGCTGGCCACCTATGGACGCATTGGTGAGCGCGCGTTCGGCGACGTCGTGGCCTGGACGGACACGATCATCGCGGCCACCCCGCTGCTGCTCACCGGCCTCGCGGCCGCGGCAGCCTTCCGGATGGGTCTGTTCAACATCGGCGGCGAGGGCCAGTTCGTCATGGGCGCTGTCGCGGCGGCCTGGACGGGCCTCGCGTTGGGTCCGCTGGGTGGCTGGGTCGCGATCCCGGTGATGGTCCTCTCGGGCATCGCGGCCGGCTCCATCTGGGCCGCGATTCCGGGCTTCTTCAAGACCAAGTTCGGCACGAACGAGGTCATCACGACGCTGATGTTCAACTACATCGCGGCGTCCTTCGCCTCGTTCCTGATCTTCGGCTCGGAGTCGTTCGTCCGCGAGCTGGAGGGCAGCGGCAAGGTCTTCCCGCAAGGCAAGGTCATCTCCGACGACGTGATCTGGCCGGCGTTCGGTGGTGGCGGCTTCAGCGTCCCGCTGGGCTTCATCCTGGGCTGCATCGCCGCGATGGCGCTGTGGCTGCTCTACCGGCAGACCCGGTTCGGCTTCGAGATCGGCGTCGTCTCCGACTCGCCTGAGGCCGCCCGCTACGCCGGCATCAACGTCCCGCGCACCGGACTCGCTGTGATGACGATCTCGGGCGGCCTGGCCGGGCTCGGCGGGGCGTCCAACATCGGCGACATCCGGCACATGCTGGACCCGAAGGGCCTCAACCAGTCCGGGTACGGCTACACGGGCATCGTCGTGGCCGCCCTCGCCCGCTGGAACCCGATCGCGGTTATCCCGGTCTCGATCCTGCTGGGCGGCTTGGCCAACGCCGGACGCTCGCTGCAGGGCGAGGATTTCCCGGCCGGCCTCGTCGGCACCCTGCAGGGCCTGCTGCTGTTCTGCGCGGTGTCGGGCGAGTTCTTGACCCGCTACCGGGTTCGCGTCGCCGCTCGGCGTCCGAAGGTGGAGGTGAAGGCGGCATGAACGACTCCATCGTGATGGCGGTCCTCATCTCGGCCATCTTCTACGGGACGCCGCTGCTGTACGCCGCGTTGGGTGAGGTGCTGGCCGAGCGGTCCGGCGTCCTCAACCTGGGCGTCGAGGGCATGATGCTCATGGGCGCCGTGGTCGGCTCGGTCATCTCGTCTCGACTGGACGCCCCCGGCCCGATCGTCCTGCTGGTCGCGTTCCTGGCGGCCATGGTCGCGGGCGCGCTGACGGCGCTGCTGCACGCCTTCGCCACGATCACCCTGCGGGTGAACCAGACCGTCTCAGGCCTGACCCTGACGATCCTGGCCGGTGGCGCGGGACTGTCGTCCTACCTGGCCAACGTGTGGCAGCTGAAGGATCCGGCGACGCATCAGTTCCAGCGGCTCAACATCGGCGGGCTCAAGGACCTGCCCATCGTCGGGCCACTGCTGTTCGACCAGACGCTGCTCACGTACCTGTCGTGGGTCGCGGTCGCGGTCTGCAGCTGGTACCTGTTCAAGACCCGCACGGGCCTCAACCTCCGCTCGGTCGGCGAGTCGCCGTCCACCGCGGACGCCATGGGCCTCAACGTGGTGCGCACCCGCTACATCCACACGATGATCGGCGGCGCCATGGCGGGCATCGGCGGCATCTGCTTCTCGCTGTCGATCGTCCCGACCTGGGTCGACGGCATGACGGCGGGACGCGGCTGGATC
Organism: Propioniciclava tarda; assembly: GCF_900182665.1. Lineage (GTDB taxonomy): Bacteria > Actinomycetota > Actinomycetes > Propionibacteriales > Propionibacteriaceae > Propioniciclava > Propioniciclava tarda. Next base: position 165,748 of record NZ_FXTL01000001.1, read on the forward strand.
GCCCTGGCTCTGGTGATCTTCGGATTCTGGCGTCCGCTGTGGGTCATGGTCGGCGCGTACCTGTTCGGTGCGCTGTCGAGCCTGTCGCTGATCCTGCAGGCCCGCGGGTTCGCCGTTCCTCCCGAACTGCTGGACTCGTTGCCCTACATCATGACCGTCGTGGTGCTCGTGGTGGTGTCTGCTGGCTGGTCCAGCAAGACGCTTTCCGCCCCGGACGCCCTCGGCACGGCCTTCGAGCGCGAGGCGCGCTGACACGCCCTCCCGCCCGATGACAGGGCCGCCCCGCTTCGGCGGGGCGGCCCTCGCCTTGAGGGCACCTTGCGGCGCATGGGCAAACGGACGCCGCGGCGTCCGGGACGTTTCCGACGGGCTTGGGGTGAGTCGCCGGTTCTGGACGCCCCCAGCGTCAGGCGCGTCGGATTCGTCCCGGCGGACGCACTCGCTCGGCCTGATAGCACCAAACAAACGCACGAAGGCCGGCCCCCACCGGGACCGGCCTTCGTAGCTTGTGCCTCAGGCGGCGGTGACGTTCACCTTGATGTGAGCGGTCACGGCGTCGTGGAGCTTGATGCCGACGGTGTGGTTGCCCACGTTCCGGATCGGCTTCTCGACGACGATCGAGCGCTTGTCGACGGCCGGGCCGTTCGCGGTGCGGATGGCGGCGACCAGGTCGGACGACGTCACGGCACCGAACAGCTTGCCGTTCGCACCGGCGCGCGCCGGCAGGACGACCTCGAGAGCCTCGAGCTGCTCGCGGACCTGCTTGGCGTGGTCGAGACCGCGGATCTCACGGGCGTCACGCGCCCGCTTGATGCCTTCGATCTGCTTCTCGGCACCCCGGGTCCACGCGATGGCGTGGCCCTTGGGCAGCAGGTAGTTACGGCCGTAGCCGTCACGCACCTCGACGACCTCGCCGGGCACCCCGAGGTGAGCGACGGGCGCAGTCAGAATGAGCTTCATCTGTTGTGCCTTCCTTCTCAGCGGGAGCCGGACGCGTAGGGCAGCAGGGCCACCTCACGCGCGTTCTTGATGGCCGTCGCGACCATGCGCTGCTCCTGCACGGAGAGGCCGGTGACGCGGCGGGCGCGGATCTTCCCACGCTCGGAGATGAACTTCCGCAGCATGGCGGTGTCCTTGTAGTCGACGAACCCGATACGGATCGACTTCGCCGGGGCGATCTTCTTCTTGTTCACAGGCTTGCGCTGTGAGGCCATTGTGGTGCTCCCTTCAGAGCCCGGCTCGCGCCGGAATGACGTGTGTTGATGTGAGGGACGCGACCGTCAGCGAGGCCGCGCGACGGCGTCCGAGACGATCAGAACGGGGGCTCGGAGCTCTGAGCCGAAGCCCAGGGATCGTTGCCCATCGAACGATTGTCCTGGCCCTGGGGGGCGTAGCCGCCGCCTTGCGGCGCGGAGTTGCCACCCCACCCGCCGGAGGACTGCTGCTGCCCGCCCGAGTAGCCGCCACCGCCACCGCCGGAGGCGGTCTTGGTGACCTTCGCGGACGCGTACCTCAACGAGGGACCGACCTCATCGACATCGACCTCGAACACGGTGCGGCGCTCGCCTTCCCGCGTCTCGTACGACCGGCTCTTCAGTCGGCCCTGGACGATGACCCGCATGCCCTTGGTGAGCGACTCGGCGACGTTTTCGGCCGCCTGGCGCCACACGGAGCACGAGATGAACATCGCTTCGCCGTCTTTCCAGTCATTGGTCTGACGGTCGAACGTGCGCGGCGTGGACGCGACGGTGAAGTTCGCGACCGCGGCCCCCGCAGGGGTGAAGCGCAGCTCGGGATCGGCGGTCAAGTTGCCGACCAGGGTGATGGTGGTTTCGCCTGCCATGGTGGTCTCCGTTTGAGATCGGACGTGTAACCCTTGCGAGTCTGTCAGCCGCGGCTGACAGTTCGTCAAGACTTAGCGGTCGCCCTTGTATTGACGGGCCGGCTTGCTCGGCTTCTCCGGCGGCACGACGACGTCGTGGTTGCGCGGCTTGGCCTTGAGGGCCTTCTTCGAATCGTCGCGGAAGACCTTGGTCCGCATGATCTGCTCGTTGAGCGTGAAGAGGCGATCGAGTTCCTTGACGGCTGCGGGCTCGGCCGTGAGCTTCAAGAAGATGTAGATGCCTTCCGGCTTCTTCTGGATCTCGTAAGCGAGCCGGCGGCGCCCGGCCACCTCGATGCTGTCGACGGTTCCACCGGCAGCCGTGAAGCTGGCGAGGTTCTTGTCGAGCAGGCCATTGACCTGACGATCGTCGACGTCCGGATGGACGATGACGCAGATCTCGTACTTGCGCATACGCGTACTCCACCTCCTCTGGTCTTTGCGGCCACGGGTCTCTCCCGTGGCAGGAGGGCGTAAATGCCTGGGTGCCCCCCGATGGGGACACACCGAGGTCCGACTCTACCGTCCGGACGCCGCAGGCGCCGAATCACGCGGTCGGCTGGCGACGTCAGGTCTCGAGTGGCGGATGCAGGTCGGCCATCCGGAACCGTTGGCGCCTCCCGACGGCCCAGACGTCCAGGGCCATCGCCAGGGCACCGATGCCGACCAGCACCGCGACATCGCCCAGGTAGTGCTGCCAGAGCCCGCCCGAGATCGCGACCCGGTAGGCGTCGATCGTGTAGCTGATCGGCATGAACGGATGCAGGGCGGCGAAGAAGGGCGGCAGGACGGCGGCGGGATAGGTGCCCCCCGTGGACGACAGCTGCAGCACCAGCCAGATCAGCAACGCCGCCGACCCGGGCAGGCCCAGCGCCATCCGCAGGCAGTGGGCGATGCCCGAGAACACCAGCGCCGCCAACACGGTCAGGAACACGGTCGCGGCCGGGTTCACCGGGTTGAGCCCGAGGGCGCCCCAGGTGATCCCCAGCATCAACAGCGCGCCCGCGACGGCCACCGACCCGACCGGCACCCAGGCCGCAATCGCGAGTCGCAACGGGTAGAGGCGTCCGGCGAGGAGGCGTCCCGAGATCGGACGCATCACGAGGAAGCCCGAGATGCCGAACACCCACATCGCGATCGAGAAGAACAGTGGGGCGAGGCCGCGTCCGTAGTAGGTCGCCGGGTTCTGGACGTCCATCGTCACGTTGACCGGCGACGACAGCACGAGCGCGGCATCGGTCGCCTCCTGGTCCGTCAGCGCCGGGATCTGCTGCACCGCCGAGTTGAGCCCGTCGGTTAGCTCCTTGCTGCCGGACTGCAGCTGCCCGAGCCCCGAGTCCAGCGAGGACGCCCCAGCGTTCAGCTTGTCGAGCCCACCCTTGAGCGAGCCGGCCCCGGACGACAGTTGCGCGACGGCGTCCGAGACCCGGCCGACCCCGGACGACAGCTTGGCCGCCCCGGCGTCCGCGGACGCGATGCCGGTGTGCAGGGCGGCCGCACCGGACGCCACCTGATGCGCGCCGTCGTTCAGGGTAGTGAGCTTCGACTTGGCGTCCACCGCCGTGTTCTGCGCGACGAACGACTGCACCTTCGCGTTGGCGGTCGCGGCGTCCGAGGCGATGGTCGAGGAGGTCTGCTCGATCGTGGCCGCCCGTCCGGACGCGCGCTGCAGCGCCGCCTTGGCGTCCGCGTACGCCTGCGAGGACGCGAACGTCGGGTTCGCCGCCGCGGCCTGGTCGAGCGCGGACGAGGCGGCGCCCAGGTCGGTGGAGAGGCGTCCGGACGCGCCGTTGACCGTGCCGTTCAGCGTCTGGACGGCCGTGTTCACCTTCCCCACGTCGGATGCCACCTGCCCCTGCACGGCGATCACCTGGTTGAGCGCGGGCACGACGGTGTCGTAGAGCTGCTGGGTGCCGCCGGCGACCTGACTCGCCCCGGACGCCAGCGTCGAAGATCCGCTGTCGAGCTTGCCCAGCCCGCCCGACAGCTCGGACGCCCCGCTCACCAGCGCGGGCATGTTGGCGTTCAGCTGGGACGCCCCGTCGGCCAGCTTGCCGGCGCCGGCGTCCGCGGTGGTCAGGCCGGACGCCAGCTGCGTCGAGCCGTCCTTGGCCTTGGTGAGCCCGTCGGTCAGTTGCTGCGAGCCGGACGCCGCCTGCGCGATGCCCTCGCGCATCTTGCCGAGGTTGGCGAAGACCGCCTTGAAGTAGGCGTCGACCGCGGCCTTGTCGACGGCGTTCTCGACCTTCGACTGGGCGGACGCCGTCACCGACCCGATCACGAACCCGTTGGCGTCGTTGCGGCGCAGCGTGAGCTGGGCGCGATGGGGCGCGCTGGACGCCGCCGACGTCAGGTCGGAGGAGAAGGTCGAGGGAATTTCCATCACGAGGTAATAGCGGCCGGTGGACAGGCCGTCGTCGGCGTCCGCCTTGGTGGTCGTGCGCCAGTCGAACGTGCGCTGGTCGACCAGCTGGGTGGTGATGTCGCGGCCGGCGGCGATGGTCTCGCCAGCGTACGTGACGGGCTGGTCGTCGTTGACGATCGCCACCGGCAGGTTCTTGAGGTTGCCGTACGGGTCCCAGTTGGCCGACAGGTAGACGGCGCCGTAAATCACCGGCACCAGCAGCGCGAACAGCAGCGCCGCGACCGGCAGGAAGCCGTTGAATCGGCGCAGTTCGAAGCGGGAGAGCATCACGACCCCTTCGCGACCAGGCGCGGGTGCAGGTGACCGAACGACAGCTGCAGCGATTCGGTGGTTTCGGGGGGTGCGAGGTGCACGACCGCCGCCCCCGGCGGGACGGCGGAGGATTCCAGCGCGCTGACGACGAAGTAGTGGCCGAGTTCGCCCAGGATCTGCAGGGTGCCGTACACCTCGTCCAGCTGGGCGTGGGTGAGCGCATCGTCGACGTCGTCGAGGACGATGTGGTGGGCGGGCCGCTGACACGACAGCAGGGCGACGAACAGCGTCCGTTCGAGCGCCGTCAGGTCGTGGACGCGCCGCCTGCGGTCGAAACGGCGTCCGGTGGCGTCCTCGAGGTCGGCGAAGACGGCGCGCCCCTGCCGCTGCCGAATGCCCTCCGACAAGGCATGTTCGTCGATCGAGTCGGCGACCGTGAGGTGCGGCTCCAGCTCGACCAGGTCGGTGATCCGGGCGACCGCGGTGCGGTGCCGCAACAAGCGGGGGTGCGTGACGCCGTCGAGGTCACCAACCATGAGGTGGCCCGTCAGGCCACGCAGGCGTCCGGCGAGGGCCAGCAGGAACGCCGAGCGTCCGCTGCCCTGGACGCCCAGCACCGCGCCATGGGCGCCCGCCGGGACCTGCCAGTCGACCGGGCCGAACACGCGTCCTTGTGGGGTGCGCACCTCCAGGCCCCGCGCGACCAGCGAGAGCCCCTCGGGCGTCCGGTCGCGCGCCGAGTGTCGAGGCGCCGCGTCCGACACGATCGCCGGTTCGGACGCCTCGTGGCGCGGGTCTGGGACGCCGTCACTTCCCGGGCTGTCCGAGGGCATCGCCTTGGCTTCGATAACCAGCGCACCCGGGCTGTCCGAGGGCAGCGCCATGGCATCGACAGGTTCGGCCAACGCCGCCAGGCCGCTCCCTGAGGCCGCGATCCCGCTCCCTGAGCTTGTCGGAGGGACCTCGTGCACTCCGGGCTCGTCGTCCGCGGGGCGATGCGGGGTCTTGCTCATCGGTTCTCCTGGCTTGGGTTGCGTTCGCGTCAGATGTGGATACTATCAGTATTGAATACCGATGGTATTGAGTTGCGGGGCCCACCACAGGACCCCGTCGTAGCAAAGAGGTGTCCCCATGCCTGATTTGATCGAGCGCAGAACCTCCGCGCAAGGGCGTCCGAAGAGGGCGGACGTCCGGGCCGACATCATGCGCTCGGCGATCGCCTCGTTCGAGGTCAACGGCTACGGGGGAACGTCGCTCGACGCGGTCGCGGCGTCCGCTGGGTACACGAAGGGGGCGGTCTACTCGAACTTCGGCGGCAAGCCCGAGCTGTTCGGTGCCGCCTGCCGCGAGACGCTGCTCGCCACGAGCACCAGCTTGCTGGACGCCGTCCGCCCTACCCTGGAGGCCGCCGGCGACCGCGCCGCCTTGATCGGCCCACTGGCGCTGGCGGTCAGCACGGTGACCCTCGACGGACCGCTGCGCTGGCAACTGCTGCTCGACGAGTTCCGGGCGGTCGCGCTGCGCGACCCGGGTGTGGGCCAGGTGTACGCCGAACTGTCCCGCGCGCGCGTGGACGATCTCGTCGCCCTGTTCGAGACGCACCCCTACCTCGCGAAGCTGCCCCACGAGCGGCTGCGGCTCGCCGTCGTCGTGCTGCTCAACCTCGTCAACGCGCTCGCCCTCGAGCACGCCGCAGCCCCGGGAACCCTCGACCGCGCGAGCATCGAGACCGTCTTGTGCACCTTCTTGCACGCCGTCCTGCCCTGACGGGTCCAGCAGATCTTGACTGATCGGCCCGGCAAGCGCCCGATCTGCGCGGCAAGACCAGCCGCACCCAGCCCACCCACGAGCTACGCGACCGCCCGGCCGCGCGAATCTACCCGAGAGGGGAAGTCAGATGTACTACAGCAGCGGCAACTACGAGGCGTTCGCGCGTCCGCGGAAGCCAGCACGCGCCGACCAGGTGACCGCCACGATCGTCGGGGCCGGCCTGGCCGGGCTGGCCGCGGCGGCGTTCCTCGTCCGCGACGGACAGGTTCCCGGCGACAAGATCACGATCCTCGAGGCGTCCGACCTGGCCGGCGGCGCGCTCGACGGCATCAACGATCCGGCGAAGGGCTTCAAGGTCCGCGGCGGACGCGAGATGGAGGACCACTTCGAGTGCCTGTGGGACCTCTACCGCTCGGTCCCCTCGCTCGAGACCGCGGACGCCAGCGTGCTCGACGAGTTCTACTGGCTGAACAAGGACGACCCCAACTATTCGCTGATGCGGTCCACCGAGCACCAGGGGCAGGACGGCCACGCCGACGGCAAGTTCCGGCTCACCAAGAAGGCCCAGAAGGACCTGGTCAAGTTGTTCCTGTCCCGCGACGAGGACCTCTACGACAAGCGGATCACGGACGTCCTCGGACGCGACTTCCTCGACTCCACCTTCTGGATGTACTGGCGCACCATGTTCGCCTTCGAGGAGTGGCACAGCGCACTGGAGATGAAGCTCTACTTGCAGCGCTTCGTCCACCACATCGGCGGCCTGCCCGACTTCTCGGCGCTGAAGTTCACCAAGTACAACCAGTACGAGTCGCTGACGCTGCCGCTGGTGGCCTACCTGGACCGCGCGGGCGTCCGGTTCGTCTACAACACGGCCGTGACGGACGTCCGGTTCGAGATCGCCGGCGGACGCAAGGTGGCCCGCCGCCTGGACTGGGTCCAGAACGGGACGCCCGGCGGCCTCGACCTCGGCGACGATGACTTGGTCTTCGTCACCAACGGCTCCCTCGTCGAGAACTCGACCTGGGGCGACCACCACACCGCACCCGCCTTCGACCCCGTGATCCGCGAGGGCGGCAGCTGGGATCTCTGGCGCAAGATCGCGAAGCAGGACCCGAACTTCGGACGCCCCGAGAAGTTCTGCGGGCACGTCGAGGAGACCACCTGGGAGTCGGCGTCCCTCACGACCCTGGACGACCGGGTGCTGCCCTACATCGAGAAGGTCTGCCAGCGCGATCCCCTCTCCGGGCGCGTCGTCACCGGCGGCATCGTCACCGTCCAGGACTCGTCGTGGCTGATGAGCTGGACGATCAACCGGCAGCCGCACTTTGCGTCCCAGCCAGCGACCTCGGCGGTCGTCTGGATCTACGGGCTGTTCATGGACGCCCCCGGTGACTACGTTCGCAAGCCGATGCGGGACTGCACTGGCGAGGAAATCGCCCGCGAGTGGCTGTTCCACCTCGGGGTCCCGGTCGAGCAGATCGACGAACTGGCGGCGTCCTCGGTCGTGTGCCTGCCGTGCATGATGCCGTTCGTAACGTCGTTCTTTGAGCCGCGTCGCGCCGGCGACCGCCCGGACGTGGTGCCGGCGGGGGTCGTGAACTTCGCGTTCCTCGGCCAGTTCGCCGAGACGTCCCGCGACTGCATCTTCACGACCGAGTACTCGGTGCGCACCGCGATGGAGGCGGTCTACCGCCTCCTCGACGTCGAGCGCGGCGTCCCGGAGGTGTTCGGGTCGGCCTACGACGTCCGGACGCTCATCAAGGCGACCGTCCGATCGCGCGACGGGGCGAAGCTGCCGATCCCGAAGCTGCTGCAGAAGAAGCTCGACAAGACGGTCGTCGGGGATCTGCTGCGCCGCTACGAGGCAGTGTGATCGGCTGTTGCCTTCGGGGCTCGTGACGCGTCTGTACGGGTGACGAGCCCACACCCAGGGGAGCCCATGGACGCCGAAGCCTTCGACCGCTACTACGCGGACCGCTTCGGCGTCCTGGTCGGGCAGCTGTACGCGATGTGCGGCAACGCATCGGAGGCGTCCTCGATGGACAGCGAATCACCTTCTACACAGGGAGGAATAGCTCCACCCCCATCGCCTGGACGTACGACCCGGAGTCCGGGGACGTACGGAAACTCATGGAACGGGTGGTGTTGGCCTCGTCCTTCGGTGAACTCGCCATCGGCGTCATCGACCGTCAATGGCGGCTCCGCGATGTCGCGTCGGGGAACGAGGTCGTTCTGCCCGTGAAGGTTCGTCTCGACGGGGTGGTCGCGCTGGACAGCACAGTCTGCGCTTGGACCTCGCAACCCACAGGTTTCAGCGGCGCCGTCTTCCCGCTGGCGTCCGTCCCTACGTCGATTCCGGCCTGCTGAGCGAGGCGCCCCGGGGGCGTCCGGACGGGCCTGACGCTCAGACCAGGCTCATGAAGAGCTTCTCGAGCTCACCTTCGTCGGGTCCGTCGCCGTTCTCGCCCGTGACGCACGCCTTGAGGTTCACCGCGACGACCTTGAACGCCGCACGGTCGATCGCCTTCGACACGGCCGACAGCTGGGTGACGATGTCGCGGCAGTCGCGGCCGTCCTCGATCATGGAGATCACGGCTGCCAACTGCCCCTGCGCGCGCCGCAGCCGGTTCAAGACCGCCTTGACCTCGGCGGGATCCGTGTTCTCCATTGTCGTCCTTTCGCCTGCCGCATCGTCTCAAAGCTCGCCCCGACCTGCATAGCCCAGGGGGTATCTCACCCGACCAAGATCGAGGTGGATTCGCTCCCGACATCGGTGGCAAATCCACCTCCATCGTTCTAGCGCCCGCTCAGGCCCGTGCCCAGGTGCGATAGCCGCCGTCCAGGTTGCGGGCGCGCTTGCCGTGTCCGGCCAGCAGCCGCGCCGCGATGTAGCCGCGCAGTCCCACCTGGCAATGGACGATGCTGTCGGCGTCCACCTCGTCGAGGCGTCCGCGCAGGTCGTCGACGGGGATGTTGATCGCGCCGGGGATCGCCCCGCGCGCGAACTCGCCCGGCGTCCGGACATCGATCAGCTGGACGCCGCGGGCCACCTCCGCCTCGAGCTCGTGCCACTGGATCGTCTCGGTGAGCCCGTCGCGGAGGTTCTCGGCGATCATGCCGAGCATGTTCACCGGGTCCTTGGCAGAGCCGAACTGCGGCGCATAGCTGAGTTCGAGATCGACCAGATCGGACGCCGTCAGGTCGCCCCGCATCGCGGTCGCGATCACGTCGATGCGCTTGTCAACGCCGGATTCGCCGACGCCCTGCGCGCCCAGGATGGCGTCGGTGGCGGCGTCCACCACCAGCTTCAGCGACATGCCCTTCGCGCCCGGGTAGTAGCCGGCGTGGTCGGCCGGATGGGTGTGAATAACCCGGATGGCCCGCCCCGCCGCACGGGCCCGCTTCTCACTCCAGCCCGTCGCGGCGGCCTGCAGGCCGAACACCCCGACGATCGCCGTGTTGAGCACGGGCGGGAAGGCTTGGGCGCGTCCGGCGATGACGTCGGCGACGAGGCGACCCTGGCGGTTGGCAGGGTTGGCGAGCCAGTTGGCGGTGGGGGCGTCGTCGACGGCGTCCACCTTCACGACGGCGTCCCCGACGGCGAAGACCGACGGATCCGACGTGCGCTGCGAGGCGTCCACGATGATGCCGCCGCGGTCGGAGACGGCGAGTCCGGCGTCCTTGGCGAGCTGCGATTCGGGCCGGACGCCGATGGCCGCGACGACGATCGTCGCGGGCAGCGTCTCGCCGGAGGTCAGGGTCAGATCGGACGCCCCGAGCGCGGTCGCAGACTGCCCGAGCAGCACCCGGACGCCGTTGGCCTCCAGGCGCGCCTGGACCAGCGCCGACATCTCGGGGTCGAGCGGCGCGAGCACCTGGTCGGCGAGCTCGACGACGGTGACGTCCCAGCCGCGGTGGACGAGGTTCTCGGCGACCTCGAGTCCGATGAAGCCGGCGCCCAGCACGACGGCCGACGTGGGGCCTCCGGACGCCTCAGCCGCGGCCAGGGCGTCGGACATGGCGTCGGTGTCCTCGATGTTGCGCAGGGTGAGGGCGCGGCTGATGCCGGGCAGGTCCGGGACGAAGGGGGACGCCCCCGGCGACAGGATGAGGTTGTCGTAGGCCTCGTCGGATTCGGTGCCGGACGCCAGCTCGCGCACGCGCACCGTCTTGGCCGCCCGGTCGATCGAGAGCACCTCATGCCCGACGCGGACGTCCAGGCCGAAGCGAGCGCCGAGGGACGCGGGTGTCTGCAGCAGCAGGGCGTCCCGCTCCTCGATGACGCCGCCGATGTAGTACGGCAGCCCGCAGTTCGCGAACGACACGTAACCCGAGCGCTCGAACACCACGATCTCGGCGGACTCGTCCAGCCGACGCAACCTCGTCGCTGCCGACATGCCGCCCGCGACGCCTCCCACGATCACTGTCTTCATGGTCCACAGCATATCTAAGATACCCCGGGGGGTATGAATCCATGACGTCGGCGAGCAGCAGCGTCAGCGTCCGACCGGGGTCGCCCTCGACCACGCCAACACCGCAGCGGATGAGGCCGGGATCGATCCAGAGCACCCGCATCACCCAACTCCTTTGCCAAGCGCGTGCGTGTCGAGGCTGCTGGGCACATGACGCCCCTCACTTCACGTCGGTCTCACCGCAATGGAAGGATCCCTCCGAACATCTCCCCTGGCTTCGCAGCCGGTAGCAGGATGTGGCGTTTCAGGGCGAGGCTCTCAGGATCGTATTCGCGCAATTCCGCGGGCCGGCCGGAGGAGTCCATCAGGACCACAGCTAGGGAATGATTCAGCTGTTCAAGCTGAACGATCCCGTGATCGAGATCCAGACCAACCACTTCACGGGTCTTCACGTTGACACGGGAGATATGTCGATAACTGTCCAGAGGGGCGAAGGCGGGTGTCATGGACGTGTGCCCGACGAAGAGATACTCACCGACCCGCCGCAGGAGGAAGGGTGACCGGCTGCCCAAGTCGATCTCCGATTGTTCGCCCGTGCGCAAGTCCACGAGCCCCAATAAGTCCTTCTCCCCGTTTTCGTCCGCAGTCACGGGGTAATAAAGCGTAGATCCATCAACAACCCCACTAAACACCATCAGGTTTGTGCGCCCTAGATCGATAACCCGCTCCAGCTTGAGGTTGCTGCGGGAGACCATATAGACCTTCGGTCGCGGAGCCTCGTCGAGGGTTGCTGCCAGCACGATATAGGAATCGCCCGCCACGATGATCTGACTGGTCAGCGCTTCTCCCAGCGGTTCCTCACCATCAACGACACCTCCGGCACTCATCCGAACGATGGACGCTTTGCTGCCCTGTGTTGTCGTCGCCACCACCCGGTCACCGTCACTTGTGAGTGCCTGAAACCAGCGGGGCTGTGTGGTGCTCGTGCGGATCCTGCATGTCCGTCGGTCCATCGCCACTAACGTTGACCCCGAAGCATTCATGCCCGCCGCGAGGATCCACGTCGTGGAGGATGTCAGGTCGCGCTCGCCGTCATAACCTAGCCAAACGTCGCCCCCCGGAATGCTCGACTCGTTCGCACCCGTGATGATGCGTGTGCCTCCCGAGACTGACGAAGGAAGGGTCCAAAACGTCGCGAAAGCCTCGTTTTGGCAGGCGGACACTGCATCGGTTGAGGTTGGAGCTGTGCAGGCGCTTAGGGTGCCCATCAGCAAAATCAGGAGGGCCGCATGCACACCGAGTTTGGCGCAGTGCGCCTGCTGGTAACCCTTAGTAGGCATGGTAGATGGTCCGAATCTTCGGGTTGGCGCCGCCTATCAGTTCGTAGGGATGGATTGCCCACAAGAATGCGCTCGTGTCGAGATTGATTGAGGCTGTGTCCTTGAAGGCGGCCCAAACCAACTGAGAGCAGTAGAACTTCGATCTGGTATCAACGTCATAGAAGTTGGAATTGTATGGCTTCCCGATCCCAGCGCTGCTGTAGTTCGCGAATGCGCCCGCTTGGCGTGCGGCATAGTCTCCAGCTGCCGAATCTTGCGCGACGCTGGTTCCAATGACCGTTCCGCCAAACACATCCCATGTGCGTGCTGCCCACAGCCGCGCTTGTGTCCAACGAACACCTTCACGAAGTGATTCGACGATGGAGTACTGCGAGTACACCATAGCCGCGTGTCCAGTGTAGGGCTGATACCAATAGGTGGCGTTGTTGGTCGTCGGCATTTCTACCAAGAAGGTGCCCCGTCGAGTGGGGAATGAGCCCGATAGCACGGTCGACTGAACTGTCGATCCCTTGCTGGAAGTCGCCTTAGTCGCATCTTTGTCGGGTGCTATGGAAGACCCCTTGGCCTTCTTGATGAGGCTTGCCAGCTCTCTTTGACCCTCAGCCGATGATTCGATCGGTTTCGGGCCCGCAACCGCCGTGATGGTTTCGGCTTGGACCGGAATCGCTCCCATCAAGACGGTGGCGCCGATAATGAGTGGCGCCGCGATCAGACCTGCGAGATGGGCTCGCCCGAAATGCTCCTTCATGATGTGCTCCTGTTCATAGGGGGGATGCCTCATGCTATTCCGCCCAAGTGGCGTCGATAACGGGAAGATTTACCCGGGGGGTGGGTGACCCCTGCCTCAGCGCATGGGAGCCAGCATTCAGTGGTGCTTGGCGGTGTCGAGGATGCGTCCGGCGTCCACCCCGGGACGGTGCACGTACGTCAACGCAACCTTGGCGACGATCCGGGTGGTGTAGACCCAGCCGTTGCGCGTGACCGAGCCGGCCTTGAGACCCGTCGCCGGCGCCCATTCCAGGTGCTCGACCTGACGGTCGCCTGGAATGCTGCCCGAGCACTTCACGCTGGCAGTCGGTCGGGCCATGGACTCGGCTCCGACGAACGGTTCCTTGGGCCAGGTCGAGTAGGCGCACCAGTCGGACCCGAGGGCCGTCCCGGTCGTCCAGGTGGCAGGCACATCGACCGAGACTCCGCCGAGCTTCACGGTCCGCGTGGCGGATGCCGCCGCCGTCGTCGACGCGGGCGAGCTCTGGTTCTGGTCGGTGCTGTCCGTCTCGTTCGCCGCCGGCGTCGCACCAGCAGCAGCCCCGGCCGCGCTCTGCCGAGCGGACGCCGGCTCACCACCCCCCGCGGCGGCCATCGACGACACCGGCATCGCGGAGCCGGCCCTGAACATCGGAAGGATCACCACGGCCCCCAGCGGCACCGCGACGAGGACCGCTGCCGCCGCCGCGAGCCAGGCCAACACCGGACGCCGCCGGCCCCGCAGCGGAGTGACCGCGGCGCGGCCCTCTCCCGCGAGCACGTCGGACGGCTCGACCGGCGCGACCACGGCCGGCGCCGCGATGGACCCAAGAGGCGCGTCCGAGATGCCCTCCACGAAGGCGTTGCTAACGGGCGCGACGGTCAGCAACGACAGATCGTCAGCCGCAGCCGTGCCGCGCTGCTTGGCGCGCACCTCGGCCAGCATCCGCAGCGCCGACGGGTCGAGTTCGCGGAAGCCGACGTCCGTGGCGTGCCCGGCGAGGGCGGTTCGGAAGGCGTCCGCCTCCAGGCCGAAGTCAGCCAGCTCGCCCGCGGCGTCCCCACCGGACCCCTGGGGATCGGGGCCGACGGCGTCCGGACGGAAGGGGTCGCTCATCGCTCACCTCCCAGGGACTTGCGCAGCGCAGCCAGCGCTCGAAACACGTGCGAGCGGGCGGTCGCCTCGGTCGTGCCGAGCGCGAGCGCGATCTCGGCGAACGGGAGGTCGTGATAGAAGCGCAGCACGACCGCCGCGCGCTGCAACGGCGGCAGGTCCCGACACAGGCGCCAGGCCTGGTCGGCATCGTCGACCTCGTGGGTCGGGTCGGGGGTGCGCTCGCGTCCCCAGTCGGCGACCGGATCCGCGACCGGCGTGACGCGTCCGGTCTTGCGCCAGCGGCTGACCGACGCGTTCACGATCGAGCGGTTCACGTAGGCGTCCACGTGCCCGGACCGGACGACCGCGTCCCACTTGGGGAGGAGACCGACGAGGGCGTCCTGGACGCAGTCGAGCGCGTCCTCGCGGTGGTGCGTGACGAGGTAGGCGAACCGTTGCAGCGCGACCGAGCGCCGGCGGACGTAGTCGTCGAACGACTCGTAGCCTTCCTCGGTCATGCCGCGGACCACCTCTGTGCAGGTCACACCCTGACTACGCCGCTTGGACGCCGTTCGTTGCGGGGGTGACGTCGTGTCGCCAGTCTGCAGGGCTGACAGGCCTTCTGGCGAGGGTCTCAGAGGCGCGTTCGCGGGTCTGCGTGACGCAACCCGGATTTAGTCACTCTCAGTGCTCGGCTTCGAGACTCTCGGTCGCCTCCGGGCTCGTGACACCCCTCCGTCGGACTCCTATCCTCGGCTCATGGACGAACGCCCCATCGATCCAGACGACTACTCGCGCCAGGCGCACGCCGTGGTCCTCGCCGGCCTGCCGATCACAGCACACCATCCCGCCACCCCCGAGGGTCAGATCGAGCAGTGGGGTCTGATCGCCGGACGCCTCTCCCGGTCCCGGGGGTGGCGCCGCGTCGCGGCGAACGTGCTTGTCGTGGCGCTGTTGCTGCTGATGCTGGTCCTCGGGTTGCCGCTGGTGGCGGTCGGCTGACCCGCGCCTGGCGGCGATCAATCGGACGCCTCAGCCGACGAGCGGCGTCCCCTCGGGAGTGGTCCTGACCCACAGTTGACCGCCCGCCTCGCGGCACTCCACCACGGAGGCGTGCCGTCCGGCCACCTCGGACCATGGGCGTCCCGGCGCCCGGACGCACGTGCCGTCGGCCACGAACTCCCAGCCGTGGGCGTCGCAGACGAGGCGTCCGAAGAAGGTGCGGCGTCCGGACGACAGCGGAAAGTCCTTGTGTGGACAACGGTCGATGAACACCGCCGGACGCCCGCGCGCGGCCCGCCAGACGACCAGCGCCACGCCGGCCAAGACGATCCGCTGGGGCTGTTTGGTGACCTCGGCGGACGCGACGAGCGGCGTCCAGGTGCCGGAGGCGTCCGCGGTCATGGAGGCGAGTCTACGAGTCACGGACGCGTCGGAGCCGCGCCGCTCGGCGCTCTTGCCTGCTGCCCGCCGACGGGCGGTCGACTGCGACGTGCGGCTCCGCCGGGAGACCGGACGAGGCGGACGACGCCGTGACAGGGAGCCGAGCCTGCGGCGTCCGAGGGTGGTGAAACCGGCCAGACGGCTAGGCGTCAGGCAATCATGTGATCGTCGCCGGCGCCGACCTCGGGCTCGCCGTGATGCTTCTTCTTCTTGCGGATCGGGGTGCCGTCGAAGGTCTGATCCATCTCGAGGGCGGGGAAGGAAACCGCCGGCATCGACACCGGCTTGGCCGGCACGCCGGCGACGGTCGTGTGCGGCGGAACGTCGCGCAGGACGACTGATCCGGCGCCGATCTTGGCGCCCTCGCCGACCTTGATATTGCCCAGGACCTTGGCTCCGGCGCCGATCATGACGCCGCGACCGATCTTGGGATGCCGGTCGCCGCCGATCTTGCCGGTGCCGCCGAGGGTGACCTCGTGGAGCATCGAGAAGTCGTCCTCGATGACGGCCGTCTCGCCGATGACGACCGAGGTCGCGTGGTCGAAGAGCAGGCCCTTGCCGAGGCGCGCGCCCGGGTGGATGTCGACGGCGAAGACCTCGGAGATCCGCGACTGGAGGAACAGGGCGAGGGGCTCGCGGCGGGCCATCCAGTAGTGGTGGGCGACCCGGTAGGCCTGAATCGAGTGGAAGCCCTTGAAGTACAGCAGCGGCGTCGAGTAGCCGCGGCAGGCCGGGTCGCGCTGCATCACGGCCTGCAGGTCGGCGCGGATGGCGTCCTTGACCGGTCCGTCGCAGCAGAACACAGGCTCGATCAGGTCGCGCAGGGTGAGCGCGTTGAGGACGGGGCTCTCGAGTTTGGCGGCGAGCAGGTACGACAGGGCGGATTCGAGCGAGTTGTGCCCGAGGACGACCGTGTTGAGGAAGCCGGCCAGCGCCGGCTCCGCGGCGGCGTCCGCCAGCGCCTCGGACCGGATGCGGTCCCAGATCTGGTCATCGCTGACGATGCGCATGGATCCTCCCGGGTGCGTCGGCGTGTGGGTCACGAAGTCGGCGGGTCTGATCAGGCTCACGCCTGGCACCAACAACGGCGCGCGTCCGGGTGTTCCCCGGTCGCAGTGCGGCCCATGGGGGTGACCTTAGGGTCGGGACGCCGTCAGCGGGCTCCGTCTCGGGTCGCGGCCGTGGACCAACACGGTTTTCGTCACTCTCAAGGGCGCTGGACGTTGTAGTCGCGGCGGATTCGTCCTTGAGAGGGACGAGATCCGGGTTGGGCGGGCTGGGGTGCCTGGGTGGTGGGGGTCGTTGGCGGGGATGGCACGGGTTGACTCCGGCGAGAGGGCGATCGGGCCGTCGGCGTCCCCAGATCGGACCGGGCGGATCGGCGTCCGGCCCCGCCTCGCGGGTTTTGTCAGTGGGGGTTCGTAGGGTTCGAGCATGCGGATTCTGCACACCGCCGACTGGCACCTCGGGCGCACGCTGCACGGCGTCGACCTGGGGTCTGCCCACGCGGCGTTCTTCGACCATCTGGTCGAGACGGTGCGGTCCGAAAAGGTGGACGCCGTTCTGGTCGCCGGCGACGTGCACGACCGCGCGTTCCCGTCGCTGGAGGCGGTGGCGCTGCTGGAGTCCGCGCTGGTCCGGCTGTGCGAGCTGACGCGTGTGGTCATCACGCCCGGCAATCACGACTCCGCGATCCGACTGGGCTTCGGGTCCGACTTGTTCCGCGAGCGGCTGGCCGTCCGGCCGCGTCCGCTGGACGCGGCGTCCCCGATCGTCATTCCGGACGCCCAGGGCGGGCCTGGGCTGCTGGTCTACGCGGTGCCGTATCTCGACCCGGACGCGGCGCGCGTCACGCTGGCGCCCTGGTCGGACGAGCCGTTGCATCGATCGCACGCGTCCGCGATGGCGACGGTGGTGAAGAGAGTGTCGGCCGACCTGGCGGGACGGCGGGCCTCGGAGCCGACGCCCGCGGTGCTGATGGCCCACGCCTTCGTGGGCGGGGGGCTGGCGAGCGACTCCGAGCGCGACATCCGGGTCGGCGGTGTGGACGCCGTGCCCGCGGCCGTGTTCGACGGGTCGGGGCTCGACTACGTGGCGCTTGGGCACCTGCACGGTCCCCAGCGGGTGGGGCGGGTCCGCGGACAGGGTGCCGACGCCGTCGAAGCGCCGGTCCCTGAGCTTGTCGAAGGGGGCCAGCCTGCCAGCGGGTCGGGCCCGCTGATGCGTTACTCGGGATCGCCGGTGGCGATGTCGTTTTCGGAGCGCCATCACACCAAGTCGAGCGTGCTCGTCGAGTTCGGGGCGGGAGGCGTCCGGCATGAGCTAGTGGACGCGCCGGTCCCGCGAAAACTGTCGGAGGTGCGTGGCAGCCTCGACGAGGTGATGAGCGGACGGCACGACGACAAGCGCGAGCACTGGGTGCGCGTGCTCGTGACGGGGCGCCATCGTCCGGCCGATCTGGCCAACACCGTGAAGCGGGCCTTCCCGCACGCATTGGAGATCCACTTCGTGGGGGAAGCGGCCGAGCGTCCGCACCTGCCGGGCATGGCGCGCGAGGCGTCCGACCCGCTCGGGGTGCTGGAGGAGTTCGTGGCAGTCGTCCGGCGCAAGGCGCCCGACGCGCGCGAACGGCTGGTGCTGCGCGAGGCGTACGAGGGCGTCCGGGCTGCGGAGGCGGTGGGCTGAGATGCAACTGCTGACGTTGGAGTTCGAGGGCATCGGGCCGTTCACCGGCCGCCACACGATCGACCTGCAGGCGCTGGGCGAGGGCGGGTTGTTCCTGCTGGAGGGTCCGACCGGGTCGGGCAAGACGACGATCATCGACGCGATCGTGTTCGCGCTGTACGGCGATGTGGCCGGGGTCGACTCGTCCAAGGGGCGGCTGGTGTCGACGCAGCTGCGTCCGGGGTGCGAGCCGTACGTGGACGCCATCCTCGAGACCTCGCGCGGGCTGCTGCGCGTCCGGCGGGTGCCGCAGTACGAGCGGCGCAAGTCACGCGGCAACGGCACGACGATCGGCAAGGCGTCCATCAAGCTGTGGAAGCTGGCTCATCCGGGCGACGAGGGCACGTTGTTGTCGACGTCGCTGCAGGACGCCACCGAGGAGCTCCAGCGGGCGATCGGCCTGACCAAGGAGCAGTTCACGCAGACGGTCGTGCTGCCGCAGGGGCACTTCGCGACCTTCCTGCGCGCCAAGCCGGAGGATCGCCGCGGCGTCCTCCAGGACATCTTCGGCACCGAGTTCTACGAGCGCGTCGCGCGCCAGTTGGCGGGGCTCGCCTCGGGGTATCGATCCCGGGACGCCGCCGCGCAGCTCGCGCTGGGTCAGGCCGCGGCCAGCTTTGGACGCGTCGCGTGGTCGGCGGATGACCCGGCGGCGGAGGAGTTCGCGGCGGCGGTGACGTCCGGGGACTCGGCCACAGTGCTGGCGCTCGCTGAGGCGCAGGTGGCCGCGGTGACAGCGACGGCAGCTCGCGCCGCGGTCGTGGCGGGCGAGGCCGAGGCGGCGTGGTCGGCGGCGGACGGGGTCCTGCGCGCTGCGGTGGAACGGAACGGGCTGATCGCGGAGCGGGTCCGGCTGGACGAGCGCTCAGCGCGGCTCGCGGCGGCGGCGTCCGAGGTCGCCGAGGCGGCCGAGCGCGTGGAGGCGGCCGAGCGGGCCGAGCACGTGCGGCGTCCCCTGGACGCAGTGACGAAGGCCAAGGCCGCGTGCGAGGGGGCGAACGCCGAGGCGGCGCGGGGTCGGGCCCAGGTGGCCGACAGCCCGGACGCCGACTTGTTGGGTGAGTCCGTCGGCCCGGAGGAACTCGAGGCCGCGAGCCTGAGCGCCCGCGAACGGCGCTCGGCGCTGACGACCGTCGTCGAAACCGAAGCGGCGCTGCCCGGGCGGGCGGCGTCCCTCAAGTTGGATCTGGAGCGGCTCGCCGAGCGCCGCTCCGCCATCGTGGTCGAGCAGAAGCGCGTCGCCGCGGACCGCGCGCAGGCGTCCCAACTGATGCCGGAACTGGACGCCGTGCGGGCCATCGCCGCCACGCTCGGGCAGTGCGTGGCTCTGGGAGTCGAGGCGCAGGGCCGGCTGGACGAGGTGCGTCGGCTGGAGCGGGTGGCGGCGGAGTACGTGGAGGCGCGCGGCGTCGAGGGCGAGGCGCGCGAGGCGTCCGAGGCGGCGCAGACGGCGTACGACCAGGCCCGGACGGCCTGGCTCGCGGGGCTGGCGGGCACGCTGGCGACCGAACTCGAGGACGGCTCGGCTTGTCCCGTGTGCGGTTCGCTGGACCATCCGGCTCCCGCGCGGCTTCCGAAGGGCGCGGTGTCGAGGGCTCGGGTCGAGCAACTGGACGCGGACTCGCGAGAAGCGGGCCAGCATCTGGCAGCCGCGGTCGCGCGCTCGGACGCGCTGGCGACGGCCATGGCCGATCAGCAGGACGTGGTCGGTGACCTGACCCTGCGGGAGGCGGAGGAGGCCGTGTCCGCGGCGACGCTCCGCATCCGGGCCGCTGAGCGGGCCGTCGAGGCGTCCGACCAGCTCAGGGTCAGGATCGAAGAGCTGCTCGTCGGCGCCGACGACCGTGAACGACGGCTCCGGGACGACGAACAGCAGTTGGCCTCGGACAAGGGTGGGCTGGCGGTCCGGGCGGAGCGGCTCGACCAGGACCGCCTCCGCGTCGCCGATGAGCTCGACGGGTACGGCTCGGTAGCAGAGCGAGCGCTCGTCCTGGCTCGTCGTGCGGAGCGTGCCCAGCGCTTGGCGGTCCTCTTACGCAAGGCCGAGCAGGCGGAGGTTGAGCTGCGGCATCGCTCGGACGAGCTGGCGGTGGTGCTGGCCGAGCGAGGTTTCGCCGCGGACGACGAGGCACGGGCGGCCCTGCTCGCAGAGTCCGAGCGACGACGCCTGGCCGCGCTGGTCAGCGAGCATCAGGCGCAGGAGGCGCGCGTGGCCGAGCGGCTCGCCGACCCGCAGCTCATGGCGCTGGCGAGTGCCGAGGCGGCCGATGAGGGTCCGCTGGCGGAGGCGTCCGCACTGGCTCACGACGCTGCCCAGACTGCGCTTCGCGAGAGCGGGGCGGCGGCGCGCGGCGTCCGGCTGGCAACGGAGGCGTCCGATGAACTGCGCTCCTGCGTGGACGAGGTGAACAGCGTGCGGGCGGAGGCAGAGCCCTACCTGCGGATGGCCGACGTCGCCAACGGCACCGGGCAGAACCTCGACAACGTCACCTTGCCGACGTTCGTGCTGCTGCGGCGGTTCGAGGAGGTGGTCGACCTCGCCAACGTCCGGCTCGGGGCGATGACGGGTGGCCGGTACTCGCTGCGCCGTACGGACGCCCGTGAGGGTCGCTCGCACAAGCTGGGGCTCGGCCTCGACGTCGTCGATCACGCGTCCGGAGATGCGGCCCGCGACCCGAAGACGCTGTCCGGCGGTGAGACGTTCCAGGCGGCGTTGGCGATGGCGCTCGGTCTTGCGGACGCGGTGACCTCCGAGGCCGGCGGCATCGAACTCAACACCCTGTTCGTGGACGAGGGCTTCGGCTCGCTCGACCCCGATGCGCTCGACATGGTGATGGATCAGCTGAGCGCCCTGCGCGAGGGCGGCCGTTGCGTGGGCGTCGTCAGCCACGTGGCCGACATGAAGCAGCGCATCGCCGAACGCATCACCGTCATCCCGCGGCGGGACGGCACATCAACGCTCGCGTGCAGCACCGATCCGCAGCCGGCGCTGGCGGGGTAGGAGGAGGGCCGCTTGAGCTTTCCGGTTCGGTCGCGCAGACGAACCGTTTGCAGCGGCACTCGGCTCAGGTTGCATCAGCGGGGTAGGCGGGGGCCGGAGTGTCGGGCCGTCCGCGTGGCCGGTGCGGGCGCCAGGCTTTGCGGGGCGACGCGGCCGGCATGAGCACCAGCAGCCGTGGTGCGGGCTGACGGCGTGGGCTCGGGCCAGGGTCAGCTCTCGTCCGGCTCGACTGCTCTGGTGAACACCAGCCGGGCGCCGGCGTCCGGGAAGTCGGACCACGGTCCCTCGATCTCGATCACTCCGACCCCTGCGGGCGGCCAGCCATAGCTGACCATGCCCTCCGGGCGCGCGTCGTCGACGGAGTTGGCCAGGCTGGGCACCTCGGGCGCATGGCCGACCACTGCCAGCACCTCGACGTGGTCCGCTGTCCCCCCGATCAGTTCGACCAGCGAGTCGTAGGACGCCCCGTACAGCTCGCGCAGCGGTGACGCCTCGACCAGACGGCCGGCCGTAGCGGCCTCGGCCCAGGTCTGCCTGGCGCGGGCGGCGTCCGACGTGATCACGATGTCGGGCCGCGGCAGGACCCCGGACGCGACGAGGCGTCCGATCTCCCGCGCCTGCCGGACGCCGTGCGATGACAGCGAACGCTCGTGGTCCGTGCCGCCGACGGGGGTCGCGCCGGCCTCGGCGTGCCTGATCAACAACAGTCGTCGCGTCATGGACCCATCCTGCCGGTCGAACTAGGCCTTGGCCACGTCGGTGGCGTCGAAGTCCGCGCCCTTGTAGAGCAGCGGTCGACCGGTCGCCGTGGCGAGCGCGTACGCGAAGGTGTCCCCCAGATTGAGCCCCGCCGGATGCCGCCCCTTGCCGAACCGTCGCCACGCCCGACTGGCCAGGATCGCCTGCGACTCGTCCAGCGGTTCAACCCGCGCCTCGAGTTCTGCGAGGAGCGCCTGAAGGTCGTCGGACGCCTCCGGCCCCTGCTTCGCCTCGACGACGATCAAGGCCTCGACCAGGGACGCGGCCGACACCGACAGTTCGTCCGCGGCCGCCATGGCGTCGAGGTAGCGCTCGGCGTCCGGCTCACCCAAGATGACTGCGACGAGGGCGGACGTGTCCACGATCACGTCAGGAGACCGTCCGCGTCGTACCCCAGGATGTCGTCAGGGCTGCGGTGGTCGACCGTCGCGCGCCGGCGTCCGCGATCGATGAACCGCCCTAGGCCGGACGCGCGCTTCGACGACGACTGCCGCCGCTTCTCGCGGGCCAGCCGTTCCGTGACAGCGGCGCGGATCGCGTCCGTCAGCGACTCGCCGGTGGTCGCCGCCAGCTGGCGCGCAAGCCGGTCGGTGGTCTCGTCCTTGATGTTCAGAGCCATGGTGGGATCTTAGAAGGAAGAAGTCTTGAAGAGAAGGAAGATTGTGTCCAGGCCGTCGGGCGTTCGGGCCGACGGTTCGGGATGAGTCCGACATGATCGAGTCGCCACGCCGGGTCCGGGCTCCTGATGTCGTCGGCCGCGTCGGACTCGTCCCGGTGAGGGCGGCGTGGACGGCTGGAGCGGCGGCCGTTGCCGGGGCGGCGGGATCGGGCGGCGCGTTCGGGTGGCGGGAAGGGGGTGGCGTGCTTGGCTGGTGGACGCCCGCTAGGTCCCGGTCACCTGGAGCAGGACGCAGGACCACGGCTGGACGGAGTACCCGTCCGCGCCCACGGTGGCCGCGACGTCGGCGTCCCAGCAGTTGCCCTCAGCCTCGGCCCAGGGCGCCGTGTCGACGACCCGAGCCCACCGGGCGCCGGTCCCGAACAGCGACGGCACCGAAAACTGCACGGGGTCGATCCACATGTTCACCAGCAGCAGGTACGCGGGCCCGCCGCTGTGGTGCCGATCGATCTGGACCGCCAGCGCACGGTCGCCCTCGGCCGGTGCGCCCTTCAGGTCCGGACGAAACACGCGGTACGCAGCCTCGTTCGAACCCAGGACGCCGCCCCAGGGCGCTTGGTGCAGGACGGCGTTCTCGCGCCGCAAGTGCGCGACGAACCGCGCGAACGTCAGCAGCGGGTTGACGCCGACGCCGTCCGTGGTGCCGACGACGTCGTAGTAGCTGGGGCCGGCCGGCCCGCGAGCGGGGTCCACCGGCACCCGGGTCGGCGCCTCCGATGCCGCCTGCGCCCAGTTGTTCCACATGGCGAGGGTGTTCAAAGCCCACGGGTTGTTGTTGCCGTTCTGGGTGCGTCCGTACTCGTCGCCCGACACCACCATCGGGATGCCCCGCGCCAGGAACACCAGCAGCCAGTTGTTGCGCCACCGCGCGCGGCGGAGCCGATGGTCGGAGCCGGAGTCCCACGACAGGTTGTCGTCGGACCCGCCGTCCGAGGGCCCGAACGGCGCCGGCTGGTGGTTGTGCTTCCGGTTGAACGAGACCAGGTCCATCATCGTGAAGCCGTCGTGGGCGTCCACGAAGTTGATCGACCGCGGCTGGGGCGCGCGTCCGCTGCCGCCGAACTGGCCGTTCAGTTCGTACGCGAACTCGCCGGTGTTGCCGTCGCCGCGGCAGAACCGGCGGACGGCGTCCCGGAAGGTGCCATTCCACTCGAGCCAGCCGGTTGGGAAGTTGCCGACCTCGTTGCCCCATAGGTCCCAGGGCTCGGCGATGATCTCGAAGCCCTCCATGACGGCCAGGTTGCGCACCGACGTCAGCAGCGGATGGTCGCTGAAGAACCGGCGCTGGCGTCCCCAGTCGTCACGCGGCGCCAGGTTGGGGCGGCGTCCAAGCACCGGCGCCAGGTCGAAGCGGAAGCCGTCGACGCCCATGACGTCGTGCCAGTACGACAGCGAGTCGAGCACCAGTTGGCGGGACGCCCACGAACTGAAGTTCAGCTGGTTCGAGGTGCCGGTGGCGCCGTCGACGAGGTGGTGATCGGGCGTCATCACGTAGTACTCGGCCGTGCCGAAGCCGCCCAGCGTCGTGAAACCGGTCGTGTTGAGGTCGTCGTACCAGTGGCCGCCCTCGCCGGTGTGGTTGTAGACGACGTCCGCGATGACCTCGATGCCGGCGTCGTGGAACGCGCGCACCATCTGCTTGAACTCGCGCGTCGGCCCGCCAGCGGTCTTGTCAGACGCGTAGTCGCGGTTCGGCGCGAAGAACCCGATCGTCTGGTAGCCCCAGTGGTTCGTCGTCCCGGCGGACGCGCCCTCGCAGTCGGTGTCGGTCTCGTGGACGGGCATCAGTTCGATCGCTGTCACCCCGAGCGCGCGCAGGTAGGGCGCCAGATAGGACGCCCCGGCGTACGTCCCCCGCAGTTCGGCCGGCACGTCGACCACACCCTCGAAGCCGGGCGTCGCGCCCAGGAGCGACCGCAACGAGGACGCCGACGGGTGCATCGTCAGGTTCTTGACGTGCGCTTCGTAGATCGACGGGCTGTAGCCGGGCGGGGCGGAGCGTCCGCCCGTGGACGTCTCGTCGATCACGACGATGCCCTTCGGGGCGACCCGTCCGGTGTCGACGTCGCGCGAGGGGCGTCCGGCATACGGCATCGGGCCGGTCGCGAAGATCCGGGCGGACGCCCCCGCCTTCGTCACCGCGCTCGACAGAGGGGTGTGCGTCAGCTCGCGCGCGTACGGATCGAAGAGCACCTTGTTCGGGTTGAAGCGATTGCCCTCGCTGTCGAGGTCGCTGCGGAAGCCCGCAGGCGAGCCGCCACGCTTCCAGGCCGGGTCCGACGGCCAGTTCGGCCCCCAGCAGCGGAAGGCGTACAAAGTGCCGTGCCCGACGCCGGCGACCCCGGTGCACCAGACGCCGTCACGTCCCCGGACGAGGTCGTATTCGGCGGACGCGTCCGAGCCGGTCGCCGTCCGGTAGAGCTCCAGCATCACTCGGGTCGCCGCTGGCGCGTGGACGGCGAACGTCGTGATTCCCGTTGTCGCGTCGTAGGCGGCCCCCATCGGACGCCCCGCGTCCGCCCACGCCTCGGCGCCCGCCGCGGCAAAGTCGGATGCCTGGGCGCCGGTATGCACGAGGGCTACCTTGACACACGTCTGCGCGTTTGGGTGAACGTTGACCGCTGGCGTCCCGCATCACAGGATCACTTTGAGGCCGAGCGCGTCGCGACGTCAGGGAGCGCTGCGCGGGTGGGCTGAGCGGGAGCCGGCAGCGACGGCTGGGCCCTCGGGGAGCGCCAAGCGGTGACGAATTCCGTTGGCTGAGCTGGTCGAAGCCTGTTCGGAAGTCCCTGTCGGCATGCCTCACGCCGTCTCTCGGCGTCCACGAGCTGACCCTGTCGAAGCCCGCTCAGCTGCGGCGTCCGCCTCACTGCAACGGCAGCTGCAGCCGGGACTGCTCGGCGGCCACCACCTGGCGCGCGAGTGCCACCTCGCTGATGTCGACGGCCGCCGGGGTGGCGTCCGCCATCGCAGACGTGCGCGCGTAGGCGTCGAACAGTTCGGTCTTCACGTCGAGAATCTCGACCATGCGCTCGTCGGCCGTGTCGTCGGTGAGCAGCCGATGGACGGTCACGTTGTTGAGCTGGCCCATCCGGTGCGTCCGGGCGATGGCCTGGGTCTCCATCGTCGGCTTCACCTGCGGCTCGCAGATGATCACGACGGACGCTGCCTGCATGTTGAGCCCGACGCCTCCGGCCTGGATCTGGGCCACCAACACCCGCGGCCCGTCGGGCGCGCTGAGGGCGTCCACCATCGCCTGCCGCTCGGCAGCGGGCGTCGACCCGGTAAGGGGTCCGAGGACCTCGGGGCAGACGCCCGACTCCCGCAGCGCCGCGGTCACCGTGGCGAGCGTGCTCAGGAAGTAGCTGAAGACGACGACGCGGCGTCCGTTCGCCAGCGCGGTGGAGACCAAGTTGAGCAGGCGGTTGATCTTGCTGCAGGCGACCGGATCGGTCGACGAGAAGGACGCCCTCCGCATCGCCGAGAAGTTGCCCGACCGCACCGCGTCGTCGTAGGCCCGGCGCTCGGCGACCGTGAACTCGCACCACTCGTCCTTGCGGACCAACTCGGGCAGCTCCAGCAGCACGTCGTCGGCGTTGCGGCGCAGGTAGACCGGCGCGACCGCGGCGCGGAAGCGGGCGGGTCCGGCGAGGGCGTCCACGGCCGAGAAGTCCAACTCGACCGCCGGCTGCAGCCGCTTGATGAGCCGCCGGAACTCCTCGACGCGGTTCTCCATGGGCGTGCCGGTGAGGTACCAGACGTGGTCGGCCTGCTTGCCTAGGCGTCCGACCAGCTGAGAGCGCTTCGCCTCCGGGTTCTTCACCAGGTGGGCCTCGTCGACGATGAGCGCGGCGATCCGCAGGTCGGCCGGCAGGTCCAGCGCGCCGGCCGTGTCGTACGTCGTCACGGCGACGCCGCCGCGCGCCAGCCACTCGTTCAGGGCGCCGTCGCGCCCGTCTCCGTGCAGCCGGAACTCGACCAGACGCGAGTGCCGCCGGATTTCGCGCAGCCAGTTCACGATCACGGACGCCGGGCACACCACCAGGAACAGCGTCTGCCCCTGCGCCCGCAGGTGCGCCAGCCCCGCGAGCGCCTGGATCGTCTTGCCCAGGCCCATCTCGTCGCCCAGGATCACCCGCTTCTGCACCAGCGCGAACTTGGTGCCGAAGCTCTGGTAGCCGCGCAGGTTCACGTTGCTGTACTCGTCGTCGAGCCGGAGCGCCTGGATGCGCTCCACGATCTCGCTCGGCAGATAGCCCTCGACGGCGGCCACGTCCAGCCGCAGGCCGACGGTCTCGCCGAGCAGGGTGTAGAACGCGGACGGGTCCGCCGCGAACCCCGACCAGGCTTCCGCTGCGGTGGGCGGCGCCTCGGCGATCGACCGGACGGCCGCCACCCGGTCGGCGATCCGGTTCTCGGACGCCCACCGCGCGGCCTGGTCGACGCGCCAGTAGGCGATCGTCGCGGCGTCCTTGCGGTCGCGTCCGGTGAAGAGCCAGCCGATTCTGGACGCCGTCGGCGCGGCCGCCGCCACGTCGTGTTGCAGGGCCGGGACCACCTGGTCAGGCAGCACCTTGAGCGTCTTCGCGGCCGGCAACAGGCGGGAAAGACGGGTGACCGCCACCACCAGCGGCGTGGTCTCCCGGTTCTCCGGGTCGTTCTCGACCCGCACCTGGACGCTCGCGGCCACGGCGTCCGCGATCTGCTGCGCGGCGGCGCGGAGCGTCCGGGCGGTCTGCGGGCCGATGCCGGGGACGGCGTCCAGGCGCGCCGGGTCGGCGTCCACGAGGTCACCGACGGTCAGGAAGCCGGCCTCGGGGAGACCAGCGAGCCGGACGCGTCCGCCGGTCGACTCCCGCAGGCGCTCGATGCCCAGTTCTGCGAGGCGCGGACGAATCTGCGGCTCGGCCAGGACGCGGTGCGCGTCGATGACGGCGCGACGGGCGGCGTCCAGGGTGGACGCCAGCCACATGCCGTCGGCCAACAGCGCGGCGCCGGCCTGCAGGACGGGGCGGGCGTCACCGCCGAGGGGCGGGCGGGGCTGGTCGGTCATCGGCACGAGGCTAGTCGCCGAAGGCCGCCCTGAGCCGGGCGGCCTGGATCTTCTCGACGCGGCGGCGCAGGTCCGGATGGGTCAGCCAGAAGCCGCTCGGAACACGTTCGACCGCCGCCAGCAGGTCGCCGCGGAAGGCCCCGCTGGAGGCGTCCGGGTCGTCGGTCACGATGTCGAGGGCCAGCGGGACGACGTGCGCCAGGCCCTCGCCCTCCAGCAGCAGGACGCGCAGATCGGCCACCGTCAGACGGGCGAGCGGCACGTTGCGCAGGTCGCGGGCCAGCGCGCCCTGCACGCTCAGCCCAGCGGGCCGCTCGGTGAGACCTTCGAGCTGGTTGATGGTCGCGTCGGTCGCCATGCTCCTCCCTTCGTCGCGGCGCGAGAACGTCCGACTGGCATCCAGCCTGGCCGACAGCGAGCGACAGGGGTGAGCGTAGACGGGCCCTCGGACAGAACCGAGCCCCCGCCCGGGAAGGGCGAGGGCTCGGCGTCCGACTGGATGCCCGAAGGTCAGTTCGGGATGTTGAAGACCTGGCCCGGGTAGATCAGGTCGGGGTTCTTGATGTTGTTGAGCTTCGCGATCGCCATGTAGGGGACGCCGTAGTGGCGGCCGATGGCCGACAGGGTGTCGCCCTTCTTGACGGTGTAGGTGCGGTACTCGGGGGCGGCCGGAGCGGGAGCCGGGGCCGGCGCGGGCTCGGGGACCGGGGCGGGCGCCGCGGCGACGGGCTCGGGAGTCACGACCGGCGCAGCCTCGACGACCGGCTCGGCAACGATGTCGGGCTCGGGAACCGGAGACGGCTCCACGGGGACCGGGGTGGCCTCGGCGTTGTGGTCGACGACCGTGCCGAGCTTGACGCCGAGATCGTGAGCGGTGGCCTCGGCGGCGTCCAGACGGGTCTGGATGTCGGCGATGGCGGCGGAGTCGCCCGCGTCGCGCGCCTTCGTCAGATCGGCCTGTAGCTTCGCCACTTCCTTCTGGGCGAGGTCGAGACGATCCTTGTCGTCAAACGTGAGCGCGTCCTTGATCGCGTCGAACAATCCCATGATGTTCCTTTCAGTTGCCCCGTAGTGGGCTTGCGGCGGCATTCCCTGTGCCGCCGCCCATTCAGGCTAGGGCCCGCGTCCAGGCGGGGGCATAGGGCCGGGTCTCGGTTGGGTAACGAACGACGCCTGGTTCAAAAGTGCTTGTCGCGAGGGATTCGGTGGCGTCCGGTCTGAGACCTGGCCGCCATCCGCTGCGGCGCCGAGGAGCGACGGCACCAGGCCGCCGTCCGGCTTGGCGGCGTCCTGAGCCTCGCCCCGGACGCGTCAGGAGTCGTGGAACGTCCGCAGCCGACCCACGGCCCCCACCCACAGCGGGAGGCACGACAGGGCCGCCACGCCGACGCCGACCCACAGCGCCCCGATCAGCCCGATGGTGGTGCCGAGCCAGCCCGCGAGCAGCGCCGCCAGCGGCATGACGCCCCAGACGACGAACCGGATCGACGCGTTCATGCGTCCGAGCAGCTCGCGCGGGCAGAGCCGCTGCCGCGCCGTCACCTGGATCACGTTGTAGACCACGACCGAGAACGAGAACACCACGCTGGTCAGGCACAGCACCGCCACGGTCCAGGCGCGCGGGAACACCACCAGCAGCGGCAGGAGCGCCGAGCCGGCGACCGAGAGCAGGATCATCCAGCGCAGGGTCGGACCCTCCCCGATGCGGCGCGCCAGCCGCGGCGCAACGACGGACCCGGCCAGCCCGCCGACGGCCCCCACCGACAACGCCACCCCGAAGATCGACGGGTCGATGCCCAGCCTCCGCAGCACGAGCAGGGGCTCGAGCGTGAACAGGATCGTCGAGCCCACGTTCGTCAGCGCGGTGGTGGCGGTCACGGCCCGCAGCACCGGGTGAGAGGCGACGAACCGGATGCCCTCGGCGATCTCGGTCCGTAGCGGACGCCGGTCCTCGAGCGGACGCCGCACCTCGGCGTCCCGGATCAGGGCCAAGCTCGCGGCGGACGCGAGGAACGTGACGGCGTGGACGAGGATCAGCACGGGCGCCGAGACCAGCTTCAACAGCAGGCCGGCCAGCGCCGGACCACCCAGCCGCGCGACCTGCGACGTGCCCTCGAGGACGCCGTTGGCGTCGGCCACGTGCTCGTCGTCGACCAGGATGGGCACGTAGCCCTGGTAGGCGACGTCGAAGAACACCGTCGCGATGCCCAGGACGCCAGCCACCACGTACAACTGCCACATGGCCAGGTGGCCCGTCAGGAACGCGATCGGGATCGGCAGGGACGCCCCCGCGCGGACCAGGTCCGCGACGAGCATCACGCGGCGCTTGCGCCACCGGTCGACCCAGCCGCCGGCCAGCAGCCCGACGAGCAGGAACGCCGCCGTCTCGGACGCGTTCAGGTAGCCCAGCTGGGCCTCCGTCGCGTGCAGCAGCAGCACCGCGACCACCGGCATCGCCAGCGCCGAGAACTGGAACCCCACCTGGCTGAGCCCTTGGCCCAGCCAGAACGGACGGAAGCCGCGCTGGGTGAAGACGCTCGATCGCTGCTGCACCCGCCCATCCTCGCACCGGCCGTGCTGGGGGCCCTCGACCAGCTGCCGTCAGGCCAGGCCCAGCACCCGGACGGCGATGACCGCGACTAGCGCCAGGCCGACCAGGCCGAGTAGCAGCCAGGTTCGTGCGCTGGCCCGGCCGCGGTCGAGCATGGAGATGCCCGCGATGGCGAGGCCGCCGGCGAGGCCGCCGAGGTGGCCCTGCCACGAGATGCCGGCGCCGCCGAAGAACGTGAACGCGATGTTAATGCCGAGCCACATCAGCAGGTTCTGCAGGTCGCCGCCGCGCCGCCAGGCGATGACCAACAGCGCGCCCATCAGGCCGAACACGGCACCGGATGCGCCGACGGTCGTGCTGTCGGGGTCGGCCAGCCAGTAGACGGCGGCCGAGCCGGCCAGCGCCGAGAGCGCATAGAGCGCCACGAAGCGGCCCAGGCCGAGGACCCGTTCAAGCTGCGGCCCCAGGAACCACAGAGCCAACATGTTGAAGCCGATGTGCACCGGGCTGATGTGAGTGAAGGCGCTGGTCAGGATCTGCCACCAGGCCCCCTGTGAAACCCCCGGGAAGTACACGCCGCCGGACGCCGCGCAGGCCGCCGCCGTCACCCGGATGTAGGTCGCGTCGCCGATGCCGCAGGTGGCGTTGGCGTGCAGGGCCAGCTGGTCGACGAGCCGGCTGCTGTCGCCGCCGGTGAGCGTGATGCCTAGCCAGACGGCGACGTTCAACGCGATCAGGGTCAGCGTCGCCGGAGCCGTCTTGATCGACCGGAGCACGCTCGCCCGCTGCGCCCGCGCCATGGCCGGCCGCACCTGCGCCTGCGCCTCGGCGACGCAGTCAGGGCACTGGAATCCCACTGGGGCCTGCAGCATGCAGTCGCCGCAGATGGGGCGTCCGCACCGCTGGCAGCCGATCCGCGTGCCGCGATCGGGATGGCGATAGCAGCCGTACAGAGGCGGCGGAGCCTGGGGGGCGCTGAAATCCACGCCGCAACACTACGACGCCACCCCGTCCGGGCGCCCGAGCGTCAGCGTGGTGAGCGGGTAACTTGGTCGCGTGACCGACTTGGACGACGATCTCGACTGGCTGTACCGGCGAGGACGTTATGCCGACGGCTCGGCCGCCGCCCCCGGGGCTGACCTGTCGGCGCAGCCCACCCGTCGGACGCCATCGCCTGCGGTCGCGTCCCAGACCCGTCCGGCGCCGCGGCCGCGTCCGGTGCAGGCGTCCGCGCCCACGCGTCCGGTGCGCGCCCCGCGTCCGGCGACGACCGGACGCCGTCGGCGCCGCTGGCCGCTGCTCGTGATCGGGCTGCTGTTGCTGGGGCTGGTCGGCTTCGTCGTCTATGCGGTGGCAGTGCCGATGCAGGCGTGGTCGCAGATGAAGCACGTCGCCTACGTGCCGGACGGGAATCGTCCGGCCGACCAGCCCGGCACGTTGCTGCTGCTCACCGGCTCGGACTCGCGCGAAGGCCTCACGCCCGAGCAGAAGCAGAAGTACGGAACCGGCGTCGAGGGCGCCAACGCCGCCGACACGATCATGTTGTTGTACATGCCGCCGTCCGGACGCCCCGCGCTGATCTCGATCCCGCGCGACTCGTACGTCCAGATCCCCGGCCGCAAGATGAACAAGATCAACGCGGCCTTCAGCATCGGCGGCCCCAAGCTGCTCACCCAGACCATCGAGCAGAACACCGGCCTGCGCATCGACGGCTACTTGAGCATCGGCTTCGGCGGTTTCGTCACGCTCATCGACTCCATCGGCGGCATCGAGCAGTGCCCGGCCTACGACATCAAGGATCAGGACTCCCACCTCGATCTCAAGAAGGGCTGCCAGCTGATGGACGGCATCACGGCGCTCAACTACGTCCGGATGCGGCACGCCGATCCGCTGGGTGATCTCGGACGCGTCCAGCGCCAGCGCGGCATGGTCGCGGCGGTGGCCAAGAAGGTCGTCACCCCGACGCTGCTGCTGGATCCGGGCAAGTACGCGGCGACCAACAAGGCCGGAGCCGCGGTCCTCAAGGCCGGTGAGGGCACCGGGCTCGGCGAGATCGCCCCCGCAGCGTTGGCCTTCCTGGCCATCTCCAAGGGCGACGGGCTCACCCTCACGGTGCCGGTGTCGAATCCCAATCTGTCGACGCCCGCCGGGTCGTCCGTCGAGTGGGATAAAGCCAAGGCCGCCGAGATGTTCGCCATGGTCGCCAAGGGCGACACGGCCGGGCTGGAGAAGTTCAAGAAGTAGATCGGACGCCGCCGCGTCCGTTGGCCTCCCGGCTGGGGCCATCAGCGGCCGGGCCACCTTGTACGACACCGGCGCGAAAAGTGCGCCAACAATCCGGAATCCTCGCCAGTTCCGTCGTGGTGGCCACGGCAACCCCCTCGGCAGGGTGCGAGGTGGACCCGGGGGGTTTCGCCCGGAGATGGTGGGGGCGTGCCGAAGGGTGGACGCCTGGAAGCTCGCGGCTCATGAAGCGGGCTCAGGTCCGGCCGACAGCTGCTAGCAACCACTGAGCTGTCATGGGCTGAGCTTGTCGAAGCCGCGTCGGGGAAGGGCTTCATCGGGCTCAGCCAACGGGTGATCCCCCGTTGGCTGACGCTTCGTTGGCTGAGCTTGTCGAAGCCACGTACGGTCAGTGGGTGGCGCGCTGGGGCAGGTGCCGGACGAGCAGGGCGGCGTCGGCGTCCGGAAGAAGCTCCTTGGGCACGACGATGAGGAAGCCGTTACTGATGGTGACCATCCAGCAGTCGCGGCTCTGCGCGATCCGCGCGACGAAGCCGGGGTTGATCGTCGAGGTTCCGAAGGCGCTGCTGGAGTGGAACGTGCCGTCGGGGGTGACGGCGTACGCGAGATAGCTACCCAGCGGCGTCCCGCCGACCGACCGCGCGGAGGTCCGCCACAGCGCCAGAGGCACGACGGCCAGCAGCACGATCAACATGATCGGGAAGGTCCAGAAGCCGCTCTGGCCGGCCAGCGCCAGCCCACCCGCGGCGATCATGAACATCAGCACCAGCGCAACCAAGTTGGCGCGCATCAACGCAGCGAACATCGCCCTGCGGACGCGGTTCGCCACCGCCTCGTCGAACTGGAGCTGTCGCCACACGGGTCCAAGACTAGGCCCGGACGCCCCCTTGTCCCGACCCGGACCTCACGGCAGCGGACGCCGGGGATGCCCGGACGCCTGAATCAACGCTCGCCAGGGTGCGCCTCGTCCCAGTCCATGGAACCTGAGGCCGGCCGACGCGACGATCACCTCAGGTGAAGGACATGGACCCTTTCGCGTGTGACTTTATCGGGGTCTACGGCGACAACGTCACACGTGAGACGTGGCTGCTGGTCTGGGCGCCCAGAGGTGTGGGACCGGTTTCATCCCGTCCCTCCTCGATGTCCCGACTTTGGCCTGGTTTACCCAGTAGAAGTCGGGAACGGAAGCGTTGCCCGGCTGGAGCCCATCGCCTCCATCCATGCCCCTTTGATGTGACTTGGTGCACCAGGTCAAGGTCGGGAACGGGGCTGCCGACGGCCCGCTACGACGCTCGTTCGGCGGTTCGTTACGCTGCCGGACGTCGGCTGGTTGATGAGAAGGAGGCAGATGCGCACCGTGCACGCGTTCGAACGGCAGCCGATAGACGAGTTGTACCGCTGGTTCGCGTCCGAAGCCGAGCCCACGTCGCCGATCTGGGGACGCCTCTGCCGCTGGATCGCCGAGCACCCCGAGGTGAGCGATCGGCTCGACCGGCTGCCCGGCGTCAAGCGACAGCCCAACGTGTTCTTGGCCGCGCTGAAGTACTGGGGGGGACCACTCGAGCCGGGTCCCGAGTTCGTGGACTGGGTGGAGGCCCAGTGGCCCGAACTCGAATCGCTGATCCTGAGCCGCGCGACCCAGACCAACGAGCCCGGCCGGTGCGCGGTGTTGGCGCCGGTGCTGGCGTCCCTGCCGCAGCCCATCACGCTGCTGGAGATCGGTTCCTCGGCCGGGCTCTGCCTGCTGCCCGACCGCTACCGCTACCGGTACGCGTCGTCTCCATCCTCGGTGGACGCCGAAGCCACCCACGGCCCAGCCATCGCCGGCGCTCACAGGGAACTTGGACGGCGACCACCAAGCACGAACTCCCAGCAGTCGGCCCAGGCTGGGCAGACGACGGGGCTGTACACCGAGCTGCCGCTGCGCGAGACGAACGGAGAGATGCGGCTGACCGGGTCGAACAGACAGGTGGAGTTGCAGGGGCTGGGCGGAGCGGTGGGTTTGCAGGGGCCGGACAGGCAGGTGAGGCTGCAAGGGCCGGCCGGAGAGGTGGGGTTGCCCGGGCTGGACAGAGTGGTGCAACCGGCCGCGGCGTCCGAGGACGCCCCCGTGCTCGACTGCCGCGTCACCGGGACGCCGCCGGGCGACCCTTCCGACCTGGTCATCGCGGCGCGGCGCGGCCTGGACCTCAGCCCCTTGAATCCAGCGGACGCCGACGACGCCCGCTGGCTGCGAGCGCTGGTCTGGCCCGGCGAGGACGCGCGCGAGGCGCGACTAGCCGCCTGCCTGGCGCTCGCCGCGGCCGACCCCCCGCCCGTGCTGGTCGGCGACCTCCGCCACCGACTCGACGCGCTGCTCGCCGGGGTGGCCCCCGGGACGACGCCCGTCCTGCAGCACTCGGCCGTCCTGTCGTATCTGCCGCGCGCCGATCGAGACGCGTTCGAGCGGGCCGTGACGGCGTCCGGGATTCACTGGCTCTCGTACGAAGGACCGTCGGTGGTGACGTCGGTCAAGGCGAAACTGACCGACCGTGACCGGTGGGAAAAGACGCCCAACTTCGTCGTCGCCCTCGACGGAGCGCCGATCGCTCGGGCGTCCGCGCATGGTGGTTGGGTCCACTGGTCCAGCTGAGGTGACGCCGGCATCCTCGCGCGACGTCATGGAGTGAGGGGACGCCTCGAAGCGTGCCTCGGTCCCTGCTCTCAGCGGCAGCCCCGGACGCGGCATTCACCGTCACTCCACGCGAACGACGCGAAGACTGCGGCGGCCAGTCCTGTCCCACCTGCCCCCGCCCGGACGGGTCAGGGACGCAGGGACGCGATCGGTCCGATGTCTCAGGAGAAGTCGACGGTCCGGCAGCCTTCACCAGGGCCGCGGGGAGGGCGTCCGGCCCTTTGGCCGACGTTTGGGCGGGCGCCGAGGGGGCAGGAGGACCGCCGTGGCTACCCCTGTCGCGCGCGGCAGGGCGTCAAAACGGCGGGCCTCAGCCCGCGACGGCTGCGCCCATCCGGTCGATGATCTCGCGCAGGATCGGCGTCGGGGTCGCGATGTTCAGCCGGACGAACCCGCGTCCCGCGTCGCCGCACAGGTCGCCGTCGGTCATCGCCACACGTGCACGCTCGAAGAAGAACTGCCGCGGATTCCCCTCGATGCCGCTCTGCCGCAGGTCGACGAACTGCAGGTACGTGCCCTGCAGCGGGCTCACCCACGCCCCCGGGACCGCGCGCGGCAGCTCGTCGGCCACCAGCCGCCGGTTCACGTCGAGGTAGTCGATCGCGTCGGTCAGCCACCCCAGCCCGGACGTGTACGCCGCCGTCCCGGCGACGATGCCCGGGTTGGACGCCTCCGCCGCCCGCCGGGACGCCTGCCGGCGCCAGATCGCCAGGTCGGCCGGGTTGCTGAAGACGAGTTGCGCGCACTTGAGTCCGGCGAGGTTCCAGGCCTTGGACGCCGACACGGCCGTGATGGTGTGCGCGGCCGCGGTCTCGTTGATCGACGCATACGGCACGTGGACCTGCCCCGCGAACGTGAGCGGAGCGTGGATGTCGTCCGAAAACACACGCGCGCCGGCGGCGTCCACGATCTGGCAGAGCTGCTCGAGCTCGGCCCGCGTCCAGACCTTGCCGAGGGGGTTGAACGGGTTCGACAGGACCACCAACGACCCCGGACGCAGGGCCGCCGCGAGGGCGTCCGGATCAAGCACCCAGCCGTCGGCCAGCTGCACCATCGGCACCTGGACGAGGCGGCGTCCGAACGCGGGCGGGATCGTCACGAA
The DNA here is from genome assembly GCF_900182665.1 of Propioniciclava tarda. Lineage (GTDB taxonomy): Bacteria > Actinomycetota > Actinomycetes > Propionibacteriales > Propionibacteriaceae > Propioniciclava > Propioniciclava tarda. The sequence goes on from NZ_FXTL01000001.1 coordinate 201,902, forward strand.
CGGCATGTAGCAGGGGGTCAGGACGACGAGGTCGGCGTCCGAGGCGAGGTAGTTGTCGATGACGAGTCCGAGCCCGTGCAGCACGTCGGACAGCAGCGCCACGTTGCCCGGCTCGACGCTCCACCCGTAGCGGGACGCCAGAAAGCCCGCCGTCGCCTCGCGCAGCCCCGACAGCATCGCCTGGTTCGGGTAGCCGTACATGCCGGACGCGTCCATGGCGCGCAGCGCCTCCGCGATGGGCTCGGCGAGGCCGAAGTCCATCTCGGCGATCCACGCCCCGATCGTGCCCGGGAAGCCCGCCCACTTGTAGCTGGCGCGGGCGACGAGGTCTTCGATCGTGGTGGCGTCCACGCGCTCGGCGAAGGTCTGCATGGTGGAGATCATGCCAAGTTCGGACGCCGACGCGCGGCCCCGTCCGTGGGCACGTCGGAGCGGGGGCCTCGGAAGGGACAGGGCGGACCGCCGCGAAGGCGTCCGGGGTGCGGCCCGGCCGATGGTGCAGATACGGTGGACGCGAACGGAGTGTGAACCCCATGAGCCTGCTCGACCACGCCATCTGGTGGCACGTCTACCCGCTGGGCGCCTTCGGCGCGCCTGGGCATCGCTCTCCGGACGAGCCGATCGTCGCGCGGCTGGACGGGCTGGAGGCGTGGCTCGACTACGCGGTGAACCTCGGCTGCTCGGGGCTGCTGCTCGGGCCGATCTTCGACTCGGCGTCGCACGGCTACGACACCCTGGACCACTACTCGCTCGACCCTCGCCTGGGCGACGACGCCGCGTTCGACCGGCTCATCGAGGCCTGCCGCGCGCGCGGGATGTCGGTCATGCTGGACGGGGTCTTCAACCATGTCGCAGACACCCACCACCTGGTGGCCGAGGGCCTGACCCGCGGCGCCTGGGAGGGCCACGGCTCGCTGGCGACGCTCGCGCACGACGACGCCCGCGTGGCCGACCTCGTGACCGACATCATGCTGCACTGGCTGCGTCGCGGCATCGCCGGCTGGCGCCTCGACGTCGCCTACTCGGTGCCGGGCTGGTTCTGGAGCGACGTCATCGGACGCGTCCGGCAGGAGTTCGGTGACGCGGTGTTCCTGGGCGAGGTCATTCACGGCGACTACCCGGCGATGGTCGCCGAGTCGCGCTTCGACTCGGTCACCCAGTACGAGCTGTGGAAGGCGATCTGGAGCTCGATCCAGTCCGTCAACTTCTGGGAGCTCGCCCACGCCCTCGAGCGGCACCAGACCTTCACGGCGTCCTTCGTTCCGAACACCTTCATCGGCAACCACGACGTGAGCCGCATCGCGAGCGTCCTGGGGGACTCGGGCGCCGCGCTCGCGGCCGTGCTGCTCTTCACCCTGCCGGGCATGCCGAGCATCTACTACGGCGACGAGCAGGGCTTCCGCGGCGAGAAGGGCGAGGGCTGGGACGCCGACGCGCCGCTGCGTCCGGCGCTGCCGGCCACGCCGCAGGGGCTGGCCCGGGTGGGCTGGGGCATGTACCGGCACTACCAAGAGCTGATCGGGCTGCGGCGACGGAACGCCTGGCTGGTCCGCGGCGCTGTCGAGGTGCTCGCGAAGTCGAACGAGGCGATCGTCTACGCGGTGCGCGGCGACGGCCACGAGGCGCTGGTCAGCGTCGAGCTGGGGGCGGCGTATCGCGCGTCCGTGCATATCGACGGCACCCAGGCGTTCGCCTGGCAGGGCTAGAGGGCGCCGTCCGCAACCTTCGCGGGTCCCGATGACCTGAGACGGGCCTTTCGAGGCCGATTTCGCGATCCAGACCTGCACAAGGTGCGCCTGCCCAGAGCCGGGGCGCCAGCTCGGCACAGGCGAGACGTCGCCGGCGCTTAGCCGACCGGTTCTCGATCCCATGCTCGAAGAGGCTGAGGCGGGGCTGCGGCGGCGTGTCGCGGATCGAGCATGTTTTTGGGAACGCCAGGCCGCAGCGGCGGCGTCCGAATCGAGGAGCGGAGGCGGAGACTTCCCGTTCCGTGCCCCGGATGGAACAGTGTGCCCATGGCTGACACTGCTGGCGCGGGCGTCCGCGCGGACACGTTCGACGAGGCGACCCGCAACCGTCTGGTCGAGACCAACGGCATCGACATCATCACCGAGGCCGAGCGCACCGCGAAGCCGCGTGACCTGTTCTGGCCGTGGTTCGCGGCGAACGTGTCGGTGTTCGGCATCAGCTATGCCGCCTGGATCTACAACTTCGGCGTCTCGTTCGTCCAGGGCCTGATCGTCGCCGTGATCGGCATCGTCGCCAGCTTCGCGCTGTGCGGCGTCATCGCGATCGCGGGCAAGCGCGGCTCCGTGCCGACAATGATCCTGTCGCGGGCCGCCTTCGGCGTCCAAGGCCAGAAGCTGCCCGGCATCGTGAGCTGGTTCCTCTCGATCGGCTGGGAGACGTTCCTGTCGATCATGGCGGTCCTGGCCACGGCGACCGTCTTCGCCAAGCTCGGCTGGGACGCCGGCACCGGCACCAAGGTCGCGGCCACCATCGCCGTCGCGGCGCTGATCGTGCTCGCCTCGGTCGCCGGGTATCACACGATCATGAAGATGCAGTCGATCCTGACTTGGGTCACCGGCGCCGTGACGATCCTGTACGTCGCGCTGACGATTCCCAGCATCAAGATGGACGCCGTCATGGCCATGCCGTCCGGGTCGCTCCAGTCGGTGATCGGCGCGCTGGTCATGGTGATGACCGGCTTCGGCCTGGGCTGGATCAACATCGCGGCCGACTGGTCGAGGTACCAGAAGCGGGACGCCTCCGGCGCGGCCATCGTCGGCTGGAACACCCTCGGCGGCGCGCTGGCCCCCGTCCTACTCGTCTTCTTCGGACTGCTGCTCGCGGCGTCCGACAAGGCGCTGATGGACGGCATCCCGAACGATCCGATCGGGACGCTCGCCACGATCCTGCCGATCTGGGTGCTGATCCCGTTCTGGCTGACGGCGTTGCTGGCGCTGATCTCGGGCGCGGTGCTGGGCATCTACTCGTCCGGCCTGACGCTGCTGAGCCTGGGCCTGAAGATCCCGCGTCCGGCGGCGGCGCTGATCGACGGCGTCCTGCTGACCGCGGGCACGATCTACGTGGTCTTCTTCGCCGAGAACTTCCTCGGACCCTTCCAAAGCTTCCTGCTCACCCTCGGCGTCCCGATGGCGGCCTGGGCGGGCATCCTGATCGCCGATATCGCCCTGCGCAAGCGCGACTACGACGAGGCGTCCCTGTTCGACGCCCGCGGCCGCTACGGCGCCGTCGACTGGATCTCGGTCGGCACGATGGTCGTCGCGTCCGTCATCGGCTGGGGGCTCGTCATCAACCAGTTCGCCGAGGACGCCCCCTGGAACAACTGGCAGGGCTACCTGCTCGACTTCGGTTTCGGCGGACGCGACGGCGGCTGGGCGTGGTCCAACATCGGCGTCCTGCTGGCGCTGGTCATCGGCTTCGTGGTGACGTACATCGCGCGCCGTCCGGTCGTCGCCCGCCAGGAGGGTCGCGGGTGACCGTCGACGCTCCGGCCGTCGCCGCCGGCGTCCGGCACCGGGTGACGAAGCTGCCGCTGGAGCCGCGTCCGCTGGACTGGCCCGACGAGCCGTCCGCCGAACCTCAGCTGACAAGCCCGGACGCCGTGGCGTCCCGCCCGTGGCTGGTCATCATCGATCCGCAGCGGATCTTCGCCGAGGCCGGCAGCGACTGGGCGTCGCCGATGTGGCCGGACGCCGTCCGGAACATCCGCAAGCTCGCGGACGCCTTCGCCGGACGCATCGTCATCACCCGTTGGGTGCCTCCGGAGGCCGACGCGCGGGTCGGCTCGTGGCGCGCGTACATGGCCGCCTGGCCGTTCGCGGACGCCCCCGCCGACGATCGCAAGTTCGAGATCGTGCCCGAGCTGGCGGACGTTCACGGACACGTCATCAGCGAGCCCACGTTCGGCAAGTGGGGCGAGGAACTGGCGGTGTGGCTGGGGCACGATCCGGAGTTCGTGCTCTGCGGGGTGTCGACGGACTGCTGCGTCATCTCGACCGCCCTGCCCGCCGCGGACGCCGGCGCGACGATCACCGTCGTCACGGACGCCTGCGCCGGATCGACGCCCGAGAACCACGCGGCGGCGATCCAGGTGCTGGGGCTCTATCCGCCGCAGATCACGCTGAGGACGACGGACGAGGTGCTCGGCGGCTAGCTGCCAGCCCCCAAGGAATCCGCGTTTGCTCGCTTTCGGGAAGGATTCCCGGGTTTGCCGTGCGGCAAAGCCGGGATTCTTTCCCAAAACCGAGCGTCTCGGTGATTACTCCCAGGACCAGCGCAGCGCGTACACGCTCGGCGGGACGTCGAGCTTCACGATCTGGATCTGGTTGTCGAGCACCGGCACCGGCACGACGTCGGTCTCGGCGGCGGTGTCGTCGTCGTGCATGGTGAGCTGGGTGTAGGTCCGCGCGGACTTGGGCAGGGCCTGCGGGTGGAACTGGACCGCCATGGCGACCTCGCGCATGGGCTCGAAGACCGACCGCGTCATGAGATCCGACGGCGCCGGCTTCATCGACACCAGCGTCTCGGTGAGGGCCAGCTCGCCGCGCTGCAGCGGACGCGGCAGCACCACCTCGGCCACCATCAGCTGCCGCTCGGGCACCTCGACGACCTCGCCGATGTGGCAGCCGAGAATCGCCTCGATTTCGGGGGCGCCGGGCTCCTCGCCTTCCTGCTTGTAGACCACCGGGAACGTCTGGACGCCGCTGCGCTCGGCCCGCAGCACCTGCCGGGTGAGGTGAGACGTTTCACAACGGTTGGCGTCCACGGTCAGCGTGTCGTGGACGCTGACGCGCGAGATGCGTCCGGAAACCTCCATGCCCATCTGGGCGATGATCTGCTCGGCCAGCTCGCCGGTCGGCACGATCGTCTGCCAGGCGAAGAGCTGGTGGCGGGTGCGTCCATCGGCGGTGCGGATCAGCTCGATGAGCGTGCCGGGCTCCAGTTGCAGGATGCCCTCCAGCTCCACCAGGGTGCGCAGCGAACGGGCTCTCGTCGGCAGCGACCGCCCGGACTGCCAGTAGCTGAGCGTCGCGTTACTCACCGGGACGCCAGCGGCTTCGAGCCGCGCCCGAATGCGGTCCAGGGAGAGGCCGCGCGCCTGAACGGCCCGGCTCAACACCTCGGAGAAGCCCGGCTTTGCTCCGCTGCTGTCGTTCAACGCACGCATCCTTCTGGCTGGGCGGATCCCTGTGCCCGCTGGGCTCATCGTAACGAGCCCGTCAGCGCGCCGCATCGTCCGTCAAGTGAACAGTGAACCCTAGACCGGACGCCGCCCGCCCGGTCAGCTACGAGGCGCGGTCGGCCGTCGATCGCGCTGGCTGCCGCCGACCACCTGCATTGTTTGGCCATGCACGAGCCCGCGCATTCCGCTGCGGGCCTGTTCTGCCGTCGATCGCCGCTGGCTGCCGCCTGACGAACTCGATGGTGGCCATGGACGAGCCTGCCCGTCTCGCTCACGCCGACGTCAACGGGAGCAACGCGTGCGCCCGGCGCGGACCAGCGCGTCTGTCCACGGTGTCGGCGAGTCGGTACGAAAGTGCCTTCTCCTGCTGCGTCCGGACGCCTAGGCTCACCTCGAACCTCGGACGAGGTGCCCAAGGCACTGAACTTCGTACCTGGTTCGAGTGGGTGAAAGCCCACCGGCACCGGGAGAGGGGACGCTGCGAGGCGTCCCATCAACACCCCCAAGGCAAGGGCCCCCGCGAGATCCGCGGGGGCCCTGTTTGGTGTTGCGACTCCGGCTTGGTCACGAAGGGCGGCCCGTCTGAGTGCTCGAGGTTTCGGAATCCCGGTCGATCGAGCACTCAGATCGCCGTTGAGGTATCCGCAGCAGGACGCCTCAGGCGAGGGCGTCCTCCAGAGCCACGGCATTCAGATCGGTGAAGGCGTCCGCGACGCCGCCACACGTGATGCCGCCGTTCCAGGTGTTGAGGCCGAGCGCCAGCGGGTGATTGTCGGTGCAGGCCTTGCGCCAGCCCTTGTTGGCGATCTGGACCGCGTAGGGCAGCGTCGCGTTGGTCAGCGCCCAGGTCGACGTGTTCGGCACCGCGCCCGGCATGTTGGCGACGCAGTAGAACGTCGAGTTGTGCACCGCGAAGGTGGGGTCGGCGTGGGTGGTCGGACGGGAGTCCTCGAAGCAGCCGCCCTGGTCGATCGCGACGTCGACGAGCACCGAGCCGGGCTTCATCTGCGACACCATCTCGTTGGTGACGAGCTTGGGGGCCTTCGCGCCCGGGATCAGCACCGTGCCGATGACCATGTCGGCGCCCAGCACCTGCTCGCGGATGCTCATGGCGTTGGACGTGATGCCCTGGATGCGGTTCTCGTAGCGCCAGAACGTCATGCGCAGCTTGTCGAGGTCGGTGTCGAGGATGGTGACGTCCGCGCCCATGCCGAGGGCGATGTTGGCCGCGTTCTGGCCCGCGACGCCGCCGCCGAGGACGACGACCTTGGCGTTGGCCACGCCGCCCACGCCGCCCATGAGGACGCCGCGTCCGCCCTGGGGCTTCATCAGCGCGTGCGCGCCGACCTGGGGCGCGAGGCAGCCGGCGACCTCGGACATCGGGTACAGCAGGGGCAGCATGCCGGACGGCAGCTGGACGGTCTCGTAGGCGATCGCCGTCGTCTTGGACGCCAGCAGCGCCTCGGTCTGCGGCTTGTCGGCGGCCAGATGCAGGTAGGTGAACAGGGTCAGGTCCTCGCGGAGGTAGCCGTACTCGGACGCGATGGGCTCCTTGACCTTCATCACCATCTCGCCGACGGCCCACGTCTCGGCGGCGGTGGGGACCATCGTGGCGCCCTGGGCGACGTAGTCGGCGTCCGGAATGAGGGAGCCCTCGCCGGCTCCTGCTTGCACGAACACCTCGTGCCCATGGCGCGTCAGTTCGGCCACGCCGGCGGGCGTGATGGCGACGCGGAACTCGTTGTTCTTGACTTCCTTCGGGACTGAAACCTTCATGGCAGCTCCGGCTCTGCGCTGTGACGCGGGCCACCCCGCATCGGATATCGCACTGTACTGCGGCCGTGCTGGCAATGTGGTGCCCACTTTCGCCATCATCTGCGCTGGGTTTAGCATGAATCGTCCGATGTGGACGAGTGTGGAGGCAGATCATGGCAACGTTTCGCGTCCAGGACGCAGAGCCTTTGGACGCCGTCGATCGGCACATCCTGCGATTGCTTCAGGCAGACGGCCGCCGAACCAACGTCGACATCGCGCGCGAGGTGGGGCTGACGCCGTCGCCGTGTTTGCGACGGATCCGGTCGTTGGAGGAGCGCGGCTTCATCAGTGGCTATTCGGCGGTGCTCAACCCGGTGCTGCTGCGCCGCAACCTGGTCATCAACGTCGAGGTCGAGTTGGCCGATCAGCGCCGCGAAACGATGGCGGCGTTCGAGGACGCGGTGCTGGCCCTGGACGACGTCCAGGCCTGTTACTTGATCTCCGGCGAGGCCGACTACCTGCTGACGGTGGCCGTCGCGGACCTCGACGCTTATCACAAGGTGTTCTCCGAGAAGCTCGGCGAGCTGCCCGGAGTGACATCCATCAAGAGCCTGATCACCATGAAGGCGGTCAAGGAGGGCCGGACGCTTCCGGTGTGAAACCTGCCAACCGGATCACGGTGGGAATGGAGCCCCCAGAAGGGCACTCACACCACCTTGATGCCGCCCCGCGGGCGCCAACTCAGCCCAGCAGCGCCTCGACGGCACCGGCGAACGCGGCGGTGTGGGCGTCCACGTCGGCCTGGGTGTGGTAGCCGCAGAACAGGCTCATGTTGTGGAAGGGCGCCAGCAGGACGCCGCGGTTGAAGGTCCACAGATGCATGAAGGCGTCCAGCTCCTCGTCGATCGCGGCCGCAGCCTGCGAGCCGGTCGAGGGCGGCGGGCAGAACCAGTACTCGGCCCGACAGCCGAGCCGCTGGACGTGCCAGGGCAGTCCGTGCGCATCAATCACCGACTGGACGCCCTCGGTGAACCGCGCGGCGAGCGGGATGGCGATGGCGAAGTCCTCGTCACGGAGCGCGTTCGCGAGCGTCGCACGGGTCGCTGCGAGAGCCAGCGCATTGCCCGTCAGCGTGCCGCCGACGCCGGCGACGTCGATGTCGTGGCCGAGCATGGGTCCCTCAAGGCGGTCGGCGACCTCGGCCGTCATGCCGTACGCCGCGACCGGGATGCCTCCGCCGATCGGCTTGCCGATGACGACCATGTCGGGCTCCAGGCCCCAGGCCTTGGTGGCGCCGCCCGGACCAGCGCAGATCGTGTGCGTCTCGTCGTTGATCAGCAGGACGCCGTGGCGGCGTGTGATCTCCCGGACACCTTCCAGGTAGCCCGGATCGGGCAGGACGATCCCGATGTTGGTGAGCGCCGGCTCCATCAGCAGGCAGGCGACGTCGCCGTGGGCCAAGGTCGCCTCGAGGGCGTCCAGGTCGTTGAACGGGACGACGCGCGTGGTCAACGCGACGTCGACCTGTGGACCGAGCGCGCCGGGCCGTGGCACCACGGCTCCGGTCTCGGGGTCCAGGATCGCCAGCGTCTCGTCCACGGTGCCGTGGTAGCACCAGTCCATGACGGCGATCCTCGGCCGTCCGGTCAGGTAGCGCGCGAAACGCAGGGCGAAGCGGTTGGCGTCCGTGGCGGTCATGGCCAGCTGCCAGCGCGGGACGCCGAAGCGGCGGGCGAGCTCCTCGCCGACCCAGGCGGCGTCCGGGCTGGGCAGCATGGTCGTGATGCCGGTGCGGGCGCGGTTGATGATGGCGTCCGCGACGGGCGGCAGCGCGTGGCCGGTCATCGAGCCGGTGTCGCCGAGGCAGAGGTCGACGAACTCGTTGCCGTCCACGTCGGTGAAGCGGGCCCCGTTAGCCGAGTCGAAGAAGACCGGGAACGCGCCTGGCCAGCGCGTCATCCACGGCATGGGGACGCCCGCGAGCAGCGACGTCCGTGCCTGCGCGGCCAGCTCGGCCGAGCGCGGATGGCGCTTGATGAACAGGTCCTCTTCGACGGCGCGCAGCGCGGCGAGGCGGTCACGGTCGATCGTCACGGGGGCACCCATGCCGGGACCATAACCGAAGCCGTCGGCGTCCGGAAGTGCGGATTGATAACGAGTCGCGACGGATCCCTTCGGAATCGGTTGCGAAGACCCGAAGAGGCGACTGAATCAGCGTCAGATGACACCCTGGGCGACCATGGCGTCCGCGACCTTGATGTAGCCGGCGAGGTTCGCGCCGACCACGTAGTTGCCCGGGCTGCCGTAGGTCTCGGCGGTCTCGACGCAGGTGTCGTGGATGCCGCGCATGATGCCCCGCAGTTCGGCGTCCGTCTGCTCGAACGACCAAGAGTCGCGGCTGGCGTTCTGCTGCATCTCCAGCGCCGACGTGGCGACGCCGCCCGCATTGGACGCTTTGCCCGGCGCGTACAGGATGCCGGCCTCGGTGAAGAGCTCGATGGCATCCGGCGTGCATGGCATGTTCGCGCCTTCGGCGACCAGCTGGACGCCGTTGCTCAGGAGCGTCTTGGCGTGGGTCGCGTTCAACTCGTTCTGCGTCGCGCAGGGCAGGGCGATGTCGCAGGGGACGTCCCAGATGGACCCGCCCGTCACGTGCCGCGCCGAACCGCGCTCATCGGCGTACGCGGTGAGTCGTTCGCGGCGCTTCTCCTTCACGTCTTTGAGGTGGCGGTAGTCGATGCCCGACTCGTCGACGACGTAGCCGTCGGAGTCCGACACGGCGACCACGGTCGCGCCCAGCTGGGTCGCCTTTTTGACCGCGTAGATCGCCACGTTGCCCGAGCCCGAGACGACGACGCGCTTGCCGTCGAGGCCCTCGCCGCGGGTCTCGAGCATGTCCTGGGCGAAGTAGACGGTGCCGTAGCCGGTAGCCTCGGTCCGCACCTGCGAGCCACCCCACGTCAGGCCCTTGCCCGTCAGGACGCCGGCCTCCCAGCGGTTGGTGATGCGCTTGTACTGGCCGAACAGGTAGCCGATCTCGCGTCCACCGACGCCGATGTCGCCGGCCGGGACATCCGTGTACTCGCCGATGTGTCGGTACAGCTCGGTCATGAACGACTGGCAGAACCGCATGATCTCGGCGTCCGACCGGCCCTTGGGGTCGAAGTTGGCGCCGCCCTTGCCGCCGCCGATGGGCATGCCGGTCAGGGAATTCTTGAAGGTCTGTTCGAAGCCGAGGAACTTGATGATCGACAGGTTCACGCTCGGGTGGAAGCGCAGCCCGCCCTTGTAGACGCCGAGCGCCGAGTTGAACTCGACCCGGTAGCCGCGGTTGATCTCGATCTTGCCGTCGTCCGTGACCCACGGCACGCGAAAGATGATCTGCCGTTCCGGCTCGCAGATGCGCTTGAGGATGCCCCACTGCGCGTACTCCGGACGCGTCCGGGCGAGCGGCGCGATGCTCAGCATCACCTCGTAGACGGCCTGCTGAAACTCGGTCTCGCCGGAGTTGACCTCGCGGACGACGTCGAACATCGGCTGGAAATCGGGGTGGAGGGTTTCGGGCATGGCCGCATCGTAGGGAACCTGTCCCTACGCGACGGCCTGCCCACTCGGTGAGATCGCGGACGCCGACCGCGCGGCCGTGCCGGCGGCGAGGAGGTTCGTGCGCTTGTCGCGTGAGGAATCACGGGGTTGGTGCGTGTTGGACGCCTCAGGGCGCGGCCAGCCCGGTCAGCCGATCAGCCAGGAGGGTGAACGTCGCGGCCGATCGAGTGGTGGTGGGTGTCTCCATGATGCGCGCCAGGACGGGGCCGCACGGCTCGCCGTACGCGGCGTCCGCGGGCCACGCCGTGATGGCGTGGCGGTGGTCCAGGTGGAGGATCTCGAGCCCGGTCGTTGGCTCGATCCAGGGGAGCGGCAGGCCCGGATCGGCGCGTCCGTCGAAGAGGGTGACGTTGATGCCCGGGCGATCCGGCAGGCGCCGAGCCACCTTGGACACCCAGCGCGCCGAGCGGACGAGGACGGCGTCCGAGTAGCCGCAGACCTCGCCCAGGATCCGCACGACCGCGCGCGCCTGCTCGGTACCGCCGGGTGCGGTGAAGATCACGGTCCCGTTGGAGCGGCAGTTGCGGGCATCCGGGACGCCGACGCGCGCGAAGGCGTCCAACAGTTCAGCGGACGTGGGGGAGTGCGAGCGGCGCTGGCCCAGGTTCAGGTTGCGGAAGAACGCGACCCGCACACAGGTAAGGCCGGCGTCCGAATGCACGGCTCCGAGGCTAGTCCCAGCCGACCGGGGCGGTCGTGACCATCGAGTCGGCGACGCGGTGCTTCACGATGCCGTCCGGACCCTCGATGCCGAGGCCCATGCGCATCCAGTACTCGAAGCCGCCCAGCAGTTCGCGAACCCGGAAGCCCTGGGACGCCAGCGACAAGGCCGCGCGGGTGGACTCGGTGCTGCCCGGGCCCCAGTCGTAGACGACGATCAGCTTGGTGGTGTCGAGCGTGCGGGACGCGTTGGCCAGATCGTCGAGGGTGAGGTTGAGGGCGTCGACGATGTGGCCCTTGTTGTAGGCCTCGGCGCGGCGCACGTCGACGATCGTCATCTTGTCGCCAGCCTTCACGGCGGCCACGACCTCGCGTGCGGAGGTCTCGTAGGCGAGCTTGTCCTGGAAGTAGCGGACTGCATTGGCATCGGTCATGCTCGATCATCCGTCATCGGGGGCGTTCGGGATACCCCCGTTCGGTACAGACGGCGCCTCCCGGTGGAGTGGGGTGGGCGAGGGGGCTGCGTCTCAGGGCGTCGGACGGAGCGCTCGGACCGGATTCGATCGGCGTCCGGCGGGACGGGGTCGGGGCGTCCGGCGATCCGGTTGCGGGGACGGGGGCGGTGGTGCCACGATCCGAGACATGGCGGTGACAAGCGCGGGCATCCTTCCCTTCGCGCGCGACGACTCCGGGCTGTGGGTCTTCATCGTCCACATGGGCGGACCCTTCTGGACGCGCAAGGACGCCGCGTCCTGGTCGCTGGCCAAGGGCCTTTACGACGCCGCCGAGGAGACCCCCGAGGACGCCGCCCGCCGCGAGTTCACCGAGGAGACCGGGGCGCCGGTGCCGCCTGGCGAGCTGATCGATCTCGGCGAGGTCCGGCTGAGCAGCGGCAAGCAGGTGCGTGGCTTCGCGGTCGAGACGTCGCGCGAGTTGGCGTTCGTCTCGTCCAACTCGTTCGAGGTCGAGTGGCCGCCGCGGAGCGGCATCGTCAAGACCTATCCCGAGGTCGACAAGGCCGAATGGTGCCTGCTGTCCGAGGCGCGCAAGCGGCTCGTGAAGGGGCAGGTTCCCTTGCTGGACGCCCTGGAGCGTCTGGTCGGTTAGTCCCCGTGTTCGCGTGCCGGGCGCCGGGCCGGCCGGGTCGAGGGGGCGAAGAGTGATGGGTTCTCTCTGGGCTGCGTTCGCGAGCCGCTGAGGTGGGCTCCCCAGACTTCCGCGCGTGACCCGAACGATGATGGGTGCACTTTTGGTTGGTAGACCAACCAAATCCGCATCCGTGATGCGGGGGCCACGTCACCTCCCTGTCTGATCGCCGACCGAGCTGTCGTGGGACGGGCAGCCGCCAGAGGCTTTGACAAGCTCACCCCACCAACTGTCGCGTTCGACTCCGTCGGCAATCGTCGAACACGCGGGCTCGGGTCCGTCAGGTGAGGGCGTCACCGGCCTAGGGTCCTGTCTCCCATGCCTCTTCGTTCCCGCGTCCCCGAGCCCGGGAACGAGTGCAGGCCGACGCGAGCTGCGGCGTCCGAACTGACGCTTGACAAGGCGCGATGACGTCCTCGGCCTTCGAACATCTCTCACCCGCGTTCCCCGGCAAGGCGCCGTGGGGGACGGCGTCCAAGCTGCGCGCCTGGCAGCAGGCGGCCCTCGATCAGTACCGGGACGCCGCCCCGCGCGACTTCCTGTGCGTCGCTACGCCGGGCGCCGGCAAGACCACCTTCGCGCTGCGGATCGCGCGCGAGCTCCTGGCGTCCCGGACGGTGCGGCGGGTCATCGTCGTCGCGCCGACCGAGCACCTGAAGGTGCAGTGGGCGGACGCCGCGGCGCGCGTCGGCATCCAACTCGATCCGGGCCTGGGGGGCTCGCGGCGCGGACGCGCGCGCGAGTTCGACGGGGTCGCGGTGACGTACGCCGGGGTGGCGGCTCGTACGTTCCACTACGAGGCGCTGGTGGCGTCCTTGCCGACGCTGGTGATCCTCGACGAGATTCATCACGCGGGCGACTCGAAGTCGTGGGGCGACGCCGTCGCGTCCTCGTTCGGGTACGCGACGCGCCGCCTGGCGCTCACGGGGACGCCGTTTCGCAGCGACGAGTCGCCGATCCCGTTCGTGACGTATGAGCAGGGTCCGGGTGGCACGCGAGTCTCGCGCGCCGACTTCACCTACGGCTACGCCGACGCGCTGGCCGACAACGTGGTGCGTCCGGTGGTGTTCATGAACTACGGCGGTCCGATGCGCTGGCGCACGAAGTCGGGCGACGAGATGGCGGCCGACCTCGGCGAGCCGTTGACCAAGGACCTGACCGCCCACGCCTGGCGCACCGCGTTGGATCCGCGCGGCGAGTGGATCGCGGCGGTGCTGGCCGCCGCGGACCGCCGGCTCACCGAGGTGCGCCGCCACGTCCCGGACGCCGGCGGCCTCGTCATCGCGACGAACCAGACGACGGCGAGGGCTTATGCCGCGACGCTGGCGTCCATCACGGGGGTGAAACCGGCGCTGGTGCTGTCGGACGACCCCGGTAGCTCCACGCGGATCTCGGAGTTCTCGGCCTCGACCGACCGCTGGATGGTCGCCGTGCGGATGGTGAGCGAGGGCGTCGACGTGCCGCGTTTGGCGGTGGGCGTGTACGCGACCGCGACCTCGACGCCGCTGTTCTTCGCGCAGGCTGTCGGACGATTCGTCCGGACGCGTCGCCGGGGGGAGTTGGCGACCGTCTTCCTGCCGACGGTGCCGATCGTCCTCGCCCACGCGGCGATGCTGGAGCGCCAGCGCGACCACGTGCTGGGTCGCAAGTCGTCCTCGGACGCCGACGCAGAGCTCTGGGACGAGGGCCTGATCGAGGCTGCGAACCGGGCTGAGGCGGCGTCTGCCGAACTACTCGGAACCTTCGAGCCGGTCTCGTCGGACGCCAACTTCGACCACGTGCTGTTCGACGGGGCGTCCTTTGGGCTGCACGCCCTGCCGCACTCCGACGACGAGCACGACTACCTCGGCCTGCCCGGGCTCCTCGAGCCCGACCAGGTGGCGTCCCTGCTGCGCGAGCGGCAGCGGCGGCAGCTGACGCGACGCGAGGCGTCCGACCGCCGGACGGCCCGCGCCGAACGGACGCCCGTCGAGGTCGTGGCCCTGCACCGGACGTTGGCGACGCTGCGCAAGGAGCTGAACGCCCTCGTCGCGCAGCACGCGAGGGTGCAAGGGACGCCGCACAGTCACGTCCACGCGGAGCTGCGTCGCCAGTGCGGCGGTCCGGCGCTGGCCCAATGCAGCGCCGAGCAGGTGTCCGAGCGGATCAAGCGGCTGCGGGCCTGGCGGTCAGCGGGCTAGCACAGACGCGATCGACAGGGCGTTCGCCAGCACGTGCACCGCGAGCGGCGCCAGCAGCGAACGGTCGCGCTGATAGAGCAGGGTCAGGCACAGCCCGAACAGCGCGAAGCCGGGCAGGTTCCACCACTCGACGGACCTGCCCAGGACGAGCACTGCCAGGGCCACATCGATCGCGACGGCGGCCAGCCACAGGAGTGGTCCGGGCACGGGGACGGCCTGGCTCACCAGACACGGTGCCAGCGCGTACGCCGCGACGGCCGGGAGGCCGACCAACAGGTGCCAGGGACGTAACGGCTCCCAGGACGGCCGCGGCGTCGGCGTCCGGACGGAAGACTTGTTCGACACGGGATCGCTCCCTTCGGGGGTGCTTCGAGACTAGACCTCGGCGTCCCAGGGATTCACCAGCGTCAGGCCGAGACCGTCGAAGTCGGCGGTGTTCCGGGTCGCGAGGGCGGCGCCGGCGTCCAGACAGATCGCTGCGATCAGGGCGTCGAAAGGATCAATCGGGCGGCCCGCCGCGCGCCTCGTCGCGACGACCTCCGCGTAACGCTCGACAACGGCGTCCGTGAGAGGGAGGCAGACTCCGAGCTGATCGAGGGCGCGATGGATCGCCACCTCGAGCCCTGAGCGGCGTTGCCCTGCAGGGAGGATGGCGACGCCCGCGAGCAGTTCCGCCTTGGTGATGATCGTGGTCACCGGCTGTTCCCGCAGGGCCAAGAGCCAGTCCAGGACGCGTGGGCTCGGGTCTGACTTGAGCGTCTCCGAGAGGACGTTCGTGTCGAGGACGATCACTGGAACAGATCAACGGGCCGACCAGACGCGCGGCTGGGGAGCTTGAGCCCCTCATCGCCGTGCTCCAGCCCCGCCTCGATCAGCAACTGCACCCAGCTCAAGTCGACCCGCGCGGGGGCGTCCAGGGCCGACACCAAGATGTCGCGCGCCTCGGCCTCCATGGACCGACCGTTCGCGGCCGCGCGCAGGCGCAGCTTCTGCTTGGTGCCCTCAGGCAGCTTGCGAATCGTGATGGCCGTCATGCAACAACGATATCAATGCTGTCGTTGTTGCACCCGCCCCGGGTGTCCGCCTGTGGAAACCCGGCGTTCTCCTAGCCGCCGGACTTGCGCCGGAACTGGCGCTTGCTGGCCGCGCCCTTGGATGTCGCGCCGAGCGACTTCGGTCCGGAGCCCGCGTCGTTGTGCGCCTTGCTCGCCGTCTTCTTGGCCTCGAGCGCCTTGCGCATCGCTTCCTTGGGATCGGGCGTCTCGTCCTGCTTCTCGGGCTCGCTCATGGCCGCCACTCTGCCACAAGCGCGCTCGCGGCTGAACGGCACGTTCTGTCGGAGGGAGGTGGAAGAACGCTCACCGCACCGTCAGGAAGGGATGCCCGTGGACCTCAACCTCGTCATCGCCGCAGCGCAGCTCGTGTCGCTGCCCGTGCTGGCTGCCATCGTCGGGGCGATCATCTCGGTGGTCCGCCCGCCGGGGCCGCGGTTCGTGGCGGGCGTCCAGCACTTCGCGGCCGGCGTCGTCCTGGCGGCCCTGGTCGGCGAGATCATGCCCGAGTTGGCCCGTGAACATCATCTGGTCTGGACGGTGGTCGGCTTCGTCCTCGGGGCCGTCCTCGTTCTGGCCCTTGGACGGCGGCATGACGAAGGTCCAGGCGGTGGTGACCTGCGCGGTGCTCGGCCTGACGACGGCCGTCGGCGCCATCGGGGGTGCGGCGCTGCTCGGCGGGGTCGACTCGGCGGTGAGGTCGGCGATCCTCGGCGTGGGCGCGGCGGCGCTGCTGTACCTCGTCGTCGAGGAGCTGCTCGTCGAGGCCCACAAGGTCAAGGAGTCGATGCTGCTCAGCGTCAACTTCTTCCTCGGCTTCATCGTGATCCTGGCGTCGATCGAGTAGCGCCTGGCTAGGGTGATCGCATGCGTATCGCGATCATCGGGGCAGGCGGAATCGGCGGCTACTTCGGGGGTTTCCTGGCCCGCTCGGGAGCCGACGTGACCTTCGTCGTGCGCGGCGCCACGCTGGC
Organism: Propioniciclava tarda; assembly: GCF_900182665.1. Taxonomy (GTDB): domain Bacteria; phylum Actinomycetota; class Actinomycetes; order Propionibacteriales; family Propionibacteriaceae; genus Propioniciclava; species Propioniciclava tarda. The sequence goes on from NZ_FXTL01000001.1 coordinate 218,484, forward strand.
GGCCTTGCGCGAGCGGGGCCTGACGGTCCAGGGCGAACACGGCTTCACCACCCCTGTCCGGGTCACGGACGACATCGCCTCGCTCGGGGTCGTCGACGTGCTGATCCCCACAACCAAGACCCAGAGCTTCGCGGACGCCCTCGGCGCGGCCCTGCCGACGGTCGGGCCGGAGACGTTGGTCTTGACCGTGCAGAACGGCGTGGAGACGCCGGACGTCGCGGCGTCCATCGTGGGCGCCGGCCACGTCGAGGCGGGCATCGTCCGGGTCTTCACCTGGATCGCCGAAGCCGGCGTGATCGGCCACGGTGGTGCGCCCGGAACGATCACGCTGCCGTCCGGTGGACGTCACGGCATCCGCCTCGACGCCCTCGCGGACGCCTTCGCGGCGGCCGGCGTTCCGGTGCTCCGGTCGGCCGACATCGCAGTCGACCTGTGGTCCAAGGCCATGTTCGTAGCGCCGTTCGGCGGCATCGGTGGCCTGACCGGGCTGCCGTTCGGAGGCGTCCGGACGGAGCTGCGCGACACGCTCGTGGCCGTCATCCGCGAGATCGAGGCGGTCGCGCGCGGCCGCGGCGTCCGGCTGCCAACAGACGCTGTCGAGCGCACGCTGGCCACCGTCGACGCCATGCCCTACGAGGTCACCTCGTCGCTGCAGCGCGACCTGCGCGCCGGAGTCCCGAATGAACTGGACGCCCAGATCGGCGCCATCTGTCGCTACGGGGACGCCGGTGGCGTGCCCACTCCGCTGCACGATCTGATGTATCGGGCCTTGTTGCCGGCCTGAGGGCCCACGACAGGACGGTGACGGACGAGGCGGTCCGACGTTGAGGGGCGTCGATCAGCGAGGCCGCCGCCGCGGCTGACTCCGGCGTGCCGGCCGCCGACCTCGGCAGGGAGCATCCTGGTGCGCCGGCTGGGCGGGCCGGGGATTCAGTCGGTGCTGGGGTCGACCAGCCGACGGACGGACGCCGGGACCGCCGAGGTGGTCCAGGACGAGGCCTCCGGCGTCCCCCACGACGTCAGCCGCGGCACGATGCCGCACCAGGCGTCCGTCGGCTCGTCGGGCTCTGAGGCGGGGCCGGTGCGCTCCTTGTAGGTCCACGAGCCGAGGGTGATCGGCAGCGCGAGGACCTGCGTCATCGCCAGCTCCTTGCGGTTGCTCGGTCGCACCTCGGCGACGCGTCCGGGGATGAGGTGATCGGACAGGACGTTCAGGGCGGCGTCCCGGTCGTCGTCGGGGAGCGGCTCGCGGCGTCCGCGCAAGACCGCCGAGCGGTAGTTCGCGCTGGACTCGAACGTCGTGTGCCCGACGACGAGGGCGTCCAGGGGGCTGGCGGGCTGAGCGTCGGTCGACATCATCGGGTCCTTCCCAGGTCCTCCGCACGACCGGCATCCCCGGAGGCACGTACGCGACGCGCAGCAGCCGTTGCTGGTGCTGCCGCGCCCAGGCGGTGAAGCCTGACTCGTCCTGCATGGGGACCCCCTTCGTCGTCTCCCTCTCAAACGCGCGGGGCGGGGTCGATGGTTGGTCCGGCTTCTCGTGATGCTGTCTGGGGCCAGGGGTGTCTGGCGGGCAGCGTTGAGACCGAATCCCATCCTCGCTGCGCGACACGCCGAGGAGGTTCGGCATGTCGGTCATCGAGCATGGTTTCGGGGACGCCGTCGGCGCGGCTCCGTCCTTGGTCGGTCAGCAGGCGGATCGACCGGCTCGGACTGGCCGCGCCGTGGGGGTGGCGTGAGCGAGTGTCCGGGTCACCGTCGGTCAACGCGATCTGGAGGCGTCCGAGGCCGTCGGCGATGACGTCCACGGGATTCGTGACGAAAGACAGCCGCATCGTCGAGAGGCGCGGCCCGCCCGCGTAGAACGACCAGCCGGGGGCGAAGGCGACGCCGGCCCGGACGGCGGCGTCCAGCAGCGGACGTGTGTCGCGTCCATCGTTGAGGTCCACCCAGCAGAACATGCCCCCGTCCGGGTGAGTGATGGACGCTGCGGGCAGCATCGCCCGTAGTCCGGCGTACATGGCGTCGCGACGCGGGCGGTACAGCTCCCGGACGCGCGCGATGTGCGCATCGAGGTCGTTGCCAGCCAGGTAGTGCGCGACGGCGAGCTGGTTGAGCGCCGGCGACTGCATGGTGACGGCGCCCTTCGCGACCGCGAGGGCTCTCATGATGGGGCCTTCGCCGCGGATCCAGCCCAGCCGGACGCCGGGCGCCATCACCTTCGACAGCGAGTTGAGCAGCAGCGTCCGGGACGCCATGCCCGGCAGCGAGGCGATCGGGGCGGGGGCGGGCGCGTCGAAGCCCAGCTCGCCGTACGGATCGTCCTCGACCAGCGCCACGTCGGACGCCAACAGCACCTCGGCCACGGCTGCTCGGCGGGCGGCCGAGAGCGTGCGTCCGGTGGGATTGGAGTAGGTCGGGTTGAGGTAGACCGCCCGGGGCCGGTGGGTCGCGATGGCCGCGGCGAGGGCGTCCGGGTCGACGCCTTCGTCGTCGGTGTGGACGCCCACCATTGTCGCTCCGACAAGGTCGAACGCCTGCACGGCGGCCAGGTACGTCGGCTCCTCGACGAGGATGACATCACCCGGGTTGAGCATCACCAGGGCCGTCAGATAGATCGCCTCCTGGGACCCGGAGGTGATTTGGATCTGGTCGGCGGACGTCGGCACGTGACGCGACACTCGGGACGCCGCGATCGCGCGCAGCCCCGCATCACCCTCGGACGTCCCGTACTGAAGCGCGCGGCGTCCGTCGGTCGCGAGCACGTGGTCGAAGGACGCCCGCAGGCTGTCGGCATCGAAGAGGGACGCGTCCGGCATGCCGCCGGCGAACGAGATGAGCCCGGGGGTGTTGAGCGAGGCAAACAGGTCGCCGACCGGATCTGCGATCTCGCCCGCGTACAGGTCGATGAGGGGGAACTCGAACGTCACCGGTCGATCATGTCATCTCGGTACAGCGTGGTTCTCGAGGGGCAATTCGGCCCTGAAACGACCGCTCTGGGTCATCGACAACCACGCTGTACCGCGTGGGCCCGGGCGCTTGGCCTGATGGCGGCCGCTGGGCTCGTGCAGGCGCCCCGTCACTCGTGATGCAGGGCCGCCACGACGTCCAGGCGCGCCGCCGACCGGGCGGGCACGGTCGCCGCCAGGACGCCGAACACCACGCCCACGACCATCGTGAGGACCACCCCGCCGAAGGGGAAGATGTACGGCATCGGCCAGCCCACGCCGGTCATCGCCTGGACGAGCGCGTAGCCGAGCCAAATGCCCGCCACGACCCCGAACGCCGTGCCGATCACCGAGAGCAGCAGCGACTCGGCGATCACCATCCGCCGGATCTGTCGCCGCGTCGCCCCGACCGCCCGCAGCATGCCGATCTCGCGGGTCCGGGCGAGCACCGACATCGCGAGGGTGTTCACGAGCGCCAGCAGTGAGGGCACCGCGAGCGCTGCGATGAGGGCGTTGAAAATCACCAGGGTCGAGTCGAAGGTCTTCTGCTGCTCCGCGCGCCAACCGGACGCCTCGTAGAGCTGGAAGCCCGGATAGTCGGCCACGATCCTGGCGAGTGCCGCCTTCGTGGACGCCGGATCTGCCGAGGGCAGCCGGTTGGCCATCACGAGCATGTCGGACGTCACCGAGAAGTCGCGCGCCAGCATGTCCTGCGAGACGTAGATGGTCGCCACCTTGGCGTTCAGGTAGTCGTTGCCGACTCCCGCCACGTGGTAGCTGCGCGGGCCGTTGGGGGTCTCGAGTGCGACGGTCTTGCCCAGTGTCAGCCCCGCCTGGCCCGAGAAGATGCCGTTGCCGATCAGCCACCGGCCCTGGGCGAGTTGGGCGACGGCGGCGTCCGATGAGCCTTCGTTCCACTCCAGGGATGCGACCTTGAGGTAGGTGGCCGGGTCGATTCCGATCACCTGGACGTCGCGTCCGTCGAGCTTGCCGCGCGCGATCCGCAGCGACGAGACCGAGCCGATGCCGGGGCTGTGCGCGATCTGGGACGCCAGCTTGGGCCCGGCCGCGACGTTGCCCTGGCTCAGCACGATCGACTGCGGGATCACCATGTAGTCGGCCGACAGCGACCTGTCGATGTAGCCCATGAAGCCCGAAAAGATCGACTGGATCACCGTCACGAGCGCCACGATGGACGCCAGCCCGAGCATCACGGCCGTCACCGTGTTGGCGGAGCGCCCGGGATTGCGCTGCAGGTTCGACCGCGCCAGCGCCCCCTCGCGCGCGAACGCCAACTCGACGACGTTGCCGAAGGCGTGCGACAGCGGGTTCACGATCGCCGGCGTCACGAGCGCGATGCCGATCAGGAAGAGCACCGCCCCGAGCCCGATCAAGCTCGGCACCCGCGTCACCAGGCAGCCGATCGAAGCCACCAGAACGCCGACGCCGATCCACGCCCGGACGCCCGCGGTCGCCCGGTAGGCCTCCTCGGTGACCGGCCGGAGGGCCTCCATCGGGGTCACGCGTCCGGCCGCCCGCGCCGGGATCAGCGCCGCCAGCACCGTCACTCCGATCCCGAGGACGAGCGCCTGCACATAGGAGGACGCCTCGAACCGCACCGACCCCAGCTTGAGGTGCATGACGCCCTCGAAGACCGGCGACATCACCGCGAACAGCCCGACGGCCAGCAGCCACCCGAACACCATCCCGAGCAGGGTCCCGACGACGCCGGTCAGCAGCGACTCGGCCAGGAACATGCCCGTGATCGTCTTCCGGCGCGCCCCGATCGCCCGCAGCATGCCGATGTCGCGGCGCCGCTCGGCGACCATCGTCCGGAAGCTGTTGAGGATGATGAACCCGGCCGTGGCAAGCGCGAACACGCCGAACAGCGTGAACGCGAACTGGCTCGTCTGCAGCGACGCCAGCAGTGACGCGTTGGTCGAGAGTCCGCCGACGGTGTAGTCGGTGCCGAGCGCCGCCTTGATGGACGCCTCCGCGCGCGTCCGATCGGCGCCGGGCGCCAGGGACGCCTGCACGACCGTCAGCCGGTCGCCCATCCCGAACAGCACCTGCGCGGACGCCAGCGGCACGAACACCCGCTCCTGCCCGCCGACCGTGGGCGTGCTGAGCAGCCCGACGACGGTGAACCGCGTCGTCCCGACCTGGGACGGCAGTGCCAGCTCGGACCCCAGGCCGAGCCCGAGGCGTCCGGCCGTATCGGACGACAGAACGGCGGCCGCTGCGTCCGACGTCGTGAGCGCCCGACCGGACGCGAGCGGGTAGTCGCGGACGCGTCCGGTCACGCCGGGATCGACGCCGACGACCGTGATGGACGCCACCTGATTGGCGACCGAGACGTCGCGCTTGAGGGGCAGCGGGGCGAGCTGCTCGACCTCGCCGGTGGCGACCGCGACTCCGTCGATGCGGGACACCTTGTCGAGGACGGACGCAGCGAACGGCTGCCCGAGCGTGCTGCTGACCGTGATGTCGATCTTGCCGGCCGCGGCCATCATCGAGCGGGTGAACGTCTCCATGATCGTGGGCAGGATGCCGTTCAGCCCGAAGATCAGCATGACGCCGAGGGCCACCGCCAGTGAGGTCAGCAGCGAGCGCAGGCCGCGTCCGCGGAGGTACCTCCAGGCGAGGGTGAGCTGCGGCGTCCGGACGTTCATAGCAGTCCGGCCCGTTCCATGGCCCGGATGGGGGCCTCGCGGGAGCCGTCCAGGCTGAGGTCGTCGACGATGACCCCGTCGCGCATCAGCACGAGCCGCTGGGCGTACGAGGCGATGCGCGGATCGTGGGTCACCATCAGCACCGAGCGGTGCCACTCGGACGCCACCTGCGCCAGCAACTCGGCGATCTCGGTCGCTGAACGGGAGTCGAGGTTGCCGGTGGGCTCGTCGGCGAGGACGAGGGCCGGGTCGGTGCTGAGGGCGCGGGCGACGGCGACGCGTTGCTGCTGACCGCCGGAGAGTTGGTCGGGACGGTTGCGCAGACGATCCGCGAGGCCGACCTTGGTGAGCCAGTCGACGGCGCGGGCGTCGGCGTACGGGTCGCCGTCGAGAGTCAACGGAAGAGCGGCGTTCTCGACGGCGTCCAGGACGGGGATGAGGTTGAAGCTCTGGAACACGAAACCGATCCGGCGGCGCCGGAGCTCGGTGAGCGCGTCGTCGGTGAGGGTGGTGATGTCAGCGCCGTCGATCTCGACGCGTCCGGAGGTGGGGGTGTCCAGTCCGCCGAGCAAGTTGAGCAGCGTCGACTTGCCGCAGCCCGACGGGCCCATCACCGCCACGAACTCGCCGCGCGCGACGGTCAGGTCGACCCCGTCCAGCGCGCGCACCTCGCTCTCGCGGCAGCCGTAGATCTTGGTCAGGGCGACCGTCTCGACGATGGAACCAGGCGTTGGTGTCTCTCGAGCCTCGGTGAGGGCGTGTTGGGGCCGGATTGAGTCACTGAGAGTGCCCAAACCCGTGTTGGACGCGGTCGTGCCGGTTTCGTCGGGTGAACCCGGTTTTGGTGTCTCTCGATTGCTCGCGGACGCCGGTTCGGCGCCGTCGCCCGCGGTGAGAGTGACCAGATCCGGGTCGGACGCCTTGGGCTTACGTCCCCACATTGACCGACGCTCCGTCCTTGAGGGCGGTGAGCTGGCTGGTGGCGACGACATCGCCGGCCGCCAGCCCCGACGTGATCTGGGTCTGCGTATCGGTGGACGCGCCGACGCCAACTTCTGTCCGGACGACCTTGCCGGCGTCCACCTTGAAGACGTACCGCTTGCCGCCGTCGGTCAGCACCGCCTGGGCCGGGACGACGAGGGCCCCAGGCACGGCCTGCGCGGCCAGCGACACGTCGCCGCTCATGCCGAGCCGCAGGACGGCGTCCCCCTTTGTCAGCGGGACTTTGACGACGAACGCGACCCCGCCGGTCTTCGTGGTGATCGAGCTCGCCGCGACCTCGCTGACGACCCCGTCGAAGGGGCGTCCGGGGTAGGCGTCCAGGGTGACGGACGCCTTCGCGCCCGGCTTGACGGCCGCGATGTCGACCTCGTCGACCTGGGCGGCGAAGACGACTTTGGTGAGGTCCACGATGGTGAAGACGGGGGCCGCGGCGGTCACGGCCGCGCCGGCGGCGGCCTTGGGTCCGGACCCGTCCAGCGCCGTGATCGCCAGCACCGGGAAGGTCACGGTGCCGTCGACGGGAGCGGTCAGGGTGCCCTTGGCGCCGTTGGCTTCGGCGATCGCCTTCGCGGCGGCGGCGGCGGACTTGGCCGCGCCGGCCGCCTGCTGGGCCGAGTTGGCGGCGTTGATCGCCGCGTTGCGGGCGCTGGTCTGGCTGTCGGTCGCGTGCGGCATCGCGCGGGCGGCGGCGAGCTGGGCGGACGCCGCGGCGGCCTGGGCGTCCGCGGAGGCGACCTGCGCGAGGGTCTGAGCGAGTGCGGCCTTGCTGGACGCGTCGTCCATGGTGGCGAGCACGTCCCCGGCCTTGACCCCCTGGCCGTCGACGACCTTGACGGACGCGAGGGTCCCGCTCACGGGCGCGTACACGGGGACGCGGGCTGCGGCGTCCACCGTGCCCGGGGCGCTGACGGTGACGGTGAGGTCCGAGGTGGCGGCCTTCGCGGTCGTGATCGTCGTCTTCGCGGACCCCTGCGAGATCGCGTAGCCGCCCCCCAGGGCGGCGAGCAGGGCGACCACGACGCCGCCTGCGATGAGGCGTCCGCGCTTGATCGGACGCCGTTGGCGCGGCTTGGCGGTGGGCTGAGTCATCGGGTGCTCCTTGGGGATGGTGCGGTGAGGGCGGCCTCGAGGGGGGCGTGCATGGCGCGGACGATGGCGGGGTCGAAGGGGACCTCGAACGTGCCCGGCGCCGCGCCCATGACGCGCTCGACGCCGGTGGTGAGGGCGGCGACGCCGCGGACGAGAATGTCGACGAAGGCGTCCTCGGTCGGGGCGGCGAGGGCGCGATCGTAGAGGCGGGCGCCGCCGTCCACCCAGAGGGTGAGGGCGAGGTCCGTCATGGCCTCGGCGTCGTCGACGGTGAAAGAGCCGTCCTGGGCGCCGAGGGTGACGAGAGGCAGGAAGAGGTGGCGGGTCCGGGCGCCCCACTCGTCGAAGAGGCGGTGCCGGAGCTCGAGGTTCTCGGGCTTGTAGAGCAGGGGCACGAACGCCATGGCGTCGTCGACGCGCTCGGTCTTCCATTGGGTGGCGTGGGTGAGCAGCTGGTGGAAGCGCTCGGCGCCGGTGCCGGTGAGGGCGTCTTGGGTCCGCTCGAGGTCGGTGAACAGGTCGTCCACGAAGCGCTGGACGAGGGCGATGAGCATGTCCTGCTTGGAGCCGAAGTGGTAGTAGAAGGTGCCTTTCGCGACGGACGCCGCCCGCGTCACCTGATCGATCGACATCGCCTCGTACCCGACGGTCGTGCAGAGGTTGAGCGCGATGTCGAGCAGCTCGTCTCGGCGGGCTTCCGGGGTCTTCGACACTCTGGCCACGTCGTCAGCGTACAACTGACTGACGGTCAGTCAAGCTAGAGATTCCAGGTCGGCGTCCGGGGCCGGGGCCGGGCCGGGGCCGGGAGGCGGCCGTGGGCCTCCCTGACCTTCATCCAGGGCTCGTGCGACGCCGCCATCCGGGAGCGGGCCGCCCGCAGCGTGATCGAGGGTCGCCCACGGGTGGACGCCGTCGCTGGGATCGAGGCGCGTGCTCAGCGGCGTCCGGATGACACCTCGATCTTCCGCTCCGACGAGCCGACCTTCGACGAGATCCTGTCCGTCCGCGCCGAACGTCAGGCGATGGTCACCGAGTTCCTGGACGCCGCCACGCCGGCCCTCCTGGCCGAGACGCGAGCCAACCCCTGGGGAGGTGACGACTGGCGTCCGAGCGTCGGTGACTGCGCCCGGGTCATCCTCGAAGAAGAGTGGGCGCACCTGCGTTACGTCCGGCGGGACCTGGCTCTGCACGCCTGACGCGCAGTGGTGTCCCCGTCGATCCAGCCCTCTGCTCGCTCCTCGTGCTGGCTCACCTACGTCGCCGGGGCACGGCGTCCGGCCTGAGGCGAATCCATCCGGACGGACGGGAGCCAGCGGCGTCCAGTTCGTCGACTGAGGTCCGCTGACTGGGCCGGTCGCCGGATCCGCGCGGGAGGCGCCCGCCACCTCGACCTGCGCGCCCGTCGGTGATGGAATGCCGCCATGATCGTGATCACCGTCAAGTGGTACGTGAAGCCCGAGTTCGCGGACGACTTTCCCGCCCTGACCAGGGACTTCACCGACGCCACCCGCGCCGAGCCGGGCTGCCTGTGGTTCGAGTGGGGACGCTCCACCGAGAACCCCTGCATCTACTACCTCACCGAGGCCTTCGCCGACGGCGCGGCCGGGTCCGCCCACGTCGGCAGCGAGCACTTCAAGACCGCGATGGCGACCCAGGGCCGCTACGCCGCGCGGCGTCCGCAGATCGTCAGCTTCGAGGTCCCCGGCGACGGCTGGAGCGAGTTGGGCGAGATCCAGCTGGACGCCTGAGCGGGCCCCTCGAGGCGCCCGGTAGGTGCCCGGCGGGGTCACGAACGGCCAGGGCCATTCGACGCGGACGCCAGCCGAGGCCAACCGCGAGCTTCTACGATGACGCCGCTCCGAAGGAGCGCGCGTGAATCCCCTGGCCAGCACGTTCATCACGTCCGCGTTGGTGCTCTACACCGTGGGCGTCTGGGGTGAACGCCTCCAGGGACGCCTGCAGTGGTGGAACTTCGCCCTCTTCGTCGGCGGCCTGATCTGCGACAGCATCGGCACCGGCATGATGTTCGAGTTCGTGGGCGGCATGTCGTTCGACGTCCACGGCATCGCCGGGCTGGCGGCGATCATCCTGATGTTCATCCACGCGGCTTGGGCGTTCGTCGTCTTGCGACGACAGGACGCCGCCGCGCTGCGCACCTTCCACCGCTTCAGCATCGTGGTGTGGGCGATCTGGCTGATCCCGTACTTCAGCCCCATGGTCGTCGCGATGGCCCGCTGACCTGGCCGGACGCCGGCCTCCGAACTAGATTCTCGGTATGGCTCCTCAGATCGTGACCTGCCCCGAGTGCGGGGCTCGGAATCGCGTCCCGGCCGTCGCCAAGGGCGTCCCGCAGTGCCCGACCTGCAAGTCGAAGCTGCCCTGGATCGCCACCGCCACCGATGACGACTTCGCCGTCGTCGCCGACAGCGCGAAGGTGACGGTGCTCGTCGACCTTTGGGCGCCCTGGTGCGGTCCGTGCCGCCAGCTCTCGCCACTGCTCGAGAAGCTCGCGGGCGAGCGCGCCGGACGCCTCAAGGTCGTCAAGGTCAACGTGGACGAGAATCCGGTGACCCAGGCACAGTTCAATGCGACGTCGATCCCGACGCTGGTGCTGTTCTCCGGCGGACGCCAGGTCGGCGTCCAGCGGGGCGCGCTGCCCCTGCCCGCCCTGCGACAGTGGGTGGACGCCAAGGCGTAGTTCCGGTGGCCCGGCGGCGCGAAGGGCCCCGGGTCGGTCCGGAGACGTCCACGAGGGGGCTGTGACTGTTCGCGCGTTCGTTCGCTCGAGACTGCACCTCGGTTGTTGGGACGGTGGCGTCGCCCGACCGGCCGAATCCCTCAGCCCGGACTGCACATCCGGCGCGGTCGGGAGACGTCACCGTTTCCATAGCTCGCACGCGACACGGGCGCGGTTGACCACGCGGGCTGACGTACGCTGTGCATGCACGCGAAGGGGGCCACATGAGGCGGGACGCAGCTAGGGGCCGCTGGGCCGGGTTGCTCGTATCGCTGGCGGTGCTCGCCGGCTGCCAGGCTGGCCCCGCTCCGATCGCGACCCCACTGCAGCCGAGCGCCCCCGCACAGTCGAGCCCCATCGACTCCACCGTGACGCCGTCGATGGCGGCCAGCTCGACGACCTCGACCCCTTCGCCGGCGGCCCCGACGACCACCAAGGCCACCCCGGCTCCGGCGAGCGCCAGCCCGACCGCCAAGCCCGCCGCGTCCACGACCCCGCAGCCCAAAGCGACCTCGGCTCCGCCGGCGACCCAGGCGACGACCGCGCCGCCCATGGCGACCAGTGGCGCCCTCGCCGGCATGGTTCCCGCTCCTGGCGCCTACGGACGCCCCATCACGGGCGGCGTCACGCTCGCGCCCACGGCGTCCGGACCCCTCAGCGGCAAGAAGATCGTCGTCGATCCGGGCCACAACGGCACGTTCATCTCGGCGATCCAGAACAAGCTCGTGCCCGCCGGCAACGGCCAGACGAAGGCGTGCAATACGACCGGCACCGAGTCCGCGGACGGCACCCCCGAGCACAAGACGACCTGGGCCATCGGCGTCCGGCTGGTCGGATTGCTGCGCGCACAAGGGGCGACGGTGCTGCTGACGCGTCCGGACGACGCGGGCGTCGGGCCGTGCGTCGACGAGCGGGCGGCGATCGCGAATCGGAACAACGCCGACCTGGTGCTGTCGATCCACGGCGACGGCAACTACTCGAGCTCGGCCCGGGGCTTTCACGTGATCGTGTCGTCGACCATGGCGGGCGGATCGGCCCTCGAGGCGAAGTCGCTGGCCGCCGCCAAGGTGCTGGTAGGCGAGCTGGACCACACCGACATCCCGCGCTCGAACTACATCGGGTCGGGCACGGGCATCGCGCCGCGCACGGACATCGCCGGGGTCAACCTGCTGCAGACCAGCCCCGGCGTGATGCTCGAGATGGGCAACTTGCGCAACGCGTCCGACTGGGCGGTGCTCAAGACGTCCGCCGGTCAGGACGCCATCGCGCGGGCTTTCGCGTCGGCTGCGGTCAAGATTCTGGGCTGAGTCGGACGCCCCCGCGACCGTCGTCTGACGAAACTGTCGGAGGCCTGTGGTCGAATAGGCGCATGGCTCGCCGTCGAATCATCCTCATCGTCGCCGCCATCGTCGTGGTCGCGCTGGCGGCGGGGGGCGGGGGCTACCTCTACTGGAAGGGCAGCGAGGACACGCGCCTGCAGCGCGAGCTTGCCGCGCGCGTCGCGGCGTCCGTGTCGGCGGGGAAGATCGACAAGGGCGACTTCCAGGCCGCCAGCGGCGTTGATCCGGAGGCCGAGTTCGCCACCGTGATGCGGGGCATGGCGGGGCTGAAACCCGTGGTGACCGTGACGTCGGTGCAGCCGCGCTCCGATGCCAAGTTCGCTGATGTCGGGCTGCATTACGTCTGGACGCCGCCCGGCCAGGAGCCCTGGGCTTACGACGTCAAGGTCCCCCTGGAGTCGACGCCGAACGGCTGGCGGGCAACCTGGTCGGCTGGCGTCGTGGCGCCGGGCCTCGCCGACGACGAGAAGCTGGTCTACAACCGGCTGACGGGCTCCCGGGGGGCGATCCTCGGCGCCGGTGACGTGCCGATGGCCTACAACCAGCCGGCGATCCGCGTCGGGATCGACAAGGCGCGCCTGGATCCGGGTGGCTTCGAGGCCGCCACGAAGGCGCTGGTCCTCACGCTGGCGACCCGCGGGGTAGCGGTCGACGGCGAGGCCCTGACGAAGAAGGTGCTCGCGGCCGGGCCGAAGGCGTACGTGGAGGCCGTCATCCTGCGCGCCCAAGACCCGAAGCAGGCCGAGGCGGCCGCTGCGGTCAAGAGCATGCCCGGCGTGAACGCCCAGCAGGTGACGCGGGCCCTGGGCATCTCGTCGTCGTTCCTCCGGCCGATTCTGGGTCAGGTGGGCGAGGCGACGGCCGACATCGTCGCCGGCGCGGGTGGCCAGGTGGTGGCCGGTGATTTCGTCGGCACCGGTGGCTTGCAGCTCGCCCAGGACGCGACGCTGCGCGGCACGGCCGGCTACGCCGTGCAGGCGCTCAAACGGCAGGGCAACCAGACTCGCGACCTCAAGCGGGTCGCGGCGATCGACGGTGCGTCCATCTCCACGACCATTGACGTCAAACTGCAGACCGCTGCGGACGGCATCCTCGCCGGGGTCGGCCCGGCGTCCGGCCTGGTCGCGATCCGCCCGTCGGACGGTGCCCTGCTCGCGATCTCGTCGGGACCGGGGTCGGCAGGGGTGGCGTCCACGGCGACGCAGGCGATGTACCCGCCCGGCTCAACCTTCAAGACGGTGTCCGGCCTGGCCATGCTGCGGCACGGCCTGACGCCGGCCAGCATTCTGGCTTGTCCGCCGTCCATCACCATCAACGGCTACACCTTCAACAACGACGACGGCTACCCCGCAGCGGCGACCGGAAACATCCCCTGGACGACCGCGTTCGCGCACTCGTGCAACACGGCCGTCCTGGGCCAGGCGAGCACCGTCACGTCCGCGGACCTCATCGCCGCGGCGTCCGCGCTGGGCATCGGCGGCAAGCCGGGGCTCGGCGTGTCGGCGTCGTTCGCGAGCGTCCCGGACGCCCCCGGCGCGACCGAGCATGCGGCGTCCATGATCGGCCAGGGCAAGGTCGAGGCGTCGACGCTCGGCATGGCGACGGTCGCGGCGTCCATCGCGAAGGGCGCGACGGTGCGTCCGGTGCTGCTGACCGGATCGGAGGCCCCCTCGCCCTCCCCGGCGCCCGAGAACGGCATCACTGCCGCCGAGGCCGAAGCCCTGCGCACGCTCATGCGGGGCGTCGCGGTCGAGGGCACGGCGGCGCGAGTGCTGGCGGGAACGCCGGGCGGTCCGATCATGGCGAAGACCGGTACGGCGGCGTACATGTCCGGCACCGAGAAGCGGTACCGCACCTGGCTGCTGGCCATTCAAGGCGACCTCGCGGTCGCCGTGATGGTGGCTGACGGGGACTATGGGGCGTCCACCTGCGGGCCGCTGATGAAGGCGTTCCTGACGGCCGCGAACTCGCGCTGACAGTGGGGCGGTCGTCCGGATGTCGCGCGCGTCGGCGTCCGGGTCGCCATCGAGGTCAGCGGTCGGGCGCCCTTCTCGACGGCGTCGAGGACGAAGATGAGGTTGAGACGCTGGGAAACGATGCCGATCCGACGCGACGCAAACCGGTGAGGGCGTCCGGTGTGGGGATGGCCCCGCCAAACCACTGTGAAAGTTGACCAGGTCAAGTTTCCGATACTTTTGCCAGAGTTAAGCGTTTCAGAGGCTCTCCCAACGCGCGGCGCGGGCCGATTCTCGTTACCGTTGGCCCCATGCGTGTTCTGATTGCGGACGCCTTCGAAGCGTCCGGAGTGGCCGGTCTGGAAGCCCTCGGTTGCGACGTGACGGTGTCGCCCAAGCTGGCGGGCGAGACGCTTGTCGAGGCGGTTGGGCAGGAGCGTCCGGCGGTTCTGATCGTGCGCTCGACCAAGGTCCCCGAGGCGGCGCTGCAGGCCGGCCTGCCGAACCTTCGCCTGGTCATCCGGGCGGGTGCGGGCTACGACAACATCGACGTGCCGGCGGCGTCCCGTCGCGGCATTTACGTCGCGACGTGCCCCGGGCAGAACTCCGTGGCCGTCGCCGAACTCGCGTTCGGACTCATCGCCGCGCTCGATCGCCGCATCGCCGACAACGTGGACGCCCTGCGACACGGCAGGTGGGCGAAGGGCGAGTTCAGCAAGGCGCGCGGCCTGTACGGACGCACGCTCGGCCTCATCGGCGTCGGTTCCATCTCGACCGAGCTGGCCCGTCGCGCCCAGGCCTTCGGGATGACGGTGATCGCCTGGTCGCGCAGCCTCACCGACGAGGCCGCGGAGGCCCTGGGCATGACCCGGGCCGCGACCCCCGCCGAGGTTGCCGCGGCGTCCGACATCGTCAGCGTCCACCTGGCGCTCAACGACGCGACCCGCGGTTTCGTAGACGCCGCCTTCTTCGACGCGATGCGCGAGGGCGCGTCCTTCGTCAACACGTCCCGCGCCGAGATCGTGGACGCCGCCGCGCTCGAGGCCGCGACCGTCGCCAAGAAGCTGCGGGTCGCACTGGACGTGTGGCCGGGCGAGCCGTCGGCGTCCGCGGGGGAGTACTCGTCGTCGCTGGTGAAGCTGCCCAACGTCATCGGGACGGCCCACATCGGCGCGTCCACGGATCAGGCGCAGCAGGCCATCGCGGCCGAGGCCGTGCGCATCGTGGGCGAGTTCAAGGGCGGCTTCGAGGTGCCGAACGTGGTCAACATGACCCGCGAGCGGGCGACTCCCGCCGCTTGTCGGCTCACGATTCGCCACGCGAACGCGACCGGCGTCCTGGCCGCGGTGCTCGGGGCGATCGACGAGGCGCGGCTCGAGGTCCACGAGATGGCGAACAACGTCTTCGACGGCGACGAGGCGGCGATCGTGAAGATCGAGCTGCACCAGCGTCCGTCCGACGAGCTGGTCGAGTCGTTGCGCGCGCTAGATCACGTCTTCAGCGTCATCGTCCGAGAGCTGTAGGCGCGCGGGTCGTCCGGGCTGTCTCAGACGGCCGGGGAGGGGGCGTCCTTGGCGCGGAAGGTGACGGTTCCGAACGCATCGATCCGGGCGTGCCAGGCAGCGACGGCCACGGTGACGGCGAGGGTGGCCGCCAGGAAGCGTGCCGACCACGGCCCCTCCTGATACGCGAGCCAGCCGATGCCCCCGATGGCTCACCACGCGATCGCGGGGACGAGCAGCCAGGGGACGAACCGACGCCAGAATCGGCCCCGCGTCAGCGTCCAGGAGTGCCGCAGGGCGTCCCAGCAGGGCATCCTCGCCAGGATCACCCCGTGCAAGGCGTAGGCGCTGCGCACCGAGATCGCGCCGACGAGGGTGGCGGCGCAGGCCACCCCGGCCAGCAGGCCACGGCCGTCTGCCCCGACGGTGAGCCCCACGACTGCGCCGAAGACGACGGCCGCGACGGCGACGACCCCGCTGAAGACCGCCGCTGAGACCAGCCTGGGCACCGCCGACGAGACGATCGCCCAGGTCTGTAACCATCGCCGCCGGTCGTCCATGCCCGAGAGCGCCTGGGCGGCCAGGACGATCCCCGCCGACCTGCCCGCCAGCGCGAGCAGGACCACGGCACAGCTCGCCGCCACGGCCGGAGTCAGCGCCACCAGCAGCAGCGGAAACTCCGTGGTGTGGGCCGGATCGTCAGGACGCCCGTCCAGCGCCCGCAACAACCCCGGCGCGACCAGTGCCGCGGCCCACACCAGGACGGCGCCCACCACGAGCGGCCAGGTCGTGCGGGGGTCCGGCGCGGCTTGGCAGTGGGTTTGTCAGTCGTCCGGCTCGCCCAGTTTGACCAGCGCGACGCCTCCGAGCAGCAGGACGGCGCCGAGGGCCTGGACGCCTCCGGGCACCTGTCCCAGCAGCAGCCAGGCGTAGCCGAACGCGATGACGACCTCGATGAGTCCCACGAAGGATGCCAGCCGCGACCCGAGCCGCCGCGTGGCCGCGATGCCGGCCGAGTAGGCGAGGGCCGCGGTGACGAGGCCGAGCGCCAGCAGGGCGACCCATGACGGGACGTCCCACACGCCGTAGTGAGCGCTCGCCTGACCCGCCCCGAACGTGAGCAGCCCAGTCAGCCCCATCACCCAGAGCACGACGCTGCCGACCGCGAGGCCGCCGCCAGCCAAGGCCATCGGCGGCAGGCCGGTGTCGGGACGCGCCGAGAGGATGAAGAAGCCGGCCGCCCCGAGCATCCCGAAGGACGCCCACAGCACCCCGATCGGGTCCAGCGGCGTGTCGGTCGTGAGCCCCAGCACCAGTAGCAGGCCGGCGAACGCGACGATCGTGCCCAGCACGATGAGCCGCGTCGGGCGCTGGTGATGCACCGCCCACTGCCAGAGCAGCACCGCGATCGGTGCGATGTACTCGATCAGCAGCGCCGGACCCACCGGGATGCGCTCGATCGCGAAGAAGTAGCACGTCTGCGCTAGTCCCACGGCGAATGCTCCGTACAGGCCGATCACCCAGGCGTTCTCCCGCAGCAGGTGCCACCGCCGGTGCAGCGCGCGCAGGGTGAACGGCAACAGTGCGAGCGCGCCGATCGTGATCCGCAGCGTGACCGCCAGGGCCGGCGTCCAATCGGCTCGAAGCAGGCCGGACGCCAATGTCCCGCTCGCGCCGAACGACAGGGCCGACAGCAGCGCGAACCCGAGGCCTGGCCCGAAGCGGTGCGCGGCAACGCCGGTCGGCTCCTCGGTCGCTGCGGTCATCGGGCCAGGGTAGAGCGGACGCCGACCGCGGCGCGTCGGCGTCCACGTGCGGCGGCGACCATGACGCTCAACACGTACCGGGGATGCGAAACGCGGGGAGGGCCAACACAAATCTGGGCACTCTCAGGGCAGTTCAGCGCGGCGATCGCCGCCGAACGGCTCGCTGAGAGTGCGCAAAACCGGGTTCGCGCGGGGGGTGGGCGTTCGTGCGTGTGGTCGTTTCGGACGCCTGCCGGACGCGCAGGGGGCAGGATGCGTCCATGGAGACGGTCACCGCGTCCATCAACGTCCCGTCCGCTGAGGGGGACGCCGCCTGTTACCTGTCGCGTCCGAGCGAGGGCAGTCACCCGGCGGTGCTGCTGATCCCGGACGTGTTCGGGCTGCGGCCGCAGATCAGGGCGATGTGCGCGCGCATCGCCTCGTGGGGCTACGTCGTGCTCGCGCCGAACATCCTGTATCGGGACCACGGGCTGCCCCTGCTCCCGCTGATGAATCTGCGCAACCCCGACAAGATGATGAGCGCGCTCCGGGCGACCTTCGACTGGACGCGGGCGCTCACCGCGTCCGACGTCTCGGCGGACGCCGTCGCCTGGTTGGACTGGCTGGACGAGCAGAGCTTTGTCAGTGGCGGCAAGGGGATCGTCGGCTACTGCCGGGGCGGCTACATCGCGCTGCAACTGGCCGAAGCCCTCGGCGATCGCGTGGCAGCCGTCGGCATCTTCCACGCCGGGGGCCTGGCGTCGGACGCCCCCGACAGCCCCCACCTGGCCGTCGGGTCCATCGCTGCCGAATTGCTGATCAGGTTCGCGGACGCCGACCCCGGCGCGACCCCGGAGTCGCAGCAGGTCTTGGCCGAGGCCCTGGACGCGGCGGGCGCGCGTTACTCCATCGACACGTACCCGGACGCCCCGCACGGCTACACCATGGCCGACACGCCGCGCTACCAAGAGGCCGGGGCCGAGCGCCACTACGCCGAACTCGAGGAGCTCCTGAAGCGGGCCCTCGGCTGATCCAGTGATAGGCCTGGTCTCGGCCCGGCTGGCTGGGGGGCGTTCCAAGCTCCGCGAATCCGATGCGCCGGGTGGGTCTTGGCGGCGTGTCGACCGCTGAGGACGGACGGCGCGCCGCCTTGATGGGGAGGACTGAGGTGGCGAGCGCCAGAAGCAGACCACTCCTCTATGACAACGACGACTGGGCGTTCCGGCTGATGTCGATGCTCGGGATGGTCGGGGTCGTGATCCTGGCGCTGGGACTGCCTGCGTTCTACGAATCACTCCTTGTCGGCGAGCGCTTCGATCACCGGACGATGGTGCTCGGCTCCGTGGTGATGCGGGTCGCCCTGCTGACCGCTCGTTCGCCTTCGGCTACCTTCACCTGCCGCTGTTCGCGTCCATCGCCGCCCCATCGGCCTCGCGGTCGCGGGAGTCAGGCTCGGCATCTGCCTGCTCGTCGTCATGCTCGACCCTTCGTCACCGTCGTCGGCTTCGAACCGATCGGCCACCGCCATCTCGCCGCCGACCGGCGCGCGCTGCTCGGCGCCGAGTAGGTTGGCGCCATGATCAAGCACATCGTCGCCTGGACGTTCTCCGACGGCATCGAGTCCGAGGGTGCGACCGTCACCAAGTCGGACGCCGGCCGTCGCGTCATTGAGCTGCTGAGCGCCTGCGCCGACCTGCCGGGCGTGACGGCCTTCAAGCTGACGCGTCCTCAGGAGGGCCTCGAGGCGTCCTTCGATCTGCTGCTCGAATCCGAGTTCACCGATGTGGACGCCCTGCGTGCCTACGCGTCGCACCCGCTTCATCAGCGGGCCGGCGCCTTCATCGCGACCGTCAAGACCGGACGCTGGGCCTTCGACTACGAGCTGTAGTCCGGACGCCGACGCCTCGGGTTCCGTTGGCTGAGCTTGTCGAAGCCTGAGGACTACCGGGCCTCGGCGTCCGGGACGTGGAGGCCGAAGGTGTTGCCCTCGGTGTCCAGGAAGTAGCCCTGCCAAGCCATGCCCGGGAGCGCGTACTTGGGCATGGCCACCAGTCCGCCGGCGGCGAGGATGCGCCGCTGGGTCTCGTCGTAGTCGCCCGCGCCGATGGTGCAGACGAACGCGGTCACGCCTGCGGGGCCTGCTGGGCCAGGGCACGGACGCTTCAGCAGGCCGCCGTTGATGCCCATGGCGGAATCCGGCCCGGTGATGACGCCCCAGTACGGCGTCCCGGCGATGCCGGAGTAGTCCTCGAACTGCCAGGCGAACACGTCCCGATAGAACTGCATGGCGCGCTCAGGATCATCGGCGTGAATCTCGAAGTGGACGACTCTGGACACGGTTCCTCCTCATTGGCCCCCGGCCCGAGCCGCGCCGGGGGCGTCCGACCAACGACTACGACGGCCAGACGACCGCTTGGGCGAGCACCACGGACTTGCCGTCGAACGTCGCCGACGGGCCACCGTGCAGGACGTAGCCCTCGTCCAGCGCGGCGCTCACGCGCTTGCAGAACTCGGCGTCGTCCGGGCCGGTGAGGCACCGGTAGCGCAGTTTGCCTTCGGGCAGCGGCGACGGTGAGGTCGCCGGACCGAAGCTTGCCGCCAGTGGGGCGGTGGTCGTGACTGCCGGTCCGGCGACGCCACCGGCGGAACCGGCGCTCGTCCCGTCCCCGCGCTGCCAGCCGGACGCCGACGCGCCGGTCGGCGTCCGAGTGCCCGGGGCCTCCGACGGGACGCCTTCGGTGTCCTCGGACGCGGCATGGGCGTCCGCCAACTCCTCCGGCGTGAGCCCGGGGACGTCGTCCCCGGCGTACACCACGTCGTACGCGGCTCCTGTCGGATCGAGGCTGACGACCTCGTGGTACTTCGGAATGACGGTCAAGAGCCCCAACTCAGACCGGATGCGCGCCGCGAGCGCGGTCGCCGAGCCCTCCTCGCCGTGGGTGATGAAGACGGTCTTCGGCTTGGGCGAGAGGTCGCGCAGCCAGTCGATCAGGTCGGACGCGTCGCCGTGCACCGAGAACTCCGAGTCCTGGACGATCTCGGCCTTGACCGGCACGTACTGGCCGAACATCTTGAGCTGCTTCTCGCCCTGCAGCAGCTGGCGGCCGCGGGTGCCGACGGCCTGGTAGCCCGTCAACACGACAGCGTTCTTCGGGCTCGGCAGCATCGCGGCCAGGTGATGGACGACGCGTCCACCGGTCGCCATGCCCGAAGAGCTGATGATGATGCCCGGCTTGTTCTTCGACTCCGGGCTGGTCAAGGCCTCGGAGTCGGCGCGCGTCCGGGCCTCGTGCAGGTCGCTGAGGTTCGCGAACTCGTCCATGTGGACGTCGTCGCGGATCTCGTCGGGCATGTTGCGGTAGGCGTCCAGCGCCGACAGCGCCATGGGGGAGTTGACCCAGATCGGGCACTGCGGGATGCGTCCGTCGCGGCGCATCTCGGCCAGCGTCTTCAGGACGAGCTCGGTGCGGTCGATCGCGAACGCCGGGATGAGCACCGAGCCGCCGCGCGCGATGGTCCGGCGGATGGCGTCCGCCATCTTCTCGTGCTCGAGGCCGGTCGGCTCAGGGTGCTCGCGGTCGCCGTAGGTCGACTCGATCACGACGTACGGCGAGCCGGGCGGCGTCCCGCGCGACTTCAGGATCGGGTGGTCGTGGCGTCCAAGGTCGCCGGAGAACAGCACCTCGGCGTCCGCCCGCTTCACGAGCACGGACGCCGACCCGAGGATGTGTCCTGCGCGGACGTAGAGCGCGGTGAGGCCGCCGCCGAGGTCGACGGTCTGGTCGAACTCGATCACCTTCATGAGCGGGAGGGCCTTCTCGACGTCCTCGGTCGTGTACAGCGCCAGGGCCGGAGTGTGCTTGGAGTAGCCCTTCTCGTTGGCGTCCTGGGCCTCCATCTCCTGGAGGTGCGCGGAGTCGCGCAGCACGATCTCGACCAGGCGACGGGTGCCCTCGGTCATCCAGATGGTGCCGTTGAAACCGCCTTTGACAAGGGCGGGGATCATTCCGGAGTGGTCCATGTGGGCGTGGGTCAGCAGCACGTCCGAGATGGACGCCGGCGGCACCGGGAAGTCGTCCCAGTTCTTCAGGCGCCACTCCTTCTCGCCCTGGAACATGCCGCAATCGACCATGACCTTGCGGTCGTCGAAGGTCAGCAGGTACTTGGATCCGGTGACGGTGCCGGCAGCACCCAGGAAGGTCAGCGTCGCGCGCGTGTTCGCCATGGCTCCACCCTGGACCATCCGCGTCCCATCGTGAAGTGGGCGTGCCGTCCGGACGCCGCACCGGGCTTCTCGTCTCGCTCGACGTGGTCGTTCGTTGGGCTGCCCGTCGTGGCGTGGCTCCGAGCTGACCGGGCGTCGTGTCGACCGTGGGAGCGCACGGCTCGCCGCCTGGTCCCCAGCAGGGGTCGCGAGGGGGCGAGGGCAGATCCAACCGGACGCCTTAGGCTGGCCCGGTGAATGCCCTCCTCATCGCCTTCGCGTCAGCCGTGGCCTACGGGGTGTCCGACTTCGTGGGCGGACTGCGCTCGCGCTCGGCGCACTTCGTCTGGGTGACGCTCGTGTCGCAGTGCGTGCTGACCGTGGGCGTCATCGGGTGGGTGCTCGGCTTCCGTCCGGGGACGCCGACGCCGTCGGCCATCGCCTGGGGCATGCTCGGCGCGGTCGGACACGTGCTCGGCTCGCTGATGTTGATGCGAGGACTCGCCGCGGGGGCCATGCATGTGGCTGGTCCCTTGTCGGCGGTGGTCGGGGCCGCGCTGCCGGTCGTGGTCGGGGTGGTCGGCGGCGAGCGGCCCAGCGCGCTGTCCTGGGTCGGGGTGGCCGCGGCGCTGCCCGCGGTCTGGCTCGTCGCAGCCGGCGGACGCGAGGAGGCCCCGGATGTCGCCGGCGGACCAGGCGTCGCCGCGGCGTCCGGCCTCGGCCGTGGACTGCCCGAAGGCGGACGCGACGGCGTCCTGGCGGGGCTGGGATTCGCGGTCTTCTATGTCGCGCTGGCGCGTCCGGACGCCTCCGCCGGCGGCTGGCCGCTGGTGGCGCTCGAGGTGACGGCATTGGTGCTGCTGGTCGGTGTGGCCGCGTGGCTGCGCCCGCCCGGACGCCTCCGCGACGGCTCAGGCGCCTGGGTGATGGGCGTGTTGGCCCTGGTCGCGACGGTGTTGTACTTCGTCGCCACGCACGCGGGCATGCTGTCGCTGGTGGTCGTCGTGACCTCGCTTTACCCGGCGTTCACGGTGCTGCTGGCGGTTGCGGTGCTGCGGGAGCGTCCGACCGCGCGCCAGATCGTTGGGCTGGTCCTCGCCGCGGCGTCCGTGGTGTTGATCGCGGTCGGGCACGAGGGCTGACCCACCTGCGCAGGTCGAGGCCGGTGGTTCGCCAGCCTTGACTGAGTGCTCAACGTGTCGGAAAACCGAAACCTTCAGCACTCAGACGAGCACTCGTTCGCTAGCGATGATCGTCAGGGACCCGCTGACTCCCAGACGCGCTCAGCCTCGTGACCGACCGGTTCACCACCGCGCACGGGTCGTCCGACGGCTCAACTGGGTGCTCAGCGTCGCGGAAGACCGGGACGTCGAGCACCCAGTAAGGGGCGCGGAGGTGATCCACCCCCACCGCGGAGCCAGGACGCGCGGGGCCGTCCGCGGTGGCAGGATGACGCCCGTGACGAACACCACAGCCCCAGCGGTCGGGATCGGACCGTTCAGCCGCTCGGACCTCATCGTCCTGATCGGGGCACTCGTTCTAACGGTTGGGGCCGGCGTGACGGCGTTCGTGCCGAGCGGGCAGGTCGTCCCGTTTGTGCTGTCGGCGGGTGCGGTGGCGCTGTTGGCGTCGGTCGTGGGGCGGTCGGTGGACCAACTCGGCGACCGCTTCGGACCCGGCGCCACCGGCGTCCTGCAGTCGGCGTTGGGCAACCTGCCGGAGCTGTTCATTGCCTTGTTCGCGCTCCGCGCCGGGCTGGTGACGGTCGTCCAGGCGGCCCTGATCGGGTCGATCCTGGCCAATCTCCTGCTCGTTCTGGGCCTGTCCTTCGTCGTCGGCGGACTCAAACACGGCGTCCAGCGCCTCGACAGCCACCGCGCGCGCGAGACGGCTGTTCTCATGGTGCTGTCGGTGGCGGCGATGCTCGTGCCGTCGCTCACGGCGCTGATGCACACTCCGGCCGAGGGCCACGAGACGACGCTCAGCGTGATCACGTCGGTTGTCCTGCTGGTCCTGTTCTTCGTCGGGCTGCCCGGTTCGCTGCGGCGTCATCGGTCATCGGACGCCGGCGCGCGTCCCGGCTCGTCGGACGAGGCGGTCGTCCGCGAGGAGGCAGAATCCGAGGCCGAGGGTCCGCACTGGCCGCTGTGGCTGGCGCTCGGGATGCTGGTCGCATCCGCGGCTGGGGCAGCCTTCGTGTCGGACTGGTTCGTTCGGGCGCTCGAGCCAGCCATGGCGACGTTCCACATCTCGGAGGCCTTCGCCGGATTGGTGATCGTCGCCATCGCGGGCAATGCCGTCGAGAACGTGGTCGGCATCCAGCTGGCCGCGCAGAACCGGGCTGAGTACGCGTTCAGCGTCATCATCAACTCGCCCCTGCAGATCGCGCTGGTGTTGGCGCCGTTGCTCGTGATCCTGTCGACGACGCTCGGCCTGACGCCCCTGACGCTGGTGTTCCCGCCGATGCTGGTCGTCTCGGTCGCTCTGGCGGTGTTGCTGGCCGTGTTCATCACGTTCGACGGCGAGTCGACCTGGATGGAAGGCGCGACGCTCCTTGGCCTCTACGCCTTGATCGCGGCGTCCTTCTGGTGGGGCTGACCGCCCTCCCGGATCAGCCAGGCGGCTGCCGATCCGGCCAGCGTCCCGATCTAATTCCCGACTTCTGCTTGGTCAGCCATGAAGAAGTCGGGAATGTGCGTGGGCCCGGAGCCGACGCTCAGGACAACGTGGCCAGCCGAATCGCGATCGCGACCATGATCACGCCGATCACCATGTCGATGACCCGCCACACGGACGGACGCCCCAGCGGCACCGCCAGCGCCCGCGCCCCGAAGCCGAGGCCGGTGAACCAGGCCAGCGACCCGAACGCCGCTCCGCCCGAGAACAGCCACCGGTCGGCGCCGTACTGGTTGGCGAGGTTGCCGAGCATCACGACCGTGTCGAGGTACACGTGGGGATTCAAATAGGTGAGGGCCAGGGTGGTCGCCACGACAGAACCGGCCGTCCGCGGCGCCGACTCCTTCAGTCCCTGCGCCCTTGCCGCCGAGCGGAACGACGTGAACGCGAACCACAGCAGGTAGGCGACGCCACCCCACTTGAGGACGTCCAGCACCACGGGGAACGTCGTCACCAACATGCCGATCCCGAGCGTCCCGGCGATGATCAGCACGGCGTCCGAGATGGCGCAGATCGCCACGACGACCCCGACGTGCTCGCGCCGAATGCCTTGTCGCAGCACGAACGCGTTCTGCGCGCCGATGGCGACGATCAGCGAAAGCCCGGTCAGGAGTCCGGCTAGGGCGATGGTCACGCCGCGACGCTACGGCATCGGACGCCCCGATCCGTCCCCGTCCGTGGGGCGTCCTCGCAGGCACCTGCCCCACGACGGGCGTCTCCGTCATCGTCGGACGCCGCAGGCCTCTCGTCGTTGCTGGGCCGCCGGGAATCGGATGCCCGACGACTGGTGTCGCCTACTTCTTCGGACGCCGCGCCGGTTGCTTGGCCCGCTGCTGGGCGGCCCGGAACTCGACGATGCGTCCGATCAGGTCCATGGGCAGGTCGGCGTCCAGCGGGAACTGGATCGTGCCTTTCGACGTCTTGTAGCCGCCCAGCTCGGAGGCGAACACTTCGAGAGGCTCGGCGCCCGGGAACAGGCTGACATGCCTCGCGAACCCGGCTATGTGGACCAGGTTGCCGTTGAGCACCCACGTCGGGATGCCGTAGCCGATCTTCTCGGACGCCTCTGGAGCGACACCGCGGACCAGGTTACGCATGGCGACGAGCTTGTCGTGGGCGCTGCCCTCGAAGCCCGAGATGTAGTCGTCGATCACGGTTCCCATGGGCCGATCCTGTCAGGGATCGGCCCACGGGAGCCAGGCGTCAGCGCCACCGGTGGTTGAGCGACTGTGCCTCCAGCCGCGACTCGCAGCGGCGGACGTGCTCGTGCCGTTCACAGGCGGCGGCGACTCGACAGGCCCAGGCGAGAACGAGGGCCGAGTACTTTCGAAACATGACAATGACCCCCTTTCGCGGGCATTCCCAGGGCGCGACAAACACGCCGATGTGGGTGATGAATGGCGCGCCGAAAATGGGCGCGAAAAAAGCACGCTGCGTTGATGAATAGGGTGTCCCAATGCAGACAGGTGACTTGGGGGATCATCGCCGTCAGCGGACCGCCGGTGAGTCCGTCAGGTCTGTGGGTGCCTGCTCTGAGCATGGCAGGCCACCTCGGCGAACATCACCGTGCGTGCCTGAAGGTCGGCGCCTGAGCCAAGGGGCCTGGCTGTCTTTACCTCACACGACAAGCATCGATGCCCCGAGCGGAGCGTCGATACAGCAGTGGAAGAAGAGCAGCCGTTAGGCGGCCGGGGCGACGGCGACCAGGTTGAGGTCACCGCGGAGGCGCCCAGCCTTCAGGATCGTGAACTGGATCAACATCATCGGAACCACCACCTTTCGGTCTCATCGTCGCGCGCAATGCGCATGCGAGGAATCTAGGACTGCCACGGCCGCGTTGTCAAATGGTTTGGGCGGTCGTAGAAAAGAGCATTCCAGTGGCGCTGCGGCGAATAGGCGGAGCATCGATATCGAGGACTTACTCGGCCAGGGCTCTTCTCGGGGGCCGATTCCCGGCAACGCCGCCACTCGGATCCCGGACGCGACCCCGCGCACCAACCGCGATCACGGGCGCTCTCAACTCAACCCATGGGTAGGCCAGCAACGCCGCGTGCGGCGCGAGCACGTGGACCCGGATCCGCGAAAGGCCCGCACGACCTACGATCGGGACCCATGTCCTTCGCCACCGCCCGCGCCCACCTCGCCGCCCACGGGCTAGCCGATCGCGTTGTCGAGTTCGACGTCTCCAGCGCGACGGTCGAGTTGGCCGCGGCGGCCGTGGGCTGCCCGCCCGAGCGCATAGCTAAGACGCTGGCGTTCGAGGTCGACGGCGGACCCATCCTCATCGTCTTCGCTGGCGACGCTCGCGTCGACAACCGCGGATTCAAGGACCAGTTCGCCGCCAAGCCCCGCATGATCGCCGGGGATCGCGTTGAGTCTCTCGTCGGTCACGCGCCCGGCGGCGTCTGCCCGTTCGGCGCCGCCGACGGCGTCCCCGTCTACCTGGACGCCTCGCTACGCCGCTTCGACGTCGTCTATCCGGCGGCCGGCAGCGCCAACAGTGCGGTCCGGCTCACGATCGACGAACTTCTGGACGCCTCCGGTGCGGTCGGCTGGGTGGACGTCTCTCAGCGGCCCTCTCTCTAGGGCTTCGACGAGCTCAGCCATCGGCTTCGACGAGCTCAGCCACCCTTCCCTGAGCCTGTCGAAGGGTGTGCCCGGGGTGAGTTGGGGCTTCGCTGCTCAGCGGACGCGTCGGCGTCCAAGGGTCAGGAACCGCGGCAACCGGGGACCGGCCTTCCGAGGCGCATCCCCGCGGGGGACGAGATCGCGGAAGACGTCCTCGGCGTCGAGGTCGAGCCCGTGATCCGGACCCTTCGGCGACGACGACGGCGCCGCGCGCAGCCGCCGGATCTCGCGGGACGCCATCCGGGACGCCTGCACCCGATCGCGCAGCGGCAGGTCGAGCCGCGATTGGATCGACACCACCAACTGCGTCTCCACCCGCCTCAGGAACCCCCGGTAGGGACGCTGCCACTCCAGCCACAGGCCCTCGTCCCAGATGAAGTGCCGGATGATGTTGACCGCGCGCAGGTAGTCCCGGACGTTCTTTCCCTGGAAGTTCCCGGTGATCCCGCCCTTCCGGAAGCAGTAGTAGTACAGCGGCTTGTGCGTGACAGCCACCCGCTCGGCGCGCGCCAGGATCTGCGCGACCGTCGCCACGTCCTCGTAGTAGATGGACGGAAACGCGATCGCCCCGTCGACGAAGAGCTGCCGCCGATAGAGCTTGTTCCACGCAAAAGTCGGAATGGTCAGCAGGTCGAGCGCGCGGCGTCCGGCCTGCTCGCCGGTGAGGCTGCGGTGCGCCGTCATCAGCGGGAACGGAATCTTCACCCCGGACGGCAGCTCGAAGAAAAAGTTGCAGATCACCACGTCCGCGCCCCGGCGCCGCGTCAGCCGGATCATGCGTGACACGTAGTCAGGGGCCACATAGTCGTCGGAATCGATGAAGCAGACGAACTCGCCCGTCGCCGCCGCGACCCCGACGTTGCGGGCCGCGCCGAGGCCCGCGTTCTCTTGGAAGATCAGCTTGAGCCGCTCGTCCCGGGACGCGTAGTCGCGCATGATGTCGCCGCAGCCGTCCGGGGAGCCATCGTTCACGACGATGATCTCGAGCGGCCGGTAGCTCTGGTTGACGATCGAGTCGAGGCAGCGGGGGAGGTACTCCTCCACCTTGTACACGGGCACGACGATGCTCACCAGCGGTCGTCGCGCAGCAGCCTCCACGGGCGTCACGCTACTGGACTCCGCTGCGCGCCGCCGGTACCCCTCGACCGCGCCGCCGTCCCCGCGGCCCGGACGGTCCCGGCGACGTCACGATTCCGTCGGGCCTTCCTCCTCCGCTGCCCGCCTGATCCGCTCGATCAGCGCGAGCGTCGCGCGCGTCCGCGCTTGATCGGACGCCGCAGGCGCGCCCCCGCTCGTGGCGAGTTCGCCGGACGCCGCCAACGACGCGAACCGCCGCAGGGAGTAGGTGATGTTGTCGGGCTCCTTCTCGGGACGCTCGTCGAGCCGCCGCCCGTCGCGGTACTCGACCGTGAGCGTGCGCAGTTCGGTGACGTGGTCGAACCGCAGAGTGCCGTCCTCGCCTTCGATGATGCCGCCCTCGCCGCCTGAGCTCACCTTCGACCACGACAGCTCGGCCACCAGTCCCGGGTAGGACGCGAGCGCCGCCCCGGCTCCGTCCGCGCCGGTGGCGATCGGCACTAGACAAGCGGAGACGCGCGTCGGCGTCCCGAACAACTGGGTCACCAGGTGGGCGACGTAGACCCCGATGTCGGCCAGCGCGCCGCCGCCCAGGGCGGGGTCGAAGATGTTGACGGGGCGTCCGGCGAGCACGTCGTCGTAGCGCGACGAGCGCTGCGACAGCCCCACCGCCACCCGCCGAATCGGCCCGAGAGTCGGCAGCAGCTCGGCGATCCGAGCGAGCACCGGATCGCGATCGATCCGCATGTTCTCCAGCAGCACGATTCCCCGCACGGACGCCCGTTGACAGGCCTCGTCCCAGTCGGACGCCGTCTCGACGGCTGGCTTCTCGACGAGCACGTGCTTGCCGGCGTCCAGCGCGGCTCGGATCTGGCCTGCGTGCACCGCGTTCGGCGTCGCCACGTAGACGGCCTCGATGCGCGGATCGGCGAGGACGGCGTCCAACGTCGACGCGTCCAGACCCAGCTCGGACGCCAGCGACGCCGCGCGGGCGGCGTCCCGGCTGGCGACGGTGGTGAACCGCAGCCCGTCGACCCCGCGGGCGGCGGCGATGGTGCGGCGGGTGATGGCGCTGGTCCCGAGCGCGGCAACGGTGATCATGGGGCTCCTCCGGGTGGTGAACCAACCTACGCGACCGCGCGCTTCGGACGCGCGGACGTGACCAGGGGGCTTTGGTGCGGAGGCGGGGCGTCCGCGGCGCCTGCCTCGGACGCGCGCAGGCGGCGCCCAACCTCCACGATGATCAACCGGACTCCTCCGTCGGTTGAGCCGCCGAGGCGGTGGCTGAGCCTGTCGAAGCCTTGGCGATCTTGCTTCGGCAAGCTCAGCCGGCGTGACACCAGCCCTCCACCCAGCGCGGTGGCGCCGCCAGACGAAACGGTGGTTGAGCAGCTGAAACCGGTGGTTTGGCAGACGAAACGGCGCCCCTGGGAGAGCCAGGGGCGCCGTTCGCGTGGAGAGTTGAGATTAGCGCCGGCCGCCCTCGGTGATGGTCTGCAGATCGGTGCTCACGTCGTACATGACCTTGGTGCCGTCGGCCTTGGTGCCGAGGGCGTCGTAGGAGCCGTCGGGATCCTTGCGGACGTCGCTGATGGTAACGCCGGCGTTCTTGGCGACCACGGCGTCCTTCACCTTGGTGGCCTCGTCCCCGGTCACGGGGGTGTCCTGGGACGCCCCACCCGGGCCCCCCTTGCCACCGTGACCACCGGGGCCACCCTGGCCGCCCGCGTTCTCGGTGATGGTGCCGAGGTCGGCGCTCACGTCGTACATGACCTTGGTGCCGTCGGCCTTGGTGCCGAGGGCGTCGTAGGAGCCGTCGGGATCCTTCCGGACCTCGCTGATGGTGACGCCGGCGTTCTTGGCGACCACGGCGTCCGTGACCTTCTTCGCCTCGTCGCCGGTCACGGCGGTGTCAGCGGACTGACCCTTCGGGCCCCGCTGGGTGCCGTCCTGGGCGCCCTTGGCCTTGTCCTGGCCCGGCTGCGCCGTGGTGGACGTGGTGGGAGCCGCGGTCGGCGTGGCGGTCGGGTCGGCGAACGCATTGGTGCCCAGCGCGACGGCGCCTGCGGTGGCGAGCCCGGCGACGGCGAGGCCTGCCAGGACACTCGTCTTCGTGAAAGACATCGTTTCTCCTTGTGGCTGCCAGCGCTGTTCGCCGGCGTCTGACCACTAGGTAAGGGCGCCGACCTGTCAAAGACCTATGCGTTACCTCGGAGCCCGGCACGAATCACCTGAGCCGTCGTCAGCCCTGCGGCGGCCTCTGCGGGCGTCCGGACGCCGCAGCCGCAGCCGCTGCCGCGCGGGTCAGCCACGACGGCACGTCGCCGTAGCGCTGCGGCGGGATCAACTGCCCGGCGGCGGACGACTCCAGCAGCTGGGTGAAGCGCCGCCCGCGGGTCTCGTCGCGCTTGGCCTGGGCGATCCACGCGGACGCGATCGTCCAGGCGCTGCGAGGTCGAGTCGATCCAGCCCCAGCGCAAGGCCACAGGCACGGCGTCCGCCCAGGTCAGGCCGTGGCCGACGTGCTTCTTGTTCAGGCCCATCCAGAGCACCGTCTCGGTGGCGTAGTGCTCGGCCAGCCAGGCGTCGAAGTCGGACGCGTCGTCGAAGAACAGCGCCGGACGATCCTCCGTCCCGCCCCACCGTGCCGCCATGGCGAGACCTTAACCCAGCCGGACGCCGACGTGCGCGTCGGCGTCCGGCTGGGAAGAAGCGATGGCGACGATCAGGCGCCGAACCATTCGTTGATCTTGGACTTGAGCGCCTGGTCGAAGGTGGCCTTGTCGTGGTGCTCGCGGATCCAGGAGGTGAAGTGGCCGCCGCCGACAGCCTCGTCGACCTTGTCGGACGCGAGCTGCGGGTTGGTGACCGCCTCGTAGAGCATGGCCTCGGCCTCGGCGTTGCTGCCGTAGAGGTAGGGGTAGCCCTCCGGGACCAGGCGCAGCGCCCACGGACGGTTCGGCAAGATACCGATCGCGCCCGCGCGCATGGCCTCGACGTACTCGAGCCCGTACGCCTCTTCGGTCGCGGTGGCGACGAAGGCGGTGGTGCGCGAAAGCTCGGTCCAGTAGTCGTCGGCCGAGGCGCGCAGCGGCGACACCGTCGACCAACGCTCGGTGGCCAGCTTCATGGCCGCGCTGCTGGTCAGGTGGGACGGGGCGAGGCGCGCCACGACCCGGATCGGCACCCGCTTCGCCACGGCCGCGACGATCTTGTAGAACTCGCCGGGCTGCTTGCGCTCCTCCATGGTGATGGCGGGGTACAGCACGATCGGCTCGGACAGGTCGGAGTGGTTGACCGGACGCGACGCGTCGATGCCCAGCTCGGAGTACGCGATCACCGCGCGGTTCGACAGCGACGGGATGGCCCACCGCGACACGACCTCGCGCACCTCGGCGGCGACGCGCTCGCCCGAGCAGAACGTCGGGAAGAACGAGTAGGCCAGCCCCATCGCGGCGTAGTTCACCGGGTGGTGGTAGGCGGACGGGTTGATCCACTGGAAGTTCATGATCTTGGGCTCGGCGCCCCCGCGGTGCAGCCGCTGGAAGACGCCCACGGAGTCGAGGACGTCCATGTTGATGACGACGGTGTTCTCGGGGTCGATCTGGTCGAGCGTGACGACGTCGAACTCCGGAACGCGCTGGCTCTCGCGTCCGACGACGACGGATCCGGGGTAGAGCTCGAGCACGCGGCGCGCCATCGTGGCCTGCCCG
This sequence comes from Propioniciclava tarda, assembly GCF_900182665.1. GTDB lineage: Bacteria > Actinomycetota > Actinomycetes > Propionibacteriales > Propionibacteriaceae > Propioniciclava > Propioniciclava tarda. The sequence goes on from NZ_FXTL01000001.1 coordinate 249,772, forward strand.
CTCTCGGTGGTGGCGTGGCCGTCCGCGCCGATCATGGGGGCGGTCGTGAGGGCCCCGTACTTGACTGCGACCTGCATCTGAAAACTCCTCGCTGAGTTCGCTGTTCGTGTGTCGTTGGAAAATGTACGCCCATCGCGCGGACTTCACCCGGCCCCCGAGGGATTCGCCGGGATTTCTGGTGGGACCCACCAGATGGCCGGCGTTGACGCCGCGGATCAGTCGCCCAGGGACGCGATCCAGGTCTCCTCGAGAGCCTCGACATGGGCGATGAGGCGGGTAAGCAGCTCGGACGCCGTTTCGCTGGAGAGCAGGTCCAGGTGGTCGAGCGGGCCGATCGGCGCGATGCCGGCGAGCCGCCAGGCCAGCGCCGTCCCCTCGCCCGGCAGCTGCACGCCGGGGTTCCAGTCGGTGTTCTCGAACTCGGACGTCCGAGCGAGTCCCCTGCGAACCACCTTGTCCGCGCGGGACAGCAGCGGCGCATCGGCGTCCGACCAGGCGGGGCTGGGCAGGCGCTCGACCTCGGCGCGCGGGTAGGGATCGTCCGGGAGCCAGCGCGTCACGCGGAAGCGGTCGGTGCCGCGGGCCAGCACCTGCAGCCAGGACGCCGCCCGCTGCAGGTCGGCGATCTGCGCGACGGTGCCGAGGTCGAAGCGGGCGTCCCCGCCGCCCACCTCGTGGCCGCGCTCGATCAGGACCACGCCGAACTCGCGCTCACCGGCCAGGACGTCGCGCATCAGCTCCAGGTAGCGCGGCTCGAAGACCCGCAGTGCCAGCGGCATCCCGGGCAGCAGCACCGATCCCAGCGGGAAGATCGGCAGCGCGCTCATGGTCCGAGCATGGCAGGTGCTGTCAACGGGCGCCGCCCAGTACCCACCCTGGATCGCCGCGCGGGCCGCCCTTGCCCGGGCGCTCGTTGGGTTGCCGCGGGCGACTAGTAGGTTGGGCGTCCATGCAGGTGGTTTCGTCTCCGAGGCGCTTTCTGATCGCCGGGGTGGCCGTGGTCATGGCCGCGCTGATCGCGGTCGTCACGTGGTGGGCGATCGGCCGCGGCAAGATGGCGGCGATGTTCGCCGCCGGACCGATCTGCATCGCCTTCCTCGCCGTCGTGGTCGTGCGCGCGCTGCGCACCCGCGTCGAGTGGGACGCCGACGGCGGCCGGTATCACGGCCTGGTCCGGACGCGCGCCTGGTCGTGGAGTGAGGTCCGGTTCGTCGGACGCCAGTCGACCTACGCCTTCGGCTCGACCGGCTCGACGCCCGAACTCACGTTGCGCGGCGGACGCCACCTCGTCTTGGTGGGCCTGTCGGATCCGCGCCATCCGGACGCCGAGGACGCCGCGATCGGACGCCTCCGCGCCGCCGCGGACGCCTACAAGGCGACCCATCCCTCGGCCGCCGAGCAGCTCGTGGCCATGCTCACCGACGAACCGGCGCCCGCGGCGTCCGATCAGGAGAAGACCGACTAAGGAAGAGCTGACCAGGCGGTAAACCGTTGGCTGAGCCTGCCGAAGCCCCTGAAGGTGGCGGCTTCGACAAACGCAGCGATCGAGGTCGGTGCTCCCCGACGGCCTCAGTGCCGCACGACGAGGGACAACAGGGCTCCGACCAGGGCGAACACCACGGCCATCACGGCGACGAAGCCGATCATGCCGATGCCCGTCTTGCGTGACGCGCGGGGGATGGCCAGCCGGATCGCGGTCACGGCCCACGCCACGACGACCAGGACCCAGGCCCACCCGACGAGTCCGCCGAAGCCCTCGCCGAGCGTCATGACCAGCGACAGGGCGATGTAGAAGCCCATGGAGTAGACGGCGCCCATCAGCCACGATCCGCCGAGCTCGGACGGATCGCCAACGGGCCGGGACGCGGTGGGCGACATCATCGGACCATTGTGGGGCACGAAGCACGGGTGCGTTGTCGCGTCGGGTGCTCGATACTGGGCAGAAGAAGCAGGTCAGACCCGAGCAGCGTTGCCCGCAGCAAGGAGCGCCCATGATGGTCGCGCAGCAGATCACGGTTCGCCGGCACGCGGCCGGCGACGAGCCCCGGATGCAGGACCTGGCCCAGTCCATCCTGGCGGAACTGCCCGACCGCCAGGCTGCCGCCCGGTTGCTCGCCGACTCACCCGACTCGTTGCCCACGATCATGGTCGCCACCGCCGGCGGCGTCCGGGATCTCGTGGGGGCCGCCGGACGCCGCGAGAACCGCGTCGAGTTCGTCGGCGTCCTGGGCGATTGGCGGCGCGACGGCGTCGGACGCCGCCTGTTGTCCGCGCTGGCCGAGGACGCCGCCATGCGCGGCTTCCACGCCCTGTGGCTCGAGTGCCCCGAGGACGCCGTCGCGTTTTTTGAGGCCTGTGGCTTCGAGCAGTCCGGGCGTCGACCCGGGCACCACCTCGTGACGCTGAGGCGTCCGTGCTGAACCCGGAATAGACCAGCTGAAGGAGTGGACATGCACATTGCCGGAAACGTCTTCGTCGTCACGGGAGCGGGCAACGGGATCGCCCGTGAGGTGACGCTGCAACTGCTGCGCAAGGGGGCGCGGGTTGCCGCGGTCGACCTGAGCGAGCCCGCGCTCGCCGAGACGGCCGCCCTGGCGGGAACCACCGCCGCGCGGCTCACCACCCACGTCCTGAGCGTCGCGGACCGGGCCGCCGTCGAGGCCTTGCCGGACGCCGTCGTCGCCGCCCACGGACGCGTCGACGGCCTGTTGAACATCGCCGGGATCATCCAGCGCTTCGTCCACGTCGAGGACCTGTCGGTCGAAGAGATCGAGAAGGTCATGGCCGTGAACTTCTGGGGAACGCTCTACTTCTGCAAGGCGTTCCTGCCCGCGCTGAAGCTGCGTCCGGCGGCCAGCATCGTGAACGTGTCGAGCATGGGTGGGCTGGTCCCGGTGCCGGGGCAGGGCGCCTACGGGGCGTCCAAGGCGGCGGTGAAGCTGCTCACCGAGACGCTGTACGCCGAGCTGCAGGGCTCGAAGGTCGCCGTGACGGTCGTCTTCCCTGGCGGCATCGGCACCGACATCACGAAGAACTCGGGCGTGGAGGTGCCGGGCATGGCCGAGGCGGGCGGCAAGGCGCCCAAGGTCACGCCGGTCGACGAGGCCGGACGCCAGATCGTCGAGGCGATCGAGAAGGGCACGTTCCGGGTGCTCATCGGGTCCGACGTCCGCACGATCGATGCCATCGCGCGCGTGTCGCCACGCCGGGCGATCCTGCTGATCGCCGACCAGATGAAGAAGCTGCTGGGGTAGTCGCCCTTGGGCTCGGACGCCCGCGACTCGGGCTAGGCGTCCGGGGAGTTGTCCCAGTTCCGCGGATCGAAGGTCCGGTCGCGACGCTCCAGCATGTCTCGGGTGAGTGGTTCGCCGGACGCCTTCGGCGCGGCCGGCCTCGGGGCCGGTGCGCTAGGCGGCGGGGCAGCAGGGGAACTGTCGGCCACGGCGTCCCAAGGTTTGAGTTCGGTGATCCGGCTGCGGTCGAGCAGCATGTCGCGGTTCAACGTGGACGCCGAGGCGTCCGGGCTCTCCGGCGGGGTCGAGGTGACGGACCGGACCGGACGAGTCAGGACGCTCGCTGCGCCCGGATCGGCCGGCGGCAGCACCCACTCGTCCTCGACGGGCTTCGGCTGGCGGCGTTGCCACCACCACCAGCCCAGGCCACCGGCGGCGAACAGCAGGATCAGCAGAATCGGGTCCATGAGCAGCCTCTCGACGAGGGCCACGTTACGCGGTGGCGCCGGGGAAGTGGACGGTGCTCGATGGAGGAGGGTCGATTTGGGGTGCGGGTCGTCCGGCCGAGCAGAGGGACGCTGGCTGAGCTCGTCGAAGCTCTCCGAGGGGCGGCCGTTCGACCCTTCGACGGGGTCAGGGATCTCGGCAGGGGGATCATCGCGGCCGACGCACCGCGCACAGACGCCCAGGCGTTCGTGGGGGTGGGTCCGCGTGTGTCGCGGTACTGGCCCGCGCCGGGAAGACGCACCGTTCCGGGGAGGGAGTGGCGCCTCGGACCGGTCCGTGTCAGGCCTGCGTCACTGGGAAGCGCTCCCCCCTGCGCTTCCCAGTGCGACGCACCGGCCGACACTGGCGACACAGCGTCTCTGGCCCACCGCTGCATCCCCCGAAGACGGTAGTGAGAAGCACATCGGCGGAGGATCCGTGCCAGTACGGATCCACCCCGTCGCCCGCCGCGGCGAGGGTGAACCGACGCGCCAGGGGCCGCCGCGAGGCGTCCCGGCTGGGTGGCGTCCGTGGAAAGGGGGGTCAGCACGATCCCGACGCGCCACAATGCACCCGTGAAGCGCACGCCGACCCTGGCCGCCGGGGGGTCCAAAGGCTGGCTGACCGCGCTCCTCATCGTCACCTCCGCCGTGGGGATCGCGATCCCGCTCGTCGTCGCGGTGCTGTTCGACCCGTTCTGGCTGATCTCGGCGGCGACCACGATGGTGCTAGCCATCTCGGGCTTTCTCCTGGTGCGCATCGCGGAGCAGCGCACCACCGGCTACCTGCTGATGGGTGCGGCGTCCACGGCGAACCTCGTCCAGCTGAACTTCTGGAAGCCGGTGAGCGGCTACTTCGCCGAGGTCGCCTTCATCACCTACTGGCTGCCGTTGCCTCTGTTGGCGTTGGCGTTCCTCACCTATCCAGAAGGCGGCATCGGAGGCCGCCAGACCCGCCTGTTCATGGTGGTGGCCTGGATCTGGGCGATCGTTCCGCATCTGGCTGCGGCCATGATGCAGATCGGACACGGCGTCGCACCGTCGGAGGCGTGGTTCGGCCTCGTCGACTGGCCCGAGGGCTTCGACGTGATGGTGTGTGTCGGAGCGTGGGGCAGCGTCGTCATGGGGGTCGGCGCCACCATGATCAGCGTGGTGCGGTGGGTCGGAGCCCGCGGCTCTGCGAAGGCCTTGATCCGGTTCATGAGCGCGGCAACTGTGGTGCTGGCCTGGGGAGTCACGGCCCGTGAGATCAGCGGGCTGCTCTTCAGAGCCGGACGCATCGAGCGCGCCAGCTGGGACCGCATCGGCGATGTCCACCAGCTGTTCATGATGGCGTCGGTGTTCACCGTGGGGTTCACCGTCTATCGCTCCTTCGCGCGCAGCGCGCACCTGACCGAGCACGTCCTGTCGACGGCCGGTGATCCGCTGGCGCTCCAGGACATGCTCCGCAACGAACTGATCGACCCGAGCGTCGAACTGCTCTTCCGGGTCGACGGCGAGTGGATGAACGTCAGCGGGACGCCGTCGACGCCGCCGACCGGCCCGGATCGCGACGTCGTCGAACTGGCGTCCACCGACGGACGTCCAGCTGTTGTCGCGTCCCTGGATCCGTTGGATCGGCTCGATCCGGTGCGCCGGCGGGTGGCACTGTCGGCGGCGGGCATGGCGCTCAACGCGGCCGCTGTGACGGTGGAACGGGACGCCTACGTGGCCGAGCTCGCGGCGTCCCGGACGCGCATCACCGCGGCGGGCGAGGCCCAGCGCCGAGAGCTGGAGCGGATGCTGCACGACGGCATTCAGCAGTCGTTGCTGGCGACCACGGCCACCCTGTCGCGGGCCAAGCTCGCCGGCGGTGCGGGGGACTCCGGGCAGGTCGCGGCGTCCATCGACCAAGCCACGACCCAACTCCTGGACGCCTTGGCAGACCTACGCCAGGTCGCCCGCGGGATCTACCCGGCGGCGCTCGCCGAGTCCGGCCTCGTCGGGGGAGCCCAGAGCCTCGCCGATCGGTGGCCCGGGCTAGTGCTCGACATCCGGGGGCCCGAACAGGGCTTCGACAACATGGGCCCGGATCAGGCGTCCGTCCTGTATTTCGCCTTGTCGGAGGGGCTATCCAACGCCCACAAGTACGGCAAGGCGCCCGTCAGGCTCGTCTTGTCACAGGACCGGGACACCGTGACGGGCGAGGTCCACGACTCGGGGCCAGGCGGTGCCGTGCTGGAGCCCGGCGGCGGGCTCGCGGGGCTCCGCGACCGCGTCCGGGCGCTGGGCGGCCGCTTTGACCTGTCGAGCCCCGCCGGTGGGCCGACCGTGTTCTCGGTGACGCTGCCGCGCGTCTGAGTCTGGGCCGGCGCAAGGGTCGAGGCACGTGCCGGTTGCGGATGTGCGTTCTGAGATCCTGCATCGGGTCGCCCGCAGAGCCCGGACGAGCCTGTGGGGCGATTCGCGTCCGCTGGCTGCCCAGACCACCACCCGATGCGGACGGTTCAGGTCCTGGCCCAGCGCGCTCGCTGAGCGGGGTATCAACCTCGGCCCCGCCGGCGCACACCGCGGCGGCGGTCGTGTCGTGGGGCCGATCAGAGCGCGTGCTGGCCCTGCACGAAGGCGAGCGCAGCGAGGACGCGACGGTGGGCGTCCGGCGATTCTGGAATGCCGAGCGTGCGCAGAATGGACGCCACGTGCGACTCGATCGTGCGGACGGACGTGCCGAGCGTGCGCGCGATCGCGGCGTTGGAGCGGCCCTCGGCGATGCCCGAGAGCACCTCGATCTCGCGCTCCGTCAGCCCGGACAGCTGGCCCGGTCGCTGATCGCTGACGACGCCGTGCACGATCGCGGAGTCAATCGCAATGCCGCCCGAGGCGACGATCTCGATGGCCTCGACGAGCCGTTCGACGTCGGCCACGCGGTCCTTGATGAGGTAGCCGATGCCCTGGGGAATGCGGTCGGTGATGCGGCGCACCCAGGCCGGCTCGGCGTAGGTCGACAGCAGCAGGATGCCGACGCCCGCGTTCTGCTTGCGGGTCGCGACCGCGGCCTGGACCCCCTCGTCGGTGAAGGTCGGCGGCAGGCGGACGTCGAGCACGACGGCGTCCGGACGATTCAGCACGATCGCCGCGCCGAGTCCTTCGGTGGACGCCAGCGCTTCGACGACCTCGACGCCGGCCGCGTTCAGGAGCGCGACGAGACCCTCGCGGAAGATCCCCGAGTCATCCACGACCACCACGCGCAACGTGCCCACCGCGTACCCCCTCGTCAGCGCCTGGCTCAGACGCTACCGGACGATGGCGCCGGGTGGGTGGGGACCGACCTCGACGACCGCGGGGTCACAGCTGGCGGCTTTGGTAGCGCCTGGCGATGCCTAGTCCGCCACTGATGAGCCCCCTCGTCAGGCGCCCACGTACGACGCCAGGTGCTGGCCGGTGAGCGTGGACCGGGCTTTCACGAGATCTGCGGGCGTGCCCTCGAAGACGATGCGTCCGCCGTCGTGGCCAGCGCCCGGGCCGAGGTCGATGATCCAATCGGCATGTGCCATCACAGCCTGGTGATGCTCAACGACGATCACGCTCTTGCCGGAGTCGACCAGGCGATCCAGCAGGCCGAGCAACTGCTCGACGTCGGCCAGGTGCAGGCCCGCCGTGGGCTCGTCCAGCACGTAGATCCCACCCTGGGCGGCCATCTGCGTGGCGAGCTTCAGCCGCTGCCGCTCGCCACCCGACAAAGTGTTCAGCGGCTGGCCGAGGGTGATGTAGCCCAGGCCGACGTCGCTGAGGCGTCCCAGAATCGCGGACGCCGCCGGCACCTTGGACGCCCCCGCGCCGAAGAACTCGTGAGCCTCGGCCACGCTCATCGCGAAGACGTCGGTGATGCTCTTGCCGTTGAGCTTGTACTCGAGGACGGACGCCTGGAAGCGCTTGCCTTCGCACTCCTCGCAGCGGGTCTGGACGCTCTCGATGAAGCTCAGGTCCGTGGTGATGACGCCGGCGCCGTTGCACGCCGGGCAGGCGCCCTCGGAGTTGGCGGAGAAAAGGGCGGGCTTGACGCCGTTTGCCTTGGCAAAGGCGGTCCGGATCGAGTCGAGCATGCCCGTGTAGGTGGCCGGGTTGCTGCGCGAGGAGCCCTTGATGGCGCCCTGATCGATCGACACAACGCCCGCGGATCCGGGCAGCGAGCCGTGCACCAGCGAGCTCTTGCCCGAGCCCGCCACGCCGGTGACGACGACAAGCACGCCGAGCGGGATGTCGACGTCCACATCGACGAGATTGTTCGTGGACGCCCCGCGCACCCCCAAGGTGCCGGTCGGCGTCCGGACCTCGGACTTGAGCCGTGAGCGGTCGTCGAAGTGGCGACCGGTCAACGTGTCGGACGCCCGCAGGTCCGCGACCGAGCCCTCGAAGCAGATCTGGCCGCCGTGGGTGCCGGCGCCCGGGCCGAGGTCGACGACGTGGTCGGCGATCGCGATGACCTCGGGCTTGTGCTCGACGACCAGCACGGTGTTGCCCTTGTCGCGCAGGCTGAGCAGCAGGTCGTTCATGCGAGCGATGTCGTGCGGATGCAGCCCGATCGTCGGCTCGTCGAAGACGTAGGTGACATCGGTCAGGGACGATCCGAGGTGGCGGATCATCTTCGTTCGCTGGGCCTCGCCGCCCGACAGGGTGCCCGCCGGACGGCTCAGGCTCAGGTAGCCCAGGCCGATCTCGACGAAGGAGTCCAGCAGGGCCGACAGGTTCGCCAGCAGCGGACCCGCCTCGGGGGCGTCCAAGGTCTTGACCCAGGCCGCGAGATCGGAGATCTGCATGGCGCAGGCGTCCGCGATGGAGACGCCGTCGATGCGGGCGGTGCGGGCGCCCTCGGCCAGCCGCGTGCCCTGGCACTCAGGGCAGGTCTGGAAGGTGGCGAGCTTCTCGACGAACGCGCGGATGTGCGGCTGCAGCGACTCGGCGTCCTTGGAGAGCATCGACTTGGTGATCTTCGGGACGAGTCCCTCGTAGGTGACGTTGATCGTCTCGATCTTGACCTTGGTGGGCGCCTTGTAGAGGAAGTCGTCCAGCTGGCGGGGGGTGAAGGTGCGAATGGGCTGGTCAGCGGGGTAGAAGCCGGACTGGGCGAAGGCGCGCACCATCCAGCCGTCGGCGGTGTAACCGGGCACCTTGATGGCGCCGTCCAGCAGCGAGAGGTTCTCGTCGTAGAGCTGCGTGAGGTCGATGTCGGACACCGATCCGCGGCCCTCGCAGCGCGGACACATGCCGCCGACCACGGTGTAGGTCTTGGCGGTCTTCTCTTCGCGTCCGGCCTTGGCGACCTTGATCATGCCCGAGCCGGTCACCGACGGGACGTTGAACGAGAACGCCTGCGGGGACCCGATGTGCGGGACGGCCAGCTTGCTGAACAGGACGCGGAGCATCGCGTTGGCGTCCGTCGCGGTGCCGACGGTCGAGCGGACGTTGGCGCCCATCCGCTCCTGGTCGACGATGATCGCGGTGGTGATGCCTTCGAGGTGGTCGACGTCCGGACGCGCCAGGTTCGGCATGAACCCCTGCACGAACGCCGGGTAGGTCTCGTTGATCATCCGCTGGGACTCGGCGGCGATCGTCGCGAACACCAGCGAGCTCTTGCCCGAGCCCGAGACGCCCGTGAACACCGTGAGGCGCCGCTTGGGCAGCTCGACGCTGACGTCTTTGAGGTTGTTCTCCCGGGCTCCCTGCACGCGGATCATGTCGTGACGGTCGGCGGGCAGTCTGGACGCCGCGGCGTCCGGCGTGCTGAGGGTCACGATGCCTCCGGGCTAGAACGATCGGACGACGCTAAGCGCGGGAGGCGTCCGGCGCAACTCTTGCGAGGAGCGGTGACGTCGCCCGACCTCGACGGTCTTCTTGGCGGAGCGCCGGAATCCAGCCGGTCGGGAGAGGCCATCGTCAGAATGGGTCCATAGAACGCAACTCCACGGATGCCGAGATGGACGCCCAACTGCAGGGGGTGCCGGCCCGGATTGCCTGCGCCTGATCGCGACGCTGACCCGCAAGGAGCGGTTCAACGAGGGCACGTGGATCTGGGCCGCCGAGTCGGGGCTCCTCCAGGCCTTGCTACGCCGCCTGCTGGACCTGTACGCCTGAGCGCCGCGTCCCGAGGTGGACGCCGACGGCGCCGATCGCGGCGCAGGCGGTGCCCGCGGCGAGCAGGGCCGGGACGCCCGCGGCGTCCAGGAGGTAGCCGCCGCCGACCCCTGCGACGACGTTGCCGAGGGTGATCGTGATCGTCATGTAGGCCTGCCCGCGGGCGCGTTCGGCGCGGGGCAGCAGCCGATCGACGTAATACACCGAGGCCGGCAGGAACAGTGCGAAGGCCACCAGCTGTAGCGCCTGTGACACGAAGAACACCGCGAGGTTCGGGGCGAGCCAGGCGAGGAGCGCCTTGACCGTGAAGCCGATCGACGCGACGCGGAGCAATGTCGCGGGCGTCCAGCGGCGGCTGAGCTGCTTGAAGAAGATCATCGGGATGATCTCGATCAGGGCGGTCAGCGTGAACGCGAGCCCCATGGTCGACGCGTCCCCGCCCAGCGGACGCAGCACCTGGAACAGGAACCCGGCGATCGCGGCCTGGCTGGCGAAGAGTCCGGTGGCCCCGGCGACGAGCACGATGAAGGCCCGGCGTGCGGCGGCGTCCAGGGGCGGCGGGTCCGGCAGCGCATCGGACGCGTCGGCGTCCGATCTGGATCTGGCGCTGAAGACGAACGTCAGCGCCGCGATGATGACGAGTCCCTGGACGGCGGCGAGCAGCAGGACGATGGCGTCCGGGCCGGCGGACGCGACCGCCACACCGGTGAGCGTCGACATGATCGCGAACGAGATCGAGCCGAACGCGCGGGCCTTGCCGAAGTCGACCGGGACGCCGCTGTCGGCCGCAGCCATGCCCATCGCGTTGACCAGAGGCATCATCGCTTGCAGGGTGGCCTGGAGAAGCCCGAACAGGATGCCGTCGCGCAGCGGGGACGCCCCCGGCAGCAGCAGCGCGCCGCCGGCCGCGGCGAGCACCACGGCCAGCGCGGCGACCCACACGCGCAGCGGCACGCGCGACCGGTCGGCCAGGCCCGCGATGACCGGCTGCAGCACCGCGGACAGGATTCCGGACGCCGACGCGACGAGTCCGATCTGGGTGTTCGTGAGACCGCGGGCCAGCAGGAAGACGCTCGCGAACGCCATCAACAGGCAGAAGGACGCCCAGAAGGCCGCGTTCAACGCGGCGTAGCGCAGGGTGGGTGCGCTCAGCGCCGGCGGTCTCACCGGGTCAGTGTGTCAGGAGGGGCCGACGGGACCTTGAGGCGCCGTAGGGCGGGCGTGCCAGATCCCATGGACGATGGGCGACACGCCCGTGAAACTCGGCGCGGTGTGCATCGACGCTGGGATTCGGTGCCGAACTCTCGGTCGGGACCCAGCCGCCCCTTCCCGGGTCAAGCCCGCGATACGGTCGAGTTCGGGCGCCTCAGTCGCCGAGCCCTGTGCCGAGGTCGCGCGCGGTCTGGACCCAGGCGTGGTCGACCGGGACGAGGTTGGTGAAGCCGGCCACCTTGTCGAGCGGCACCGGCGCGGTGCCCTCCCCGCGCGAGGCGACCATGATGCCGAAGTCGCCCTGGTCGATGTGCCAGGCCGCCGCGGCCCCGATGCGCGAGCCCAGCAGCCGATCGGCCGCGCACGGCGTCCCGCCGCGCTGGACGTAGCCCAGGATCGTCACCCGCGACTCCAGCCCGGTCGCGGCCTCCAGCTCCCGGGCCAGCTTGAACGTGTGCTCACGTTGGCCGTCGATCACGTGGGCCAGGTGGGCGCGCGCGGCCGCCTTCGCCTCGGGGGTCTTCGCGGACGCCACCAGCGCCTGCGCCGCCGAGACCGCGGCGGCGTCCGAGACATCCCGGGCGCCCTCGGCGACCGCCACCACCGAGAAGTTGGAGCCCTTGTCGCGGCGCGCGTTGATGGTCGCCGCCACCGACTCGACCGTGTAGGGAATCTCCGGCAGCAGGATGATGTCGGCGCCGCCCGCGATGCCCGCGCCGAGCGTGAGCCAGCCGGCGCGGTGCCCCATCAGCTCGACCAGCAGAATCCGGTGGTGGCTGTGCGCCGTCGAGTGCAGCCGGTCGATCGCCTCGGTCGCGATCTCGAGAGCGGTCGAGAAGCCGAAGGTGTTGTCGGTCTGGGCGACGTCCTTGTCGATGGTCTTCGGCAGGTGAATGACGTTGAGGCCGGCGTCCGCGAGGCGCTTGGCGTTCTTCGCCGTCCCACCGCCGCCCAGCATCACCAGGCAGTCGAGGTTGTTGCGCGCGTAGACCTCGCCGATCGCCGGGATCATGTCGCGGACCTCCCCGTCCACGACCATGCGTTGCACCTTGTCGCGGCTAGTTCCGAGGATCGTCCCGCCGGCCGTCAGGATGCCCGACAGTGCGGACGCCGTCAGCTCGATCGTGTTGTTGGTCGCCAGCCCGCGGATGCCGTCCCGGAAGCCGACGAGTTCCATGCCGAAGCGTCCGATCGCGGCCTTACCCAGCCCACGGATCGCCGCGTTCAGTCCGGGGGAGTCCCCCCCTGCCGTCAGGACGCCGACGCGCTTCGCCATGGACTCCTCCTCAGGATCAACGCCATGACTCTAGCCGTGGCCGACGTCACGGGTGTGGGCACGGCGGGGGGAGGGTCGAGAGCCAGCTCGATCAGCCGAAGCTCTCGTAGTGCACCCGCTCGAGCCCGATCCCGGCCGAGCGCAGCAGGCTCATCGCAGCTCGGGCGTCTCCTCTCAGACCCACTGACAGGGCTCGGAGCAGAACGTGGAGAGGCGTCCGTCCTTGGCGACCTGCAGGGCAGCGGGCTGTCGATGAACCCGGCGGCGTGGTCAGGACGCGGCGTCCAGGCCTACGCCGCCAGGACGTCCACGATGTCGGCGCGGATCTTGGCCGGCTCGACCGTCGGCGCGTAGCGCTTGCGGACCTGGCCGTCGCGTCCGATGAGGAACTTGGTGAAGTTCCACTTGATGGCGTCGCCGAGGACGCCGCCCTTGGCGCTGCGGAGCCACTTGAACAGCGGGTCGGCGCCGGAGCCGTTGACGTCGATCTTGGCGAACATCGGGAACGTGACCCCGTAGTTCAGCTGGCAGAACGAGCCGATCTCGTCGGCGTCGTCGAACTCCTGGTGCGCGAACTGGTCGCAGGGGAAGCCGAGAACGGCGAACTCGTCGGCGCCGAACTCTTGGTACAGCTCTTCGAGGCCCTTGAACTGCGGGGTGAAGCCGCACTTGGACGCCGTGTTCACCACCAGCACGACCTTGCCGCGGTAGGCGTCCAAGGGATGTGCGCCGCCGGTCAGGGCGGACGGGGTGAAGTCGTAGAGCGTGGTCATGCGGGACCTCCTGTGCCGGGTACGTCCAATGGAAGGCGGACGCCGCCCCGGCTATTCCGAGCCGGGATCGGGCGCCTGCGGCGTCCGAACGAGAGACTCCGACGGACGCCCCGGCGTCTGAGCGCCACGGACGCGAGGATTCCGCCCCCGAGGGGGCGCACCCGGGGACGCCCCACCCTGGCGAGGGGGGCCGGCCGGGAGCATGCTGCAGTCATCGCTCGAAGGAGGATCGATGACAGAGCAGCCCAGCGCCCCGGACGAGTCGGGGACCGACACCAGCGGCGTCCTGAGGGACGACTTCGGCTCGTCGGCGTTCGCGGCGCCCGAGGGCGCAGCTGAGGACGAATCCGGGGACGCCGCTGACGGCGGTCAGCTCCTGCCGCTGCCGCCTGACCCGGCGCTGGAGCCGCGTCCGCCGAGCGGCGTCGGGCTGTGCCTGTCGGGCGGCGGGTATCGGGCGATGCTGTTCCATCTCGGCTCGCTGCTGCGTTTGAACGAGGCCGGGTGGCTGCCGAAGCTGACGCACGTGGCGTCCGTGTCGGGCGGATCGATCACGGCGGGCGTCCTGGGGCAGCGCTGGAACGATCTGGACTTCGTCGGCGGGGTCGCCACGAACCTGAGGGACGTGGTCATCGACCCGATCCTGGAGTTCGCCGGACGCACCGTCGACGTGCCCGCCGTGCTCCTCGGCGTGTGGACCGGGAACGTCGCCGGACGCGTCGCCGGCGCCTACGACCGGCACCTGTTCGGCGGCGCCACCCTGCAGGACCTGCCGTCGGATGGCCCGCGCTTCACCATCCTGGCGACCGACCTGAGCAACGGGGTCTCGACGCAGTTCTCGAGGGCGTCCATCAGCAACTACAAGTCGACCGACGCGTACAAGGGCTACACCGTCAAGAAGCCGACCACGCGTCTCGCGGACGCCGTCGCCGCGTCCTCGGCCTTCCCGCCGTTCTTCACGCCCTTCAAGCTGGACCTGCCGTCCGGACGCCGCGTCCTGCTGACCGACGGCGGCGTCTACGACAACCTCGGGCTGGAGCCGGTGCTGAAGAACGTCGGGACGATCTTCGTCTCCGACGGGGGTGGGCCCTTCGGGATCACGGCCAAGCCGCCCACGGACTGGCTGTTCGGGACGGTCCGGGTGCTGCTGACGATCCAGTCGAAGGTGGGCGATCTGCGGCGGCTGCAGGTGGTCAAGGCGCTCGTCAAGAAGCAGCGGGCGGGCAGCTTCTGGGCCGTCGACACTGATCCGGCGGGGTTGACGCGCCTGGCGTCCACGCTGCCGGTCTCGCGCGCGGACGCCACCGCGCTCGCCCTGTCGCCGACCCGGCTGGCGCACTTCGCTCCCGAGTTGCGGCATCGCCTGGCCAACTGGGGCTACGCCGTCGCGGACGCCTGCCTGCGCGCCTACGTCGATCCCAACCTGCCCGAGCCAGCCGGCTTCCCGCTGCCGGACGGGGTGGGGGACGTCCGGTGAGCGCGTTGATTCGTGGGGACGCCGCGGTCGCGTCGGGCGCGTCCGTCCGGTCATGAGCCGGGACGCCGGGCGGCCGGACGCCCGCACGATCGAGTTCGACGACCTGGACCTGCCCGCTGGCTGGCGCCGGGTGGGCGTGCGGGCGCTGGTGCGTCCGGCGGGGCCGACGGCGGGGGCCTCCTGGAGCCGACGCCTGGGGAGGCTGGACGCCGAGCTGCGGTCCGCGATCGAGGGCAGGCTGAGGCAGGCCGCGCGGCTTGGGGTCGTCGCGCCCTGCACGGTCGTCTTCGCCGAATCGCTCGTGGTCGGCGACGTGGTCGTCGTCTCGGTCAGCGTGGGGGACGGCGGACCCCGGTTCGATTGGGCGCAGCTGCTGCTCGATCGGCTCGCGCGGGTGCCCCAGCTGGGGCAAACGGAGCGTCCGGACCTGGGGCGGCTCCTCGAGGACGCCATCGCGGGCGGAGGGCCGCTGACGCGTGATCAGTTGCGGGAGCTCGGGCATCACCTCGACCGCTGGAGCGACGGGCGTCCGCACTTCACCCACGCCGGGCCACCCGAGCCGTCCGGCGCGGAACCAGGATCCGACGACGGCCCGGCGCCAGCGCCGCCGCAACCTCCTGCTCCGGAACCGGTCAACAGCGAGCCGTCAGAGACCCTGCCCGGGGACGAACCCGCCCCACCACCACCGCCGCAGCCTCCTGCTCCGGACCCGGTCAACACCGAGCCGTCAGAGGCCCTGCCCGGGGACGACCCGGCTCCGCCACCACCGCCCGCGCCAACACCGCCGACCCCGCCTGCGGATCGGCTGCTGCAGTGCGAGGTCGGCGCGGAGGGTGCGCCGTTCCACGACAACGTGCTGCGCGCCGGACGCAACACGGTCTACGTGTTCGTGGGCGCCCAGGAGTCCACCGCGGTCGCGGCCGGGTTTGTGAGCAACGCGGCACTGGGTCTAGAGGCGTCCGAGCAGGTGACGATCACCGTCCAGCTCACGCCGCTCGCACCGGTCGTCGGCGCTCCCTCGATCGGCCAACTGGTCGTCCACCAGGCCGGACGCACCGAGAACCTGCCGTTGCTGTGGGACGTCCCGCCGGGCACCACGGACGCCCGCGCCCAACTCGCCCTGACGCGCGACGGACGCGTCGTCGCCGTCGCCGACCTCGTCGGACGCGTCGGCGGACCCGTCACCCTGACCGCCGTCATGGGCCTCGGCCCGTTGGACGCGAGCCGTCCGAGGTCGACGGCCCCGTCCGTGGTCCTGGACGCCGACGGCGCCGGACGCCCGACGGTCACGGTCCCAGGGAGCCGGGTGGACCTGGTGCCCGACCTGGCGGACCTCGCCGAGTCGCTGCGCAAGGCCCTCAACCAGGCGGTGAACCAGCCGCGACGCGCGACCGCCGACAGCCGTGAGTCGTGGCGGTCCATCCTGGTGGCCGCTGCCCAGGCCGGACGCGACCTCTTCCTGCAACTGCGGCCTGTGCTCGGTGGCCTGGCGGACGCCGACGCGATCCAGGTCGTGGCGTCGCGCGCGGCCAGCGCGCTGCCGCTGGAGCTGCTCTACCTGCTGCGTGCGCCGCGGGCCAACGCCACGCTCTGCCCGGCGTGGGCGTCCGGGGGCTGTTCGCCGGCGACGCCGCACGACGAGCACGTCGTGTGCCCGTCCGGCTTCTGGGGCGTGACCAGGGTTGTTGAGCGCCACTACCGCCCGACCGAGCAGGATTCGGCGCTGGTCAGCGTCGCGGTCCCGGACGCCGACAGGCAGCGACTGCGCCTGGACGGACTGCTGCTCGCGGCGTCCACGAAGGTCACGAAAGCCGACCTGCGCGAGGCCGGACTGGACGGCGCGACCCGCGTCCGGACCTGGGACGCCTGGCGGCGGGCGCTGAGCGAGCCGGGCGCCGGCGTCCTCGTGCTGATGCCGCACACGACGCCGGACCCGCCGACGCTGGAGGTGTCGAATCAGACGCTGCACCGGGCGTCCATCGAGGCGGATCTGGTGACCGGCGGACGGGCCGGCGAGCCCGTCGTCGTGCTGTTCGGCTGCGACACGGGCGGCTCGGCGGACGACCCGATCGGGTTCGCGACGAGGTTCCTCGGGGCGGGGGCGGGCGTCGTGTTCGCGTCGTTCACGCTGCTGCACGCCGCGGTGGCGCCGGTGCTGGCGTCCCGGCTGGTGGGGGCGTTGAGAGATCCCGGACGCCGCGGCCAGACCGTGGGACGGGTGCTGACGGACGTCCGGCGCGAGGTGCTGGCGGACGGGTGGTTGGCGGCGCTGGCGATGACGGCGTACGGGGATGCGGACTGGGAGGTCTGATGAAGATCGAGATGCTGCCCGCCGAGCGCGGGGACTGCCTGTGGGTCACCTACGGGACGCCGGAGCGGCACGTGCTGATCGACGGTGGTCCCGTGCAGACGATGGGCACGCTGGTGCCCGAGTTGGAGCGTCGGCTGGCGGCCTTGGGGCCTGGGGATGACCGCGTGGAGTTGCTGGTCCAGACCCACATCGACGCGGACCACATTCAGGGGCTGACGTCGCTGCTGAGTGATCCGGAGCGGGTGAAGCTGTTCCGGGATGTGTGGCTCAACGGGTATCGGCACGTGCAGTCGGCGGTCTTGGGGGCGCCCGATGCGGAGATGCTGACGGCGTCGCTCCTGCTTCATCCCCAGCGGTGGAACGCGGCGTTCGGGGGCGAGGCGGTGTGCGTGCCGAGGTCCGGGCCGTTGCCGGTGGTTGAGCTGGCGGGCGGTTTGAAGCTGACCCTGTTGGCACCGACGAGGGAGGCGCTCGCGGCGCTCGCTCCCGAGTGGGAGAAGGCGGTCGGTGAGCTGGCGGGCAAGGGCCGGCCGACGCCGGCGAGCAGGCGGCGGGGCGGTGTCTTGGGGTTCGATGCGGACGTGGCTGCGGCGGCGCCGTTCAAGGAGGACCGATCGAAGCCGAACAGTGCCGGGATCGCGTTCATCGCCGAGGCTGACGGACGCCGGGTGCTGTTCCTTGCGGACGTGCCGCCGAGGTTCGTTCTGGCGGCGTTCGACCGGCTGGGGCCTGGGGCCCAGCGGTTCGACGCGGTGAAGCTGTCGCATCACGGGTCCCGCAACAACACGAGTCTCGAGTTGTGTCGGCGGATCTCGTCGCCGCGGTGGCTGGTGTCGACGAACGGGGCGCAGTTCGGGCACCCGGACGCGGAGGCGCTGGCTCGGGTGATCGTGACCCAGGATCGTCCGACGTTCTGGTTCAACTACGAGACGAAGTTCGCCGCTGACGTGGTCACGGGGGCGGGGAGCCGGTATTCGGTCGAGCTGCCGCCGATGCGGGGCGGCAAGCGCGGCGAGGGGATCGTGGTCGATCTTGGGGTGGCGGGTTGAGCCGAGGAGAGGTCCGGCGAGGGGTGCGCTCGGGGCGGCGCGCGAGGTCTTGGACCTGGTCATCGACGTGCGGGCGCAGCCCGGGTCGCGGAGGAGTCCTCAGTTCGGACGCGACGAGCTGCCCGGCATGGCTGAACGAGGCCGGCATCGGTTACGCGGCTGGACCGTC
Source organism: Propioniciclava tarda (assembly GCF_900182665.1). Classification (GTDB taxonomy): domain Bacteria; phylum Actinomycetota; class Actinomycetes; order Propionibacteriales; family Propionibacteriaceae; genus Propioniciclava; species Propioniciclava tarda. The sequence goes on from NZ_FXTL01000001.1 coordinate 267,868, forward strand.
TGGCACCTCATCGGCGACGCGCCGCCAAGGCGCCACGAGCTGGGTGCGTGGGGACCAAAAGCCCTCCGGGACGCCGACGGCCGGCTGACCGATCCGGCGCTGCGGCGGTCCGCGCACTTGAGCCGATCGAAGGAGGAGTGATTGGAGGTCGGGATGATGAGGGCCACTGCTCGGAGTTTCGCTGGGGCTTGTATCGGTGCGGCTGTCCCAGTGCGTCGACAGAGCTCCCCGCTGCCCGCATGGGCGGTCTCGGACTGCCGCTTGTTCGAGGGGTGCCGTCCGCGCTTGGTCGAGGTGCTGACCTAAGCTTCGGCCATGTCCGAGGACGCCGCGGCACGGCTCAAGACGGCCCTTGATCTCTTCGAGGTCGGCCAGGATCTCATGCGCGCCCGGCTTCGACGCGAGAACCCAGAGTGGGACGAGCAGCGACTAGCGGACGAGATCCGAACGTGGCTTCGGCATCGACCGGGTGCCCTCGATGGGGACTACCCCGGGCCACGCTCTACGCGCCAACTGCGAGGGCTCGCGTGACGAATCCGGTCTACGCCGCTCTGGCTCAGCTTGTCAGAGACCTCGAATCACTTGGCGTGCGCTGGGCCTTGATCGGTGGCTTGGCCGTCTCGACTCGCGCTGAACCCCGCTTTACGCGTGACATCGACCTCTGCGTGGTGGCCGCGGATGACAAGGCGGCAGAGCACGTGACTCTCTGCCTCCGAGATCTGGGCTACGACGTGATGGCGCTCGTGGAACAGGAGTACGTAGGGCGCCTCGCGACGGTCCGGTTAGCCCCGCCGCTTGCCGGTGGGGTTGTCGTCGACCTGCTGTTTGCCTCATCCGGTGTTGAAGGCGAGATAGCGGCCGTTGCGGAGCGACTTGAGATTCTCCCTCGCATCGTCGTGCCAGTCGCGAGCGCAGGGCACCTGGTCGTGCTGAAGCTGCTCGCCCACGACGACTCGCGTCCCCAGGACGCCGCTGACCTCGTTGCGCTCCGCGCGGTGCTGAGCCCGAACGACCAGGCTGAAGCGCTCCGTCTCGCGGCCCTGGTGGTCATGCGCGGCTTCCATCGAGACCGCGACCTGATCAAACTCGTCGAGTCCTACCTGGCGTCTGGCTAAGCGACGAAGCCAATCCCAAGCTCGATCCGCCGAGGTGCCTGTGACAAGGCAGGTCGAGCCAAACGATCCGGTTTGCGGGGCTAAACGATACCTTGTGCAGAGATCAAACGATCCGCTTGCAGGCCAGGTGTCGAGATGCAGCGAAGGCTGCACTAGTGGGCGCTCAGGACTTCGCACACCTCGACTCCGGTCAGCCCGCTGTGCAATGTAGAGAGCTGAGAGGGTCCCTCAGAGTGCGAGGCGGTCACGATCATGTCGAGGTCAGATCGGGCCCGGGGGCGGTGCAGGCGCCATCCACTGGCTGCTTCTGCCTCGGGCGAACCGGACTGGGTACGGTCGGGACATGGCATCGGCTTCGTGCGGTGCCGAACGCAATGAGAGCGAGGCACTATGAGCACGCTGCTCGGTTGGCTTGGTCGTTTGTGGTTTGGCTCATTGGGCACCGCGCGGCCGGACCCGTCAACGGCAGTCGCAGCAGCAGGCTCGACGGATGTCACGAGTACTCAGGACGCCTGGGCGGTACTGTCGCTGGTCAACGAGTGGGTGAAGCACTCCGAAGCTAAGCTCGGGGTCGTCCTAGCATTCGTCGGTGTGATGGCGGCGGGGCTCATCACGATCGCAGCAGATATCCCATGTCCGTCGCTGGTCATCCTGTGCATCGAGGGGGCCGCCGCGGTTCTCATCCTCGCCTCGGCCGTCCTCGCCTCTCTGGGGCTCCTACCTCGGTTCAAGGGGCAGAGCGAAGAAGCCCAGATGAACCCGCTCTTCTACGGCGACGTGGCGAATCACTTCAAGGGGAAGTCCGAGGAGTATGTCACCGCCCTCTCAGGCGTCATCGGCAGCCAAGACGCCTTGATCCGACAGATCGCCCGCCAGGTCCACGCCAACGCCGATGTCGCGAGCCGGAAGTACCTGTGGGCGAACCGGTCCATCCTCGTCGGGATGCTTGGCTTGGTTTGCCTCTTCGTGCTGGCGGCGGGTGTCGCTCTGGGTTGGTGAGCACCAGAACTGTCAGGGCCGTCCCGTAACCTCCGGACCATGAGTGATGAAGACCTGTTCCTTACCGCCTTGCTCGACTCCCTCGGGAAGGAGGTCAACACCGTCCTCAATAACTCCCCGATCAAGGTCGAGGAGAAGGATGGCGACTTCAAGGCAGAGGACATCCCCAGCCCTTCATCTGACACCTGGGTAAAACTGCCCGAGGTCGTGGCCGTGGTCTGCGACCTGAAGGGCTCCACCCACCTCGGCACGGGGAAGCACGACACATCAACGGCCCGCATCTACAAGAGCGGGGTGGAGGGTGCGGTCCGCGTCTTTCACGAGTTCGGGGCCAACTTCATCGACATCCAAGGCGACGGTGGCTTCGGACTCTTCTGGGGCGAGCGCGCTCACGAACGTGCCCTTTGTGCGGGGGTGACCATCAGGACCTTCAGCGAAGAGTTCGTTGAGCGACTCGAGAAGCGCTGGCCGGAGGGACTTCCCGAGACGGGCTACAAGGTTGGAATCCATGCTGCGCGGACTCTCGTGAAGCGCATCGGCACCAAGCGAGAGATCTCGGAGCAAGAGGCCGTATGGGCTGGCAGGCCCGTCAACTACGCGGCCAAGTGCGCCCAGAGCGCGGACCGTCATCAAGTCATCATCACCCAGGCTGTATGGGACAAGATGAAGGACAACGACTTTATCGCCTTCAGTTGTGATTGCGGCGACGGGCCCACAGCCAATCTCTGGACCGATGTGACGGTGGATCGGCTACCCGAGGAAGACCGGGATGCTGTTGTCCTGAACTCGCCGTGGTGCAAGACGTGCGGCCCTGCGTTCTGCGAGGCCATCATGGCCGGAGAAAAGAAGCGAGACATCCCTTCGGCTGTCCGCACCGGCATCAACAGGATGAAGATGCAGAAGGCCTTGGAAGCAAAACGCCTGCGCGACAGCTCCCGCAACAGCGCCCTGAGAGGGGTGCGATAGCGCTCGGTCCTGACAGTGTGATACTGCGGTGAGGCGACCCAACACCATTCTCAACCCGGAGAGGGTAAAGCGTCACCGTGGCCAGTCAATCTCCCTGACGCGTCCTAGTGGCGTGTCGATGAAATAACTTTATGGTTGTGTGTCACTATGGGGTATGGCGAACAAGACAGCCCCGGCGTTGGTGTTGCGGGAGGGTGACCGGGCCGAGTTGGAACGGTTGACCCGGGCGGGCACGGTGCGGGCGTCGGCGGCGCAGCGGGCCCGGATCGTGTTGCTGGCCGCCGACGGGGTCGGCAACCAGGTGATCGCGGACACGGTGGGGGTGTCGCGTCCGACGGTGAACCTGTGGCGGGACCGGTACACCGCGCGTGGCCTGGCGGGGCTGGAGGACGAACCGCGTCCGGGTCGGCCCCGGCAGGTGGACCGGGCGGCGATCCTCGCGGCCACCTTGGTACCCCCGCCTGCCAGCCTGGGGGTGACGCACTGGTCGTCGCGGCTGCTCGCGCCCAGGGTGGGGGTGGACCATGCCACCGTCGCCGGGGTGTGGAAAGAGTTCGGGGTGAAGCCGTGGAAGGAGGACACGTTCAAGTTCTCCACCGATCCCGAACTGGTCGCCAAGGTGACCGATGTCGTGGGCTTGTACCTGGCGCCCCCGGACAACGCCGTGGTGTTGTGCGTGGACGAGAAGTCCCAGATCCAGGCGTTGGACCGGACCCAGAAGGTGCTACCACTCCGGCCCGGGCACGCCGAGCAACGCACCCACGACTACGTCCGGCACGGCACCACCACCCTGCTCGCCGCCTTGGAGGTCGCCACCGGGACGGTGACCGGCCTGTGCAAGGACCGGCACCGCCATCAGGAGTTCCTGGTGTTCCTCAAGCACGTCGCCCGCGCCTACCCCGAACGCGAGTTGCACCTGGTGATGGATAACTACGCCACCCACAAGAAGGCCGAGGTCCGCGACTGGCTGGCGGCGAATTCGCGGATCCACGTGCACTTCACCCCGACCTCGGGATCGTGGCTCAACCTGGTCGAGGTCTGGTTCGGGATCATCGAACGCCAAGCCATCCGCCGTGGCACGTTCACCTCGGTGCGGGACCTGATGGCCAGCATCCGCGCGTTCATCACCGGCTGGAACCGTCGCAAGCACCCCTTCATCTGGACCAAGACCCCCGACGAAATCCTCGACAAAATCGACCGCAAACGTAAACACGTCTCATCGACGCGCCACTAGCGTCTTTGGCGTGGCTGCCGAACGGGATCATTCAGGGAGATGGCGTTGCGGAAGGAAGCATTGAGGGAACTGGCAGCGGGCTCGCATGAACGGTGGTTTCCGGGGTATGTGATGAAGAGGCGTCGCTCGCCATCCAGGATCCGACCTGCAGCGCTATGGCGCCGACAAGGAACGTCGAGGCGCCCACGCGGTAGAACCACCGGAGCTTGTGGTCGGAGTGCATGACCGTTCTGTCGCCTTCCCGAGCGGTGCCCTCGCGGCCAGAAAGGAAGGCAACTAGGCGTCCGACGGGCTGCGGACTTCGCTGCGTGATGCCCGCAGTCAGATGGGCTTCTGGAAGGTACTGTGAGATGGCGTTCTCCAGTTGAGTGCCCTCTGCCACAGCGGCCTTGAGGAGCGGGTGGTACCAGAGCCGATCCACGAAGTAGAACGCGTACCAGAGGATCAGCCCTAGGATCAGCACCGCGCTGCCGAGGCTGATTGGGCCGAGAGTCGACTTGTCCTTCGCGGCGACTCCGGCAGCGCCCAACGCGAACGTGGCGACGGTCAATGCGAGACCCCGAATGCGCCACTCGATGCCGTTGAAGTGCTGCTGCACCTCAATGCTGGTCTTCCACATGGTCACGTAGTGGCCGACGGCCTCGTTCGGGCTGAGGCTCGTGATGGCCAGCGGCGGATCTGTTGCCCCGCTCTCTTGGGTCGCTTCGGGGTCAGCCATGCTCTGAGCCTAGGCCAGGCCGAGTACGGGCAGTACCTCGGCGAACTCGTGCTGACAGGTGTGCGTCGCTGTGATCGGACGGTTGGAGCCGACGTGAGTTCGTTCCCGTTCAACGTCCTCGTCAGTCCAGTGCGTGACACGGCGTAGTAGGTCGTATCCGGGGTGTTGCTGGACTTCCCCGTAACGAGCGTGGACGTCGGTGACGTGCGCCTGCTGCGCCATAGCGACGTCCTTCATCAGGCTGTCGCCCATGTAGACGGCCTCGTCCGGCTTGAAGCCGACTGAGTCGAGGATCGAGAGCAACACCTGGGCGTTTGGCTTCAGGACCCCTCTCGGCACGTGCCTGTGTTCGGTTCGGTCGAGTTCGTAGGACGAATCGGGTTGGCTCCGCATGTCCTCGAACTTCTTGCCCGTCGGCAGGTCGTGGTCCGGGGCCGAGTAGAGAACGTCGATGACGCCGTCGAGACCGGTCCGCTTGATGCGCCACATCGTCCAGTAGGCCAGTGATTCCGTGTAGGCGACGACTGAGATGCCGGCTGACTTGGCCTTGGTTAGGGTGTCGAGGACTCCTGGGTACAGCTGGGTGCAGCGTCTGCGTTCGCTCCGGAGTAGGTCCACGGCTCGCGGGAACGCCTGCCATGGCTCCACGCCTCCCGCGGCGTCGATCAGGGAGGGGACTTCGCTCAGCAGGTTGGAGTACTCGGTGGTGCCGTGCTTCTGGTGAAGGGCACGGATCTCACTTTCGAGCACGCTGCGAGGCACCCCCGAGTCCTCTTCGAGGGCCAGCAGCATGGCAGAGAAGGAAGCGTGCCACGCGGCGAACCAGTCCCACAGCGTGTTGTCCAGGTCCGTGACCAAGACCAGCTTCCGTCCCTGCATCATGGCTCCAACGTACTTGCTCCCTCTGACACTGCGTCGCCGTGGGCGTACGACTAGGCAGCGCGGCAGAGCCCGCTGCTCTCCAGACAAGGTTTGGTGTAACCGAGACGTACCCAGACGGATCGCGCTGGCGGTTTGTGTGGGTGGCCTGTTCGATTCGGGAGATCATCATCCTTCTTGCTGGTGCAGATGGCACCCTGCCGCGTCACGACTTGGTGACACCGGTTCGCCTTGTCATCCTCATTGAGTACTGCTCGATGACAGCAGGCTGGCGTAGGTGGCCTATGGTGTGACCGTGACGTTCAAAGTAGGGTTGCCGGACGGGAGTCACCCAATTCCCTCACCAACCAATGCGAGCCTCACCAGCTCTCGTGACCAGCGACGAGGTCCCATGAAGCCCCGACTGGATACTGCTCTCAAGGCACTGGGGGAGCAGAGAACTATCCAAGATGTGTTGGCCCTGCTCGACGACTATCCGAGGCCAACCAGCCAGCCTTGCCTCCGATACGCGTGTCGGCAACCCGCCCTATGGCCGGCGACCGGTGGGCATCCACAGGGCTTCTGCAGCGACTCTTGCCGGCGCCGATTTGTGATCGAACGAACTCATTTGCGCGAACAGGAGCAGGAACTGGTCGCGTGCCTCCAACTGCCGGCGTCGGTCCGAAAGCGGAGACGAGTCGAACTCGCCCTCTCGGCAGTTCGTTGGCAGCTGATGCGGTACCTGACGGCAGCGGAATGAGGCACCGCCGCTGGTCTAGCCGGCAGCACTACCTGCGGACCCTCGGAGGCGGTCCAAGAGCCGTTTCACTTCGGCGGGGGTCTCACCGGCTCGTAGTCGCTTGAACACCGGCCAGCCGTGCAGATCGACGCCGAGGTCTTCGGGGAGGAAGCCAGCGTCCCTGAGGGCCGCAGCCTCCTTCGCTTGTCCAGGGCGAAGGAAAACACGCCATGCATCGCGATCAGTGCCTGTGAAGCCGTGGAGCGCCCACGAGGCGTCCTCCCACGCTGGGGCAACGTCGTAGGCCGAATTGCCCAAGCCGACCGACCCATCCTTGGGAGAGAAGGTGGTCGCGCGAAGATCGCGATCACCAAGGCGCCGACCCGACGCACCAACCTCGTCGCGCTTCTGCGGCCCACTCGTTCCGCGACGCTCCCAGGGCGGGACCGGCTGGATCTGTCGCGCTGGGTGTCGGCCCAGATGCTCGTACACCTTGAGGCGCACCGGCTCCTCCAACGACTTCTTCGCCGGTGTGACCGCGTGCTCCCCGATCGCGTTCAACGTCTCCATGACGACGTCTACATCGACGTTGAGCTCCTTGGCGAGGTCCCGGGCGGAGTATCGGCGGTGAGGCTCCGGCTGGAGCTTTGTTTTCCAAACCACAAGGAACCTGGCCTCTCCGGGTCGCCCTTCGGGAGCGCCCCTTCACGCAGCGCTTTCAGAGTCAAAGGTAGGGGTCGAGTCCGACACTCTTGGGCGAGGAAGAGGCGACCGGACGTGCCATCCGGGGGCTGAGAACCGCCCAGGGGCTCGCTCAGGAACCTCATATGCAGCACACGAGGCTGTTTGTGCAGTCTTCCCTGCATCTCGACACCAGGGGTCTATCGCTGCATGTCCACGAACCGGCTCATGGCACCCTGGAACGCCACCGGAATCACGTCCGTCGCACCGTTGCGATGCTTGGCGACGATGAAGTCGGCTTCGCCGGCGCGGGGGGAGGTCTTGTCGTAGGCGTCCTCGCGGTGCAGGAGGATGACGACGTCGGCGTCCTGTTCCAACGAACCCGATTCGCGCAGGTCAGAGAGCAGCGGCTTCTTGTCCTGCCTGGTCTCCGGACCACGGTTCAACTGCGACAGCGCCACCACGGGCACCTCGAGCTCCTTCGCGAGCAGCTTGATCTGCCGCGAGAACTCCGAGACTTCCAGCTGACGCGACTCGACCTTCTTGCCGCTCGACATGAGCTGCATGTAGTCGATGATGATCAGCTTCAGGTCGTAGCGCTGCTTGAGCCGCCGCGCCTTCGCCCGAATCTCCATCATCGTCAGGTTCGGGCTGTCGTCGATGAACAGCGGCGCCTGCGACACCTGCGCGGTCTTCGAGGCGATGCGCGCCCAGTCCTCATCCTTGAGATCGCCCTTGCGGATGTGGTTCAGCGGCACGGACGCCTCCGCGCTCATCAGGCGCATCACGATCTCGCTTTTGGTCATTTCCAGCGAGAAGAAAACCGAGCACAGCCCGTGCTTGATGGACGCCGCCCGCGCGAAGTCGAGCCCGAGCGTCGACTTACCCATACCCGGACGCGCCGCCACGATCACCATCTGCCCCGGATGCAGGCCGTTCGTGAGGTGATCCAAATCGATGAACCCCGTCGGGACGCCCGACATCACCCCGTGCTGCGACAGCGACTCGATCTCGTCCAGGGTGATCTCGACCAGCTCCGACAAGGGCTGATAGTCCTCGGACGCCTTCCCCTCGGCGACCTCGTAGATCTCCTGCTGGGCCCGGTCGACGATGTCGTTGACGTCGCCGGACGCCTGGTAGCCCATCTGCGAGATCTTCATCGACGCATCGACCAGCCGCCGCAGGATCGCCTTGTCGCGCACGATTTCCGCGTAGTAGGTGGCGTTGGCCGTCACCGACACGCTGGACACCAGTTCGTGCAGGTAGATGTGGCCACCGACCTGCCCCAGTTGGCCGCGCTTGCCCAGCAGGTCGGCCACCGTGATGGGGTCGGCCGGCTCGCCGCGGCCGTAGAGATCCATGACCGCGTCGTAGATCGACTCGTGGGCCATGCGATAGAAGTCGCGGCCCTTCAGCACCTCGGTGACTTCGCCGATGGCGTCCTTGCTCAGCAGCATGGCGCCCAGCACGGACTGCTCGGCGGGGAGGTCCTGCGGAGGCGTCCGGTCGGCGTACCCACCCCGGGGCTCACCAAACGCGACAACTGTCTCCGCTGACATCAATCCGCCCTTTCCACGAGCCTGCCCGCACGCTACGAAGAGGCTCCGACAGTTTTGTCGGCAGACCCCGCGGTCCCCCCGGATCACTCGCTCCGTACCGGCCCGGCGACCCGTTCCAGAGAACGGACGGGGCAGGTTTCGGGGCAACTCGTTCACCGAAAGGTAGACCCCCGGAAGCGACCTCACCACTCGCCTATGCACGGCCCCTGTGGAGAACATGTGGATCACTGTGGAGACACGCCGTCGGCCCTGTGAACGACACGCCCGGCGCACAGCGTCCCCCCGCTCAAGACTGAAGTGAAATCGCGTTCGACAAGGGGCGATGCTCCTCGGTCATGTGGATTTTGAGATCTTTTTCAAGCAGTCGTGGGGTGTGGGCGACCACTTGACAGGCCCGCCGTAGCCAATGGTAGGGAGGACAAAATATCTCGCTCATCCACACTTCATCCACAGGACTGCTGCGCTCCCAGATACCCCCAAGGGGTATGCTGACAGGCGGAGGGAGTGGCCAGTAGGATGAACGTCACCATGTCGACAACAACAGATCTTCCTGTGTTTGGTGAACAACACGAAAACAGCCCTGTCCCGACGGCTCCCGCAGCCTGCTGCGCGCCGGCAGACGGTCAGGCGCCCGACGGAGCCGACGGGTGCGCCTGCCACGCCCACCACGGCTACATGGGCAACAAGGAGGGCTACCTCCGGCGCCTCAAGCGCATCGAGGGACAGGCCCGCGGCCTCCACCGCATGATCGAGGAGGAGCAGTACTGCATCGACATCCTCACCCAGATCTCGGCCGTCACCAAGGCTCTGCAGTCGGTCGCCCTCGGGCTGCTCGACGACCACATGGCGCACTGCGTTCTCGCCGCCGCCCAGGCCGGCGGGGAGGCCGCTGAAGAGAAGATGGCCGAGGCGTCCGAGGCGATCGCGCGCCTCGTCCGTTCCTAAGATTTCATCGGACGCCGTCGCGCGCGTCGGCGTCCACCCAGGCACAACGACCCAACCACAGCGGACGGGTCCTCATCACCCGCCCGTCGTCCAACCAAGGGAAACGCTATGAAAGACATCGAACTGACCGACACGTCCGCGCCCGCCGCGGGGGGCTGTGGCTGTGGCTGCGGCCACGCCGAGAAGGTGGCCGAGAAGACCTGCGACTGCGGCGCCGACTGCACCTGTGGTTGTCAGGACGGCAAGCCGTGCACGTGCGGCGCCGAAAAGACCTGCGACTGCGGCGCCGACTGCGCGTGTGGCTGCCAGGACGGCAAGCCGTGCACGTGCGGCGCCGAGAAGACCTGCGACTGCGGCGCCGACTGCGCCTGTGGCTGCCAGGAGGGCAAGCCGTGTACGTGTGGCGGTGAGAAGAGCTGCGACTGTGGCCCGGACTGCTCCTGTGGCTGCCAGGACGGCAAGCCGTGCACCTGCGCCAAGGCCGAGGCCGTGCCTGCGGCGTCCGGCGTGACGGCGACCTACACCGTGACCGGCATGACGTGCGGGCACTGCGTGAAGGCTGTCACCGAGGAGGTCTCGGGCATCTACGGCGTCACCGGCGTGGACGTCGACCTCGCCTCCGGCAAGCTCACCATCACCTCGGACGCCCCGGTCGACTTCGACCGCGTCGTCGAGGCGGTCGGCGAGGCCGGCGACTACACGGTCGAGTAGGCCACGGCGGGCCTTCCGCCACCCACGCCTGAGCCATCCAGACCGTCGCCGCCCCGCGCCACTGGGTGCTGACCATCTCGGTTCTCCGAGAGCTTCAGCACCCAGTCCCCGCGGGGAGGGCGTCGGTCAGGGCATCCGGCACCTCGAGCTCCTCCCGGGAGCAAAACCCAACGCATCGAACCACTTGGCGTCCCTCGGATGCCCGGTCCGTCGGTGCGGGAAGGAACACCATGTCCACCCAATCCCCGCCCACCCTCACGCCCACCGGCGCCGTCGGCGTCCGGCTTCGCGAAGCGATCGACCTCGAGATCAGCGGCATGACGTGCGCGTCCTGCGCGGCCCGGATCGAGCGCAAGCTCAACAAGCTGGACGGCGTCACGGCGTCCGTGAACTACGCCACCGAACGCGCCCACGTGCTGGCGCCGCCGGACACCGATCCCGGCACCCTCATCCAGGTCGTCGAGGCGACGGGCTACGGCGCCGCCGTCCCTGAACCCGAGGCGCCGCCCGCTGACCACACCCCCGGACTGCTCCGCGACCTCATCCTCGCCGCCGCCTTGTCGGTGCCGGTCATCGTGCTCGCGATGGTGCCCGCGCTGCAGTTTCCCGGCTGGCAGTGGGCTTCGCTGGTCCTCGCGACGCCCGTCTATCTCTGGTGCGGACGCCGCTTCCACCGCTCGGCCTGGGTCAACCTGCGCCAGGGCGCCACCACGATGGACACCCTCATCTCGCTCGGCACCACCGCCGCCTACCTGTGGTCGCTGTACGCGCTGTTCTTCACCGAGGCCGGGATGATCGGCTATACGCACCCGTTCGAGTTCCGGCTCGAACGCGGCATGCCGTCGATCTACCTCGAAGCCGTGGTCGGCATCATCACGTTCCTCCTTGCCGGACGCTACTTCGAGGCCCGCACCCGCCGGGACGCCTCCGCCGCGCTCCGCGCCTTGTTGACGCTGGGGGCGTCCGAGGTGACGGTCGTCGTGGACGGCGCCGAGCGGGTCGTCGGCATCGATGCGCTGGCCGTCGGGGATGAGTTCCTCGTCCGGCCCGGCGAGAAGATCGCCACCGACGGGGTGGTCGTGGCGGGGGCGTCCGCGGTGGACGAAGCGCTCGTGACGGGGGAGTCCCTGCCCGTCGACAAGGCGCCCGGCGACGCCGTCATCGGGGCGACCTTGAACACCAACGGACGCCTCGTCGTGCGTGCGACGAGGGTCGGATCCGATACGCAACTCGCCCGGCTGGGGCGGATGGTCGAGGAGGCGCAGACCGGCAAGGCTCCCGTCCAGGCGTTGGCCGACCGGATCTCGGCGTGGTTCGTGCCGGCCGTGTTGGTGCTGGCCGCGCTGACGCTGGTCGGCTGGCTGGTCGCCGGCGAGGGCCTGGTGTTCGCCGCCACCGCGGCGGTGGCGGTGCTGATCATCGCGTGCCCGTGCGCCCTCGGGCTGGCGACCCCGACCGCGCTGCTCGTCGGCTCGCTCAGGGGTTCGCGGCTGGGGGTCGTCATCGCCGGTGCCGAGGTGCTCGAACACGCCCGCGGGGTCGACACGATCCTGCTCGACAAGACCGGCACGGTCACCACGGGTCAGATGCGGGTCGTCGACGTCACCGTGGCTGGGGAGTCCTCCGCCGGGCTCGGCGCGGTCGACCGCGGGGATCCTGGCGCGTCCGGTGGCGCAACGGTGCACCCGACTCACGAGCAGCGCACCGCCGACTTGCTGCGGCTGGCGGCGACGGCCGAGTCTGCGTCCGAGCACCCGATCGCCCGAGCGATCGCGGCGGCGACCGACGAACGGGGCGTCCTGGGCCACTTCGAGAACCTGCCGGGGCACGGAATCCGGGCCGAGGTCGACGGTCACACCGTTGAAGTCGGCCGCAACGCCACTCATGGCGGGAATCGGCTCGACTACGAGAAGCAATCCCGCCACGATCCGCGCACTACGGTCACGGTGAGCGTTGACGGGACCTTTGCGGGCACGATCGTGGTCGCCGACACGGTCAAACCGACGTCCGCAGCGGCCGTCCGGGCGCTCAAGGACCTCGGCCTGCGTCCGATCCTGCTCACCGGCGACCACGAGGCGTCGGCGCAGGCCGTGGCGGCGTCCGTCGGCATCGACGCCGTGGTCGCGGGGGTCCGACCCGAGGGGAAGGTTGCCGAGGTGACCCGACTCCAGGCCACCGGACGCCGCGTCGCCATGGTCGGCGACGGCGTGAACGACGCCCCCGCGCTCGCCCAAGCCGACCTGGGCATCGCCATGGGCACCGGCACGGATGCGGCGATCGAGGCGTCCGATCTGACCTTGATGCGGGGCGACCTGCTGCTCGCCGTGGACGCCGTGCGGCTCTCGCGGCGCACCCTGCGCACCATCAAGCAGAACCTGTTCTGGGCGTTCGCGTACAACGTGGCGGCCCTGCCGCTGGCGGCGTCCGGCCTGCTCAGCCCCATGATCGCGGGCGCGGCCATGGCCTTCTCGTCAGTGTTCGTGGTCGCCAACAGCCTGCGTCTGCGGGCCTTCAGGGGCGTGGCCGCCTAGCTGTTGCGCCGGACGCGTCCGCATGCTCGGATGGACGGACACGACGAAGGAGCCACCATGGAACACCGCCTGCTCGGCGCCAGCGGACTGTCCGTCAGCCGCCTCTGCCTCGGCACGATGACGTTCGGCCACGAGACCGACCGCGACGGCAGTTTCGCCCAATTGGACGCCTTCTCCGCCGCCGGCGGCACCTTCATCGACACCGCCGACGTCTACACCCGCGGTGCGTCCGAGGAGATCGTGGGCGCCTGGCTCGCGGCCCGCCCCGAGGTGGCCGGCGACATGGTCATCGCTACCAAGGGTCGTTTCCCCATGGGGGACGCCCCCAACCACGTCGGCCTGTCGCGCAAGCACCTAGCCGAGGCCCTGGACGCCTCACTGCGCCGCCTCGGCGTCGACGCGATCGACCTGTACCAGCTGCACAGCTTCGATCCGCTGACCCCGCTGGACGAGACTCTACGTTTCCTCGACGACGCCGTCGCCGCGGGGAAGGTGCACTACTGGGGGCTGTCGAACTTCCTCGGTCACCAGATCGCCACCATCGGCGAGCGCACGGCGGCGCGCGGCTGGGTGCCGCCCATCTCGCTGCAGCCGCAGTACAACCTGCTGACCCGCCACATCGAACTCGAGGTCCTCCCCGCGGCCATCGACTACGGCCTCGGCCTCATGCCCTGGAGCCCGCTGGCCGGCGGCTGGCTGACCGGCAAGTACACCCGGACCACGCGCCCACAAGGGGCGACGCGCCTCGGTGAGAACGCCAACCGCGGCATGGAGGGCTACGACCGCCGCAACACCGAGGCCACCTACCGCGTCCTCGATGTGCTCGCCGAGGTCGCGGACGCGTCCGGGATCACCATGGCCCAGGCCGCCCTCGCCTGGGTCGCTGACCGCCCCGGCGTCACGTCGCCGATCATCGGCGCGCGCACGACCGAGCAGCTGGCCGGCTCCCTCGCGGTCGCCCACATGCATCTGGACGCCGACGCTTCGGCCCGCCTGGACGCCGTCAGCGCCCTCGACCTGCCGGACTACCCGTACGGCGAGCTCGGCATCGAGCAGCGCAGCCGCAACGTCCAAGGCGCCCGCTGACCCTTCGACAGGCTCAGGGACGGGGCGCGTAGCTCAGTAAAGGGCGCTGGGCCCTTCGACAAGCTCAGGGAACGAGTTCGGCAAGGCACTCGACTCGCTCAGGAAACTGGGAACTCGGGTCGTTGGCTGAGCTTGTCGAAGCCCGCATGCGTCCCTGTCACGCCACCCCAAAGCCCAAGGGCCTGTCAGCCCCACGGCGGGATCGCGTGCATCGACTCGGGGACGACGCGTCCGGCGGCAAGGTCTTCGTAGAAGCCGATCATCTCGGCCGACTGCCGCTCAATCGTCCACCAGGACGCCATCTCGCGGCTGCGCGCCCGGGCGATCGCGCGCGCGGTCGGATCCTCGAGTTTGCGCAGCATCCGCACCAGGACGCGGGCCAACGACTCCGGCGACGGACGCGCGAACAGGCCGTTGACGCCCTCGTCGATGACGAGCTTCAGCTCGGCGTCCACGCTCACGATCGGCAGCCCGGCATGCGCGGCCTCGTGCAGCACCAGCGCCTGGGTGTCGGTCAGCGACGGGAACGCGAACACGTCCGCCGACTCGTAGTAGGGCGCCAGCAGGTCGCGGTCGACCTCGCCGACCAGCGTGACGCCGCCGCGTCGCCGCGCCCGCGCGAGCCGCTGCTTGAGGAGCGGCGACTTCGTCCAGTCGCCGACGATCATCAGCTCGGCGTCCGGCATCGCCTCGCGGACCCAGCTGAAGGCGTCCAGCAGCAGCGGTATGCCTTTCTCGGGTGCGATGCGTCCGATGTAGATGATCCGCGGACCCGCGCCCCGCGCCACGGCCGGCCCGGGCGGCAGCGCGTCCGCGCCGTTCGGCGACACGCGGACGCGCGCCTCGGGCGCCAACTCCTTCACGCGGACGGCCGTCTTGTCCGACGGCGTCGTGACGAGCGCCGCCGACATCAGCATGTCCGCCGCCGCGCTCAGCAGCGCCAGCCGCGACATGCCCCGCCGCGGACGCAGGAAGCCCTTCAGCCCCCGCAGCTGCTCCCGCACCGACGCCCGGTCGAAGCCGTGCGCGTTCATCTTGATCAGCCGCACCCAGGCGTCCAGGAACGGCGTCAGCTGCGCGTAGTGGTCGGCGTACGCCTCGAAGTCGGTGTGCCAGGTGACCAGCAGAGGGACGCCGCACCGTTGCGCCGCCCACACCCCGAGCAGGCCGACCGAGCCCAGGCCGTGCACGTGGATCACGTCCGGCGGATCGGTGGCCAGGGCGTCCAGTGCCCTTTCAAATCCTCGTCCGGACGCCAGCCGCGCCGGCACGCCCGGCAGCAGGATGGACGGCAGCCGCAGCTCGCGGCGTCCGGGCTTGTCAGCGTGCGGATTCGGGCCGTCGCAGGCCGGCGCGACCACGAGACACTCGTGCCCGGCGCTCAGCAGCGCCTCCTCCAGGAACTGCACCGCGTACAGCACGCCCGAGTGCCCGGGGCCGTAGTTGTCGGTGAACAGCGCCACCCGCAGGCGGCGCGACGGCGCGTCGCCCAGGCCGGATTCCGCATCGATCACGGACGCCGCGGCCTCCGGCGCGTCCGTGGCGGCGGGCACCGCAACCCCGTCTGCCGCGCGTCGCTGGGCGTCGTCCGTTGCCTCCGGCACGGCCGGCTCGGACGCGCGCGCGTCGGCTGGGTTCGGACCCGCATCCCCCTCGTTCACCCTTGCACTCTATTGCGCTCGGCGCGCGAGGCCCTCCCGCCCCACCACCGACGGCCGGCACGCGCGGTGTCACAGGTCCGCACGATCGGCGTCCGAGCCATGACTTCGGACGCGCCCACGGTTACACTGGAGCCGACGGGCCACCCGCCCGGATCTCAACCCCGAGGAGCACCCATGGACGCGTTGCTGAAGCCCTTCAAGGCGTTCTTCGGCTGGCTGGCCGCGGTGTTCTACGAGGTCCGGCACGGGCAGGAAGACCTGGACATCCTCTACCCCGATCGGCGCCAGGCGACGGGTCCGGAGGCGGTCACCAACGCGTCCATCGCCGGCAACATGTCGGCAGGTCCCGGCCTGCACTGACGTCCCGGGGTATCGGCCCGCGTAGCTCAGCCCCAGTAGCCCTCGTGCACCGAGGCGGCCAGCGCGGCCAACTCGGGGAACGGGCCCACCACCTCGATCGCCTTCTGGCCGCGGGCGAACACCTCGCGGCAGGGCAGGTCCAGGGTCGGGTTCTGCTCGTCGGCGCCGGTGAGGGTGAGCAGCTCCTTCTCGGACAGCGCATAGACGACGCGTCCGACGCCGCCCCAGTAGATCGAGCCTGCGCACATCACGCACGGCTCGGCGGACGTGTACAGGGTGGTCTGCGCCAGTTCGGCCTTCGTGAACAGCCCGGACGCCCGCGCCATCAGCGTCGTCTCGGCGTGGCCGGTGCAGGTGCGCTCGGTGATCTCGATGTTGCCCTGTTCGAGCAGCACCTCCCCGTCCGGCGAGGCCAGCAACGCCCCGAACGGGGTGTTACCGGACGCCCGCGCTTCGGCCGACACCCCGATCGCCCGGCGCAGCAGCGCGACGTCCTCGGCGCGTCCCATCAGCCGCGGACCAGCTTCACGCGGCACTCGCCGGGGGCGTCCGAGAGATAGGTCCACGTGAGGTCCGGCGTCCGCAGCTTGAGGTTGCCCAGCAGGCCGGCCGGATCGTGCGGGGCGACCAGGATCAGCTCGGCCCCGACCGGCAGCGAGCCGATCGCGCCGAAGATCGCGCCCGGACGCACCACCGGCGGCACCAGCCGCACGTCGAAGACGTCGCCGTCCGCGTTGGGCTCGCCGCAGTTGCACCCGTGTTCGTGGTCGCTCATCGTTCTCCTTGGTCTGGACGCCGCGGCGTCCATTCTGTCATCGGACGCCGTGGGCGGCGGTCCGCGCGGCTCGGCAGTCTGGCCGGGGGCTGGTGGACCTCGGTAGATTGAACGCTGTTGTCGGCCCACCCTTGGCGCAGACGCGCCCGGCCGAAGCAGACCATCTCGAAAGGCATCCCATGACGAACCCCGACGCCGTCGCCGCGGCTCCCGAGCCGGCCCCGCTCGCACCCCCCGCCGGCATGGCGGTCCTGACCCTGGACGCCCCCGCGGCGCCGCAGGCCGTCCCGACCACGGCGGCGCCGAAGATGGCACCGCCCGTGACGGCGCAGCAGCGTCCGGTGCTGGACGCCAAGGTCGACCAGTTCCTCAACGCGGTGACGGCCGAGCAGGCCAAGAGCCCCGAGTTCGAGGCGCAGGCGGCGGCCGTCCGCAGCATGGGCGACGTCGACATCCAGAAGGCAGCCGAGCAGAGCAACCGCATGCTGGCGACGCCGGTGAAGGAGATCGACCGCGGGGGCCTGTCCGACACGAGCAAGGTCGGCAAGACGCTGCTCGAGCTTCGGCGCACCGTCGAGGACCTCGACCCGAGCCAGGCGCAGAAGGCGACCCAGAAGATCCTCGGCATCTTCCCGTTCGGCAAGAGCCTGGAGGACTACTTCCGCAAGTACCAGAGCAGCCAGCAGCACCTCAACGCGATCCTGCACGCGCTGCGCCAGGGCCAGGACGAGCTGACCAAGGACAACGTCGCGCTCAACATGGAGAAGCAGCAGCTGTGGACGACCATGTCGCGGCTGAACCAGTACATCTACATCTCCGAGCAGCTCGACACGAAGCTGTCGGCGCACATCGCCGAACTGCAGGCCAACGATCCCGAGAAGGCGAAGATCCTCAGCGAGGACGTGCTGTTCTACGTCCGCCAGAAGCACCAGGACTTGCTCACCCAGCTGGCCGTCTCGATCCAGGGCTACCTGGCGATCGACGTGATCATCAAGAACAACCTGGAGCTGATCAAGGGCGTCGACCGGGCGTCCACGACGACCATCTCGGCCCTCCGGACGGCGGTCATCGTCGCCCAGGCCCTGGGCAACCAGAAGCTCGTCCTCGACCAGATCACCGCGCTCAACGAGACCACGTCCGGCCTGATCGAGCGCACGTCCGAGATGCTCAAGACGAACAGCGCGAAGATCCAGGAGCAGGCGGCGTCCTCGACGATCCAGCTGGAGAGCCTGCAGAAGGCGTTCGCCAACGTCTACGAGACGATGGACACCATCGACGCCTTCAAGGCCACCGCGCTGAACACGATGAGCCAGACGATCGGCGTCCTCGAGTCCGAGGTCGAGAAGTCGAAGTCGTACCTGGCGCGCGTCGGGCAGTCGGAGGCCGCGGCGAAGCAGGTCGCCTCGCTGGACATCACCGAGTTCAAGAGCTGACGCGCGAGCGTCCGCGGAAGGCTGCCCATGGGACTGTTCGACTGGCTGCTCGGCCCCGAGCCGACCGAGCAGGTGGCGGACGCCGTCGCGCCGGCCCCGCCGACCGCGAACGACATCGAGGCGGCCCTGGCGTCCGCCGAGAAGATGGCCGTCGACGGACGCGCTCCGGCGCCCGTGATCTCGCGGGTGCGGCGGGTCGCCACCATCGTGCGGGCGCTGCTGCCGCGGCTGGCCAACCTCGGGCTGCAGTCGTCCGACTCGTACAACGTGGTCGCGACGGCCACCGACTATCTGCCCGAGTCGCTGGCCGCCTACCTGGCCTTGCCCCGCGACTGGGCGGACACGCGTCCGGTGGCGGGTGGCAAGAGCTCGCTGCTGCTGCTGATCGACCAGCTCGACCTGCTGGCCACGACGATGAACCGGATGTACGACGCGGCCAACCGCTCGGACGCGAATGCCCTTGTCGCGCAAGGTAAATTCCTGGACGAGAAGTTCGGCGGGCACCGTGCCGCGGTGACCGTCGATGAGCCCCGGCCGGTCAGTACCAACCCCCTCGACCTGGAGAGCTGATGCCCAACGAGTCCCTCGCCTCCGCCCTGGACGCCCTCGCTGCCGCCGCGGACCGCGCGGGGCTCGATCCCGAGCAGGCCCGCTCCGAGGGGGCCGCGTTGGCCGCCGCCGTCGCCGAGCCGGCGACGGGCGCGTTCGGCGCGTGGGCGTCCGAACTCGGCCGGACGCCGGACGCCACGGCCTTCTTCGCCGCCGCGAGTCGTGGACGCCGTTGGCGCGTGACGCCGACCCCGCTGCTGAGCGCGCTGGTCGCGTCCGGCTCGACGCTGGCGAACGACTACGGGGTGGCGCTGTCGGCGGTGTGCTCGGCGGCCACCACGCTGGGGGAGCCGAACGCGCAGGTGCTGTCGGCGGCCATGGCGGCGTCCGCGGTGCAGTTGGGCGGGGTGCCCGGCACGGCGACCGGGTCCCGGGGCCCGACGACGCAGCCCGGGGCGCTCTCGGACGCGTCCGCGGTCGGCCCGACGGGGTCGGCGAGCGACCCCTCCGGGTCGGACGCCCAGCTTCGGGACCTCATCGAGCGGGCCCGGGCCTTGAGCGGTGCCACGACCACGCCCGGACTGGACCCCGAACTGGCGAAGCGGCTGCAGGAGTCCGAGCAGCGAGCGAAGGCCATGCAGGACTTCGCGTCCGCGGGCCCCGGGATTCTCGGTGGCGTCCTCGACCAGCTCAAGGCCAACGCCGACCGCATCGAGGCGCTGCGCGAGGGCAACGTGGTGAACCTGCCCGACTCGTCCGGGCATCGTGGATCAACCGGGTTCGGCGTTCCGGGTGTGCCGATGCCGCCGGAAGCGGGTGCGCCCGTCGATCCGGCCACCGGTTCCCCTTCGACAAGCTCAGGGACCGGGAACGGGACCGGCGAGCCGGCCCCGACGCAGACCACGGGCGAGGCGCCCAAGCCAGCCGAGGAGAAGAAGCCCGAGGAGCCCGCAAAGTCGCTGGACGAGCTGCTCGCCGAGCTGGACGGGCTGGTGGGCCTCGCGACGGTGAAGGCCGAGATTCATCGCCAGACGGCGATCCTGAAGGTCGGGGCCGCCCGCGAGAAGGCCGGGCTGAAGAACGCCACCCTCACGCGCCACCTCGTCTTCGTCGGCAATCCGGGCACGGGCAAGACGACGGTCGCGCGCCTGGTCGGCGGCATCTACCGGGCGCTCGGACTGTTGAGCAAGGGCCAGCTGATCGAGGTTGACCGGTCCGAGTTGGTGGCGGGCTATCTTGGGCAGACGGCCCTCAAGACGGCCGAGGTGTGCAAGTCGGCTCTCGGCGGCGTCCTGTTCATCGACGAGGCGTACTCGCTGTCGGGCGATCAGTACGGCGAGGAGGCGATCAACACCCTCGTCAAGGAGATGGAGGACAACCGCGGCGACCTCGTGGTGATCGTCGCCGGCTACCCCGTGCCGATGGCGAAGTTCATCGACGAGAACCCGGGGCTGGCGTCGCGGTTTCGGACGACGATCCAGTTCGACGACTACACCGACGACGAGCTGATGGGCATCTTCAAGGGCATGGTCGCCAAGGCCGACTACGACCTCGGCGAGGGCGCCGAGGACGCCTTCAAGGCGCTCCTGGCCCAGCAGATCCGCGACATGACCTTCGGTAACGGACGCTTCGCCCGCAACACCATGGAGGCAGCCATCGGCCACCAGGCCTGGCGGCTGCGCGACCTCGTCGACCCAACGGTCGAGCAACTACGCACCCTGACCGCCGAGGACGTCCAAGGCGACGCCAAGCCCGAGACCGTCGACTGGCTCGCCGAAGACGCCGCGCTCGCCACGTCCGAGGAGGGTGCTCCGATCCCCGAGCCGGTCGACGTGGCGGTCCCTGAGCCCGTCGAAGGGTCGACAAGCCCAGCCAACGGTGGTCCGGTCGCTGAGACGGTCGAGGGGGCTTCGACAAGCTCAGCCAACGGTGGTCCGGTCCCTGAGCCTGTCGAAGGGGTCGACGAGCCCACTGCGAAGGAGCGTCCATGACCACGCAGAACTTTCCGCCGCCCACCGGGACGCCGCAGCGGACGGCGTCCGGTTCGACCACCGGACAGACCGTGGACGCGACCTCCGCGCGCGACGTCGGACGCCGCTTCCTGATCCCCTCGGCCACCGGGCTGCGCCTGTCGCGGACGCTGGCCGCGCTGGCGTGCCTGATCGCGGGCGCGGTGGGTGCGTGGGTGCTGACGACGACGTCGGCGTCCCTGGAGTCCATCAACCGGGGCACGCAGCAGATGCTGCGGCTCCAGCAGATCAAGGGCGACGTCCTGCGGGCGGACGGGCTCGCCACCAATGGCCTGGCTCAGGGCACCGCGGCGACCGCGATGACCGACTACACGGACGCGCTCAAGGAGGCGTCCAGGCTGACCGTCGAGGCGTCCCTGGCGATGCCGACCGACCAGAACGACCTGATGGCCGTCAACGCCGGCCTGCTGAACTACGCCCTGACCATGGAGCGGGCCCGGACGGCCTACCCCAAGGACAACACCGCCGGCCTGGGCTACACCGCGGACGCCGGCACGGCGCTGGTGGGCGACACGGTCCCGGCGCTGGACAAACTCATCTCCGACAACGGCAAACGGGTGGACGCCGCCCGCGCGAGCGACCGCCTGTGGGCCGCCGGCCTGGCGCTGGTGCCCGTCGTGCTGTTGCTGCTGCTCAGCCTGTGGCTGGCACGGCGGACGAAGCGGGCGGTGAACCTCGGCGTCCTGATCGCGCTGGCGGCGTCCGTGGTGCTGTGGCGGCTCGTGGACGTGAACCTGGTCCAGTCGGCGGCGGTCGTCGACAGCGCCCGCGCGGGGACCCTGCAGTCGGCGACGGCGGCCGCGACGGCGTACAGCAAGCTGGCGGAGGCCAAGTCCATCGAGGGGCGCTCGCTGCTGCAGCCGACCGACATCGTCGCGAACGAGACGACCTGGCTCACGGCGATGAACGAGGTCAACGCGTCGGTGAAGAAGATCGGTGACGCGCAGGCGTCCACCGCCGGGCTCGTGTCTGCGTACTCGTCGGCGCACGCCTCGCTGGCGAACCTGCTCAAGGAGAACAAGGTCACGGCGGCGAAGCAGGCGGCGGCGTCCACGACGTCGGGGGTGAATCCGAGCTACGAGGCCGCCTCGGACGCGCTGTCGAAGACGTTCTCCGAGGCCAAGACCGCCACGGCGACGGGCATGACCCAGCAGCAGGACGGCCTGCGGATCGCGTCCGGCATCGCGGTGCTGCTCGGCGTGCTCGGCGCTGCGGCGTCCTGGATCGGGATCAGCCAGCGCATCCGGGAGTACCGATGATCGCTGTCGCGCCCGCCGCGCCCGGCAAGCTGGGTGACCAGCCGGACCCGCAGCGTCTGCTGACTTACCTCACCGACCTCGGCCTGTGGCTCACGTCGCGTCGGGCCGAGCTCGACGAGCTGGACGCCGCCGTGCAGGCGTCCGATCACGCGGGCGAGCTGACGGGGGACGTCCGGCTGGGGCTGACGTTGTGGCAGGCCATCAAGACCCGCAACGAGCAGCTGCTGGCGACCTGGGATTCCGGACGCGTCGGCGCCGTCGAGCGCGAGAAGATCGCGCAGCTGATCTGGTCGCGGCTGGACACGCCCGGCGCGGCGGCCGGGCTCACCGGCATGTCGGTGCCGGAGGCGAGCCGCACCTCGGATGCCCTCACCGCGCAGCTGCGGCAACGGCTGCAACTCGACCCGAGCGGCAGCGCGGTGTTGGTGCGGCTGCGCGATCTGCGCGCCCAGCTGGAACGCCTGCGTGATCAGATCGCGCTGGAGCCGCGCGAGGGCGTCGAGGCCGCTCGACTCAAGCTGCAGGGGCTGGCGGCCCGACTCGAAGTTGCGTCCGACAAGGCCGGACGCGGCGGCGACGTCGGCGGGTTGCTGGGACCCCTCGAATTGGATGCCGCCACCTTCGAACGCGACCTGATCGTCGGCGGCGCGATGCGCCGGCAGAACGCGGCGCGCATCGTGAAGATCGACGCCATCCGCCGCCACCTCGCCGAGCGCGAGCCGGGCTTGCGCGCGCTGGTCGAGCGCACGGTCGCGGCCGTCACGCCGGCGCCCAAGTACGCGGTGCCCGACATCGAGAACCTCGGCCCGGTGCCCACGACCACCCCCGAGCTGGACGCCTACGAGGCGCGTCTGGCGTCCGTCGGCAAGGCGATGGACGTGGTGGAGGAGTCCTACTCGGCGGCGCTCGAGTCGGTCGAGGCGCTGCGCTCCGAGCTCGCTGGGATTGAGGCCAAGGGCCTGGACGCCACGGGCGCGTCGTTGTTGGCCGCCGCCCGAGGCGTCCTGGGTCAGACGCCGGTCCAACTGGACGCTGCCCGCTCGCTCGTCGCGGGCTGCCGCGCGTACGCGTCCACGTCAGGAGGTCGCTCATGAAGTGCACGCAGCCGGGCTGCACCGGACGCATCGTCGACGGGTACTGCGACGTCTGCGGGATGCCGCCGGCGGCGTCCGGCTACCGGCCGCCGTTCGCGGTGGACGCCGCCGGCACGGTGTCCGCGGGCGGACCCGACGTGGTCGCCCAGGCCGCGGCCGCGGCGTCCGCTGGTCCCTCGCGCGGCGTCCAAGGTGCGGCGCCGTCGCGACACGCGTCCGGACCGTGCCCGCAGCCGGGCTGTCCGGGGCAGATCGTCGACGGCTACTGCGACTACTGCGGCAACCCGCCGACGGCCGCCCCGCCTCCGCCCTCGACCGTTGGAGGGGCCGCGCCCGCGGCGTCCCAGACCCTCGCCTCCGCCGCGATCGGGTCGGCGCTGCTGCCCGGCGGCCAGACGGCGAAGCGGCCCGCGGCGTCCGCGCTGCACCGTCCGGTGACACGGATCGGCGCCGGCATCACGACCGTGCCCCCCGCGCCGCTGGCCGACCCGACCAAGCAGCTGATGACCGACCCGGTCGTCCCCGAGGACAAGCGCTTCTGCCCCAACTGCGGCGAGCCCATCGGACGCTCCATCGACGGCCAGCCCGGACGACTCTCGGGCTTCTGCCCGAAGTGCCAGACGGCCTACAACTTCAAGCCCACGATCAAGGCCGGCGAGCTCGTCGCCGGGCAGTACGAGGTGGCCGGAGCGCTCGCCTACGGCGGCATGGGCTGGATCTACCTGGCCCGCGACAAGAACGTCTCCGGCCGCTGGGTGGTCCTGAAGGGGCTGCTCAACGCCGGCGACACCGACGCCAAAATGGCCGCGCTCAGCGAGCAGGAGTTCATGGCGCAGGTCGAGCACCCGCTGATCGTCGAGATCTACAACTTCGTGTCGGACGCCGACGGCGCGCGTTACATCGTCATGGAGTACGTGCCGGGCGTCTCGCTCAAAGACATCCTCAAGAGGCGTCAGGCCGACAACGGCGGCGCGATGAACCCGCTGCCGGTGGACTGGGCGCTCGCGTACATCATCGAGATCATCCCGGCGTTCACCTACCTCCACGATCGCGGGCTGCTCTACTGCGACTTCAAGCCCGACAACGTCATGCAGGTCGGTGACTCGGAGAAGCTGATCGACCTGGGTGGCGTCCGGCATGTGCACGACGAGACGTCCCCGATGTACGGAACGGTCGGCTTCCAGGCGCCCGAGCTCGCGGCCAAGGGCGCGTCCGTGCCGTCGGACGTCTACACGATCGGCCGGACGCTCCTCGTGCTCTGCACCGAGTTCCGCGGCTACCAGGGCGAGTTCGCCACGTCGCTGCCGCCGCTGGCGGACCTGCCGCAGATCACCGGCCAGGACTCCCTCTACCGCCTCGTGCTGCGCGCCTGCGCGCCCAACCCGGACGACCGGTTCCAGTCGGCCGAGGAGTTTCGGCAGCAGGCGCTCGGCGTCCTGCGGGAGGTCGTGGGCGTCCGGACGCCGGGTGCCGCGTTCGCGTCCGCGCCGTCGCCGCTGTTCGAGCCGCCGACGCAGACCGGCGACGCCTTCACCTGGACGCAGCTGCCGAAGCTGCGTCCGGACACGGCCGATTCCGGCTGGGACTGGCTCAACCGCCTCACCATCAACAGCCCCGCCGAGCGGCTGGCGGCGTTGCGGTCGGCACCCGAGCAGACCGCCGAGATCCTGCTTGAGCAGGCCCGCATCGTGCTGTCGGCCGGTGATCGGGTGGCGTCCAAGCGGCTGACGCAGGCGATCCTGGCGCAGAACCCGTGGGACTGGCGCGCCATCTGGATGGACGGCGTCGCCGCCCTGATGGCCGGCGACTACGTCGGCGCGCAGCCGGCGTTCAACGCGGTCTACGGCCAGGTCCCGGGTGAGCTGGCGCCGAAGTTTGCCCTCGCCATCGCCTGTGAGCGCGGCGGCCAGGCGGCCACGGCCGAGCAGCTCTACGGCGTCTGCGCCAGCACGGACGCTAACTACGTGACGCCGTCCGCGTTCGGCCTGGCGCGCCTGCGGGCCGCCCGCTCCGACCTCAAGGGGGTGCTGGACGCCCTCAACTTGGTGCCCAGCACGTCGCGCGGCTACACCGAGTCGCGGCGGCTCCGCGCCCAGCACCTGATGGCCCTCGGCACCTCGCTCGCCGACCTCGGGGCCGCCCTGGACGCCGTCGCCGCGGCCAAGCTGGACGCCCCCACGTACGCCCGCTACTCGGTCGAGATCCTGTCGCGGGCGCTCGACACCGTGCGTGCCACCAAGGACGCGCCGACGGTCAGTATCGGCGGTCTACCTGCCACTGACAAGGCGCTTCGTCCGCAGTTGGAGCGCGCCTACCGCGACCTCGCGGCCTATCAAAGCGACGCCGGCGAACGCGCCCGGCTCATCGAGCAAGCCAACGCCACCCGTCGATGGAGCGTCCTATGACCGATCCAGCAGAGCCCGCCTGGCCGCAGTTCTCGCAGGGGCGTCCCGTAGCCGGCACGGGCTGGAAGCAGCCGCCCGGCCAGCCCGGAGCCGCGGTGCCGCGTCCGGACGACCCCACCGTCGTGGACGCCTCGCTCATCCCGGCGCCGGACCCGACCCCGGTCGCAGCCGAGCCCGCGGCGTCCAAACTCTGCCTGCAGTGCGGGGGAGAGGTGGACACCGACGGCTACTGCACCCAGTGCGGAGCCAAGGCGCCGACCGAGCGCGAGCACTTCGAGGAGTCGCCCGCGGCGTGGGTCGGCGCGGTCTGCGATCGCGGCGTGAAGCATGCCCGCAACGAGGACGCCCTCGCGACGGACGCCGACGAGGCGATGGGCTCGCGCGCGGTGTTGGTGGTCTGCGACGGCGTGACGACGTCGACGGACTCCGACGTTGCCGCCCTGGCCGCCGCGCGTGCCGCCCGGGATGTGCTGGTCGAGGGGCGTCCGGAGGACATGGGGACGCCGGCGTCGAGGTCGGCGGCGGTGTCGGGGCTGTTCGCCCGCGCTGCCGCGGTGGCGAACGACGCCGTCGCGCACCACACGGCGGCGGGCGAGAAGAACCCCGCAGCCTGCACGTTCGTGGCCGCGCTGGTGCTCGACAACGTGGTTTACGCAGGCAACGTCGGCGACTCGCGGGCCTACTGGCTGCCGGACTCCGGCGACGGGGCAATTCTCACCCGCGACGACTCGATGGCCGAGGACAGCATCGCGTCCGGGGTCCCTCGCAAGCAGGCCGAGACCGCGGCGGACGCCCACACCATCACGCGTTGGCTCGGGGTCGATGCTGCGGACGTCGTGCCGCAGGTCGCGTCCATGCACGTGCCGGGTCCGGGCTGGGTGCTGGTGTGCTCGGACGGCCTGTGGAACTACGCGTCCGAGCCGTCCGAGATCGGCAAGGTCGTGTCGGACGCCGTCGGTACGGCAAACTCCTGGCGGGAAAAGTCTCGCCAGGCGATAGCTCAGCCGCCAGCAACCGAGTCGACAGTCTCGACGCCCGTCGAGATCGCCCGCGCGATGGTCAACTGGGCGATCGCCCAGGGCGGGCACGACAACATCTCGGCCTGCCTCGCCCGCGTGGGCGACAAGCCCGTCCCGGCCGCGCCGGTGGTGG
This sequence comes from Propioniciclava tarda, assembly GCF_900182665.1. Lineage (GTDB taxonomy): Bacteria > Actinomycetota > Actinomycetes > Propionibacteriales > Propionibacteriaceae > Propioniciclava > Propioniciclava tarda. The sequence goes on from NZ_FXTL01000001.1 coordinate 294,728, forward strand.
TGGACGGCGAGATCGCCACGTCCAAGATCATGCCTAGTGGGGCGTCTCAGACCGACCAACCCTCGGCCTCGGCCAACGGCGTCCGAGAGCCCGTCGCGGCGACGACGGCCTACGATCCGATCACGCACGAGCCGGTCCCCGCTACCACCCCCCTGGAAGGATGAAGCCCATGGCGACATTCACCTCGACGGTCTACCAGAACGAGTTCCTGCCCGACGGCGGCACGGACGTCAACGCGATCGTGCGGCTCGGCGTCTCGGGCGCGGGCAGGGCGGGGGCGTCCGGCAAGGCGCCGGGCGAGATCATCATCGTCGACACCTCGGGCTCGATGGGGCAGGTCAACATGGCCGCCGCCAAGAATGCGGCCATGACGGCGGTCGACACCATCGCGGACGGCACCTTCTTCGCTGTCGTCGCGGGCACGCACGAGGCGTACTTGGCGTACCCGATGGTCCGCACCGGACGCGGCATGGTCGAGATGAATCCGCGCACGCGCGCCGAGGCCAAGCAGGCCATCAGCTGGTTCAACGCCGAGGGCGGCACGGCGATCGGTGCGTGGCTCAACCTGGCTCGAGCCCTGTTCGGTTCGATGGGCGACGCGCTCGGCAACAAGCACGCGCTGCTGCTCACCGACGGCGAGGACCGCGACGAGTCCCAGGCCGACCTCGACATGGCGATCCGGGCGTCGATGGGGGTCTTCCAGTGCGACTGCCGCGGCGTCGGCACCGACTGGATCGTCTCGGAGATCCGCAAGGTGTCCTCGGCGCTGCTCGGCACCGTCGACATCATCCCGGACCCGTCCCGCATGGCCGCCGAGTTCGCCTCGATCATGCAGGCGTCCGCGTCGCGCGGGGTGACGGACGCCGAGCTGCGGGTCTGGGTGCCGCAGGGCGCACAGGTGCTGTTCGTGCGCCAGGTGTCGCCGACGGTGGACGACCTGACGGCGCGGGGCGTCCCAGTGAATCCGCTGACCTCCGGCTACCCGACCGGCTCGTGGTCGGACGAGGAGCGCGACTACCACGTCGGCGTCCGGCTGCCGGCCAAGGCGCTGGGGCAGGAGCAGTTGGCGGCGCGCGTCCAGTTGGTGGTGGACGGCCAGCCCGTCACGCAGGGGCTCGTGAAGGCCACGTGGTCGAACGATGCGGCCCTGACAACGCGAATCTCGCCCGAGGTCGCCCATTACACGGGCCAGACCGAGCTCGCGGCGGCGATCCAGGAGGGCCTGGCTGCCAAGGCGTCCGGCGACGAGGCGGGGGCGACGACCAAGCTCGGACGCGCCATCCAGCTCGCGGTGGCGTCCGGCAACGAGGAGGCGACCAGCAAGCTGAAGAAGGTCGTTGACGTGGTCGACGCCGGCACCGGGACGGTCCGGCTCAAGCGCGCCGTCGACAAGGCTGATGAAATGGCGCTGGACACGGCGTCCACCAAAACGACACGGATCAAGGGGTAGCTCATGGCCATCTGCACCGAAGGTCACGAATCGACGGCCACCGACTATTGCGACGTGTGCGGCGCGCCCATGCCCGTCCAGCCTGAGCCTTCGACGCCCGCCGCCGCGGGGCCGACGTCGGACGCCGCGGCGAAGTCCTGCCCGGTCTGCCACGGAGCCAACCCGGCGGACGCCCTCTTCTGCGAGGCCTGCGGCTACGACTTCACCACCGGCAGCCTGCCCCGGATGTCGGCCCTGCGACCGCAGGTCAGCCCGGACGCCGTGCCGGTCGTGCCCCCAAGCGGGCCGGTCGTGCAGTCCCACCCTCTCGACCTGGACGCCCCAGCGCCGGTCGTGCCCAAGGTCAGTGGACTCGATCTGGACGCCCCGGCGCCCCCGAATCAGGCTCCCGTCTCCTCGGAGCGGGTCGAGGTGCGTCCGGCGTCGGCTGGTCCGGCCGAGATGGCGGCCGAGCCAGTGGAGGCTGGTGGGGACGTTCCTGCCGCTGAGGTGGCCGAGGTCGGCGAGCCGGTCGAGGCAGCCGTCCCCGTCGACGCTGAGACGGACGACGACATCGTCGACGCAGACGTGATCGACGAGACGCCGCCCTCGCCTGTTACCCCGGTCGCCGTTCCGTCGGTCGCGCAGGCGGTGCCGGCCGGGTCACCCGCTGTGACAGAGGCCGAGCCCGTGAACGACGTCCCGGACGCACCGGTTGTCGCGCACGCGTCGGTCACGCCGGCCGAGCTCGTCGCCGAGGCGGTGGACCCCGCGGCCTCGCACCCGGTCGCAGCGGCCAGGCCCCCCGCCCCTCCGGTGGCTGAGGCCCTGGACGCGTCGCAGGGTGTCGCGCCCGTCACGCCGTTGCCCGTCGCAGCCCATGCGGCGGTCACGCCGGCCGAGCCCGTCGCTGCGGCGGTGGACGGCGCGGCCTCGCAGCCGGCCGCGGCACCAGCCTGGGCTCCGGTCGCCCCCGCGGACGCGGCTCCGGTCCCCACGCCCACGGCGCCGCCCCAGGCCGCCTCGCCCATTCCGTCGCCGACCGCGGCACCGGCGCCCGCGGCGTCCGATGTCGTCTCTGACAAGGCGGACTGGGTGGCGGAGGTCTGGATCGACCCCGACTGGTACGCGGGCCAGGACAGCCCTGACCAGCTGCCGTCGCCCGGACTGCCCCGCGTGGTCGGGCTGCGTAAGCGCACGCTGCTGATCGGGCGCCCGAGCCGCAGCCGCGGCATCACGCCGGACGTCGACTGCGAGCCCGACACCGGCGTTTCGCGCCGGCACGCCGAACTGACCACCGACGGCACCCGGTGGTGGGTCGACGACGTGGGCTCGTCCAACGGCACGTACGTCGGGCAGGCCGGAGCGCCGCTCCCGCTCGATCCGATCAAGGGACGCACCGAGCTCGGCGAGGACGCCCGCGTGTACGTGGGTTCCTGGACGCGTGTCGTCGTTCGCCGCGCGAACCCCGACGAGGTTGACCTGTAGCAAAACGCCGATCACTGGAACCTCACCTGGGGTTCGACGGAACCGCGTTTGGGCTCAAGGGAGCGGTCGGTTGGCTGAGCTTGTCGAAGCCCCTGAGGGGTCCGGCTCCGCCCAGCGCAGGCGGCGATGGGTCAGCGCTTCCTAGCCCGGACGCCGAGCGTCAGCCGCCAGGGATAGGACGGGCCCTGCCCGCTGGTGAGCGCGGCGGGGTCGGCGTCCGTGAGCGGCTCAGCGTGCGGCGTCCATGACGACCGGGGTGCCTAGCTGGACCGTCCTTGAGACCGTGCACAGCGCCTCGGCCGACCGCTTGATCGCCAGCGGCAGACGCTCGCGGGCGGCGTCCCCCTCGGGGCCGTCGGGGAAGACGACGCGGAACGTGACGTTCAGGTCGGTCAGGTGGTTGCCGCCTTCGGTCGACTTGACTCCCGAGCTGACGACCTCGAACGCGACCGGCTCAGCGCGGCGCGCGGTGATGTAGTCCACGTCGATGGACGCGCAGCCCGCGATCGCCGTCAGCAGCAGTTCGACGGGGGTGAACGCGATCCCGTCGCCCTCCCCGAACTCGAGGACGCCGCCGCGGTCGTTCTCGGCGCGGAAGGTGGCGAACTCGGTGCGCGTCAGCGTCACGGAGCGGCTGTTCGGGTTCTCGGTCATGGGTCTATTCAAGGGGCCGGGCCGCTCACTGTCACCCCGACGGGGCCGACCAGGACGGTGAGGTCGGCGGACCGGTCCGATGGTGGTGCTCTGACTGGTGCCATTGACCGGTCGGGAGACGCCACCGCTGTGTTCCCCGATTTCGGCCGCTGCTTGGCCGTCGACCGGCCGGCGGACCCCGCCGGTTCCGGCCTTGAAGGGCTCGCATCGTAGGCTGTCGCCCATGGCCATGCCCCCCTTCGTCGCAGACCTTCGCCGCGCGGTCGGCCATTCGCCCTTGTGGTTGTCGGGTTCGACGGCCGTGATCGTGCGCGAGGGGGAGTCCGGGTTGGAGGTGCTGCTGGTCAAGCGGTCCGACGACGGGGCGTGGTCGAGCGTCTGCGGCATCGTCGATCCGGGCGAGGAGCCGGGGGACGCCGCCGTCCGGGAAGCGCTCGAGGAGGCGGGAGTGGTCGTCGAGGTCGAGCGCCTCGTCTGGATGTCCGTCACCGATCTCGTCACCTACCTCAACGGCGACCAGACCCAGTACATCGACCACACCTTCCGCTGCCGTTGGGTCTCGGGCGACCCCTTCCCGGCCGACGGCGAGGCCGTCGAGGCGCGCTGGTTCGCTGCGGACGCGCTGCCCGACATGCCGCGGGTCCACGCCGAGCGGGTGCAGGTCGTCCTCGAGGACCGCCCCGAGTGCCGCCTCGGACGCCTCGCTCGCTAATCGCTGACGCGCAGCCCTTCGACACGTTCAGGGGGCTTGTGGGGGTGGGACTTCGGCAGGGTGGTGCGTTCGACATGCTGAGCGACCTGCGTTGGCTGAGCCTTGTCGAAGCCCGCCAACGAGCACGTCGCTGGCGACCCCGCCACTGAAGCTCGAGGGAAGGCAGTGATCAACGGGGTCATTCGTTGGCTGACCTTGTCGAAGACCCGCTTGTCCAGGCGGCTTCGACAAGCTCAGCCAGCGATAGATGAGTGCTCGCCTAGACCTCTTCGTGGCTGAGTCGTTCGACAGGCTCTGGGGCCTCTTCGGCGTTGGGCAGTTACCGGACCAGTCCTGACGAGTACGCGATCACGACCAGTTGAGCCCGGTCCCGCGCGCCGAGCTTGAGCATGATGTGCGAGACGTGGGTCCGGGCGGTGGCTTTGGTGATCCACAGCCGCTCGGCGATTTCGGCGTTGTTGAGTCCCTGCCCCACGAGCCCCAGCACCTCGCGCTCGCGCTCGGTGAGCTCGCCGAGCCGGGGGTGCTCGGACGCCGCCCCCGCCGGACGCCCCGCGAACGTCTCGATCACGGTCCGGGTGACGCTGGGCGACATCAAGGCCTCCCCGGACGCCGCCGCGTGGATCGCGCGCAGCAACTCCGTCGGCTCGGAGTCCTTGATCATGAACCCGGACGCCCCCGCCTGCAGCGCCGCGAACACGTACTCGTCCAGCTCGAACGTCGTCAGCATCACCACGTGGACGCCGCCGAGCGCCGGATCCGCCGAGATCTCGCGGAGCGCGGCCAGGCCGTCGAGCTCGGGCATCCGGATGTCCATGAGCACCACGTCCGGGGTGACCGAGCGCGCCAAGGCGACGGCCTCGCGTCCGGTCTCGGCCTCGCCGACGAGTTCCAACCCGGCGTCGGATCGCACCAGCGCGCGCAGCCCCATCCGGACCAGCGGTTGATCGTCCGCGATCACCACCCGGACGCGTCCGGTGGACGCCCCGTCAACCTCGTCGCCGACCGTCACAGCTCACCCCCGCGCTGTTGGCGGAGTTGTTGTTGCAGAACAAACAGCAACTCCGCCCACTAATCCGGCCCTGGTCACTGCGGCCCTCCGATCGGCAGCGTAGCCAGCACCGCGAGCCCGCCTTCGGGCCGGACGCCGATGCCGAGAGTCCCACCCACGGCCTCGACCCGCTCGCGCATGCCGCGCAGCCCGTTGCCCTCGACGGGCGCCTGCCGCGCCGGACCATCGTCCCGGACGCCGACGACCAGGACCTCCGGCCGCCGCTCGATCGACACCACCGCGGACGCCCCGGCCGCGTGCCGGACGACGTTCGTCAGCCCCTCCTGGACCACCCGGTAGGCGACCGTTTGCACCGCAGCCGGGACGCCGCGGCTCGCGTCCGCGGCCAACAGCAGCCCCACCTCGCGGCCGCCGGCGCGCACCGACTCCACCAGGGCCGGCACGTCGGCGAGCGTCGCTGTCGGCACCAGAGGACCGCCCTCGTCGGGCTTCCGGAAGACCCCGAGCGTCTGCCGCAGTTCGGCGAGCGAGGAGCGCGACGACTCCCGGATCGCCTCCAAGGACGCGCGCACCTGGGCAGGATCCGACTCCAGCACGTGCAGGGCCACGCCCGACTGCAGCGAGATCATCGACAGTGAGTGCCCGACCACGTCGTGGATGTCGCGGGCCACCCGCAGCCGCTCCTCGTACGCCACCCGCCGCAGTTCGTCGTCGCGGGCCGCTGCGACGGACGCCCGCCGCGAAACGACCAGCTGGATCACCAGCGCCGGCGCCACCACCCAGGCCACCGCGACGCCGAGCACGAACGCGACGAGCGACAGCGGGTCGGCGTCCTCGTAGGCCAGCGCAGCGGCGGCGAAGACCGGCAGCAGGAGCGCCGCCCAGCCCAGCCACTCGTTGGCCGGACGCGCCCGCATCACCATCGCCAGCGTGATCGCCAGGGCCGGGATCGTCGAGGGCAGCGGGCCCGCCAGGTACAGGTAGGCAGTCGCCGCGACCAGGGCCACCCCGTACGCCGCGCGCGGCGACCGCCACGCCAGCCACACGGCCACGCCCAAGAGCCCAGCCAGCGCCAGCAGCACCCCGACCACGAGCGGACCGTTCGCAGCAACTTGGCTGGTCGGCCCCGGATCCATCCCGCGCATCCGGCCGCGCGTCATCGACATCCGCGTCCAGACGCGGCTCGACGCCAGCGCGCCGATCACGGCGGCCAGGACCGACCCCAGCACCGCCCACGCCCGCACCCGTCCTCGCCGCCGCGCGCGGGCGTCCGGCAGGTTGGGCGTCGGCGCAGGGACGTGACTCACGGCGTCCAATCTATGGCCCTGTCGGACGCCGCCCATCGGGACCGCGACGTAACCGGCGTACGTCAGCGGACGTACGGGCAGTTCAGCCCATGAGCCGATGGTTGGACGTCGACGCCGGGCTTCACTGGTGGACATGGGTCACCACATGCACGGGGCCGCGGGCCCCCTAGGAGGAGTCTTCATGTTGTTCTGCATGCTCGCGTTCATCGCGCTGCTGTTCTTCTTGTTCCGGGGTCGGTTCGGCCCCCGCTTCGGGCGCGGTCCGTGGGGAGCCGGCTGGGGTCACCAGCCGCCGACCAGCACCGACGGCCAGCCCGCTCAGCCGCAGGCCTGGATGGGTCCGTGGGGCCAGCAGGCGCCGCAGCCCCGTCCCGAGGACGACGCCCTCAAGGTGCTCGCCGACCGGCTCGCCAGCGGCGACATCACCCCGGACGAGTACCTCCAGCGGGTCAGCGTCCTTCGCCAGCAGCCCTGATCGTTCCTCGACCCGGACGCCGTCGCAGCCAGGCTGCGGCGGCGTCCGGCCTTGTCACGAGGTTTTACAGGGGACGCCGGTCGCCGGTCAGCCCTCGATCAGGCGCACGGACCGCGTCCAGAAGGCGTCGACCAGCCCGGCGTCCAAGGCTTGCTTGTTCGGACGCCTCACCGCGCGCTTGTCGTAGAACTCGCCGGACGCCCAGTCGCGAGGCGGCGTCCGCTGGGCGAGCCAGACGAGGGTGTCGGCGCCCTGCTCCGGCGAGATCATGACCCGCTTGCCGAGCGCCGAGGCGTAGAACCACTTGGTGACGCCGCCGGCCGTCGAGCCGAAGTTGGACGCCACCACGCCCGGGTGGAACGCCGCCGCATAGATGCCGTCGAGCACGTGGCGCTTGTGCAGCCCGCGGGTGAACAGCACGTTCATCAGCTTGCCGTCCGCGTAGGCCTTCCACGGCGACCAGCCCTTCTCGAGCTGCAGGTCGGCCAGGTCGATGTGTCCGCGGTAGTGGGCCATGGACGACGTCTGAATCACGGACGCCCCCGAGGCGATCAGCTTCGGCTGCACCAGGCGGGTCAGCAGGAAGCCCGCCAGGTGGTTGACCTGGAAGCTGCGCTCGAAGCCGTCCTCGGTGATGAGCCGCTCGGCGAAGATGCCGCCGGCGTTGTTGGCGAGGACGTCGATGCGGTCGAGCTTGTTGAGCTCGTCGGCCAGGGCGTGGACGTCCGACAGCTTGGCGAAGTCGGCGATATGCCGGTCGGCGCCGATCGCGTCCGCGACCTCGTTCGTGCGGCGCGGGTCGCGTCCGACGACGACGACTTTCGCCCCCTCGGCGGCCAGGCGCCGGGCTGCGGCGGCACCGACCCCCGCGCTCGCACCCGTGATGACGATGGTCTTGGTCGTGGCGTCGCTCATGCCCGTCAGCGTAGTCGGGCGCCCCGACAGAATCGCGGGGCCCTAGGTGCGCAGCGCGGACCTGAGGCGTCCGGTGATCTCCAGCAGGCGCGAGTTCGCGGCCTCCTCGCCGATCGTCACGCGGACGCCTTCGCCGCCGTAGCGGCGGACGACCAGTCCGGCGTCGCCGCAGGTCACGTCGAAGCGCTCGGACTCGTCCGGACCGAGCGGGAAGTAGACGAAGTTCGCACTCGTGGCGGGCAGCCGCCAGCCCTGCTCGGCGAGGCCGGCGACGACCCGCTGCCGCTCGGCGACGATGGCGTCCACGCGGGCGTCGATCTCGTCGCGCGCGGCCAGGGACGCGATCGCGGCGGCCTGGGCGACCAGGTTCACGCTGAACGGAATCGAGGTCTTGTTGGACGCCTCCGCCAGCGTCGGATGCGCCAGGCCGTACCCGACGCGCAGGCCGGCGAGGCCGTACGCCTTGCTGAACGTCCTGGTCACGACCACATTCGGATAGTCGCGCTGCAGCGCGAACGAGGCGACGGCGTCCGAATCTCTCACGAACTCGACGTAGGCCTCGTCGATGATGACGACGACCTCTGCGGGCACCTTCGCGAGGAAGGCGCGCGCGGCGGCGTCCGTGATGATGGGCCCGGTCGGGTTGTTCGGAGTGCACAAGATGACGAGCTTGGTGCGGTCGGTGACGGCCGCGGCCATGGCGTCCAGGTCGTGCTCGCCGGCGTCGTTGAGCGCGACCATGACCGGCGTCGCCCCCGCGAGCCGCACCAGGATCGGGTAGGCCTCGAACGACCGCCACGCGAAGACGACCTCGTCGCCGGAGTCACACAGCGCGCCGATCAGCTGCGCCAGCACGCCCGTCGAGCCGGGCCCGACCGTGACGGACGCCGGCGCGAACCCGCAGGACTCGCCGATCGCGGCCTTCAGGGCGACGTTCATCATGTCGGGGTAGCGGTTGACCTGGCCGGACGCCTCCGCGATGGCGGCCGCCACCGACGGCAGCGGCGGGTACGGGTTCTCGTTCGAGCTCACCTTGTAGGTGATCAGTCCGGGAATCGGCTTCGCCGGACGCCCCGCGACATAGGCCGGAACTCCCGCCAGCGCCGGACGCAGCCGCGCCGGGCTCGGCGCATCGAACAGCTCGCTCATGGCGCCCACTTTCTCACGGCCGACCCGGTGGGCGGGGCCGATGTGTCGCGATCCGGAGGTGGTCGTAGGACGGGCGTCGGGCGCAGGTGGGCGTGGCGGGCGAGGCGTCCGGCAGGCGGTAACGTGGAGTCTTCCGGCAAAGGAGTTGGGCGTGGCTAGTGCAGGATTCGTAAGGGCTTCCAGCGGAGTAGCGCTCAGCCATGATCAGGCCCTCGTCGAGTTGGGCAAGGCGGCGCGTGAACTGCTGCTCGAGGTGGCGGCGACTTATCGCGCCACCATCAGCTACCACCAGTTGGGCGTCGACGTGCAGCGGGCTGCGGGCATCCGCGCCGGGCACACCCCCGGCTGGCTGGTCGAGGTGCTGACCACCGTGGTGCACGTCTGCCATCGCCTCGCCGAGCCGCCGCTGACGTCGCTCGTGGTGGGGGCGACGGACGGACTGGTGGGTCCGGCCTACGACGAGGTCCCCCGCACGGAGGGCCTGCCCCCGTTCGCGGACGCCGACGCCCGCGAACTCGGCGCCGCCGCCGGACGCCTCGAGTGCTACCGCCGGTATGCCCCGTCCGTTCCCGCGGACGCCGTCCCGACGCTCGTATCGCCCGATGCTGCCCAGCGGACGCCGTCGCTGCGGTCCGCCCGGCCCACGCGCGCGTCCGGGCAGGCTGGATCAGCCAAGCCGGTACGGGCCGCACGCGCGTCCGTCGCGCCGCGGGCGCGTCGGGATCCCGACTCGAACCCGGCGCCGTTCGTGCTGTGCTCGTCCTGCTTCATCCAGACCCCGCCCGGGGACGAGTGCCAGAACTGCGGAGCGCCGCTGAAGTAGGCGCCTGCTACCTTCTTGGCACCGAATCAACGCCAGGAGGTACCCGTGGCCGGTGGACTCGCCGCCTTGCTCGACGACGTGGCCGCTATCGCGAAGATGGCGAGTGCGGCGTCCACCAAGGCCGTTGGCGTCGTCGTCGACGACACCGCGGTGACTCCGAGGTTCATCCAGGGCGTTTCGCCCGCGCGGGAGCTGCCGATCATCGGCAAGATCGCGCTGGGCTCGCTGCGCAACAAGCTGGTGTTCATCCTTCCGGCGATCCTGCTGCTGAGCCAGTTCCTGCCGTGGGCGTTGACGCCGCTGTTGATGCTCGGCGGCGCCTACCTCTGCTATGAGGGGGCCGAGAAGGTCTACGAGGTCATCGTCGGACACCACGAGACGCCGACGGGAGAGGCGGCGTCCGAGCAGCCGGCGCTGAGGTCCGGAGCGGAGGCCGAAAAGGCCCTGGTGAGGGGCGCGATCACGACCGACTTCATCTTGTCGAGCGAGATCATGGTGATCTCGCTCGACCAGGTGGCCGAGGCCGAGTTCGTGTACCGGGCCGTGTCGCTGATCGTGGTGGCGATCGCCATCACCGCGCTCGTCTACGGCGTCGTCGCCCTGATCGTGAAGATGGACGACGTCGGGCTGCACCTCGCCGCCAAGCCGGCCTCGCGAGGCCTCGGGATGGGCCTGGTCAAGGCCATGCCCGTCGTCTTGTCCGCGCTGTCGGGCATCGGGATCGCGGCGATGCTCTGGGTCGGCGGCCACATCATCGTTGCGGGCGCAGCGGAACTCGGCTGGCATGCGCCGCTGGATCTGATCCACGTGCTCGCGGGTCCGGCCGAGCACGTCCACGCGTTCCTCGGCTGGCTCGTCGACACCCTGTGCTCGGCGCTCGTCGGTCTGGTGATCGGCGGGGTGTTGGTGGGCGTGCTGCACCTGGTCCCGCGCAAGAAGTCCGACCAGCACGCGGCTGCGCACTGATCTTCGACTCTTCGGGCTCCTGCCTGCGTGGATCGGCTGCGGTTCGAATCGCCGATCTCCGAACGCTGACCACTCGGCATCCGTTGCCTGATGAATGGGTCACCCGGCGGCTGAGCTTGTCGAGGCCCCTGAGGGTTGCGGCTTCGACAAGCTCAGCCGGCGATCATCACTGAACCCCGTAGCGTGGCGGCGTCCAACCCCTAGCCAGCGATTCATCAGTGCCGCACGACAACCCGATTGTGCGATCGGGCCGAGGCTGGCCGCGGAAGTCCGTGGCAACCTGGGACCCATGTGCCGAAACATCCGTCCCCTGTACAACGTCGCACCGCCCGCGACCGCCGACGAGGTCGAGGCGGCCGCGCTGCAGTTCGTGCGCAAGATCAGCGGCATGAACGCTCCGTCGGCCGCCAACCGCGCCGCGTTCGACGCCGCTGTCTACGAGATCACCCACATCACCCAGCATCTGCTGGCCAACCTGTCGACGACCGCCCCGGCCAAGGACCGCGAGGTCGAGGCCGCGAAGGCTCGCGCCCGCAACGCCATCCGGTTCGGGACGCCGGCTTGACCGTCCCGCTCGATCGCCGGTCGGGGCGGGGGAGAGAAGGCGTCTCGGACGCCTCGGGCGGCGACCTGAGCAGGGACGCCAGCTCAACAGACCCCAGCGACGCCCAGTCGGGGCTGGGGCCCGACCTGTCCCCGGGACTCCGCGTCGGAACGGGGTGGGACGCCCGTCCCGGCGTCCCGGATCTCAACCGATCCGCGCTGGAGGTCGCGCCGCTGCTGCTGGGCTGCGTGCTGCGCACCCCGGACGCCGCCGTCCGGATCGTCGAGGTCGAGGCCTACGACGGCGCTCTCGACCCGGCGTCCCACGCCTTCCGCGGTCCGACCAGGCGGAACGCCGTCATGTTCGGACCGCCCGGGTTCCTCTACGTCTACTCGCTGCACGGGCATTCGTGTCTGAACGTCGCCTGCCGCGAACCAGGGGTCGCCAGCGCGGTCCTGCTGCGCGCGGGCGAGGTCATCGAGGGCTTGGACGCCGTCCGCGCGAGGCGTCCGGGCGTGTCAGACGCCGCGCTCGCGCGCGGTCCGGGCAACCTGTGCCGCGCCCTCGGGATCACCCTCGCCGACAACGGAGCGGACCTGGCCGGGCCCCGCGCCCGACTGGAAGCCGGCTCGCCGCCGCTCGCGCTCGCGAGCGGTCCGCGCGTGAACGTCTCGTCCGCGGGGGGCCGGGAGTGGCGATTCTGGGACGCCGACAGCGCGTCGGTATCGGCGTTCAAGCGCCACCCCCGCGCCGTCGACTGACGCGTGGGCAGGCCCATCGCGAGGCCATGACGCTCGCCGAACTATCGGCGCCCACACTCCGACGCGCACCTGAGCCTGCAATCGGACGTGAAAGGCCGTTCACACGCCTTAGTGGACCCGGCGGCGGCGTGAACAGCCCGCTGGGTCCCAACCGTCGCAGTGATTGACCGCCTCACTACAGTCGAAAGGCAGACTCAAGGAGGCGTCCATGCAGATCAGTGTCAGCGGCGAACAGCACGTGAGGGTCGCGCCCGAGCGCGCGGAGCTCTACCTCACCGTCAGTCAAGAGAACACGGACAGGGCGAAAGTCATCGCGGACGTGACCGCCGCCGCGAACCAGATCGGCGACGAGCTCGACGGGTTCAAGACCGCGGGGGTCGTGGAACGCTTCTCGGTTCAGCCGCTGCGCACGTACTCGTGGAAGCGCGGCAAGACATCGGTCGAGCGGGTCACGGCGTCCGTCGAAGTCAACGTGCGGTTCACGGACTTCGAGGCGCTGGGCCGCTACACCTCCGACCTGGCGGGACGCACGGGCGTCCGGCTCGGCTACGTCAGCTGGCAGCTGACCGATGCGACGGCCGACCGGCTGAGCGACGAGTGCATCGAGGGCGCCGTCAAGCGCGCCCGGCAGCGGGCCGAAGCCATGGCCAAGGCGGCGGGGGTCGGGGCGATCGAGATCACCGAGGTCGCCGATCCTGGTCTGCTGGGCACGCCCGAGGCGCGCATGGACTTCGGCGGCGACACCCGCGTGTACGCGATGGCCGCGTCGATGAAGGGTGGCGCCGAGCCGGAGTCCGTCAAGGTGGTTCCCGAGGAGATCGAGATCGGCGCTCAGTTGCAGCTCCGGTTCCGCTCGGTCGAGTCGTAAGCCTGCCCGACGGCACATGTCCGTCCGTCCTGTCCGCTGTCCGAATCGACCCCTGAGCCTGTGGAAGGGACGCTAGTGCACCCCTTGCCAGCCGCACCCTTCGACGGGCTCAGGGAACGGATGGTTGGAAGCCACCCGACAGCGATCCCGAGTCGTAGCTCCCGGGCGGTACTCGTTCGCGAGCGGCTTGCGCGCCCGCATGAGACCGATCCCTGGGCTTGTCGAAGGGCAGCTAGCTCAGCCCTGCCCCAGCGCGAACCCGAGCCGCTCGGCGCTGCTGACGGCGCTCGCCGGGCTGACCGCAGCTAGCTCAGCCCTGCCCCAGCGCGAACCCGAGCCAGGCCGCGGCTGCGCTGCCGATCAGGGCGCCGAGGGCGTGCGCCGCGGACGCCGCCCAGCGACGTTCGCGCAGCAGCGTCACGCTGTCCCACATGGCCGTGCTGAACGTGGTGTAGCCGCCCAGGACCCCGACTCCGAGCACCGCCGCCAGGTTGGCGTCCGCGATGCCGCGGGACGCGAGGCCGGACACGAGCCCGAGCGCGAAGGAGCCGGTCACGTTGACGGCGATGATGCCCCACCGGCTGCGGCGTCCGACCAGGCGGGCGGCTAGTGCGTCGATGGCGAACCGGGCGACAGCCCCGAGTCCACCGGCCAGCGAGACCACCAAGAACAGGACCGGGGTCATCGCGGCGTCCGCTCAGTGACTGCGGGTGTCGCCTCCGCACACCCGTCCCAAACTCGCACCCGGTTGCGCGCGATCATCGCTCGGCCCCCGACGATCCTCTGGTCTCGTGAGCTCGTGAAGCTGCAGGAACCGCAGCGCCGATCCAGCACGCCACCAGGCCGGCGATGACGCTGACAAGGCCGTATGTCCACCCTTGCGCTCCGTGTGTCACGACCGCCACCGCCAGAGCGCTGTAGGTGGTGAACCCGCCCAGCACCCCGGTGCCGAGGAAGAGCCGCCAGCTGCGGCGCCCGTCGCGCAGCGCGAGCGACTCGTACAGGACCCCGATCGCGAAGGCCCCGACCACATTCACCACCAAGGTCGGCAGGGCAACCCAGCCCACCGGCAGCGTCAGACCGACGAGCGCCCGCAGCGCTGTGCCGAGGCTCCCGCCCAGGAACACCAGACCGCCTGCCCTCAGCGCGTTGCTCTGCGTCGCTGCCCGCTGGCTGGCGGTCATCGTCGCATCCGCTCGACATCGGCCGGCGACAAGGCCCGATGGACGCCGACGCCCACGTCCAGCTGGACCGCCGTCACCACCACCTGCTCTTCGTGCACCTCGATCAGGTTGAAGCCCGCGTGGGCGTCCTGGCCGCGGAGGGTACGTCCGGCGGTGAGGTCCTGGGTGTAGGTCAGCGAGGACGCCGCCGCGACCGGTACGCCCGCCAGCGTCGTGAACGACGTCTGGTGGAAGTGCCCCCCGATGATCAGCCGGACGTCGCTGCCGCGGACCACCTCGGCCAATGCGCCGGGGTTCGTCAGCGGCCAGAGCCCCGCGGCGTCCTGCACCGGCGGCACGGGCGGATGGTGCAGCGCCAGGATCGATCCGCGCACCGCCGGCGTCGCCAGCAACTCGCTCAGCCAGGCCAGAGACACCTCGGACAGCCGGCCCTCGGGCCGGTCGGCCACGACGCTGTCGAGGGCGATGAACCGCAGCCCGCGCAGGTCGTAGGTGCGGTTGAGAGGTTGGCCCTTCGACAGGCTCAGGGAGCGGGGGTCGGGCTTGCCGTTCGCCAGCCCTGGGCGGTTGGGTGAACCCTTCGACGGGCGTAGGGAGCGGGGGTCGGGTTGGCCGTACGACGGGCCTAGGGTACTGGGGCCGACTCCACCTTCAGGCGAGGAACCGCCTACCGCTGGCTGAGCTTGTCGAAGCCCGGAGTCCGAGTGAAGCCCATCGCCCGGACCCACCCCCCACAGGACGCGAGCGAAGGCGTCCGAACCGTCGTGGTTGCCGTTGCCCCAGATCACCTGGACGCCACACGCGGACGCCGCCGGCTCCACCAGCTCGCGGAGCCGGACGTACGTGTCGGCGTCCCCCTCGTCGGTCAGGTCGCCGCCGAAGAACCAGGCGTCGCAGGGCTTGTCCCAGGTCGTCAGCACCTCGATCGCGCGACGCAGGCGCGCGTCGGCGTCCACCACCCCGCCGACCAGCCCGGACACCGGACGCAGGTGGCAGTCGCTGAGGTGCGCGATGCGGTGCATGGGCCTCCTTCGACGTCCGGGGAACATCCTGCCGGACGCCACCGACAAGTCGCGGATAAAGGACGCGGCCCCCGTTCGAGGAACGGGGGCCGCGTTGGTTCAGCGTCGTGGACGCCAGGTCACTCGCCCATGCCCTGCGCGCGGGTGGGACGCTCGAACTTCTCGGCGGCCGTCATCTCGCTCTGCTGGGGGGTGTTGGCGACGCTGCCACCCGTGAACTGGTTCTCATAGCTGGTGCCCCGGGCGCGCTCCCAGGACGCCTCGACCTCGTTCTCGGCGTCCGCGCGGCCGACCCAGATGGCGCCCTCGACGGACTTCCCGGGCTCAAGGTCCTTGTAAACGGCGAAGAAGTGCTCGATCTCGAGCAGGGTGAGGTCCGGGATGTCGGTCAGGTTCTGCGTCGACTCCTGGCGCTTGTCGGCGACCGGCACGCACAGCACCTTGTCGTCGCCGCCGGCCTCGTCGGTCATCCGGAACATGCCGATCGCGCGGCACTCGATGAGCGCCCCCGGGAACGCCGGCTCGGGCATCAGCACGAACGCGTCCAGCGGATCGCCGTCCTGGCCGAGCGTCCCCTCGACGAACCCGTAGTCGTACGGGTACTGCATGGCGGTGAACAGGGTCCGGTCGAGGCGGATGCGTCCGGTGTGGTGATCCATCTCGTACTTGTTCTTCGTGCCCTTGGGGATCTCGATCGTGACATCGAAGTGCAGGATGGGCTTGATCTTCGGGCGAGCGAAGGACGGACGAGTCATGGGTCACCTCTGGTGTCGGAGGACGTGCTTCTGCGTCAGCCTAGACCCCGCCGAGGGCCCCGAGACAGCACCGCGCGCGTCACGCGGAACATGCCGCCGCGGCATCGGCGTCCGGCGCGACTAGGGTGATCCGGTGGACGCCGTCACCATCGACTACGCCGTCGCCCGCTCGGCCGGGCGGGCGGCGCTGCGACCCGGCCCCGAGCTGAGCCGCGCGGAGGCGTCCGAGGTCGTCGACGGTCTGCGGAGCGCGGCGCGCGCGTCCGTCGCCCACGTCGCGGAGGTGACCGGGCTGACCTCCCCGCCGAGCCAGGACGACATGCTCGTCGTCGACCGCGCCACCTGGCTGGACGCGAACCTCGAGATGGTCGAGAGCTTGCTGGCGGCCGCGGGGGCGTCGGGCGCAGAGGGGCTTCGCGGGCGCCTCGCCGGCCTGGGCAACGGCGTCCAGGTGGGCGGCGCGCTCGGCCTGCTCTCGGGGCGGATCCTGGGCCAGTTCGTTCCGTTCGGACGCCAGCGCCTCCTGCTCGTCGCGCCCAACATCGCCGCGATGGAGCGCCGGCTCGGGGTCGACGGCGCCGACTTCCGGCTGTGGGTGTGCCTGCACGAACAGACCCATCGCCTGCAGTTCGTTCAGGCGCCGTGGCTCGGCGAGTATCTGGTCCGGCAGTTGGCGCACCTGCTGGACGAGCCGGAGGATTCGTCCGCGACACCGTCGCGGCCGTCCTCGGCGATCGAGGCGCTGTTGACGCCCGCGCAGCGGATCGTGTTCAACCAGATGACCGCCGTGATGTCGCTGCTCGAGGGCTATGCGGACGTGATGATGGACCGCGTCGGAACCGACGTCGTGCCGACGGTTGCGCTCATCCGGGAGCGGTTCAATGCACACCGCCAGCGCCGCGGCCTGGTCAAGGTGGTCAACAAGTTGATGGGGCTCGACCTGAAGCTGGCCCAGTACCGCGACGGGGCCGTCTTCTGCCGCGCGGTCATCGAGCGGGTCGGCGTGGCGGGGCTCAACGCCGTCTACGAGTCGTCCGGCATGCTGCCGACGCTCGACGAGATCCACGCCCCCGACGTCTGGCTCGCCCGCGCCTTCCCGACGGTCGAGGTAGGCGCCGGTGACGTCTCCCGGCCGGAAGGGAATTCCAGTCCGTGAGTCGAAAAGTGCTCGGTCCGGCGACGCTGGCGGCGGTGCAGGCGGTGGAGGCGCTGCCGCCCGGACCCTGGATCGTCGCCTGCTCCGGCGGCGCCGACTCGCTCGCGCTGGCCTGGGCGGCCGCCTTCGTCGGACGCCGCCGCGGCACCACCGTGCGCGCCATCGTCATCGACCACGGTCTGCAGGCCAACTCGGACGCCGTCGCATCGTCTGTGGCGGCGACCCTGGCTGCGTTGCCCGCTGGCCCGGTCGGTGCCGCCTGGGCGCCTGCGGTCGACCAGGACGGGTCTGCGGTCACAGACCCCCTTCGCAGTCCTGGCGACGCCCGTCCCACAGAGCGCGCGGACTCGGCTTCCCGTGGACCTGCCCTGACGATCCCGACGACGGTAGTCCGCGTGCACGTCGCGGCGGACGGTCTCGGGCCGGAGGCGTCCGCGCGCGAGGCGCGCTACGCCGCGCTGGAGGCGTCCGCTGAGCCGGGGGAGCGGGTCCTGCTCGGCCACACGCTCGATGACCAGGCCGAGACGGTGCTCCTGGGCCTCGCCCGCGGCTCGGGCGCGAGGTCGCTGGCCGGGATGCCGCCCGAGCGCGGCATCGTCCTGCGCCCGCTGCTAGGGGTGACCCGCGAGGCCACCCGCGCCGCATGCGCCGAACTCGGGCTCACCCCCTGGGAGGACCCACACAACGCCGACGACCGCTACGCCCGCGTCCGGGTCCGGACCCGCGTCCTGCCCACCCTCGAACGCGAACTCGGACCCGGAGTCCGCGAGGCGCTAGCCCGCACCGCCGAGCAGCTCCGCCGCGACGTCGACATCCTGGACGCCGACGCGCGAGCCGCCCTCGCCTCGGCGCTGGTCACCACCGTCAGTTGGGACGCCGACCCGTCGGACGCCGCGGCGTCCCACGGCAGGCCGACCACGGACGGTGCCGAGACGTCGGCGTCCGGGACCCAGCCAACACCGGACGAAACGGACGCATCGGCGTCCGGACAAGCGGAAACGCTGAACTGCCGCTGGCTCGCCGGGCTGGACCCGGCGATCCGCGACCGGGTCCTGCATGCGTGGCTGAGCGGACGCGGTGCCTCCGATGTGAGCGCCACCCACGTGAGCGCGGTGGTCGAACTAGTCACCCAGTGGCGCGGCCAGCGCGGCGTCGACCTCCCGGGCGTGCGCATCACGCGGAGGGACGGGCGCCTGATCGCCGACCGGCGTTCGCGATAGGGTTTCGCCCGTGGAAGCAGCACAGATCCCCGGTGAGTTGACCCGGGTTCACTTCACCGAGGCCCAGATCCAAGACCGCATCCGCGAGATCGCCGCGGAGATCGACTCCGACTACGCGGGCACGGTGCCGCTGCTGGTGGGGGTCTTGAACGGTGCGGTCATGGTGATGGCTGACCTGTCTCGTGCCATGAAGTTGCACTGCGAGCACGACTGGATGGCAGTCTCGAGCTACGGCGCCGGCACGCAGAGTTCCGGCGTGGTGCGGATTTTGAAGGACCTGAGCTCTGACATCGAGGGCCGCCACGTGATCGTCGTCGAGGACATCATCGACACCGGCCTCACCCTGCAGTACTTGTTGCAGAACCTGTCGACGCGTCTGCCGGCGTCGCTGGAGCTGATGACGATGTTCCGAAAGCCCGAGGCTTTCAAGTGCAACGTGGTGCCGAAGTACATCGGCTACGACCTGCCGGACGAGTTCGTCGTGGGCTACGGATTGGACTACGCAGGCCAGTACCGCAACCTCCGCGATTGCGCGACTTTGAGCCCAACCGTCTACTCCTGATCAGTTTCGATCAGGGAAATTTTAAGCCAGATCGGCCGTTTGGCCCCCTTCGGAGCGCATCAGGTCTTGTAGGGTGGCGGTTTCTCCCGCAGTTGAGCGGGGCCGGGGTGCGCCCGGCCGCTGAGAATGTTCAAGGAGGACTAGACCACTCATGAGCCTTTCGAGAAGAGCTTTCGTCGGCCTCGCCGCGGCGTCCGTTGCCGGCGCCGGGCTCGCCGCCTGCAGCAGCCCCGCCGCCGCCCCGGCGACCACCGGCACCAGCAGCAGCGCCGCCGCACCCGCCGGCCAGCTGCCCGCCACCACGATCAAGATCCTGGCCCCGTCGTACGCCGACAGCTCCAAGGCCGACTGGGACAAGATCATCGCCGAGTTCAACAAGAAGCAGCCGAACGTCAAGGTCGAACTGCAGATCGAGGCGTGGGAGACGTTCTCCGAGAAGGTCCAGCAGCGCATCCAGGCCAAGGACTACCCGGACATCCTCAACGACAACGCCTTTGCCGCCCAAGCGTCCGCGGGCCTGCTGTACCCGATCGACGAGGTCATGAGCGCCGCGACGCTGGCGTCCATCGAGCCCGCCCTGATGAAGAACGGCGTCGGCACCGACGGCAAGACGTGGGCCGCTCCCGACATCGCGTCCGCGCGCATGATGGCCTACAACACCGACCTCTTCGCCAAGGCCGGCATCACAGCCGCGCCGAAGACGTGGGCCGAGCTTGAGGACGCCGCCAAGAAGATTGCCGCTCAGGGCGCTGCCGGCTACGGCATGCCGCTGGGCAAGGAAGAGGCCCAGGTCGAGTCGTCCCTGTGGCTGTGGGGTGCGGGCGGCGACTGGGCGTCCGGCGGCAAGCTGGTCGCCAACCAGCCGGCCACCGTCGAGGCGTTCACCGAGATGAAGAAGCTCATCGACGCCAAGGCCGTCCAGGCGGACGCGGGCGCGTCCAACCGTCAGCAGGTCGCCGACCTGTTCGACAACGGCAAGCTCGGCATGTACGTGTCGCACTCGGGCCTGATGGGCAACACGCGCAAGAAGTTCCCGAACATCAAGTTCGATCTCGCGCCCATCCCGAGCAAGGACGGCAAGCCCGTCGCGTTCGGCGTGACCGACTTCATCCTCGCGTTCAACAACAAGGACGCGAACCGCAAGGAGGCCACCAAGCAGTTCCTCGACCTCATGTACTCCGACGCGATGTACGAGGGCTGGTACAAGGGCACGGGCCTGCTGCCGGTCACGAAGTCGCAGATCGAGAAGGCGAAGGCGTCCGACAAGGACAACGCCAAGTTCTACGAGGCCCTGTCGTTCGTGAAGTTCAACCCGGTCTCGGATCCCAAGTGGGACGCCCTCAAGGGCGCTCTGCAGTCGACCGCCGGCACGATCTCCAAGGACGCCCCGGACGCCGTCGTCAAGGCCATCCAGGCCCAGCTGGACGCCGCGGGCTGATAGTCCAGTAGTTGAGTCCAGGTTCGGACGCCGACGCCTCGCGTCGGCGTCCGAACTGGCACCGGGGTGGATCGGGGACGTCGCGTCCGTCCCGCCGTCGCCGTCAGGCCCAGGGACGCCGCACGCGCGGTTCGGCGCGCGAGGCGTCCGCGGATGGGATGCTGCGGTCGAAGGCAATCGCCCCTCGGCGTCCGAGTGAACGAGAGGTACGCATGAGCACAGTCGTGGCCGCACGTCGGGCGTCCGGCTGGAAAGACACCATCACGGCGCTGCCGTGGATCGCCCCCACGCTGCTGCTGATCGCGGCGGTGGTGATCTACCCGACCATCCTGATGTTCCAGACGGCGTTCGTGAAGTACACCCCACAAGGGGTGGAGCGCGGGCCTGCCGGGTTCGCGAACTTCAACGGGCCTGCCGGGGCGTTCACGTTCCCGACCGTGCCGTGGCCGGCGATCTGGACCAACACCGTGGTCTGGGTGGTCGTCGTGGTGCTGGCGACGCTGGTGTGCTCGCTGGCGCTGGCGCAGTTCCTCAACAAGGACTTCCCCGGACGCAAGCTGCTGCGGCTGGTCGTGATCCTGCCGTGGGCGTGTTCGGTCGTCATGACGACGACGGTGTTCAACTACGGCCTGCAGGCGGACGTCGGCGTGTTCAACCGGCTGTTCGTCGACACGGGCATCCTGCAGGCGGCGCAGGGGTTCACGAAGAACCCGGCGACGTCGTTCTGGGTGGCGGTGTTCGTGGCCGTGTACGTGTCGATCCCGTTCACGACCTACACGATCCTGGCCGGACTGCAGTCGGTGCCCGGTGACGTCATCGAGGCCGCGCACATGGACGGCGCGAACGTCATCCAGCGGTACTGGTCGATCGTGTTTCCCATGCTGCGGCCCGCGATTGCCGCGGCGATGCTGATCAACATCATCAACGTCTTCAACTCGCTGCCGATCCTGAAGATCTTGAACGAGGCGCCCGGGTATCACACGGCGCACACGACCACGACCCTGATCTTCGAGTACAAGGTGAAGCTGGGTCCGGGTGTGGCGTCCGCGCTGTCGATCGTGAACTTCGGCTTCTGCCTGCTGATCATCGCGATCTACCTGGCCGTCGTGAAGCCCACGAAGGAGGTGCAGTGATGGCGTACCGCGGAGGCGTCCACAAGAAGCCGAACCCGATCGCGACGCTGATCGGCGCCCTGTTCGTGCTGCTGTTCTTCTCGTTCCCGTACCTGCTGATGGTCATTTCGTCGCTGAAGACGCGCGAGGAGATCACCAAGATCCCGCCGGAGTACTTCCCGGCCGCGCCGCAGTTCGACAACTACCTCAAGGTGTGGGCGTCGCAGGTTGATCCGGGCAACTCGCTGCTCGCGACGACCGTGATCTCGTTCGGGGCGACGCTGCTGGTGCTTTTGATCGCGACGCCGGCGGCCTACTACGTGGCGAGGTTCAAGTTCCGCGGACGGATGGTGTTCCTGTTCCTGGTGCTGATCACGCAGATGCTGCAGCCGACGGTGCTCGCAGTTGGGCTCTACCAGGAGTTCTCGCAGTGGCGTGGGTACCTGGTGTGGGTGGCCCTGATCCTGATCAACGGGGCGTTCAACCTGAGCTTCGCCGTGTGGATCATGCAGTCGTTCTTCGCGTCCGTGCCGAAGGAGATCGACGAGGCGGCGCTGTTGGACGGGCTGACGCGGGTGCAGACCCTGTTCAAGGTGTCGCTGCCGCTGGTGTGGCCGGGCATCGTGACGGCGATCGTCTTCGTGTTCGTGAACACGTGGAACGAGTTCGCGGCGGCCTTCATCCTGGTTCAGGACTCGTCCCTGCAGCCGCTGACGGTCTCGATGCCGCGGTTCCTGGGCATGTACATCCGCGACTGGCAGCTGCTGTTCACCGTCGCCACCGTCGCGATCGTGCCGGTGGTCATCCTGTTCGCCCTGATCGAGAAGCGCCTGATCGGCGGCCTGACCGCGGGAGCCGTCAAGTAACAAGGACGACTCGGCGCTCCCAAGAAGGTTGGACGAGCGCGGCGCTTCCCATTGGGGAGCGCGGCGCTGCCAAGAAGGTTGTAAGCCAGCGGACGCCTACGCGGCGGTTCCCCTCGAACCAGACGCCGGGGGCGGCCAAGGCTGCGTTCTGCTGAGCGGCGTGGGGCCACTGGGTGCTGGTTGTTGCGGATAACCGGGAGCTTGAGAACCCAGTTGGGGCTGGTGAGGTCGGGCTTCCTTGTTGTTGTCAGCCTCTCGGTGCGAGTCAGGTCGACTTGTTGTCCCCGAACCGCCGGGATGTGAGACCCAACGCTGATGTTCGACTGGGTGCTGGTTGTTGCGGATATCCGAGAGCTTGAGCACCCAGTCTGGCGTTCGATGGGCTGGCGATGGTGTGACGGCGTGTGGGCTGTGTCCTCGGCTGACTGGGTGCTCGCCGTTGCGGTTCTCCGGGAGTCCGAGCACCCAGTCACGGGGGTCGCCTGGCGAACGGCCGACAACAGTGGTTCAGCTCCCACTCACGGACGAGTAGTTATCCACAATTTCGCCGGCCCTGACAGAATCCCGGCCTTTCCGCCCAATGTGTGGGCGGAGGGGATCAAGATGAGGGAACTACCGGATATCGAGGACCAGCGAGGGTTGGTGTCCACGAGCCAACTGCGGACAGCAGGTTGGAGCCGGTCCGCGATCAGCAGATTCGTGCGCTCGCGGGGGTGGAGCCCTTTGCCCGGCGTCGTCTATGGGCATCGGACCACACTGGACGACGACCAGCGCGTCATCGCGGGCTGGTTGTGGGCCGGACCGGCGTCGGCCTTGACGGGTGGGTGGGGTCTCGTCCGGCACGGTCTCGCGCTAGCAGCCAGACCGGTGCTGCGCCGCTTCGTGGTCGCCGACCCGTGTCACTCACGAGTGGTCGACGATGCAGAGGTGCTCCATGTCCATCATGCGCCCACCTTCCGAAACCTAAGTGGCGTGCCAGTGGTGCCCCTTGATCGTGCCCTGATCGACTATGCGAGGGGCTTCGAAGCGACCGCCGATTCCGTTCGTGCTGCAACCATCAGGGCGCTTCAGACAGGCCTCACCTCACCCGCTCGCCTGGAGGCGGCGTTGGGCGAAACTCGGCCTAACGGAACGCGTGGCATTCGATCGGGGCTCATCGACTTCGAACGTGGTGCCTGGTCCGTGCCGGAGGCTCAGTTGCTGAGGATCCTGAGTCGTCGGAGGCCGCGTCTCAAGCTCCAGATGAACCCCCGACTGGTGGACACGAGCGGCCGCCTCATCGGCGTTCCGGACTGCTACCTACCCGATCATAGGGTCGCCATTCAGGTGCATTCCTGGACGCATCATGCCGGCTTCCATGGCGCGCGTGATCAGTGGGCCGACACGGTCGATGCCGATGCGAGGTATATCCCTCACGGGATCGCGGTTCTCCCTGTGTCGCCGACGGTGCTTCGCGACCATCCCGAGCGCTTCCTGCGGCTACTCGACGGTGTGTTGTCGGCCCAGCAAGGTCGGGCCAAGGTCGACATTCGGATCGAGGTAGCCGTCGAGCCCACTCCCTTGGCACCTCACGCCTCTTGACCTCCACGCCAGCAGACTCTAAAGACGTCCGACTGGGTGCTGGCTGTTGCAGAGATCCGGGAGCCTGAGCACCCAGTCGGGGCTGGTGAGGCCGGTGGTCTGCGCTTTGTCAGCCTCTCGGTGCTCGTCAGGTCGACTCGTCCCCGAACCGCCGGCTCGGGAACCACGCTGATGTCGACTGGGTGCTGGTTGTTGCGGTGATCCGGGAGCTTGAGCACCCAGTCGTCCGTTCGATGGGGGGGCTGGCTGAACCACCCGTCAGCGCCTGCGGCACCAAGCGAACCGGCGCCTGCGGCGTCCGATTGAGCCGGACGGTAGAGTCGGCCGGGTCGTGTCAGCAGAGCAAAGGCAGTGATGAAACCCGGTCGACTCGTCAGGACGCCCATCGTCTGGATCGTGCTGGTGTTCGCGTTGATCGCCATTGGCATTCAGGTCATCGGCAACGCGAGCGGTTACAAGCAGGTCCCGACGTCGCAGGTGGTCGCGGTCATCAACGGCAGCGACCCGCTCAAGGAGGTCGTGCTCGTCGACGGCAACCAGGAGGTGCTGGTCGAGAAGGCGGACGTCCCGCACACCAAGTTGCGCGCAACGTGGGTCGGCACCCAGAGCCAAGACCTCATCAAGCGGCTCAATGAGCGCGTCACCGCGGGCACGTTGGAGTCGTGGCGCGGCGACAACCCCGACCGCGGCATCATGGGGGCCCTCGCGGTCTGGCTGCTGCCGCTGCTGCTGTTCGTCGGGCTGTTCTGGCTGATGAGCAACGCCCAGGGCGGCGGCAACCGGATCCTGGGGTTCGGCAAGTCGAAGGCCAAGGTCGCCACGAAGGACACCCCGCAGACCACCTTCGCGGACGTCGCCGGGTGCGAGGAGGCGATCGAGGAGCTGCAAGAGATCCGCGAGTTCCTCGCCGAGCCCGCCAAGTTCACCGCGGTCGGTGCGAAGATCCCGAAGGGCGTCCTGCTCTACGGCCCGCCCGGCACCGGCAAGACGCTGCTCGCGCGGGCCGTGGCGGGTGAGGCCGGCGTCCCGTTCTTCTCGATCTCCGGCTCGGACTTCGTCGAGATGTTCGTCGGCGTCGGCGCGTCCCGCGTCCGGGACCTCTTCGACCAGGCCAAGGACGCCGCCCCGGCGATCGTCTTCATCGACGAGATCGACGCCGTCGGACGCCATCGCGGCGCCGGCATGGGCGGCGGCCACGACGAGCGCGAGCAGACCCTGAACCAGCTGTTGGTCGAGATGGACGGCTTCGATGTGCGCGGCGGTGTGGTCCTGATCGCCGCGACCAACCGTCCGGACGTGCTCGACCCGGCCCTGCTGCGGCCGGGCCGTTTCGACCGGCAGATCCCGGTTGAGGCCCCCGACATGAAGGGACGCCTCCAGATCCTGCAGGTCCACGCCAAGAACAAGCCGATCGCGCCGGACGTCGACCTCGCGATGGTCGCCAAGCGCACCCCGGGCTTCACCGGCGCCGACCTGGCCAACGTCCTCAACGAGGCCGCCCTGCTCACCGCGCGGCAGAACCAGCAGTGGATCACCAAGGAGAACCTGGACGAGTCCATCGACCGCGTGATCGGCGGTCCGCAGCGCCGCTCGCGCGTCATGAACGAGCGCGAGCTGCTGATCACCGCCTACCACGAGGGCGGCCACGCCCTGGTTGCCGCCGCGATGCCCGGCAACGACCCGGTCCAGAAGGTCACGATCCTGCCCCGCGGACGCGCCCTCGGCTACACGATGGTCATGCCGGACGCCGACAAGTACAGCCAGACCCGCGGCGAGCTGCTCGACCAGTTGGCCTACATCATGGGCGGACGCGCTGCCGAGGAGCTGGTCTTCCACGACCCGACGACCGGGGCGTCCAACGACATCGAGAAGGCGACGAACGTCGCCCGCGCCATGGTGACCAAGTTCGGCATGACGTCGCGCCTGGGCGCCGTGAAGCTGGGCTCCGACAACGACGAGCCCTTCCTCGGACTGCAGGCCGGCATGTCGGGCGGCCACCGCGACTACTCGGATTCCATGGCCGCGGCCATCGACGAGGAGGTCTCGGCCCTCATCAACACCGCGCATCAGGAGGCGTTCGACGTCCTCAACGAGAACCGCGCCGTCCTGGACGAGCTCGTCCGGCAGCTGTTCGACAAGGAGACCCTCGACAAGGAGCAGGTCGCGGAGATCTTCAAGGACCTCGTCAAGCGGCCGAAGCGTCCGGCCTGGACGGGCTCCGACGACCGGACGCCGTCCAGCGTTCCCCCGATCGATCCGCCGCCCATGCGTGAGCGGGCGCCGCTGGTCCCGCCCGCAGCCCAGCCGGTGCCCGGCTGGCACGATGGGACGCCGCCGGCGCAACTCCCCGGCCAGGCGCCGTGGGGCGCTCCGGGCGCGCCGCAGGGTCCCGGTGGTCTTCCGCAGCCGCCCCAGCAGGCCCCTTGGGGTGGGCCGACCCAGCCGCAGGCACCGTCCTGGCCGGGTCAGCAGCAGTGGCCGCCGCAGTCGGCTCCGTGGCCTCCCGGCCCGCAGGGTCAGCCGCCCTACGCTCCGCCACAGGCTCCGCAGCAGCCCTGGGCCCCCGGACCCCAGGGCTGGGGTCAGCCACTCCCGCCCGCGCCGCCGCAGCCCATGCCCCCGTTCGATGCGCCGGTGACTCCTCCGGCCGAGCCGCAGCCGCCGGCGTCCGGACCGGACACCTACGGACGCCCCGGCTCCGGTTCCTAGAAAGGGACGCCGCATGGCCGTCGACCACGACCGGGCCGCGAGGGCGGTCCGCGAGTTCTTGTTCGCGATCGGTGAGGATCCCGACCGCGAGGGGCTGCGCGACACCCCCGGACGCGTCGCCCGCGCCGCCGTCGAGCTGTTCGCCGGCCTGGACGCCGACCCGGCCGACCTGCTGGCGACCACGTTCGACATCCAGCACGAGGAACTCGTCCTCGTGAAGGACATCGAGGTCGTCAGCATGTGTGAGCACCACCTGCTGCCGTTCACCGGCGTCGCCCATGTGGCCTACATCCCGGCCAAGAACGGCCACGTCACGGGGCTGTCGAAGCTGGCCCGGCTCGTGGACGTGTACGCGCGGCGTCCCCAGGTCCAGGAGCGGCTGACCACCCAGATCGCGGACGCCCTCGTCACGCACCTGCGCGCCCAGGGGGTCATGGTCGTGGTCGAGGCCGAGCACCAGTGCATGACGATGCGAGGCGTTCGGAAGCCGGGCAGCAAGACGGTGACGTCGGCGGTCCGGGGCGTGATGCACGCCCCGGCGACCCGCGCCGAAACGATGAGCCTGATCCTGGGCTGATCGAGGCCGGCCGGCCGACAGGCCGCCCGATGCTCAGCTCCGAGCGGACGGGCCCTCGCGCGTCCGATCAGCCCATTCCGGCCGTCATGGCGACCATGGCGACGATGCCGGCGGTGAACCCTCGACGGCGCCAGCGGCGCTGCGGCGAGCGCGGTCGTCCGGGCCGGAACGCGGGCAACGTCGGTCATGGCGGACTCCCCTCGGGCTTCCCATCCTTGCCCGCCCCGGACGCCGAACGCAATGGTCCGGCTCGGTACCCTGGGCGCGTGCCGAACCACTGCCGGACGCTCGTCATGGGCATCCTCAACGTGACCGCCGACTCGTTCTCCGACGGCGGTCGATTCCTGGACGCCGACGCTGCGGTCACGCATGGGTTGCGGCTGGCCGCCGAGGGCGCCGACATCGTGGACGTGGGCGGCGAGTCGACGCGTCCGGGCGCCGAGCGGGTGGACGCCGACGTCGAGCTCGCGCGGGTGGTGCCGGTGGTCCGGGCCCTGGTCGCGCACGGCGTCCAGGTGTCGGTCGACACGATGCGCGCCGAGGTGGCGGCGGCCGCCGCCGAGGCGGGGGCGTCCTGGATCAACGACGTCTCCGGCGGGCTGGCCGATCCCGCGATGCTGTCGACCGTCGCCAAGACCGGGGCTGGGTACATCGCGATGCACTGGCGCGCGCACTCGACGACGATGCAGCAGCACGCGGTCTACGCCGACGTCGTGGACGACGTCGCCCGCGAACTGGGTGAGCGCCGGGATGCAGCCCTCGCGGCCGGAATCGATCCTGGACGCCTCGTGCTCGACCCGGGCGTCGGCTTCGCCAAGACCGCCGACCACAACTGGGAGCTGCTGCAGCACCTCGACGCCGTCGAGGCGCTCGGTCAGCCGGTCCTGCTGGGCGTCTCGCGCAAGCGCTTCCTGGGTGAGCTGCTGGCGGACGCCGACGGTCCGCGTCCGCCCGCCGACCGGGACGCCGCCACGACCGCCCTGACCGTCTGGGCCGCCGAACGGGGGCTCTGGGGCGTCCGGACGCACGACGTGCGCGGTCAGCGTGACGCCATCGCCGTCATCGAAAGGCTGTACTCATGAGCCACGCCTACCTGCTCGGCGCGACGGGCGACGGGGTTGAACTGATCACCCTGACCGGCATCACCGCGACGGGCTTCCACGGCGTCTACCCGGACGAGCGCCGCGACGGCCAGCCGTTCGTGGTCGACGCCACGCTCTGGATCAAGCGCCGCAGCCGCGACGACGACGTGACCACCACCGTCCATTACGGCGAGCTGGCCGAGGCGATCGCCCAAGAGATCGGCGGCGAGCCCGTCGACCTGATCGAAACCCTCGCCGGCCGCATCGCGGACCGCTGCCTGGCCGAGCGCATCGTCATGGGAGCCGTGGTGACCGTCCACAAGCCGAAGGCGCCGATCGGCGTCCCGTTCGACGATGTCGCAGTGACCGTCGTGCGTCGCCACTCGTTGCTGAGGCCGTGATGGCAATGCCTTTCGTGCTGTCCCTGGGCTCGAACGTCGGCAACAGCGCCGCCGTTCTGCGTGATGCGGTCGACTGGCTGGTCGAGTCGGACGACGTCGAGATCACCGGAGTTTCGTCGCTGTACCGCACGGCGCCGGTCGGGGGAGTCGAGCAGCCCGACTACCTCAACGCCGTCGTCGCCGGCCGGACCGAGCTGTCGGCGTCCGACCTGCTCGCCCTGTGCCAGCGCATCGAGCAGGCCCACGGCCGGACGCGCGACGTCCGCTGGGGGCCGCGCACGCTCGACCTCGACGTGCTGAGGTTCGGCGACGTCGTCTCGGACGATCCCCGGCTCACCCTGCCCCACCCGCGCGCGCACGAGCGCGCGTTCGTCCTCGTCCCCTGGTTCGAGGTGGACGCCGACGCGTCCGTCCCCGGACGCGGGCGCGTGGCAGACCTGCTGGGCGCGGTCGGGACGGACGGCGTCCGCCTCGCCGGTGATGCCGACTGGCCGTTCGGGCGGCCTGGAGGCGATCGTGGCTGAGGGTCCGAGCGTGGGCGCGACCACCGCCCGTTCGGTCGCAACGGCGGCGGTCGTCGGCGTCGGCGTGGTGTGGGTCGGGTGGCAGGTGCTGCTGTATGCGGGGGCGGGTCTCCCGGTCATCGGAGTGGGGGCCTGGGTGCCGATCCTGCTGCTCGCGGCGGTCACAGGCTGGTTGGCCTGGCAGACCCACTCCCTGGTCCAGCGCCGACGTGAGCCACTGGAACCCGACGTCGCGGTGGTGCGGCTCCGCCTGGCCAAGACCTCGCTGCTCGCGGCGACCGCTTTGGCGTCAGGCTACGGCAGCTTGGCGCTGCTGTCGCTCAGCGCCTGGCCGACGCCCAGCGCGTCGGCGCGGGTGATCCACGGTGCGATCGCCCTGGTGGCGGGGATCTGCTGGGCCGGTGCGGGCTGGCTGCTGGAGCGGGCGTGCCGGATCCCGAAGGATCCGGACGAAGAGCCCGCGCCACGGCCTGAATAGCCGCTCGGTCCGCGCCCCCACACGATAATCAGCGCCACCACGCACATTGACTCGAATACCTAGTGGCGCTTGACGAGTGCCACAAATTGACGGTTTCACACGTGATTCATCACATGTTCACAGTGGTGAATCGCTGGTCAGCGGTGGACAAACACAGTCCCCGCGGCGTTACACTTCCACGCGAGGGGGGAATGATATTGCCGCACTCTGGCGAAACCGAACGTGATGGAGGGCCACTAATGGCACAACGAGTTAGCATCGTATTGACTGACGATCTCGACGAGAGCCCCGCTGCAGAGACCGTGACTTTCGGTCTTGATGGAAACACCTATGAGATCGATCTGTCGAGCGCCAATGCCGCACGGCTCCGCGATGCCCTGAAGCCCTTCATGGACAACGGACGCCGCACCGGCGGTCGCGCCAAGCCGGGTCGCAAGCGCGCGGCCGCGGCGTCCGGCAACGCCACCGACATCCGCGCCTGGGCGCAGTCCCAGGGCATGACGGTGTCGGCTCGCGGACGCGTCCCGGCCGAGATCCGCGTGGCGTACGAGGCCGCTCACTAGGGCGATCGCAGCTTCGTCGAGGGGGCCGTCCGGACTGGACGGCCCCCTCGCTGCTGTCTGGCGCTCGGCGTCCGGAGCCCAATTGCGCCAGAGGCGAACACGGAACAATCGGCTCCGGGACCGCGTTGAATAGACTGATTCTGTCGCCGCGTCCTTGCGCTGGCGGCGTCCATTACGTCAGGAGACTCCCTTGTTCGATCGGTTCACCGACAGGGCTCGTCGCGTCATCGTCCTCGCGCAGGACGAGGCGCGCATGCTGAACCACAACTACATCGGCACGGAACACCTCCTCCTCGGCCTCATTCACGAGGGCGAAGGGGTCGCTGCGAAGGCGCTCGAATCCCTCGGCATTTCGCTGGAGGCGGTGCGTGAGCAGGTCGAGGAGATCATCGGCCAGGGCCAGCAGGCGCCGACCGGGCACATTCCGTTCACCCCGCGCGCCAAGAAGGTGCTGGAGTTGTCGATGCGCGAGGCGCTGCAGCTCAACCACCCCTACATCGGCACCGAGCACATCTTGCTCGGCCTGATCCGCGAGGGTGAGGGCGTCGCCGCCCAGGTGCTGATCAAGCTCGGAGCCGACCTGAACCGCGTCCGCAACCAGGTGTTGCAGCTGCTGTCCGGGTTCCAGGGCGAGCAGAAGCCGTCGACCGCCGGCGCCCCCGAGCAGGGTCCATCGCAGGGCAACCAGACGATCCTCGATCAGTTCGGACGCAACCTCACCCAGGCCGCGCGCGAGAACAAGCTCGACCCCGTCATCGGACGTCACACCGAGATCGAGCGCGTCATGGTCGTGCTCAGCCGGCGCACCAAGAACAACCCGGTGCTGATCGGCGAGCCCGGCGTCGGCAAGTCCGCGTGCGTGGAGGGTCTCGCTCAGCAGATCGTGCGGGGAGACGTGCCCGAAACCCTCAAGGACAAGCAGATTTACACCCTCGACCTGGGTGCCCTCGTGGCCGGCTCGCGCTACCGAGGCGACTTCGAGGAGCGGCTCAAGAAGGTGCTCAAGGAGATCAAGACCCGCGGCGACATCGTGCTGTTCATCGACGAGATCCACACTCTCGTCGGCGCGGGCGCGGCCGAGGGAGCGATCGACGCGGCGTCCATCTTGAAGCCCATGCTGGCCCGCGGCGAGCTGCAGACCATCGGCGCGACGACCCTGGACGAGTACCGCAAGCACATCGAGAAGGACGCCGCTCTCGAGCGCCGCTTCCAGCCGATCCAGGTGGCGGAGCCGTCCATCGCGATGACGATCGACATCCTTAAGGGGCTGCGCGATCGCTACGAGGCGCACCACCGCATCACCATCACAGACGAGGCCATCACGGCCGCCGCGCAGATGGCCGACCGGTACATCTCGGACCGCTTCCTGCCCGACAAGGCGATCGACCTGATCGACGAGGCCGGCGCCCGCCTGCGGATCAAGCGCATGACGGCGCCGCCGGACCTGCGCGAGTTCGACGAGCGCATCGCCGGCGTCCGCCTCGAGAAGGAAGCGGCCATCGACGCCCAGGACTTCGAGCGTGCTGCTGGCCTGCGCGACGACGAGAAGAAACTGCTCGCCGCCCGCGCCGAGAAGGAGCAGGCCTGGAAGATGGGCGACTCCGGCGCGCCGGCCGAGGTGGGGGAGGAGGAGATCGCCGAGGTGCTCTCGGGCGCCACCGGCATCCCCGTCTTCAAGCTCACCGAGGAGGAGTCGAGCCGGCTGCTCCACATGGAGGACGAGATCCACAAGCGCTACATCGGCCAGAACGACGCCGTGAAGGCGCTCAGCCGGTCGATCCGTCGCACGCGCGCCGGGCTGAAGGATCCGAAGCGTCCGTCAGGCTCGTTCATCTTCGCCGGCCCGTCCGGTGTGGGTAAGACCGAGCTGACCAAGGCGCTGACCGAGTTCCTGTTCGGCGACGAGGACGCGCTCATCACGTTGGATATGAGCGAGTACTCCGAGAAGCACACGGCGTCGCGGATGTTCGGCTCGCCGCCCGGATACGTGGGCTACGAAGAGGGCGGACAGCTCACCGAAAAGGTACGTCGCAAGCCGTTCTCTGTCGTGCTTTTCGACGAGATCGAGAAGGCGCACCCCGACATTTTCAACTCGCTGCTGCAGATCCTCGATGAGGGACGCCTCACCGATGCGCAGGGCCGGGTGGTCGATTTCAAGAACACCGTGATCGTCATGACGACGAACCTCGGTACGCGTGATATCAGCAAGTCGGTCAACCTCGGCTTCAGCAACGCGTCCGATCAGGGTGGGTCGTACGAGAAGATGAAGGCCAAGGTGTCGGATGAGCTCAAGCAGCACTTCCGTCCCGAGTTCCTGAACCGCGTCGACGAAATCGTCGTCTTCCACCAGCTCAGCGAGAACGACATCGAGCACATCGTCGACCTGATGGTCGCCGAGATCGACGGACGCCTCAAGGACCGCGACATGGGCGTGGTGCTGACCGCTCCGGCGAAGGCGCTCATCGCCAAGCGCGGGTTCGATCCGGTGCTGGGTGCGCGTCCGCTGCGTCGCGCGATCCAGCGCGACATCGAGGACCTTCTGGCCGAGAAGATCCTGTTCGGCGAGCTGCGCTCCGGCGAGCTGGTGGTCGTGGACGTGGCGCCCGAGGGTGCCGAGATCCCGTTCACCTTCACGGGCCAGCCCCAGGGCACCCTTCCGGACGCCCCGCCCGCCGAGTTGGCCGGCGGTCATCCGGAGGCGTCCGGGTACTGATCCGGCGTCCCGAGACCTGGAGGCCCCCGCTCTCACGGAGCGGGGGCCTCGTTTCAGGTGCGCTTCGGGACGCGCGTTCGAGCTTGCGTCGCACGGAGTCCGGGTCGGTAAGGCCGAGCTGGCCCAAGGCGCTGGCCGAGTTCTGGAGTCGTTGACGCCCTGGCGAGGCCCGGCATCGGGAAGAGCC
The DNA here is from genome assembly GCF_900182665.1 of Propioniciclava tarda. Lineage (GTDB taxonomy): Bacteria > Actinomycetota > Actinomycetes > Propionibacteriales > Propionibacteriaceae > Propioniciclava > Propioniciclava tarda. The sequence continues at coordinate 327,961 of NZ_FXTL01000001.1, forward strand.
TTTCGCCGACCGTCTCGTCCTCGCCCTTCGCCTCCGCTACTTGGATTCACCCCTCATCGATGGCCCGACTGAGTGCTCGATGTTTCGGCTGTCCGAAAGGTTGAGCACTCAGTCGAGTCTCAGCGGGACTAGCCGAGGCCCGCGGGCGAACTAGGGTGGCGTCCATGAAGATCGCGTTTCTGGGCACCGGCCTCATGGGCACCGAACTGGCATTGCACCTCGTGAAGGAGCACGACGTCGTCGTCTGGAACCGGACGTCCGAGCGCACGGAGCGCGTCGTGGCCGCCGGGGCGTCCGTCGCGAGCAGCGTCGCGGCCGCCGTCGCGGGGCGACCGGTGGTGGTGACGTCCCTGTTCGGACCCGACACCGTGCGCGAGGTCATCACCAGCCCGGACGCCCTCGGCGCCGACGTCCTGTGGATCGACTCCACGACCGTGTCGCCCGAGGACGCCGACGAGTTCGCCGCGTGGGCCGAGGCCAGGGGCGTCCGGTATGTGCACACGCCGGTGGTCGGGACGATCGGTCCGGCGCGGAACGGCGCCCTGGGCGTCTACGTGGGCGGCACGGACGCCGCCGCGCGCGCCGAGGCCGAGGACATCGTGCGGCCGTGGGCCGACCCCGTCCGGCTGAAGCAGGTCGATTCAGCCGCGAAGGCGGCCGGGGCCAAGCTGCTCGCCAACTTGGCGCTGGCGGTCAGCCTGCAGGGGCTGGCCGAGGCGTTGCGGCTCGGCAAGGCCGAAGGCTTCACCGCCGAGGAGGTGCTCGACCTGCTCGAGTACACCGGCTTGGCGTTCCCGGCGAAGATGAAGCGCGCTCAGGTGCTGTCCGGCGAGTTCGACGACGCGCACTTCACCGCGGACGCCCTCGCCAAGGACATCCGGCTGATGCTGCGCTCGACGCCCGATCCGTTGCCTGCGACCACGGCCGCACTGGAGGCGCTCACCCGTGAGCAGCGGGCCGGACGTGGGGCGTCCGATATCTCGGTGTTGCTGGCGCCCGAGCGCTGACTCAGGCGTCCGGCCCCGTTGCTGGCTGATTGAGAAACCGCTCGATCGCGGCGATGGTGTCGGCGTTGGTGGTGTGCAGTGGGCACTCATGCCTTGGGCGCGGGCCGCGTCTATGTTGGTCGGGTGATCGTCGATGAACCACACGGCCTCCGGACGGGCGTTCATGGCGCTCAGCGCAGCCACGAAGGCCTCGGGATCGGGCTTGTTGTGCAGCGCGGACTCAGGCCGGGACCGGGACGCGGTCGGCGGCGACGGCGTCCCGCTTCTTCGGAATGAGGACGGCGACGACCGCAGCTCCCAGGCACAGGAACGCGGCCACCAGCCAGGCCTCGTGGTAGGTGCCGGTCGTCGTCCGCAGCCAGCCCGAGACGGACGCCGAGATGCCCGCGCCGACCATGTGTGAGGCGAAGACCCAGCCGAAGACAATGCCCGAGTCCGCGAGGCCGAAGTGCTTGCGGCAGAGGTCGACGGTGGGCGGCACCGTGGCGACCCAGTCGAGGCCGTAGAAGATGATGAAGACCCACAGGCCGGCGCCCATGTCGGGGGCGAGGACGGCGTCAAGGGCGAAGAGGCTGAGCCCGCGCAGCCCGTAGTAGGCGAGCAGCAGGTATCGCGAATCGACGCGGTCGGTCAGCCAGCCGGACGCGATCGTGCCGAGCACATCAAAGGTGCCGACGACGGCGAGCAGTCCGGCGGCGACCGTCGGGGTCATGCCGACGTCGTGAGCGGCCGGGATGAAGTGCGTCTGGATCAGGCCGTTGGTCGACCAGCCGCAGACGAAGAAGGTGATCACGAGCCCCCAGAAGGCCCAGGTGCGCGACGCCATCCGCAGCACCCGCAGCGCCGCCTGGACCGGCGGCTCCGTCGACCGCTGCGGCGCGCCGACCGCGTAGCCCTCGGCGACGCCGTAGGGCAGCAGCGACCGGTCGGAGGGATGGTCGACGAGGAACAGCCAGACGGCCAGGGCGCCCAAGAGGGCCAGCCCACACTCGATGCCGACCGCGGCCCGCCAGCCAGCGGCCGAGGAGGTTGCGGCGATGACGGGCAGGAAGACCATCTGTCCGGTCGCGTTGGCCGCCGAGAAGATGCCGGTCACCAGGCCGCGGTGCGTGTGGAACCACCGGTTCGCCACGATCGCGCCGAAGACGAGCGCCATCATGCCGGTCCCGATGCCGATCGCGAGCCCCCAGAGCAGCCACAGTTGCCAGGCGGCGGTCATCACCATCGTGAGAGCGGACGCCGCCGCGATCGTCAGCAGCGCTGTCGTCACCGTCCGCCGGACGCCCCAGCGCTCCATGAGGGCCGCAGCGAAGGGCGCGACGAGGCCGTAAAGGATCAGGTTGATCGTGACGGCGGCGGAGGTGGTGGCGCGCGTCCACCCGAACTCGGACTCCATCGGCTCGATCAAGACGCCGATGCTGGACCGAAACGCCGCTGCGGCGACAAGGGCGCCCAGAGTGACGGCGGCCACGCTCCAGGCGGGATGGATGCGTCGCGGACTCACGGCCGCACTTTTACACACCGACGAACGCGGCGGCTAACGATCTCGCCCGCGACGTACTTGGGCCCGCACGATGACACCGATCAGCACCGCAACGGAGAGCGCCAGCGCCGACCACTTGAGGGTGGTGGCCGAACCGCCGACCAAGGCCACCGCCGGGGTCAGCCGCTGGCCGACGACCAAGAGGATCCAGATCACGACGTTCTCTGCGTAGTCGGCCAGCAAGTAGAGCGCGATCGGGAGGAGCAGGAGCCAGCCGCGTCCGGATGGTCGCCGAGCCCCCAGCGTGAACAGGGCCAGCACGCCGGCTGTCAGGAGCGGGAACGCGATGTCGTAGGTGGCCATCTCCCGGTAGGCCTCCTGGCCAGCCGGCCCGCACGCGATCAGCAACGCCGTGGCGTCCGCCCCCGTCCAGCCCGGACGCGCGTCCAGCGGCGCCTGGCCGCAGTAAGCAAACACCTGCGCGGCCAGACCCCTCGTGGGCCAGAACATGATCCCCGCCGCGACGGCGTACAGCACCCCCACGACAGCCAGCACCACGGATCGGAACACCGAAGGCCGCTGCATGGGGACACCCTAGAGATGGCGGGTCGGTTCGCCCAGGGGTGCCCTCCTCCTGCCTAGGTGCGAACGGGGACAGCTCTGACGGTCATCGTCACGCCGGCCGGCGTCCCGCCTTAAAGCGTGAGGTCGCCTGCGCAGTCGAGCCGGACGAGTCCGTCGTCGAGAAGGGACGCCAGCGCGCGACTCGCCTGCTCGGCGTCGGTCCTCCACGCGGCTAGGACCTTAGCCCTGGGGACCGGGGCGTCGGCGTCCCTCAGGACTGCGAGCAGGGCTCCGCGGCACTGGCGGTCCGTGCCGGCGTAGGTCTGGGCCTTGCGCTCCGGGCCGTCCCACTCGGGGTAGCCCGCGGCGCGCCAGGCACAGTCGTCGGCGACGGGGCAGCGGCCGCACACGGGGCGTCCGGTCGCGATGCAGACCTGGGCTCCGAGCTCCATGGACGCCACCGCCCACAGCGCGGCGGCGTGCGGGTCGTCGGGGAGCCAGGCCTCGGCGCGAGTCCGTTCGGTCTTGCTGATCGACGCCGGCGGGAACGCCTCGCCGCCGTCCAGCCGGGCCAGGACGCGCCGGACGTTCGTGTCGAGGACCAGCGCGCGGCGTGCATGGGCGAAGGACGCGATCGCGGCGGCGGTGTACTCGCCGACGCCTGGCAGCGAGCGCAGGTCGGCTTCGTCGGCGGGGACCTGTCCGGCGAAGCGCTGGACGATCGCGGACGCCGCGGCGTGCAGCCGCTGGGCGCGGCGGGGGTAGCCGAGGCGTCCCCAGGCCCGAACGGCCTCGCCGACCGGCTCGGATGCCAGGGCGGCGGGGGTGGGCCAGCGCTCGATCCAGGCCAGCCAGACCGGGGTGACGCGGGCGGCGGGGGTCTGCTGCAGCATGAACTCGCTGACCATGACGCCCCACGGCGTCGTGCCCGGACGCCGCCAAGCCAGGTCGCGCGCATTGGCGGCGTACCAGGCGCTGATCTCGGCGGCGATCCGGGGACGGTCCACGGGTCGCGAGCCTACGTCAGGACGCGACCCGCGGTGGTGATGCCGGAGGTGAGGCGATCCTGGCTGGCATGGGGCCTGGGGGTGACCGTGGTGGTGGTCGTCTGGCTCGACCTGTCGCCGTCGGACGTCGCGAACAACCTCATCCCGGTGCCGCGGTTCGTGGGTGTGGTGGGGTGTGGGCTGCTCGGGCGGCGCTTTGTGGTGGCCGGCTTGGGTCCTCGGATCGACCGTGTTCGCGACGCGCGCCGTCCACAAGCTGCTGGGTGCTGTGCCATCGGATCCGCGCGCGCCGCACACCTGGCCGCAGGTCGCGTCCTTGCTGGTGCTCAACCTGCCGGTGATCATGGTGGCCGGCGTGGCGCGGTGGTTCAGTGGTGGACGGGTGCGTGCGCGGCAACGCGGCGTTGGCTAGGGTTGATGGCGGCTGACGTCGTACGTCAGGTAGGCGAAGTCGCCGACCTTGGACGCCTCGCGGAGCCTGAGCCGGTCCCACGTCAGGTCGCGGGGCAGCAGCGGTCGCCCGGACGCCAGCGTCACGGGCGCGACGCTCAGGACGATCTGGTCGAGGGCGTCGGCGTCCAGGAATTGACCGGCCAGGTCCCCGCCGCCCTGGACCCAGACGACACCGGCGCCCGCGGCGTCCACGATCTGCGGAAGGGCCTCGGTGACGGGTCCGCTGAGGAGACGCACGTCGGCGCCCCTCGGCACGTCGAGCGGTCGCGAGCTGAAGACGAACGTGGGGCGGTCGCCGAAGTAGGCCTGCCACTTGGCGGGCTCGGCCAGCAGGTTCTCGTGCCGCAGCACCCAGTCGTAGGTGGTGCGTCCGACGACGAGGAGCGTGACGTCGTCCATGAACGGGGTCAGGTCGGGAGTGTCGCCGGGGATCGCGAACAGCCAGTCGAGGGAGTCGTCCGGGGTGGCGAGGAAGCCGTTGATCGTGGTGGCCGTGTTGTAGACGACCTTCATCGGTGCTCCTCAGGGGCTCGGCGGGCGATCTCGATGATCGCGGTCTCGTTGGCGTCGCCGCGGCCAGCCGCGAGCAGGGCGTCCAGGCCAGCCAGCGACACGTCGGCGAAGGGCGTCCTCCCGCCGATCGCGCGGGCCAGGTCGAGGGCGTACGCGGCGTCCTTGCGGCGGAGGCGTCCGGAGAAGGTGACCTCGGCGTCCGCGTCGTCGGCCAGCATCCGCCGGATGGTCCGGACGACCTGAGGGCTCGCCGCTTGGCTCGTGCTGAGGGCGTCGACGACTTGAGCGAGGTCGAGTCCGGCCCGCTCGGCGAGTGCGAGGGCCTCGGCGGCCGAGCCGATCTGGATGGCCCCGAGCAGGTTCACGATGAGCTTGTACGCGGTGCCCGCGCCGGGTGCGCCGAAGTGAATGACCTTGTCAGAGAGCGGTTCGAGGATGGGACGGGCGGCGTCCAGGTCGGTTGCGTCGGCCCCGACGAGCAGGGTCAGGCGTCCGGACGCTGCGGCGTCCGGTAGGCCGGTGACGGGGCAGTCCAGGTAGCGCCAGCCGGCCGCCGTGGCTCGCCCTGTGAGTTCGGAGACCCAGCCGTGGGACAGCGTCGAGCATTCGATGGCCAACGCCCCGGGGTTGGGCGTCGCGTCGAGGACGCCGTCGGCGTGCGACTCGCCGCCGGGGTCGGCGCCGAGCCATGCCCGGCGGCTCGCGTGGTCGTCGGCCAGCATGGCCACGACCGCATCCGCCCCGCCGGCGGCCTCCCTGGGGGTGGCTGCGGCGGTGGCTCCGAGCGCGACCAGAAGATCGGTGCGCGACGGCGTCCGATTCCAGACGCTGAGGTCGTGGCCGGCCGCGAGCAGGCGTCCTGCCATGCCGGAGCCCATGCGGCCGAGCCCGAGGAACGCGACTCTCATGGTGGCCTCTCTGTTTCCGAGAAGGTCACCGTAGCTCGCCTCTGATGACGCCGAGCCCGCTCTGTCCGCCGTCTTGCCGCACCCCTAGACCTGGCCCGCGGGGGCGGGCCGCTAGACCCTGGCCCGCAGGGAGCGGGCCGCTGACCTTCACGTCGCCGCTCCTTTCTCTTGCCAGGCGCGTCGATCACTGACGGCCCGGGCGTGATCGGTGAGTTCCAGCCACACGGTGTCGAGGGCTTCGGCAAGCGTGCCGACCGCGATCACCCGTAGCCCTCGGGTCGAGGAAGCGCCGGACCCTTTCGGGACCAGCGCGACCTTCACCCCCAGCCGCTCAGCCTCCGCGAGCCTGCGCGCGGTGCCGGGGACCCGCCTCAACTCGCCGGATAGTCCCACTTCACCCAGGGCCGCGAACCGGCTGGCCGGTCGCCAGTCGGCGGCAGCGGACGCCACCGCGATCGCCACCGCGAGATCGGCGCCGGGATCAGCCAGCCGCACCCCGCCGACGGTCGAGACGTAGACGTCCCGGTGGTGGGTCTTCACGCGAGCCCGCCGCTGCAACACCGCCAGGGCCATCGCCACGCGGGAGCCCTCGATGCCATGGGTGACCCGTCGCGGCGAGGGCGCGGCGCTCGGCGTGACCAGTGCCTGGACCTCCGCCAGCAGCGGACGCCGACCCTCCAGCGTCACTGTCACGGCGACCCCCGAGGCCGGCTCGCCCTGGGTCGACGTGAAGAGCCCGGATGGGTCCAAGACCTGCGCGATACCGCGCTCGGTCATCTCGAAGCAGCCGACCTCGTCGGCCGGCCCGAACCTATTCTTGGACGCCCGTACCATCCGGAAGCCCGACTGACGATCGCCCTCGAACGACAGCACGACGTCGACCAGGTGCTCCAACGTGCGAGGCCCCGCGATCGCTCCCTCCTTGGTGACGTGGCCGATGATCAGCACCGCCATGTTGCGCCTCTTCGCCACACGGACGAGCGCGTTCGTCACCTCGCGCACCTGCGTCACCCCGCCCGGGACCCCGTCGGTGCCGTCGACCGACACCGTCTGCACCGAGTCGAGAACCAAGAGCGTCGGTGACAGCTCCTCGATGTGGCCGAGCACGGTCGCCAAATCGCTCTCGGCCGCCAGGAACAGGTCGTCGGTCACGGCGTCCGTGCGGTCGGCTCTTCGCCGCACCTGCGCCGCCGACTCCTCCGCCGATACGTACAGCGTTCGTCGCCCCCTCCGAGCCCACGCTGCGGCGACCTCGAGCAGCAGGGTTGACTTGCCCACGCCTGGCTCGCCGGCGAGCAGCACCACCGCCCCGGGCACGAGCCCCTCGCCCAGCACCCGGTCAAGTTCTCCGATGCCCGTGGGAAGCCCGCGCGCCTCGTCGGCCCCGACCTGGGATATCCGCAAAGCGGACGCCCTCGGTGCAGTCGCTCGGGTGCCGGACGCCGTCGCTGACGTCTCCGCCACCGAGCCCCACGCCTGACACTCCTTGCAGCGGCCGACCCACACCGGGGTCGCCCACCCGCACTCGCCGCACCGATACCCCGCCGTCACCTTCGCCATGTGCGGAACGCTAGAAGGCCCCTCCGACAAAACTCGCGCGTCGGCGTCCGGCCTGTGGAAAACCCAGCGACCCGGCCACGACCTGATGGCGTTGCTCCACCCTTACTGACTACGGGTGCCACCATTCCGCCACGACGGAGAGCGTTGTCCCGTTGGAGGTGACGACGTAGACCTGACGGTCCGCGGGCGCCCAGGACCGCACGGCGGGCGACTCGGTCCGGTAGTCGTCGGGCATCCCCGAGCGGAGGTACTTCACCTTCCCGCCGGGCGCGAAGGGAACCGTGTACGTCTTGGTGCTTTGGTTGAGCACGAGGTACTCCTCGCCGTGGATGGCGGCCTTGCACGCGGCGTCCGTCGAGGCCGAGGTGCACATCGTCACCGGATCCAGCACGGCGGCCATCGTCCCGTCGCGGTTCACGATCGCGTTCAGGAACGCGAACTTGTACTGCGTGGGGTAGGCGTCGAACGCAGGCGGAGCGGCAGTCGTGGACGCCGCGGGCGTTGTCGCCGGAGGGCTCGCTGGAGCACTGGGCGGGGTGACCGAGACCGTCACAGCCGGCGTCACGCTGGCCGCTGCCACGGGGGACGCCGATGCCAACGTGGGGCTCGCGATCGTGACCTGGACCACTGGAGTGGTCGTGCTCGTGGTGGAGGTGGGAGGTGCGGACGCCGGGGTGGATGCCCCAACGCAACCGCTGAGCAGCAATGCCAGACCGACGGGCAGAAGCTTCAACGCATGCATGGGGTCAGCATGCTCCCGTCCACCGCGGACTGTCAGGGGTCACCCACCCAGGGGTGGCCTGCCCCCACCACTGGCGAGCGTCCGTCGGTGTTGCCGTCCGGACTGTCCGATCACTGTTGGGCTTGGGCCTCGCCAAGGGCCCAGGCCCAACAGTGACGCCGACGTGCCGAAAGGCGAACTAGCCCTACGGCGTCCCGATGTTGAACATCCACTCGAGGCCGTACTTGTCCTTCACGAGGCCGTACGAGTCGCCCCACACCTGCTTCTCGAGCGGCTGCTCGACCGAGCCGCCCTCGGCGAGCGCGTCGAAGTAGCCCTGCAGCACGGACTCTTCGTCGCCCATGAACGCCAGGTACACGCGCGTCCCGCCCCAGGTCTGCTCGGCGCCGGGCATGGCGTCCGACGCGAACAGGCGGAACTGATCGGTGATGAGAGCGGCGTGCATCGTGCCGTCCGCGGGCATCTCGGTGACGCCGAAGTCGGCGAAGCTCATGACGTTGAGTTCCCCGCCGAAGATGCCGTGGTAAAAGGTCATGGCTTCGCGGCTGTTGCCGGGGAAGTTGAGGTACGCGCTGAGCGTGATCATGGGCGTCCTTCCTGGACGAGACGTAGTTAGGTAACCCTTACTCCGGACGCCGCCGCGCGCAAATTCCCCCCGCGGACCGGCTCGGGCCCTCCACGGATTCGGCCTGACTCTGGTCGGTCGGGGGTCGCCTGTCGTAGGGTCCGGGCCAAGGAGGTGGGCGGTGAAAACGTTCCTCGACTGGCCGGTCGTGCGCCAGGTGCGCACGGGCGACTGGCTCGGACGCGGCCCCGCCGTCACCAGCGCCAAGACCCAGCACCTGACACCCCGCATTGCGGACGCCGACCATGTCGCCCGGTCCGTTTGCCCGTACTGCGCCGTGGGCTGCGGACAGTTGGTGTACGCCAAGGACGACAAAGTCATCCAGATCGAGGGCGATCCCGACTCGCCGATCTCGCGCGGCCGCCTCTGCCCCAAGGGGGCGGCGTCCGAGCAGTTGGTGAACGCGCCGAACCGGCAGACGACCGTGCTCTACCGCGCCCCGCACGCCACCGACTGGACGCCGCTCGGCCTCGCCGAGGTGACCGACATGATCGCCGATCGGTTCGTCGCCGCCCGGCGCGACTACTGGCAGTCCGAGGACCCGGACGGCAACCGCCTCGACCGCACCATGGGCATCGCTTCGCTGGGCGGCGCGACCCTGGACGTCGAAGAGAACTACCTGATCAAGAAGCTGTTCACCGCCGCGGGAGCCATCCAGATCGAGAACCAGGCGCGCATATGACACTCCGCCACGGTTCCCGGTCTGGGGGCCTCGTTCGGGCGCGGCGGCGCCACCCAATACCTGCAGGATCTCGCCAACGCTGACTGCATCATCGTCATGGGCGGCAACATGGCCGAGGCCCATCCGGTCGGGTTCCAGTGGGTGGAGGAGGCCCGCCGCCGCGGCGCCGTCGTCGTTCACGTCGACCCGCGCTGCACCCGGACGAGCGCCCAAGCCGACCGGCACATCCCGATCCGCGCGGGCAGCGACATCGCGCTGCTCGGCGGGCTGATCAACCACGTCCTCACCAACGACCTCTGGTTCAGCGAGTACGTCGTCGCCTACACGAACGCGTCCACGATCGTCGACGGACGCTTCCGCGACACCGAGGACCTCGACGGCCTCTTCTCCGGCTTCGACCCGGACGCCGCCGCGTACGACCTGTCGTCGTGGGCCTACGCGGCTCCGGACCCGGGCGAGCCCGGACGCGAGGCGCACACCGGACGCGCACTGCTCGATGCCCAGACCCAGGACGTTCACCGTCCCTTCGGCCTCACCGACGAGCGCGACCAGATTCATGGCGGAGTTGGTGTTGTAGAGCAACAGCAACTCCGCCCGCAATCGGACGCCGAGCACGTGGGGGATGCGTCCCGCACAGCAGGGGAGCCAGAAGCGGCCCTCGACGGCGGACTCGCCGGGGCGGCGTCCGCTGGTGAAACCCACGGCCAAGGCGGACCGCAGCTGGGGCAGGCGCGGGTGCGCACCGACCCCACGCTGACCGACCCGTTCTGCGTGTTCCAGCTTGTCAAGCGGCATTACGCCCGCTACACCCCGGAGGTGATCGAGCGGACCTGCGTCGGCGACGAGGCCATCGTCGCCGGCGACGCCGCCAACGACCTGCTCGGACTCGCCCTCGACCCGAACGTCAACATCCAGGAATCCAAGGTCGGGTCCTGCGACATCGTGCCCGGACGCCGTCCGCGCGGCTCCGCGGTGGTCGAGTTGGTGGACGAGTACCGCCGGAAGGCGGGCCTGGGATGAGCGCGGAGCAGACGGTCAGTGGGCGGTGGACCTTCACCGGGCCACGTAGAGGCGGGTGTCTGGGTGCTCGTTGTTGCGGTTCCCCGGGAGTGTGGGCACCCAGTCGGGCTGGGCGGGGGCCAGGTGGCTGGCGATCTGGTCGGGCTGTTGGGCTGGCCTGTGGTGGGGCTCGGGGATTGGTTGCCGGGCCCCTGCGGAGAGCCCTGGTGGCACGCGCTCGGTGTCTGGGTGCTCGTGGTTGCGGGTTTCCGGGAACGTGGGCACCCAGTCACGCAATGGGGGAGGTGCTGACATGGGCGTGATCGGACGCGTGATCGCCCGTCGCGAGGCCGACTTGCGGCGGCTGTTCGGCAACCAACTGTCCGGCCCCACGGATCCGGCGTCCGATGCTGGCTGGGGGCGTCCGGGGAACGAGACCGCGACTGCGGGGCGGGCGGGGGGCGGCGCGCGTCCGGCGGCGACCCGGAAGGGGTTCTTCACGGACACGTCCATCTGCATCGGCTGCAAGGCCTGTGAGGTGGCGTGCAAGGAGTGGAACCGAGTGCCGCCGCGGGTCGCCGAGGCGCCCGGAGGTGGTGAGCACGGTCACGATGCGCCGGCCGTCCACGAGTTCGGCAGCTCCTACGACAACACCGGCCACCTCGGTCCGGACACCTGGCGCCACGTCGCCTTCATCGAGCAGGGGCCGGACCAGTTGGCCGCGGCGCGGGCGTCCGGGCGGCGGCTGCTGACGATCTCCCCCGTTCGCCACTTGGGCGGGTTCGGTCGGCGGGGTTTCTACGGGCTCAGCTGCATCCGGGTGGTCCTGCTGTCCGGCTGGGGTGGGCTCGCCGCGGACAGCTCTGGTCGGCTGCTCGTCATCGATGAGGCGCCTCACGATTGGCTTTGCCCGAGGTCCGCGGGGGTCGTCCATCACGGTGGGGCTGGCACGACGGGAGCTGGGGTGGTGGCTGGGGTTCCCGCGCTGGTCGTGCCGTTCGCGGTCGATCAGCCGTTCTGGGGGGCTCGTCTGGCGGCGCTGGGGGTGGGTCCTCAACCCATTCCGCGTCGTCGCCTCACTGCCGAGAACCTCGCGGCGGCCCTGGTGAGCCTGCGCGACGACGCCGACCAGCGTCGGCGGGCGTCCGAGCTGGGACGCCACGCCCGGTCCGAGCCGGGCGTGGCCGGGGCAGTCGCCGTCTTCGGACGCCTCAGCGTGGCGCGCTAGCCTTCCAGCGTGATGAGTCCCGAACCTGGCCTCCGTGTGGGCTTCGTGCCCGGGGTGATCCTGCGGAAGTGGCGGACGATCTTCGAGGAGCGCTACCCGTCGGTGCCGATTGGGCTCGTCGAGGTGGCCGAAGCTGCCGTCCGCGAGACGCTTGATGCTGGGGTCGTCGACTTCGTGTTTGCGCGCCTGCCCGTCGCGACGGACGGCGTCCACGTCATTCGCCTCTACGACGAGGTGCCGGTGGTGTGGGTGTCGAAAGATCACCCGATCTCCCTGTTCGACGAGGTGGCGGCGTCCGACTTGTCGGCTGAGCGCGTGCTCACCGAGGTCAGCCCCTCGTCGATCGACCAGGTGGTCGACGGTGAGGCCGTGCTGCGAGTGCCCCTGTCGGTGGCCCGCACGGAGAGCCGGCGCGACCTCGTCTATCGCCCCGTCGTGGACGCAGAGCCCACCACGATCGCCCTGGTCTGGTCCGTGGACAACGAGAACACCTCCTTGGATGACTTCATCGGCGTCGTCCGCGGACGCACCGCGAACAGCTCCCGCTCGGCGCGGCCCAGTCCCGAGCCGCGCGAGGCCAAGCCGGCGCCGCGGCGTCCACCTGCCAAGAACCCGCCCCGAGCGGGCGCCGCCCGCCCCAGACCGCCCAGGCGCGGCCGGCGCGGCTGATTGATGGATGCGGTGTTGGTTGGACGACCGACCAAAAGCGCATGTGTCGCCAGCGAGAGTCGTCGAACGGGCGTGGCCGATGCGGGTGTTGCCTGATCGGCGACTGCTGGCGGAATAGGTATCGCCTAGCGAGACTTTTTCCGCCAAGAATGGGCGCGAGCCTAACCGGGAGGCCGCTGACTAGGCCCGGCCCCGGAGGCGTCCGGGCACCTGGTGGGCTCCCCGGTCTTCAACACCGGTGAGGCCGAGTATCTCGGCCTGGCGGGTTCGATTCCCGTCCGTCTCCGCCACTGACAAGGGGTGATGTGTGAGCGATCCTAGGCGGTCGATCCCGCGGACCGACGCCCTCCTGGGGCGTAAGGAGTTCGTGGACGCCGCCGCACGGCTCGGCTCGGGTCCGGTTCGGTCGGCGATCCGGGCGGCGCAGGAGCGCGTTCGGCAGGGCCTGATCGAGCCGGACGCCGTCGCGTCCGTCGCGCTGGAAACACTGCGGAGAACGACCTCAATGCGGGCTGTGCTCAACGCCACGGGGGTCGTCGTCCACACCAACCTCGGACGCGCCCCCCTCTCGGACGCCGCCGTCGCGGCGATGGTGGCGGCATCCGGGTACACCGATCTGGAGCTCGGCCTGGCCACCAACACCCGGACCTCCCGCGGGCGCACGGTGCTCGCGCTGCTCGCGGCGGTGCTGGCTGCCCAGGACGCGCTCGTCGTGAACCACGGCGCCGCCGCGCTGGTGCTGGCCGTCACCGCGCTCGCAGACGAGGTCATCGTGTCGCGCGGCGAGCTGGTCGAGATCGGCGACGGGTTCCGGGTGGGGGAGTTGGTCGCGTCCACCGGGGCTCGGCTCGTGGAAGTCGGCGCCACCAACCGGACGCACCTGCGCGACTATGCCGAGGCATGTCGCGGGAATCGACGCCCACGACGCCCGGCCGCGGGACTGTGCCAGTCGCAACGCCAGGATGGGGCCGGTCCGGAGACGCCACCGTTGTCACCGACTCAGATGCGAACCAGCGCTTGGCCGCGGGCATCCGCACAGGCGGTGTCGAAGGTGCATCCGAGCAATTTCCGCATCGAGGGCTTCGCGGCTGAGGTTGGCGTTCGGGAGCTGGCCGACCTCTGCCGGGAGCGCGGCGTCCCGCTCGTGGTCGACATCGGCTCTGGGCTGCTCGCGCCCGACCCCGCCCTACCGAACGAGCCGTCGGCGTCCACCGCCCTCGAACCCTCCAGGCCCGGATGCCCCAGCCGGCAGCGTCCGCGGCGATCGGCCTCCCGGACCCGCATCTCTTGCCTCCCCTGGCCAGCGCCGCGGGCCTCACCCTGGACGATGGCCACGTGTCCCGCCCGGGTGCCACGGCCGACCTCGGCGATCGCTCGGACGCGCTCGCCGAACTCGAAGCCCGCCTGCGCGATCAGCCCTTCACCGCCCCGGACCGCGACGAGCTCGCCGCCCTGCGCCTCGGCCCGAAGGAGCCCGCCGCCGCCGTCCGCATCGGACGCATCCTCGACCTCGGCGACCACATCGTCATCGCCCCGGACGCCCCCCGCCCGCGCCCTGCCCATCCTCGCCGCACTGCCGCAGCCGTTCACCGCCGCCCAGGCCAAGGAGGCCCTGATGACCACCCGCCGCGTCGCCATCCCGCTGCTCGAGCACCTCGATCGCCTCCGCTGGACCCGTCGCCTGGACGCCTCCCGCCGCAAGGTCGTCCGATGAGTGGACGCCGCATCGCCCGAATCCGCGTCGTCACCATCGCCACTGACACCCGCACCACCAGGCCGGACGCCGTCGCAGTCGAAGAACCGTTGGAACTTCGCGTCGCCGGCAGCGCCTACACGACCACCATGCGCACCCCCGGTCACGACATCGAGCTCGCCCACGGACTGCTCGCCGCCGAGAGCATCATCCGCAGCGCCGAGGATGTCGCCACCATGCGCTACTGCGCCGGCTCGGTCGAGGGCGAGAACACCTACAACGTCCTCGACGTCCAGTTGCGCCCGGGCCTCGCCGTGCCCGCCGACCGCCGTCGCCACTCACTGACCTCCTCGGCCTGCGGGGTCTGCGGGACGGCGTCCATCGAGCTGCTGCGCGGGCGTCCGGACTTCGATCTGGACTCCGACGCGACCCGCGTCACGGCGTCCGTCATCTCGACTCTTCCGGACGCCCTCCGCGCGGCTCAGCCGGCGTTCGAGTCCACGGGCGGACTCCATGCGGCCGGACTCTTCACGGTCGACGGACGCCTCCTGGTGGCGCGCGAGGACGTGGGACGCCACAACGCCGTCGACAAGGTCGTGGGCTGGGCGCTGTTGAACGGACGCCGGCCGGCGTCCGGAACGATCTTGATGGTGTCCGGCCGCACCAGCTTCGAACTGGCGCAGAAGGCGGTGCTGGCGGGCATCCCGATCCTCGCGGGCATCTCGGCGCCCAGTTCGTTGGCCGTCGACGTAGCGCGCGAGTTCGGGCTGACGCTGGCAGGGTTCGTCCGCGCGGGCCGGATGAACGTCTACGCGCGCGACGACCGCATCACAGTGGGGTCCGAATCTTGAACACGCCGGCGGGGCGTCCTCGTTGTGAGAGCCAAACTCACTGACCTCGGCCGGACACGCGAAAGCGCCGCCCGGCGGACGTGATCGTCGGCCGGACGGCGCTTTCGGTACCTTGCGGTGCCGTGTTCGGTCTTGCTTAGTTGGTGGCGTCCTTGACCGCGTCGGCGGCCTTGTGGACGGCGCCCTTGACGCCTTCCGCAGCGTCGTGGGCGGCGTCACGAACGTCGTCGGCGGCGTTCGCCGCGGCGTCCTTCACGTGCTCGCCGGCCTGCTTGGCCTTGCCGGCGGCGACGTCAGCGCGTCCCTCGGCCTCGAGCCGCTGGTTGTCGGTCAGATCGCCGACCACTTCCTTGACCTTGCCGACGGCCTGCTCGGCCGCATTCCGGATCTTGTCGTCGATGGCCATAGCTACTCCTGTTCTCGGGGGTTGAAAGGGTTGTTGGTGATGGGGTTCGGGGTTACCGAGGTTCAAGCCCTGACCGCGGTCAGGTTTGACGAGCTACTTTCCGACGGCGCGTCCACCGAGGACGGCCTTGGCGATCGCCAGCAGGATGCAGGCGCCGACCAGTGCGGTCAGGAACGAGGCGATGAGCCCGTTGCCCTCGGGGGCCATGCCGAACAGGCCGAGCACCCAGCCGCCGAGGAGGCCGCCGATGATGCCGACGATGATATTGATGAGCAGTCCTTCGCGCGTCTTCATGATGAGCGAGGCCACCCAGCCGGCGATACCGCCGATGATGACCCACACCAGGAAACCCATGATCGGTCCTCTCCTTGGGTGCCTTGGCACCAGTTCGTCGCTGTGTCTGCCGAGAAGGTTTGGCGGCCATCGGTGAAGCCTCTGGCCCGTCTGTCCTTCTCAACTCCGGGTTTGTTTCCGGTGACCACGAACGTACGAAACGTCTCCGAGGGGCCTCAAGCGATCGGGGCGTACGTGGGTGCCCACGTCCAGGGTGATGGGTGTCCTCCCCCAGAGCGGCGCCTCAGCTACGCGAAGCCGCCCCGGTCAACGCGAAAGCGGGCCGGCGTTGGCCGACCCGCTGTCCTACGTTGATGAAAGCGAACCCTAGATCTTGACGGTGCCCTGGGGGGTCTTGAACTTCGCGGCGTCCAGGCCGGGCTGGCCGTTCGGCGAGATGAACTTGAACTCGACCCCGTCGAACGAGTCGACCAGGTCGAAGCCGAGCCAGTCGCTGACCCGCTGCCGGCTGCCGGCGATGTAGATCTTGACCAGCTCGACCTCGCTCGGGCCGAGGGCGCTGGGGTGGGTGCTGGGCTCGGACGACCACTTCAGGAAGAACGGCAGCTGCGGATCGGACGCGAAACCGCGGACGCCGATCTGCTCCCACTCCAGGAGGCGTCCGTCCGGGAAATGCCGCGAGCCGACGCCGGCCTCGCGCTGCAGGCGCTCTTCGAGGGGCGTCATGTCATCGACCTCGACGGCCCAGCCGAGCCAGCCGCCGCCGGACTCCGTGCGGGCGCGCACTGCCTGGCCGAACATGGCCTTCTCGGCGGCCGGATGCTCCAGGACCTCGACGACCTCGAGGTAGTGGCCGTTCAGCAGCGGGAGGATGTTGTTGCGGGTGCCGAAGCGCGGATGGAAGCCGCCGTCGCGAAACTTCACACCGAGCTGAGCCTCCAATTCCGCTACCGCGGCAAGCAGACCATGCGGGCCCGCAGCGAAGGACAGGTTGGCGATGCGCATGCCGTCATTGAAGTGCAACTAACGGCTGAAAAGCGAATCCGTCGCCCCCGGATGGTATATGCCGTTGTCGGGCCGCACATGTCGATATCGAGAGATGTCCGGACGCCGGTCGGCGTCCGGCGCTTCTATGCTGGCGCCCGTGGCAGCCCTCGTACCCAGTCCTGAGTCGGACGCCGTCGCGGGCGTCCGCGCGCCCGATCTGACAAAGTGTCGCTATGGCTGGGAGATCGCCTTGGTGCTGGGGGTGTCGCTCGGCCAATCGGCCGTGTACTCCATCTTGTCGCTGGCCGAGAAGCTGACGCGGCCGATCCCGATCGGTCAGCAAACGACCACGATCAACAACTCGGTGGTGCCGAACCGGCCCTGGCTCGACCTCTCGTATCAGGTGGCCGGGATCATCTTCCCGATGGTCCCCGCGCTGCTGGCCCTCTACCTGCTGTGGCTCACCGGGAACCGCCGCGAGATCGGCTTCGACCTGCGGCGTCCGGGCTTCGACGTCACGCGCGGCCTCCTGGCCGCAGCCGTCATCGGCATCCCGGGGCTGGCCTTCTACTACGCGGCGCGCTTCATCGGCATCAACACCAACGTGCAGCCGGCCAACCTGGCCGCGAACTGGTGGACGATCCCCGCGTACGTCGGGCTGGCCGTCATGAACGGCGTCCTTGAAGAGGTCGTCATGCTGGCCTACCTGTTCAACCGGCTGCGGGCGCTGAACTGGCAGTGGTGGCAGATCGTGGTGTTCAGCGCGGTGGTCCGGGGGGCGTATCACCTGTACCAGGGCTTCGGCGGAGGCATCGGCAACGTCGTGATGGGCTTGGTCTTCGGCTATCTCTACCTGCGCTGGCGCCGGGTGGGTCCGCTGGTCGTCGCCCACGTGATCCTGGACCTGGTGAGCTTCATCGGCTACGCCTTACTCGCCCCGTACCTGCCCAAGTTCTAGGTCGGACGCCGTCGGCCAGATCCACGGACTACGTGCCGCGCAGCCGGTCGCCGACCCAGGACGCCGCCTGTCCGGCACCGTCGCCGATGTCGCGGACCAGCTTCGCGAGGGCGTCCTCGGAGCTTGAGAAGGCTCGCGCGTAGGAGTCCGCAGCCGCTTTGGCCTCGTCGGTGATGCGAGCATCGGCGTCCGGAACCCAAGACTCTGCCCGAAGTATGGGCAACTTCTTCCCACACTTCGGGCGGTTCAGCGGCCTGCCTTAGGCTGGTCCTCATGCGCGTAGGTGTTTTTGGTGCGACCGGCCAGGTCGGCAATGTCATGAGGGCTCTGCTGGAGGAGCGCGATTTCCCGATCACGGAGATCCGCTACTTCTCGTCCGCGAAGTCGGCCGGCACGACGCTGCCGTGGAAGGGCCAGCCCATCACCGTCGAGGACACCGCCACCGCCGACTTCTCCGGCATCGACATTGCGCTGATGAGCGCCGGTGCCACCATGTCCAAGGAGTTCGCAGAGAAGATCGCCGCCGCTGGCGCCGTGATCGTCGACAACAGCTCGGCCTGGCGCAAGGACCCCGCGGTTCCGCTGGTCGTCTCCGAGGTCAACCCCGAGGACGCCGCCAACCCGCCGAAGGGGATCATCGCCAACCCGAACTGCACGACCATGGCCGCGATGCCGGTCCTCAAGCCGCTGCACGACGCGGCCGGGCTGCAGCGCCTCATCGTCGCCACCTACCAGGCCGTTTCCGGCTCGGGCCTGGCGGGCACCAAGGCGCTGGGCGACCAGACCCGCAACGCGGTGGCGTTCGACGACATCGAGGGCGCGGCCGTCGACGGGCACGCCTTGAGCCAGCCCGAGACCGCCGCCCCGTACGTGCTGCCGATCGCCTTCAACGTGGTGCCGCTGGCCGGCAAGCTCGTGGACGACGGCTCGCTCGAGACCGACGAGGAGCAGAAGCTCCGCCACGAGTCCCGCAAGATCCTGCACCTCCCAGACCTCGCCGTGGCCGGCACCTGCGTCCGCGTCCCGGTGTTCTCGGGCCACAGCCTGGCGATCCACGCCGAGTTCGAGCGTCCGATCACGCCCGAGCAGGCCACCGAACTGCTCAAGGACGCCGCAGGCGTCGAGCTGGTCGACTACCCGAACCCTCGGGACGCCGCCGGGGCGGACCCCGTCTACGTCGGACGCATCCGCCAAGACCAGTCCGTTCCTGGTGGACGCGGCCTCGTCCTGTTCGTCTCGGGCGACAACCTGCGCAAGGGCGCGGCGCTCAACGCCATCCAGGTCGCCGAGGTCGTCGCCAAGAACCTGAGCAAGTGAGCACCACCGCCATCATCGGCACCGGCGTGATGGGGGAGACCCTGCTCGCCGGACTGCTGCGCGCGGGCTGGTCGGCGTCCGATCTGATCGCGGCCGACCGTCGCGAGTACCGGCGCGCCGAAGTGGAGGCCAAGCACGGCGTCCGCACCGGAACGAACGTGGACGCCGCCGGCGCGGCCGACACAGTCGTGCTGGTCGTGAAGCCGCAGGACATCCCGGAGGTGCTGCCCGAGATCCGCGAGGCGATGCGTCCGGGTGCCCTGGTGGTGTCGCTGTGCGCCGGCGTCCAGACCTGGCAGCTGGAGGCGGGACTGCCGGACGGGACGCCCGTCGTCCGGGTCATGCCCAACACGCCCGCCCAGGTGGACGAGGGCATGGCGGCTATCTCCGGAGGCAAGAACGCGACGCCCGAACACCTCGACCGGGTCACCGCGATCATGTCGGCGGTCGGCAAGGCGGTCACGGTCCCGGAGAAGTACCAGGACGCCGTGACGGCGATTTCCGGCTCGGGTCCGGCGTACCTCTTCTTCGTGGTCGAGGCCATGATCGACGCGGGCGTCATGCTCGGGCTGCCGCGCGACGTGTCGACGCTGCTGGTCAGCCAGACGATGTACGGCTCCGCAAAGCTGCTGGTCGAGTCCGGCGAGCACCCGACGGTGCTGCGCGAGCGCGTCACGTCGCCGGGCGGCACCACGGCCGCGGCGCTGCGCGAGCTCGAGGTGCACCGGGTCAAGGCGGCGTTCATCTCCGCGATGGAGGCGGCCCGCGACCGCTCGGCCCACCTGGCGCGTCCGGCCAAGGAGAAGTAGCCGTGGACGAGCGTCAGAAGAAGCTCGTGATCCGCGTGGTGCTCGGCGTCCTGCTCGCGGCCACCCTGATCAGCCTGGGCATTCAGATGTGGGAGTACTCGACCACCAAGGACGTCAAGACGCCGGCTGCGTTCTACGTGATGATCGTGTCGGCCCTCGCCTACGCCCTCGTCCAGCGCTACTTCGGCGTTGACTCCAAGAAGCGGCGCGGAGGCGGCGGCGTCCAGAAGTAGCGGACTCGCACCCGCGCCCCCGGTCGGGCAGACTGCCTGGATGCCAGGGTCGGAGCGCCGCCGCGATCTGAACCTGCTGCCCAAGGCGCACCTCCACCTGCACTTCACGGGCTCGATGAGCATCCCGACGCTGCGCGAGGTCGCTGCCCTCGGCGGGGCAGAGTTGCCCGAGGCGCTCACCGACGACATCGCCCTCGATGTGCCGTTCGACAAGCGCGGATGGTTCCGCTTCCAGCGCCTCTACGACACCGCGCGGCACACCGTGACGTCCGAGGAGGCGATGCGGATGATCGTCGCGCGCGCCGCCGCGGACGACGCCCGCGAGGGCTCGCGCCGCCTGGAGCTGCAGGTCGACCCGACCGGCTACGCCGACCACGTCGGCGGCCTCCAGCCCGCCCTCGAGATCGTCCTGGACGCCGCCCGCGAGGCGACCCGAACCTCCGGCGTCCAGGTGGGCGTCATCGTCGCGGCGTCCAGGATGAAACACCCGTTGGACGCCCGCGCGCTGGCCCGACTGGCGGCGCGCTACGCCGGCGACGGACCCGGCGAGGTCATCGGCTTCGGCCTGTCGAACAACGAGCGCAACGGCGACACCTCAGCCTGGGAAGGCGCCTTCCGCATCGCCCGGACGGCAGGACTGCGGTCGGTGCCGCATGCCGGCGAGCTCCTCGGTCCGGACGCCATCCGCGCGGCCCTGGCCGCTCTGCACCCCGATCGGATCGGTCACGGCGTCCGCTCCGTCGAGGACCCGCGCCTTGTCGACGCGCTGGCCGCGCGAGGCGTGCCGCTGGAGGTGTGCCCGGCGTCCAACGTGCACCTCGGCGTCTTCCCGGACGACGCTTCCGTGCCGCTGCGCACGCTCATGGGCGCCGGCGTCCAGGTCGCGCTCGCGGCAGATGACCCGCTGCTGTTCCTGTCGCGGCTGACCGACCAGTACGCCATCGCGCGCGACGTCCAGGGCTTTTCGGACCCTGAACTGGCGACGCTCGCGTCGGCGTCCATCGACGCCTCGTTCGCCTCGGATGCGGACAAGCGTCGCTGGAAGGCCGAGGTGGACGCCTGGCTCGCCGACCCGCCGGGGTAGGCAAGCCCTGACCAAACCGCTCGCTGAGCCTGTGCACCGCTGGCTGAGCCTGTCGAAGCCGGAGCGGAGGGGCTTCGACGAGCTCAGCCAACGGCCTGAGTGTCAGTCGCCGGACCCTCCAGCGAAGGCCGCGAGGTCGGCGTCCAGCAGGCCTTGGACATCGTCGGGGAACAGGGGGCACGACCGGTCCCCGACCGGACGCCACACGCACGGGATGGCCACGCCGTTGTCGTCGATGAAGCCGCCGCTGGGCGGGATCGGCGCGGGCTGCGGCAGGTCCGCGGCGAAGACGAACACGACCTCGTGGCCGGGGGCGTCCGCATAGACGAAGAGCTGCTCCACCACGCCCAAGAACCGAGGCGCGATCGTCACACCGACCTCCTCGGCCACCTCGCGGACCACCGCCGCGGCTGCCCGCTCGCCGAACTCGACGTGGCCGCCGATCAGGCGATGGAAGCGCTCGACGCGGCCCGGGTCCGAGCCGACCCACACCAGGTGGTGCGTCCGGTCGGCGTCGTAGAGCACGCAGTAGGCCTTCACCTTGATCTCAGGCATGTTTCCTCCCCGGCCGCTGATCCTAGGGGTGGGTTTCGTGGGGTGACCGCCACAAACGGGGGTCCAGCGGGGGTGATTGGGCCCGAGGCCGACTGAATCCTTCCCCTGGACCCGCAAATGTCGCGCACCTCACCATGGCCCGAGCATGCGCGGGCTGGGCCGGACGATTCGCTCCCCGAGCGGCCGGGGAGGTAGCATCTGCGTGCTTGGCTGGCTTTCGAGTCGGCCTCATCAATCAACTTCGGTGTCCGAGAGTCGGGCCCGGTCTCGGAGAGGTACAGGCGTGGGTTCTGTCATCAAGAAGCGTCGCAAGCGGATGGCCAAGAAGAAGCACCGCAAGCTGCTGAAGAAGACGCGCATCCAGCGTCGCCGCGCCGGCAAGTAGCCAGTTCGCGCCCGTGCCCGCCGTGATCGGCGACGGCACCGCCCGCGTGGTGGTGCTGGTGCGCACCGGGTGCCATCTCTGCGACGACGCTCAACGAATCATCGCGACGGTCTGCCAGGACACAGGGGATTCCTGGCAGGCCGTCGACGTCGATTCTGACCCCGAACTGCGCTCGGCCTACACCGATCACGTGCCCGTCACGTTCGTCGACGGAGTCCAGCTGTCGCTGTGGTTCGTCGAGGCGGACGCCCTCCGCGCGGCCCTGACGTAGACCCACGTATGGTGGGGCCACGGCGCCCCGGGTCGGAAGGAGAGGGAATGGAACACACCCTGGTTCACGTGTGCAGGCACGGTCAGGTCTACAACCCGAACCACGTCCTGTACGGACGCCTCCCCGGCTTCGGACTGTCCGATCTCGGACGCCAGATGGCCGACCGCCTGGGCGAGTACTTCGCCGACCTGCCCATCACGCACCTGCGGGTGTCGCCGCTGCAGCGCGCCCGCGAGACCATGGCGCCCATCGCCGCCCGCCATCCCGAACTAGAACTGGTGGTCGACAACCGCATCATCGAGGCCGCCAACTCTCTCGAGGGCCAGGCGTTCGGACGCTTCAATCAGCGCCTGCTGCTGCCCCGCAACCTGATCCGCCTGCGCAACCCGCTGCGTCCGAGCTGGGGGGAGCCGTACGAGAAGGTCGCCCAGCGCATGCACGCCGCCATCGCGGACGCCGCCGCCGCGGCCGGCGTCGGTGGACGCGCGGTGCTCGTCAGCCACGAGCTGCCCATCTGGATGGCGCGGCTGTCGGCCGAGGGGCGTCCGCTGGTGCACAACCCGGCCCAGCGGCAGGCGCGGCTGGCGTCCGTGACGACCTTCACGCTGATGGAAGGCCGCGTCGTCAAGGTCGACTACACCGAGCCCGCGGGTGGTCTGGTGCCGGCGCGCAAGAAGATCCTGCGTCCGGGGATGTGAGCGCGCCTTGCGTCGCTTCTTTCCCGGCCGAACGTTCCGCACCCCTGACTCCGGCGTTAACAGCACGTGCACATCCCCACCTGGGCAGGTGAACGTGCTGCTAACGCGGTCAGAGGTCCGAGAGCGGGCCAAGGACGTTCGTCGGGTCGGTCCGATCTCACTTGTCCTTGGACTGATGCTGGCCTTGGGGCTGACCGGCTGTGGGGCGTCCGGGGTGAACGAGGCGTCCCTGACGCGCGTGGAGCCCGCGCAGCGGGTCGCCGCGCCGCACATCACCGGCAAGACCCTCACCGGCACCGACTTCGACTCGGCGACCCTGAGGGGCGTCATCGTCTACAACGTCTGGGGCTCGTGGTGCGCACCCTGCCGCAAGGAGGCGCCCGCCCTGGCCGCCGCCGCCAAGGCGACCGCCGGTCGGGCCACGTTCGTCGGCATCAACACCCGCGACACCGGGACCGCCCAGGCGCTCGCGCTCGTGCGCGAGACGGGCACCACGTACGAGTCGGTCTTCGACCCCGACGGACGCCTCCTGCTGCTGTTCCCCTCGCTGCCGCCCAGCGCGATCCCGACGACGATCGTCGTCGACCCCCAGGGACGCATCGCGGCCCGGATCCTCGGCGAAACCACCCAGGCCACGCTCGTCGGCCTGGTCGAGGACGCGGCGGCCGGTCGATGACCCCGCTCGACCTGGCCGGCTGGGTCCGGGACGCCATCGGCGGATCGATGCCCATCGCGATCCCCGTCGCGATGCTGGCCGGGCTGGCGTCCTTCTTCAGCCCCTGCGTCCTGCCGCTGCTGCCGGGCTACCTGTCGTACGCGACCGGGCTCGCGGCGTCCGACATCGTCGCCGGCAAAGCGGACCGCAGCCGCGGACGCGTCCTGCTTGGCACCAGCCTGTTTGTCCTCGGCTTCGCTGCCGTCTTCGTCAGCCAAGGCGCGCTGTTCGGCGGGCTGGGCTCGATGCTGCACGCGTACCGGCGTCCGATCGACATCGTCGCCGGCGTGCTCGCGATCGTGCTCGGACTGATCTTCGCCGACCTCATCCCGCTCGGTCGGACGACCGTGCGGCTGCAGGCCGCGCCACGATTCGGGGTGGCCGCCGCGCCGCTGCTCGGCGTGGTGTTCGGCATCGGCTGGACGCCCTGCATCGGGCCCGCGCTCGGCGTCGTGCTGACCCTCGCGATCGATCAGGCGACCGCCGCTCGCGGCGCCGTCCTGGCCGCGTTCTACGCGCTGGGGCTCGGGCTGCCGTTCCTGGCCTTCGGCCTCGCGTTCGGACGCCTCGCGCGCACGTTGACCTGGGTGAAGTCGCACCACCTCGTGCTGCAGCGGGTCGGGGGCGCGTTGATGGTGGCCGTCGGGCTGCTGCTTGCCACCGGGGGGTGGGACCTCATGATGGGCGTCCTGCGGCAGTGGGCGTCCGGCTTCGGGGCTCTGATCTGATGGCGGCAGCCAAGGACCCGAAGGCTTCGACCCCTCGACAAGCTCAGGACAGACCAAGCTCAGCCAGCGAGGGTGGAGTTACTGGGTCGCGTCGTTCCTCAGACGCGCCACCGATGAAGCCGGTCGAGTTCCTCCGGTTCCTCTGGACCCAGCTCACCAGCATGCGCACGGCGCTCGTCCTGCTGTTCGCGCTGATGATCGCCGCGGTGCCTGGCTCGCTCGGACCCAAGATCCTGCCGCAGCGTCCGAACAACCCGGTGCTGGTCCGCGAGTGGATCGCCGCGCGCCCCGAACTCGGCGCCGTCTTCGACCGCCTCGGCCTGTTCGACGTGTACGGCTCGCCGTGGTTCGCGTCCATCTACCTGCTGCTGCTGGTGTCGCTCGTCGGGTGCATCGTGCCTCGCATCGCCGTCTACGCGCGAGCCGTCCGGGCCATGCCGCCCGGCGTCCCGAAGCGGCTCGACAAGCTGGCCGAGCGCGCGTCCGGACCGACGCGACTCTCGGCGTCCGACGCTTTGGACGCCGGCGAGCGTTGGCTCGTCGCCGGGCGGTATCGGGTGCGGCGGCAGGGCAACGAACTGTCCGGCGAGATCGGCTACCTGCGCGAGCTGGGCAACCTGGCGTTCCATGTGAGCATCCTGGGGGTGCTGGCGGGCATCGCGGTCAGCTCGCTGTTCGGCTACAAGGGGTCGGTGATCGCGGTGGAGGGGTCCGCGTTCAGCAACACCCTCAGCCAGTACGACGACTTCGCGGCCGGGGCGTTCTTCAAGGCGTCCGCCCTGCCGCCGTTCACGCTGTGGGTCGACAAGTTCGACGTCAGCTTCGAGCGCGGGAGCGTCCAGCACGGGGCGGCACGTCAGTTCCAGGTCACCGGACGCCTCGCCGGCCCCGCCGAGGAGCCGCGTCCGACGATCCTCGAGGTGAACACGCCGGTGATCCTGGGCTCGTCGATGGTCAACCTGATCGGCCACGGCTACGCGCCGATCGTCACCGTGACGGACCCGTCCGGCGCGGTCGCCTACTCAGGCCCGGTCGTGTTCCTGCCGCAGGACGGCAACTTCACCTCGCTCGGCGTCATCAAGGCCCCGGACGCTCGCCCGCAGCGCCTCGCGTTCGACTCGATCTTCGTGCCCAGCCAGTCGACGGCGTCCGGTGTGGGTCCGCGGTCGACGTTCCCGGACGCGGACAATCCGACCTTGTGGGGCACGGTTTGGACCGCCCCACCGAAGGTCGAGACCGGACGCCCCGAGAACGTCTACTCGTTGGACAAGACCGAGTTCACCCAGGTGATGGACGGCGCCGTGCCGGCATCCTTCCGGCTGGCCGTCGGGGCGAGCTACACGGTGCCGGACGGGTCCAAGATCACCTTCGACTCGTGGAAGCGCTGGACGAAGCTGCAGGTCTCGTCCACCCCCGGACTTCCGATCGTCTACGGCTCGATCGGGGTCGCCGTCCTTGCGCTGATGCTGTCGCTCTTCGGCAAACCCCGGCGGATCTTCGCCAGAGTCACGGACGCCGACGGCGTCCGGTCTGTCGACGTCGGCGGGCTGGACCGGGCCGAGTCGCGCGCCGGACTCGGCGACGCCGTCGCCGGACTGGCCGACGCGATGGGGGCGTCGGTCTCTGTGATGGGCGTCAGCGGGGAACCGGCGCCTGGTCGTCGCGGCACGAAGTCTCAATTAACGCTGGCGGGGGAGCAGTTGGAGGAGTCCGAATGAACTTGGCCTACTTCTCGTCCCTGGCGATGGTCACCGCGACGGTGATCTACCTGGTGGCCTTGACGGCGCATGCCGCCGAGTGGGCGTCCGCGCGTCGCGTCGACGCGGGGCCGTCGACGACGGACGGTTCGCCCGCGGCGTCATCCGCGACCAGCTCAACGGCAGGCACCGCCGCGCGTCGCGATCGCATCGCCGCCGACCTGACCCGCGTCGACCGCTTCGGCCGGATGGGGCTGGCACTGACCGCGGTCGGCGCGGCGCTGCACGTCGCGGGCGTGGTCCTTCGCGGGCTCGCGGCGGGGCGTCCGCCCTGGGGCAACATGTACGAGTTCGTGAGCTCGACGCTGGCGATCCTCGTGGTCGGGTACCTAGTGCTGGTGTGGCTAGGCAAGATGCGCTGGCTGGGCCTGCCCGTGACGCTGCTGCTGTCGGTCGGTCTGGGGCTCGCGGTCACCGTCTTCTACGTCGCGGTCGCGCCCCTGGTGCCCGCGCTGCACTCGGTGTGGTTCGTGATCCACATCATCGCGGCGGCCACGGCCGGGGCGATGTTCAACGTCGGCGGACTCGCGTCCGTGCTGTACCTGCTGCGGACGCGAGCCGAGCGGCGCGGCACCGTCCGGGGCTACGTGGTCCGCCTGCCTCAGCCCGAGGTGCTCGACCGGGTGGCCTACCGCGCGGTCGCCTTCGCCTTCCCGCTGTGGACGTTCACCATCGCCGCCGGGTCCATCTGGGCCGAGTACGCGTGGGGACGCTACTGGGGCTGGGATCCCAAGGAGACCTGGTCCCTGGTGACGTGGGTCGTCTACGCCGCCTACCTGCACGCCCGCGCGACCGCCGGCTGGAAGGGACGTCGCGCCGCCTGGCTCGGCGTCGTCGGGGTGGCCATGTTCTGGTGGAACTTCGTCGGCATCAACCTGCTGGTCTCGGGCCTACACAGCTACGCGGGCATCTGAGTCGGTCGTCAACCACACCCGTCCGGCCCGTCCGCACTGCTCCGCGCGCGCCTGCAGGCGGCTGCCTGGACGGGGTCGGCGACGAACGAGGCCGCGGCGTCGACCTTCGGCCCTGTGCGGATCCGGACGGTTGCCTCGTGACCGCCCGGATCAGGAGACGGCCACCAGGGTCAGGCACGACCGCAGCCGCCGAGGCGTCCGATGACGATCTCCTTCGTGAGCGCTAACGTATGCGCCGAGACAAGGAGGCGTCCGCGATGGCGACGATGGCTGCCGGCGACGAGCCCCGCAACGCGACCATCTACACCGTCGCCGAGCGCGCGGGTGTCAGCCACCAGACCGTCTCGCGCTACCTCAAGGGCGAGTCGCTGCGTCCGAAGAATCGGGACGCCGTCGTCGCGGCCCTCGCCGACCTCGACTACCAGGTGAACGACATCGCGCGCACGCTGGCCACCAAGAAGCCCGGACGCATCGGCGCGTTCGTTTTCGACGTCGACGACTGGGCGCCGTAGCGGGTGCTGGCGGGCGCTGCCGAGGCGGCCCGGGCCGAGGGCTACATCCTTGACATCGTCCGGCTGGACCCGTCGGACGGGGCGTCCATCGATGCGGCGCTGTCGATGATGAACCGGACCATGCTCGCCGGCGTCGTCGTCATTTCGTCGTCCGACAAGCTGCTGTCCCGGCTCGACCTCGACCGGCTCAAGGTGCCGTGGGTGGTCGAGGCCGAGCCGGAGCTGGCCGCCGGCTCCCCGAGGGCCCTGGACCACCCGTTCGCCCAAGTCGTCACGCATTTGGCCGACCTCGGTCACAAGCGCTTCTTCCACATCGGCGGCCCGTTGACCTGGCTCGCCGGACGCAACCGCCTGCTGGCCTATCGCGAGGTGCTGGCCCGCCGCGGCCTGGTGAACACTGGCGAGACGACGGGGGAGTGGGGTGCGGCGTCCGGCTACGAGGCGATGGCGTCCTACCCGCTGGACGCCGCCCCGACCGCCATCGTCGCCGCCAGCGATCAGCTCGCCCTCGGTGCCCTCTACTGGCTGCACGAGCGGGGCGTCCGGGTGCCGGCCGACGTCAGCATCTCCGGCTACGACGGCATCGCCGACGCCGAGTTCTACTCGCCGCCCCTGACCACGATGGCGGTCGACTTCGCGCTGCTGGGCCGCAACACCGTCCACGCGCTGCTGAGCCGCCAGGGCGTCGGTGGGCGTCCGGACCTGGGTCTGCCGGTCGCCCGGCTGGTCCCGCGGATCTCCACCGGACGCCCCGGGCGCGGCATCCGCGTGGGCTGAGTTCGCGGGCTCTCCAGGCCGCCACCAGGAAACACATGTTCAGTCCGATGAACCTCTTGCCGTCCCGAAACTGTTACCGGTAACGTTTCGCCAACGCTCGCTCCTACAAGACGTCGCCGACCTCGCCGACGACGCCCCAACGCCTGTGGCCCCTGTTTCGCGCCCGAGCCGTGGCCCACGGTTTCATCTCGTTCTTCCGCCTCAACCACGGTGTCCCTCCAACGAAAGTAGGCAAGCCATGTCACGTCCGCAGACCGAAGCCGAGTACCTCGCCCGGTTCCCTGTCTCCCCGATCTCCGGCTTCTCCCGCCGCACGCTGCTGGGCGGCGCGCTGGCCGCCGGTGCGCTCGGCCTCGCCGGCTGCGCGTCCGGCTCGACGCCCGCGGCGTCCGGCTCGGCCGCTGGTGGCGGCGCTGCCGCCGCGCTCGGCGACATCACGTTCGGCAACAACCAGGCCGACCCCGTGCCGAAGGCCGCCATCGAGGCCGCCGCGAAGGCCTTCCAGGATGCGAACCCGGGCGCGAACGTGAAGTTCAACACCGTCGCGCACACGACGTTCCAGGAGAACATCAACAACTACCTGCAGGGCTCCCCGGACGACACCTTCGGCTGGTTCGCCGGCTACCGCGCCCGCTTCTTCGCCAACAAGGGCCTCGTCGGCGACATCTCCGACGTCTACAAGGCCACCGCCGGCATCCCGGACTCGCTGAAGAAGGCCTGCTCGACCGAGGACGGCAGCAAGCAGATCGTCATGCCGGCCCACTATTACCCGTGGGTCGTGCTCTACAAGAAGTCCGTCTTCACCAAGAACGGCTACACCGTCCCGAAGACCTTGGACGAGCTCAAGGCCCTCGGCGACAAGATGAAGGCCGCCAACATGACCCCCTTCGCGTTCTGCGACAAGGACGGCTGGGAGGCCATGGGCATGTTCGACATCCTGAACATGCGCGTCAACGGCTACGACTACCACATCAGCCTGATGTCCGGTAAGGAAGACTGGTCCGGCGACAAGGTCGTCAAGGTGTTCGACACCTGGAAGGGCCTGCTGCCGTACCTGCAGGCCGACTCCCTGGGCCGTAGCTGGCAGGAGGCCGCGCAGGCGCTCCAGAAGGACCAGGCGGGCATGTACTACCTCGGCACCTTCGCCGCGCAGCAGTTCGCCAAGGGCGCCGAGCAGGACGACCTCGACTTCTTCACGTTCCCCGAGATCGACTCCAACATCGGCTCCGGCGCGATCGAGGCCCCGACCGACGGCTACATGATGAGAAAGAGTCCGAAGAACGAGGCCGGCGCCAAGAAGTGGCTGGGCTTCCTCGGCGGCGCCAAGGCCCAGGACATCCTCGTCCAGGCCGATCCCTCGGTCATCGCGATCAGCGGCCAGGCCGACGTGGCCAAGTACACCGGCCTGCAGACCAAGATGCTCAACCTGCTGAAGAACGCCACGGAGGTCTCGCTGTTCCTCGACCGCGACAGCCGTCCGGACTTCGCCTCCACCGTGATGGGCCCTGCCATCCAGAGCTTCATCAAGAACCCGAACGACATCGCTACGATCCTGAAGAACGTCGAGGCGCAGAAGAAGTCGATCTTCGCGTCATGACACCGACGACCCAGCCCCGGGTCACGGGTGGGAGCCGCCGCATGCGGCTCTCCACCCGTGACCGAGTCACCGTCGCGCTGATGGTGCTCATCCCGACGGCGTTCGCCGCAGTGCTGGTCTGGCTGCCGGCCCTCGCCACGATCGTGATGTCGTTCTTCGACTGGGACGGGTTCGGCCCCTTCACCGAGGCCAAGTTCGTCGGCAGCAAGTGGTACTCGGACGCCGTCACGATCTACCCAGCCTTCTGGCCGGCCATCCAGCACAACGTGATCTGGCTCATCGTGCTGTTCGGCGTCGCGACGCCGCTCGGGCTCCTCGTGGCCGTCCTGCTCGACCGCGAGGTCTCGCACACCCGCTTCTACCAGACCGCCCTCTACATCCCGGTCGTGCTCTCGATGGCCCTGATCGGCTTCGTCTGGCAGCTGATGTTCAGCCGCGACCAGGGCTTGTTGAACCTGCTGTTCGGCACGCAGATCGACTGGTACGGCGATCCGAAGATCAACATCTGGTCGGCCCTCATCGCCACGTCGTGGCGGCACATGGGCTACGTCATGTTGCTCTACTTGGCCGGCTTGAAGGGCGTCGATCCGTCGCTGAAGGAAGCGGCCAAGATCGACGGGGCGTCCGAGCCGAAGACGTTCTTCCACGTCGTCTTCCCCGTGATGTTCCCGATCAACGTCGTGGTGCTCGTCATCACGTTCATCGACTCGCTGCGCGCCTTCGACCTGGTGTGGGTGATCAACCGAGGACGCAACGGGCTCGAGTTGCTCGCGACAGAGGTGACCCGCAACATCGTCGGCGAGGCGCAACGGATCGGGTTCGGCTCGGCACTGGCGACGATCATGCTCGTCTTCTCGACGATCTTCATCATCATCTATCTCCGCATCGTCTTGAAGGAGGACCGATGAGCACCGCGACAGCGGCGCCGACGGCGTCCGATCTCATCAAGAACGCAAGTAAGCGGCCCTGGACGAAGGGGCGCATCGCCACCCACGCGTTCCTGGCCACGCTGACGGCGCTGTGGATGGTGCCGATGGTCTACGCCGTCATGGCGTCGCTGCGCGACTACCAGTACACGGCCAAGAACGGCTACCTGAGCTTCGGTGGCTGGACCTTCGCCAACTACCTGCACGCCTGGGACGTCGGCGACTTCAGCCGCAAGTTCCTGAACTCGGCGATCATCACGATCCCGGCCGTGATCTTGACGCTGTTCCTGGCGTCGATGGTCGCGTTCGTGATCGCCCGCTTCAACTGGACCTTCAACATCGTGATGCTGGCGGCCTTCACCGCTGGCAACCTGCTGCCGCCGCAGTCGCTGCTGATCCCGGTGTTCAAGATGTTCCAGAAGTTCGAGGTGCCGTTCTGGCTCAGCGAGTCCGGCACGCTGCTCAACTCGTACTGGGGAGTGATCGCCGTCAACGTGGGCTTCCAGGTGGGGTTCTGCACGTTCGTCCTGTCGAACTACATGAAGGCCCTGCCGAAGGAGATTTACGAGTCGGCGATGGTCGACGGGGCGTCCATCTGGCAGCAGTTCTGGAAGCTGACGCTGCCGCTGTGCCGTCCGTCGCTCGCCGCCCTGGCGACGCTGGAAGTCACGTGGATCTACAACGAGTTCTTCTGGGCGACCGTGCTGCTGCAAAACGGCGACATGTTCCCCGTCACGAGCTCGCTGACCAACCTGTCGGGGTCGTTCTTCACCGACAACAACCTGGTCGCAGCGGGATCGGTGATCGTGGCCTTGCCGACGATCATCATCTACTTCCTGCTGCAGAAGCACTTCGTCTCCGGGCTCACCCTCGGCGCCACGAAGGGCTAGGAAGCACTGATTGACCGCTGGCTGAGCCTGGCTGAGCCGCACTTGTAGGGGCTTCGAGAAGCTCAGCCAGCGGATGACCTCATCGATCGGTGTTCCGCAAGGCTCGCCCCGCCGTCGGCCTACTGCCCCGGCGGCGGGGGAGCCCTGCCATCATCGGTCTGCCCGTCCAAGACTAGAGTGAGTCGCCATGCCGTTGCACCCCGACGCCCGCTACGTCACCGACGTCGCCCCCTCGTCCGGACGCCTCGTAGCGCCGCGCGCGGACCTCGCGGCTGACTCCGCCGCGCTGAGCCTCGATGGGGACTGGCGCTTCCGGCTCTACCCGGGCGTTGACGAGGCCGACGCCGCGGCGTCCGAGGTTGGTTTTGATGACTCGGACTGGGACGTCATCGACGTTCCGTCGCACTGGGTGCTTCGGGGCGACGGCGCCTGGGGGCGTCCGATTTACACGAATGTCAACTACCCGTTCCCGCTCGATCCGCCGTTCGTCCCGGACGCCAACCCGACCGGCGACCACCGGCGCAGGTTCTCGGTTCCTGCTGAGTGGGTCGAGTCCGGACGCCTCTGGCTGCGGTTCGACGGCCTGGAGTCGATCGGCCGGGTCTGGCTGAACGGCGTCGAGATCGGGGTGCTGCGCGGCAGCCGGCTGCGCAACGAACTGGACGTGACGGGGCTGGTTCGCGCTGGCGAGAACGTGCTGGTCGTGCGGGTGAGCCAGTGGTCCGCGATGAGCTACGTCGAGGACCAGGACCAGTGGTGGCTGCCCGGACTCTTCCGGTCGGTGACGCTGCTGAGGCGTCCGGATGCCGGCCTGGACGATCTCTGGGTGCAGGCTGACCGGGATCCCGAGACGGGCGTAGGCGTCCTCACGATCGAGGTGACCGCCGACGACGCGGCCTTCCCGGTGCGGGTGCGCTGCGCCGAACTGGAGCTTGACCTGACGCTGAACCACGCGAGGGCGTCGGTCGAGGTCGGGGTGGTGGAGCCGTGGGGTGCGGACGTGCCACGGCTCTACCGCCTCGACGTCTCGAACGCTGTGGAGTCGGTGGCGGTGAACGCGGGCTTCCGGCGCGTCGAGGTGGTCGGGGACGCCTGGCTGGTGAACGGACGCCGCCTGCGGATCCGGGGGGTGAACCGGCATGACTTCGACCCGGTCGAGGGGCGGGTGTTCGACGAGGCGTTGGTCCGCGAGGCGATGCTGCTGATGAAGCGGTCGAACCTGAACGCCATCCGGACCAGCCACTACCCGCCGCATCCGGGCCTGCTGGACCTGGCCGACGAGCTCGGCTTCTGGGTCATGGACGAGTGCGACATCGAGACGCACGGATTCGTTCACGTGGACTGGGCGGGCAACCCGTCTGACGACCCCCAGTGGCGCGAGGTCTACCTGGATCGCGCCCGACGCATGGTCGAGCGAGACAAGAACCATCCGTGCGTCGTGGCGTGGTCGCTGGGCAACGAGTCGGGGGCGGGGGAGAACCTGGCCGCGATGGCCGCGTGGATTCGGGAACGCGACCCGGGGCGTCCGATTCACTACGAAGGCGACCACAGCGACGAGCACGTCGACCTGGTGTCGCGCATGTACGCGCCGCTGGAGGAGTTGGTCCGGCTCACCGAGGCGCGGCCGGGGCGTCCGATCATCGAATGTGAATACGTGCATGCGATGGGGAATGGTGCCGGCGGCATCGCCGCTTATGAGGCCCTGTTCGACACGAATCCGGCGTTCCACGGCGGCTTCGTCTGGGAGTGGCGCGACCACGGGCTCTTGACCCGGACGCCCGACGGGACGCCGTTCTACGGCTACGGCGGCGACTTCGGCGAGGTGTTCCACGACGGCTCGTTCGTGTGCGACGGCATGGTGCTCGCCGACGGGACGCCCACGCCGATGCTCGCCGAGTACGCGGCGGTGGTGACGCCGATCAAGCTGGCAGTCGGGGACGAACTGACGGTCACGAACCTGCGCCATGACAGCTCGACCGCCGACCTGGTCTTCGCGTGGGTGCACGAGGTGGACGGGGTCGCGGTCGCGCGCGGGGTGTTTCAGGTGCCGGCGATCGAGCCGGGGGCGTCGGCGTCGGTCGCGCTGCCGGAGCTAGCCTTGGACGCCGAGGGCGAGCACTGGCTGACCGTGACGGCCGCGCTGCGGGAGGCGACGCCGTGGGCGTCCGCCGGGCACGTGGTCTCGACGGGCCAGCGGAAGCTGGCCGAGGTGGCGCGGAGGCGTCCGACTGGGTCTTCGGCGGCCGTCGCCGAGGGTGACGGGTACACGCTGGGCGACGCCCGGTTCGACCGACGCGGCGCTCTGGTGTCGGTGGGCGGGCTGGACGTGACGGGCGGCGGCGTGACCCTGTGGCGCGCGCCGACCGAGAACGACTCGCTGGCGACGATGGGCTCCTACGAGCTGGGCGACCCGGCGACGACCGGCGGCTTCGGCGTCCCGGGACCGTCGTCCGCCGAGCGCTGGCGGTCCGTGGGGCTGGATCGGCTGACGACGCGCGTCTTGAGCCTGGACGTTTCGGCGTCCGGCTTGGTCGTGGTCTCGCGGCTGGCGGCGGCGCAGGCGTCCGTCTACGCGGATGTGACGCAGCGGTGGTCCTGGGTGGATGGCGAGCTGCGGCTCGAGGTGGCCGTGGAGCCGTCGGACGGCTGGACGGTTACGTGGCCGCGCGTCGGCGTCCACCTGGTGTTGCCGGCCGGGTACGAGGAGGCGTCCTGGTTCGGGACGGGTCCGGGCGAGAACTACGCCGACAGTCGGGTTGCGGCTCGGGTCGGGCGGTTCTCGGCGCCGATCGACGAGCTGACCGTGCCGTACGCCGTGCCGCAGGAGACGGGGCATCGGGCGGAGCTGCGCGAGCTGGTCTTGACCGGAGGGGGGCTGCCGGAGTTCGTGGTGACAACGGACGATGGTTCCGACGGGCGTCCGGGGTTCGCCGTCGCTCGGCACTCGGCCGAGCAGTGGGCGGCTGCGTCTCACCAGCACGAGCTGTCGGCGCCGACGGCCACGCATCTCTACGTCGACATCGCCCAGCACGGCCTCGGCTCGCGCTCGTGCGGTCCGGACGTGCGTCCCGAGGCGGCCCTGTGGCCGCGTGCGCTGGCGGGGTCGATGGCGTTCCGGGTGGTCTAGTCGGACGCCGCCCCCAGCTGGGCCTCAAGAGCGGCGGCGACGGCCTCGAACTCGGCCAGCGCGGCGGTGAGGTCCTCGACGATCTCGCGGGCGATGACGTCGGGGGACGGCAGGTTGTCGAGGTCGGTGAGGGAGTCGTCCTTGAGCCAGGTGATGTCGAGGTTGACCTTGTCGCGAGCCAGCAACTCACTCAGGTCGAAGCCCTTGAACCGCTCGGACTCCACCCGGTTCAGCCGCGAACCGGTGCCGTAGCAGGCGGCGAAGTCGTCCAGATCCGAGCGGCGCAGCGGGTTCTGCTTGAGGGTGAAGTGCTTGTTGGTGCGCAGGTCGTAGATCCAGAGCTTGTCGGTCCAGGGCTGCCCGGGACGCGCCCGACGCTTGTCGAAGAACAGCACGTTGGCCTTGACGCCCTGGGCGTAGAACAGGCCGGTCGGCAGGCGCAGCATGGTGTGCAGGTCGTACTCGGTGAGCAGCTTGCGTCGGATGGTCTCGCCGGCGCCGCCCTCAAACAGCACGTTGTCGGGCAGCACGACGGCCGCGCGGCCGTCGACGCCCAGGATCGTCATGATGTGCTGCAGGAAGTTGAGCTGCTTGTTCGACGTGGACGCCGCGAAGTCCTGGCGCTCGATCGCCGAGTCCTCGCGGGACTCGCGTCCGTCCGCCCCGATGGTGGTGACCGACGACTTGCGGCCGAACGGCGGGTTCGACAGCACCACCGACCAGCGGCGTCCCGGGTCTGCCACGAGCGAGTCGCGCACGTCGATCAGGGCATCGCCGGACGCCGTGCCGATGCCGTGCAGCAGCAGGTTCATCGCGGCCAGCCGGGCGGTGCCGTCGACCAGCTCGTAGCCGTAGACGAGGTCGTCGCGCAGCTTGGTGCGTTGGGTCGGGGTCATGGACGCCGCCGCGCGGCCCGCGTGCTCGTGGGCCACGAGCAGGAAACCCCCGGTGCCGCAGGCGGGGTCGACGACGGTGTCGTCGACCGTGGGGTTGATGACGTCGACGATGCCTTGGATCAGCGCCCGGGGCGTGAAGTACTGCCCGGCGCCCGAGCCCTTGTCGGAGGCGCCTTTGGAGAGCAGCGACTCGTAGGCGTCCCCGGTGATGTCGGTGCCGGACGCCGACCAGTGCTCCTTGCCGATCAGGTCGTGGACGAGCCGCTGCAGCTTCGCCGGATCCTGGATGCGGTTCTGCGACTTGCGGAAGATGGTGCCGACGACGCCGTCTTCGCGGGCGAGTCCGACGAGCATCTCGGTGTAGCGGCGCTCCAGCTCGATGCCGGAGGCGTCCACGAGGCGTTGCCAGTCGTACTGGGCGGGCAGGATGCGTTCGGGTGCCAGCGAGCGGGTGGCTCGCTCGTGCGCCATCTTGAGGAACAGCAGGTACGTGAGCTGCTCGGTGTATTCGAGGACGCCGACGCCGTCGTCGCGCAGGACGTCGCAGTAGGCCCACAGCTTGTCGACGAGGCGTCGGGGGTCAGTCATCGGAGTTCCTGGTAGGCGGTGAGGCATGCAGGGCATTCGGGGAACGCGTCGGGGTTTCGAGTTGCGACGAAGAACACGCCACACAAAGCTCTGATGGCCTCGCCGTCAACGAGCGAACCTCCGATGTGGCGTTGGTGGGCGTAATGGGCCATCTGGCCGTATTCGGTGGTCAAGAGCTCGCCCCGCGCGTCTACAGACGTCAATCGTTCGATCTGGGCACTTCTGTGCCCAGATCCCTCCATGGCGGAGTAAATGCCACCTGCAACGTCCCAGTCCGGGGCAGGCGGCGCGATGCTGGTCAAGACCCGCCGTTCTAGCTGGTGGTGGAGCCGGCTGCCTAGACGGCGACACTCCAGGAATTCGACGAGGAAGCAATCAAGCCCATCCTCGATCTCGTAGGTCAGCCGCAGGACCGCGATGGGCGGCTTGCCCGTGACGGGGTCGGGGAGAGGCCGCTGTCGGGTGGCACCTGCTGGGCAGTCCCTGAGCGATTCAAGACACTCGCGTTGAATGGCGAGTTGCCACCGCGTGAGCATGTTGGCCGCTGTTTCCGTCTTGAGGATTCGAGCATCGATGTCTCGTGGTTTGAGCTGATCTCGGCCCTCCACTGTGGCGCAGCGGGCGGCGAGGGCTTGGTAGAAGTCATCCCCATCCTCGTGACCACCTTTCGCGAGGCCAGTGGCGACGACCCATCGGACCCCGTCAGGGTCGGTCCAGATACCCGCGCGCCACTGCGAGCTGCGGACCTCAGCGAGCCGCAGTTCGCCAGAGCAGTCGATCAGACCTCGGGGGTGGTCGTTGACCGGCTCGGAACCCAGGATTTCGCGCGCCTTCTGGAGGATGGGATGGGGAAGCTCCGCGAGGGGCCTGAGTGAGTTCCAGTCAGCTGTTTCGATGAGGCGGCGTGGCCACGGGCTCGACCACCCGTTCTTGAGGTCGACGAGGACCGCCAGGGTGGGTCGAGCCCGCGGGTCGTGCTGCACGTAGACATCATTCCTTACCGCCCCGACAGTGGCGGTACGACGGCTCCGCTACAGCTCGTCTGCGAGTTCGTCTATCGCTTCGCGCTCGATCTGGTTCGCACGGGCGAAGCGCTCCGCGAGAGCGCGACGCTCGGCTTGGCGACGGCGTTCGAAGTTGACGAGATCAGGGCCGGTGATGCGGCGGTCTCGGCCGACACGATGCGACGGGATCTCTCCGGACTCGAGCAGCTTGTACAAGTGCGTGCGGCTCATCTTCAATCGGCTGGCAGCTTGCTGTGGGGTCAGCTCGGTGGACGAATCGAGCAACGTGAAGTCAAAACCAGCACTCAAGGACTCGGTCAGAGCCAGCAGCAAGTCGCGCAACTCGCCTTCGTTCAGACCGGAAGCAAACGACGACAGCTCCTTGAGGTCGTCTGCGGGGACGACAGAAGAACGGACTTCAATCAGGGCAGGCATCTCAACTTCTTTCGCATCCGCCAGGCGCACCACCGATTGATGCAGATGCCGCAGATGTCACAGATGAATCTACCGCCTGGGGTGGCGAGTGGCCAAACTGGATTGCCCACCCTGTGGACACGCCGGCGTCAGTCGGCCCCAGGAGGTGCGGCGCTCGCCAGCTCTTCGATGCGGTCTGCGTCGGACGCCGACCCCGTGAGTCGTCCCGAGAACGCCGCCGCCAGGATGGCGCGGCGCAGGGAGGTCGAACGGGTTCTCGCTCGAAGGAGTTCGTTGGTTAGTCTTCGGCTCTGCTGGCGCAGCTCTTGGATATACGAGACCACGGCGCTCTGGTCCGCGACAGACGGAACGGGGAAGCTGAGTTGGCTGAGTTTTCGGACGCTCAGGGTGTGCAGGCCGCTACTCGAACTAGCCACCTGACTCAGCCTCCGCCTAGCGATGGGGGAGTTCCAGACGATCTCGAGGTACTCAGGGAGTAGCCCCTCGCGGGGCCGAACGCGGATCAGATGGTTCTGGTGCAAGCAGCCTTCAATTGAGCCGTCCCAAACGGCTGCCCTGCCGATCTGACTCGGGCTGCCATTTCCCTCGACGACGAGCAGATCGCCCGCACGGAGGCTCAAGCGAGCGACCTCGTCGTCGCTCGCCTCCACGTAGTGAATCTCGTCGAGATTGAGCCCCTCAGCTGTGACGTTGGCCACACGGAGGAAGGGCCTGGGGTGCTCCCGCGGAGCACGTGCCGGGGTCTTCTGGATGCCACCCTGAATGTCAGCCGTCTGTGTCAACGGCGTCATGGGCCCGGTGCCCGCAGCGGCCAAGGCGACGGCAACCATCGCCTCCACCTTCTCGAGCCCAGCAGCAATACTGCGCTCGGCCGCGTCGAGGCGGGAGAAGTGGTCCTCGATGATCTCGACGATCCGGCGCTGCTCTGTCAGCCCCGGAAATGCGATCTGACAGCTGCGGACCTCCCGATCAAGTACCGCCGGGTAACTCACGCCCTTTTGTAGCGGCAAGACCTGGTCCTCGAACGCCTGTGATTCGACGTATCGATAGAGGAAGTCCGGGTCGAGGTCCGCGTTTGGCCTGAGGACGCAAAACCCGGTCGATGCATACTCGCCCCGCAACCCCGGCCCAACGCGAGCCATCTTGCGCAGATAGGGGCGCACAGTCGAATACAGAGTGTCCCCAGGCTCAAG
The DNA here is from genome assembly GCF_900182665.1 of Propioniciclava tarda. GTDB lineage: Bacteria > Actinomycetota > Actinomycetes > Propionibacteriales > Propionibacteriaceae > Propioniciclava > Propioniciclava tarda. The sequence continues at coordinate 367,001 of NZ_FXTL01000001.1, forward strand.
AACCTGGCGACAGCGGCTCGGCGCCTCCTCAGCCCTAATCACTTGCCCGGACCCGATGGTTCCAGACGGTCCGTCGAGTGCTCCGATATCGACATACTGAATCAGCGCCCGGTCCAGGCCGGCTGGGTCCGACTTCTTTGGCGAAGCCGTGACTTTGCCTAAGGCAACTCGCGTCCAACCGGGCGGGGTCCTCAAGCGGTCAACTCCCGGTTCAGGGCGTCCAGGATGCTTTCAGTGTCCGGACCCAGCTCGCGCACCGCGCCGTCCACGCCGCCTCGGTCGCTGAACGGGGTGCCGTCTAAGTCCTCCGGCGCGATCCCAGCGGAGACGGTGATGACCTCGACGATGTTGTCCAGCCACCAGCGCTGGTCGACGGTGAAGCGGCGTCCGGACTGCTCTTGGCCCGCGAGCCAGCCGGCGTACCGCGTCCGAACCGTCTCGGCGTAGGGCACGAGCTCGGAGTCCAGGCCGAGGGTGTAGCGCAGCAGCGACACCAGGTCCGTCAGCGTGTGCCGCGTTGACGGACGCACCTTGCCGGCGTCCACGGCCTCGTAGGCGGCCCAGACCAGGTCCGGCGTCCAGTTACGCGGCGGACGCGCGATGCGGTCGGCCAACTCCTGCACCTGCGGGAACGACACCTTGGCCGTACCCCGCAGCCGCCGCGCCTCGTCGATCACGGCGATCGCCGAGATCTCGTCGCGGTGCTCGTGCAGATAGGCGCGCCACGACTCGACGATCGACTTCGCCCGCCCCGGATCCACCACGCCGTGCGCATCGACCAAGCGGTCGACGTTCACCTCATCGATGATCCGGTCGTGGGATCGGCGCAACTCCAGGATTCGCGCGCGCAGGTCCGGGTTGGACGCCAGCGGCGCGACCGCAGCCTCCAGCAGGGCCTCGATCGCCGCCTGGGGATCGGACGCCCCCGCCGCGGCCTTCGCCTGGGCGTCCGGATCGACGGCGTCCACCAGCCCCCGGACGATGCCGCGCAAGGGGCGTCCGGCGACCTCGTCCAACTCGGCACGCTCGGCGACGGTGAGATCCAACTCCAGGGCCGCAAGCCGGGACGCCAGCGTGGCGGCCTCGTCGGCGTCCAACTCGAACAAGGCGGCCTTCTTGAGCAGGGACTCCAGCGACACCCCCTTGACCCGGTTGAGCGGCGGCTCGACGAAGTCGTGCTCGGTGACTCCGACGGCGTCCACGAGGACGAAGCGGGTCTTGGCCAGCGCGTCCGGGGTCACGGACGCGAACGTCGCGGCGTCGATGGTGCGCGCGCCGCGGCCCTTCATCTGCTCGAAGTACTGGGCGCTGCGCACGTCGCGCAGGAAGAACACGCACTCCAGCGGCTTCACGTCGGTGCCGGTGGCGATCATGTCCACGGTCACGGCGATGCGCAGGGTGGGGGAGGTGCGGAAGGCGGTGAGGTGCGCCTCGGCGTCCTTGTTCTGGTACGTGATCTTCGTGGCGAAGTCGTTGCCCTTGCCGAAGACCTCACGCACCATGCGGACGATCGTCTCGGCGTGTGCGTCGTCCTTGGCGAAGACCAGCGTCTTCGGCACCTCGGAGCGGCCCGGGAAGATCTCGGTGAACAGGCGGTCGCGGAAGGTCTGCAGGACCAGCCGGATCTGGCTCACCGACGTGACGGCGCGGTCGAGGTCGGACTTGCCGTAATCGACGTCCTCGTCCAGCGCTTCGAGGCGCTGCTGGCGGGTGCGACGGTCGAGCTTCGGCACGATGGTGCCGGCCTCGATGGACGCGCCCTGCTCCGAGATCTCGGTCTTGATGCGGTAGATGTCGAAGTCGACGTTGACGCGGTCGGCCACGGACTGCGGGTAGGTGTACTCCGACACCAGGTTCTGCCGGAAGAACGCGAACGTCTGCTTGCCCGGCGTCGCCGTCAGGCCGATCACGTGCGCGTCGAAGTACTCGAGGACGCCGCGCCAGACGCCGTAGATCGAGCGATGGGCCTCGTCGACGATGACGAGGTCGAAGGCGTCCGGGGCAAGAGCCTGGGAATACTCGACCGTGACGGGGGCGTCCGGGGTGAAGGAGTCGAGGGCCTCGTCGTCGGCGTCCGTCACGGTCTGCCCCTTGAGCACCGAATAGACGCGCTGAATCGTCGAGATGACCACCGAGGACGACTCCAGCATCCCGGCCGACGTCAGGGTCGCCACCGGGTAGATCTCGCTGAAGCGGCGTCCGTCGCCTGGGACGCGGTAGTTGCCGAACTCGGACGCCGTCTGCTTGCCCAGGTTGTTGCGGTCGACCAGGAAAAGGACGCGCTTGAAGCCCCCGTGCGCGAGCAACCGGTAGCACTGGGTGACCGCCGTGAAGGTCTTGCCCGCCCCCGTCGCCATCTGGATGAGCGAGCGATCGAAGCGCTGCTCGCGTAGCGACCGCTCAACGCCGGCGATGGCCTCGATCTGCGCTGGCCGGAGGCTCGTGGTGTCGAGCGGCGGTAGCGCCTGCACCTTCGCACGCCAGGTCGGTCGAGCAGGGTCCGCGTCGGCGTCCCGAAGAAGGCGCGCTAGCGTCTCGGGACGCGGGAAGCTGAACAGTCGGCGAGCGCGGGCGTCCGGATCGAAGCCGTTCGTGAACCAGGTCTCGCTGCCGGACGCCTCGAAGACGAACGGGAGGCGTCCATCGCACAGGCGAGCCCGGCGAAGCGCCTCGGGACGCAGACCGGCTGCATACATCGCCGACTGCCATTCGACACCGGCCAGCGCCGTGCCCTGGGGCTTCGCTTCGATGACCCCGACGACGCGCGTGTCGAGGTACAGCAGGTAGTCGGCGCGACCGTGGCCGCTCTTCATCGTCGTTTCGCGCACCGCGATGCCCTGGCCGGCGGCCAAGCTGAGCTGCTTCAACGACTGCACCTGCCAGCCGGCGTCGCGGAGCTGGCGATCGATGATGACCCGCGCCCGCTCCTCGGCGGCGAGGCGGTCTTCGGGGGTCATGGCGAGACTGTAGCGCTGGGGCGGCTGGACCCGGATCGTGCCCGATCAAAGTATGGGCGAAGTTGCGCTACTTCCTAGAAAGTATGCGAGACATTATGGCAAGCTGGCCATGCCTGTTCGGCGGTGAGTGCCCCCGCCGGGGATCGTGAGCCATCGACTGCCTCACGGTCAGGCGCCCGAGCCTCGGCTCTGGCGGCGCCCATGTCGCAACGAACAACCAGGAGTACCCGCAATGAGCAACTACAACGCCGTGTTGTCGCGCAACCCCGTCAGCGGACTGGCCCTCGGCCCGTGCTCGCAGACCGTGGCGTTCTCGCACTACAACCACCTGTCGGCCCAGCTGCCGATCGACCCCGCCACCGGCAAGCTGGTCGACGGCGACGCCGCCGCGCAGGCGTCCCAGTGCCTGACGAACATCGCCGCGATCCTGGACGGCATCGGGCAGAGCCTCGACAACGTGATCCGCGTCACGATCTTCCTGACCGATGGCTCGGACGCCGACGCCATCGACGCCGTCTACCGCGGCTTCTTCACCGACTACCTGCCCACTCGCACGGTCGTGGGCGTGGCGGCGCTGCCGCTCGGGGCGTCCGTGCAGATTGAGGCGCTGGTCAGCTACGGGCTCGGGACGATCCCGAACGCGCCGCAGGCGAACGACCTGGTCAAGGTCGCGCACAACACGGCGACCGCCCCGCTGAGCGACTCGTCGACCCAGACGGTCGCGTTCTCTCACTACAACAACATCACCGCCCAGTTGCCGATCAACCCGGCCACGGGCGAGCTCGTCGCCGGCGGCGTCCAGGATCAGGCTCGTCAGTGCCTGCGCAACGTGAAGTCGATCCTGGAAGCGATCGACGTGCCGTTCGACGACATCGTCAAGGTCAACATCTTCCTGACCGACCTGGCGGACACCGGGGCCGTCGACGAGGTCTACTCGACGTTCTTCCCCGACTCGGGCATCGCCCGGACCGTCGGCTACGTTCCCGCGCGGACGGTCGTGCCGGCGTCCTGGCTGCCGCGTGGAGCGTCCGTGCAGGTCGAGGCCGTCGTGTCGCACGGCGACGGGACGCCCCCGCAGGCCGTCGAGGACCGCCACGGCCTCGTCATCCGCCCGAACAACACCGACGCCGCCCCGCGGTCGGCGCTGTCGACCCAGACGGTCGCGTTCTCGCACTACAACAACCTGTCGGCTCAGCTGCCCATGGACGTCGCCGGCTCGCTCGTCGAGGGCGGAGCCGAGGCGCAGGCCGCACAGTGCTTGACCTACCTCGAGGCCGTTGTCGAGAGCATCGGCCACTCGCTGGCCGACGTGGTCAAGGTGAACCTCTACCTCACGGACCTCGCCGACCTCGAAGCGGTCAACCGCGCCTACGCCGAGTTCTTCCCGGGAGGCGTGCCCGCGCGCCGCGTCGTCGGCGTCTCGGAGCTGCCCGGCGGAGCGTCCGTGATGATCGACGGTGTGCTGTCGAACGCCGAGGGGACGCCGCCCGTCCGGTGAGCCTTGGTGCCAGCAGGGGAGTCGGACGCCGGTCCGGCTCCCCGAGTTGGTTTCTGGGTCGCACACGGTACGCCCTGGTTGCGAGCACTCGACCCAGGGGCCGGGGCTTCGTCGACGACCGAGCGGGCGTCAGCGTCGCACCGTTCGAGGTTCGTCCAGTCATGACTGCAGGTTGCCTCGACTGGACGCCGCTGACGCCCAGGCTCATCGTGGCACGCAAATCAGCTCCCACGTCTACCTAGCCTCGGCAGGGGTGACTGGGTGCTGGTTGTTGCGGTTACCCGGGAGCTTAAGCACCCAGTCGGGAGTTCGGCTGGGTGAGCTCTCAGCTACCGGTTGATCATCTTCTGCATGTCGTCGGGGTAGCGGAGCGGATCCACCTGGCAGCGCGCCGAGACCTCGTTCAGCTCGGTGACGTCGTCTGCGGTCAACCGCACGGACGCCGCACCGGCGTTCTCCCTCGCCCGTTCGGCCTTGCTCGTGCCGGGGATCGGTGCCGCGTACGGACGGGTCGTGATGATCCAGGCGAGGGCGACCTGGCCGGGGGTGCAGCCGTGCTGTGCGGCGATGGCCTTGACGGCGTCCACCAGGGCCGCGTGCGCGGTCAAGGTCTCGTCGTTGAAGCGGGGGAACATCGAGACGTGCTTGCCGGCCACGTCGGCGGCGGACGTGATCGCGCCCGTCAGGAAGCCCTTGCCGAGCGGGCTGAACGGGACGAGCCCGATGCCCAACTCCTCGAGCGTGGGCAGGATCTCGTTCTCGGCCTCGCGCCACCACAGCGAGTACTCCGACTGCAGGGCCGTCAGCGGCTGGACGGCGTGCCCCCGCCGAATGGCGTCGACGCCGACCTCGCACATGCCGAAGCCGCCGACCTTGCCCGCCGCGATCAGCTCGGCGACGGCCCCGGCGGTCTCCTCGATGGGGACGTCCGGATCGAGGCGGTGCTGGTACAGCAGGTCCAGACGCTCGACGCGGAGGCGTCCGAGGGACCCGTCGACGACCTCACGGATGCGTTCCGGACGCGAGTTCAGCCCCTCCAACCCGTTGTTCACGTTGAAGCCGAACTTGGTCGCGATCTGCACGTGACCCTTGAAGGGCTCCAACACCTCGCCGACGAACGTCTCGTTGGCGTGCGCGTCGTAGACCTCCGCCGTGTCGAAGAAGGTGACGCCGGCGTCCAGGGCGGCGCCGATGACCGCGCGGGCGTCCTCGAGGGTGTGCAGCGACATGCAGCCGAAGCCGATGTCCGAAACCTCAAGGCTGGAGCGTCCGAGGAAGCGCTTGTCCATGCGGTGTCCTCTCGTTAGTCGTTCAGCTTGCGGTTGCCGATCCATTCCACCATGGCCGGATCTCGATGATCGAAGAAGACGGACGCCCCCGTGTCAAGAGCCGCGATGGCCGCGACGTCGGCGTCCGATAGGTCGAAGTCGAAGACGGCGAGGTTCTCGACCATCCGCTCGCGGCGGACCGACTTCGGGATCGCCACCACCCCGCGCTGGACGAGCCACCGCAACACGACCTGCGCGATAAGGCGGCCGGGAAGTCCTTCACCGAGTCGGCGCCGGTGCCCGAGTCGGTGATGAAGTAGCCCCGCTCGGTCGTGTAGCTCACCTCGACGCAGAACGCGTAGTTGACGTTGCCGTCGGCGTCCGTGTCGAACAGGGCACACGCGTTGGACGCGTTCCCGCCCTTGATCGTCGTGGGCTGGTCCCACGACCACCCGATCGGGAAGGTCGCGGTCGCCGACTCGTCCCCCATCAGCCGGGTCAGGTCGTTCTGACCGTCGCCGTTCGGGTCGTTCGAGCCGCCGTCGTCGACGACGTTGTAGCCCCAGACGATCTCCAGGGCGTGGGCGAATTGCACAGCCCCGGGCAGCATCGTCAGGGAGAACGTCATCGCGAACGCGACAAGGGCCGTCAGCAGGCGACGTGGGCCCCGACTGTCGGTCATGGTGCGAAGAACGCGGTCTCCGCGACGCGAACGCTGGTTCATGGTTTCCCCCCGGGGTTCTGTGGACACACCAACTGGCCGCTCCGGTCGACGACGACCGGAGAAACCTCTCCATCCAGCACGCTAGAGATGCCGTCCGGCGCGATCAGGGCGCGACTACGAAGAAGAGACGGGATCCATACGGATCTGATACGCACAGACGTGCGCTCTGGTGCGAAACCCGCCGCCGGGAGTAGACTGGATGCGGGCGGACCGCCCGGGTCGACGGTTGCCCGGAGGTGTTCGGAGATGTCTGGAACCTTGCAGCGGCCCGCAGTGGCCGGCCGCGATCGCTATCACCTGGCTGCGGACGCGTTTCTGTTCTCGGGGGTGATCACGCTCGTGGGGTTCGGGCTCCAGGAGCTCTTGGTCCTGCTGGTCTCGGGCGGGAACCCCGACCCCATGACGGCGCCGGTCTGGCTCGAGGGCATGGGTCTGGCGTTCATCGCCGCGTCGTTCCTCGCGGCCCCGATCATCGCGTGGCAGGTCCACGGCCGCTCGCTGAGCGGCGCGATCGTGCTGGGCGGCATCGTGGGGGCGGTGGTCGCCGGCCCGGTCGTCGGCGCGGCGTTCTTCGGGCTGTTCTCGCTGTGGCGCTTCGTGCCGGCGTTCTACCCCCGCGAGGAGATGGGGCCCTGGGACCTCGGCGTCGTCGTCGCCCTCGCCACCCTGGCGTTCCTGGCCGGGCCGGTCATCGCCGCCGTGCGCGACCTGACCGGGACGAAGGAGCACGTCCGCCTCGACCGGCTCCGCCTGGGGGCGCTGGCGATCGTCCTCGTCGCGGTCATCGTGTCGCTCGTCATCGGCGGCGAGGGAGCCGAGGCGGGCCTGTTCGCGGTGGCCTTCGGCGCCGGCGCGGCGATGGCCGTGGTGTTCATGGACCTGCTGGCCCGGTGGCGGGCCCGCGGCTGACCTCAGCCCGCCAGCCCCAGCGCCCGGTGCACCAGGGTGATCGGGTGCACCGTGTGGCCCCCGGTCGACTTCTGGATCTGCCAGCGGCACGTCTCGGTGTCGCAGGCCGCCAGGTGGTCGTTAAGTGGCCCGCACCATGTCGAACAGCGGCTTGCCGACGGCCTGCGCGATCTCGTACTTCTCCTTCTTCAGGCCGTAGGTGCCCGCGATGCCGCAGCAGGTGGCCTGGCTGTCGACCACCGTGAGGCCCGGGATGAGCCGCAGCACGTCGACGGCGGGCGTCCCCATGCCCTGGCTCCTGAGCTGGCAGGGCGCGTGGTACGGGATCGTCTCGTCGATGCGTCCGAACTGCTCGACCGGCAGCTCGCCGGCGTCGTGCAGCTCGAGCAGGAACTCGGAGATCTCGCGGATGCGCGTCCCGACGTCGGCCAGGTCGGCGTCGTCGACGCCCAGGATCTCGTGCGCCTCGTGCTTCAACATGCCGGTGCACGACCCCGACGTCGACACGATCGTGAGGTCGGTGCCGGCCGAGCGCAGCTGCCCGACCAGCCGCCGGACGGACTTCGTGGCCGACTCGAACAGCCCGTTGCTCTGCTCCGCCAGCCCGCAGCAGCCCTGCCTCGGCACCAGCACCTCGTAGCCGAGGTGCTCGAGCACCTGGATCGCGTGCCGGGACGCCTCCACCTCGAAGAACCCGCCGGCGCAGCCGTGGAAGTACACCAGCGGGCCGCGCGTGGGTCGCTTGGTCGGCGCCGGACGCCGTTTCAACCACCCCTGGATGGTCTCCCCCGCGGTGGAGCGTCCGAGGAAGCGCTTGTCCATGCGGTGTCCTCTCGTTAGTCGTTCAGCTTGCGGTTGCCGATCCATTCCACCATGGCCGGATCTCGATGATCGAAGAAGACGGACGCCCCCGTGTCAAGAGCTGCGATGGCCGCGAGGTCGGCGTCCGATAGGTCGAAGTCGAAGACGGCGAGGTTCTCGACCATCCGCTCGCGGCGGACCGACTTCGGGATCGCCACCACCCCGCGCTGGACGAGCCACCGCAACACGACCTGCGCGATCGTCCGGCCGTGGGCGGCCGCGATCGCGGCCAGCACCGGGTGCGTGAAGAGGTCGCCCCGGCCCTCGGCGAAGGGTCCCCACGACTCGATCTGGACGCCACGCGCGGACATCAGCTCTTGGTAGTCGGCGCGCTGGAAGAAGGGATGCACCTCGACCTGGTTGACCATCGGCGCGACCTCGTGGTGCATGATCAGGTCGACGAGTCGGTCCGGGTAGAAGTTCGAGACGCCGATCGCGCGGACGCGGCCGGCGGCGTAGAGGGCCTCCATCGCGCGCCACGACCCGTGGACGTCGCCGTACGGCTGGTGGATCAGGTAGAGGTCGAGCGCGTCCAGCCCCAGCTTGTCGGCGGAGCGTTCGAACGCCGCCTTGGTCCGGGCTTCGCCCGTCTCGGACGCCCACAGTTTCGTCGTCACGAAGAGTTCGTCGCGAGGGACGCCGCTGGCCGCGATCGCGCGTCCGACCGCGCGCTCGTTGCCGTAGGACGCCGCGGTGTCGAGCGATCGGTAGCCCACCTCAAGGGCTTCGGTCACCGCTCGTTCGGTGTCGGCGTCCGGGATCTGGAAGACCCCGAGTCCGAGGATGGGCATCTGGACGCCGTTGGCGAGGGTGACGATCTGCATGGGTGAATCCTTTCATGATGCGGGGTCGAAAGGATCCGTCCCATCGGGCCTGATAGGTGCGCTCTTAATCGTCTGCCAACCAGAAGCGCACCCATCTTGGTGGCAGGGCGCTTCTACCTGCAGATCATCACCAGATCAGCGCCCCGCCAGGCTCGTCCTCGTCTGGACGGGTGACGCAAACGTCCTTCGGACCTACGCGGCCTCGATGAACTTCTCTCCAGGGGCGCCGCATACGGGGCACTTGTCCGGACGACCCAACTCGACGTAGCCGCAGAACGGGCAGACGAAGAAGGTGAGCTCCTCGGAGTCGTCCTCGAGCGCGGCGAGCGCCTTCGTGAACAGCGCCTCGTGGACGCCTTCGACCTCGGCGATCATCCGGAACAGCTTGGCGACAGGGGCCTGGCCGTCGGCGTCCGCCTCGGCCGCGAAGTCGGGGTACATCGTGACGTTCTCGTAGTTCTCGCCCGCGATCGCGGCGGCGAGGTTCTCGGCGGTCGTGCCGACCTGGCCGGCCCGCTCGAGCTCCTTCAGCGCGTGGATCGTCTCGGCCTCCGCGACGGCCCGGAACAGGCGGGCGGCGTTGAGCTTGCCCTCCTTCTCGGCCTTCTTCGCGTAGGCGAGGTACTTGCGGTTCGCCTGGGACTCCCCGGCGAACGCGGCCATCAGGTTGGAGACAGTGCGCTCGGTCATGGTTCGACCGTAGACCGGCCCGGACGCCGCCGTGCGAGTTTCGCTGCGAGCGAGCGGACAGGCGGTCAGGCCTGCAGGTCGCGCCGGAGTTGAAGGCACGTTCGCCAGATCGAGGGCCGCAACGCAGCCAGGCGGTGCTGGGATGCGATCAACTGGGCGCGCGGTAGGGCCACATCTTGGTGTCCGGCTTCGACCCGTCCCTCGTCGCCGCCCTGATGGCGGGCGGCGCTCCTGGCACCTACCCAGGGGATCGTCCGGTCGTGCGTGGTAGCAGTGTTGACGGCCACGGGGCTGGGCATGCTGAAGGTGCCGCCCCGGTCAGCGCCGGTTGCGGGGTCGTCGTGCTCGTGCTGCTCTTGAGCGGACGCACGTGGCTGCGCGCCCGCGATGAGCGCGCTGTCGCGTCGGCGGGGGTGGAGTCATGATGGCGGCCGAGAGGTGAGTCCGTGGCCAAGGTGACCATCATCGTCCCGTGCTGGAACGACGGCCAGTTCCGAGTCGATCGCGTCCGCGCTGGCCCATACGCATCCCGATGGACGACCTGATGCTCACGACTCGTGCCGGGTCAGCAGGCATAGGAGTTGGCTCGAGCCACTGCTCTCCGACGTGGCCCCACCCGGGGCACGGTTGTGATCGACACGTGCCCCGGGCGGTTGGCTGTCTAGGGCTTACCGCCAGCCCGCGTACACCGTCGTGTCGGCCGTGATGGCGAACTTGGCGACCTTCTTCGTGAGCTTCGCATCGGCGTACCAGCCGGTGAAGGTGTACCCGGGACGCTTCACCTTGTACTTACCGGTGTCGACGACGGTTCCGTCGGCGAAGGTAGCGGGGGACAGGACCGCGCCACCCGCGGTGTTGAAGTTGAGTTGCCGGACCACGAGCGTGGCCTTCCCCGCCAACGAGTTCGAGCTCACCGCGCCGCTCCTGAGCGCCAGGCTGTAGGTGCCTGCGGCGGTAACGGTCAGCACGTTGCCCTGAACGCTCAGCCCGGTCCCGGTCGGGACCCACGTGGGTGCCGAGAGCGCGAAGGGCGCGCCGTACTGGTCCTTGGCCACCACCGACAGCTGGCTGAGGTCGACGGTGGCGGACCCACCCTTGGTGAGGGTGACGTTCAACACCTTGGCTGGATCCGCGATCGCGATCGAGGCCAGCTTGCGCTGCGGCTGAGCCGTGACGGCGATCCAGGGCGAGTACACGCCGTCCACGATTGCCCGCACGTGGAAGGTGCCGGTCGTCGTGAAGGTGATCTTGTTGCCGACGACCTGGACGCCGGACGACGCCAGTTCCTGCGCCTGCCACGTCACCGGACGATCGACCTGCAGTCCGGTGGTGTCGTACAGCACCGGGTTCAGCAGGCCGCTGACCGTCAGGGGGGCGTCCCCGACATAGCCGGTCAGCGAACCGCTCACCGAGATCGATCCGGTGAAGGGCTTGGAGGCGACGTTGACCGGGACGACCGCGGTGCTGACCAGGTCGGCGTTGGTGGTGGCCGGTCCGGTCTGGTCGCCGAATGTGTAGAGGCCGTCGGTGATCAGGTACTTGAGGTACACGGTCCCCGGCGTGGTGCCGGCGTCCAGAGTCGTGGTCCCCGTGTACGGATTGGTGTGCAGCTGCGCGACGGGGCTGGCCGGAGCCGGCGTCCCCGTGGAGTCCAGGACGACCCAGCGTCCCCGCAGGGGGTTGAAGCCGTAGTAATCCACGTAGTAGCGGTTGATGCCGCGCAGCGGGATGTCGTCGGTGTAGAGCTGGTCGCCCGGCGTGAGCGCGAGCGGTCGCTGCTGGGTCGTGGTCACGCGCTCCAACGGGTAGAGCGGCGTGATGGCGGCCACGTTCGACGCGATGGTCGTGCTCGTCCCGCTGAGGACGCCTCCGGTCAACGACATCGGGCGGATGCCGGTCAGGCAGGCCATCATCCGGGTGTAGTTGTAGTAGGAGGCATCTCCGAACATCTTCATGAGGGGGGTGCCCGTCTCAGTGCTGGCTCGCGTGCCGACGCTGTCGATGGCTGTCCAGTCGAGGCCGGTGCCGTGGGTGGTTTCATAGCCCGACACCGAGCGGTTGGTGTAGCGCGCCTGGAGGTTGTCGGCCGCGAACGCGACGCCGGCCGGGTTCTCACCGAACGTGGTCAGCGTCTGGTCCTGCATCTGTACTTGGTAGTTCCCGTAGGCGACGATCTTGACCTGGTACTGCACCGAGACCGGGTAGTCGTACTTGGCGAGGAAGGTCGACTTGGTGGTCGACTGGCTGATCAAGGCCCCGGTGTGCGCGGGGAGGGCCATCGAGACCTGTCCGGTGGCCGAGGTGGAGGTGCTGTTGGTCGTCGAGCTCGTCGTCGCCGTGCCGAACATCTCCGTGGCGTTCAACGCGACCTTGATCGTCTCCTTGCCCCCGCCCACCAGGCCACTGAGCGGTGTCGTGAGCTCGGTGGTGTACTCGATCGCCTGGGTATGGCTGTACTGCTCGGTCGTGGTCACGGAGTTCGTGACGTCTTGGGTGGTGGTCTGCGAGAGCGACTGGCTGGCTTGCACGGGCACGCTCGACAGGTTCTGGACGCCGCCGGAGTACGACACGTCTGGGGTTCCGGTGGTTACCTTGTTGTCCGGCCCGGGCGGGGCCGACGCCATTTGCGAGCCCGCGTTGAGATAGCCGAGCTTGAAGCCGTAGAACATGACCGCGATGCCCGCCTTGCCGCCAACGTCACCTGCCGCGGACCTGACCTGGTAGAAGACCGTCTGGCTCGTCGTGTTCTTGGCCAGATCGTCGTTCTCGACGTACCCGGCGGGCTGGCCCATGGACGCGCGGATTTGCTGGTCCGCCACCGCGAGGCTGGAGGCCTCGGTGATCGGGCCTTTCTGCCACGGGGTCGTGTTGAAGCCGTTGCTCGCCAGGATCGCGTAATTCTGGTTGCTCGTGGACGTGAAGTAGATGGTGCGGGCCAAATCACCCCACAGGTCGGACAGCGAGTTGACGCTGGCCCCGGGCACGGGTGTGCTCAGCACCTTGCGCAGGAACAGCGACGGCTCGGAGATGTCGCGGGCCTGGGTGCCGTACACGTCGTAGTACTGATGGCTGCCGACGGTCAGCAGGGACGCCGACCCGTACGGCTGGTAGGCCGTCGCCAGGGCGGCATGGGCGGTGGGCGGCAGAGCGGTGGTCAGCAGGCCCGCCACCACGGCACTGGCAAGCACGGAGGTCGCAGGGCGACGACTCGGGGAACTTCTCACGATGACTCGATCCTGGAACGACCCGGAGCGCTGGGTGAGGCGTCCGCGCACAGAGCGCGCGCGGCGATGCTCACCCCACACCGCAGAGCAGGGGGCCGGCATCGTAGAGATTGCGTACTTGGCGGCGCGTGGACTCCTCGGCACCGCACCGAGCAACACGTCGGTCGCCCGCAGCGGTCGACACGCGGCCCATGACCCAGAAGGGGGCAGGCGCAAGAAATCGTCGAGGTCGGCGAGTGGCAGGGTCGGCGCGAGATTCCAGATCAGGTGGACGCCGTGGCCGCCGCTCAGGACGCGTGCGGTTCGCTCGTTCCCTGGGTGTGCAGGTGGTGGGCCAACGCGGTGCGACCGCTGAGCCCGAGCCGCCGGTAGATGTGGGTGAGGTGAGTGGTCACCGTGCGGGTGCTGACGAACAGCCGCTCGGCGATCTCAGGGTTACTCAGCCCCTCTGCGACCAGTCGTGCGACGTCCAGTTCACGATCTGTCAGCTCGCCCGTCCGCGTGGGCGACTCCGCCGTCCGACGGGGGCCGCGCAGCAGTCGGCGTCCGCGTTCGGCGGCCTCCTGGGCCCCCATCCGGGCCAGTTCCGCTGCGACCCCCTCGACGAGGGCGGACGCCTCGGCGTCCAGCTTGCCGGCCAGTCCGAGCTCGGCCCACTCCAGCCAGACGAAGGCTGCCGCCAGGGCGAGCCCAAGCTCGTCCAGCCGGACGCTGCTCGCGCGGAACAGCTCGGCGGCCGCTCCCCGGTCTCCTACGAGGGTCGCGCGGAGCCCCTCCAGCCGATCGACCACGGCGTCCACCCACGGCAGCGGCTCCGGCAGTCCGCGCAGGACGCCCACCTGCGCGGCCAGCGCGTCGGCGTCCGACAGCCTGAAGTGGGCGCTGCCCGCCAGCATGCTGGCGTGGAACCAGTGGCCGCGACGCGGCGCGCCCTCCGGATGAAGTGCGGTCAGCACGTCGCCGAGCCGCCCCTGGCGGAGCGCGATGTGGGCAGCGAGTTCGCCGGCCCCCACGTTCAAGTGCAGCAGCGTCGCGCTCTCGGAGTCGTAACAACCCAGGAACTCGTCTCGGCAGGCGACGGCCAGGCCGACGTTCCCCACGTACGCGTGGATCAGCCCACGCACCAGGAAGCCCTTGGTCAGCACCGCGCGGCTGCCCAGCCTCGAGCCGATCGTCAGGATGGCGTCCGCGTGGGTCAAGCCGCCGGCGATATCGCCAACGTTGACCTGCAGGAACGCCGCCAACGCACGATGGTCGGCCTCCAGCGACTGGAGCCCGGCCTGTGCCGCCGACGCGATCGAGGCGGCGATGGCGGTCCGGGCCGCGACGTCCATGGCGACCACTTGCGTCGTTTCGAGCGCCACGGCCGCCTGCCCCACGAGCCGGAGGTCGTTGCTGCCCTCGGCGAGCCGGCAGGCTTGGCGCGCCAGGTCGAGCATCTGGTCGAAGCGGCCATCCCTGGACGCCGCATCGGACGCCACGATCAGCCGCACGACGCCCGCCGCGGGCGAACCCGTGCGTCGCCAGAGGCCGTCCAGGTCGGCGACGGCCTGGAGTTGCTGCGGGCTGGGCAACGGAGCCCGACCCGCGAAGAGCCCCCGGGTGAGCGTCACGGCGTCTCGGACAGGGCCGACGGCGTCCTCCTGGCCCTCCAGGAGCGCGGCCGCCTCCTCGATGGACCCGCCAGCGGCCGCGAACAGGCCTTCGGTCCATTCGAGCTCGGCCAGGCGCCGAAGCCGGTCGGCGCGTCGCGCGACGTCGTCCAGGGGGGTCGCCGTGACGGACGCCCGCCAGGCCGCCACGGCGTCCGTCCGGTGACCGCCAGCGTCCAGGCCGCGCGCCCGTGCTTCGTGCAGCCCAGCCAATTCCTCGGACGCCCCCAGCGCGGCCGCGCGCCGGATGCTCGCCTCGGCGAGGGTCACCGCCTCGCGCCACGAGCGTGCCGCCAGCGCCTCGTCCACCCCGAGCCGCAGTAGCTCGAATGCTTGGAGTTCGGACGACGGCCAGCCCTCGCACGGCGTCGAGCGCGCGCCCGCCGGACCAGGCGCCTTGGCGTTCGGTCGTGACGCCTCCTTGATGGCGTCGCGCAGCTCCTGGAGACGTTGAGGGCCTTGTGCCTGGGCGATCAGACGGACCAGCAACGGGACGGTTCCGCGCACGACATGACCTTCAGGCCTCAGGTCCTCGCGCACGAGCCCCCGGTCCGCCAGCACCTGGACCGCGGCCTCCAGCCCCGACCCGCGGCAGCAGGCCCGACACAGGGCGGCGGTCGGGAGTTCACCGTCGGCGGCGGACAGCAGCTGAAAGGCGCACCGAGCCGCCTCGTCGACCCCAGCCAGCATCGCGGCAAGCAGGGGCTCGGCGTCCGGGGGCACCGTGAGGTCGTCCACGGGTCCGAGCAGCCACACCCCAGTTCGCCGCTCCAGGACGCCGCTGCGCAGCAGTTCGTCGACGAGAAGGCGCACCAGCCCCGGCGACCCGCCGCTCAGGGAGTGGGCCAGCGTCGTCACGCCGTCGGGTGGGGGACCGCCCAGGATGCCCGCGAGCTGCGCGGCCACCTCTGACCGAGTGAGGGGGCTGAGGTCGATGCGGAGGCCAGTCCTCAATCGGGTGACCCACGCGCCGAGGTCCGCGATGACGGACGGCGGCGGCGTCCCCGGATCGGCCCGAAGACCCAGGACGCAGGCGACCCGCGCGCCGTGGCGATCGGCCAGGGCGTAGCGCAGGATCTCCAGCGAGACCTCGTCGGCGTCCTGGGCGTCGTCGATCACGACCAGCACTCGTCCGGTGCCGGCCGCACGGAGCAGCACCTGCCGGACGGCGTCCGCCAGGCGGGCGCGTTCGAGCCCTGGCTCCGCGGGCAGCGGGTTCGCGCCCGGCCTGGGGCCGCCGATCAGCCAGTGGAGGTCCGGGATTCCGTCCGTGAGCTTCGCGGACGCCGACGGTGCGGTGCCCACCAGGTCGCGCAGCAGGTCGATGATCGTGGAGTAAGGCATCGACCGATGGGCCAACGACCCGGATGCGGTGACGACTCGCCAGCCGGCCGCGCGGCAGCCGGTCGCGATGCCCTCCAGGAAGGTGGACGTGCCGAATCCAGGTGGACCGGCGACCAGGACGACGTCGTGGTCCTGGCCCACCAGGCCGCGAACGGCGTCCGCGAGCTGACCCGCGCGTTCGCGTCCGGGGCGTTCACCATCCTGCACTTGAGCTCCTCGCCCAATACCGCTCTGTGGTGGCCTATCTTCCACTACGAAGGGCGCCGTACGAAGACCTCCGCGGGGGGCGTCCCACGGAGTTCTTCGTGCCGATGCCCCAGGTGGCCGACCCCTCGACGCCGGCCCGATGGTCAACAGGACGGCGATTCGAGTGATGTCAGAAGATGAGCACCTTGTCGGCTGCCAGGGTGAGGTCGGTGAGCTCGTCCATCGTGGAGCGGCGGGCGCCGTCGACCAGCATCTCCGGGACGATCCCGCGGGCGTCCATGCAGGTGCCGCAGCACAGGATCTCGGCGCCGCTGGCGACGATGGGGGCGAGCATGCGGTCGAGCTTGTAGTAGCCGTCCGGGGTCTTCTGGCCCTGGATGGCTACCGTGACGCCGTCGCCCATCAGGAACACGGTCGACGTGACGCCCTCGCGCTTGGCCATGCTCCCGGCCAGCCGGACGGCGTTGTAGGTGGAGTCGAGTCCGTACGCGGATCCGTTGATGATGGTCAAGACGTTCACGGTGTGGCTTTCTGCTTCGTGCTGGTGCTAGGTGATTTCGAGGAAAAGTTTCTCAAGCGCGGCAAGGTCGTTGGGTGAGGCGTCGGGATCGGCGGCGCACTGCCGCATCGCCCGGTTCAGCAGCACGAAGCCGGCCCGATTCAGCGCGCCGCTCGCAGCGGCGAGCACGTGGACGACCTCGCGGCACTCCCGCTGCTCGTCGAGCATCGTGACGACCGCGCCGACCTGCCCCTGGATGCGACGCAGGCGCGCCCGTAGGGCGTCCAGTTCGTCGGGCGGCAAGGTGACGCTGTGGCGCGTGACATCACCGGACGCCTGAGCGGCGCCGCTTGGTCGGACGCCGTCCCGCTGTCGGTTCGTCGTGGTCATCGCTGTTCCTCCCGCTCGGGGACGAGACCAAATATATACCCCTGGGGGTATTTGCGACATACCCCGGGGGGTATGTAGGGTAGGTCTCAGTTGCCCCTGGAGGTGGGGGCGTCGAGCTCAGAGGAGAACAGATGCTGTTCGAGCAGTACTACCTGGAATGCCTCTCGCAGGCGTCCTACCTGATCGGCGACACCACCACCGGACGCGCTGTGGTCGTCGATCCGCGCCGCGACATCGAGGAATACCTCGCCGACGCCCGTGAGCACGATCTGACGATCGAGGGCGTCATCCTCACCCACTTCCACGCCGACTTCGTCTCGGGCCACCTCGAGCTGGCCCGCGAGACCGGCGCCTGGATCGGCTACGGCGACCGTGCGCAGCCCGAGTTCGACTTCCGTCCGCTGCACGACGGCGAGCGGATCAGCCTCGGCGACGTCACGCTGCAGATCATGACCACCCCCGGCCACACGCCCGAGTCGATCAGCGTGCTGGTCTTCGAGCACGCCCACGACGCGACGCCCTACGGCGTCCTGACCGGCGATGCCCTGTTCATCGGCGACGTCGGACGCCCCGACCTGTTGGCGTCCATCGGCGTCAGCCAAGCCGAACTCGCGTCCCAGCTCTACGACTCGATCCAGCACAAGCTGATGGGCCTGCCGGACGCCGTGCGCGTCTACCCGGCCCACGGTGCCGGCTCGGCGTGCGGCAAGAACCTCTCGGTCGAGCGGGTCTCGACGATCGGCCAGCAGCGGTTGTTCAACTACGCCTGCCAGCCCATGAGCGAGGAGAAGTTCGTCGAGATCGTCACCGAAGGCCAGCCGTCCGCGCCCGCGTACTTCGTTCACGACGCCGTGGCCAACCGGCAGGAGCGTCCCGTCCGGGCGACCGGCGCGACCGTCCCGGCCCTGGACGCCGAGGGCCTCGCCGCGGCGCTCGCGTCCGGTGCGGTGATCCTCGATTCGCGTGACCCGATGGACTTCGCGGCCGGGCACTTGGCCGGATCGATCAACGTCGGCTTCGGCGGGCGGATGGCCGAGACCGCCGGCATGGTGATCGCTCCCGGCGACGACTTCGTCGTGGTGGCCGAGCCTGGCCAGGAGCAGGACACGGCGCTGCGCATGGCCCGCATCGGCTTCGACCACTGCGTTGGCTACGTGCCCAACGTCGAGGCCTACCTGGTCGAGCACCCGGAGGACGCGGAACAGGCGAGCCGGCTCACGGCGTCCGCGATGTTCGACGCCATCGCCGACCCCGACGTGCAACTGGTCGACATCCGCAACGTCGGCGAGTTGGTCAACGGCACCGTCGACGGAGCCCGACACATCCCGCTCGCCGAGTTGCCACGGCGCTTCAGCGAGTTGGACGCCGATCGTCCGGTGCTGCTGCACTGCGCCGGCGGGTACCGGTCCAGCGTGGGTGCGAGCTGGCTGCGTCGGCACGGCTTCTCCGACGTCTCCGACGTTCTCGGCGGCTACACCGCTATCGCCGCCGTCCCCGCCCGGGCCTGAGAGAGGACCACTGTCATGAAGACGATGCCTTTGATCGAGTTCCACGACCTGTACCGCGACGACCTCACGATCGTCGACGTGCGCGAGCCCTCCGAGTACGCGCAGGGCCACGTGCCGGGCGCGGTGTTGATCCCACTGGGCCAGTTGCCCAACCGCAAAGCCGAGGTGCCTGTCGGTGTGCCGGTCTATGTGATCTGCCGCTCCGGTAATCGGAGCAAAGTCGGCGCCGAGGTGCTGGCGTACGCCGGCTACGACGCGGTCAGCGTCGACGAGGGCACCATGGGCTGGATCAACCGCGGCTGGCCCGTGGTGACCGGCACCGACGTCAAGTAGCGCGAGGTTTCGAGGTGCCGACGATGGAGCTGCTGTGGGTGATCCCGCTCGGCCTCGTCGTCGGCCTCGCGCTCGGCAGCCTCGGCGGTGGCGGGTCGATCATGACCGTGCCCGCCCTGGTCTACCTGCTCGGCCAGGACCCCAAGGCGGCCACGACCGGATCACTGATCATTGTCGGCGTGACGGCTCTGATCGGCGCGATCCCGCACTACCGCAAGGGAAACGTCCAGTTGGGCCGTGGGGCGGTGTTCGGTGCCCTCGGGGTCCTCGGCTCGTACGCGGGCGCCAGAGGTGCGGCCGGGGTGTCGTCGCATGTGCTGCTGTCCGCCTTCGCCGGTCTGATGGTGGTCGTTGCGGTGCTGATGGCGCGCCGGCTGCGCCGGGCGCCCTCGGCGTCCGGCGCGGGCACTGCCGCGGGGCCCGCAGGCGGGAGCGTCCGGTGGATGCCGATCCTGCTCGCGGCGTCGGCCGTCGGGCTGTTGACCGGCTTCTTCGGGGTTGGCGGCGGCTTCGCCGTGGTGCCGGCGCTGGTGCTGGTGCTCGGCCTGCCGATGCCAGTCGCGGTCGGCACGTCGCTGGTCGTGATCGCGATCAACAGCGCGACGGCGCTGGCGTCCAGGCTGGGCAACGGCGTGACGCTCGACTGGCCGGTGATCGCCGGGTTCTCGGCCTTCGCGGTCGCCGGATCTCTGCTGGGCGCCAAGGTCACCCAGCGGGTGTCGCCGCGCCACCTCACGGTGGCGTTCATCCTGATGCTCGTCGTGGTTGCCGTGTACATGGCCGTGATGAACGTGCCCGCGCTCTTCAGCTGAGTCGGCCTCACAGAACCTTCACGGGGGCGCCCCTGAGGGCTTCATCGGGCGTCCGTAGTTTCGGGGTCAAGAGTTACCCGACAAGGAGGTTCATCCCATGAACACCACCACCAAGTCCGCCATCGTCCTCGGCGTCATCGGATCGCTCGCTGGCACCGTTGCCCTAGCCTCCCAGGCATTCGCAGCCCCCGACTGGGCCGGCCAAGGCGCCCAGCGGACGCCGGCGGCGTCCACCACCCCGGCCGTCGCCAGCGCCCAGCTGGCGAAGGACCTGTCCTGGATGCGCGATGAGGAGCGGCTGGCCCGCGACGTCTACGCCGCGCTCGCAGCCCAGTACGACCAGGCGCTGCCCTTCGCCAGCATCGTCACGAGCGAGCAGCAGCACTTCGACGCGGTCGGCACCCTGCTGGCCCGCTACGGAGTCGCCGACCCGGCGTCCGGGAAGGCCGCCGGCACCTACTCCGAGCCCGAGCTGCAGGCCCTGTACGACAAGCTGATGGCCCAGGGCAAGACGTCGCTCGCGGACGCCTACGACGTGGGCATCGCCATCGAGAAGGCCGACATCGCCGACCTGGAGAAGGTCATCGCCGAGACCTCCGAGGCGGACGTGAAGCGCGTGCTCGGCAACCTGCTGCGGGCCTCGGAGCAGCACTTGAAGGCGTTCGAGGCGGCCAAGGCCGGGACGCCGCTCGGCGCCCACGACGGCACCGGCATGCAGGCCGGACGCCGCGGGCAGGATGCCGGCACGGGAGCGGCCGACGGCACCGGCCGGGGCATGGGTCGCGGTGCCGGCCAGGCCGGCGTGGGGCAGGGGATGGGCCCGGGCCAGGGCATGGGCAATCGCGCCGGTGATGGCACCGGGACCTGTAGCAACGGGTGACGTGCTGAATCGCCCCCATCACGGCGACTGGGTGCTCGATGTTTCGGAATTCCGGAACGTTGAGCACCCAGTCGCTGTCGCGTGAGCGGTGGGTCTGCTAGGGGTGGGGTCGTCCCAGGTGGGTGTTGCGGGTGGCATGACCGGGGGCAGGCCCTCAACGCGCGGGCAGCGTCGCGATGAAGGTCGAGCCGCGTCCGGGGCCCTCCGAGCGGGCGATGAGATCGCCGCCGTGGGCGCGTATGATGCGGCGGGCGATCGTCAAGCCAATGCCCGAGCCGTCGCCGCCGCGGCGTCCGGGCACGCGGTAGAACCGCTCGAAGACGCGCTCTAGATCCTCGGACGCCAGGCCCTCGCCGGTGTCGGTGACCGAGATGGACGCCGTCGCGCCGGTTCGCTCCACGGAGACGACGACCGAGCCTCCGGACGGCGTCGCCCGGATGGCATTCCCGACCAGGTTCGTGACGACCTGGGCGAGTCGGTCGGCGTCGGCGTCCGTTTCGATCTCCACGCCCGGCGCGAACGTGAGCGTCAGCCCGGCGTCGGACGCCTGCGGCGCGAGTCGCGCGACGGCGTCCGCGATGACGGGGCGCAAGGCGACGCGAGCGGGGACGACCGACAGCCGGCCCTCCTCCGCGCGCGACAGCGTCGAGAGGTCGTCGGCGAGGCGGCGCAGCCGCCGGACCTCGGAGGTCAGGACGCCGAGGTGCTCGGCGTCCGCGGGCAGGACGCCGTCGATCATGCCCTCGACCGTGCCGTCGATCACGGTCAGGGGAGTGCGAAGTTCGTGCGCGACCTCGCCGAGCAGCCGCACCCGGCGGGCCTCGGTCTCGGCCAGGCTGGTCGCGAGGAGGTTGACATCGGACGCCAACGCGGCGACCTCGGCGTCCGAGCCGGTGGGCACGCGCACGTCGTAGCGTCCTTGGGCGATCTCGCGGGTGGCCCGCCCGACCTCGCCCAGGGGACGCAGCAGCTGCCTGGCCGCCAGCACCCCGAACACCGCGGCCGCCACCACGCCGGCCAACATGCCGGCGAGCAGGGCCGCGTTGACAGCGTCCGCGAACTGTTGCCGCAGCGCAGGACCCGCGCCGGAGCCGGGGCCGGCGCCCATGCCGCCGCCGCGTCCTTGGCCGAGCGCGCCCTCGAACAGCAGCGGCGCCAGCAGGCGCACGACCAGGTAGGTCGCCAGCCCGGCGATCACCGCCACCAGCACGTGCGAGACCAGCAGCCGCACCGAGAGCCGGCGCATCAGGCGTCCAGGGCTGCGAGCAGGAACTTGTAGCCGACGCCGCGGACGGTGCCGACGATCCGCGGCGCGGACGCGTCGTCGCCGAGCGCTGCGCGCATCGTCTTGATGTGCACGTCGACCACCCGCTCGTCGCCGTAAAAGTCGTAGCCCCAGACCTTTTCCAGCAGTTGCGCGCGCGAGAACACGCGTCCCGGGGTGGACGCCAGCGCCACCAGCAGGTCGAAGTCGAGCGCGGACAGCTCGGCCGCCCCGGCGTCCGTTCGTGCCTCGCGGGAGGCGGGATCGATCGTGAGTCCGGCGAAGGCCAGGACGCCGGCACCCGGCTCGTCGGGGGAGTCGAGACGCGCTCGGCGCAGCACCGTCCGGACTCGGGCCACGACCTCACGCGGGCTGAACGGCTTGGTGATGTAGTCGTCGGCGCCCACGCTCAGGCCGACGAGCTTGTCGACCTCCTCGGCTCGGGCGGTGACCAGGATCACGTAGACATCGGACGCCGCCCGGATCTTGGCCAGGACCTCGAGCCCGGTCAGGTCGGGCAGGCCGATGTCGAGCAGCACGAGGTCGGGCTTGTGTCGCAGGAGGTTCAACGCATCCGCGCCGGTCGCGGCCTCGTCCACGGTGAAGCCCTCGGCGTCCAGATAGGCGCGCAAGATCGAGCGGATCTGGGCCTCGTCGTCGACGACGAGCACGCGGCGTCCCATGGCTCCTCCTAACCGGCTGGCACGAGTGTCGCCCATGCCCGTGAAGCTTCGATGAAGTTCAGCTCCGGCCCGGAATCGGACACGCCTGGGCGGCGCGCAGTCGGCGCACCAAGGCGTAGGCCAGCAGGGCGAGCCCCGCGGCTGCCAGGAACGGCTGCGCCGGAGCGAACCATTGCAAGGCGCCCGAATAGCCCAAGGCCAGCAGGACCAGTTTGTTGCACACCGGGCAGCCGACGGCGAAGTAGCTCAGCAGTCCGCCCACCACGCCGACCTTGGTCACGGGCGCGGGGTCGCCGGGGGCGCGCACGTAGGTTGCGCCGACGAGACCCCCGAGTACGGCGGTCACGATCAGCACGGGCCATGCCCAGACGGTCGTCGGCACGGCGCGTCCGAACGCCGGGTTCGGAATCATCGCCGTGCTGAGCGCGGCGAGCAGCACCGTCGCGAGGGCGAAGGCTGCGGCGGCTGCCCAACGGCGGGTCGGCCAGCTCCGGAGTACCTGAAGCGGGGTGCTGGGTGTCCTGGACGCTGCCAGCGCGGCGGCGGCCGGGCTGAACCGTCGATTCATGACGCTCCTACCTTCGAAGATACCCCCCAGGGTATATTAGGACGGGTCGGCCAGGGAAGTCCGCGCGCGAGCGGGTGCGGCGGGGATCCCGATCTCCCCGTCGCCTCGCCGGGTCACTCGTCCCGACATCGACGGCCCTCCTGATGACGAAAGACTGCTCACCATGACTGAACTCAGTACCCGTCCGGTGTCGAGACTCGACCTGCGGTGCCTGCATCCCGGGTGGTTCGCCAGCGTGATGGGCACCGCCATCACAGCGGTGGCGACGTTCGGTAACCCGGGCGGCATCGCCGAGTTGCGTGGGGCCTCGGTGGTTCTCGGACTGGCGTTGGCGGCCCTGGCTCTCGGGCTCGGCGTGGTCTTCACGGTGCTCTACACGCTGCGGTGGGTGCGATATGGGCGGGTCGTGCTGGACGAGTTGCGAGACCCGGCGATTGGCGGCCTGCACGCGACCTTCCCGGCGGGTTTGCTCGTCCTCGGAGTGCTCGCCGCAGCGGTCGGTCCTTCGGTTGCTCCGTGGGGTCGAGTCCTTGCCGTGGTCGCGGTTCTGGCGCTGGTGGGCGGAGTGCTGGCGGTGACCATCGGGGTGATGTTCGCCTATGCGCTCTTCACCCGCGAGGTGCCGGCGCCGAGCGTCAACGGCAGCTGGTTCATCCCGCCGGTGTCCGCGATCATCGTGCCGTCCGCCGTCGCTCCGCTCGTGCCGGTTGTCGATCCCACGACCGCCCGGACGCTTCTCGTGCTCGGGTACGCCTGCTGGGGCATCGGGCTGATGCTGTTCCTCCTCGTCCTCGGGGCGCTGCACGATCGGCTCGTGCTGCAACCCCTGCCGCCAGCGCAGGTGGCGCCCTCTCAATGGATCGCCCTCGGCCCGGTCGGGGTGGCGATTCTGGGCTCAGGTGCCCTGGCCCGCGCGGGTCAGCCGATCTTCGGTGCTAGTGGCGCCGGCGTTGTGCTGGCGACGCAACTCCTGGGAACCGCCCTGTGGGGCTTCGGGCTGTGGTGGCTGGCCGTCGCGGCGTCCCTCCTGTTCAGGTACCGGCGAGCGGGAGCCGTTCCCTTCCATCTCGGCTGGTGGGGCTTCACGTTCCCGCTCGGTGCGTTCACCGTCGCCACCCTCACCCTCGCCAAAGCCTGGGAGGTCCCGCTGCTGACCGGCATCGGCGTCGTCCTGTACCTGCTGTTGCTGGTGTTTTGGCTGACGGTCGCGACGCGGACGCTGCGGATGCTCCGCGGTCGCGGCGCCTGACGTCCTGACGACTCAGCGCAGTCGCTCGACGGCGTCCCGGACGGACTGGATTTCGAAGCCGGGCACCGAGTTCTTGATGTCCTTGAGCGCGACGTCCAGGCCCACGGACGCCGGCAGCCCAGCCTCACGGCGCAGCCGTTCGGGGTCGATTCCGGCCGCTGTGGCAGCCTGCCGCAGGGTGGTCTGGCCGGTGATCGACGAGGTGCCTGGGGTGCCGCTGCCAGTCGGCGCGTGCGTTGCGCTGCTGCTCGACCCGGACGCCGTTGGTGCAGCGCCGCTGGCGGTCGGTGTCGGAGCTGGGCTCGGGGCACTGGCGAGGGCCTCGGCGAGGCGCAGCTTGAAGGCGCTGAGCTCGAATCCGGGGACCAGCGCTTCGAGGTCCTTGAACGCCGTCGCGGGTGCGATTGCCGTGCCGGCGGGGGCGTCCAGCAGCGCGATGAGCCGGTCCACGCCGATGCCCAGGCCGTCGGACGCCTGTTGCAGGGTCATCCAGCCCTTCAGGTCATCGGGGGTGAGCTTGGTGGACGCCGTGATGACCTGCTTGCCTGAGGTCACCCAACCGCCGGTCGCGGACGCGATGCCGTAGCTGCCGAACAGGGCGGCGATGGTGACGGCGGGGGCGATCCAGAGAGCCGCCTTGGTGCGCGGGGTGCTCATCGCACGACCTCCTTCGTGCGGGTCGGGGACGGGTCGCGCCGCACGGGGATGCCCAGCGCGACCGGGGCGTCCAGCTTCAAGGCCCCGGGGACCGGGCAGGTGGTCAGGCAGTCCATGCAGCCGATGCAGTCGGTGTTGGCGAACGGCTGCGCCTTCGCCGGCTCGATGCCGACCGGGCAGGCCTTGTCGCACAGCGTGCAGTCGGTGCAGGTGGCGGGGGAGCGGCGGATGCGGGTCAGCGACAGGTGCCCGAGGATCGCGAACACGCCGCCGAGGGGACAGAGGTACCGGCAGAACGCGCGCTCGACCACGAACGAGCCGACGATGACCACGCCGAGAATCGCCAGCGCGGGCCACATCTCGACGCTGAACTCGTAGAGCCAGTGCAGGCCGAACAGCGTCACGTAGGGGTCGTAGTCGAAGAACCAGAGCTTCATGGTGGTGTAGCTCATCCACATGACGACGGCGAGCACGACGAAGCGTCCATAGCGAAGCACCTTGTCAACGCGTGCCGGCACGCCGACTGTCGGGAGGCGCAGCTTGGTGCGCACCCAGGTGATGGCGTCCTGCAACGCGCCGAACGGGCAGACCCAGCCGCAGAATGCGTTGCCGACCAGGATCGTCGCGACGACGATCGCGACGCCGAGCACCAGGTTCGACGGATGGATTTTCGAGATCAGTCCGCCTGTCGTCAGCCACGTCAACAGCGTCTCGACTGCGCCCATCGGGCAGAGCGCATCGACGGACGCCGACGCCTCCGTCGTCTGGTGCCGGACTGCCGCCACGATGATGAACACCGCGAACGCGATCTGGGTGAGGTGGCGGGCTCGCTTCACTCGTTTGATGCCGCGCGTGCGGCGCTGCGCTTTGGTGAGCCTCGGTGCGGCTTGGGTAGTCATCGGCGTCCCCTCGTGGTGCGAACGCTGCGACGTTAGGGGGCGCCTGTGAGGCGTCCGTGGGTGGTTGACGAAGCTTGTGTGAAGCGCTAGGCGAATCGCCGTGGCGGAGGATACGAGATTCGAACTCGTGAGGGCGTGAACCCAACCCGGTTTCCAACCGAGCGCCATAGGCCTCTAGGCGAATCCTCCGTGGGAGAGGTTATCTGATCGCCGCGGACTGCTCCAATCGCGCGTTCAGCCGCCACCTGGCCGGTGTCAGACGTCCGTGGACTCGCGCCGACGGCGTCCAGTGCGGCCAGCGCACGCCGACGTCGCCCCTCACCGGCGAAGCCCCGGGCTTTCCTCTAATACCCCCTGGGGTATATAGTCCCTGCAGGCCATCAACGTAGAGGAGTCGCCTGCATGTGCCGTCCTGTTACCTGCCGCGTCTGCGGCAAGACCACGTGGGCCGGCTGCGGCCAGCACGTCGCGCAGATCAAGGCGTCGGTCCCGAAGGCGCAGTGGTGCAACAACAAGCACACACCCGAGGAGATCGCCGCAGCCACCCCCAAGGGCTTCTTCGCCAAGCTCTTCGGCGGCTGACATGGCATCCGTCGTCGTCCTCGGCGCGGGCGTGGCCGGCCATACCGCCGCGCTGCACCTGAAGCGCCTGATCGGCAAGCAGCACACGGTCACCGTGGTGTCGCCCAACTCGCAGTGGAACTGGATCCCGTCCAACATCTGGGTGGGCGTCGGTGAGATCCCGGCCGAGAAGGTGTTGTTCAAGCTGGCGCCGGTGTACGCGCGCAAGAAGATCGACTTCGTCCAGGCCAAGGCCGTCGAGATCCATCCCGAGGGGGACGCCGCGGGCGCCGCTCCTTACGTGACCGTCGAGCACACCTCGGGCGAGCGCAAGGGCCAAACGGACACCGTCGCCTACGAATACCTGATCAATGCGACCGGTCCCAAGCTCAAGTTCGAGGCGACGCCGGGCCTCGGCCCGGACGGCCACACCCTCAGCGTCTGCACCGCTGACCATGCCGACCATGCGGCGAAGGCCCTCGCGGCGTCCATCGAGAAGATGAAGGCCGGCCAGAAGCAGACGTTCGTGATCGGCACCGGGCACGGCACCTGCACCTGCCAGGGGGCGGCGTTCGAGTACGTCTTCAACGTCGAGAACGAGATTCGCCAGGCGGGCGTCCGCGACCTGGCGCGCATCATCTACCTCACCAACGAGGCCGCGCTCGGCGACTTCGGTGTCGGCGGCATGGTTTTCGACCAGCAGGGCTTCGAGACCACCTCCGAGCTGTGGACCGGCTCGCTGTTCCGCGAGCGCGGCGTCGAGGCGATCGTCGGCGCGCACGTGGAGAAGGTCGAGGAGGGTGTGATCTTCTACGAGACCCTCGACGGTGCCCATCACCAGCTGCCGTTCGACTTCTCGATGCTGATCCCGCCGTTCGGCGGGCAGCCGATCAAGGCGTTCGACCGCGACGGCGTCGACATCACCGAGCGGCTGTTCGCGCCGTCCGGGTTCATGAAGGTGGACGCCGACTACACGCCGAAGCCGTACGAAGACTGGAAGGCGGCCGACTGGCCGACCACGTACGAGGTGCCGGGTTACCGCAACGTGTTCGCCGCCGGCATCGCGTTCGCGCCGCCGCACCAGATCTCGCGTCCGCTGAAGACGGCTAACGGGACGGTCGTCGCGCCGGCTCCGCCGCGCACCGGCATGCCGTCGGGCGTCATGGGCAAGGCGGTCGCGGTCACGATCAGCAAGCGGCTGAAGAATCCGGACGCCGAGGCCGAGCATGCGTCCATGGCGCACATGGGCGCGGCGTGCGTGGCGTCCGCCGGAACGGGCCTGACCAAGGGCTCGGCGGCCGCGATGACGATGCTGCCGGTGGTGCCTGACTACGACAAATACCCGACCGGACGCGACACCCGCGAGACCCGCGGCGAGCTCGGCCTGCACGGGCACTGGGTGAAGCTGATGCTGCACTACCTGTTCATCTACAAGGCCAAGGCCCGCCTGGGCTGGCAGCTGATTCCGGAGTGATCATGAACTCTCTCCTCACCACCACGGGCGGCGACCAGCCCACCCTGGACTTGTCCAAGGCGCCGCTGCCGAACGCGAAAACGCTGCGACAGCGCATGTCGATCCCGCTGCAATTCCTGCGCTTCCTGGCTTTCAACGCCCTGATCATGCGCATGGTCGCCAAGGGGCATAGCGGCTGAGACCGGCGTCCCAAATCAGGCGTCGTCGTCGTAGCCCCTGAGGTGCCCGCGGGTTACGTTGGACCATGGCCAGTCGCACCGAGATCGACAGCATGGGGCCCGTCGAGGTGCCCGCCGACCGCCTTTGGGGCGCGCAGACGCAGCGCTCCCTGGAGCACTTCGACATCGGCCGGGACACGTTCGTCTGGGGGCGTCCGATGATCCAGGCGTTCGGCGTCCTGAAGAAGGCCGCTGCTCAGGCGAATTCCGAGTTGGGCCAGTTGGACGCCGACGTCGCGGCCCTGATCGCGCGGGCGTCCGACGAGGTGATCGGGGGCGAGCTGGACGAGCACTTCCCGCTCGTCGTCTTCCAGACCGGATCAGGCACCCAGACCAACATGAACGCCAACGAGGTGATCGCCAATCGGGCGAATACCCTTGCCGGACGCCCCTTGCCCGCGAAGAGCCCCGTCCATCCCAACGACCACGTCAACCGCGGCCAGTCGTCCAACGACACGTTCCCGACCGCGATGCATGTCGCGATCGTCACCGAGCTGAACGAGCGTCTCTACCCCAGCATTGGACGCCTCCGCGCCACCCTCGCCGCCAAGGCCGATGACTTCGCCGACGTCGTCATGGTCGGCCGGACGCACCTGCAGGACGCCACCCCCGTCACCCTCGGCCAGGTCATCGGCAGCTGGGTCGCCCAACTGGACTTCGCGGCGTCCGGCTTGCACGCCGCCGACCAGCGCGCCCGCTCGCTCGCCATCGGCGGCACGGCCGTCGGCACCGGTCTGAACGCTCATCCCGAGTTCGGACGCCGCACCGCGGCTCTGATCT
The DNA here is from genome assembly GCF_900182665.1 of Propioniciclava tarda. Taxonomy (GTDB): domain Bacteria; phylum Actinomycetota; class Actinomycetes; order Propionibacteriales; family Propionibacteriaceae; genus Propioniciclava; species Propioniciclava tarda. The sequence goes on from NZ_FXTL01000001.1 coordinate 395,934, forward strand.
CGGCCGAGACCGGGCTGGCCTTCACGCAGGCCGTGAACCTGTTCGCGGCGCTCAGCGCCCACGACAGCCTCGTCGAGGTCAGCGCGGGTCTGCGCACGCTCGCCGTCGCGCTGATGAAGATCGCCAACGACGTGCGCTGGTACGCGTCAGGGCCGCGGACGGGCATCGGCGAGCTGACGATCCCCGAGAACGAGCCGGGCAGCTCGATCATGCCGGGCAAGGTGAACCCGACCCAGTCCGAGGCCGTCACGATGGTCGCGACTCGCGTCTTCGGCAACGACGCGACCGTCGCGTTCGCGGGCTCACAAGGCAACTTCCAGCTCAACGTCTTCAAGCCGGTCATGGCGCACGCGGTGCTGGAGTCGATCCGGCTGCTGTCGGACGCCGCCCGCTCGTTCAACGACCACTGCGCCGTGGGCATCGAGCCGAACCGCGAGCGGATCGCCGAGCATCTGGCGTCCGATCTGATGCTCGTCACCGCGCTGAACCCGCGCATCGGCTACGACGCGGCGGCGTCCATCGCCAAACGCGCCCAAGCGGACGGCCTGACCCTGCGCGATGCGGCCGTGGCGTCCGGGCTCGTCACTCCAGACCAGTTCGACGCCTGGGTCGTGCCGCTCGAGATGACGCGTCCGGCGTCCGACTAGGGTCGCGCCCGATCGCCCGTTGGCACCCGTGCCGCGACCTGGCTGAGGGCGAGGCGGAGCCCAGATGCTGAGGCGCACCTGTAGCCCCACGAAAGACCTCCCATGACCATGGATCCGCACGTTCCCGCCGCTTCCGAACCCGCCGCCTCGGAGCCTCAGCCCGTCGTGTCGACTGAGTCGTCAGGTCAGATTCCGGCAACGGCCACTCCCCAGCCGACTGCTGTCCCCGCCGCCCCCGTGTTCGACATGACCTCCACCCTCGCTGATCCCGTCAAGAAGTGGATCGCCTACAGCGTCATCGCCGGAGTTGTCGCCCTGATCGGGTCTCTCGGACCGTGGGTCGTCGTCAGCGCAGGAATCTTCGGTGGCGTCTCTGTCAACGGCACGCAGGGCGATGGGGTCATCACCTTGTTCCTCGCGCTGCTGACCATCGCTGCGGCGATCGTCTATCTGCTGAAGCCGGGCAAACTCAGTTGGCTTCCCTGGGGGCTCATCGGCGCCGGCGCCGTGACGACGCTGATCGCGATCATCACCTTCAGCAAGATGAGCAGCCTCGGCGGCATGATGTCGGTGGGCGCCGGATGGGGACTCTTCGCCGTTCTGCTGGCCGGGCTGGCCACCGCGGGTCTGGGCGCGCTCGCCATGATGGCCTCCCGCGCCGCCAAGGCGCCGACGGCTCCGCCTGCTGCCGGCTGATTCGGTCGCGAGTCCGCGCCACCCTCCGGCCGGCTGCTGCCAGAGCGCGGGTGGGTGGCGTCGTCTTCGCACTCTGAGCTGACTGCTTCGATGGTGTTGCGGTCTGCAGCGGCCGTGTTTCACTAGGCCCATGCGCATCGCCGTCGTCCAGCTCTGCAGCTCAGAAGTGCCGTCCGAGAACCTCGCGCTGATGCGCGCGTCCATGCCGGACGCCTCCGGCGCCGACCTGGTCGTGTTCCCCGAGGCCACGATGGCGAGTTTCTCGACGCGCTCGGCCGACGTGGCCGAACCGCTGGACGGGCCCTTCGCGCAGGGCGTCCGGGCGTTGGCGTCCGAGTTCGGCACGACGATCGCGGTCGGCATGTTCACGCCCGGTCCGGACGGCCGCCCCCTCAACACGTGCTTCGTGACGGGGCCGGCCGGCGAGGCCAGCTACGACAAGCTGCACCTGTTCGACGCGTGGGGGTTCGTCGAGTCCGAGGTCATGACCCCCGGACGCGCCCCCGTCCTCATCGACATCGCTGGGGTCAAGGTCGGCATCGCCATCTGCTTCGACCTGCGGTTCGGCGAGCTCTTCAAGCACTACGCCCGCGAGGGCGCTGACGTGGTCATCGTGCCGGCGTCCTGGCAAAGCGGCCCTGGCAAGGTGGATCAGTGGCGTCTGCTGGCCCAGGCCCGCGCCCTGGACGCGACCGTGTTCGTCGTCGGTGCCGGCCAGTCGGAGCCCACGGCGTCCGGACGCCCCGCCGGCTCCGGACCGCTCGGCATGGGGCACTCGCTGGCCGTCGGCCCGGACGGGACGATCCTGCACGAGGCCGGCGAGGAGCCCTGCGTCTTCACCGTCGACATCGATCCGGACGCCGTGGCGAGCATCCGCGAGCGGCTGCCGGTGCTCGCCGTGTCGCGGTTCTCGGTGCACCTCGACCGCTAGGTGTTGTCGACGGTGACGAACATGCCGCTCGTGGAGCGGGACAGCCGTCCCTGCGCGCGTAGCCGCTCAGGACCGGGCCAGCCGGGCCGCTCAGGGTGACGGGCGGGACGACCGGACGTGGCTGCGCGCGGGTTGCCTCCGTCATGGAGCGATTGTCGCCCCCGTCCCGTCACAAGGGGCCCAGAGGTCACGCCTGTTCTCAGCTCCAAGCCGCTCCAAAGTTGCCTGCCACGAACTATTGACACCGGTCTCACCACAGAAGAGACTTTCGCTGTCTCGATGTGAGACCGGTCTCAACCAAAGGTGTGTCATGCAGCCCATTGCCATTCCCAACGACTTCGAGGACGCCGTGGCCCATGCGCTGGCTGCCCGCGACCGGACCGATGAGTACATCGCGAGCGTGCTTTCAGAAGGTCTGGACAAGGTGGTGCTGGTCGGCTGCGGCGGGTCGCACTTCGGCATGTACCCGTCCTTCGACCTCCTCGATCGATACCTCCCCGGGACCAGCGTCACCCACATCTCGAGCGCCGAGCTGACCTCGAGGCGTCCTGTGGGTTTGACGGACAGGTCGCTCGTGGTGGCGGCGAGCCACTCGGGCAGCACTCCCGAGACCGTGGCTGCAGCGGAGTATGCCAAGTCGCTTGGGGCGCGGCTTATCGGCATCTCCCGAGTGGGCGACAACGGGCTCTCGCGGCTCGGCGACATCCACCTCGACTACCCCGACACCATCACAATCACGGAGCCCAAGCTGGTGCACAACCACCAGATCGCGCTGTCTCTGCTGGAGCAGAGCGGAGCGGGTGAGGTGGCGAGTCCGATTCGGGCCGGGATGCCGGCGCTGCCAGCCGCGCTGCGGAGCGCGAAGGAGGAGGTCGCCGAGGTCGCCGAGGCCGTGTGCGCGATCGTCGATGGTGCTCCTCTTACCCTCGTCACCGGCGCGGGTCCCGCGTTCGGCATGGCCAAGATGACGGCCTGGTGCTACATGATGGAGATGCTTTGGCTGAAGGCAGCCGCCATCAACGGGGCCGATTTCTTCCACGGTCCGCTCGAGATGATTCTGGACGACACTCCGTTGCTGGCCCTCCTGGCCGAGGACCCCACCCGAGCCCTAGGTGAAAGGGTCGTGTCGTTCGCGTCTCGCTACACCTCGTCACTGGCTGTGATCGATACGGCCGCCCTGACGCTTCCGGGCGTTCCCGCCGATGCCCGCGGTGAACTCAGCATGCTCGCTCTGTTCAGTGCCACGCGGCGGGTTCTTGACCACATCGCTGCGCGGATCGGCCACGACACTTCCCAGCGCCGCTACATGTACAAGGTGGCGTACTGATGCGACTCCTCTGCATCGGCGACAACGTCGTTGATCGCTACGTCGGCCAGGGAGTCATGTACCCCGGTGGCAACGCGGTCAACGTGGCGGTGTTCGCCAAGCGACTGGGCGCCGACTCCGCCTATCAGGGGATCGTGGGCAGCGACGAGGCGGGGCGGTTGGTGCTCGGTTCTCTTCTTGACGAGGGCGTGGACACCTCCCGGGTGTCCGTCGCCGACGGTCCTAATGCATGGGCCGACGTCGACCTGGTCGAGGGTGATCGACGATTCCTCGGCTCGGACAAGGGTGTCTCGCTCTTCGCGCTAGTCGCGCAGCACTACGCGGATGCTCGCGGGTTCGATGTGGTCCACACCGCCTACACCGCACGCCTGGATGATCAGCTCGGGGAGTTGTGCGCTCACGCATTGCGGGTCTCATACGACTTCGGGCGCAACTTCACCGCAGAGCAGGTGAGCCGGCTGGCGTCGGGCCTGTGGCTCGCGTCGTTTTCGGGCTCACACCTGTCCGAGGCGGCCGTGTCTGACCTGCTGCGAGCGGCGTGCGGGGCCGGGGCCACGTACGCGCTGGTGACCAGGGGCCCCCAGGGTGCGGCACTTGCCACGCACGACCAACGTTGGGATCAGGCTGCGGGCCGCGTCCCGGTGATCGACACCCTGGGTGCGGGGGACGCCTTCATCGCGGCGCTCCTCGTGAGGCTCAGCAGGGCCGATGATCCTGCTTCGGCACTGGCCGACGCCAGCGAGGTTGCGCAGGGCGTCATCACACGTTCGGGAGCCTTCGGGCACGGGGCGCCGTTCTCACGCCGGGCAGCGGTGCTGGAAGGAGAGATCTGATGGGACTCAGGGTTGGCGTGGACACGGGCGGCACGTTCACCGACCTGTGCGCGTGGGACGAAGAAGCCGGAACGCTCCACGTCCACAAGATCTCCAGCACCCCGGACGACCCCAGCCGGGCGATCCTCGATGGAGTCGAGCAACTGCTGCACAAGGCCGGCGGGCGTCTGATCTCCGACGTGACCTACTTCGCGCACGGGACGACGGTCGGCACGAACACCCTCCTGACCGGCACGGGCGTCCCGACCGGCCTCATCACGACGCTCGGCTTCCGTGACCTCCTGGAACTGGGTCGAGGCCGTCGCCCCGACATGTACGACCCGCAGGCGGACAAGGCGACCCCGCTCGTGCCGCGCTCTCTGCGGCGTGAGGTGCACGAGCGGGTGCGCTTCGACGGCAGCGTCGCTGTCCAACTGGACGTCGACGAGGTCCGCCGGACCGTGCGTGAACTCAAGGACGCGGGGGTGCGCGCCATCGCCGTCTGCTTCCTCTACAGCTACCTGCGGCCGGATCACGAGCAGGAAGTGGCTCAGATCATCACCGAGGAGTTTCCCGAGGCGTACGTGTCGCTGTCGTCGGTGGTGCTGCCCGAGTTCAGGGAGTACGAGCGGCTTTCGACGGTGGTGACGAACGCCTTCGTCGGGCCCGTGGTGGACAGGTATCTGTCCCGGCTGCGGGATCAACTCGCGAGTCGGGGGCTGCTGGTAGTCCCGCGGGTGACGCAGTCGAACGGTGGGGTGATTCCGTTCTCCATGGCGGAGCGGATCCCGGTTCGGCTCGTTCTCTCCGGGCCGAGCACGGGCGTCGTGGGCGCGGCCGAGATCTGTCTGCTGGCGGGCCACCCGGAGATCATCACCTTCGACATGGGCGGCACATCGAGCGACGTCTCCCTCGTGCGGCACGGTGAGCCCCAGGTCACCGCTGGGATGGAGTTGGACGGGCGTCCCATCCGGGCACCAATGCTTGACATCCACACGGTCGGTGCGGGCGGTGGCTCCATCGCCTGGATCGACAGCGGCGAGCACCTCCGTGTCGGCCCCCAGAGCGCCGGTGCTAACCCGGGACCGGCGTGTTACGGCGTCGGCTTGGAGCCGTCGGTCACCGATGCGAACGTCGCCCTCCACCTGCTGAATCCCGAGTACCTGCTCAACGGGGAGATGCCGATCTCGGAGGAGGCCTCCAAGAAGGCGCTCGGCACCATCGGTGATCGGTTGGGGCTCGATGTTCAGCAGACCGCGCTCGGCATCCTGCGCGTCGTGACGGCCAACATGGCCAGGGCGATCAGGGTCGTCTCGGTCCAGCGCGGCTACGATCCACGCGACTACGCCCTGGTGCCCTTCGGCGGGGCCGGCCCACTGCACGCGTCGCGACTCGCTCGCGAGTTGGGGATGACACGCATCGTCGTTCCCCAGACGCCTGGCGCGCAGTCGGCGCTGGGACTGCTGATGACGGACGTCCGTACCGACTTCATGCGCACGCAGATCACGGCGTTCGACCCTTCGGACCCCGCTCCCATCAACGCCGTGCTGCAGGCGTTGTCGGGCGAAGCTGACGCCTGGTTCGACGCCGAGGGCAGCGCTCCCGAAGATCGCCACCAGGTGCGCCGCCTCGAGATGCGCTATCGAGGGCAGAACTTCGAGTTGCCGATCGACCTCGACAGCGCGCAGCAGTTGGATGCGGCCGCCCTCGAGGAGGTGCTCGACCACTTCCACGCCGCGCACGAACGCGTGTACGGCTACGCGTCCCCGGGCGACCCGGTCGAGATCGTCACCTACCGAGTGCAGGCTGTCGGGCGTGCCGACCGTGTCGATGTCAGCCGGAAGGACCCGGAGATCGGCAGCGCCGACGAGGCGCTCGTCGCGCATCGGGATATCTACCTGAGTGAGCCACGGGGCTTCGTCCGCTGCCCTGTGTATGACCGAGCGCTGCTCCGCCACGGCGCGGAACTGGCCGGACCTGCCGTGATCGAACAGATGGACACCACCACCGTGCTGCTGCCTGGCGACAACTGCCGGGTGGACGCCCACCGCAACCTGGTCATCGATGTTGGAGGAACCGATGAGTGACACCCGGGACACGATTCTGATCGAGGTCGTCTCCTCGGCGCTGGCCAGCATCGTGGAGGAGATGAGCGAGACCCTCGTCAAGGCCGCCTTCTCGCCCAACATCAAGGAGCGCCGAGACTGCACGGCCAGCCTCTTCGATGCCGAGGGCCAGGCCATCGCCCAGGACGAGGGTGGCTCGCCGCTCCACCTGGGATCCCTCATGGGCATCGTCAAGGCGATCCGCGAACGCCATGCCGAGGATGCGATCAGCGAGGGGGACGTGTTCATCGGGAATGATCCCTACACGGGCGGTGGCTCCCACTTGCCCGATATCGTCCTCGCTTCCCCGATCTACGTCGACGGCCAGCTGACAGCATGGGCGGCGACCCTCGCCCACCACGCCGACTTCGGCGACCGTGGGCACGCCCACATCTACCAGGAGGCCATTCGGATCCCTCCGGTGCACCTGGTAAGGAGGGGTGTCCTCCAGGAGGAGTTGCTGCAGCTGATCCTGCTCAACTGCCAGATTCCCACAGAACGTCTCGCCGACCTCAACGCCCAGCAAGCGGCCATCCGGACCGCAGTGGACCGCTACCTCGAGATCTGCGCTCGTTACGGCCGGGCGACCATGCGGGACGTCGGCCGAGAATTGCTCGACTACACCGAACGCAGGACGCGGGCGGCGATCGCGGCCTTCCCCGATGGCCGCTACGAGTTCACGGACCGCTTCGACTGCCCCGAACTGGAGGGCGAGCTCGAACTCCCCATCACCGTGACAGTGGCCGGTGACGAAATCACGTTCGACTTCACCGGCGCCCCGCCGCAGGTTCGCGCCAGCGTGAACGTCGTCTGGACCGGGCTGTTCGCGGCGTGCTACTACACCCTCAAGACCCTGATCGACCCCGACATCCCACCGAACGCCGGCCTGTACCGTCCCGTGACTATCGTGGCTCCCCAGGGGAGCATCCTGAACTGCGAGGAGCCGGCGGCGGTCAATGGGCGCAGCGAGACCTGCCAACGGGTGGTCGACCTGATCCAGGGAGCCCTCGCCTCCGCGCTTCCCAAGCGCGTCACGGCGGCGGCCAACGGCGCCAACACTGGCGTGCACTTCTCGGGCTGGGACCCGTTCCGCAAGCGCAACTTCGTCTACCTCGAGACGATCGGTGGCGGCAGTGGCGCCCGCTACAACAAGGACGGACTGGACGGGGTGCAAGTGCACATGACCAACACCTCGAACCTTCCTGTGGAGAGCCTCGAGAGCGAGTACCCGCTGACGGTCGAGTCCTACGAGCTGATCGGAGACTCGGGCGGCCTGGGACAACACCGAGGAGGGCTGGGGATCAGGCGGACCGTGCGGGCTGAGACCAATGACGTCCACTTCTGGCTCGACACCAGCCGGCAGTTCTCCAAGCCCTGGGGCCTGTTCGGGGGAGGCCCGGGCGACTCGGCCCGCTGCGCTCTCAGCGAGGGCGCCCAGCCGGTGGTCCGCGGCTACACCGTGCTCCGTTCGGGGGACAGCGCCTCGATCGAGACCGCGGGCGCCGGCGGATACGGAGACCCGGCTCTCCGCGATCCCGCCCTGGTCGAACAAGACCTCGCAGCTGGAAAGATCAGCGCGGCCACGGCCGCCGCCTATCGCAACGCCGGACGCATCAGCGCGCCGGAATAGAACAACCAACAAGGAGGAACCATGGCCAGTCGACCCAGACGCTGGATCAGTACCCTCGGAGCGTTCGGCGCCGCGCTGGCGCTCGTCCTCACCGGGTGCTCGAACACCGCGGCACCGAAGCCGACCGCGTCGAACAGCACGGCGCCGGAACTCAAGATCGGCCTTTCGGCCGACGTCCCCGACCTCAAGCCCTCGCGTGATCAGGGGGCCGCGGCGATGATGCTCGACACCATGATCCATCGGGGCCTGCTCGGCTATGACGCCAAGGGTCAGGTGGTGCCCGCCCTCGCCGAGTCGTTCAAGGCGAGTGCCGACAACAAGAGCTTCACCTTCAAGCTCCGCAAGGACCTTAAGTTCTCCGACGGGTCGGCGTTGACCAGCGCGAACGTCAAGAAGACCCTGGAGTTCCTCGCGACGTCGTCGTCCGGGGCCAAGATCGGCGCGACGATGTCGCAGCTTGCCTCGGTCGACACGCCCGACGAGCAGACGGCGGTGGTCAATCTCAAGAACGCGAACGTCGCGTTCCCGAGCTACCTGGCCGACACGACGGCGGCGATCCTCCCGGACAAGTCCTTCGGCGCCCAGGGAACCTCCTGGGAGGGTGCCGGCCCCTTCAAGCTCGACAAGACTCAGAAGGGCGTTTCGTTCACCTTCAGCAAGAACCCGAACTTCTACGACGCCTCGAACGTGAACTTCGACAAGGCGACGGTCACCGTCTACGCCGACGGGCAGGCACGGTTGAACGCTCTGCTGGCAGGGGACGTCCACCTGATCGACTTCGTTCCGTGGGAGTCCTTCGACCGGGTCAAGCAGGACGCAAACCTGACCCTGGATCCGCAGAGCGGCCCGTGGATGTACCTGCACTTCAACGTCGCTAAGGGCGGACCCCTGGCGAACGAGAAGGTGCGCCAGGCGATCGCACTGGCCGTCAACCGAGAGAATGTTGCGAAGGCCGCGTTCTCCGGACAGGCGAGCGTGGTGGCAGGAGCCCCGATCTCCGAGTCCAGCCCCTTCTACAACGCCCAACTGGCGCAAGGGTGGAAGCAGGACGTCGCCAAGGCCAAGCAGCTGATGGCTGAGGCAGGCTACGCCAACGGCTTCGACGCCGTCCTGTTGACCTCATCTCAGTACGCGTTCCACCAGGACACCGCACTGTCAGTGCAGCCCGACCTGGCTGCCATCGGTATCCGGACCACCCTCGACTCCGGCGACTGGGCAACTCGGCAGCAGAAGGCCGCCGAGGGGCGCTACGACATCGCTGTCGCCGGCTCGGCGGGCGTCGTGAACGATCCGTCGTTCCTGGTGAACTTCGTGACCGGCCCGGCCGCGAACAACCGTTCCTATGGGTTCGACGATCCCAAGCTGGATGACCTCCTGAACAAGGGCCTGCAGGCCGCGACCGATGCCGACCGCAAGGCGGTTTACGATCAGGTGCAGGAACGCATCATCCAGACAGTTCCGTTCGCCAGCCTCGTGGGCCGTTCGCAGGCCTTCGCCTACTCGAAGAAGCTGAGCGGCTTCGCCAACATTCCGGGATTCCTCACGTTCGAGTCGGGCTACACGCTGGTGGGAGCCAGGCTCCAGGCGTGAGCCTGAGCCTCGAGGGAGTCTGAACATGACGCGCTTCGTCCTGAACCGACTACTCCTCGGGGTCGTGCTTCTCTGGTTGGTCGTGACCGTGGTCTTCCTGGCGCTGCACGCAGTGCCAGGAGACCCGGCCGCGATCCTCCTTGGATCGGAAGGCTCCGGGGCCGTCACGCCTGAGGCGCTAGCCCGGGTGCGAAGTCAGCTCGGTTTGGACAAGCCCATCCTCGTCCAGTACTCCGACTACCTAGCGGGCCTCGTCCGGATGGACTTCGGAACCTCGTTCCGAAGCGCCGACATCCAGGTTCTCAGCTACATCGGGGACCGACTGCCGAAGACGCTCGAGCTGGTCCTGATGGCGGCCCTCATCGCGGTCGTGGTCGGCATTCCTACAGGAGCACTCGCGGCACGGATCGGCGGCCTCGCGGACACTGTCATCTCGAGCCTGACGACCCTGGGCATTTCGATGCCCGTTTACGTGATCGGCACCGTGTTCGTCCTGGTCTTCTCGCTCCAGATGGGGTGGTTTCCCGCGGGCGGCTACACCGCGATCGAGGCGAACCCTTCGGCCCATTTCATGCGCCTCGTGCTGCCGGCGATCGCGCTGTCCTTCGGGATCACCTCGGTCGTCGCTCGGATGACCCGCTCGGCGGTCCTCGAAACTGTGGCCCAGGACTGGGTGCGCACCGCCCGATCGCAAGGGCTTCCGCGGTCGGTCGTCTTCCGCCGCCACGTCATTCGCAACTCGCTCAATCCAGTCGTCACCACGTTGGGTCTCGAGATCGGCAGCCTCCTGGGCTCGACGGTGCTGATCGAGCGCGTGTTCACCTGGCCGGGCATGGGCTCGCTGCTGGTCGATAGCGTCAATTCTCGCGATTATCCGATGGTCCAAGGGATCGTCATCGTGATTGCGGCCCTCTTCATTTTGATCAACCTGATCGTAGACATCCTCTACGGAGTCCTGGACCCAAGGGCACGCCGATGAAGACCACAAGCCGTTCGGTCCGCCGACTGCGCAGGTCGCTTAATCCGGTCAGGGTGGGTGGCGCGCTCTTCGTGCTGGTCGTCGTGATCGTGACGATCCTGGTGCCGCTGCTGGGGTTGCCCGACCCTCAAGCCCAAAATATTCCCGAGAAGCTTGGCGGTATCGGCACGCCGGGTCACCCTTTGGGAACCGACCGTTTCGGTCGCGACTTGCTGTCCCGGTTGCTGCACGGGGCTCGGATTGAGCTTGTCGTTTCGATCGGTGCGACCGCAGTGGCCCTCGTGGTCGGTGTCACCCTGGGAATGCTGGGAGGATTTCTCGGCAGGTTCGTCGAAACCATCACCATGCGGACAGTGGACGTCATTCTGGCATTTCCCCCGATCGTTCTCGCCCTTCTGATCGTGACCATCTATGGGCCTGGCATCGTGACCCTGATCGTGACGATGGGCATCCTGTTCTCGCCCAGATTCGCTCGCCTCACCTATGGACAGGTTGTCACCGTGCGGAATCTGGAGTATGTCGAAGCGTCGCGGGTCTTCGGGAACTCGACGTTGCGAACGATGCTGACCGTGGTGCTTCCGAACGTGGCGGCTCCGATCATCGTTCAGTTGCCCCTCACGTTGGCGACATCGATCCTGCTGGAGTCCGGCCTGAGCTACCTGGGGCTGGGTGTCGTACCGCCCACACCCTCTTGGGGCCTCATGGTCGCCGACGGCCAACGAGACATGATCGCGAATCCCGCGTTGGTGGCACTCCCATCGGCCGTTATCGTGGCGACGATCCTTGCCTTCGGCCTGGTCGGAGACATTCTTCGAGACTGGCTCGACCCTCGCCGGGGCATGGCGAGCAACCTGTAGGGAATGGGGGTATCGAGGATGGCTGTGCAGAGACGAGAGTCTGTCACCACCGCCGACGTCGCCCGCGCGGCGATGGTATCCAAGGCGACCGCCGCAAGGGTGCTTTCAGGGCGCGGCTCGGCCAGCGAGGAGGCGCGCGAACGTGTACTCCGAGCCGCTGAAACGCTCGGGTACGTCCCCAACGAACTGGCCAAAGCCATGTCCATCGGAGTCACGAACACGATCGGCGTGGTGATCCCGGACATTGCCAACCCATTCTTCGCATCAGTTGTGCGAGGGATCAGCGACAGGCTGCGGTCCAAGGGGATCGAGATCATCATCAGCAATACCGACAACGATCCCCAGGTCGAGGCCCGAGCACTCCGTCTCCTGGCCGCCAAACGCGTCGACGGTCTCGTGCTGGCGCCCGTGATCCCGGGACCGAGCAAGGTCGCTGCGGACCTGTCCGACAAGGGCCTGCCCATGGTTCTGCTCGACCGCCGAACCGAGGGCCTCGAGGCAATTCCTTTGGTGTCGCTCGACCATGCCGCGACAGCCCGCCTCGCAACCCGGCATCTGCTCACCCTCGGGCACGAACGCATCGCCATCCTGACCGAAGTGCCGGAACTGGCTCTCCACCAGCCCAACCCCAGTGGCGGCATCCACCGGCCTGCTGCGCTCCGACTGTGGGGGCACGTCTCGGCGCTCCGAGATGCTGGCATCGACCTCGACCCGGGGTTGGTCCTCGGCGCCGACTACGATCAACAGTCTGCAGCACAGGCTGTGCGGTCCGGCCTCCCGCGAACGGGCGCCACCGCGCTGTTCTGCACCGACTCGGTGCTCACGTCCGGCGCCTACCGAGGGATCGCCGCCCTTGGGATCCGCCTCCCCGATCAGCTGTCGTTCATCGGGTTCGACGACCAGGACTGGACGACCATGGTCACCCCTGCCGTGACGGTCATGGCCCAGCCCCCCAAGAAACTCGGCGACGCTGCAGCCGATGTGCTGCTCCGGCGAGTGGAGGAGCCCGAGGTGCCGGTCGAGGACACGATCTTCCAAGGCGAGCTCCTAGTGCGGGGGAGCACCCGACCGCTGGGCGCGAAGAGCCCCCGTGCCGGTGTCCGCGGGTCATCGCAACCCACCGAGTTGGTCGAGGAGAGCTCATGACCGATCCAAAGGACCGCTCGCCGATCCTGACGTGTCGCGATCTGACGGTCACGTTCACAACCGAGGGCGAGTCGACCGAAGTCACGCATGCGGTGTCGTTCGAGCTGAAGCGTGGGCGCACGCTCGCGCTCGTGGGGGAGTCTGGATCGGGCAAGAGCGTCACGGCGATGTCGCTCGTCGGCCTGTTGCCCGGTACCGCCTCCATCACCGGTAGCGCCCGTTTCGACGGTGAGGAACTGATCGGAGCCACCGAAGAACGCCTGAGGTCGCTCCGAGGAAGCGGAATCGGCGTGATCTTCCAGGAGCCGATGACCGCCCTGAACCCTGTCTACACGGTCAGGGCCCTGCTGCGGGAAGCACTGAGGGCGCACGGCATGCACGCCGAGACCCAGATCCGGCTTCGCTCGGTCGAACTGCTGCAACTGGTCGGAATGCCGGATCCGGAGAAACGTCTGGGCTTCTATCCTCATCAGCTGTCGGGAGGTCAACGACAGCGGTGCATGATCGCGCTGGCCATCTCCGGGAACCCAGGGCTGCTCATCGCCGACGAGCCAACGACAGCCCTGGACGTCACCGTTCAGGCCGACATTCTTGCGCTGCTCCGGTCGCTCCAGGACCAGCTGGGGATGGCGATGCTCTTCATCACCCATGACATGGGGGTGGTCGCCGAAGTTGCCGACAGCGTCTGCGTCATGAAGGACGGCCGCGTCGTCGAGCAATCCGACGTATTCACGCTGTTCCGCAGCCCCGATCAGCCGTACACGCGCGATCTCCTCGCAGCTGTGCCCGAACTGCACGTGTCCGGGCCGAGCGCGGACGAGCCATCGCGGGAGGAGGCGGCAGACGACGTCGTCCTAGAACTCCGCTCGCTGTCCGTCCGTTACCCCGGCGGCTTCCGTCGACCTCCGGTCATGGCAGTGGATTCAGTGGACCTTCGACTCGCTCGCGGAACCACCGTCGGGCTGGTAGGCGAATCGGGATCGGGCAAGAGCACCATCGGGCGTGTCATCGTCGGCTTGGTGGAGCCCACATCTGGCGGCTTGGTCATCAACGGATCCGACCTGACGAGCCTCCGCCCGCGCCAGAGGAGAGCTGCGCGCAGGAATGTGAGCATCGTCTTCCAGGATCCGGCCTCGTCCCTGAACCCCCGCAGCCCGATCGGGAAGACGGTTGTGGAACCGCTCGTGAGGCGGGGGGCGCTTCGCGGACACACCGAAAGTCGTCGGCGTGCGGGATCGCTTCTCGAGCAGGTGTCCCTACCCGCAAGTTGGATTGATCGGTACCCCCACGAACTGTCAGGGGGGCAGCGTCAAAGGATCGGGATCGCACGCGCCATCGCCGTCGAGCCTGAGATCCTCGTCGCGGACGAGCCGACCAGTGCCCTCGACGTTTCTGTGCAGGCCTCCGTACTCGAACTCCTTCGCGAGCTCCAGGAGCGCATGCACTTCTCATGCATCTTCATCACTCATGACCTCGCCGTCGTGGACAACCTCGCCGATAGCGTCGTGGTCCTCCAGCAAGGGCACATCGTGGAGATGGGGGCAACAGGCCAGGTCCTGCGTCACCCTGCCGAGCCCTACACTCAGCGCCTGGTGGCAGCGGCTCCCATCCCAGACCCACTCGTGCAGAAGGAGCGGGCCGCGAGCCGGCGAAGTAGTCGTTCCAAGGGATCGTCCGCGTCAACGTGAGGAATGGCAGGGTCGCCCGCTGGATGGATCCGCCTCTCTCGTTGTCAGTATGGCGCCTGTCGACGGCGCGAAAACTGCACAGTTTCGGCGGGGTGGTTTCCAGCGACGGTCGCAACACTTCCGAGATTGTGGGGTCGTGTTGTCGTCATCACGTCGTGTGAAGAAGGGCGGGGGCGGCGCCCGCTGTCGGCCGGTCGTCAGCGTTTCCTGGAGTTGCGTGAGCGGGGCTGGACCATCATGGCCGCCGCCCGTGAGGTGGGCGTGTCACGCACCGCGGGGAACAACTGGCTGCGGGGCTACAAGACCTATCGAGGCGGTGAGGTCGTCGGTTTCGTGCCGGCGCTCGACCGCCTGGCCGTTCGCGAGATCAGCAGCCGGTTCTTATCGCAGGACGAGCGGAGCGAGATCGCCGATCTGCACCTGCAGGGACTGGCGGTGCGGGAGATCGCACGGCGAGTGGGTCGTGCCGCGTCGACGGGCCCTACCCCCGGATCTTGGACACGGGGTTTGATGGCTCTTCACAGACGAGGGTGTAGTCGGGGGCCCGGGTTGTGACCGGCGTGTCGGTGGCGGGACGGGGGTCGAGGTCTTCCGAGGATGGAGGTTC
>NZ_FXTL01000002.1 GCF_900182665.1 Propioniciclava tarda
CTGCGGACTCGACTCACCCTGCACAACCCAACAATTCCAGCCCAGAACCGATCAACGCGGCGGACTCGCGGACGGATTGTTCAGCAGGCTCCTAGGGCGTGGGCCTCGGCCGAGAAGTCCTGGTCGGCCGCGCAGGCCTCGGTGGCGAACTCCCAGCCGTCGCGCACGCCTGTGAGTCGCTCGATCACCATGCCGAGGTCGGTGGCGTGGCCGGTCGGCCACTCGGCGACGAGGCGTCCGAACAACGCCGGAACGGCGCAGCCGGTGTCGTCCAGGGCGGCCAGTACTTCGGCGTCCAGGTTGGGTCCGGGCTCGATCTTGCGGAAGATCTTGAGGATGGCGTCCGCGCCGACCGTGACGTTGGTGTTGGACTGCTCGCCGCGCATGACGGACGCCGCCCCGGGCTTGCCCGGCGCGTCCTGCCACCGCATGGCCCGCGTGCTGCCGTACAGGGCCTCGACGAGCACCTGGATGGCCCGCGGATCGGCGGCCGCCTCGATGGTCGCGTGCCCGCAGGCGACCCGGATCGGCGGCACGGGGGCGTCCGCCTCGGGATAGGTGGCGGCGAGGAGGTGGTAGAACTCGCGTTCGCCGTCGGTGTAGTCGATCGTGGCCACGAAGCTCTCGACGGCCGGGACAACGCCGGGAGCCGTGTAGGCGGGCAGGCGTTCCAGCTTGCTCACCCGGCCGTCGCGTCCCTTGCCGCCGAACCAGCGGACCGTCTGCAGATAGTCCCACCAGGCGGACGCCAGGGTCATGCCGTCACCGTCAGCCAGACGAACCCGTAGGGCTCCAACGTGACCTCCAGGCCGGCCTCGGCGGGCACAACGTCGGCGGCACCGGCCAGCAGGCTGAAGCCGCCGTGGTCCTTGCCCGATGCGATCGACGTCGTCTGCGGGACCTCGGTCAGGTTGTTGAGCGCGAACACGGTCGTCCCGTCGTGGCTGCGGGAGAACGTGAAGACCTCGTCGGCTCCCTCCAGGTCGGTGAACGTGCCCAGGGTCAGCGCGGGGTTGGCCGCGCGCACCGCCAAGATGCCCTTGAGCCAGTTGAGCTGGCTGTCGGGGTCGGCCTGCTGGGCGGCCACGTTGATGGCCTTCGGACCGTAGGTGGCGTCCGTGATGAGGGGGTAGGTGTAGGTGGACGGGTCGGCGTCCGAGAAGCCGGCGTTCGGAGAGTCGTCCCACTGCATCGGCGTCCGGACGCCGTCGCGATCGTTCAGCCAGATGTTGTCGCCCATGCCGATCTCGTCGCCGTAGTAGAGGCACGGGGAACCGGGCAACGCTAAGAGCATCGCGTGGATGAGCCGGATCCGCCGCGGGTCGTTGTCCATCAGCGGTGCGAGACGACGCCGGATGCCGTCGTTGAGCTTCATGCGCGGATCCGGCGCGTACTCGCTCCACATCCAGTTGCGCTCGTCCGGCGTGACCATCTCGAGGGTGAGCTCGTCGTGGTTGCGCAGGAAGGTGCCCCACTGGCAGCCGGGCGGGATCGGGGGAGTTGCGGCCAGGATCTGGCTGATGCACTGCCGCGAGCCCTGCCGCAGGCCCATGTAGAGGCGCGGCATCACCGGGAAGTGGAAGGCCATCTGGCACTCGTCGTCATCACCGAAGTACTCGACGACGTCGTCCGGCCACTGGTTGGCCTCGCACAGCAGGATCTTGCCGGGGAACTCGGCGTCCACCATGGCGCGGACCTGCTTGAGGATCGCATGCGTCCCCGGCAGGTTCTCGCAGTTGGTGCCGTCCTGCTCGACGAGGTACGGGACGGCGTCCAGTCGGAAGCCGTCGACGCCCAGCGCGAGCCAGAACCGGATGGCGTCCAGGATCGCGTCCAGGACCGCGGGGTTCTCGAAGTTGAGGTCGGGCTGGAACTCGTAGAAGCGGTGGTAGTACCACTGGCCGCGGACCTCGTCGAAGGACCAGTTGGGCGGGTTGTCCGGGTACTCGCGGTTGAAGTAGTCGTAGAAGATGACGCGGGCGTCCAGGTAGACGTCCGGGGAATCGCGCCAGACGTAGAAGTCGCCGTAGGGGCCGTCTGGGTTGGTGCGGGACGCCTGGAACCATGCGTGCTGGTCGGACGTGTGGTTCATCACGAAGTCGGTGATGACCTTCATGCCGCGCGCGTGGGCCTCGTCCAGCAGCCGCTTGAGGTCGTCCAGGGTGCCCAACTCGGGCTGGACGCTGCGGTACTCGGCGACGTCGTACCCGCCGTCGCGCAGCGGCGACGGGAAGAACGGGGGCAGCCAGAGGCAGTCGATGCCCAGGTCCTTGAGGTAGTCGAGCTTGCCGGTCAGGCCCGCCAAGTCGCCGATGCCGTTGCCGTCACTGTCGGCGAACGATCGCACGAGCACCTCGTAGAAGACCGCCGACTTGAACCACTCGGAGTTGTCGATCATCTCAGCTCTACAGGACGTGGAGGATGTGCGCCGGCTGCGCCGGGGTCAGCCGGACGAAGTTGCGCTGGCCCCAGGTGAAGGTCGCGCCGGTGAGCTCGTCGCGGACGTGCAGCGGCGCGTCCGGTGCGAGACCAAGGGCGGCCATGTCGAGGGACAGCTCGCACTCGACCGTGTTGTCGGGGTCGAGCGAGCAGATCGTCAACACGACGTCGTTGCCGTCGACCTTCGAGAAGGCGATGACGCCGTCGTGAGCCGCGTCGTGGAAGTGGATGCGGCGCAGCTGCTGCAGAGCGGGGTGGTTGCGACGGATCGCGTTCAGGTTGCCCATCAGCAGATTCAGGTTCGGGGCCTTGTGGTAGTCGCGCGGCCGGTACTCGTACTTCTCGGAGTCGAGGTACTCCTCCTTGCCAGGCGCGAGGGGCAGGTGCTCGAACAGCTCGAAGCCCGAGTACACGCCCCAGTTCGGCGACATCGTCGCGGCCAGGATCGCTCGGATCGCGAACATCGCCGGATTGCCCGACTGCAGCGGCATCGGGTTGATGTCGGGGGTGTTGACGAAGAAGTTAGGCCGGTAGAAGGCGTCCGTCACGGTGGACAGCTCGACCAGGTAGTCGGTCAGCTCCTTCTTGGTGTTGCGCCAGGTGTAGTAGGTGTAGCTCATGTGGAAGCCCACCTTGCCGAGGGCGCCCATCATGGCCGGACGCGTGAACGCCTCGGCGAAGAAGAGCACGTCGGGGTCCGTCGCGTGGATCTGGTCCATGATCCAGGCCCAGAAGTCGACGGGCTTGGTGTGCGGGTTGTCCACGCGGAAGATGCGGACGCCGTGGCTCATCCACAGCTTCAGGATGCGCAGCACCTCGTGGTAGATGCCCACCGGATCGTTGTCGAAGTTGATCGGGTAGATGTCCTGGTACTTCTTCGGCGGATTCTCGGCGTACGCGATGGTGCCGTCGATGCGGGTGGTGAACCACTCGGGATGCTCGGTGACCCAGGGGTGGTCCGGGGACGCCTGCAGCGCGAAGTCCAGCGCGATCTCGAGGCCCAGGTCCTTGGCCTTGGCGACGAGGCGGTCGAAGGAGTCCCAGTCGCCGAGGTCGGGGTGCAGGGCGTCGTGTCCGCCGGCGGCGTTGCCGATGGCCCAGGGCGAGCCCGGGTCCTCGGCGGAGGCGTCCAGGGTGTTGTTCTTGCCCTTCTTGAACGCGTTGCCGATCGGGTGGACCGGCGGGAAGTAGACGACGTCGAAGCCCATGGCCGCGACCTCGTCGAGGCGGTCGTGGCAGGTGTCGAAGGTGCCCGAGACCCAGTGGCCGTCGGCATCGACGTAGGCGCCCTGGCTGCGGGGGAAGAACTCGTACCACGAGCCGTAGAGCGCGCGTCGGCGGTCGACCCTCAGCCTGAATTCCTCAGTGGGGGAGACCAGCTCGCGCGGTCCGTAGCGGCGCATCGCGTCGTTCAGGCCGCGGTTGGTCACGACGTCCAACAAGTCGGACGCCGACCGCTGCGGGATCAGCAACTGCGCGTTGGCGCGCAGGACGGACGCCGCGATCGGGTCCGCCGCGGCATCGGCGGCGAGCGCCGTGCGGCCCAGCAGGTCTTGGCCCTCCGCGCACACCAACTCGATGTCGACGCCCGCCGGCAGCTTCGCCTCGGCGTTGTGGACCCAGGTGCCCCACGGGTCCGACCAGCCCTCGACCCTAAACGTCCAGTCGCCCTCGGCGTCCGGCCTGATCCAGGCCTCCCAGGGATCCAGGCCCCTGGGCTCGAGCGGCGTCATGTCGACCCGGGTCTCGCGTCCGGTCGGGCTGGTCAGGATGACCGACGCGTTCACCGCGTCGTGCCCCTCGCGGAACACGGTCGCCCGCACCGGCAACTGCTCGTTGACCACGGCCTTGGCGGGGTAGGCGCCACCGTTCACGACGGGTGAGACGTCGATGACGGGGATGCGTCCGATCCCGGGAACCGGGGTGATGGTAGGGCGGGTCCCCGCCGGGACACGCGCGCTGTTTGCGGCCTTGCTGGCGGCCGCGTCTGGCTTGGCAGGGGTCGACATGAGCACAACCTACTGCACCGATTTCTCCTTGACATCGGGCATGGACAACCCCGTGCTGACAGCGCCGGACGCCCGGGTGTGTTGGTCCGCGGACCGGGGCGTGTGCGGGGGCGTCCGTGTCGACCCGTTATCCTTGGCGCTCGTGTCTATGAATCCGACCAGTCCTGTCAGCGCCACGTCCTTCGACGTGACCGACGAGAGCCAGCACGCGGGCCCGCACGTGGGCCCGATGTTCCCGCCGACGCACCCGGTCGCCAACGCGCCCGTCGGCACCCCGCCTCCCACGGTCGACGGCTTCGTTCGTGAGTTCCTGCACGAGCTGACGTCGAACCAGGGTGTGTCGCTGGAGCGGTCGACCGTCAACGACCAGTACCTGGCCCTGGCCCAGACCGTCCGCAACTACCTGTCCGCACGCTGGATCGAGACGCAGAAGAAGCAGCGGACGACCCGACCCAAGGGCGTGGCGTACCTCTCGGCCGAGTACCTCCTGGGCCGCCAGCTCGGCAACAACCTGCTGGCCACCGGGCTGATCGACATCGCCGAAGAGGCCATGAAGCAGTGCGGTCTCGACATCGCTGTGCTCCGCGCGCAAGAGGTCGAGCCGGGCCTCGGCAACGGCGGTCTCGGACGCCTCGCGGCCTGCTTCGTCGACTCGCTCGCCACCATGAACGTGCCCTGCATCGGCTACGGCCTGCGGTATGAGTACGGCATCTTCCGTCAGACCTTCGTGGACGGCCAGCAGGTCGAGCAGCCCGACACCTGGCTGGCGCTGGGCTGCCCGTGGGAGTTCGCGCACCCCGAGCACGCCATTCAGATCGACTTCGGGGGGACGATCGAGACGTACGTGGACGCCGACGGCGTCGAGCGAACCCGCTGGGTTCCCGAGTGGAACGTCCTCGGAATTCCCTACAACTACATGGTTCCGGGCTACCTCAACGGGCGCGTCAACACGCTGCGCCTGTGGAGCGCCGAGGCGACCAAGGCGTTCGACCTGGCCATCTTCAACAGCGGCGACTACGCCCAGGCCGTCCGCGCCCAGACGTTCGCCGAGAACATCACCAAGGTGCTCTACCCCGAGGACTCGACGCCCCAGGGCAAGGAACTGCGCCTGCAGCAGCAGTACTTCTTCGTGGCCTGCTCGCTGCGCGACTACATCGAGCGGGTCCTCGGACCGGAGTTCGACCTGCACGAGCTCGACTCGCGCATCATCTTCCAGCTCAACGACACGCATCCGGTGATCGCGGTGCCCGAGCTGATGCGCATCCTGGTCGACCTCAAGGGCTTCGACTGGGACGAGGCGTGGGCCGTCACCAAGAAGTGCTTCGCCTACACCTGCCACACGCTGCTGCCCGAGGCCCTGGAGGTCTGGCCGGTCGACCTGCTCGGTCGCCTCCTGCCGCGGCACCTGGAGATCATCTACCGCATCAACGAGGAGTTCCTGGACGAGGTCCGCGAGGCGTTCCCGGGCGACGAGATGCGGATTCGCCGCATGTCCATCGTCGCCGAGCATCCGGCGCGTGCAGTGCGGATGGCATACCTCGCCACGGTCGCCGGCTGCAAGGTCAACGGCGTGGCCGAGCTGCACAGCCAGCTGCTGCGCGACAAGGTCCTGCCCGACTTCAGCCAGCTGTGGCCGGAGAAGTTCACCAACGTCACCAATGGCGTGACGCCCCGCCGCTTCCTGCGGCTGGCCAACCGCGGCCTCTCGGAGCTGATCTCGAGCGCCATCGGCACCGGCTGGGTCACCGATCTCGAGCGGCTGCGCGAGCTGGAGCCCTACGCCGAGGACGCCGAGTTCCGGTCGGCGTTCCGCGACGTCAAGACCCGCAACAAGGCCAAGTTGAACGAGGTGCTGATCGCACGCGACGGCATCGAGCTCGGCCAGGACCATATGCTCGACGTCATGGTGAAGCGCCTGCACGAGTACAAGCGCCAGACCCTGAAGTTGCTGCACATCGTCACGCTCTACAACGAGATCATCTCGGGACGCCTCGACCCGAAGACCGTGACGCCGCGCAACTTCGTGTTCGGCGCCAAGGCGGCCCCGGGCTACCTGATGGCGAAGCAGATCATCCATCTGATCAACGCGGTGGGCTCGACGGTCAACGCGGACGAGCGCGTAGGCGGCGTCCTCAAGATCGCCTTCCCGCCGAACTACAACGTCACGCTGGCGGAGAAGCTGATCCCGGCGGCCGACCTGTCGGAGCAGATCTCGCTCGCGGGCATGGAGGCGTCCGGCACCGGCAACATGAAGTTCCAGATGAACGGCGCCCTGACCATCGGCACGGACGACGGCGCGAACGTCGAGATCCGCCGCCTCGTGGGTGACGAGAACTTCTTCCTGTTCGGCATGTCGGAGCCCGAGGTGGCCGAGCTGCAGGCGAAGGGCTACGACCCCGGCACGTACTACGAGTCCGACCGCCGGCTGCGGGGTGCGATCGACCTCATCGGCTCGGGCCACTTCTCGGGTGGTGACCGTGGCACCTTCGGCTCCATCGTGACCAACCTCGTCACCGTCGACCGGTTCATGGCCCTGGCCGATTACGCCTCATACATGGACGCC
Organism: Propioniciclava tarda; assembly: GCF_900182665.1. Lineage (GTDB taxonomy): Bacteria > Actinomycetota > Actinomycetes > Propionibacteriales > Propionibacteriaceae > Propioniciclava > Propioniciclava tarda. Next base: position 7,012 of record NZ_FXTL01000002.1, read on the forward strand.
CAGGAGCGCGTCGAGAAGGCCTACGCCGACACCGAAGAGTGGACGCGGTCGGCCGTGCTCAACGTCGCTCGGTCTGGCTACTTCAGCTCGGACCGGTCCATGCGCGACTACATCCAGCGCATCTGGGGGACGCCGCCGGCGTTCTGAGGCTGAACCCACGAGGCGGGGCGATCGCAGTCAGCGATCGCCCCGCCTCGTTGTTCTGTCGGAGGGCCTCGGACGCGGTCTAGACAGCATCCAGGGCGGACGCCGTCGGCTCGGCCTCCGTCGTGGGCGCGGTGGGGCCGTCCGCCTGCCGCGACTCGGCCTCCGGCTGGCCCGCCGAGGCTGACTCGGTCGCTGGGTCGTCCGCGGCGCCCACGATGGGAGCGGGCTCGGTGTACTCGCTCGGGACGTCCGCCTGGAACACCAGGATCGTCCGGCCGGGAACCTCCAGTACGGACCCGGGCGCGAGCGTGACCGCTGTTTCAGCCACGAACTCGTCGGCGCGTCCGGTGTGGGCGACCAACGCGTAGCCGCGCGCCCAGGGCTCGCCCGGGAGCCGCAACGTCGTGTCCCAGTCGCCGCTGTGGATGAAGATGTAGAACGCTTCGTCGACGTCGGATAGGTAGAGGCCGAGGCTGCGGCGTCCGGAGTCGTTCCACTCGGGAATGCCCATCTCCCAGCCGGTCTCGAAGAACCAGGCGGACGCCCGACGGCCCAGGCCGCGGCCCTCGGCGTCCACGATCTCGGTGGACGAGCGGAAGTCGCGGGGCCGCAGGATCGGGTGTTCGCGGCGCAGTCGCAGCAGCGTGCGGGTGAGGTCGAGCTGGTCGCCCCACTCCTCGGACGTGTGCCAATCGACCCACGACAAGGGCGAATCCTGGCAGTAGGCGTTGTTGTTGCCCTGCTGGGTGCGGCCCATCTCGTCGCCCGCGAGGATCATCGGGGTGCCGGTGCTGAGCAGCATGGTGGCCATCATGTTGCGGGTGGTCCGATGGCGGGCCTCGGTGATCACCGCGTCGTCGGTGTCGCCCTCGAAGCCGTGGTTCCAGGACCGGTTATCGTCGGCCCCGTCGCGGTTGCGCTCGCCGTTGGCCTCGTTGTGCTTGAGGTCGTAGGTGACGACGTCACGCATCGTGAAGCCGTCGTGGGCGGTGACGAAGTTGACCGAACTGGTTGCGGGGCGTCCGTCGTGATCGAAGATGTCGGTGCTGCCGACAAGCCTCGTCGCCAACTCCTGGACGCCGGGAATGGCGTTGCGCCAAAAGTCGCGGGTGAAGCCGCGGTAGCGGTCGTTCCACTCGGCCCAGCCCTGGCCCCAGCGGCCGACTTGGTAGCCGTAGGGGCCGAGGTCCCAGGGCTCCGAGATCATGATCGCCTCGCTCAGGACGGGGTCCTCGGCGATGCGGCGCTTGAACTCGTGCGCCTGGTCGACGTGATGGAACTCGTCGCGGATGAGCGTGGTGCACAGGTCGAAGCGGAACCCGTCGACGCCCATCTCGGTCACCCAGTAGCGCAGGGAGTCGAGGACGAGGTCGAGGACGCCGTCGACCGAGGTGTCCACGGCGTTGCCGCAGCCGGTCACGTCGTAGTCGTTGCGCAGGTCGTTGGTCAGCCGGTAGTAGCCGGCGTGATCGATGCCGCGGAACGACAGCGTCGGGCCCTCGTGGCCGCCCTCGGCCGTGTGGTTGTAGACCACGTCCAGGATCACGGCGATGCCGGCGGAGTGCAGCGCGCTGACCATCGCCTTGAACTCGCGCACCTGCTCGCCCAGCGTGCCGGCGCTCGAGTAGGGGGCGTGCGGCGCAAAGAAGCCCAGCGTGTTGTAGCCCCAGAAGTTGGTGAGCCCGCGGCCGACCGTGAAGGGCTCCGAGACGAAGTGCTGCACCGGCAGCAACTGCACGGCGTTGATGCCGAGATCGGAGATGCTCTGGACGACGGCCGGGTAGGCCAGCCCCGCGTAGGTGCCGCGCAGGTGCTCGGGAACCGCCGGGTGCAGGCGCGTGTAGCCCTTGAGGTGGGTCTCGTACAGGACCAGGTCTTCGAGCTTCGGCCGCTCGGGCAGCGGGATCGGGGGCGGGGTGTCGGCCACGACGACGCTCAGGGGGACGGCCGCGAAGGAGTCCGTCGGGTCGGGCGTGAAGTTGTTGTCGACGGTGTGGTCGCTGATGGGTCCGGAGTAGTCCACGCCGCCGGTGATCGCGCGGGCGTAGGGGTCAAGCAGCAGCTTGGCCGGGTTGAAGCGCTGGCCGGTGTCGGGGCTCCACGGCCCGTGAACGCGGTAGCCGTAGCGCTGCTCGGCGCCGACCCCGGGCACGAAGACGGTCCAGACGCCGTCGGTCGAGCGGGTCATGTCGTGGTTCACCTGGCGGCGGTCGCTGCCCACGAGGGCGAGCTCGACGCGCGTCGCGCGCGGTGACCACAGGGCGAATCGGGTGCCGGCGTCCGTGACCGTCGCGCCCAGGATGGACGAGTCGGTCGGCCGTGGCAGGTCCGGTCGTGTCATGCGTCTCTTTCGTTCTACGTGCATCGCGAACTGCCTTGCCACGGGCAGGTTCGCGAGGCGTCGCGCCGGAGGCGGACGTTCCATTGTGCCGCAGTGGACGCCGAAAGCCCCATTCGGGCAGGCGCATGCGAGCGCCCTGGCGCCGTCCGCGCCTAGGATCGGCCTCGACGAGAGGACCTTCATGGCTGGCACGACCGGGGTCGGATCGCTGCCCGGCACGGACGCTGCGGCCGCCGTCCGTCTTGCGTTGGCCGACGTCGACCCCGCCTGGCTGCCCGAGCTGCCGGCGCGCGGGCCGTGGGCGTCCATGGTGGGCCGCGCGACGGCCCTGTTGACGGGTCTCTCGACCGATCTCAGCGCCGGCGAGTGGCGTCTGTCGTCGGCGTCCGGCATCGACCAGCGGCGCGCGCGGGGGACGCTGCGCGACGACCTGGAGGTGCTGGAAGAGAACGCCCAGGGGTATTCGGGACCGGTCAAGCTGTCCGTCTGCGGGCCTTGGACGCTGGCGTCCCAGCTGTTTCGTCCGCTCGGCGGACGCGTCCTCGGCGACCGCGGCGCGCGCCGTGACGTCGCCCAGTCGCTGGCGGATGGCATGGGCGTCCTTGTGGCTGACCTCAGGCGCCGGCTTCCGGGCCTTGAGGTGCGCGTGCAGGTCGACGAGCCGTCCCTGCCGGCGGTCTTGGGCGGACGCGTCCCGACCGAGGGCGGCTTCTTCCGGCATCGCTCGGTCACCGAAGCAGAGGTGGCAGAGGTCCTAGAGCCGTTCGCGCAGTTGAGCGATGAGTCGCTGGTCCACTGCTGCGCGCCGGACGTCCCAGTGCGGCTGTTGACGGCGTCCGGACGCCACGGCGCCGGCTTCGCCGGCATCAGCCTCGACGGCTCCCTGCTGGACCGGACGCAGTGGGACGCCGTCGCGCAGGCCGTCGAGGACGGGACGGGGTTGTACCTCGGCGTCCTTGACCCCTCGGACGCCGCAGGCGGGCCGGACCCCATCGTGCAGCGTGCCCTGGGCTGGCTGCGGCCATTGGAACTGGGCGCCGTGCTGGCCGATCGCCTCTGGCTCACCCACACCTGCGGCCTCGCGGGCGTCGAGCCGCGAGAGGTGCCGAGGCAGCTGTCCGCCTTGCGCCGCGCCGCCGAGCACGTCGACGAGGCGCTGCGGGGCTGACGGCCGACTGTCGGTGGCCGGCGCTAGGTTGTGCGCGTGAGCGAAACAGATGACCGCGCCCGCCATGCGCGCCTCGCCCAGGACGTCGAGGACGCCCGTTTCCGCTACTACGTGCTCGACGCGCCGACGCTGAGCGATGCCGCCTTTGACGCCATGATGCGCGAGTTGGAGGCCCTCGAAGAGCTGCATCCCGACCTGAAGACGCCCGACTCGCCGACGCAGCAGGTCGGCGGCGCTGTCGGGGCGTCCTTCGAGCCCGTGACCCACCTCGAGCCCCTGATGAGCCTCGACAATGCGTTCTCGGTCGACGAGGTCCGGCGCTGGGCCGCGCGCCTGGGCGAGCCGTTCCCTGCGTTGCTCTGCGAGGTCAAGATCGACGGTCTCGCGCTCGATCTGGTGTACCGGTCCGGGCGCCTGGTGTCGGCGGCGACCCGCGGCGACGGCCGAGTCGGGGAAGACGTCACCGCGAACGTGCGCACTATCGCTTCGGTGCCCCAGCGTCTCGCGGGCGAGGGGGTGCCCGACCTGCTGGAGGTGCGCGGCGAGGTCTTCATGAACGCCGCCGACTTCGCCGACCTGAACCGCCGGCTGTCCGAAGAGGCCCTGGCCGCAGGCAAGCCGCCGCGCACCTTCGCCAATCCACGCAACGCGGCCGCCGGATCACTGCGGCAAAAGGACGCCCGCGTCACGGCGTCCAGGAAGCTCGACTTTCTGAGCCACGGCATCGGCGCCTACTCCGGGACGCCGTTCGAGCGGCAGTCGGACGCCTATGGCGTGCTCACGTCGCTGGGCCTGCCGGTCAGCCGGCACAACCGAGTGGTCGGCTCGTTGGACGAAGCCCTGGGCTACATCGTCGAACGGGGTGAGCGGCGCCACGACCTGCCGCACGAGATGGACGGCGTCGTGCTGAAGGTCGACGATCGTGCTCGGCAGGCCGCGCTGGGATTCACGTCCCGCGCCCCGCGCTGGGCGCTGGCGTACAAGTACCCGCCGGAGGAGGTCAACACCAAGCTCCTGCGCATTGAGGTGAACACCGGACGCACCGGGCGGGTCACGCCGTATGGCGTCATGGAGCCGGTGTTCGTGTCGGGGTCGACCGTCGAGATGGCCACGCTGCACAACGCCTTCGAGGTGGCGCGAAAGGACGTGCGTCCGGGCGACACGGTGGTTCTCCGCAAGGCGGGCGACGTGATCCCCGAGATCGTGGGACCCGTGCTGGACCTGCGTCCCGAGGGCTTGCCGGCCTGGGTGATGCCCACCGAGTGCCCCTCATGCGGGGCGACCCTGCGTCCGGAGAAAGAGGGTGACAAGGACCTGCGCTGCCCCAACGCCCGCTCCTGCCCGGCCCAACTGCGGGAGCGGATCTTCGGCCTGGCGTCCCGCGGTGCGTTCGACATCGAGGCACTCGGCTGGGAGGCCGCGATCGCTCTGACCGATCCCGAGTTCGGACGCCCCCACGACGCGTTCAGCCTGCCGCAGTCGCCGGTGCTGGACTCCGAGGCAGGGCTGTTCGACCTCGCGCTCGATCGGCTGGCCGGAGTCGAGGTCTGGCGCCGACGCAAGAAGGCGGGCGTTGAGCAGCCGCCCGCGCTCGAGCCGTTCTTCTTCACCAAGGCCACGCCGAAGAAGCCCGCCGTGCCGCGTGCGACCACCGAGGTGCTGCTCGCCGAGCTGGACAAGGCCAAAAGCCAGCCCGTCTGGCGCGTGCTGGTCGCGCTGTCGATCCGTCACGTGGGCCCGACAGCGGCGCGGGCGCTCGCGGACCATTTCAAGTCGGTGGACGCCGTCGCGGCGGCGTCCGTCGAGGAGCTGTCGGCCGTGGACGGCGTCGGCGGAACGATCGCGGCGGCGATCCGGGACTGGTTTGACGGCCCGGACTCGTCCTGGCACCGCGACATCGTGGAGCGCTGGCGGGCCGCCGGCGTCCGGATGGCCGACGAGGCCGCTGAGACGTCCGAGCTGCCTCAGACGCTGATGGGACAGACCGTCGTGATCACCGGGGCGGTGCCGGGGTACACCCGCGAATCGGCGTCCGAGGCGGTCGTCGCCCGGGGCGGCAAGAGCGCCGGCTCGGTGTCCAAGAACACGTCCGTGCTGGTCGCCGGCGAGACGACGGGGTCGAAGTACGCGAAGGCCGAGTCGCTCGGCATCCCGATCCTGGACGCCGACTCCTTCGACGACCTGCTGGCGCGGGGCGCCGATGCCATCCCCGGGTAGCCTTGCGCGCGTGGACGGGCTCAACAGCAACCTCAACCTCAACGGGGACGCCTCGCCGACCGTGATCCCGGGGCTGGGGGAGTGGGGGCCGACGAGCGTGCCCAGCACGCGGTCGAAGAAGCGCATGCGCTGGCTGATCGTGCTCTTTTTCACCCTCGCGCTGACCGCCGTCACCCTGTTCGGCTGGTTCATCTACACGGTGCTCAACGGATGATCGTCGACGTCGACACGCCGGTCGGCCCCGGACGCCTGACGCTGTCGCTGACAGCGGACGCCCCCCGCGCGGTCCTTCTGGTGAGCCATGGAGCGGGTGGCGGGATCGACACGGTCGACCTCGTGGCCCTCGCTGAGGCGCTTCCGGCCCAGGGCATCGCGGTGGTCCGGTACGAGCAGCCGTGGCGCGTCGCCGGCAAGAAGGTCGCCTCGCCGCCCGCCACCCTCGACGCCGGCTGGCGCCCGGGGTTGGACGCCGTCGCCGCCCGGTTCCCGGGCGTTCCGTTGGTGGTCGGCGGCCGCAGCGCGGGCGCCCGCGTGGCGTGTCGCTGTTTCGCGGAGCCGGCCGTCGGCGTCCTGGCGTTGAGCTTTCCGCTGCACCCGCCGGGGCGTCCGGAGAAGTCGCGCGTCGACGAGTTGGCCAGCGTCGCCGGACCCGTCCTGCTGATCTCGGGCGACCGCGACCCTTTCGCAAGCCCCGAGGAGTTGCGGACGGCGATCGCGGCAGGTCAAGCCGGCGAACGGCAGCTCGTCATCGTTCCTGGCTCGGCGCACTCGTTCCGGGCGCCCGGAGCGGCGCAGCTCGCGGCCGCGGCGTCCGAGTTCGTCCTCGGGCTGCTGCCGCCCCAGAGCTGAGAGCCTCATGCTGCGAATCGGAACCCTCGGTGAGCCGGCCCTGCTGCCGGACGCCCTCGCGGCGCTGCGGGACCTCGCCGACGCCGGGACCCTCGACGCGATCGATCCGGAGGTCCTGCTGATCTCCACCACGGCGACGCTGGATCGTCCCGCGCTCGCCAGCCTGCCCTCGCTTCGGCACGTCCTGGTCTGCGGCACGTCGTTGGGCCGGATCGATCTGGGCGCGCTCGCAGAGCGCGGCATCAGCGTCGACAACGTCACCCACTACGGCGATCACCCGGCGGCGGAGGTCACGTTCATGCAGCTCGCCGCGCTCGCTCGCGGCTTTGGCGTCCATCAGTGGCGGCCCGAGCCGCGGGAACTGGCGGGGAAGCGCTGCACCATCATCGGGCTGGGCGATCTCGGCCGCTCGATGGCCCACCTGGCCCTCGCCTACGGCATGGACCTCAGCTACATCAGCCGGCAATCCAAACCGGAGTTGGACGCCGCGGGCGCGGTCCGCGGAACGCGCACCGAACTGCTGCCGCGGGCCGAGATCGTGATCCTGACCGGACCCACCGACACCGAGATGCTGTCCCGGGCCGACTTCGACCTGCTGGCGGACGGGGCCATCCTGGTCCAGGCCAGCGGCGGCCAGGCATTCGATGATCAGGGCTTCCGCGACTGGCTGTCGCGTCCCGGCAATTTCGCGATCTTCGATCTCGGCGCAGGTGAGGAGACCTACGCCGCGTATGCGGGACTCGAGCGGGTGATCTTTCCGAGGGTCGTCGCCGGCCATTCGCTCGAAACCAAGCAGCGGCTGGGAGCCGCCGTGGTGAGCATCGTGCGCGCGCTCGTGTCGGTTTGACCGGGTGGGGACGCCCCACGTAATCTTGTCCTTCGGTGCCCGGTTGGGTCGGCCTCGTTGCCGCCGGAGGTGCCATTCGTCAAGTCACCACAGAGAGTAGGTCAGCCGTGTACGCGATCGTGCGCAGTGGCGGACGCCAGCACAAGGTTGCCGTGGGCGACGTCCTCGAAGTCGACAAGCTCGATGCAGCGGTCGGTTCGACCGTGGACCTCGTTCCGCTGCTCCTGGTCGACGGCGACACCGTGACCGCCGAGGCCGAGGGCCTGGGCAAGGTGGCCGTGAAGGCCGAGGTGCTCGCGGAGACCAAGGGTCCCAAGATTCGCATCCTGAAGTACAAGAACAAGACCGGCTACAAGAAGCGCATGGGCCACCGCCAGCGCTACACGCAGGTCAAGGTCACGGACATCAAGGCCTGAGGAGCAGAAGATGGCACACAAGAAGGGCGCATCCAGCTCCCGTAACGGTCGCGATTCCAATAGCCAGCGCCTCGGCGTGAAGCGCTTCGGCGGCGAGCTCGTCGGCGCCGGAGAGATCATCGTCCGTCAGCGCGGCACCCACTTCCACCCGGGCGACGGCGTCGGCCGCGGTGGCGATGACACGCTGTTCGCGCTGCGCGAGGGCAAGGTCGAGTTCGGCACGCGTCGTGGCCGCAAGGTCGTCAACGTCGCGGTCGAGGCTGAGGCCAAGTAACCAACACACGCACACGTTGGGCCGGTTCACACCGGCCCTTCGGTGCGTTAATGGGCACATGGCGCGACTCGATTCCTGGCTGTGGGGCGTCCGGCTGTACAAGACGCGGTCAGCGGCGACCGCGGGCGTCCGGGGTGGGCACGTCAAGGTCAACGACGAGTCCGCGAAGCCGGCGCAGGTGCTCGCGCCTGGTGACATCGTCAGGGTGCGGTCCGGCGAGGACGAGCGGATCGTCGAGGTCGTGGACGCTTCCTTGGTCAAACGCGTCGGAGCCAGTTTGGCCGTCAAGGCCTACCTCGATCGGACGCCGGAGAAGCCGCCGCCCATCATCGAGATGACCGGACGGATCGCCGTCCGAGAGCGGGGCGCGGGGCGTCCGACGAAACGCGAACGCCGCGACCTGGACAAGTTGCGCGGCTTCGAGCACTGAGACGCTGGTCCGTCACGGATCGGCTCGGCCTAGCCTGCGTTCGTGACCTGCTCGCGCTTCGTGGCATCCCTCGCCATGTCCGCCCTGGGGCTGTGCCTCACGGGCTGCGACGTGGACGCCCGCGTCACGATCGGCGCAGACGACGTCGTTGACGTCCAGATCACGTCCTGGGAGAAGTCGGCATCCTCTTGGGTGGACGCCAGTGGCCAACAGGTCACCCATGCGCCGAGTCCCTGCCGAGACCTACAGCCCTACGCGCAACACCTGACGCTGGTCGAGCTGCACGATCCGGGCGACCCAGATCGGGTCGGTTGCCGGGCCACGGGACGCGTCCCGTTCGCCGAGGTCGCAAAGCACCAGACGGTCGGGCAAGTCGCCGGACGCTACGTGGTGGCGGTGTCGGCGTCCCAGATGCACAAGATGCTCCTGACCTCACACGGGACGCTGCCCAACAAGGACTCGTCCAGCATCTCGATCACGTTTCCCGGACCGGTTCTGTCGGCATCCGCGGGCGGGGCGATCAGCGGGCGTACGGTGACGTGGTCCGACGCCAGCGCATTTCCCTGGATGGCCCTGGAGGCCACCGCCGACCGCAGCTCGATGCCGGATCTGGCGCTCCCCCTCGCGGTGGTCGGCTCTGGCCTGGCCGGTGTCGGCCTGGGGCTGCTGGCCTGGCGGCTCGCCGCCCGACGCGTGGCAAGCGCGGCGGGCAGGCCCGAGGCGGAAGGAGCCGAGCCATGAGGTGGAGGCTCGCGCTCGTTGGCCTGTTGCTGCCGCTCGTCGGCGGGTGCTCGGTGGTCGGCACGGCGGTTATCTCGCCGGACGACATCGTCACGGTGGAGGCGACGATTTGGGAGTCCAGGGACGGACAGAGAGCCTGCACCGGGCTGGCGGACCCGCTCCTCGGACTGTCGGTCCAGCCCCTGACTGATCCCGCCAGCCCCGCACGCAGCGGGTGCCGCGTGAAGGGCAGCCTGCACCTGGTCGCGCTGGCCGTGCCCGACCTCGGGGTGAGCCTCAGGCATACCGGCGATGGCCGTTACGTGCTCATCGCCCCGTCAGGTCTGTGGGACGCGGCCACTCCCTCCGCCAGCAGCCCGGAGTTGGACTTTCGGGTCACCTTCCCCGGACCTGTCATCGAGACTGACCCTGCGGCGTCCGTGGACGGTTCCACGGTGTCCTGGACGGCCCCGCCGGCGCCGGGCCGGGGCCTCGAGGCGGTCAGCCTGGAGGGCGGCCAGCTGCCTCCACTCACCTGGCTGGCCTTCTGGTCGGGGCTGGCCCTTCTAGCTGGAGTCGGCGCGGTGATCGCCTACCAGGCCGTCCGCGCTGCCTGGCGTCGACGTGGCGTCCGGCCGGTGGAGATGAGCCAAGCGACGGCGCCCGACTGGTCCCAGGACTAGGCACGCTCAGGCAGTCGGACGCCGACGAGCCTGTCCCCGGAGGGTTCGATCGCGCGCCGTCCTGCCACCGCTCGCCGCGGACCCGAACGTCTCGGCTCCGGACGCCGACGAGCCGTAGGCTCGCGCTCATGCACCCCCGGCGGCGTTGGGCGGCCGCGTTGGCCGCGTCGGCGGCGTTGCTGTGTCTGGGCGGCTGCACGGTTGACGCCACGTTCGTGATCCATGCCGATGACACGGTGACCGTCGACGTCGAGTCGTGGCAGCGCATGGACGGTGTCGTGTTCGACCAGGAGGGGAACGTTGTCCCTGCCGACGAGCAGGGCTGCTCCAACTTGAAGCACTTCTTGCCAGGACTGCAGTACGAAACCCTCACGGCCGCCTCCGACTTCGTGCCCGTGATCGGCTGCCGGGCCACGGGCACCACGACGCTGGCGGCGATCGATGGCAGGACGCCTTTGGTGCATGTGGGGGACCGCTACGTCCTCTTCGCGTCGCCGACCTGGCGACAGAACTTCGCGAACGACGTGTCGGTCCCGCCGGGGCAGAAGGCCCGACCGGCCCACCTCTCGATCACCTTCCCGGGCCCCGTCGAGTCGACTGATTCCTCGGCGACTGTCGACGGCACAACGGTGACCTGGTCCGACATCCGCCCGTCGGTGGATGTGTCCACCGCTGGCGGGATGGTGTTCTTGACCCCCCTGCAGGCGATCGCCTATGAGGCACCAAATCCCTTCGTCACAGGGCTGATCTCAGCCTTAGGCGCGATCGTCGGAGCGGCCGCTGTGGTCGGGTTCGTCCGGCGTCGTCGCAAGAACGGCCCTGGCCGATGAGAGGCGTCCGGTTGGCCGCCATCGCCACCTCGTTGCTCCTGCTCGCCGGGTGTGAGGCGTCCGGCTCGCTGGTCATCGCGGCTGACGACAAGGTCAAGGTCGATGTCACCGCGTGGGCCGAGGTCGGCGAGGAGGTGTCGGTCGACGAGTACGGCAACGAGACCGCTCTGCCACCGAGGCCGGGCTGCGAGTACCTGTCCATCCAGGTGGAGGGGCTGATCGCTTCCTCAGAGGTCGACGCGAAGAACCCCAAGAGAGTGGGCTGCCATTGGACCGGCGTCACGACAGTGGAGGCGCTCCAAAGCGTGGAACCCGGCGCGGGCACGCTGACCCAGAGCGATTCCCGGACGATCATCCTTGTCAACAGGGACTTCTTCAAGCAGAGCACGCAGTACCTGCCGGACGCGTCGATCCGACCGGTGTTCGATCTGTCCGTCACCTTCCCCGGCCAGGTGCTGGAGCACGACGAGGCATCGACGTTGAGCGGCACGACGGTCCGCTGGTCCGACACCGTCGCCTTGTCCAAGACGGGGATGAGAGTTGCTTCCGTCCGGCCCGGCGACCATCCGTCACCGCCCAGCCTCCTGCCGGTGTTCGGCGCGGGTGGGCTGGTGTTCGGCGGGGCGGCTGCCGGGCTGGTGATCGCTGGCCGCCGGGGACGCCGTCGGCTGGCGCCGTCGGCGTCCGATCAGATCGACAGCCAGCCGGACGCCGACGCGCCGGTCCCCGCGGAGGTTGAACCTGAGCCCGTCTCGGAGCCGCCGGAGACCCCAGAGGACCACTCGGTCTGGGCGCCGGACGCCGACCGATAGACTGACCCGCATGGCCATTCCCTCCTTCGTCGACCGCGCGACCCTGCACGTCGCGGGCGGACACGGCGGGCACGGCTGCGCGTCGGTGCACCGCGAGAAGTTCAAGCCCCTCGGCGGTCCCGACGGTGGCAACGGCGGCAACGGCGGATCGGTGATCCTGCGGGTGGACGACAGCCTCACCACGCTGGTCGATTACCACCGCCAGTCGCGCCGCCGCGCTACCAACGGCCAGCCCGGCATGGGCGACTACCGCAACGGCGCCAACGGCGACGACATCGTCCTGGCCGTCCCGGACGGCACGATCGTGTCGGACGCCGACACCGGCGACATCCTCGCCGACCTGGTGGGCCCGGGCGCCGAGGTGACCGTGGCGGGCGGCGGACGCGGCGGGCTCGGCAACGCGGCCCTGGCGTCCAGCGCCCGCAAGGCCCCCGGATTTGCGCTGCTCGGCGAAGAGGGCGAAGCCCGCACGATCGCCCTCGAACTGAAGGTGCTGGCCGACATCGGCCTCGTGGGCTTCCCGTCCGCGGGCAAGTCCAGCCTGATCGCCGCGATCAGCCGGGCGCGGCCGAAGATCGCTGATTACCCGTTCACAACGCTGATCCCGAACCTGGGCGTCGTGGTGGCGGGGGAGACCACGTTCACCGTGGCCGACGTCCCCGGGCTGATCGAGGGGGCGTCCGAGGGGCGCGGACTCGGCTTCGACTTCCTGCGTCACATCGAGCGCTGCCTGGCGATCGCCCACGTCATCGACTGCGCGACCTACGAGCCCGGACGCGACCCGCTCACCGACCTCGACATCATCGAGGGCGAGCTGGCGGCCCACGGCGGCCTCGAGGACCGTCCGCGCCTCGTCGTGCTCAACAAGATCGACATCCCGGATGCCCGCGAGCTGGCCGACATCGTCAGGCCTGAGTTGGAGTCTCGCGGGCTGCGCGTCTTCGAGATCTCGACGAAGTCGGGCGAGGGCCTGCAGGGGCTGACCTTCGCCATGGCCGACCTGGTCGCGCGCCGCCGCGCCGAGGCCCCGCCGGCCGCACCCGCGCGCATCGTGATCCGTCCCGCGCCGGCCGGTGCGGGCCCGGAGTTCACGATCAAGCAGATGGGCGACGGCGAGGGCGGCTTCGTCTGGCGCGTCCGGGGCGACAAGCCCGAACGCTGGGTCCGGCAGACCGACTTCAACATCCCCGAGGCCGTCGGCTACTTGGCCGACCGGTTCACCCGGCTCGGCATCGAGGACGAGCTGCTGCGCCTCGGGGCGCGCGCGGGCGACGCCGTGGCGATCGGGGGCGGCGACAACCCGGTGGTGTTCGACTTCGCGCCGCAGATCCAATCGGGGGCCGAGATTCTGGCCCGTCGCGGCGAGGACCAGCGCCTGGAGCGCGAGCGTCCGGCTGCGGCCCGCCGCCGCGAGCTGGACGCCGAGTACCACGCCCGCAAGGCCGAGACCGAGGCCGAGCGGGCCGTGCGCATCGCGTCCTACGGGCTCGATCCCGAGACGATCGACAAGGGCTGGGACGACTAGATGCGGCGCACGCACATTGGCGATGCGCGTCGCGTTGTCGTCAAGATCGGGTCCTCGTCCCTGACCGGTCCGGGCGGACGCCTCGACGGGCGTCACCTGTTCGCCCTCGTGGACGCCATCGCGACGGCCGTCGAGAACGGACGCCAGGTGGTCCTCGTTTCGTCGGGGGCGATCGCGGCTGGGATGGGTCCGCTGAAGCTGAAGTCGCGTCCCCGAGACTTGGCTTCGCAGCAGGCGGCGGCGTCCGTTGGCCAGGGCGTCCTACTGGAGAAGTACTCGCAGCTGTTCGGCGCCCGGGGCATGACCGTCGGTCAGGTGCTGCTGACGGTCGACGACGTCACGCACAAGAACACCTACAGCAACGCGCTGCGCACGTTCACCCGCCTGCTCGAGTTGGGCGTGGTCACGATCGTCAACGAGAACGACACGGTCGCCACCCACGAGATCCGGTTCGGCGACAACGACCGGCTGGCGGCCCTGGTGGCGCACCTGGTGCAGGCCGACGCGCTGATTCTGCTCTCGGACGTCGACGCGCTCTACACCGCTCATCCCGCCTCCCCGGACGCGCGTCGCATCGAGCTGGTCGACGACCTCGACGCCCTCGACGTCGACACCTCCCGGGCCGGCTCGACCGTCGGCACCGGCGGCATGACGACCAAGGTCGAGGCCGCCCGGATTGCCACCGACAGTGGCATCCCGGTGCTGTTGGCGTCCGCGGACTCGGTCGGGGACGCCCTGGCCGGACGCGACGTCGGCACCCTGTTCCTGCCGACTGGACGCCGTCGCTCGCGTCGCCTGCTCTGGCTGGCCTACGCGTCCAAGGCGCGTGGCGAGCTCACCCTGGACGAGGGCGCCGTCGACGCGGTCACGCTGCGGCAGGCGTCGCTGCTGCCGGCCGGCATCACCGGAGCCAAGGGCGACTTCCACGCCGGGGACGCGGTCAAGCTCCTCGACGCAACCGGTCGCGTCATCGCGCGCGGCATCGTGAACTACGACGCGTCCGACCTGCCCCGGATCATGGGTCGGTCGACCCGCGAGCTGGCCTCCGAGTTGGGCGCCGAGTTCGAGCGCGAGGTCGTCCACCGCGACCAGTTGACGCTCAAGAAGCGGTCGTAGCGCCGGAGGCGTCCGGTCGTGGGCCGTACGATGCGCCCATGGAGAGCGACCTCACCTTCACCGATCAGGCACGCGCAGCCCAGGACGCCTCGCGCTCGCTCGCGACCGCCGGGCGCCGCCTCAAGGACCAGGCTCTGCACGCCATGGCCGACGCGCTGGCCGCGGCGGAGGCGTCGGTGCTGGCCGCGAACGCCGACGACGTCGCGGCCGGACGCGCTTCCGGCATGTCGGACGCCCTGATCGATCGTCTCGCCCTCACGCCGGCGCGGCTGGCGGGCATGGTGCAGGGGCTCCGCGACGTCGCCGCGCTGCCCGACCCGGTGGGCGACGTGCTGCGCGGCTGGACGAACCCCAACGGCGTCCAGGTGCGGCAGATCCGGGTGCCCTTCGGGGTGGTCGGCATCATCTACGAGGGGCGTCCGAACGTCACCGCGGACGCCGCCGGCATCTGCGTGAAGTCGGGCAACGCGGCCCTGCTGCGCGGGTCGTCGTCCGCCTTCAACTCGAACCGGGCCACGGTCGCAGCCCTGCAGGATGGCCTGGCGGCGGCAGGCCTGCCTCGCACGTGCGTCCAGTTGGTCGAGGGCGGACGCGAGGTCACGGCCGAGATGATGGCCGCCCGGGGACTCATCGACGTCCTCATCCCGCGCGGGGGAGCCGGCCTGATCAACGCGGTGGTCGAGGGCTCCAAGGTGCCCGTGATCGAGACCGGGACCGGCAACTGCCACGTCTTCGTGGACGCCACCGCCGACCTCGACGTCGCGCTCGACATCCTGCTCAACGCCAAGGTCCAGCGGCCCAGCGTGTGCAATGCCGCCGAGACGCTGCTCGTCCATCGGGCCGTCGCGGACGCCTTCCTGCCGCGCGCCATCGCCGCCCTCGGTGAGGCCGGCGTCACGGTCCACGGGACGCCTCAGGTCCGGGCCTTCTCGGACGCCGTCGTCCCTGCCGCCGACGACGAGTTCGACGCCGAGTACCTGTCGCTCGACCTGGCCGCCGCCGTGGTCGCCGACCTGGACGAGGCGCTGGACCACATCCGCCACCATTCGACCGGCCACTCCGAGACCATCGTCACGGCCTCGATCGCCAACGCCGACCGGTTCGTCGCCGAGGTGGACGCCGCAGCCGTCCTGGTGAACGCCTCCAGCCGGTTCGTCGACGGCGGCGAGTTCGGCTTCGGCGCCGAGATCGGCATCTCGACCCAAAAGCTGCACGCCCGCGGACCGATGGCGCTGCCCGAGATGACCTCGACGAAGTACGTGCTGACCGGGCAGGGGCAAACGCGGCCCTGAGGCGTCCGGCCTTGTCGGGGACCGTGAACACGCCCTCCACCGGCGCCGGGGTTGTCGCTATGCTCGCCCCCATGACGCTCCTGGAGTCCTCCTCGCACTTCGCGCCGATCAACATCGCGGTCGGCGTTGCGGTGTTCATCCTGCTCGTGGTCCTGATGCTGATCGTGCACGCCTTCGGCTCCAGCCGGCCGCACAGCTGATGACCCCCGCCCCTGATCCGGCCCGACTTGCGGCGAACGATCCGGGGCCGCTGGCGTCCAATGAACCTGGACGCCCCTGGCGCCTGGGCGTCATGGGCGGCACCTTCGACCCCATCCACCACGGCCACCTCGTGGCCGGCAGCGAAGTCGCTGCCAAGTTCGGGCTCGACGAGGTGGTGTTCGTCCCCACCGGAACCCCGTGGCAGAAGAAGAACCGTGTGGTCTCGCCGGCCGAGGACCGCTATCTGATGACCGTCATCGCCACGGCGTCCAACCCGAAGTTCACGGTCAGCCGGGTCGACATCGAGCGTCCGGGCGACACCTACACCGTCGACACTCTCAAGGACCTGCACGCCCAGCGGGGCACCGAGACCGATCTGTACTTCATCACCGGCGCGGACGCCCTCGCCTCGATCCTGACGTGGCACGGCGCGGACGAACTGTTCGAGCTGGCCCATTTCATCGGCTGTTCTCGCCCAGGCGTCCCGCTGGACGAGCGCGACATCTCGCATCTGCCAGCCGACAAGGTCACGCTCATGGAGGTGCCCGCGCTGGCGATCTCCTCGACCGACTGCCGCGAGCGCGTCGCGGAGGGGCTGCCCATCTGGTACCTCGTCCCGGACGGCATCGTGCAGCACATCAACAAGCGGGGCCTGTACCGTGGGGGGTCGTCCCCCGAACCGAAGGAACCGAATGCCGGCCACTGATCACGCCCTGAGCATCACCCGCATCGCCGCCCAGGCGGCCGCAGACAAGCTCGGGACGGACATCGTCGCGTACGACGTCTCCGAGAGGCTGGCGCTCACCGACGTCTTCCTCATCGTGACGGCGTCCAACGAGCGGCAGGTCAGTTCCGTTGTCGACGGTGTCGAGGAGGCGCTCTTCAAGGAAGGCGTCAAAGTCAAGCGCCGCGAGGGCGACCGCGAGGCGCGCTGGGTCCTGCTGGACTTCGGCGACCTCGTCCTGCACGCGCAGCACACCGACGAGCGCCACCTGTACTCCCTGGATCGTCTGTGGCGCGATTGCCCGGCGATCCCCTTGCAGCTGGACGTCGCCCCCGCGCGGGAGGCCGTGGGGGAGTGAGCACCCGGCTGGTGCTGGTGCGGCACGGCCGCACCGCGTGGAACCACGACGGACGCTTCCAGGGCCAGGCCGACATTCCGTTGGACGCCGTCGGCGCGGCCCAGGCCGCTGCTCTGGCCCCTCGGGTGGCGGCGCTCGGAGTAGGTGCCCTCTGGTCGTCGCCGCTGCTGCGGGCCAAGGCGACGGCGGATGCGCTGGCGTCTGAGATCGGGCTGTCGGTCGAGGTCGACGCCCGGCTGGCCGAGATCAACGTCGGCACGTGGGCCGGCATGCGCAAGGAGGACGCCGCGGCCGAGCTGCCGGGCTTCGACGAGCTGCTGCGGACCGGCCAGGACTTCAGGCGTTCGGCCACGGGGGAAACGGCCACCGAGGCCGGTGCGAGGGTGGCCGAGGCTCTGCGCGAGATCGCCCACCGGGGTGCGGGGCTGACCACGGCTGTCGTGGGTCATGGGCTGTCGCTGCGCATGGGCATCCTGCAGCTGCTCGGCATGGACATGCCGACGGGCACCGCGTTCACGGGCCTGTGGAACTGTTCCTGGAGCGTTATGGAGCTGCGCGATCGGTGGCGGATCTTGTCCTACAACAACGTCGTAGGCGAGCGTTCGTCCTAGCCAGCGGGCTTAAAGCCGCCGTCCACCTTCAACAGTTGGGCGTTGATCCAGCCGCCGGCGTCCGAGAGCAGGAAGCGGATGACGTTTGCGATGTCCTGCGGTGTGCCGAGGCGTCCGGGCGGGGTCAGCGCCGTCAGCTCGGCGGACCATTCCGGGGTCATCCAGCCCGTGTCGACGGGGCCGGGGTTGATGACGTTCGCCCGCAGTCCCCGCGGCCCGAGTTCGACTCCTGCCGCCTGGACGAGCCGATCCAGGGCCCCCTTGGACGCCCCGTAGGGCAGGTTGAACGCAGTGTGATCGCTGGTCAGGGCCACGACGCGCGCGACGGCGTCCGAGGTTGGCGTCTGGGGCAGGACGCGCGTCAGCTCCTTGATCAGCAGCCAGGACGCGCGCGCGTTGACGGCGAAGTGCCGATCCCAGGCCTCGACGGACGTGTCGAGGGTGTGGCTGTCGACACTTTCGCAGTGCGACAGCACCAGCGCACGCAGGTCGCCGCGGGCGTTTGCGGCGCCGATCAGGCGCGACGGCGTCCCTGGGTCGGACAAGTCGCCCGCGACCACGTCGGCGTGGACGCCGAACGAGCGGCACTCGACGGCGATGTCCTCCGGATCGGACGCCCCCTGGACCAGTCCCAGGCGGGCGTCGTACGGCGTCCAGTGGTTGAGGGCGACGTCCCAGCCGTCCTGGGCCAGGTCGACGGCGATGCCGGCGGCGATGCCGCGGCGGCGTCCGACGCCGGTGATCAGGACTGTGCCGCGCGACGACATCAGAACACCAGGGTGTTCGCCGCGATCTCGACCATGGCCTGGTAGGAGGTTTCGCGCTCGGCGGCGGTCATGTCCTGAGACGGGTCGAAGAGATGATCGGACGCCGTCAGGATCGCCAGCGCCTCGCCGCCCTCGGCCATGGCCGTCGCGTACAGGCCGGTCGCCTCCATCTCGACGCCCAGCGTGCCGAGCTTGATGAGGCCCTCGGTGGTCGCGGGCTTCACGAGGTAGAAGTGATCGCTGGAGTAGATCGGTCCGAAGTGGACCGGCACATCCTTGACCGCCTTGGCCGCATGGCCGGCGCCGTGCAGCAGCGAGAAGGACGGCGCGAGGGAGAGCGACGCGTCCGGAACGAACAGGTGGGGCAGTGACGAGTTCGTGTGGGCGGCGGTGGCGACGATGACGTCGCGGACGCGGACGTTCGGGCTCATGGCGCCACAGGTGCCGACCCGGATGATCCGCTTCACGCCGTAGAAGCGGTACAGCTCGGTCGCGTAGATGCAGACGCTCGGGATGCCCATGCCGGACGCCATGACGCTCATCGGGGTGCCGTTGTAGGTGCCGGTCCAGGCGCCGATGCCGCGGACCTCGGAGACGAGCTTGGGGTCGTCCAGGATGTCTTTGGCGATCCGCTCGGCGCGGCGCGGATCGCCGGGCATGAGGACGAGGGGGGCGATCTCTCCGACGTCGGCGGTGATGTGCGGCGTGGCCATGGGTGCTCCTGAGGTGCTGATCTGGAAGAGCTATTCCATCACACGCGCGGCGGTGGGCGGGGGGTCAGAGGGTCGCCGCCAGGTCGGTGGTGAGCTGGCCCAGTTCCTCGAACGTCACGTCGTTGCCGAGCGCGAGGACGGCGCGTCCGGGCTCGACCTTGACCACGCAGGCGATCATCGTCGGGCTCTGGCGGGCGCACCAGGCCTTGCTGTAGCGCTTGGCGTCCGGCCAGGCGGTCTCGAACTGGGCGTCCGACTTGTTGGACGGCATGACCGCGGCGCTCACAACGGCCTTGGGGGTCGACTCGCGGCTGTAGAACACCTGGATCGCGCCGTCGTCCTGGAGCCGTTCGCGATACGACACCCACTCGCCCAGGGTCTTGGGCAGCGGAGACGTGGGCTTCGGGGCCGGCGCAGGGGAGAGGTTCGGCAGGCTCGCCGTCGGGCTGCCGGGCGCCAGCGGTGCGAAGTAGGGGGCGACCAGTCCGGGGGTTTCGATCGCAGACGCCGTCGGCTGCGGTGCCGCCGGGGTGCAGCCGACGAGCAGCAGCGCGGACGCCGCGATGGCTGCTCGGGGGGCTCTCACGATGGCTCCTGACGACGGGGGATGGGCCAAGTATGGCCGATCCGTGCCGGTCGCAGCGGTGTCTCGGACGCCGCCACGGGGCGTCCGCTCGATTCGCGCGTCGGGAAAGTTGTGGCTAGTATTCGTAACCGTCCGCGAGGACGTGAGGGGCTATGGCGCAGTTGGTAGCGCGCTTCCATGGCATGGAAGAGGCCACGGGTTCGAATCCCGTTAGCTCCACTCATCGGAGACTCAGCTCTTGAGTCTCCTCCGATACAGCCACATCATCGCCACGTTCGGCGCCTCCGTGACAGTGCGATGCCACAGTCCGATGCGGACCAGGCTTGAGCGAGTTCTCGCTTTCCCACCATTGATGTGCACGACCGTCGCATTGACCTGGTCATCGACGGTCCTGCACCTGGACAAGGATGTCGAGATCATCGCCGCCATCACCGGCCAACCTGTCGTGCGGCTGGACGTCGACCGCTGAGTTGCTTCGCTTCTCCGCGGACGACAGCGCGCGCTGATTGCCCTCGCTAGGGTGCATTCACGAGCACGACTCATAGCTGAGGGGCGAGACGATGACGAATGTCCAACTGATCGCAGCATTGCCGAAAGCCGAACTTCACGTCCATGTCGAGGGCACGCTGGAGCCAGCACTGAAGTTCGACCTCGCTGCACGCAACGGCGTCCGACTGCCGTACGACTCGCCCCAGGCCGTACGGGACGCGTACAGCTTCACCGATCTCACGTCGTTCCTGGTCCAGTACTACGACGGCATGAACGTCCTGCTCACCGAGCCCGACTTCTACGACCTCGCCATGGCGTACTTCACCCGCGCGGCGTCCGACCATGTGCGCTGGGTCGAGCTGTTCTTCGATCCCCAGGCGCACACGTCGCGTGGTGTCCCGTTCGACATCGTCATCCGCGGCCTCCGCCGCGCCCAGTTGGACGCCGAGGCGACGCTCGGCGTCCGATCGGCCCTCATCATGTGCTTCCTGCGCGACTTCACCCCCGAATTCGCGATGGCGACCCTGCTGGAGTCGCTGCCCTACCGGCAGTGGATCCTGGGCGTCGGCCTCGATTCCGACGAGAGCGACAATCCGCCCGCCAAATTCGCGGCCGTCTTCGCCCGCGCGCGGCAGGAGGGCTACTTCCTCACCATGCACTGCGACGTCGACCAGGCCGACTCGATCGAGCACATTCGACAGGCTCTGCACGAGATCGGCGTCCAGCGCCTCGACCACGGGACCAACATCGTCGAGTCCCCGGACCTCGTGGCAGAAGTCGGACGCCGACGCATCGGCCTGACCTGTTGCCCGGTCTCCAACACGTGGGTCTCCGAGTCGTCCAAGTCGCACCTCATCAAGCAGCTCCTGGACGCCGGCGTGAAGGTCACGATCAACAGCGACGACCCCGCCTACTTCAATGGCTACCTCAACGCGAACCTCGAACTCGTCGACGCCGAACAGCACCTCACCCGGGCGGAGCTCACCCAGCTGGTCCGCAACGCGTTCGAGGTCTCGTGGGCGCCGACCAGCCTCCGCGACGAGTGGCTGGCCGAGGTCGACCGCATCGCGGCCGACCTCCGCTGACCGTCTTGCACGGTGGACTCAGCCGGTCAAGTCCGGTTGAATTCAGACGCCGCCCACGCGGCAGGTACCGATCACGGGCGCACGCGCCCTCAGCGGAAGGAACGCCGTGAGCCTCACGCTCGACGACTACGCAGGAATCCCCACCGGAGACATGCCGGGCGATAGCGTCCAGATCGGTCAATCCCACCTCGACAAGGCCGAACGCGTCTACCCGCGCCTGCGCGAACTGCTCGGGGACGCCTTCGCCGCGAACGGCCACCACCGAGCGATCGTCGCGGTCCACGGCGGTTCCGGAGTGGGCAAGTCGGAGATTGGATCGGTCCTGGGTGAGATGCTCCGCCGCGACGGCATCGGCGCCTACGTCATGTCGGGCGACAACTACCCGCGCCGCATCCCCGCGGCCAACGATGCCGAGCGGCTGCGCCGGTTCCGCACCGGAGGCGTCCAGGGGCTGGCGGCGTCCGGAGTGTTCGGCGACGAGGTTCGCGCGCAGTTGGCAGCGCTCCAGGCGGCCGATCAGGACGCTGACCCCGGGCAGGTCGCGGCCCACCCGTGGCTCCAGCACTACCAGGACGCGGGCCGCGGGGCGCTGGCCGCCTACCTCGGCACCACCAACGAGATCGACTTCGACGAGGTCAACGGCATCTTCACCGCCTTCAAAGACGGCGCCACGACCATCCCGCTGAAGCGCATGGGACGCACCGAGGGCGAGCTCTGGTACGACCCGGTCGACTTCACCGGCATCGACGTGCTCATCGTCGAGTGGACCCACGGCAACAACGACCTGCTCACGGGCGTCGACATCCCGATCCTGCTCAACTCGACCCCCGAGGAGACCCTCGCGCATCGCCGGTCCCGCGCCCGCGACGGTGCCACCGACAGCCCCTTCACGATGCTGGTCCTGGCCCTGGAACAGGCGAAGCTGCACGCGCAGGCGTCCAAGGCCAAGATCATCGTCTCGAAGTCGGGGGAACTGCTGACTTACCCCGAGTACCTGGCAAGCATGGGCGCCTCGAGCATGGGCGCAGGCCCGATGCTGAACGTCTACCCCGACAGCGTCGGCGGCGACGTGCCGGGCCTCCTCGCCCTGCTGAACGAGCCGGGAGTCTCGGACGCCTTCAGCTCGATCTACATGCTGCCGAGCATTTTCAACACCGACCTCGACCGCGGCTTTTCCGTGATCGATTACGACCTCAACGACCTCTACACGACGGACGCCGACCTGCAGGCCGTCGCCGACGCCGGCCTCGACTTCAAGTTCGACTTCATCCTCAACCACGCCTCGGTGCTGTCGCCCCAGTTCCAGGACCTGTTGGCGCGCGGTGAGGCGTCCGACTACAAGGACTTCTTCATCGACTGGAACGCGTTCTGGGCCGGCCACGGCACGATGACCGAGGGCGGCTACGTCCAGCCGGACGCCGACCTCATCAAGGACATGTTCTTCCGCAAGCCCGGGCTGCCGATCCTGATGGTGCGCTTCCCGGACGGCTCCGAACGGCCCTACTGGAACACCTTCTACCAGGAGGTCCGCTACCCGCGCCCCGACGCCCAGGACCTGATGGCCGCCACCGGACTGCAGTACGCCTCGGCCGACGCGCTGGCGTCCAGCATCAACACCCAACTGGACGCCGGACGCGCGGCGTCCGATCTGGATCTGGGTCGCTTCGACGCCCACCGCGACGCCGTCGTCGAGTACCTCGACAGTCGTCGCACGTACCTGGGTCAGATGGACCTCAACATCAAGTCCCAGCAGGTGTGGGACTTCTACGCCGACACCCTCGCCAAGCTTGCCGGCTACGGGGCACGCATCGTGCGCCTGGACGCCTTCGCGTACGCCCCCAAGGAGCCGGGGGAGAAGAACTTCCTCAACGACCCCGGCACCTGGGACACCCTCGACCGCGTGAAGTCGCTGGCCGACCGTCACGGCGTCGTGCTGCTGCCCGAGATCCACTCGACGTACGCCGACAAGATCCACGAGGTGATCTCCGCCAAGGGCTTCATGACCTACGACTTCTTCCTGCCCGGGCTGCTGATCCACGCCTTCGAGACCCAGGACGCCTCCAAGCTCAAGGGCTGGATCGGCGACCTGGTCACCAAGAAGATCCGGACGGTCAACATGCTCGGCTGCCACGACGGCATCCCGCTGCTCGACCTCAAGGGACTCCTCACCGACGGCGAGATCGACTCGGTCATCGCCACGGTCAAGGGTCGGGGCGGCTACGTCAAAGACCTGCACGGCGAGAAGAAGATGTACTACCAGGTCAACGCGACGTACTTCTCGGCGCTGGGGGCGTCCGAGCAGGCGCTGCTGCTCGCCCGCGCGATCCAACTGTTCATGCCCGGCAAGCCGCAGGTCTGGTACCTGGACCTCTTCGCCGGCGAGAACAACCTGGCGGCCGTCGAGAAGGCCGGATCGGGCGGCCACAAGGAGATCAACCGGACGAACCTCACGGCGTCCGACATCGCGGACGGGCTGGCGAAGCCGGTCGTCCAGCGACAGTTGGAGCTGCTGCGCTTCCGCAACAGCTGCCCCGCCTTCGGCTTCGACGCCAGCTGCGTCGTCGCCGAGACGCCGGCGTCCGAACTCAGCGTCACCTGGACGAACCACGGCCACGTGGCTCAGTTGGACGCCGACCTCGCGTCCGGCACGTTCGTCATCAAGGCGACGGACGCCGACGGCGCGGTCACCTTCGAGGCGCGTTCATGATCCGCACCTTGACGCTGGAGCCGATGTCGGCGTCCAACTCGGCCTTCTGGGTCGACGAGGCGGACGTGCTCGCCCTGGGCGGCGGGCGGCGTCCCAAGGTGGTCGTGACCGTCGAGGGCGTGACCTGGCGCACCTCGATCGCGCCGATGGGCGGCCACTTCTGTCTGGGCCTGACCAAGGCGCAGTACGCGCAGACGGGCGTCCAGGCGGGTCAGAGCTACGAGATCGAGTTCGTCCTCGACACCGAAGAGCGGATGGTCGAGATCCCCGAGGACCTCGAGGCGGTCCTGTCCGGGGACGCCGACCTGCGGGCCGCGTGGGATCGCCTGTCCTACACCCACCGCAAGGAGCACGCGCTGGGCGTCCGCTGAGAGCCAAGGCGGTCGAGTGGCGCGCCTCATCGCGCGCGCGAGCCCAGTGTGCGACACTGCGTCGCCAAGAGATCCATCTGCGGTGCCGTTCAGGGAGACCCATGCCTAAGATTTCCGCCCCGACGGTGAGGGAACACCGCCAGATCGTGCTGGCCCGCCTGATCGATGCCGCCGAGGGCATCCTGCGCACCCAGGGCGTCGCCGAACTGACCGCTGGGGCGGTGACGGCCGAGGCGGGGATCGCCCGGAACAGCATCTACCGGTACGTCGACTCGATCGGCGACCTGCGCGGGCTCGTCCTGGCGCGCTACCTGCCGCGCTGGATGAGGGCCGTGGACGAGCGTCTCGCTCGGATCGACGACCCGCGAGAGCGTGTCCTGGAGTGGGTCCGGGCCAACCTCGAGCAGGCGTCCGTCAACGGCCACGGCTGGCTGATGGCGGTCGCTCGGTCGACCCGGCTGGAGCAGGGGCTTCGCTCCGACCTCGACCAGGCGCACCAAACCCAAGACTTTCTCAAGTCGGGCCTGTCGGCGCTCGGGCTGGCCGACATGCCCATCCGTACCGAACTCATCCGGTCCGTGGTGGACGCCGGCTTCCGCTCGCTGGACGCCGGGCACCAGCTGGACGACGTCACGCACTGGGCCTTGGTGGCCGTGGAAGCCATCATCGAGGCGTCCGAGGTGCGCGGCGACCGACCGCAGAGCTGACGCGTCGGCGTCCGACCACCAGAACGCAGACCGGCCCCTCCCGCGAGCGGGAGGGGCCGGTCTGCGTCGGGGGGACTAGCCGGTGACGGCGTGCTTGACGGCGCGCGCACCCTCGGACACCGGGGCATCCGGGGAGACGAAGCCGTCCTGGTCACCGGTGACGTACCGGTAGGTGAAGCCGGCGATCGCGGCGCCCACGATCGGGGCGACGGTGAACAGCCAGACCTGGCTCAGGGGGGCGGCGCCGGCGAACCAGGCGACACCCAGCGAACGGGCCGGGTTGACCGAGGTGTTGTCGACCGGGATCGAGATCAGGTGGATCAGGGTCAGCGTGAGGCCGATCGCCAACGGGGCGAAGCCCTTGGGCGCCTTCGACGACGTCGTGCCCAGGATGACCCAGACGAAGACGGCGGTGAGGACGATCTCGGTGATGAGAACGGCCAGCATCGAGTAGCCGTTGGGGGACAGGTTGTCGTAACCGTTGGTCGCGAAGCCGGACTTCACGGCGTTGAAGCCGCCGCGTCCCGAGGCGATGACGAACAGCACGGCGCCGGCGACGGTGGCGCCGACGATCTGAGCGGCGATGTACAGCGGGACCGCGACGGTCTCGATGCGCTTGCCGACCCACAGGCCCACGGTGACGGCCGGGTTGAAGTGGCCGCCGGACAGGTGACCCAGCGCGTAGGCGCCCGTGACGACGGTCAGGCCGAAGGCCAGCGCGACGCCGAGGAAGCCGATCCCGGCCTGGAAGCCGGACTTGGTGACGTAGGTCGCCGCCAGGACTGCGGAGCCGCAGCCACCGAAGGTGAGCCAGAAAGTGCCGAGGAACTCGGCCCAGAGGCGCTTGGACATGGGGACGTTCATGGTTACTCCGTTGATTGGGCAGAGCTGCGGGTGGATACGCGATCGCCGATGGTGACGCAGCCCTTCTGGTCAACAACACTAAAGGCTTTCGCCTCCCGGATGAAACGGCGCGCGGCATCGGGGTTTTCCCTAGTCCGGACGGAACGGCCGTGCAGCCGCGGGTCGAACGGCTACTGTGGGCCGCGCATCGTTCCCCCAAGCCACCCGCCCGCCCGAAGAGAAACGGCCCCTCTTGCATCCGCACGGACCAGGAAACATCCCGCTGGCCATCGTCGTCATGGTCTTTGCGTCGCTGTTCTTCGCCACGGGCGCGACCCTGCAGCACACCGTCATCGGCCGGATGATCGACCACACCGCCGAGAACAAGACCATGGGACGCCGCCAGCTGATCGCGATGGTGACGAACCCCAAGTGGCTCGGGGCGCTGCTCGTCGTCATCTGCGGCTTCACGCTGCACGTCACGGCGATCACCATGGCGCCGGTCACGGTGATTCAGCCCTTGGGCATCCTCGCCGTGCCGTGGTCGATCCTGATGGCGTCCAAGATCCACGGCCACAAGATCTCGCCCAAGATGTGGCTGGCGGTGCTGATCACGCTCGCCGGCATCGTGATGTTCACCTCGACGGCCGCCGCGAACGCCGCCCCCGACCACAACACGCACCCGGAGGCCGTGCTGCGTGGCTCCCTGGTGGTTTACGCGCTGGGCTGCTTTTTCGCCGTCCTGGCGGTCAAGGGTCGCTCAGCCCTGTGGCGGTCGCTGTGGTGGGCGACGGGCGGGTCCTTCTTGTTCGGGCTCTCGTCGGCGCAGATCAAGGCCATCAGCGTCATGATGCGCAACGGCCAAGGGTTCGTCGGCTCGACGTGGTTCTACGTGATGATGGTGATCTTCGCGCTCACCCTGGCCACGGGCGGGATCATGATCCAGCAGGGCTACGCCTGCGGGCCTGCCGAGGTGGTCGTGGGGTCGATGGACACCACCGACCCGATCGTCGGCGTCACGTTCGGCCTGATCCTGCTCGGCGAAGGCGTGAACATCGATGCGCTGGAGGCGTCCTTCATGGCGGTTGCGGCGATCATCGCGGTGTCCGGCGTGGTCATCCTCCTGCGCAACCACCCGAACGCCACGAACACGCACGCGCCGCGCGCGGCAGTGCTAGGCGGTGATCGGCAGGGCTGAAATGGCCCGGCCACCGCGCGTCGTCAAGAACAACGTCGACTCTGCGTGCGGTAACGCCAAGAAGATGTAGCCGTCGGCCACCTGGCCGTTGGTGATCGAGCCCGTCGTCAGCTCGGGCTGGCGTCCGCCCCGAGTCGGCCGGATGGCATCGGACGCCCCCTTCGCGTAGGCCTGGAAGCCGTAGGTCACGGTACCGCTCGAGGCGTACACGCGGATATGGACGCTCACTCCCTGGTCCGTCCACTCGCGGTCCACGACCTCCCAGCGTCCGGTGGACGTGGTGTCGCCGGGCATCGTGAACGGCATCCCCGGAAGGGCCGAGGTGGACGTACCGGACGTCGGGGTGGGCGCCGGCGTCGGTTTGTCGCCACGGAGGAACACGCCCGCGAACAGCACGGCCACCAAGATGAGCCCGACCGCGACCGCCACGATGACGGACGTCTTGACGCGCGGTGCGGCGTAGGCGTTGATGTCGGCGCGCGTGGACGGAGGCTGGGGGGCGCCCGGGGGCGTCCAGGGGGCGCCGGGCTGTGAGGGCAGAGGGTACTGAGGCGAGGGCGGCTGCCACGACGCGTACGGGCCCAGTGGCACCGGGGGCTGAGCCGGGTCACTCGGTGGCTGCGAGAACGGTGGGCGAGGGTCGCTCATGGTGGCTCCAGGGTACCGGCGGGTTCCCGTTCGCCGAACCGTCCGAAATCGACCTGTGGATGATGACGGATTTGGCCGGTTCGCGCCTCTATTGAAGGGCATGAGCAACAAACGTCAACGAGGGACGCCGACCGTGCGCGTCCGCGGCCTGTCCGACCTGATCCACCTCGTGCCCAGCATGCTGGGCTTCCACCCCGAAGAGTCCTTGGTGGTGGTGTGCCTAGACGAAGGCCGGGTGGCGGTGACCGCCCGGGCGGACTTGGCGCGCCTGACCTGCGCCGATGACATCGACGACTGCTTCGGCGCGCTGTGGGATCGCTACCCGAGCTGCGCCTGCGTCGTGATCGCCTTCTCGACGGACGCCGAGGCGGCGTGGTCCGTGGTGGAGGACTTCATCGGCGAGCTGCCGGCCGACGTGTGGGTGGACGCCGCCCACGTCGACGGGCACGCGTGGTTCGACGCGCCGTTCGGGGTCGCTCATCGCTACGACCCACCTAGCAGCGCCGTCGCCGCCGAGGCCGCCTACTGGGGGGTGAACGTCCTGCCCGACCGTGGGTCACTCGCAGCCACGCTCCAGCCGGTGATCAGCCGACCCGAGATGGATCAGGCCCTGGCCCGCGTGATCGCGATTGAGCCGACCACGACCGTGGCGTCCGCGCTGGACGTGTTGGCGTCGCTGTCGGCGAGCCCGCGTCCACCGTCTGCCCACGAGGCGTCCATGCTCGCCGTGGCTGCCTTCAGCCCGGCCTTCGCCGACGTCGTGGTCGGCGACATCGAACACCGGACGGCGGGAGGGGTGCGAGCCCTGTGGACCGACGTCGTGCGCCGAGTGCCGCCCTTCGCGGGCGGAATGGCTGCCGTCTTCGTCGGGATGGCCGCCTGGGTCTCGGGTGACGGCGCCCTGGTGAACGTCTGCCTGGAACGGGCCGTGGACTCCGCCGGGGGGAACCAGTGGTTCCGGTTCTTGGAGATCGCCGCGCGAGTGGCGCTGCCGCCGAGCCAGTGGGGCGAGGTCCGGACGGAACTGGTGCGTGGGCGGGCTGCCTGAGGGGTCGTCCGCGCACTGCAGGGTCTGCGGCATGGTTTAGAGTTCTCCCGTGGCTTGCTTCGAACACACTGCGCGACTTCTTCGCTAGCCGCGTCACGGCACGGTGACGCGGCGCCCCTTCACGCCTGTCGGCGGGCGAGGGGCTTTTTCATGTCAGGGCACGAAGCAACCGAACAAACCAAGGAGATACGCATGGAGAGCGTCCGACCCACCTACGATGCCGCGGCGGCCCAGGTGCGCTGGCAGCGGTTCTGGGAAGAGAACGGCACGTTCGTCGCGTCCGACACCGGGGACGCCGAGCGTCGCTACGTGCTCGACATGTTCCCGTACCCCTCCGGCGACCTCCACATGGGGCACGCGGAGGCGTTCGTCATGGGGGACGTGGTTTCGCGCTACTGGATGCTGCGCGGGTTCGACGTCATGCATCCGATCGGCTGGGACAGCTTCGGACTCCCCGCCGAGAACGCCGCGATCAAGCGGGACGCCCACCCCGCCGAGTGGACGTACGCCAACATCGAGACCCAGGCGCACTCGTTCAAGCGCTACGGCCTGAGCTTCGACTGGACGCGTCGCCTGCACACGTCCGACCCCGAGTACTACCGCTGGACGCAGTGGCTGTTCCTGCAGTTCTACTCGCGCGGGCTGGCGTACCGGAAGGACTCCTACGTCAACTGGTGCCCGAACGATCAGACGGTGCTGGCCAACGAGCAGGTCGTCCAGGGGGAGTGCGAGCGCTGCGGTGCCGTTGTGACCAAGCGCAAGCTGAACCAGTGGTACTTCAAGATCACCGACTACGCCCAACGGCTGCTGGACGACATGAAGGCGCTGGAGGGCAAGTGGCCCGACCGCGTCCTGGCGATGCAGCGCAACTGGATCGGCCGCTCCGAGGGCGCCTACGTCGACTTCCGGATCGAGGGCCGCGACGAGCCGGTGACGGTGTTCACGACGCGTCCGGACACCCTGTACGGGGCGACGTTCTTCGTGGTGGCGCCGGAGGCGGCGCTGGCCGAGGAGATCGTCACCGCTGAGCACCGCGCCGAGTTCGAGGCCTACGCGGAGAAGACCAAGCGGGCGTCCGAGATCGAGCGCCAGTCGACCGAGCGCCCGAAGACGGGCGTCTTCCTGGGCGTCCACGTCATCAACCCCGTGAACGGCGAGAAGCTGCCGGTCTACGCCGCCGACTATGTGCTGGCCGACTACGGGACGGGCGCCGTGATGGGCATGCCCGGCCACGACCAGCGCGACCTGGACTTCGCCCGCGCCTTCGGCCTGCCGGTCCGGATCGTCCTGGACAGCGGTGAGCCGCATCCGGCCGAGTCGGGGATCGCGACCAAGGGCGACGGCGTGTACGTCAACGCCGGACCTCTGACGGGCCTGACCGACGTCAAGTCGGCCGTGGCGCGCACCAACGAGGTGCTGGAAGCCGCCGGAACGGGCCGTGCCGCGGTCACGTTCCGCCTGCGTGACTGGCTGCTGTCCCGCCAGCGGTTCTGGGGCTGCCCGATCCCGATCATTCACTGCGCTGCCTGCGGCGAGGTCCCGGTTCCGGAGAGCCAGTTGCCGGTGACGCTGCCCACTGACCTGCGCGGCCATGACCTGGCGCCCAAGGGCGCGTCCCCGCTGGCCGGGCCTGCGGCGTCCGCCTGGCGCGAGGTCGCGTGCCCGACGTGCGGTGGTCCTGCGCAGCGCGACACCGACACGATGGACACCTTCGTGGACTCGTCCTGGTACTTCTTCCGCTACTGCTCGCCCACGGACGACACCCAGGCGTTCGACCTGGACGCCGTGAAGCGTTGGATGCCCGTCGACCAGTACGTGGGCGGCGTTGAGCACGCGATCCTGCACCTGCTGTACAGCCGCTTCTTCACCAAGGTGCTGCACGACATGGGGGCCATCGACTTCGTCGAGCCCTTCACGCGGTTGCTGAACCAGGGTCAGGTCATCAACCAGGGCAAAGCCATGAGCAAGTCGCTCGGCAACGGCGTCGACCTGGGCGCCCAGATCGACCAGTTCGGGGTCGATACGATCCGGACGACGATCGTCTTCGCCGGCCCGCCGGAGGACGACATCGACTGGGCGGACATGTCGCCCGGCTCGACGGCCAAGTTCCTGCAGCGCGCCTACCGGCTCGCCTGCGATGTCGCGTCCGGTGTCGACGCGGACGCCTCCGCCGGCGACGTGGAGCTGCGACGCACCACGCACCGAGCGATCGCCGACATCACCGAGGCCCTCGACACGCGACGCTTCAACGTCGTCGTGGCCCGGATCATGGAGCTGGTCAACGCTTCCCGCAAGGCGATCGACTCGGGCTGCGGGGCGTCCGACCCGGCCGTCCGCGAGGCGGTGGAGTTCGTCACCCAGGCCCTGTCAGTCGTCGCCCCCTACGTCGCCGAGGAGATGTGGGAGGTCCTCGGTCACCAGCCGTCCGTCGCCCGTTCCTCCTGGCCGGACGCCGACCCGGCGCTCCTGGTCCAGGACACGGTCACGATGGTCGTCCAGGTGCAGGGCAAGGTCCGGGCGAAGATCGAGGTCCCGTCCGATCTGAGCGAGGCGGACGCCGAACGGCTCGCGCTGGCGGATGCCGGCGTCCAGCGTGCCCTGGACGGACGGGCGGTGGCCAAGGTCATCGTGCGGCTGCCCAAGATGGTGTCGATCGTCCCTCAGGGCTAGGACTCCTCAAAGCGGCGTCGGTTGGCTGGCGTTGCCGAGGCAGCTGCAATCGCTGCGACAAGGTCAGACGTCGATGGTCAGGCTTTCTCTCGGGCGTCAGGGCACGGCCAGTTGGGCGACCAGGCCGAGGTGATCGGTCCCGTCGATCTGGAACGTCCTGATCGCGGTCGCCTGTAGGCGGCTGCCCACGAGCACGTGGTCGATGGCGATGACGGGCGGTAGCGCCCCGTGCGAGGGATAGGTCGGCAGCCACCCGACCCCCGTCGCCTCAGCCGCGTCTTTGAAGCCGAGCTCACGGACCCTGCGCAGGGGCGCGTGATCCAGGGTGGCTGCGAAGTCGCCCGCCAGCACCACCGGCTCGGACGCGTAGCGTTGCGCGGCGTCGGCGAGCAGGCGTTGGTCTGACCGCCAGGTCTCGAACTCGTGCAGCGGGTTCCTGGGGCGTGCGGTGATGAACACGACGTCACCGCCTGCGTTGGAGATCCTGACGACGTACTGGTCGTTGAGGGTTGGCAACTGCTCGACGAGGGCGAGCGGCCGCCGCGACAGCACCATCGTCCCGTGGTCGCTCTCGTAGCCCATCGTGGTGTAGCCGAGCGGCGCGGTGCCGATGCGCTCGCGGAAGTCCGCCAGGGCGCCTCCCTTCTCCAGCGCGGTGAGGAGCGGTTCCTGGACCTCAAGCAGCATGACGACGTCCGGCCGCTCCGCGGCCAGTTGGGACGCCAGCGCGTCGGGGTCCGCTTTGCCGAAGTTCGTGTTCAGGACCAGCAGGGTGAGCGAGGCGATCCCTCCGGTCGACATGGGACGTGGCCAGGGCGGATGCGCCAGGGCTGCCTGCAGGAGGGCCGCAGCCAAGCAGAGGCTGCAGAGCAACCGCGCGAGGCGTCCGCGGGCGCTCGCCGCGGCCACGACGGCAGCGAGGCACCACACGAGGATGCCGAAGGGGACGAACGCTGCCAGCAGCGTGGCCAGGCGGTGCCGTTCTTGGAGCTCTGGTGCGGCGCTGAGCGCCAGCAGGGTGCCACCGAGCAGCACGAGGGGGAGCGCCGCCGCCCAGCCCAGCAGACGCCACACCCTCGCTCTGGTCACGCGGCCACGATGCCAGAGTTCGCCCTGGGTCGACTCGGCGCCGCTGAGTTGTCCACAGATTTCGCCCGTCTGCAAAAAGTGAGGCCTCCACGCCCAATGTGTGAGCGTGACGGACAGGTCGGCGCGGGGCGCGGTCGAGGGCGACGTTCTGCGCGCCCGGTTGGAGGCGCTGTTCGGCCCACCGGGACGCGAGCCAAAGGTCGTTGCATCTGGTGTCGATCGCGTCGAGGCCGTCGGGCCAGTCGAATCGCCTTCGCCGCCTGGACTGCCCGGCGACCAGCGGTCGGACGCCGTCGGCTCGGCGCTCCGGCGGCGGGCGATGGCCTTCGCCCGCGAGCACCTGGTGGTGGTCGCGATCATCGCTCTCGCGGGCTGCCTGTGGGCGGCCTACTCGATGACGCAGGCGCGGACAGTTCCGCTGGCAGTCACGAGCGCTGCTCCGACGGCCATGCCGTCAGCTGGGACGCCGTCGGCGGTGCCGCCGATCCAGGTTCACGTGGTGGGGGCGGTGGTGCACCCAGGGGTCGTCCGGCTGAGTCCGGGCTCCAGGGTCGAGGACGCCATCGCGGCGGCCGGCGGCTTGACCCCTGAAGCCCAGCCGGGTCAGCTGAATCTGGCGGCCGTCCTCATTGACGGCTCGCAGATCGTCATCGGAACGAAGGCCCAGCCGGCCGGTGAGGTGCGTTCGCCGCAGGGGTCGTCGGCTGCCGGCGGCACCGCCGGTAGTGGCGGGCTGGTGAACCTCAACACGGCCACGGTCGACCAGTTGGACACCCTGCCCGGGGTTGGTCCGGTCACGGCGCAGGCGATCCTCGCCTGGCGCGAGAAGCACGGAAAGTTCTCGCGCGTCCAGGAAATTCAAGAAGTGGACGGCATCGGACCCAAGACCTACGCCCAGTTGGCGCCTAAGGTCACGGTCTGATGCGCCGAACGGACGCCCGGCCGCTGGTGTTGGGCTGCTCGGCGTGGGCCGGCGCCTGGCTCGCGACGTCGGGCGAGCAGACCTGGTGGCTGGGTGGTGCGCTCGCCGCGGCCGTTGTCGGGCTGGTCGGCCTTCGCGTGCGGCGACGCTTGCTGGTGGCCTGCGCCGTGCTGGCGCTAGGGGCACTGCTCGGGGGAGTCGTCCGGGTGGTGGGGCTCGCGTCCGGCGAGGTCGCCTACCTGGCGCGGGAGGGCGCCGTGGTCGAGATCGAGGCGGTGCTCCAGGGTGGGCCGCGGGTGTTCCTGGCCTCTGGGACCCGGCCGCAATCCTGGATGAGCCGGGCCGTCGTCACCCGCCTCAGCGGACGCGACGGTGAATGGTTGGCCGGCACCCCAGTCGAACTCAGCGCGACCGGCGATGACGTGCAACAGTGGCGCCGCCTGGCGCCCGGGACGACCGTTCGGGTGGCGGTCCGGCTCGGCCAGGCCGGCCCGGAGGACGGTCTTGCCGCCCTCACCAGGGCACGCGGCAGGCCGGTTCTACTCGCCCCGCCCGGGGGAGTGGACGCCGCGGTCGAGGCCGTCCGCTCCGGGCTACGCCGGGCCAGTGACGGACTGGATCCCGACGCCCGCGCACTCGTTCCGGCGTTGGTGGTGGGCGACACCAGCCTGATGAGTCCGGACCTGACGGCCCGGTTCAAGACGACCGGCTTGACCCACTTGACCGCAGTGTCGGGCGCGAACCTGGTCTTACTGATGGTGTTCGTGCGGGCCGCCGTGGTCCGGCTCGGGGTCCGCGGCAGGCTCCTTACCGGCGTCCTGGCCGGAACGGTGCTGGGGTTCGTCACGCTCTGCCTCGCCGAGCCCAGCGTGGTCCGGGCCGCGGCCATGGGCATGGTCGGGCTCGCCGCCCTCGGCACGAGCACCCGCTCCCGCCAGGGGCTGCGCTACCTCGCGGTCGCCGTGTTGGCGCTCACGCTCTGGGACCCTTGGATCTCCCGCTCGCTCGGTTTCGCGCTCTCGGTCACGGCCTCCGCGGGACTGCTCTGGTGGGCTGGCCCCTGGACGGAGGCCATGGCGAAGTGGGCGCCGCGGTGGCTCGCCGAGGCCACGGCCGTTCCGCTCGCCGCGCAGCTGGCGACCCAGCCGATCATCACGGCGATTTCGGGTCAGGTGAGTGTGGTTGGGGTTCTCGCCAACGCACTGGCAGGACCGCTCGTCGGTCCCGCGACGGTGCTGGGATTCCTCGCCGCCGGAGTGTCGACGCTGTGGCTGCCATTGGCGTCGGTGCTGGCCTGGGCGGCCGGCTGGTGCGCCCTGGGGCTCTGCTGGATCGCCCGCCTCGGTGCCACCCTCCCGGGCGCCACCACCCCCTGGCCGGCAACGGGCTGGGCGGTCCTGCTGGTCACCGGCCTGTGCCTGGCCGCCGGCATCCTCGCTCCGCGGGCATTGGCGCAGCGCTGGATCGCTGCGGCCTGCGCGCTGGCGTTGGTCATCGCCCTCCTGCGCACGCCCAGCCCGCCCGGCTGGCCCCCGCCCGCGTGGTCGATCGTGTCGTGTGACGTCGGCCAAGGCGACGCCACCGTCATCGCGGCCGGACCAGGGGAGGCGATCGTCGTAGACGCCGGCCCCGACCCGGCCCTGCTCAGCCGCTGCCTGGCTCAGCTCGGCGTCGCCAGGGTCCCGCTCGTGGTGCTGACGCACCTGCACGCCGATCACGTGTCCGGCCTTCCTACGCTGGTTGGCCGCGGTGTGCATCAGGTCGTGACGTCCGGCGTCCGGACGCCGGCGTCCGGGCAGGCCCTCGTGCAGCAACTCGTCGGCGAAGGCGTCCGGCACGTGACGGCCCAGGCCGGCGATCGTTGGACCGTCGGCCGGGCGAGCGTCCAGGTCCTAGCCGCTGAGCCCGTGGGAAGCGACCTCCAACCCGCCGAGGGCGAGTCCTCAGTCGAGAACGACGCGTCCCTGCTGATCCTCGTCGCCGTGGACGGCATCACGGTTCTCTTGGCCGGCGACACGGAGGACACCGGCCAGGAGCGGCTCATGCGCCTAGCCGGTTCGCTCGACGTGGACGTCCTGCTGGTGCCTCATCACGGCAGCTCGCGCCAGTACCCGGATTTCCTCGCGGCCACCACCCCGCAGGTGGCCCTCATCAGCGTGGGAGCCAAGAACGACTACGGCCATCCCACGGCCAAGACGCTGAAGCTCGTTAACAGCTTGACGGGCAACGTGATCCGGACGGACCAACATGGCTCGATCGCGGTCGGCATCGACCAGGGGAGGCTGGTGCTGACGACGCAACGCTGACCCGGACGCGAAACTGTCCGCGGTGGCTGGCATGCTGGGGCCCGTGGAAGAGACGAGGCGATTCGGGCACGTGGTCCTGGTATCCGGCCCCGAAACGCTGCTCGCCGAGCGGGCCGTCAAGCGTCTGATCACGGACGCCGGCGCCGAGCGACCCGGCGCGTCGCTGTTCCGGTTGGCCGCCTCGACCCTGGACGCAGGAGCCCTCGCGGAAGCCACTGGTGGTTCGCTGTTCGCCTCCGATCAGATCGTCGTGATCGAGGGGCTCGATGATCTCCCGCAAGACCTGTTCGACGCGGTCGTCTCGCTGGCCACGTCGCGAGTCGAGGACCTGGCGCTCGTGCTGGTTCACCCCGGGGGAATGAAGGGCAAGGGTCTGCTCGATCGTCTCAAGAAGACACCCACTCAGGTCATCGACTGCCCCAGCCTGAAGGCCTGGGAGCTGCCCCAGTTCGCCATCTCCGAGGCCCGTCAGGCCGGCGGACGCCTCGACCAGGCGACGGCCGCCACCTTGGTCGAGGCCTTGGGTGCGGACGTTCGGGCCATCGTCGGAGCGGTGCGCCAACTCCTCGCTGACTCCGACGACGGGCACATCACCGAAGCCGTCGCCCGGCGCTACTTTGCCGGCCGGGCCGACGTCACGTCCTTCAGCGTCGCGGACGCCGTCATGGCCGGACGACGCGACGAAGCGCTAGGCCAACTCCGCTGGGCCCTCGAGAACGGTGTAGCCCCGGTGCTGGTGTGCAGCGCCATGGCTGCCGCCCTGCGCAGCCTGGGCCGCTACCTGGACGCCCGTGAGGGGCGCGTCCGGGACGCCGATCTGGCGCGCGTGGTCGGCGTCCCACCGTGGAAGATCAAGGACCTGAACCGACAATCCCGCGACTGGACGCCGCACGGCCTGGCCGCCTCGATCGGCACCGTGGCCCGCGTCGATGCGGAGATCAAGGGGGCGGCGTCCGACCCGGGGTTCTCGCTGGAACAGATGGTGATCGAGGTCGCCGGGCACCGTGGACGCCGGCCCGAGGCGTCCCACCACTGACGCAACGCTCGCGCGCCACAACACAACATCGCCCCGGGACCAAGAGGTCCCAGGGCGATGAAGACGTTGAGGTCAGACCGACGCGGCAGTCTGAGCGATGGCCGACTTGCGGTTCGCAGCCTGGTTCTTGTGGATGACGCCCTTGCTGACGGCGCGATCGAGCGCCTTGCACGCGACGCGGGCCAGCTCGGCGGCCTTCTCGGTATCCTCGGCCGCGACGGCCTCCCGGAACTTGCGCACGTGGGTGCGCAGGGCGGACTTGACGGCCTTGTTGCGCAGGCGCGCCTTCTCGTTGGTGAGAATCCGCTTCTTCTGGGACTTGATGTTTGCCACTCGAGAAACCTTCGGTTTGATGAACGGGATGCGCCCACGACGGACGCGATTGCCTACCTTAGCAGCGCGCCGGATGCGCCCCAAATCGGTTAGGGCAGGCTACGCGGACGTGAGAGGATATCTCGACTTTGTCCCCACTAGCGCGCCAGGACCCCGCATTGAGTTCCCCGAAGCCCGGGCACACGCCTCCTGAGATCATCAGGAACTTCTGCATCATCGCCCATATCGATCACGGCAAGTCGACGCTCGCTGACCGCATGCTGCAACTGACCGGGGTCGTCGACGAGCGGTCGATGCGAGCGCAGTACCTCGACCGGATGGACATCGAGCGCGAGCGGGGCATCACCATCAAGAGCCAGGCGGTCCGGCTGCCCTGGACGGTCGGCGACGAGAGCTTCGTCCTGAACATGATCGACACCCCGGGCCATGTCGACTTCACCTACGAGGTCTCGCGCAGCCTCGAGGCGTGCGAAGGGGCGATCCTCCTGGTCGATGCGGCGCAGGGCATCGAGGCCCAGACGCTGGCGAACCTCTATCTGGCCATGGGGGCCGACCTGCACGTCATCCCGGTGCTCAACAAGATCGACCTGCCCAGCGCTCAGCCCGACAAGTACGCGGCCGAGCTCGCGCACCTGGTCGGCTGCGATCCTGACGACGTGCACCGGGTCAGCGCCAAGACTGGCGCCGGGGTCCGGGAGCTGCTCGACACGATCGTGGCCCAGGTTCCGGCCCCCCAGGGCGACCCGAGGGCGGCCGCACGGGCCCTGATCTTCGACTCGGTCTACGACACCTATCGCGGGGTGGTGACGTACGTCCGCGTCATCGACGGCGCGCTGTCGCACCGCGAGAAGATCCTGATGATGTCGACCAAGGCCACCCACGAGGTGCTCGAGATCGGCGTGATCAGCCCCGAGCCGGTCGAGTCGCGTGCGCTGGGCGTCGGCGAGGTGGGCTACCTGATCACGGGCGTGAAGGACGTGCGCCAGTCGCGCGTCGGCGACACCGTAACGCTGGCGTACAAGGCGGCCACCCAGGCGTTGTCCGGCTATCGACACCCGCGTCCTATGGTCTACGCGGGCCTGTACCCGATCGACGGCGCAGACTTCCCGGAGCTTCGCGAGGCGCTCGAGAAGCTGCAGCTCAACGACGCGGCACTCACCTACGAGCCCGAGACCTCGGGCGCGTTGGGCTTCGGCTTCCGCGTCGGGTTCCTCGGCCTGCTGCACATGGAGATCGTCCGCGAGCGTCTGGAGCGCGAGTTCCGCCTCGACCTGATCTCGACGGCCCCGAACGTGGTCTATCGCGTCGTCATGGAGGACGGGTCCGAGCACACCGTCACCAACCCGAGCGAGTACCCCGACGGCAAGATCGCCGAGGTGTGGGAGCCGATCGTGAAGGCGACGATCCTGACGCCGACCGACTTCATCGGCACGGTGATGGAGCTGTGCCAGAGCCGCCGTGGCACCCAGACCGGCATGGACTACCTCTCCGAGGACCGGGTTGAGATCCGCTACACCCTGCCGCTCGCCGAGATCGTGTTCGACTTCTTCGACGCCCTGAAGTCGCGCACCAAGGGCTACGCGAGCCTCGACTACGACGAGGCGGGCGAGCAAACCGCAGACCTCGTGAAGGTCGACATCCTGCTGCACGGCGACACCGTGGACGCCTTCTCCAGCATCGTCCACAAGGACGCCTCGTACGCGTACGGCCTAGCCATGGCCAAGAAGCTCAAGGAGCTCATCCCGCGGCAGCAGTTCGAGGTGCCGATCCAGGCCGCCATCGGGGCCCGCGTCATCGCGCGCGAGACGGTACGCGCGCTCCGCAAGGACGTGCTCGCGAAGTGCTACGGCGGCGACATCACCCGCAAGCGCAAGCTGCTCGAGAAGCAGAAGGAGGGCAAGAAGCGCATGAAGATGGTCGGCCGCGTGGAGGTCCCCCAAGAGGCATTCGTGGCTGCCCTGTCGACCGGCGAGTCCCGCGAGACGAAGTAGAGGAGAGCACGTGACTCAGCCGTTGGGCTTCCCGCCGCCGCCCGCGCAGCCCGATCCGGTCGCGAGGCTGCAGGCCGAGGTCGCCAAGCTTCGGACGCTGGCGTTCGGCGGCCTCGCCGTCGGACTGGTCGCCACGGCGTTGGCGGGCTTCGCCCTCATGCGGACGCCGCAGGCTGCGGTCGTCCAGGCGGTGCCGGGGCAGTCCTCCCCGGCGCAGGCCGCGGCGACGGCGTCCGAACCGATCGGGAAGCCGGCGGACGCGGGAGCGGCGCCGTCCGGGACGATCATCCTGGGCACGCCGAATCAGGGGCACCCGGTCCTCGATATCTACGAGGACTTCCAGTGCCCGGCGTGCGCCCAGGTCGAGAAGACGTTCGGCCCGCAGGTCGACGCGCTGATCGCGTCCGGTCAGGTGGAGGTCCGCTATCACGCGATGTCGTTCCTGGACGGCATGCTGCGCAACGACTCGTCCGTGCGGGCGGCCAACGGGGGATTCTGCGCCAACGAGCAGGGCCGCTTCCCGGCGTGGCACGACACCCTCTTCGCGCCGGCGAACCGACCGCCGAAGGAGGGCGACGGCTGGACCGACGCCCAGCTCACGGCGTTCGCCCAGCAGTCCGGGCTGGACGTGACGGCCTGGAGCACGTGCCTCGCCTCGAAGAAGTACGCGGGAGCCGTGAGTGATGCGAACCAGCTGTCCATCGCGGCCGGGGTGAAGGCGACCCCGACCTACAAGCTGAACGGCACCTCCCTGAACCTCAACGCGGTCGCGGCAGCGGGCGGCCTGGTGAAGTTCGTCGAGGCGAACCGCTAGCGGCCCTGGCTGGACAGCCGGCGGCGCCGCTCAGAGGTGCTGTGCAGGAACCAGGCGGCGGCGACGCCTCCGACCGCACCACCCAGGTGTCCCAGCCAGGACACGCCCGGGCTGCCCGGCAGGACACCCCACAGGATGCCGCCGTAGACGGCGAACACCACGACGGCGAGAGCGATCTGTCGCCAGTTGCGGCTGAAGATGCCGCGCGTCAGCAGGTAGGTCAGCCAGCCGAAGATCAGGCCGGAGATCCCAACGGTGACCGTGTTGGGCGGCGACAGCAGCCACACTGCCAGGCCCGAGCTCGTGAGCGAGGCGAACGTGGACACGAGCCATCGCCACACCCCGGACAGCAGGATCACCAGGCCCAGGATGAAGAATGGCGCCGAGTTGCCCATCAGGTGCTGCCAGTCCAAGTGGACGAGAGGCGCGGTGTAGATCTGCGGCAGGTCCTCCAGCTGACGGGGCGAGATGCCCAGCCACAGCAGCGAGCCTCGCGTGACCTGCTCGACGGCCTCGACGATCCACAGCAGGGCGAGCCAGGCACTCATGATCACCACGGCTTCGCGGGGAGTGGCCACGGTGGCCGGGGCTGAAGTAGACGCGCGGGCTGTCATGTCGACCAGTGTGACCGATGCGGGCAAGGGTGCGATCCGCCGAGTGCCTACACTGACCCGATGGCACCCTCAGCGCTCCCGGACGGCGACCCGGCACCGCCGGACGGGATGCTTCCCGCCGAGGCGCTGGCGGACCTCGCCGCCGGTTTCAGCGCCTACGTCCACGTCCCGTTCTGCGCCTCGCGGTGCGGCTACTGCGACTTCAACACCTACACCGCGTCCGAGCTGGGCGACGCCGCAGGCTCGGTGTCGGCCTACCTGGACGCCGTCGCCCGCGAGGTCGACCTGGCCGGCGCGGTTCTGTCTGCCGGCGCCGTCGCGCCGGGCCCGCTGCAGACGGTCTTCTTCGGCGGGGGGACGCCGACGCTGCTGTCGGTGGACGCCCAGGTCGGCCTGCTGGGCCGACTTCGGGACGCCTTCGGTCTCGTCCCCGGAGCCGAGGTGACCACCGAGGCCAATCCTGACTCGGTGACGCCGGAGTCCTTGGCCGCGCTGCGCGCGGGCGGTGTCACCCGGATCTCGTTCGGCATGCAGTCGGTCGTTCCGCACGTCCTGGCGACCTTGGACCGGACCCACACGCCCGGACGCGCGCTGGCGGCGGTCGGCTGGGCTCGCGAGGCCGGATTCGAGTCGGTGTCGGTCGATCTGATCTACGGCTCGCCGGGGGAGACGGTGGACGACTGGCGCGCGACCATCGACGCCACACTGGCCGTCGGACCGGATCACGTCTCGGCCTACAGCCTGATCGTGGAGGAGGGCACCCCGCTGGCCCGCCGCATCGCGCGCGGCGAGTTGGCCGCCCCCGATGAGGACCTGCACGCCGACTTCTACCTGGTCGCCGACGAGGCGCTGTCGGAGGCCGGCTACGGCTGGTACGAGGTCTCGAACTGGGCGCGTCCGGGCCACGAGTGCCGCCACAACCTCGCCTACTGGACGGGGCGTCCCTGGTGGGGCTTTGGCCCGGGCGCCCACAGCCATGTGGGCGGCGTCCGGTGGTGGAACGTCAAGCATCCGCGCACCTACGCCCAGCGGCTGGCCGCCGGCGCCCCGGCGGCCGGACGCGAGACGCTCACGGCGTCCGAACGGCGCGTCGAGCGCGTGCTGCTGGAGCTGCGCCTCGCGACCGGCCTGCCGCTGGACGTCTTGACGGCGTCCGAGGCGGAGCGCGTTCCTGGACTCCTGGCCCGGGGTCTCGCCGAACAGTGGTCCGGACGCCTCCGGCTCACCCTGCGCGGTCGGCTGCTCGCCGACGCCGTCGTGCGCGATCTGCTGGACTGACGAGGCTGCTCCCTCATGGACGACGACTCCGAGGAGTTGAACCTGGCCTCCGCCGCGGCCCTGGCCGACTACGCGGACGCCGGCGGCTACGACCAGGAGGTGCTGTTCGACGCGTGCTGCATGGCCGCCCTGGACCTGCCGTGGGACAAGGCACGGTGGCGCGAGACCTCGACGCTGTCGGGAGGCGAGCAGAAGCGGCTGGCCCTGGAGGTCCTGCTGCGCGGGCACGACGAGGTGTTGCTCCTCGACGAGCCCGACAACTACCTCGACGTGCCCGCCAAACGCTGGCTGGAGGGGCAGCTGAGGGCTACTCGGAAGACGGTCCTTCTGGTGAGCCACGATCGTGAACTGCTCGCGAACGCGGCCACGGCGATCGCCGCGCTCGAGCTGGGCGGGGGCGGCAACACCCTCTGGGTGCACGGGGACGGTGATCGCCGTGACGCACGACCGCTGGTTCGCCCGCGGGTTCGATCGCTTCCTGGTGTTCGGCTCGGACGGCGGCGTCTACGAGGCGTCCGAACCGGTCTGGGACGAGGGGCGCGTGGCCCGCGCCCGGTGAGCCGCCTCGCGGGCGCGCCAGGGCGCTGGCTAGTCTCGCCCGAGTGGATCGCTACGCAGACGACGTGCTGGCCAAGGGCTGGCAACAGGCCAGGCGGCGACCGGCGGTGCCGACCCCGGTGACCCGCGACTTGGTGCTGGAAGACCCGACCTCGGGCTTCGTGGGAGCGGTGGTCGGCTGGGAGAACGGTCTGGTCGTGCTCGAGGACCGACGCGGCAAGCGGCGATCGTTCCCCTTCGGACCCAACTTCTGGCTGGACGGCTCACCCATCGACCTGAAGCCGCCGGCGCGGGTGGCGACCGCCCGCGACCGTGCGCAGGAGTACGCCCGCACGCACACGGCTTCCGGCTCGCGGGTTGGTCCGGTCGCCCCCGCCAAGGTCGCCCTCCCGTCCCGGATCTACGTCGAGGGGCGGCACGACGCCGAACTGGTCGAGAAGGTGTGGGGTGCCGACCTGC
Source organism: Propioniciclava tarda (assembly GCF_900182665.1). Taxonomy (GTDB): domain Bacteria; phylum Actinomycetota; class Actinomycetes; order Propionibacteriales; family Propionibacteriaceae; genus Propioniciclava; species Propioniciclava tarda. Next base: position 49,805 of record NZ_FXTL01000002.1, read on the forward strand.
GGCACGTCGGCGTGGTGGTCGAGTACCTAGGGGGCATCGATGACCTTCCGGGGATCGTCCGGGAGTTCGCTCCCGGCCCGGGACGCCGCCTCGGCGTCCTCGTCGATCACCTCGTGCCCGGGTCGAAGGAGTCACGCATCGTGGCGTCCGTAACCGACGACCACGTGCTCGTCACGGGGCATGACTTCGTCGACATCTGGACGGCCGTCCGCCCTGGTCGACTGGGACTGGCCGCCTGGCCGCAGATCCCTCAAGGCACCGACTACAAGTCGGGCATCTGCGCGGCCCTGGGCTGGCCGCATGCCACGCAGGCCGACGTCGCCACGGCGTGGAAGCAGATCCTTCGACGCGTCGAATCGTGGCGCGACCTGGATCCCGGACTGCTCCGCTCGGTGGAGCGGCTGATCGACTTCGTCACCGAAGACCACCTCGAAACTGATTCCTGACAGCACTTCGGCCTGAACCAATCACAATCCCACGTCCGGATGGTTACGAGCGTGTGGGTCCGTCGCTATATTGGCCCGTATGGTCACTGACGCCCTCCTCGCGGCGGATGCAAAGCTCTACCCCCAGGAGCGGCACCACCGCATTCTCGAACTGGTCGCCACCCGCGGACGGGTCGAGGTCACGACGCTCGCCGAGGAGCTCGACGTCACCACCGAGACCATCCGTCGCGATCTCACCAAACTGGTCCGTCAGGGGCTGGTGCGGCGCGTGCACGGCGGGGCGATCCACGTCGAACGTCTCGGCTACGAGCCGACGCTGATGGTCCGCGGCGAGCGGTTCTCCGCCGAGAAGGAGCGCATCGGCAGGGCCGCGACCGCGCTTCTGCCCGACGGCGGCTCGGTCTTGATTGATTCGGGCACCACGGCCATGGCCCTGGCGCGCCTGCTGCCCCAAGACCGCGCCCTGACGGTGGTCACCAACTCGCTCCCCGCGGCCGGGCTGCTCTCCGCCTTGCCGAAGGTTGACTTCTACCTTCTCGGCGGACGCGTCCGGGCACGCACGGCGGCCGCCGTGGGTGGCTGGGCCAGCGCGGCCCTCCGGGATCTGGTGATCGACGTCGCCTTCATCGGCACCAACGGGCTCACCGTCGAGCACGGGCTCACCACCCCCAATCCCGACGAGTCGAAGACCAAGGAAGCGATGATCGCGGCGTCCCGTCGGGTCGTACTGCTCACCGATCACAGCAAGGTCGGCGCGGTCCAGTTCTGCAAGTTCGGCGACGTCGCCCAGCTCGACACGATCGTGACGGACACCGGCCTGGACGAGGAGACGGCCGAGAAGCTGTCCGCCCAAGGGCCCGATGTCGTCCGCGTCTGACACCGAACGCAAAGCGGGCCAGGGGAGTGTTCCCCTGGCCCGCTTCGGTGTTGAGGGTCAGTCCTCGGGCGTCAGCAGGTCGAGAACCTCGTCGACGCTCGTGGTCGTCGCGAGACGCTGAGCCTTGTCCTTGTCGGCGAGAACGCCGGCGAGAGCGGACAGGATGCCGACGTGCTCGTCGCTGTTCGAGGCGATGGGGATCGCCACATAGCAGGTCTTGCCGTTCCAGTCGATGCCCTGGGGGAACTGGAGGAAGGCGAGCTGCGTCTTCTTGATCGCGCCACGGGACTCGTTGGTGCCGTGGGGGATCGCGACGCCGTTGCCCATGAACGTGCTGACCTGCTGCTCACGAGCGAGCATGCCGTCGGTGTAACTCGGGTCCGAGGCGCCCAGAGCGACCAGCAGGCTGCCGGCCTGGCGGATGGCGTCGTCCTTGCTGACGGCGATCTGGCCGAGCTTGACGGCCTCGCGCGGCAGGAGGCCCGCGTCCAGCGACTTCTTCTTCGTGGGCGCAGCGGACGCCGCGGGCGCGGCCTCGACCGGAGCCGAATTCACGGCCTGGACCGTGGCCACGACGTCGTCGTAGACCGGGCTGCCCATGAAGTTGTCGACCGTGAACATCTTCGCCGAGGGCACGAGGGGAGCCGCGCGGGTCGCGAGGTCCTTGTGCGTGACGATGATGTCGTAGGAGTCGGTCAGGTTCGCGATCGCCTGGTTGACGACCTTGACGTCCTTGAAGCCCGCGTCGTGGATCTTCTTGCGCAGGATGGACGCGCCCATGGCCGAGCTGCCCATGCCGGCGTCGCACGCGAAGACGACGTTCTTCACCGGGTGGGTGAGGGTCGCGACGCCGCCGGTGAGGGCGGACGAGATCGAGGACTTCTTGCCCTTGAGGGCCTCCATGTCGGCCGTGGCCTTGCTGAGGTCACCCTCGGAGTCGTCCTTGCTGATGCGCAGCAGGAACGCGCCCACGACGAAGGCGACGGCGGCTGCGGCGATCCACGAGATCGTCACGCCGAGGATGCCCTGGGGCGTGCTGGAGGTGTAGACCGCGATGATCGAGCCGGGGGCCGCGGGAGCGCGGAGGCCGCCGTTGAACATGACGTTCATCAGGACACCGGTCATGCCGCCCGCGATGGTGGCGAGGATCATGATCGGCTTCATCAGCACGTACGGGAAGTAGATCTCGTGGATGCCGCCGATGAAGTGGATGATCGCGGCGCCGGACGCCGACGCCTTGGCCGTGCCCTTGCCGAAGAACATGTAGGCCAGCAGCAGACCCAGGCCGGGGCCGGGGTTGGCCTCGAGCAGGAACAGGATGGACTGTCCGGTCGCCTGCGACTCGGCGAGGCCGAGCGGGGTCAGGACGCCGTGGTTGATGGCGTTGTTGAGGAACAGCACCTTGGCCGGCTCGATGAAGATCGACGTCAGGGGCAGCAGGCCGCTCTTGACGAGGAAGCCCACGGCAGCGCCGGCAGCCGTGGCGACGGCGGTGACGATCGGGGACAGCGCGAAGAAGCCGAACACGGCGAGGATGAGCCCCCAGATGCCGGCGGAGAAGTTGTCGACGAGCATCTCGAAGCCGGGCTTGATCTTGCCGTCCCAGATGGAGTCGATCTTCTTCATCGACCAGCCGCCGAGCGGGCCCATGATCATGGCGCCCATGAACATCGGGATTGACGTGCCGGCGATGACGCCGAAGGTCGCGATCGCGCCGACCACGCCGCCGCGCATCGCGCGCTCGGTGTACGTCATGCGGCCGCCGGTGTAGCCGATCAGGACCGGCAGGAGGTAGGTGATCATCGGGCCGACGATGCCCGTGTACGCCACTTCCTTGCCGTCCACCAGGTGGCTGCCCCAACCGCCTAGGGCGGCGACCCAGCCATCGGTGGGCAGGTTTCCGCCGGCGAGCAGGTTCAGCCAGCCGACCTTGATGAAGAGGGAGGTGATGAGGCCCCAGGCGATGAAGGCGCCGATGTTGGGCATCACCATGTTGGAGAGGAACGTGCCGAACTTCTGCACGCGGGCGCGCGCGTTCAAGCCCGGAGCGGTGTCGCTCGCGCGGACACCAGTGGAGGCTGTTGTCATGTGCAGTGGCCGATCTTGACGTGAGGTGACTCTGGACGCTCGAACGAGCTTGGACCACAGAAAACAACACGTGACCACAGAAAGTCAATGGTCGCCACGGTGGAATCGGTCACAATCGCATGGAGTCCTTCAATTTCTGTCATGACGTGCCCGGGGGCGCCGCGGGTTTCCCAGGAGTGTGCTGCTGCCGACGCGGGGCATCCTGGACCACATGACCTTTCTGGTGCGCACCTTCGTCACCGCCGTGTCCGTCGCGGTGGCGGCCTTCCTGATCCAGGGCATCTCCGTCACGGGGAACTCCGTGACCGACAAACTCGTCACCCTGGTGGCAGTAGCCCTCGTCATCGGCGTGCTGAACACGCTCGTCAAGCCGATCCTTCAGGCGCTGACGGGCTGCCTGATCATGGTGACCTTCGGGCTGTTCCTGCTGGTCATCAACGCCGGCCTGCTGCTGCTGGCGTCCGTGATCGCCCAGTCCTTCGGCCTGGGCTTCTCCGTGGCCGGGTTCCTGCCCGCGCTCTTCGGCTCGATCATCATCAGCATCGTGAGCGGTGTGATGAACGGCATGCTCGGCACGAACCGAAGTTGACGCCTGCGGCGTCCGACGTCACATTCAAGCGCGAGGCTTCGACAAGCTCAGCCAACGGTGATGGGGGGCTCCACGAACGGCGATGGGGGTCCGCCGGTTGAGTGGGATCCGCCCGCTGGCTTCTCCGAGGGGACGCCGACGCGGCGGCCTGTCGTCGGTCGGCCTCCCCTCGATCGGGTCAGTGAATGACCTTGAGCGGACGCCCGATCTTGCCCTTGGCTTTGAGCTCGGCGTGCACGCGGGCGACGGCGCCCGCGAAGTGGTCGTCCGGGAACGGCCAATCGCCCTTGGCCACCACGTGGGCGAGCGAGGTCCCGCACTGGAAGAGGTACTCCAGTTGCAGGTAGATCCCCGCCAACTGCCCGCGCTGGTTGACGGCGAACACCCGGTCGACCGGGTCGCCATGGCCACCGACGATGACGCTGTCGGCTCGGAGGGTCCCTAGCACGCCGTCCAGCGCCAGCGGCCAGCCGGACAGGGTTGAGTCCGATCTCGCGTACGGCGCCGGGTTCTCGATGAGGTCGCCGGCGAAGACGACTCGGGCGTCCGGGACGAGGGCGACGGCGTCCCCGGGGGTATGGCCTGGGCCGAAATGCACGACCTCGACGTGGCGGTCGCCCAGATCGACCATGGCGGCGAGTTTGAAGGGGTGGGTTGCTGCCGCGAGATCGGTCCGTTTCAGTCCGAGGTGGGCGAGTTCCTCGTCGGACGCCTCGGCTTCGATGGTCGGCCACACGCTTGCGTGGGCGTACGTGGGCAGATCGGCGAAAGCCGCGAGGCCGAAGGCGTGGTCGTAGTGGGCGTGGGTGACGACGGCGGCAACGACCGGGACCCCGGCGACGCGCGCGGCGGCGTCCCTGATCTCGCGACCCTGCGCGGGAGTCGAGCCGGTGTCGATGACGACGCAGCCGTCGCGTCCGGCGACCAGGCCGATGTTGACCGACGCGGGCTCCGCCACCGCGCGCCACACCCGGTCGCCGACGAGCTCGAACGGACCCAGAGAGAACTCCATGAGCGCCAACCCTAGGCCCCCGCGCCAACGCTCCTAGCGACGTTCGAAGCCAGTAGCTCCGAAGGCGTCGATCGCCTGGACCGCCTTGTCGAGGAAGGTGTCCTCGCCGAGGGTGAAGATCTTGGTGAACATCGCCTCGGTGCCGCCGGACGTGATCGCCGAGACGTAGATCTGGCTGCCCCAGCCCACGGCGGTGATGTTCAGGCTGACCCGGCTCCGGGTCGAGGCCGCGAAGCGCTCGTAGACCCGGACCACCACGCGGGCGTCGCCCGCCATGACATCGGTCGAGTCCTCCACGCTCGCGGTCATGCTGCCGCTGAGGATCGCCCGATCGAGGTAAGGAACGAAGTCGTCGAGGCGTCCGAAAAACGACCTTTCGTACTTGGCCATGAGTGGCCTCCTTGGGGTTGGGTCACTCCATGGTGCCAGGTGGGTGTCGTGTCGAGCGCTGAAACCCGGTGCAGTACGCTGGCACTCTGAACCCGCGAGTGCCAGGAGGTGACTGATGGACGACCGCAAGCTCGAGATCTTGCGCGCGATCGTCACCGACTACGTGTCCTCGCGCGAGCCCGTGGGGTCACGCGCCCTGGTGGAGCGGCACCGGCTCGGTGTCTCGCCCGCGACGGTGCGCAACGACATGGCCGTGCTCGAGGAAGAGGGCTACATCGCCCAGCCGCACACCAGCGCCGGACGCATCCCGACCGACAAGGGCTATCGGCTCTTCGTCGACCGCCTCGGCCAGGTCAAGCCGCTGAGCCCGGCCGAGCAGCGCGCCATCTCGACGTTCATGGCAGGCGCCCTGGACCTCGACGATGTGGTGCGTCGCACGGTCCGGCTGCTCGCGCAGGTCACGCATCAGGTCGCGATCGTGCAATACCCGGTCCTCAACTCGGCCACCATCCGGCACGTGGAGGTCGTCGAACTGTCGTCCGATCGGGCGCTCGTCATCGTCGTCAACTCCTCCGGACGCATCGAGCAGCGTCCGATGGAACTCGCCGGGCTGACCTCGGACGCCGTCGCCCTGGTCCGCGCCCGCGTCAACGAGGCCGTCGTCGGACTGACCCCGGCACAGGCCGTCGATCGCCTGGGTGTCCTGCTCGAACAACTGCCGCCGGACGCCCAAGGTGCCGGAGGCGTCCTGGTGGCGACGCTGCTCGACCTGATGGCGACGGATCCGTCCACGCGGGTCGTGGTGGGTGGCGTGCCGAACCTGACCCGATTCGGGGACCAGTTCGAGACCACCGTGAAGCCCGTGCTTGAGGCCCTGGAGGAGCAGGTCGTGCTGCTGCGCCTGCTCGGCGAGGCGACGACGGCCTCCGATGTGACCGTCCGGATCGGGCACGAGAACCCGTACGAGCCGCTACAGGCGACGTCCGTCGTGGCGAGCGCCTACGGCTTCGACGAGGACGTGTGGGCCACGCTCGGAGTGGTCGGGCCCACGCGGATGGACTACCCCTCCACCATTGCTTCCGTGCGCGCCGTCGCGCGGTATGTCGGCCGGTTCCTGGCAGAAGGATGACGCGTGAGCGCTGATTACTACGAGATCCTCGGTGTGGGGCGGGACGCGTCCGCCGACGAGGTCAAGAAGGCGTACCGCAAGCTCGCCATGAAGTATCACCCGGACGTCAGCGATGCCCCTGACGCCGCGGAGAAGTTCAAGCAGATCCAGGAGGCCTACGAGGTCCTGCACGATCCGCAGAAGAAGTCGATCTACGACCGCGGCGGCGACCCGATGGGCTCGGGCGGCGGCATGGGCGGCTTCGGCTTCGGCGGCGCGCAGGGCTTCGACATGGGCGATCTGTTCGGGGCGATGTTCGGCCAGTCCGCGTCGCGCGGGCCGCGGTCGCGCGTCCGGCGGGGCCAGGACGCCCTCGTCCGGCTCAATCTGGCGCTGGCGGAGGCGGCGTTCGGGGTGACGAAGCCGATCACGGTCGACACCGCGGTGATCTGCCCCTCCTGCCAAGGGTCCGGGTCGGGGGACGGCGGCCAGCCGGTGCAGTGCACGACGTGCCACGGCCAAGGCGACGTGACGACCGTCCAGCGCTCGTTCCTGGGCGACATCCGCACCGTCCAGCCGTGCCCCAACTGCCGCGGCTTCGGCACGATCATCGCCCACCCGTGTGGCGAATGTTCCGGCGAGGGACGCGTCCGCAGCACCCGGACGATCAACGTCAAGATCCCGCCGGGGGTGTCGACGGGCAACCGCGTCCACCTGGACTCGCAGGGTGAGGTGGGTCCCGGCGGCGGGCCGGCGGGCGACCTCTACGTCGAGATCTCGGTTCAGCCGCACGACGTCTTCCGCCGCGATGGCGACAACCTCGAGATGGTCGTCAAGGTGCCGATGACGGCGGCCGCCTTGGGCACCGAGGTCGACCTCGCCACGCTGGAGGCCGAGCGTGAGGGGACGGCGGCGGGTGACGCGACGGTGAAGCTGCACGTTCCGCCGTCGACCCAGTCCGGGACGCGGCTGGTCGTCGCCGGACGCGGCGTTCCGCGCCTGCGCGGGGGCGGACGCGGCGACCTCGGGGTTACGCTGCTGGTGCAGACCCCCAAACACCTGGACGACGCCCAGCGCGACCTGCTTCGACAGCTCGCCGAGCTGCGCGGGGAGAGCCGTCCAGAGGTAAGCGTGGATCGCGCGCGCAAGGGCATGTTCGACCGAATCAAGGACGCGTTCACGGCATGACAGAGGCACTGTTCCTGGCAGAGTTCTCCGACCCGACGGTCGGCGACGAGATCACGCTGTCCGGTGACGAGGGACGCCACGCGGTGGCCGTCCGGCGGATCGCGGTGGGGGAGCGCATCCTGCTCTCGGACGGTGCCGGCACGGCCGTGCGCGGCGAGGTGCTCTCGACGGAGAAAGCGTCGTTGTCCTTGCGCGTGGATGAAGTTCTTCGGACGCCGACGCGCGACCGTCGCTACATCGCCGCGCAGGCCCTCGCCAAGGGGGACCGCGCCGAGTTGGCCGTCGAAGTGATGACCGAGATGGGCATCGACGAGGTGGTGCCGTGGCAGGCGGCGCGCTCGATCGTGAAGTGGGTGCCGGATCGCGCCGAGCGGCACCTGGCGAAGTGGCGGTCGACGGCACGGGAGGCCACTAAGCAGTCGCGTCGCTTCCTGGTGCCGGTGGTGACCGTGCCGATGTCGACGCGTGAGCTGGCCCTGCGCGTTCCCGAGACGGCTTTGACGCTGATCCTGCACGAGGAGGCGTCAGTGCCGCTGGCGTCGGTCGCGCTGCCGGCGTCCGGCGACGTGATGATCGTGATCGGCCCCGAGGGCGGCATCGCGCCCGACGAGCTCGAGGCGCTGACGGCCGCCGGGGGAGTGCCGGTGTCGATCAGCGATGGGGTGCTGCGCACGTCGACCGCCGGGGTCGTCGCGCTGGCCCAGTTGCAGGCCCTCGGTGCCCGCTGAGTCGGACGCCGCCCGCCCGTTCGGCTTCTCGGTAGCATCCACGCTGCCGGACGCCCTCGGCCGGACCGGCGTCATCACCACGCCGCACGGCGAGATCAAGACCCCGGCGTTCATCGTCGTCGGCACCAAGGCGACGGTGAAGGCGGTCGTCCCGGAGGCGGTGGCCGCCGTGGGCGGCCAGGCGGTGCTGGCGAACGCCTATCACCTCTACCTCCAGCCGGGCTCCGACATCGTGGACGCCGGGGGCGGGCTCGGTGCGTTTATGAACTGGCCGGGCCCGACGTTCACGGACTCTGGTGGCTTCCAGGTGATGAGCCAGGGCGTCGGCTTCAAGAAGGTGCTCGCGATGGACACCGCCGGGCTCGCGGCGTCCGACATCGTGGCGCCCAACAAGGAGCGGATGGCCCACGTCGACGACGACGGGGTGACGTTCAAGTCGTTCCTGAACGGGTCGCTGCATCGGTTCACGCCCGAGGTCAGCATGCGCGTCCAGCACGAGCTGGGCGCCGACATCATGTTCGCCTTCGACGAGCTCACGACGCTGGCCGATTCGCGGGCTTACCAGGAGGCGTCCGTCGAGCGGACGCATCGCTGGGCTGCGCGTTGCCTGGCGGCGCACGGCGAGCTGACTCGCGACCGGGTGGGGAAGCCCTATCAGGCGTTGTTCGGGGTGGTCCAGGGCGCCCAGTACGAGGACCTGCGGCGGCGCGCGGCGTCCGGCCTGGCTGCGTTGGAGGTCGACGGACGCCGCTTCGACGGCTTCGGCCTCGGCGGGGCCATCGAGAAGGAGAACTTGGGGCGGATCGTGGGCTGGTGCTGCGAGGAACTGCCCGCTGACAAGCCGCGACACCTGCTCGGCATCTCCGAGCCGGACGACTTCTTCGCGGCCATCGAGGCCGGCGCGGACACGTTCGACTGCGTGAACCCCAGCCGGGTCGCCCGCAACGGCGCGATCTACACCGCCGACGGGCGCTACAACGTCAACACGGCCGCGAACCGGCGGGCGTTCGCGCCCTTGGAGGCCGGCTGCGACTGCTACACGTGTGCGCACTACACGCGGGCGTACCTGCACCACCTGTTCAAGGCCAAGGAGATGCTGGCGTCCACGCTGGCGACGATCCACAACGAGCGGTTCACGGTGCGGCTGGTCGACGACATTCGCGCGTCGATCGAGTCCGGATCGTTCGAGGCGTTCCGAGACGAGTTCCTGGGACGGTTCTACGCCGGACGCCGCTAGGTCTCGACAGGTTGCCACACGTCAATATCGTTTATCGATAACATCGGTCGACGATATGAGGGGCCATGCCTGGTATCGAGGGGAGTCGGTTGCGACGGCTGGAGGTGCGGGGCCGAGGGCTGCGGGCCCTCACCCGATTCATGACCGTGTTGGCCGTGCTGGTGGGAGTGGTCGAGCTCGGACTGCGGGTGATCCTCGGCATGGTCGCGGGGATCGGGGTGGATCCGGTCTACGCGAACCTGCCCCTGGTGAGGGTGGCCTTGATCACGGCGTCCCTGGTGGTGGCCTTCCGGGCGGGCGCGCGGTTAGAGAGGGACGCCGTCGGTGTCATCTGAGCCCTACGACGACGGTGACGCCCACCGGATCACCTGCCGGCTGGCCGACGTCCTGGACGCGCGCGGGGTCACCCTCACTGAACTTTCGGCGCGCACGGGCATCACGATGGCCAACCTGTCGATCCTCAAGACTGGCAAGGCGCGTGCGATCCGCTTCACGACGCTCACGGCCATCTGCGAGGCCCTCGACTGCACCCCGGCTGACCTGCTGACCCTGCGGGAGCCCTAGCCTGCGGGTGGCGCCGTTCCTCTGGGCCTTCATGGTGACGTTGTGTCGAGAGGGGACCCCGACGACCCGTCGTCCTTGGACGCCGCTGGTCGAGGCGACGTTTGGCTGCTGGGAGCAGGCCATGTGCAGCCGTGACGGAGTTGGTGAATCCGAGGCGCCTAGGTGGGAGTGGTGGTGCTTGTCGTCAGGCGCCGAGTTTGGCTCGGTTCAGAGCCTTGACCCAGGCGTCCTCGCCGATGAGACGGACGTCGGCGGCGCGCTGGCGTCCGAAGGCGAACAGGGTCAGCTCGGACGGGCGTCCCACGATCGTCACGGTCGACTCGCCGGCCTTCACCCGGACCGGCGGCGCGTCGGCGTCCGACCGTTCCAGCAGGACGCCGACCGGCGCCTTCGCGAAGAGCAGTCGTCCCATGACGGGTAGGCGCTTCCACAGCGCGTCCTCGAACGAGGCGTCGATCGGACGCCGCGGCAGGCCGTTGGCCCGGCGGACGTCCTCGGTGTGGACGAGGAACTCGGTGGCGTTGACCAGATCATCCGTCGCCGGCAGCAGCGTCAACGGCGTTCGCGGCGTTTCCCGTAGCCGCGTGGCCATCTCGACGAAGCTCATCTTCTCGCGGGCGGCCGCCATGGCGTCTTCGGTGACCTTCTCGAACCGCTTCGACGCGATGCCCAGCAGGGACGCCACGTTGCGCTCACGCACCCAGCTGTGGGACGCGAGGTCGTAGGCCGTCCAGCCCTCGCACAGCGTCGGCGCATGGGCCCCGACCTCCAGCAGGGCGGACGAGTAGGCCTGGCGCTGATCGGATGCGTGTCCCATGGCCCGGAGAATACCCGGCGCCACCGACCGGACGCCGCTGCGCCGCCACCGGCACCCGATGCGACAATGCCGCCGTGACCGCACTCACCATCACCCCTGACCTGGACGCCTTCCGCGAGGCCGCGTCCGCCGACGGCGTCCGGGTGATCTCGGTGTTCACGCGCCTGCTGGCCGACGACTTCACCCCGGTCGGGCTCTACCACGCCCTCTGCGGCGACCGCACGGGCACCTTCCTGTTCGAGTCCGCCGACAACGGGCAGTGGAGCCGCTACTCCGTGGTCGGCGTGAACGCCGCCGCCACCCTGACCGAGGCCAACGGCGACGCCGTGTGGCGTTGGTCCGGACGCCCCATCGCGGGCCTGCCCACCGGAGGCGATCCCGTTCAGGTGTTGCGCGACACGCTGGCGTTGTTGGCCACCCCGACCGCCCCAGGACTGCCGCCGATGTGCGCCACGCTGGTCGGCTACCTGGGCTACGACGTGGTCCGCCGGCTCGAGCATCTGCCGGACGCCCCGGCCGACGATCTCGGCCTGCCCGAGCTGGTCATGATGCTGATGACTGACCTGGCCGTCCTCGACCACCACACCGGTGAGGTCTGGCTCATCGCCAACGCCCTCAACTTCGACGGCTCCCACGACCGCGTGGATGACGCCCACGCCGACGCCGCCGTGCGCGTCCAGGCGATGGTCGACCGCCTCACCGAGCCCGCCGCGCCGCTGATCGCCACGGCGTCCGACGAAGAATGGCCCGACGTCGTCCGACAGCGGACCCCCGAGGAGTACCAGGCGCTCGTCGTCGACGCCGTCGAGGAGATCCGTGCCGGTGAGGCCTTCCAGATCGTCGGCAGCCAGCGCTTCGAGGTGCCGTGCACGGCCGACCCGCTCGACGTCTACCGGGTGCTGCGTCGGACCAACCCCAGTCCCTACCTCTACCTCCTGCGGCTCGACGGCTTCGCGGTCGTCGGGTCCAGCCCCGAGGCACTCGTCACGGTGACGGACGGCCGCGCGGTGACGCGTCCGATCGCCGGGACGCGTCCGCGGGGCGCCACCCCCGAACAAGACGTTGCCTTGGAAGCCGAGCTGCTCGCCGACCCGAAGGAGCGCGCCGAGCACCTGATGTTGGTCGACCTCGGACGCAACGACCTCGGACGCGTCTGCGTGCCCGGCTCTGTCGAGGTCGTCGAGTTCATGAAGGTGCGCCGCTACAGCCACGTCATGCACCTGGAGGCGGCCGTCATCGGACGCCTCGCGCCCGGTCGGACCGCCCTGGACGCCACCCTGTCGTGCTTCCCGGCGGGGACGCTCTCGGGTGCCCCGAAGGTCCGGGCGATGGAGATCATCGACCGGCTCGAGGTCAGCCGCCGCGGCCTCTACGGCGGCGTGGTGGGCCACTTCGACCTCTCCGGCGACAGCGATGTGGCCATCGCTATTCGGACGGCCGTGATCAAGGACGGTCGCGCCTACGTCCAGGCCGGCGCCGGGCTCGTCGCCGATTCCGTCCCGGCCAGCGAGGACGCCGAGTGCCGCAACAAGGCCATGGCCGTCCTGCGCGCCGTCCAGCAGGCCGCCGGCCTGACCCGGGTGGGTCCGGCCTAGACCGCCAGCAGGCGCGCCGTTCCGAATCGCGCACCCCGTGGTGGAGAAACGCACCCACTCCTGGGATGCTGTCTCCAGCCCACGACCACGTCGAACCAGGAAGGACGAGCCATGACCCACGGCACGGCCCATCAGTCCATCGATCCCGTCCGCAGCGCGACCCAGCCGCTGACCCATCACGGACGCACCCTGGCGGCCTGGACCGGAAGCGTCATCGCCCTCGTCGGGTTCGTCATCGCCGCGGTCGCGTTCGTGCTGCCCGGCGGCATCAACTGGACCGTCATGTGGATCGGGCTGGCCATCGTGGCCCTGTCGGCGATCGTCGGCCTCGTGCTGCGCAACATGGGCCACGGCGCCAAGGAGAACTGAGTGGGGGTCCTGGACGAGATCATCGTCGGGGTCCGCGAAGACTTAGCCGTCCGCGAGGCGTCTCTTCCCCTCCGGGAACTGATGGACGCCGTCGCGCAGCTTCCCCCCACGCTCGACCCCATGCCCCGCTTCCGGGCACCGGAACTGGCGGTCATCGCCGAGGTCAAGCGGTCCAGCCCGTCGAAGGGCGCGCTGGCCGAGATCGCTGATCCCGCCGCGCTGGCGTCCGAGTACGCCGCCGGGGGGGCCGCCGCGATCTCGGTCTTGACCGAGCGACGCCGCTTCGGCGGCGAGCTGGCCGACCTGGTGGCGGTCAGGCAGAGCGTCGGGGTCCCGGTGCTCCGCAAGGACTTCATGGTCGCCGACTACCAGTTCTACGAGGCCCGGGTCGCGGGGGCCGACCTGGTGCTGCTGATCGCTGCAGCCCTCACCGATGCCGAGCTCGGACGCTTCCTGGAACTCTCCCGGCATCTCATGCTCACGCCGCTGGTTGAGGTCCACACGCCCGAGGAGACCCGGCGCGCGGTCGCGTCCGGGGCGGCGCTGATCGGGGTCAACAACCGCAACCTGCAGACCCTCGACGTCAACATCGCCGAGTTCGAGAAGCTGGCGAGCCTCATTCCGGCCGACCGGATCAAGGTCGCCGAGTCCGGGATCCTGGCCGTCGGCGACGTCGAACGCGTGGCGTCTGCCGGGGCCGACGTGATCCTGGTAGGGGAGGCGCTGGTCAGGTCCGGGGACCCCCGTCGCGCCGTGGCAGACTTCACGGCGGCGGGAACGGCTGCTCGCCAGCGCTGACGTCAGTCGGCGTCCCACCATCGAGAGGAAACGACGTGTCCTGGCCCGATGCCGGTGGTCACTACGACATCTTCGGCGGCAAGTACGTTCCCGAGGCGCTGTACGCGGCCCTCGACCAGCTCGACCGCGAGTTCACCGCGGCCCAGTCCGACCCGGAGTTCCAGGCCGAACTCGGACGCCTCCTGCGCGACTACGCGGGGCGTCCGAGCCCCATCACGGAGCTGCCCAAGCTCAGCCGACACGCGGGCAACGCCCGCCTGGTCGCCAAGCGCGAGGATCTGAACCACACCGGCTCGCACAAGATCAACAACGTTCTCGGCCAGGCGCTGCTCACCAAACGCATGGGCAAGCGCCGGGTCATCGCCGAGACCGGAGCCGGCCAGCACGGCGTGGCCACCGCGACCGCCGCCGCGCTGCTGGGCCTCGAGTGCCGCGTCTACATGGGCCGCGTCGACACCGACCGCCAGGCCCTCAACGTCGCCCGGATGCAGCTGCTGGGCGCCGAGGTGGTCGCGGTCGAGTCCGGGTCGAAGACCCTCAAGGACGCCATGAACGAGGCCATGCGCGAGTGGGTGGCCACCGTCGACGAGACCCACTACCTGATCGGCTCGGTCGCCGGCCCGCACCCCTTCCCGCGCATGGTCAAGGGCTTCCAGCGGGTCATCAGCGACGAGGCCCGCGCCCAGCTGCTCGATCGCGACGGGGTGCTGCCCTACGGGGTGGCCGCCTGCGTCGGCGGTGGCAGCAACGCGATGGGCATGTTCGCGGCGTTCATCGACGACCCGGACGTCGCGCTGTACGGCTTCGAGGCCGCCGGCGACGGCGTCGAGACCGGACGCCACGCGGCGTCCATCTCGGCCGGCAGCGTCGGCGTCCTGCACGGCATGCGGACGTACGTCCTGCAGGATGACGACGGCCAGACCCTCGAGTCCCATTCGATCTCGGCCGGCCTGGACTACCCGGGCGTCGGCCCGGAGCACGCCTGGCTGGCGGCGTCCGGACGCGGCACCTACGAGCCCGTGACCGACGCCGAGGCGATGGACGCCTTTCGGCTGCTCACCCGCGAGGAGGGCATCATCCCGGCCATCGAGTCGGCGCACGCGGTCGCCGGGGCAATGCGCCTCGGCCGCCGGCTCGCCGAGGAGCAGCCCGAGCTGCGGCCTACGATCTGCATCTGCCTGTCCGGCCGCGGCGACAAGGACACCGACACGGCGCTCTCCTGGTTCGGCCTCGACGGCACCCCCGATCGGTCGATGGGAGGCGGGTTCTGATGGCGGATTACGGACAGTCGGGGCAGGCCTTCCTCAAGGCCAAGGCCGAAGGACGCGGCGCGCTGGTCGCCTACGTGCCGGTCGGCTACCCGGACGTGGCCACGTCGTACGCCGCGATGCGCGCCGTCTGCGGCGACGGGGACACCCCCGGCGTCGACCTGGTCGAGATCGGGCTGCCCTACAGCGACCCGGTCCTCGACGGACCCGTCATCCAGCGGGCCGGCACCCAGGCCCTGCAGCGCGGCGTCCGGACGCGGGACGTCTTCGGCGCCATCGAGGCCGTCGCCTCCACGGGGACGCCTGCGGTGGCCATGACCTACTGGAACCTCGTCGACCGCTACGGCGTGGACGCCTTCGCCCGCGACTTCGCGAACGCCGGCGGCTGCGGCTTGATCACGCCCGACCTCACCCCGGACGAGGCCGAGGAGTGGCTGGCCGCCTCCGACGCCTACGGCCTCGACCGCATCTTCCTGGTGTCTCCGAGTTCGACCGACGAGCGCATCGTCGCCACGACCGCCGCCTGCCGGGGCTGGGTCTACGCGACCGCTGTCATGGGCGTCACCGGCGCCCGGACCGAGACCTCGTCCCTGGCTCCCGAACTGGTCGGACGCCTCCGTGCCTTGGCCCCCGACACGCTCGTCGGCGTCGGGCTCGGTGTCTCGACCGGCGCCCAGGCGCGTGAGATCACCGGCTACGCGGACGCCGCCATCGTCGGCTCCGCCCTCGTCCGAACCCTGATCGAGGCCGAGGATGCCGGACGCCCGAGCGATCTGAGCGGTCTACGCCGGGTCGTGGCCGACCTCACTGCGGGCGTACGGTTGCGGTCGTGAGCCTGCTGTTCATTCCGAGCCCGCCGATCAACGGCGTCCAACTGGGGCCGTTCTTCGTGCACTTCTACGCGCTGACGATGCTGTCCGGCTTCGCGGTGGCGTTCCTGATCGGACGCCGGCGCTGGGTCACGCGCGGGGGAGACCCCGTCGTCTTCGAGAACATCGTGATGTGGGCGATCCCGTCCGGCCTCGTCGGGGCGCGGATCTACCACGTGCTCACCCACTGGGGCGACTACTTCGGCCCGGGGCACCTCAACCCCTTCGCGATCTGGGAGGGCGGCATCGCGATGTTCGGGTCGCTCATGGGCGGCGCCATCGGCGCCCTCATCGCGGCCCGGCTCTACAAGGTGCGCCTGTGGGCCTTCGGCGACTGCATCGCCCCCGGCATCGCGGTCGCGCAGGCCGTCGGACGCCTCGGCAACTGGTTCAACCAGGAACTCCTCGGACAGCCCTCAACGGCCCCCTGGGCGCTCGAGATCGACCTCGCTCACCGGCCCCCGGGCCTGGAGCAGTTCGCCACCTTCGAGCCCACGTTCCTCTACGAGCTGCTGCTGAACCTGCTGGCCGCGGCGATCATCCTCAAGCTCGACAAGATGCTTCGCCTGGGCCACGGGGCCTGCTTCGCCCTATACATCGCGCTGTACGGCGCGATCCGCTTCGTCATCGAGGGCATGCGCACCGACTTCTCGTACTACCTCGGCCCGCTCCGGACGAACCAGGTCACGGCGCTGGCGGTCTGCATCGGTGGCGCCATCGGTTTCGTCCTGCTGCGGCGCTTCCTGCCGGGCCGCGAGGCGCCGCACCTCGAGGCGTCCGAGCCGGTGACGTCGGAGGCTGGGACGGACGCGTCGGCGTCCGAATGAATCTGTAAGCTGCGCGCGGGTCGGCGTCGCTGAGGCGCTGACCCCGGCCATGACGCGCCGGCCGGGCGCGCGACGCGCTGCTCCCGGTCTGGTCTCGTGCGCCGATGAACTGCAAAGACGGGAGTTCCCATGGTGATGCCCAGCCGCGCGGCCGAAGGTCTGTACGACCCTTCGTTCGAGCACGACGCCTGCGGTGTCGCCTTCGTCGCCCAGTTGAGCGGGACGCCGAGCCACGACATCGTCGCCAAGGGGCTCACCGCACTCGAGAACCTGGACCATCGTGGCGCCACCGGCGCCGACGAGGCGGCCGGCGACGGCGCGGGGATGCTGCTGCAGGTGCCCGACCGGCTCATCCGCGAGACGGTCAATTTCCACCTGCCCGAGCCCGGCCACTACGCCATCGGCATGGCCTTCCTGCCCTCGGACGCCCGCGCCCGCGCCACCGCCAAGCGCACCATCGAGTACATCGCGATCGAGGAGGGGCTGCGCGTCCTCGGCTGGCGCGACGTGCCCACCAACACCGACACGCTCAGCCCCGTCTCGTTGGCGGTGAAGCCGTTCTTCGAGCAGCTCATCGTCACCGACGACGTCGACCCGACCGCCGGCATCGACCTGGACCGGATGGTGTACCCGCTGCGCAAGCGCGCCCAAAACGAGGCGTCCGTGTACATCGCCTCGCTGTCGGCGCGGACGCTTGTCTACAAGGGCATGCTCACCACCCAACAGCTGCGCGAGGTGTTCCCGGATCTCACCGACGAGCGCTGCGAGTCCGCGCTCTCGCTGGTGCACTCGCGCTTCTCGACCAACACGTTCCCGTCCTGGGAGCTGGCGCACCCCTACCGGATGCTGGCCCACAACGGCGAGATCAACACCATCAAGGGCAACCGCAACTGGATGGCCGCGCGCGAGTCGCTGCTGTCCACCGACAAGATCCCCGGCGACCTGTCCCGGACCTTCCCGGTGGTCACGCCGGGCGGCTCCGACTCGGCGTCCTTCGACGAGGTGCTCGAACTGCTGCACCTGGCCGGACGCTCCCTGCCGCACGCGGTCATGATGATGATCCCGGAGGCCTGGGAGAACAACCGCCAGATGGACGCCAAGCGGCGCGACTTCTACCGCTTCCACGCGTCCGTCATCGAGCCCTGGGACGGCCCGGCGGCCGTCTGCTTTACCGACGGGTCGCTCATCGGGGCCACGCTGGACCGCAACGGCCTGCGTCCGGGACGGTTCTGGGTGACCGACGACGGACTCGTCGTGTTCGCGTCCGAGGCCGGAGTGCTCGACATTCCGCAGAGCAAGGTCGTGAAGAAGGGGCGCCTCCAGCCCGGTCGCATGCTGCTGGTCGACCTCGAGCAGCATCGCCTCATCGACGACACCGAGATCAAGCAGCAGTTGGCCGAGGCGCAGCCGTACGGCGAGTGGGTGACCCGACGCCTGAACCTGAAGAACCTGCCCGAGCGCGCCCACGTGGTGCACTCGCACAGCTCGGTGCTGCGCCGCCACCAGATGTTCGGCTACACCAACGAAGAGGTGAAGACGATCATCGCCCCGATGGCCGAGACCGGCGCCGAGGCGATCGGATCGATGGGCACCGACACCCCGCTGGCGGTGCTCTCCGAGCGTCCGCGGCTGCTGTTCGACTACTTCAGCCAGCTCTTCGCGCAGGTGACGAACCCGCCGCTGGACGCCATCCGCGAAGAGATGGTGACGTCGCTGTCGAGCTCGATCGGGCCTGAGAGCAACCTGCTGGAGCCCGGCCCGGACTCCTGCCACCAGATCGTGATCCCGTACCCCGTTCTGGACTCCGACGAGCTGGCCAAGCTGGTCCGGATCAACCGCGACGGCAGCCACCCCGAGTTCGACAGCTACGTCATCCGCGGGCTCTACCAGGTGCACGACGGCGGCCCTGCGCTGGAAGCTCGCCTGGACGAGATCTGCACCGAGGTCGGCGAGGCGATCAAGAACGGCAAGCGGACGATCATCTTGTCCGATCGCCACAGCAACACCGACGAGGCCCCGATCCCGTCGCTGCTGCTGGTCGCGGCGGTGCACCAGTACCTGGTGCGCGAGAAGCTGCGCACGCAGGTCGGCCTGATCGTCGAGGCCGGCGACGTCCGCGAGGTGCACCACATGGCGCTCCTGATCGCCTACGGCGCTGCGGCCGTCAACCCCTACCTGGTCTTCGAGACCGCCGAGGACCTGGCCCGCAACGAGCTGTACCTCACGGTGACCCCCGAGAAGGCGATCTACAACGTCCGCAAGGCGCTCGGCAAGGGCGTGTTGAAGGTCATGAGCAAGATGGGCGTCTCGACGCTGGCGTCCTACACCGGCTCGATGATCTTCGAGGCCGTGGGCCTGTCCAGCGAGTTCGTGGGCAAGTACTTCACGGGCACGGCATCCCGCATCGAGGGCATCGGGGTCACCGAGATCGCCGAGGAGATCCGGCAGCGGCATTCGTGGGCGCATCCGTCCGACCACCGGACGGTGGCCCACCGCACGCTCGACGTCGGCGGCGAGTACAAGTGGCGCCGCGAGGGCCCGCCGCACCTGTTCGATCCCGACACGGTCTTCCGGCTGCAGCACGCGACACGCACGAAGCGGTTCGACATCTTCCGCCAGTACACCCAGGGCGTGAACGACCAGGCCAAGCGCCTGATGACGCTGCGCGGCCTGCTGGAGTTCGACACGGACGCCCGCGAGCCGATCAGCATCGACGAGGTCGAGCCGATCAGCGCGATCGTCAAGCGGTTCTCGACGGGTGCCATGAGCTACGGCTCGATCAGCCGCGAGGCCCACGAGACGCTGGCGCGTGCGATGAACAAGCTGGGTGCCAAGTCGAACACCGGCGAGGGCGGCGAGGACCGCGAGCGCCTCTACGACCCCGAGCGCCGCTCGGCGATCAAGCAGGTGGCGTCCGGACGTTTCGGCGTCACGAGCGACTACCTGACGAACGCCGACGACATCCAGATCAAGATGGCCCAGGGCGCCAAGCCCGGCGAGGGTGGCCAGCTGCCCGGCCAGAAGGTTTACCCCTGGATCGCCTCGACCCGGCACTCCACGCCGGGCGTCGGCCTGATCAGCCCGCCGCCGCACCACGACATCTACTCGATCGAGGATCTCAAGCAGCTGATCCACGACCTGAAGTGCGCGAACCCGGTGGCCCGCATCCACGTGAAGCTGGTCGCCGAGGTGGGCGTCGGCACGGTCGCCGCCGGCGTCAGCAAGGCCAAGGCCGACGTGGTGCTGATCTCCGGCCACGACGGTGGCACCGGCGCCGCGCCCCTCACGTCCGTCAAGCACGCCGGCGGGCCCTGGGAGCTCGGCCTCGCCGAGACGCAGCAGACGCTCCTGCTCAACGGGCTGCGCGAACGCGTGGTCGTGCAGGTCGACGGCCAGCTCAAGACCGGACGCGACGTCGTCATCGGCGCGCTGCTCGGGGCCGAGGAGTTCGGCTTCGCCACCGCCCCGCTGGTCGTGTCGGGCTGCATCATGATGCGCGCGTGCCACCTCGACACCTGCCCCGTCGGCGTCGCCACGCAGAACCCCGAGCTGCGCGAGAAGTTCACCGGCGACCCGGAGTTTGTCGTCACGTTTTTTGAGTACATCGCCGAAGAGGTCCGCGAACTGCTGGCGTCCCTGGGCTTCCGCCGTCTCGAGGACGCCGTCGGTCACGTCGAGCTGCTCCGGACGCGCGAGGCCATCGACCACTGGAAGGCGCAGGGGCTCGACCTCGCGCCGATCCTGCACCGCGTCGAACTGGCGCCGGGGGCGTCCCTGAAGAACTCGACGACCCAGGACCACGGCCTCGACGCCAAGCTGGACGTGACCCTCATCGAGCAGGCGCGTCCGGCGCTCGACAAGGGCGAACGCGTCCGGTTCGCGGTGGACGTCCGCAATGTCGACCGCACCGTCGGCACGATGCTGGGCCACCACGTCACCAAGGCCACGAAGGGCGAGGGTCTGCCGGACGACACCATCGAGATCGACTTCACCGGCACCGGCGGCCAGAGCTTCGGCGCGTTCGTGCCGAAGGGCATCACGCTGCGGCTCACCGGCGACACGAACGACTACCTGGGCAAGGGCCTGTCGGGCGGACGCCTCGTCGTGCGTCCAGCCGCGGACGCGCCATTCGCCGCCGAGGAGCAGATCATCGCCGGCAACGTCATCGGCTACGGCGCCACGTCCGGTGAGCTGTTCATCCGCGGTCTCGTGGGCGAGCGGTTCTGCGTCCGCAACTCCGGGGCGACCGCGGTCGTCGAGGGCGTGGGCGACCATGCGTGCGAGTACATGACCGGGGGAGAGGCGCTGATCCTCGGCCCCACCGGACGCAACGTCGCCGCCGGCATGTCCGGTGGCGTGGCCTGGATCCTCGACCTCGATCTCGACCGGCTCAACTCCGAGCTGGCCGACCCGTGTCCCCTGAGCGATACCGACCTCGATCGGGTCACCGAGCTGCTGGCCAAGCACCACGCCGAGACCGGCTCGACCGTCGCCCGGGTGCTCCTGGACGCCGGCCGTGACGAGCTGGCTAGGCGCTTCACCAAGGTCCTGCCGCGCGACTATGCGCGCGTGCTGGCCGCCAAGGCCGACGCGGAGGCGTCCGGTCTCGATTCCGAAACTACGGTCAAGCTGATGATGGAGGCCGCTCATGGCTGATCCCAGGGGCTTCATGAAGTACCCCCGCGAGGTCGCGACGCGGCGTCCGGTCGCCGAGCGCGTGCAGGACTGGCAGGAGGTGTACCCCGAATCGCCGGGACGCGCCGTCCTGCCGATCATCACCAAGCAGGCGGCCCGGTGCATGGACTGCGGCATCCCGTTCTGCCACTCCGGCTGCCCGCTGGGCAACCTCATCCCGGAGTGGAACGACCTCATCTACCGGGACGCCTGGGTCGAGGCCACCGACCGACTGCACGCGACGAACAACTTCCCCGAGTTCACCGGACGCCTCTGCCCGGCGCCCTGCGAGACGGCCTGCGTCGAGGGCATCAACCGCGACCCGGTCACGATCAAGAACATCGAGGTCGCCATCGCCGACAAGGCGTGGGACGACCGCCGCATCGATCCGGTGCTGACCGAGTGGCACACGCTCAAGACGGTCGCGATCGTCGGCTCGGGTCCGGCGGGCCTGGCCGCGGCCCAGCAGCTGACCCGGATGGGCCACACGGTCGTCGTCTACGAGCGTGCGGACGCCGTCGGCGGGCTCCTGCGCTACGGCATCCCCGAGTTCAAGATGGAGAAGGCGATCCTCGATCGCCGCGTCAAGCAGATGGTCCGTGAAGGCACCGTCTTCCGGACCGGCGTCAACGTCGGCGTCGACATCACGGGCGACCAGCTGCGCGAGCAGTACGACGCGGTCTTGCTGGCCATCGGGTCGACCGTCCCGCGCGACCTGGACGTCCCCGGACGCGAGCTGGCCGGGATCCACCAGGCCATGGAGTTCCTGCCGCAGGCCAACCGCGTGGCGGTCGGCGAGGAGGTGACCGATCAGATCCTGGCCACGGGCAAGAACGTCGTCATCATCGGCGGTGGCGACACCGGCGCAGACTGCCTCGGCACGTCCATCCGGCAGGGCGCCACGTCGATCACGCAGTTGGAGATCCTGCCGACCCCGCCGCAGGGGCGTCCCGACACCCAGCCGTGGCCGACCTACCCGATGGTCTACCGCGTCAGCTCGGCTCACGAGGAGGGCGGCGAGCGGCTCTACTCGGTCAACACGCGCGAGTTCATCGGCGCCGACGGCCAGGTGACCGGGCTGCGCCTCGACGAGGTGCGCTTCGAGGGCGGTCGCTTCGTGCCGGTCGAGGGCAGCGAGCGCGTCCTGGACGCCGACCTCGTGCTGCTCGCCATGGGCTTCCTGCACCCGCAGCGCGAGGGCCTCGTCGAGCAGCTGGGTGTCGACCTGGACGCCCGCGGCAACGTCGCGCGCAACGACGACTTCGAGACCTCGGTGCCGGGCGTTTTCGTCTGCGGGGACGCCGGACGTGGCCAGTCGTTGATTGTCTGGGCGATTGCCGAGGGCCGCTCCTGCGCCAACGGAGTGGACGCGTTCCTGCAGGGCGAGAAGTCACAGCTGCCGAAGCCGATCCTGCCGACCGCGCGTCCGCTGGTGGTCTGAGCGCCGTGCCGTCCGCTGCTGGCGCGGGCGAACCGACGCCGTCGGTGCTCTCGGTGAACGTCGGGACGGCTCGGCCGAGTCCCACCGGACGCGGCCCCCGCACCGGCATCTTCAAGGCGCCGGTGGAGTCCATCGAGGTGCGCGACCCGGGGCCCAAGCGCGTCCTGGACGGCGCCGCGGTGAGCGGCGTCGCCGACGACCACGTGGGGGACGGCCGACACCACGGGGGGTCGCTCCAGGCGGTCTACGCGGTGGCGTCCGAGGAGCTCGCCTGGTGGTCGGCCGAGCTCGGCCGCGAGCTGCGTCCGGGGGCGTTCGGGGAGAACCTCACGCTGGCCGGGTTCGACGTGGACGCCGCGCTGGTGGGGGAGCGGTGGCGCATCGGGGACGAGGTTGAGGTGCGGGTCACCGGCCCGCGCATCCCGTGCAACACCTTCCGGGCCGCAATGGGCGTACCCGGCTGGGTGCGGCGGTTCTCCGACCGCGGCCGCACGGGGGCATACCTGGCGGTCGTCACGCCCGGCACGATCCGCCCCGGCATGAGCGTCACGGTGTCGGCTCGGCCCGATCACGGCGTCACGGTGCCGCTGCTGTACCGGGCGATCACGACCGAGCCGGACCTCGCCGGGCGGGTGCTGACGGCCGCCGACCACCTGGACGCCGAGACCATCGACGTGCTGCGGCGTCGGGCCCCCTACGCGCTGGACGCCGAGCCGTCCTGACGGACGGTGCGTGCCGCCATGGGCGTCCGGACGCCGGCGTGCCACGATGGCGTCCATGAGCGGAACGAAGAAGAGGTTCGAGCGGCAGGTCAAGCTGGTCCGCGACTTGGCCGCGGCCTCGCGCGAGTACCTGCCCATGCCTCCCGGACCGACGCCGCTGGCCGGCCCGCTGGAGGTCGTCGCCAAGTTCGCGGCCGCGTGGGAGAGCAAGGACGCCGCCGCGATCGGCTCCCTGTTCGCCGAGGATGCGGACTACGTCAACGTGGTCGGCCTGTGGTGGACGTCTCGACACTCCATCCAGCGCGTGTTCAAGCGCTCCTTCAAGGACGAGTTCAAGACGGCGACGTTCACCTTCGAGAAGGTGTCGTTCCGCCAGGTCGGCTCGGACGCCGCCGTGCTGCACGGCCGATGGCAGATCTCGGGGCAGGTCGACCCCGAGGACGAAGTCGCCGACGTCCGTCGCGGCATGATCATGTTCGTGCTCGAGAAGGTCGCCGACGCCAGCTGGCTCATCGTCAGCGCCCAGGCCACCGACATCGCGATCGCCGCGGACACCCTGATCGCCCGCGACGGCCAGCTGACCGCCACCAGCTACGTGCCCGAGGTGCCAAACCTGCCCGATCCCGAGCCCGGCTCGGTCTAGCGGTGCCGCGTCACCTGGCCCTACTGCGGGCCGTCAACGTGGGCGGCCGCAACAAGGTGCCGATGGCCGAGTTGCGCGCCCTGGCCGGGGACCTCGGCTACGCCAGCGTCCGCACCTACATCGCGTCCGGCAACCTGATCTTCCACTCCGAGAACACGGACGCCGCCTGCGCGGCCGAGCTGACGGCCGCCATCCCCGAGCGCTTCGGCTTCGCCGTCGACGTCGTCGTGGCCTCCAAGGACGTGCTGACCAGGGCCGTCGCCGCCCACCCGTACGCCGACGGCGACCCCAAGCAGGTGCACGTCGGCTTCGCCTCCGGCCCGATCCCGGACGCCGCCCTCGACCGGCTGCGGGCTGTCGCGTCGGCGTCCGAACGGGTCACGGCGGACGGAACGCTGCTGTACGCGGACCTCGCCGACGGCGTCCACGATTCCAAGCTCGCGGCCAGCGTGACCCCGGCGCTGAAGCCCGAGTTCGTGACCCTGCGGAACCTCGCTACGTGCCGGACGCTGCTGCAGTTGATGACTGATTGAGCCCTCGATCGACGATGTCGACCACGCCGGGCGTCGCGTCGTGGAACTGTCGGGGGCCGGGGTTAGGGTGAGGGCTCTCGGGTTCTTCCCCGCCCGGCATCCCTTGCGCACGCACGAGCTGAAGGAGGCGCGGACCACCGCCATGCCGGACGGTTTCGTACATCTGCACTGCCATTCCGAGTTCTCGATGCTCGACGGGGCGGCCCGACTGAAGGGGCTGGTCCAGGGCGCCGAGAAGATGGGGATGCCCGCGCTGGCGGTGACCGATCACGGCAACCTGTTCGGCGCCTACGAGTGGTACAAGACGGCCAAGGGCAGCCCGGTGAAGCCGATCATCGGCCTCGAGGCGTACCTGACGCCGAAGACGCATCGGTCTGAGCGCAAGCGGGTCCAGTTCGGCGACGGCACCGGCGACGACGTGGCGGCCAAGGGCGCCTACACCCACATGACCATGTGGGCCGAGAACAACGCAGGCATGCACAACCTGTTCCGGCTCAGCTCGCTGTCGAGCCTGGAGGGGTTTTTCTACAAGCCGCGCGCCGACCGCGAGCTGCTGAACCGCTACGGCAAGGGCCTGATCGCCACCACCGGTTGCCCGTCCGGCGAGGTGCAGACCTACCTGCGGCTCGGTCAGTACGCGGACGCGGTGAAGTCCGCGGCCGAGTTCCGCGACATCTTCGGCGCCGGCAACTTCTACTGCGAGTTGATGGACCACGGCCTCGACATCGAGGCCCGCGTCCGGGCCGACCTCCTGAAGCTGGCCAAGGAGCTCAAGCTGCCGCTAGTCGCCACCAACGACCTGCACTACGTCAACGCCGAGGACGCCGAGGCCCACGACACCCTGCTGTGCGTCTCGTCCGGCTCGAATCGGGACACGCCAGGACGCTTCAAGTTCGACGGCAACGGCTACTACCTGAAGCCGGCCGAGGCGATGCGGCTGCTGTTCTCGAACCTGCCGGAGGCCTGCGACAACACCCTCGAGATCGCCGAGCGGTGCGAAATCTCGTTCGACGAGGGCAGCGGCACCTACATGCCCGAGTTCGGGGTGCCCGAGGGCGAGACCGAGGCGTCCTGGTTCATCAAGGAGGTGGCGCGGGGGCTGACCGCGCGCTTCCCGAACGGCATTCCCGAGTACGCGCTGAAGCAGGCGGAGTTCGAGCAGGACGTCATCATCGGCAAGGGCTACGCGGGCTACTTCCTCGTGGTCGCCGACTTCATCAACTGGGCCAAGGAGAACGGCATCCGGGTCGGCCCCGGGCGCGGCTCGGGCGCCGGCTCGATGTGCGCCTACGCGATGCGGATCACCGACCTCGACCCGGTGCCGCACGGGCTGATCTTCGAGCGCTTCCTCAACCCGGAGCGTCCGTCCATGCCCGACTTCGACGTCGACTTCGACGAGCGTCGCCGCGGCGAGGTGATCCGCTACGTCACCGAGAAGTACGGCGACGACCGGGTCTGCCAGATCGTCACCTACGGCACCATCAAGGCCAAGCAGGCGATCAAGGACGCCGGACGCGTCCTGGGCAAGCCCTTCAGCCTCGGCGAGAAGATCACCAAGGCCTACACGCCGCCGGCGATGGGCAAGGACGTCCCGATCGCCGAGGTCTTCAACCCCCAGCATCCGCGCTACGGCGAGGGCACCGAGTTCCGCGAGCTGTACGACACCGACCCCGAGGTGAAGGAGGTCGTGGACACCGCCCGCGGCATCGAGAACCTCAAGCGCCAGTGGGGCGTCCACGCGGCCGGCGTCATCATGTCGAGCAAGCCGTTGATCGACGTCATCCCCATCATGAAGCGGGAGCAAGACGGCCAGATCATCACCCAGTTCGACTACCCGAGCTGCGAGGCGCTCGGCCTGGTCAAGATGGACTTCCTGGGCCTGCGCAACCTTACGATCCTCGACGACGCCATCCGCAACGTCGAGTCGAACCGGGGCGTCGTCCTCGACCTCGACGAGCTGAGCCGGGAGATGACGGATCGAGCGGCGTACGACCTGCTGGCGTCCGGTGAAACCCTGGGCATCTTCCAACTCGACGGCGGCGGCATGCGCTCCCTCCTGCGCCTCATGCAGCCCGACAACTTCGAGGACATCTCCGCGGCCCTGGCCCTGTACCGGCCCGGCCCGATGGGCGCCGACTCGCACACCAACTACGCGCTCCGCAAGAACGGCAAGCAGCCGATTGAGCCGATCCATCCCGAGCTGGCCGAGCCCTTGCGCGACATCCTCGACACCACCTACGGCCTGATCGTCTACCAGGAGCAGGTGCAGCAGATCGCCCAGCGGGTCGCCGGGTACAGCCTCGGCAAGGCCGACCTGCTGCGGCGCGCGATGGGCAAGAAGAAGAAGGAAGTGCTGGAAGCCGAGTTCGTCCCGTTCTCGGGCGGAATGCGGGCGAACGGCTACTCGGACGCGGCCATCAAGTCGCTCTGGGACATCCTCGTGCCCTTCTCCGACTACGCCTTCAACAAGGCCCACACCGCCGCCTACGGCGTCATCTCGTACTGGACGGCCTACCTCAAGGCGAACTACCCGGCCGAGTACATGGCCGCGTTGCTGGAGTCCGTGAAGGGCGACAAGGACAAGTCGGCGGTGTACCTCGCCGAGTGTCGGCGCATGGGCATCAGGGTGCTGCCGCCCGACGTGAACGAGTCCGTTGGCATGTTCACCCCCGTCGGCACCGACATCCGCTACGGGCTGGGTGCGATCCGCAACGTCGGCGACAACGTCGTCCGAGGGATCGTCGCCGGACGGGACGAGCACGGCAAGGCGTCCGACTTCAACGAGTTCCTCGACAACGTGCCGCTCGTGGTCTGCAACAAGCGGGTCATCGAGTCGCTGATCAAGGCGGGCGCCTTCGACTCGCTGGGCCACACCAGGCGCGCGCTGATGGAGTGCTTCGAGGCCAAGGTGGACGCCGTCATCGACCTCAAACGCAACCAGGCCAACGGCCAGGACGACCTCTTCGCGGCCTTCTTCGATAGTTCGGACGCCGCCGGCTCGGCCTCGATGGCGACGCCGATTCCCGCGATCGCCGAGTGGGACAAGACGGCCCTGCTCGCGTTCGAGCGCGAGATGCTCGGCCTCTACGTGAGCGATCACCCGCTGAACGGCCTGGAGCACATCGTGGCGGCCAACCGCGACCTCTCGATCGCGATGCTCGTCGCCGACGGTGGCCCCCGCGACGGCACCGTCACGATCTGCGGCTTGATCACCCACGTCCAGCGCAAGCAGAGCAAGGACGGCCGGCAGTGGGCGATCCTCACGGTCGAAGACCTCGAGGCGTCCCTGGAGGTGCTGGTCTTCACCAACGCCTACGCCCCGGTGGCGATGTCGGTGGCCCCGGACACGCTCGTCCGCATCAAGGGACGCGTCCGCGAGAAGGACGAGAGCGTCGAGCTCTCGGCGTCCGATGTGTCGTTCCCGGACGTGACCACCGGGCCGACGGGGCCGTTGACGCTCAACCTGCCGACCACGCGCTGCACGCCGGCGGTCGTCGAGCAGCTGAAGTTCGTCCTGGGCCGGCATCCGGGCACCCAGGAAGTACGCATGCGGCTCATCGCGGGCGCGGGCGCCAAGGTCTGGAAGCTGGACGACCGACTCCGGGTGGCCACCTCGCCCTCGCTGATGGCGGAGCTCAAGGCCCTGCTCGGCCCGTCCTGCGTGGGCGTGTAGCTAGGCTGCGGTCATGACCGGGCAGCGCATCGTCTCGTGGGTCGGCGTCCTCGCCGGGCTGGCGGTGGTGGTCGGGGTCTTGGGCTCTCTCGTGTGGGCCCGGATGGTGCACCTGCCCGTCTACGTCATCGGCCCTGACCACGTGGCCGTCATGACCGAGCGCGGGCATTCCGAGCTCTTCGCGTCGGACGCCTGGTTCGTGGCGATCGGCCTGGTGGGCGGGCTCGTCCTGGGCGGCCTGACCTGGTCCTGGTTTCGCAGCCTCGGCTGGCCGGTCGTCCTGATCACACTGGGCGCGGGGCTGGTGGCCGGGCTGGTCTGCCGCGAGATCGGGCAGCTCTGGGGGCCCGGTCCGCTGGACGTCCGCCTCGACCACGCTAACCCCGGCGACACCGTTCCCGCCGCCTTCCAGCTGCACTCGCCGGCCGCCCTCGCGGCGTGGGCGATGGCCGCGGTGTTGCCGACACTGTTGGCGTCCGCGCTGGGCCCCGAGCTATCGCCACACGGCGACGCCGGCCCGCGCGGTCGGGCCGCGGTCAGCCCCGAACCCGCGCCGATCGACCAGGACGCCTAGGCGATGGGCGGCGTCGCCGAGAACGAGGTGGAGCGCAAGTTCTCTGTTCCTGTCGGTGGCGACCTGGTGCCGCCCCGGTCGCTGGGGGAGTGGGCGGCCCCGAAACAGTTCGACCTGGACGCCGAGTACTTCGACACCCCCACGTTGGCGCTGACGCGGGCCGGCTGGAGCCTAAGGCGGCGCACCGGTGGCGGGGACGAGGGCTGGCATCTGAAGTCGCCCCGCAGCGGCGACGCGCGGGTCGAGCGGCGCGTTCCGCTGGCTGGCTCCGTTCCCCCGGCGTCGCTCCGCCGGGAGGTGGGCCACCTGCTCGACGACGAACCGCTGATCCCGGTGGCCCGCCTCATCACCGTCCGCGAGGAACACGACCTGCTGCGCGCCGGCGGCGGCGTCCGGGCGCACCTGTGCCACGACCGCGTCCGCGCCGAGGTGGGCGACCGCAGCTCGGCCTGGTCCGAGGTCGAGGTCGAGTTGGCCCCGGACGAGCCACGAACGACGCTGGACGCCGTCGCCGCGGCCCTCGCGGCCTCCGGCTGCGGTCCGGCCGAGCACTCGTCGAAGGTGGCTCGGGCACTCGCCCTGCGGACGCCGCCCGCGCCGACGACGGTGACGAGCCCGGCCAACGTCGTCGTCGCTGGGTATCTGGCCCGGCAGGTCGGGTCCCTTCAGGCCTACGACGAGGGGGTCCGAGCGGACGCGCCGGACGCCGTCCACAAGTCCCGCGTCGCGGCCCGCCGGCTCCGCAGCGTGCTGAGGGTGTTCGTCCCGGTGTTCGATCCGTCTGTGGCGCGGCCGCTGGCCGAGGAACTGCGCTGGTACGGGCTCGTGGCTGGGGCGTCGCGGGATCTCGAGGTGCTTGCCGAACACGTCGCCGCCACGTTGGCCGACCTGGCTGGCGCGGTCGACCAGGGCGGCGTCGACCAGGTGCTGCGCCACCTGGCCGAGAAGCACTTCGCCGCCCACGGTGCGCTTGTGGCGGCCCTGGAGACGGATCGCTATGCCGCCCTCCAGCGGTCGCTGGCGGACTTCGTCGCGGCCCCCCCACTCAGCGGACGCCGCCGCAAGCCGACCCACGACGTGGTCGCGGTCTGCCTGGCCAAGGCGATCGGGCGGGTGCGTCGTCGCGCGGACGCCGCTCAGAGCCGTCCCAACGACCTCGCGCCCTGGCATGAGGTGCGCAAGGCCGCCAAGGCCGTTCGCTACGCCTGCGAGGCGCTGGCCGAGGCCTATGGGCCGGAGGCGACGGCGTCCGCGAAGCGCTGGGAGGCCGTCACGGAGGCGCTCGGGGACGCCCAGGACACCGTCGTCGCGAGCGAGGCCCTCACCGAACTGGCCGGGCGTGATCCCGGACCAGGGCTAGCGCTGCTGGTGGAGCAGCAGGTGACGAAACGGACCGCCGCGCTCGATCAGGGCCGCGCGGCCCTGGTCGAGGCGCTGGACGACCCCTTGGCCTGGCTCAAGCAGGAGGCGTCAGCGGGCGATGTCGGCGAAGACAGCTCCGATGACGGACGCCAGCGCCTCGGCGTCCACCTCGACTTGTAGCCCGCGGCGTCCGGCGGAACAGAAGATCGTGTCGAACAGCAGCGCGGTCTCGTCGATCACGGTGGGCAGGGGCGTGCGCTGACCCAGGGGAGAGATGCCACCCACGACGTAGCCCGACGACCGCTCCGCGTCCTTCGGATCGGCCAGGTCGGCCTTCTTGGCCCCGAGGGCGGCGGCGATCGCCTTGAGGTCGAGCATCCCGGCGACCGGCACGACGCCGACGGCCAGCTCGGGGCGTCCGCCGGGGTTGACGTCGACGATCAGGGTCTTGAACACGCGCTGGGGGTCGAGCCCCAAGATGGCGATCGTCTCGTCGCCGAAGTGCCGCTCGGACGGGTCGTGCTCGTAGGCGTGCAGTTCGAAGGCCACGCCGGCGGCGGTCAGGGCATCGGTCGCGGGCGTCCCGCCGCTGAGCTTCTTGGCCATCTCAGTGTAGGAGGGCCGCCGCGCCGGCCACGATCACGGGAGCGAGCAGCAGGGCGGGCAGCATGTCGCCGACCGGGATCTGCTTGAGCTGCAAAAGCCGCAGTGAGAGCGCCATCAGGATCACGCCGCCGGTGGCGGTGAGGGCATCGATCTGCGCCAAGGACAAGAAGTCGCCGAGCGCGAACGCGAGCAGGGTCAGGCCGCCCTGCAACACGCCGACGAGCACCGCGGAGAACAGCACGCCGTAGCCGAGCGAGGCGGCGAAGGCGATGGCGGCGAAGCCGTCCAGCAGCGACTTCACCAAGAGCTGGTCTGCGCCGCGGCCGAGGCCGTCCGACAACGACCCCAGGATGGTCAGCGGGCCGACGCAGAACAGCAGCGTGGGCGTCACGACGGCGTCGACGAAGCGTCCGGAGTCCTCGTCGTCGGCGATCTTGGACCGCAGCCAGTCGGCGGCACCCTCCAGCCGCTGCTCGATGCGGAGCGCCGACCCGATCAGACCGCCGACCAGCAGGGCGCCGATGACGACCAGCAGCCCGCCCTTGCCGACCACGCCGGCGAGCGCCGTCGAGCCGATCGACCCGGCCGATGAGATACCCAGCACGAGCGTGACGAGGCCGAGTGTCGCGGTGATGAGCTGCCTGGTCCGCTCGGGAATGCGGGATCCGAATAGGAGCCCGATCACCGAGCCCACCGCGACGGTGACCACGTTGGCGACCGTGCCGAGCCCGATGAACATGCGCCAATACAATCATCGGGTGCAGCTTCGAACCATCGACGTCCGCGGACAGAAACCGGACTACCGCGCCGTCATCCCGCGCGGCTCGTTCGACGTCGAGCAGGCGTTGGACGCCGTCAGACCGATCTGTGACGCCGTCCGCGACCGCGGGGTCGATGCGCTGGTCGAGTTCTCCCAGCGCTTCGACGGGGTCGTTCCTGAGTCGTTCCGGGTGCCGGTCGAGGTCCTGGCCCGCTCCGCCGAGACCATGGACGCCGACGTGCGGGCCGCCCTGGAAGAGTCGATCCGCCGCCGCCGCGCGGTCGCGCTCGCCGAGCGGGAGCCGGACTCGATCACGGTCGAGCTGGCGCCCGGGGCGTCCGTCGAGATTCGAACGGTTCCGGTGCGTCGCGTCGGCCTCTACGTGCCCGGGGGACTGGCGCCGCTGGCGTCCTCGGTGCTCATGAACGTCGTCCCCGCCCAGGTGGCGGGGGTCGAGTCGCTGGCGCTGGCCACCCCGCCGAGCCGCGCGCACGGCGGCCTGCCGGACCCGACGGTGCTGGGCCTGTGCCACCTGCTCGGCGTGGACGAGGTGTACGCCGTCGGCGGAGCCCAGGCGATCGCCATGTTCGCCCACGGCGTCGCGGGGCTCTGCGAGCCGGTCGACCTCGTGACGGGTCCGGGCAACATCTATGTGGTCGCGGCCAAGCGGCTGCTGCGCGGCCTCGTCGGCATCGACTCCGAGGCCGGACCGACCGAGATCATGGTCTTAGCCGACGCGACTGCCGACCCCGCGTTCGTCGCCGCCGACCTGATCAGCCAGGCCGAGCACGATCCGATGGCCGGGTCGGTCCTCGTCACCGACGCCCCCGCGTTGGCCGACGCCGTCAACGCGCTGCTCGACGACCAGATCGACGCGCTCGACAACACCGATCGCATCCGGACGGCCCTATCGGGCTCGCAATCGGCCGTCGTCCTGGTGGACGACCTGGACCAGGGCATCGCCGTCGCGGACGCCTACGGCGCCGAGCACCTGGAAATCCACACCTCCGACGCGCGCGACGTGGCTCGCCGCATCCGCAACGCGGGCGCCATCTTCGTGGGCCCGTACGCGCCGGTACCGCTGGGCGACTACTCGGCGGGCTCGACGCACGTGCTGCCGACGTCGGGCACGGCGGCGCACAGTTCCGGGCTCACCGTGCGCAGCTTCTGCAAGACCGTGCACGTCATCGAGTACTCCGCGGAGGCCCTCGCCGAACTCGGCCCCCTCGTCGAGGCCTTCGCGTCGGCCGAGCTGCTGCCGGGGCATCGCGAGGCGATCGCGATCCGGACGAGGCGTCCGCGATGAGGGCCGACGTCACGCTCGCGGACCTGCCGCTGCGCCCCGAGTTGGTGGGGGAGGAGCCCTACGGCGCACCCCAGCTGGACGTCCCCGTCTGCCTCAACGTCAACGAGAACCCGTACCCGCCCTCGGACGCGATCCGGCGCGAGATGGCGGACGCGATCCTCGCGGCGTCCGCCCGGATCGACCGCTATCCGGACCGGGAGGCGTCCGAGCTGCGCCGCCGGCTGGCGGCCTATCTCGGGTACGGGCTGACGATGACGAACGTGTGGGCCGCGAACGGCTCCAACGAAGTCATGACCCACGTGCTGGGCGCCTTCGGCGGACCCGGACGCCGCTGCCTCACGTTCACGCCGACCTACTCGATGTACCCCGAGTACGCGCGGAACACGCACACCGAGTACGTCACCGCGGCCCGGCACGACGACTACACCTTGGATGCGGGCCTCGTGCTGAGCGCCATCGACACCCAGCGGGCCGATGTCGTGCTCATCACCACGCCGAATAATCCCACGGGCACCTCGACTCCGCTCGACGTCATCGAGACGGTGCTCGAGGGCACGGACGCGATCGTGGTCGTCGACGAGGCCTATCAGGAGTTCTCGACCACCCCGGACGCCAGCGCCCTGGGCTTGCTGCCGCGCTTCGGCAACCTGATCGTGTCGCGCACGATGTCGAAGGCGTTCGCCCTCGCAGGCGGACGCGTCGGCTACTTGGCCGCCGCGCCGGCGATCGTGGACGCCTGCCGGATCGTCCGGCTGCCGTACCACCTCTCGGCGCAGACCCAGGCGATCGCCGAGGTGGCCCTCGCGCACGCCCCCGCGATGCTGGCCAACGTCGACCTCCTACGGGCAGCACGTGACGAGTTGCTGGTCCGGCTGCCGGAGCTGGGGTACGAGGTCGTGCCGTCCGATGCGAACTTCGTCCTCTTCGGACGCTTCACCGACCGGCACCTCGCCTGGCAGCGGCTCTTGGACGCCGGCGTCCTGGTACGCGAAACTGGCCCGGCCGGCTACCTGCGCGTCTCCGCGGGAACCCCGGAAGAAATGGCCGCCTTCTACGCGGCAGTCGAACAGATCGGACACCCATGAGCGAGCGGACGGGCGCCGTCGAGCGCACCACCAGCGAGTCCTCGGTGCGCGTCGAGGTGAACCTCGACGGAACCGGTACGGCGGACGTCAGCACCGGCGTGGGCTTCTATGACCACATGCTCACGTCGCTGGCGAAGCACTCGCTGGTCGACCTGGTGGTCGCGGCGTCCGGTGACGTTGAAATCGACGCCCATCACGTGGTCGAGGACACGGCCATCGTGCTCGGTCAGGCTCTCGCTCAGGCGCTGGGGGACAAGCGGGGCATCCGCCGGTTCGGCTACGCCCGCATCCCGCTGGACGAGGCGCTCGCCGAGTGCACCGTCGACGTCGCCGGACGACCCTACGTCGTCTGCACGGGCGAGCCCGACGCGCAGGTCTACGCGCGCATCGGGGGAGCTGGGGTGGCGTTCGCCGGCTCGATGACCCGCCACGTGGTGGAGTCGCTCGCGTTGAACGCTGGCCTCTGCGTGCACCTCAACCTCCTAGCCGGACGCGACCCGCACCACATCGTCGAGGCCCAGTTCAAGGCGCTCGCCCGGGCGCTGCGCCAGGCTGTCGAGCCGGACGCCCGCGTCGCGGGCGCGGTGCCGTCCACGAAGGGCGCCTTGTGAGTCGTCCGGTTGTCGCGATCCTGGACTACGGCTCCGGCAACCTGCATTCGGCCTCCCGCGCTATCGAGGCCAGGGGCTGCGAGGCCGTCCTGACGTCGGACGCCGACGCGGCCTTCGCCGCGGACGGGCTCGTCGTGCCCGGAGTGGGTGCCTTCGCCGCCTGCCTGGACGGGCTGCGGGCGGTCGGTGGCCCCGACGTCATTCGCCGGAGGCTGGCGTCCGGACGCCCTGTGCTGGGCATCTGCGTCGGTCACCAGGCCATGTTCGCGGCCGGTATCGAGCACGGCATCGAGGCGCCCGGGGTCGGCGTCCTGCCCGGAACGGTCGATCAGTTGACCTCGGTTCGACTGCCGCACATGGGCTGGAACACGGTCGTGGCGGCCCCGGGGAGCGTCCTGTTCGACGGCGTCCAGGATGAGCGGTTCTACTTCGTCCACAGCTACGCCGTCCACGAGGCGAACTGGCCGGACGGCGTCCGACTGACGTGGTGCGAGCACGGCGGCGACCGGTTCGTCGCCGCGGTCGAGTACGGCTCCCTCAGTTCGACCCAGTTCCATCCCGAGAAGTCCGGGGACGCGGGCGCCCGCCTGCTCCGGAACTGGGTGGCGACGCTCGCGGGGTGAAGTGGAGCGGATGACTCGCTAGCCAGGCCTCGCTGACCGTCTTGATGCTGACGAGACAGATCAAGGCGACGATGCCGATGGTGCGCGAGTCGGCGTCGTCCAGAAGATCGCGCGAGATCCACACGAGCAAGCCGACGGAGACGGCCAGGACGATGAACCGGATCACGGCGGACGCCAGGCCCACGGCCGCCCGCTCGCCGATGGGACGCTCGGGCCTGGACAGCGCGATGGCATCGGTCGTTTGGCGGACGATCAGGAGCGCCAGCGGCAGCCAGAAGGCCAGCGGCGTGAGGCTGTAGCCGGCGATGATCGCGACGAGCACGCAGAACAGGCCGAGCAGCAGCGTGTAGACGCCGAAGAGGGCCGCAAGGTAACCGGTAGGCCGGTCGCCGACCGGTGGGAGAAGTGCGACCTCATCGCCGGCTTGGGCGCGACTCACCAGCGCCAGCCCGACCAGTCCCGCCA
The DNA here is from genome assembly GCF_900182665.1 of Propioniciclava tarda. Taxonomy (GTDB): domain Bacteria; phylum Actinomycetota; class Actinomycetes; order Propionibacteriales; family Propionibacteriaceae; genus Propioniciclava; species Propioniciclava tarda. Next base: position 85,653 of record NZ_FXTL01000002.1, read on the forward strand.
GCACGGCCTCGATCAAGTAGAGGAGCAGCAGGTTCCCGATCTTGGCGCCAAAGAGGGCCACGGCCAGGACTGTCAAGAGGTTGTAGGCAACGACGCCGAGCGTGTTGAGTGCAGCGTGGGGCGCAGGGCTGGGGGCCGGGGTGACTGCCATGGCTGGATGGTACGGCTCTGGCCCGACGTGTCTACCTACGTCCAGCCGTGGGTCACGTCGGTGCCTCTCGCCCTCGTCGAGACCGCAGCGGCCTGCCCGAGGCTACGACGTCCTAACCTTTCTGGAGGACCAACAGATGGTGGCCGCGCACGATGGTCCCGGTTGCCACGCCCGAAGACACCCGGTCGCCGACCGTGAGGCGGTAGATCGCTGCGGCTGCTCGCTCCGCGTTGCGGAAGAACTCGTTTCGCGCGAACTGCGTCGGCCCAGCCTGAAGGGTCATCTTCGCTGGACCCGTCGCCACCCAGTCGGCGTCCAGATGCCTCGGCAGGGGCTCGCCACTGTAGAAATCGCCGCCCTGGGGATCGCCATGGAAGGACGCGCTGCCAGACGCGGGGCCGACAACGTCGGCGTCGTGCTGTCGCCGTACAACGCGCCAGCGACCGTCGGCTGCCCGTCGCGGTCAAGGTGGAAGGGTGCGAGTGCATTCCAGCACCTCAGGCCCGTCCAGGGGGAGGGGTTCGGCTCGGTAGGATTCCGTCCCATGCTCCCACTGACGCTTCTGCCCGCCGTCGACGTCCAGGGCGGCCAGGCCGTCCAACTCACCCAAGGGATCGCCGGCTCGGAGAAGACGTTCGGCGACCCACTCGCCGCCGCCCGGCGCTGGCAGGACGCGGGAGCCGAGTGGCTGCACCTCGTCGACCTGGACGCCGCCTTCGGGCGTGGCTCGAACGCCGAGGTCATCGCCGAGATCACTCGGCACATGACGCTGAACGTCGAACTCTCGGGCGGCATTCGCGACGACGCCTCCCTGGATCGGGCGCTCGCCACCGGCTGCCGCCGCGTGAACATCGGCACGGCCGCCCTGGAGGATCCGGCCTGGTGCGAGCGGGTGATTGCGAAGCACGGCGACCAGATCGGCATCGCGATCGACGTCAAGGGGTCGAACCTGGCCGCGCGCGGGTGGGTCCGCGAGGGCGGCGACTGGGCCGAGGCGGTTCGCCGCCTCACGGCAGCCGGCTGCAGCACGTTCGTCGTCACCGACGTCAAGAGCGACGGCATGCTGACCGGCCCCAACCTGGACCTGCTGCGGCAGGTCGCCGCCCTGACCGACGCCGAGGTCATCGCCTCCGGCGGCATCGCCCAGTTGGACGACCTCCGCGCGCTCCGCACCTTGGTGCCCGTGGGCGTGACCGGCGCCATCATCGGCACGGCCCTGTACGTCGGCAACTTCACCTTGACCGACGCGCTGGCCGTTGCGGGGGAGTAGTCGTATGGCAGACGAGGCGCGCGTCGGCGTCCTTCTCGAACGACTGTCGGACGCCGACGCGCGAGTCCGCCTCGACGCGGTCGAGGCCCTCGGAGCCTTGCGGGATGAGGCGCTCCCAGCCCTGGATGCCCTGACGTTGCTGCTCGACGATCCGGACGGCGAGGTGCGGCTCGCGGCTGTTCACGCCCTCGGCAGCATGGACCCGCGCGAGACCGAGGACGCCCTGAAGTGGGCGCTGCAGTCAGACGACTACCGCGTACAATTGGCGGTCCACGCCCTCATTCAGGGCACGGCTCGGACGCGCGGTCCGGATTCGACCCTGTGGCGCGATCCGGCGATCGGCCGCTTCGAGTAGCGCTGGGGCCGTGACCCAGGAGCCGGGCGCGAGGTTCGAGCACGCCAGCCCCAGTCATGGCAGCCAGAACCACCATCGGTCGAGGCTGACGATCGTCAGAAGACGTAGACCTTCGCGCCGATGGGCGTGTTGGTGAAGAACCACTTCGCGTCGGCCAGGTTGCCGACGTTGACGCAGCCGTGGCTCGACGTGGAGTAGCCCTGTGACCGGAACAGCGACGAGTAGTGCACGTACATGTTCGGGTCGAACATCACCGAGTAGGGCATGGCCCCGGAGCCGTAGTTATCCGAGGGCGGGTTGACCAGCTTGTTGTACACCCGGTAGGTGCCGCTGACCGTCTGGAAGACCCGCCACTTGCCCGTCTTGGCCTCAGAGTTCCAGCCGCCGACTCGGATCGGGACGACCTTCACGACCGCGCCGCTCTTGAGGTAGGTGAGCTTGCGATGGGCCTTGTCGACGCACAGGACGACGCCGGCCGACTTGCACTGGTCCGGGATGACCTCCGGGACGGCGGGTGCGTTGCTCGCGAGCGCCACCCACGTCTCCGTCCGGACGTAGGCGTTGGGGTTGATGCCACGGGAGCGCTGGTAGTTGAGGATCGCGTTGGCGCCCGCCGTGCCGACCGACTTCGACGTCTTGGACGAGTAATAGCCCGCCGTGTTCAGCAGCTTCAAGGCCAGCGCAGCGCAGGTGCCGCTCGAGCCCGGTCCGACGGACGCCGTGAGGCAGTTGCCCAACGCCGCCCGCTGCTCGGCCGTCAGGGAGTCGGCGGGATTCGGCTTCGGGGTGGCCGTGGTGGTGGTCTTCGTCGGCGATGGGGTCGCGGTGGAGGTCGCAGCCGTAGGAGTCGGGGTGGTCTGTGTAGGCGTCGCGGTGGTGGGGTTGATGCTGGGCGCCAGCGAGGGGCTCGGGGAGGTCACCGTCACCGCCACCGAGGTCGGCGTGGACGTCGAGACGGCCGTCGAGGTGGACGCCTGGGTGGGCGGAGACACGGCGCAGCCGCTCAATGCGATCGCGGCGACAACGGGCCAGGCCAGCATCGTGGCCCAGCCGCGGTTAGCGGTCGTGGGTGCGTCGACAGTGCTCATACATCTACCTCGGGGTGCAATGCGGTGGCGTTGGGCAGCCACGCTGCTGGCTAGGGTAACTCAGCAACCTGAGAAATCCCGGACGGGGTCCGCGCCTGCCGTCGAGCGCGGCGGGCCGCCTCCAAGGGCCCAGCGTGGCGTGCACTAGAATCGCGGCGGTCATTTCAGACGTACAAGCAAGGCGGACATCACATGAGCGGTCACTCCAAGTGGGCCACGACGAAGCACAAGAAGGCGGCGATCGACGCGAAGCGCGGCAAGCTCTTCGCGAACCTCATCAAGAAGATCGAGGTTGCGGCCCGGCTCGGCGGTGGTGACCCCGGAGGCAACCCCACGCTGTACGACGCCATCACCAAGGCGAAGAAGAACTCGGTTCCGAACGACAACATCGACCGCGCCGTCAAGCGTGGCGCCGGCATCAGCGGCGAGTCTGTCGAGTACCTCACGATCACCTACGAGGCGTACGGCCCGGCGGGGGTGTCGATTCTCATCGACTGCCTCACCGACAACCGCAACCGCTCGGCCGCCGACGTCAAGGTGGCGGTCACCCGCAACGGCGGGACGATGGCCGATATGGGCTCCGTGGCGCGCGTCTTCGACCGCAAGGGCGTGGTCGAGGTCTCGAAGAAGCAGCCGTCCGGTCAGAAGGGCGTCCCGGACAAGGTCGTGACCGAGGACGACCTGCTCGAGGCCACCCTGGACGCCGAGCCCGAGGACATCAGCGACGAGGGCGACACCTTCAAGATCATCTGCGACCCCAACAACCTCGTCGAGGTTCGCAAGGCCGTCCAGGCCGCCGGCCTCGATTACGACAGCGCCGACACCGAGTTCAGGGCCCAGTTCGACCAGGCAGTCGACAACGCCGACCAGGCCGCCAAGCTCTTCAAGCTTCTGGACGCCATCGAGGACGTCGAGGATGTCCAGGACGTCTGGAGTAATGAGGACGTGCCGGACGAAATCCTCGCTGCCCTGGAGGACTAGGGCTAACATCCGAACAAACGTTCGGAGGAGCTGAGTCATGCGCGTGCTCGGGATCGATCCCGGCCTCACCCGCTGCGGTGTGGGCGTGGTCGAGGGCGACCCCGGTCGGACGCCGACGCTGTTGCTCGCCGACGTCATCCGGACGGCGTCCGATCTGGAGACCGGCCAGCGCCTCGCGGCGTTGGAGCGGTCGCTGGTGCAGTACCTCGCCGAGTACCGTCCGGACGCCATCGCGGTGGAGCGTCCGTTCGCGCGCCGCGACGTCTCGACCATCATCGGCACCGTCCAGGCGGCCGGTGTGGTCCTGCTCGTCGGGACGCGCGCGGGCCTCAGCGTCGCCCAGCACACGCCGACCGAGGTGAAGGCGTCCATCACCGGCAGCGGACGGGCCGACAAGGCACAGATCGGCCACATGGTGATGCGGATCCTCAAGCTGGACGCCCCGCCACAGCCCGCGGACGCCGCCGATGCGGTCGCCCTGGCCGTCTGCCATCTTTGGCGAGCGCCGGCCATCGCGCGGATCGAGCAGGCCCGGGAGCGCGCCGAGCTGGCCCAGAGCATCGCCCAGTGCCGCGCGAGGGCGCGCGAAAGGAGGCTGGGATGATCGCCCAGATCACCGGGAATGTCGTGTCGGCCGGGCCGACCTGGATCGTCGTCGAGCTGGGCGGGCTCGGCCTCCGGGCGCTGACGACGCCGTCGACGTCGGCCGGGGCCAGGCCGGGCCAGCCCGTCACGCTGCAGACGTCGCTCGTCGTGCGCGAGGACTCGCTCACCCTCTACGCCTTCGCGGACGCCGACGAGCGCGACGCGTTCGAGCTGGTCCAATCCGCGTCGGGGATCGGCCCCAAGATCGCCCTCGCCACGGTGTCGGTGCTGCCTCCGGACGCCCTGCGTACCGCCATCTCGACAGCGAATCTCGTCGCGCTGATGAAGGTGCCCGGCATCGGGAAGAAGGGCGCGGAACGGCTGGTCATCGAGTTGCGGGACAAGGTCGCCGGGCTCGGCTCGGGCGCCGAGCCGGCCGCCCAGGCCGCGCCCGCGGCGTCCGGCTGGCAGGACCAGGTCGCCTCGGGCCTGGAGACGCTCGGCTGGTCGGCCCGCGACGCCGCCGCCGCGGTCGAGCGCATCGCGCCGCTCGCCGCCGAGGACCCCACCCTGGGCGTCGGCGCGCTGATGCGCGCCGCCCTGCGCACGCTGGCGAAGGGCTAGTCCATGGCGAAGCTCACGGACGATCCGCTGGACCCCCACGCCCACGTCGGCGACCTGGCCGCCGAGTCGGCGCTGCGACCGCCGTCGCTGGCCGAGTTCAAGGGCCAGCCGCGCGTCGCCGAGCAGTTGGAGCTCGTGCTGACCGCCGCCCAGCGGCGCGGACGCGTCCCGGATCACGTGCTCCTGTCCGGCCCGCCTGGCCTGGGCAAGACAACCCTGGCGATGATCATTGCGAACGAGATCGGCGTCCCCCTGCGCATCTCGTCCGGGCCGGCGATCCAGCACGCCGGCGACCTGGCCGCGATCTTGTCTGGGCTGTCCGAGGGCGAGGTCTTCTTCCTCGACGAGATCCACCGCATGTCGCGTCCGGCCGAGGAGATGCTGTACCTGGCCATGGAGGACTTCCGGGTCGACATCATCGTCGGCAAGGGCCCGGGGGCGACCGAGATCCCCTTGGAGATCCCGCCGTTCACCCTGGTCGGGGCCACGACCCGCGCGGGCCTGCTGCCAGGCCCGCTGCGCGACCGCTTCGGCTTCACCGGGCAGCTCGACTACTACGAGACGGACGCCCTGGTCGGCATCGTCGAGCGCTCCGCGTCGCTGCTCGGCATCGCGATCGATCGCACGTCAGCGACCGTCATCGCGTCCCGGTCGCGCGGGACGCCTCGCATCGCGAACCGGCTGCTGCGCCGCGTCCGCGATTACGCGTTGGTTCGTCGCAACGGACGCATCGACCCGGCCGTGGCGTCGGAGGCGCTGACGCTGTACGAAGTGGACGAACTGGGCCTCGACCGTCTTGACCGGGCCGTCCTGGAGGCTGTCTGCACCCGGTTCGGTGGCGGCCCCGTGGGCCTGTCGACCCTGGCGATGAGCGTCGGCGAAGAGACCGAGACCGTCGAGGAGGTCGCCGAGCCGTTCCTGATCCGGCAAGGCTTTCTGATGCGGACGCCTCGAGGTCGCGTCGCGACCCCCCGGGCCTGGCAGCACCTGGGTCTGTCGGCGCCGCGCGTCGAGGGCACTGGGGTGCCGGACCTTTTCAGCGACACAGACCCCACGCGCTAGTCTTGCTCGCCGGTGGCCTGTCGCCATCGCACACGACCCGAGGATTTCCAATGGACTACACGACGTTGCTCACCATGGCCGCGGTGATCGCTGTCGGCTATTTCCTGCTCATCCGTCCCAGCCAGAAGCGCCAGGCCGAGCAGCAGAAGACCCTGAGCTCGATCGAGCCCGGCGTCCGCATCATGACGACCGCCGGCGTGTTCGCAACCGTGGTCCACCTGGGCGAGAAGCAGGCCGTCCTGGAGATCTCGCCCGGGGTTGAGATGACCATCGCCAAGGCGGCGATCGCCAAGGTCGTCGCCCCCGCCGACGAGGAGTTCGAGTACGACGACGCCTCGGCCGAGCCGGCCGCGACGGTCGACGAGGCGGCGACGGAACCCATCGCGTCCGAGGCGGTTCCGGGCACGGAGTTCCAGGGCTACCCCCGCCCCGACGACAAGATTTAGACAGGACTGTTTGTGGCCACCACGAGCACCAACACGCACCAGCACCCGCTCCGGACGCTCCTGATCTTCGGGGCGTGCGTGATCGCGCTCTACGCGATCATGGCGATCAACAACATCTGGACGCCGAAGCTCGGCCTCGATCTGCGGGGCGGTACAACGATCACGCTGACCGCGGCCAACGTGTCCGGGTCGGGTGCCGTCGACAAGACCAGCCTCGAGCTGGCCCGCACGATCATCCAGCAGCGCGTCGACAGCATCGGTGTGGGCGAGTCGCAGGTCACGACCTCCGGTGACACCCAGATCATCGTCGCCGTGCCGAACGTCGCCCCCGACAAGCTCAACGAGATGGTCGGCCAGACCGCGCAGCTCTACTTCCGTCCCGTGAACACCATCGCGGCGTCCCCGGTGCCCGCGGCGACGGCGTCCCCGTCAGCCGGCGCCACGCCGGCGGCCGGCGCCACGCCGACCTCGGACGCGACGGCGTCCGGACCCTCGGCGTCCCCGACCCCGAACCGCCGCCCGCTGCCCATGCTGCCGACGCTGCCGCCCACCCCGCGCCCGACGGTCGCGGCCGACAAGCAGCCGACCACGGCCGAGGCCATGGCCTGGACACCGACGCCGCAGGACCAGGCGGAGTTCGAGGCCTACAAGTGCGGCGACCCGTCGCCCACCCCGGACATCACCGATCAGCCGTTGATCACGTGCGATCGCGCTGGCCAGACCAAGTTCCTGCTGGGCCCGGTCATCCTGAAGGGCAGCCAGCTCACGAGCGCGTCCGCCGGCATCCCGCAGGGCCAGGTGGCGCCCATCGTCGCTCTCCAGTTCAACGCCGAGGGTGCGACGATCTTCGAGCAGGCGACGAAGGCCTTGGTGGCCAAGACGTCCCCGCAGAACGCCTTCGCCATCGTCCTCGACTCGAAGGTGATCTCCTACCCCGAGATCAACCCGCTGAAGACGCCCAACGGCATCGCCGGCGGCGGTGCCGAGATCTCGGGCAGCTTCACCATGGCCTCGGCCCAGGATCTTGCCAACGTCCTGAAGTACGGTGCCCTGCCGCTGTCCTTCGTCCTGTCCGAGCAGAACACCGTGTCCCCGACGCTCGGCGGCGAGCAGCTGCACGCCGGCATCATTGCCGGGCTCATTGGCCTCGCGCTCGTGGTGATCTACTCGCTGATCTATTACCGGGCCCTGGCCGTCGTGGTGGTGGCGTCGCTGGCGCTGGCAGCCGCGATCACCTACGCGTTCATGGTGCTGCTGGGCCAGGCGATGGGCTTCGCGCTCAACTTGCCCGGCATCGCGGGCGCGATCGTCGCCATCGGCGTCACGGCCGACTCGTTCATCATCTACTTCGAACGCATCCGCGACGAGGTCCGCGACGGTCGAACCCTGCGCACGTCCATCGAGACCGGGTGGCTGGGATCGCGGAAGACGATCGTGATCGCGGACGCCGTGTCCGTCCTGGCCGCCGTCGTCCTGTTCGTCTTGGCCATGGGCGCGGTGAAGGGCTTCGCCTTCACCCTGGGCCTGACGACGCTGATCGACGTGGCGATCGTGTTCTTCTTCACCAAGCCGCTGGTGACGCTGCTCGGCCGCACGAAGTACTTCGGCGAGGGGCGCAGGTTCTCCGGCTTCGAGCCCGACCACATGGGCGCACGCCGCCGTCCAGGACTTCGCCCGCGCACGCCCGCGGCGGCCGGAAAGGGGGCGTGATGAGCGCCACGGAGACCACCACGCTCGGTGAGGCGGCTGACGCCAAGCGCGGCTCGCTTGCCCACCGGCTCTACACCGGTCAGCTGTCGTACGACTTCGTTCCCAAGTGGAGGCGTTGGTTCGTCATGTCGGGCGTCCTGCTCGCCATCTCGGTCATCGCCTTGGCGACGCGGGGGCTGAACCTGTCGATCGACTTCCGGGGCGGCACCCAGTTCGTGGTGCCCACCGCCGTGACCGCCACGTCGATCGACGACTATCGCCGGACGGTTCAAGCGCTCAACCTGCCCGACATGGCAGAGGTCCATGTCAGCACGGTCGGAACCGGCCAGGTCGACGTGCAGGTGCGCAGCCTCAACGCCGAGGAACTGGGCAAGGTCCGCTCCGCTTTAGCGGAGAAGGCGCAGCTGCAGCCGGCCCAGGTGACGAACAGCCTGATTGGCGCCTCGTGGGGTCAGCAGATCACCCAGGCCGGCGTCGTCGCCCTCCTGGTGTTCCTAGCGCTGGTCAGCCTGATGATCTGGGTCTACTTCCGGGACTGGAAGATGTCGGTGGCGGCCATCAGCGGCCTGATCCATGACCTGATCCTGACCCTGGGCGTCTTCGCTGTCCTGCAGTTCGCGTTCAGTCCTGCCAGCCTGATCGGCATCCTGACGATCCTGGGCTACTCCCTCTACGACAACGTCGTGGTGTTCGACAAGGTGCGCGAGAACGTCAAGGACATCACCAAACAGAGCCGCACCTACTCGGAGGCCGCCAACACCTCCGTCAACCAGGTGCTGGTCCGGTCGATCAACACGACGATCATCGGCGTGCTGCCCGTGGCGGCCATTCTGTTCGCCGGCACCTTCATCCTCGGCACCGGCCCGCTGAAGGATCTCGGCCTGGCCTTGTTCGTCGGCATGCTGACCGGCGCCTACAGCTCGGTGCTGATCGCGACGCCGCTGCTCTGCCTGATGCGTGAGGCCGAGCCGGCTATGAAGGAGCACCGGGCGCGCCTCGCCCGCCGGGTGACCCGCAGGTCGGCTCCCGCAGCCCCGTCGGCCCCGGTCGCCACCGTCGCGGTTCAGGAGGCGTCCACCCTGAAGCTGGCGCCCGTCGCCACCACGGACGTCCCGGACCTCTCCCAGGGCTTCAAGCAGCCGCCGGCCGCTCGCGTCCAGCCCTCGAAGTCGTCCCGCGCTGACAGGAAGAAGCCGTGAACTCCCGGCAGCAGCTCATCATCGACCTGATCCGCGACGTTCCGGACTGGCCGAAGCCCGGGGTGGTCTTCAAGGACATCACTCCGCTGCTCGAGAAGGCCGAGGGGCTCCGCGCCGCGGTCGACGAGCTGTGCGCCCAGGCGCCCGGGCCGATCGACGTCGTCGTGGGCATGGAGGCGCGCGGGTTCATCTTCGCGGCGCCCGTCGCCCTGCAGCTGGGCGCCGGCTTCGTCCCGGTGCGCAAGCCGGGCAAGCTCCCCGGACGGGTGATCGAGCAGCAGTTCTCGCTCGAGTACGGCCACGAGACGCTCACGATGCTGCACGATGCGCTCTGGCCCGGCGCCCGGGTCATGGTGGTCGACGACATCCTCGCCACCGGCGGAACGGTCGCGGCGACGGCGTCCCTGCTGAAGCAGTTGGGCGCCGAACTGGTGCACGTCGCGGTCCTGATGGAACTGGGCTTCCTGAACGGGCGAAAGGCCCTGGACGCCGCTGGCATCGACTCCTACTCGGCGGTCGTCGTCGTCTGAGTCGTCGCCGACGCGGATCACTCGTCGGCGGGGCCTACACTTACCTCCCACGGAGCGGGGAGGTGAACCATGGCAGGCGCGACATCAGACCGAGGACGGCGGGAGGCGTCCGGACCGAGACCTTCGCCTGCCCCCGCGTCAACCGCGACGGACGCCGCACCCTTCGGCCTGGACGAGCCGCGTCCTGACCCGGCCATGGCGGCGATCGACACCGACAGCCAAGGCCACCGCGTCCTGCCCCCCGAGGTCGCCAAGACCGAGCAGCCTCGCCTGCGCATGCGTAACGTGCTGGCGCGCCTCGGCGGCCAACGCACCACCTACGACGCCCAACTCGAGCCGCTGCTGAGCGCGATGCGCGCCCACCACCCCAAGGTGGACGCCGCACTCATCGAGCGGGCCTACAAGGTGGCCGCCCGCCACCACCTGGAGCAGAGCCGCAAGAGCGGCGATCCCTACATCACGCATCCGCTCGCGGTGGCGACGATCCTCGCCGGGCTGGGCATGACCGAGCCGACGATCGTGGCCGCCTTGCTGCACGACACGCTGGAGGACACGTCCTACACGCTGGACCAGCTGCGGGACGACTTCTCCGACGAGGTCGCCACGATGGTCGACGGGGTGACGAAGCTGGACAAGCTCACCTACGGCGAGTCGGCGAAGGCCGAGACCATCCGCAAGATGGTGATGGCGATGAGCCGCGACATCCGCGTCCTGGTGATCAAGCTCGCCGATCGCCTGCACAACATGCGGACGATCCACTTCCTGACCGACGAGAAGCAGAAGCGCATCGCCCGCGACACGCTCGAGATCTACGCCCCGCTGGCCCACCGGCTCGGCATGAACGCCATCAAGTGGGAGCTGGAAGACCTGAGCTTCGAGGTGATCGAGCCGAAGATCTACCACGAGATCGTCAGCATGGTCACCGAACGTGCGCCGATGCGCGACGAGTACCTGCGGACCGTGATCGAGCAGGTCAAAGGTGACCTCGCCGAGGCGCACATCAAGGCGACGGTGTACGGGCGTCCGAAGCACTACTACTCGATCTACCAGAAGATGATGGTCCGCGGCCGCGACTTCTACGAGATCTACGACCTCGTGGGCCTCCGCGTGCTGGTCGAGGACAAACGCGACTGCTACGACGTGCTGGGCATCCTGCACGCGCGCTGGCGTCCGCTGCCTGGCCGCTTCAAGGACTACATCGCGATGCCAAAGTTCAACCTCTACCAGTCGTTGCACACGACCGTGGTGGGGCCGGGTGGGCGTCCGGTGGAACTGCAGATCCGAACGCACCAGATGCACCGGGAGGCCGAGTTCGGCGTCGCGGCGCACTGGAAGTACAAGGAAGGCGGCGCGGGCACCGAGATCAACTGGGTGCAGTCGATCTCGGAGTGGCAGAAGGAGACCGAGGACTCGGGCGAGTTCCTCGACACGTTCCGCGACGAGATCAGCCGCAACGAGGTGTTCGTGTTCTCACCGAAGGGCGACGTCATCTCGCTGCCACAAGGCGCGACGCCCGTCGACTTCGCCTACGCGATCCACACCGAGATCGGCCATCGCTGCATCGGCGCGCGCGTCAACGGACGCCTCGTGCCGCTCGACAGCCAGCTCGAGATGGGGATGTCGGTCGAGGTCATCACCTCCCGCGCCACGAACGCCGGCCCGAGCCGCGACTGGCTCAACTTCGTCAAGACGCCGCGGGCTCGCTCGAAGATCCGGCAGCACTTCACCCGCGAGCGCCGCGACGAGTCGATCGAGCTGGGCAAGGAGGCGCTGACCAAGCAGCTGCGCCGCCGCGGCCTGTCGATCTCGCGGACGATGACCCCCGAGCACCTGATGGGCGTCGCGCAGCATTACCACCTGGCGGACGCCGTCGCGCTGTTCGCCGCGGTGGGGGAGGGCAACCTCAACGCCCAGGCCGTCGTCGGCCAGCTGATCGACTCGATGGGCGGCGGGGACGCCGCGGCGGAGGCGTCCGCTGCGGATCAGCCGGTCCTGACCGGACGCTCCATCCGAAAGAAGCTCAACGCGACCGGCGTGGCCGTGGACGGCGATCCCGACATGTGGGTGAAGCTCGCCAAGTGCTGCATGCCGGTGCCCGGCGACGAGATCGTCGGCTTCGTGACGCGCGGCGAGGGCGTATCGGTGCACCGCAAGGACTGCACGAACAGCAAGAGTCTGTTCAACACGCCCGAGCGGATCGTCCCGGTCGGCTGGACCCAAGCCGCGGACGCCGCGTACCTGGTTGCCGTTCAGGTGGACGCCATCGATCGCTCGGGCCTGATCACCGACGTCACCCGTGTGCTGTCCGACATGAGGATGAACATCATCTCCGTGAACGCGAAGGGGAGCCGCACGGGCGAGTTCGGCATCCGGCTGGCCTTCGAGACCCCGGATCCGCGGCACCTCAACAACGTCATCTCGGCGATGCGCCGCGTCCCGGGGGTCTTCGACGTCTACCGGACTCAGGCCAGCTGACCCGCCTCAGGACGCCGCCGGCGCGAGTTCGTCCGCGGGAAGCGCTTCAGGCGCCCGACTCGCGCTAGTCACGACCAAGCATGCGGTCGCGCAGAGCAAGAGTCCCACCACGGTGACGCTGCCGAACCAGGGCGGGGAGTCGTGGGAGACGTAGCCGGTGACGGCCATCGAGTCCGCACCGGTGGCCAGACCAAGGGACGCCGGCCGCTCAGGCGTCCGACAGAAAGGGGCCGGACGGCGTCCGACCCCTGAATCCGACGAGGGCCTACCGCTTGAAGTCCTCCAGCGTGGCCTTCGCCTGGTCGAGCCAGGTGGTGTAGGTGTCGATCGAGTCCTGGGCCTTCTTGGCGGCGGCCTTGTCGCCCCGAGCCTCGGCCTTGGCGATCTTCTCGGTCAACTTGGCGATCTCGGCGCTCAGCATGCCGACCGTCTCCTCGGCGCGCTGACGAGCCTCGGGATCGGTGCGCCGCCACTCGTCCTCCTCGGCGGACTTCACGGCCTGCTCGATAGCGCGGAGGCGGTTGTCGAGGCCGCGGATCGCATCCCGCGGCACCTTGCCGAGCGCGTTGTACCTCTCCAGGAAGGTGCGGAAGGCGGCGCGGGCCTCGTTGACGTCCTTCACGGGCACGATGGACGCCTCGGCCTGCGCCAGCAGCGCCTCCTTGGCGTCCAGGTTGCCCTTGAACTCGGCGTCCTGCTCGTTGAGGGCCGCCGACCGGGCGGTGAAGAAGGCGTCCTGCAGGCCGCGGAACTCGGTCCAGAGCGCCTCGTCGACGGCGCGCGGCGCGCTGCCGGCGGCCTTCCACCGAGTCATGAGATCGCGGAACGCGCCCGAGGTGGCGCCCCAGTCGGTCGAGGTGGCCAGTTCGCGCGCCTCGGCGATGATCTGGTCCTTGAGCGACTTGGAACTGTCGCGCTTGGCGGCCTGCTCGGCGAACTGCGACTTGCGGCGCCGCGTGTACGTCGTGCGCGCGGTCGAGAAGCGATGCCAGAGGGCGTCGTCGGTCGCCCGATCGATGCGGGGGAGCCCACGCCACGCCTCCAGAAGGTCGCGGAACCGGTTCACGCCCGCCCGCCAGTCGTTGCCCTCGGCGAGCTTCTCGGCCTCAGCCACCATGGCCTCCTTGGCCTCGCGCGTCGCCTCGTGCTGCTTGGCGCGCTCCGCCTTCCGGGCTTCGGACTGCTCGGCCAGCAGGGGGCTCAGAGCGTCGAGCTTGGCGGACAGGGCCGCGAGGTCACCGACGGCGTTCGCGCCGGTCACGCTCTTACGGACGATCCCGATCGACTGCCGAGCCTCTTCGGGGCTGAGTGACCCGTTGCGGATTCTCTGGTCGAGGAGTCCCACCTCGACTTCCAGTGCCTCGAATCGCCGGACGTAAAAGGCGAGGGCCTCGTCGGCGGGCATCCCGGGAATCTGACCGACCGCACGCTCGCCGTCAGCGGTGAGCACGTAGACCGTGCCGTCCTCCGCGACGCGGCCGTGGCTCGCCGGACCTGTCGTTTCACTCATGGGCGATATTTTGCCCCATTCGGGCCGCGCCCGCTTCATCGCCCCGCGCGGAGTGGAACGCCGAGCCTCGCAGGGGCGGCGATAGGGTGTCGGGGTGTTTCTCGCATCCTTCCCGGCCGGGCCCTGGCAGACCAACTGCTACCTGGTCGCGCCCGAGCGCGGACGCGACGTCGTGGTCATCGATCCGGGTGTGGGCGCCTTCGACGTCATCAGGCAGAGTCTGGACGCCGACGGCGCCGGTGTTGCCGGCGTCCTGTTGACCCATGGGCACATCGACCATGTGGCGTCCGCGGCGGACGTCGCCGATCACTGGGGCGTCCCGGCCTGGATTCACGCCGCCGACCGGGAGTTGCTGACCGAGGCGGGGCCGATCCTGTCGTCGTCGCTGAAGCTGGCCCTGGAACTCGGCGTCGACCTCCGCGAGCCCAAGGACCTCCGGCTGCTGGCCGGGGGAGAGGACCTGTCGCTGGGCGGCCTGGACTTCCACGTCCACGCCGCGCCTGGGCACCGCCCGGGGTGCGTGATGTTGTCGCTGCCGTACGGCGGAATCGACGAGGACGAGCCGTCCCAGTTGCTGTTCACCGGCGACGTGCTGTTCGCCGGCTCGATCGGTCGAACCGACCTGCCCGGCGGCAACGCGGCCGTCATGGGACGCACCCTCCGCGACGTCGTCTCGGTGCTGCCCGACGACTGGGCAGTGCTATCGGGCCACGGGCCCGAAACCTCGATCGGCGCCGAGCGCGCGAGCAACCCGTACCTGCAAGACCGCTACCTGAGGACGCTATGAGCCGCCCCAAGCCCCTGTCCGGCTTCCCCGAGTTCCTGCCCGCCGGACGCATCGTCGAGCAGGCCGTGCTCGACTCGCTGCGCTCGACGTTCGAGCTGCACGGGTTCGCGTCCGTCGAAACCCGGGCCGTCGAGACGATGGAGTCGCTGACCCGCAAGGGTGAGATCACCAAGGAGGTCTACGTCGTGCGCCGCCTGCACGCGGCGGAGGGCGAGGCGTCCGACGATCTTGGGCTGCACTTCGACCTGACGGTCCCCTTCGCGCGCTACGTGCTGGAGACCTCGGGCCACCTGGCGTTCCCGTTCCGGCGCTACCAGATCCAGAAGGTGTGGCGTGGGGAGCGGCCGCAGGAGGGCCGCTACCGCGAGTTCGTCCAGGCCGACATCGACATCGTCGGCGAGGGCTCGCTGGCCGAACACCACGACGTCGAGGTCGCGCTGGTGATGCTGGAGGCGCTGGAGGGACTGCGAGCGCTCGGAGTCCCGCCGGTCACCATCCACGTCAACAACCGCAAGCTCGCCGAGGGCTTCTACCGCGGCCTCGGCGTCGACGACCACCTCGCCGTCCTGCAGCGCGTCGACAAGCTCGACAAGATCGGGCCGGACGCCGTCCGCGGGCTTCTGGTCGACGAGTTGGGGATGGCGCCCGAGTCTGCCGACAAGTGCCTGGCGCTCGCGACCATCACCAGCGCCGACGCGTCGTTCGTGGACGCCGTCCGCGCGTTGGGCGTCCGAAACGACCTGCTGGACGAGGGGCTGGAGGCGCTGGCGTCCGTCGTTCGGGCGGCGGCCAAGGTCGCGCCCGGACGCGTCGTCGCCGACCTCAAGATCGCCCGCGGGCTCGACTACTACACCGGGACCGTCTACGAGACCGAGCTCGAGGGCTACGCCAAGCTCGGCTCGATCTGCTCGGGCGGGCGCTACGACTCGCTGGCCACCGACGGCAAGACGACCTACCCGGGCGTCGGGATCTCGGTCGGGGTGACGCGCATCCTGGGCGTCCTGATCGGACGCGGCAAGCTCGTCGCGTCTCGGTCGGTGCCGACGTGCGTGCTGGTCGCGGTCGACTCGGAAGACACCCGAGACGCCGCCATGGCCGTCGCGTCTCGGTTGCGTTCTCGCGGCATCGCGACCGAGGTCGCGCCGAAGGCTGACAAGTACGGACGCCAGATCCGCTACGCCGAGCGCCGCGGCATCCCGTTCGTCTGGTTCGGGGAAGGCTCGGTCAAGGACATCCGCTCCGGCGACCAGTCGGACGCCGACCCCGACACCTGGACGCCCCCGGCGTCCGATCTGCGGCCGACGGTCAGCGCGGGGTGAGCGAGCCGTCGCTCTGAGTCCGACCTGTCCGGATCGACGACGAGGCCGAAGTCCTGGCGTACTGGGATCTGGACATGGCGATCTGGCGGTCCATCGAGCCCGGCTTCGTTGACGTTCCCTTTGCTGAGTACTCCCATCGTCTTGGTGCTCCCGAGCCCGGCTACGAGCGTCGGCGGTACGTCGCGATCGCAGCTGGCAGCTTCGTCGGCCTGGGCTGGGCACTGTTGCCGATGAACGGCAACCTCAGCCATGCCTACGTCTCGGTGCGCGTCGCCCCCGAGTGGAGGCGCCGCGGCTTCGGCCGTGCCATCGAGGCCCAGATCCGCGCCGAGCTGCCGGCCCAGCGGACGGAGTTGCACGGCTGCGTCGAGTTCTTCGATGGCCACGCCAGCGAGGGCTGGCTGGTGGCGGTGGCTCGCCTGGGATACACCGAGGTCGAGAGGAGCGTGCTCAGCGCCTTACCGCTGCCCGTCGCGAATGACGTGCTCGATTCCTTGGCGGGTCCGACTCCGGCCGGGTACCGAGTGGAGAGCTTCCAGGGAGCCGTCCCGGTGGCGTATCAAGCCGGTGTTGGGATCCTGGATGGGCTGGTCAACGCCGACGCGTCCACCGGGGACGCTCATGTCGAGCCCGTTCCAGTGCACCCAGAGGACTACCGGGCACAGGTCGCCCTGCTCCAGGCCGCGGGGCGCGACCTTCTCACCAGCCTGGCGCTGACAGACGACGAGCGGGTGGTCGGCTACACCGTGCTGCAGCTACCGAGCGATCCCCGACGCGAGGTCTACCAACAAGGGACGCTCGTGCTCGCTGAGCACCGCGGCCACGGGCTTGGCCTGGCTCTCAAAGTCGCCAACCTCCGGGCCCTGCAGGCGCTCGATCGCGGCGATCCCAAGGTGACCACCGGCAACAATGACGCCAATCGTTGGATGCGCGAGATCAATCAGCGGTTGGGTTTTCAACCCAGCGGCTCGGAGGTGTGGTTCCGGCGGCTCGTCGAGGCGTCCTGACTCAGGATCCGTCCTCTGGATCGCCGTGCTCCAGGGCCTCGATCACGTTCGCCACCGTCTGCTCCTGGGAGCCGCTGGCGTCCACGGTGTCGGCCCGGGGACGCTGCTGGACGAAGGCGTTCAGCGCCTCGATGAGCGCCGTCGCGTCGCTCGGTGCGATCGGACCCTCTTTGCGCGGCTCGTCCGTCGCCGAACGCTCCGCGATCCGTCGCCGCAACTCGGACGCGGGCACCATCAACACCAGTTCGTGGAAGGACGCGCCCAGGTCGCCGGCGCCAGCCTCCAGCTCGTCCACGAAGTCGGAGCGCGCAACGTACTGGGCGATGACGACGTCGCTGCCGGCCGCGAGCTGTTCGCGGGCTGTCTCCACGGCTTGGGCGCGGGCGAGTCGTCCGGCGGCCTTGCGATCGGACGGCCAGGACGGAAGGGCGTGCTTCAGGTCGTCAACGTCGATCGCGATCGCGCGGGGGAGACGCCCCGCGACCAGGGCGCCGATCGTGGACTTGCCGACGCCCGGTGCACCGTTGAGCAGGACGAGTCGAGCCATGCCCGCATCGTAGGTGTCCCCGGGCTCGGCGGGCGAGGAAATCACGGTGTGAATGGGCCTGGAATGTCAGGGAGTCGGACAGCGTTGCTGCCCGGTGAGGAGGCAACACCATGACCAACACCATCGACACCGCGACGCTCATCAAAGGTCTCGTCGACCCCGACCAGAACGTGCGCCGGGAGGCTGCCATCGCGCTGGGCGGCGTCCGGACGCCACAGGCGGCGGGCGCGCTGGTGGCCCGCCTCGGCGCCGAGCAGGACTGCTTCGTCCGCGAGGCGCTGACCTGGGCCACCGTCCACGCGGGCGAGGTCGCGGTGCCGGGCGTCCTGGACCAGCTGACGAGCCCGGACGCCTCCGCGCGCATGCAGGCGGCCCACGTCCTCAGCAAGATCGCCGATCCGGCGCACGCCGAGCACATCATCCCCGTGGTGGCGGACGCCGACGCCCAGGTGGCCGTCAAGGCCTACCGCGCCGCCGCGAACACGCGTCGCGCCGAGGTGGTGCCGGCGCTGATCTCCCGGCTCGCCGACGGCGACCTCGAGCAGCGCGACGCCCTCAACAGCGCCTTCGCCACGCTCGGGGAGGTTGCCCTGGACGACCTGGTCACGGCCCTGGGAGATGCGCGTCCGGCCGCTCGGGCCCATGCCGCGGACGCCCTGGGTCACGTGGGCTCGCCGACGGCCGACGCCGCCGTTGATGCCTTGTCAGGCCTCCTGGGCGACGCGGACGCCGACGTGCGGCTCGCCGCAGTCAGCGCCCTCGGCGAACTGGATCGGCAAGCCGCCGTGGACGCGCTCACGCGCGCCGCGGCGTCCGATGATGCTGTCGTAGCAGGCGTGGCGAAGCGGCTCCTGGGCCGCTGAGCAGGTTCAGTCTTCGTCGACGACGTACGCCGCGAGGTCTGACGCCGTCGGCACGACGTAGAACGCGCCCGTTAGCGGCGTCGTGAACCGGGTCAGCTGATCGCGGACGCCGTCGCCCACGCCCGCCATCCGGCGGAGCATCTCGGCTTGCCGGAACTGGTCGCGGGAGAAGCCGACGAACAGTGTGCCGTGGCGTCCGGACTCGCCGTAGGCCGTGTTGCGGCGGAAGATCTTCTGCTCCTCGCCGTCGACGTGCACCTTCGAGCGGGCGATGTGGGCCGTCGGCGGCTTGACGGCGTCGTCCATCTCGACGTCGTCGGCCTTGGTCCGGCCGATGGCGTCCTCCTGGGCCTTGACCGGCAGGGACGTCCAGGCCTCGATGTCGTGCTCCCAGATCTGGTACAGCAGGACGCTCGTCCCAGACCCCGGCTCGCCGGACGGCACGGTCACGACGTCGGCCGCACGCAGCACCGGTGGGTTCTCGGTGCCGTCGACGAAGCCGGTCAGGTCACGGCTCTCCTTGTAGTGCCAGCCGACGCGCTCGGTCTTGACCTCGGCCACGCCTTCGACGGCCGCTCGCAGCGCCATGGCTGCGTCGAACACGCTGGGGCGGTCGGGTCCGGCGATCCAGACCCAGAGGTCGCGCTGCGTGGCCGGCATGGTGAAGCCGTCGAGCCCCACGACGGGCTCGTCGAAGTCGGCCGCATCCTGCGGCGTCCGATCGGGGGCGAGGGCCCGCCACAGGCTGGGCCGAGCGCCCAGGACGACGGTCACGCCGCCGCGGGTCGACCAGGGCTCGGCGGCGTTGACGAGCGCGCGGATCGCGGCGTCCAGGGTGGCGTCGCCGACGAGGTCGAGTTCCAAGAAGTCGTTGTCGGGATTGCTGAGGGCGAAGATTCCGGGCTGGGGGCTGTGCATGGCTCATCCTTGAAAGAAGCGGGCCGACGCTGACGGAACTACCTTGTCGCAGGCGCCTCGCCGGTGTCCATCCGGTCTGAGCCTGCCCCTAGACTGAAGCCTCGTGCGCGCACCGTCTATGCGCGGCAAGAAGGGAATACACACATGATTCGCACCCATTCCGCCGGACGCCTCAGGGCCTCCGATGTCGGATCCGAGGTCACGCTGGCCGGCTGGGTCGCCCGCCGCCGCGATCACGGAGGCGTCGCCTTCATCGATCTTCGGGACGCGTCCGGCATCGCTCAGGTGGTCGTCCGAGACGAGCTGCTGGACAGTTCCGGCGCCCATGACCTGCGCAACGAGTTCTGCGTCAAGGTGACCGGCGTCGTCGAGCTTCGCCCGGAGGGCAACGCGAACCCCGACCTGCCGTCCGGCGAGATCGAGGTCGCGATCCGTGAGCTGGAGGTGCTGAACCCGGCGGCTCCGCTGCCGTTCCAGATCGACGAGCGCACCACCGTCGGTGAGGACGCGCGCCTGAAGTACCGCTACCTCGACCTGCGGCGTCCGCGCCAGGCGGCCGCGATCCGGCTTCGGTCGAAGGTCACGTCCGCGATGCGCAAGGCGCTGGACGAGATGGATTTCGTCGACATCGAAACGCCCACGCTGACCCGGTCGACGCCCGAGGGTGCCCGCGACTTCGTGGTGCCCGCGCGCCTGCATCCGGGCAGCTGGTACGCCCTGCCGCAGAGCCCCCAGCTGTTCAAGCAGCTGCTGATGGTGGCCGGCCTGGAGCGCTACTACCAGATCGCCCGCTGCTACCGCGACGAGGACTTCCGCGCCGACCGCCAGCCCGAGTTCACCCAGCTCGACATCGAGATGAGCTTCGTCGACCAGGACGACGTGATCTCGATGGCCGAGAAGGTCATGGCGGCCTGCTGGAAGCTGGTCGACGTCGAGATGCAGTTGCCGCTTCCGCGGATGACCTGGCACGACGCCATGGACCACTACGGCTCCGACAAGCCCGATCTGCGCTTCGAGAACCGGATCGTCGAGCTGACGGACTACTTCGCCAGCACCGAGTTCCGGGTCTTCCAGGCGCCCTACGTCGGCGCCGTCGTGATGCCCGGCGGCGGCTCGCAGCCGCGGCGGACGTTCGATGCGTGGCAGGAATGGGCGAAGCAGCGCGGCGCGCGCGGCCTCGCGTACGTCACGTACGACGAGAGCGGCGAGCTGGGCGGACCGGTCGCCAAGAACCTCTCGGACGCCGAGCGCGCGGGCCTGGCGTCCGCGACAGGTGCCAAGCCCGGGGACTGCGTGTTCTTCGGCGCCGGGAAGCGCGAGGCTACCCAGGAGCTCCTTGGCGCGGCTCGGCTGGAGATCGGACGCCGCTGCGGCTTGATCGACGAGAACGCCTGGTCGTTCCTGTGGGTCGTGGACGCGCCGATGTTCAAGCTCCGCGAGGACGCCGAGGCGTCCGGGGACGTCTCGATCGCGGCGGGGAAGTGGGCGGCCGTGCACCACGCGTTCACGTCGCCCAAGCCCGAGTCGCTGGACACGTTCGACACCGATCCGGGGTCGGCGCTGAGCTACGGCTACGACTTCATCTGCAACGGCAACGAGGTGGGCGGCGGCTCGATCCGTATCCACCGTCGCGACGTGCAGGAGCGGGTGTTCAAGGTCATGGGCCTCTCGCCGGAGGAGTCGCAGGAGAAGTTCGGCTTCCTGCTGGACGCCTTCCAGTTCGGCGCGCCGCCGCACGGCGGCATCGCGTTCGGCCTGGACCGGCTGGTCATGCTGCTCGGCGGCTTCGACACGATCCGCGACGTCATCGCGTTCCCGAAGTCGGGCGGCGGATTCGATCCGCTCACCTCGGCCCCGGCGCCGATCACCGCGCAGCAGCGCAAGGAGGCCGGCGTCGACGCCAAGCCGGTCGACAAGACCGCCAAGGCGGACGCCCCCGCCAGCTAGGGCGTCCCTCTGGCTCGGCTAAGCGGCTGACGCGTCCTCAACGGGGGTCCCCTCCGTGAACGGGATCCCCGCCGGCAAGGGGGGTCCCCTCCGTGAACGGGATCCCCGCCGGCAAGGGGGGTCCCCTCCGTGAACGGGATCCCCGCCGGGCCAGGGGGGTACCCCTCCGTGAACGGGATCCCCGCCGGGCCAGGGGGGTACCCCTCCGTGAACGGGATCGCTGTGCGTGATCGGGTGGATGGGCCACGGATTGGGCACAATGACTGACCTGGGTCAGCTGGGTTCCCACAGTCGACGGCAGTCATCTACGTGAGGAATCCGGTGCTGGGGCGCCGGATTCCTCACGAAGATCGAGGTGTCGTGCCGGGAGATTCCGGTCATGCTCGGGGTCCCGATCGAGATGAGCTCGCGTCCTGGACCAGTGATCCCGTTTGCGCGATCCGCACAGGAGGGAGGCTTGGATCGATGGCTGAACTTGTCGAAGCCCTAGACAGCGCGATGCGCACAGGAGGGAGGCTTGCCCCAGCCCGGGCGGCAACGGCGGCCTCGATCGTTGCCAGGACCCGGATGCCTTGTTTTCGGATGGTGTTCGGGGCGAAGCCGAGGGCGATGATCCCCTGGGCGCCGAACCGGGAATCGCCCTCCACGGTGGCCTCCCAGAGGTCTGCCCCGTCGCTGTCCGGACCGCAGTGGTATCGCTTCGAGTGGATCTGCACGGCGATCCCGTGCTCAGGAAGGTAGGCGTCCGGCGTTCCGATGGGCAATCCGCGTGCATCCTCAAGCCTGGGGTTGTACAGCACGGTCCAGGGACGCCGCGCCAGCAACCGGCGAAGTGAGACCTCGGCCATCGACCATGATCCGCCTTCGAAGTCCCTGAGGCCGCGGTTGACGGCCGCCGTTCCATTCCGGCGTCCCCCTCTCACCTCAGCGCGGACGCGAGCCACGGTGCTGAGGCCGCCCTGAAGGACCGAGATCGTCAACGCTTGGATCTGCGCGGCCGGGTACTCCTGATACCGACTCGCGTCGAGGAGTGAGCGTTCCAGTGCTGCCACCCGTAGCCCACCCACAGGGCGTTCCGCGGGCCAGCGCGTGGTGCGCACGACAGCTGCTCCCGGGCATTCGTGGGCGTAAAGCCCATCCTGGGTGAGGAAGCGGTAGACGCTCGGCGGGTGGGGCAGTTCGACGCCGAGGATCTTCAACGCGTGGGCGCCGGTCAACAGGGCCCGAGGGCCAGCCCAGAGGACGGCAGCGGAGAGTTCCTCGGCGTCGGTCAGGGTGCCTCGATGACCTGCATAAACGCCGGGGAACGGCCGTTGGCCCACGGTGGCCGTCAAGTGGCGCCGCGCGTCCGGCGTCCACTCCGCCGCGGACAACTGGTTCCGCGACGCGAGTCCGTGCTGTTCGGGGAAGCGGGGGAGGGTGCGCATGGAGTTTCTCCTTCGGCGTGACTGCCCTACACGTTGGACGCCAAAGGGCGATTCTTGTCACGCGGAGAGAATCTGTGGATAACTCCTGCGCCAGATACGATTCCCGGGTGAGCGCGGCGAGTTCCGGGAGCTAGGCCGGCAACCAGATCATCGTGAAGTTCGCGGTGCCCTGGCGCCGGGTTGCGCACAATGATCCGCCTCGCCTCGGGGGAGGTTCTCGTGAGGAGGAGGAAGATGCCGTTGTCCGCACCTCGCCGGAGCCAGGCATCATCGTGAGGTTTGCGGTGCCCTGGCGCCGGGTTGCGCACAGTGATCCGCTCGGGGGAGGTGAATGGGGAGGATTCCGTGGGCGGTGACCGCGCCGGAGCCACGCATCATCGTGAGGTTTGCGGTGCTAGGACGCCGGGTTGCGCACAGTGATCCGCTTCCGAAGAGGAAGCGGAGGGTGTGGAGGATGAAGAGGAAGCGGAGGGTGTGGAGGATTCCGTGGGCGGTGACCGCACCGGAGCCAATCGTGAGGTTTGCGGTGCTAGAACGCCGAGTTACGCACCATGATCCGCCTCGGAGGGAGGTTGACAGGGACCGTGCCGCTCTAGGAGAGCGCGGCCCGGCGTCCGAAGCGGATCCATGCCGCGGATCCGAGCACGATGGCGGCAGCGGCGACGGCCGCCCAACCGGTCAACGCGGACGCGGGGGAGTCCGTGAGGCGTCCGACCGCGATCCAGACCAGGCCCCAGGACAACGCTCCGGCGACGGCGAACCGGCCGCCGAGCCGGACGGCCAGCAGGACGCCGATCCCGGCCGCGACCGCCAGAACGATCGCCGCGACAACCGGATCCAGGCTGCCGAAACTCACCCCGGACTGCACCAGCGCCGCCGTGATGTTCGCCGCCGTCGCGATCGACACCCAGCCGAGGTAGAGCCCGAACGTGCCGTCAACCACGATCAGCTCGGCCGTCGAGGACGCGCGCTCGCGGGTGAGGCGCGCGACGAGGCGTCCCAGCACCACCACCAGCACGGCGATGACGCCCACGCTCGGCCAAATCCAGCCCACCTGCGTGACGAGCAGCCAGACGGCGTTCAGGATCATCGACACCCCGGCCAGCCACCAGATGTCGCGGGTCCGGGCCGACCGCTGGGCGATGGGCAGCCACTGCCAGACCGTGTACGCCAGCAGCCCAAGGTAGATCACCGACCAGATCGAGAAGGCGCGCACGGCGGGCGCGAGCAGGGTCGCGTCCGCGGCGAGGGCTCCACCGGACGACTCCTCGACGCGCGTGCCGATGACGCCGATGCCGAACAGGGTGCCGACGACGCAGAACACGAAGGACGCGGTCACGAAGAGCTGGCGGGTCAGAGTGGAGTTCACGGTGGGCCTTTCGACGGGACCCTCTGGCGCGGAGGGCTACTGCTCACTACGCTATCTTCAAGAGATTGAACTATTCAAGATGATGAAGGAAAGCGATGCTCGCTGAACCCGTCAGGCAGTGGACCGCCGGTCCGATGCACCCGGCCACGCTCCTGCTGCGGCAGCTGATGCTCGGCCGCGAGGACCTGGAGCGAGCGCATGCCCGCTCCCTGGACGTCAATCTCGTCGACTACCGCGCCATGGGCGTCCTGCTGGGCCAGGGGCCCGTCACGCCCGGACGCCTCGCCGTCGAACTCGGCACCACGCCTTCGGCCACGTCGAACATCATCGAAAGGCTGGAGCGCGTCGGCCACCTCACCCGCGAGGAGGATCCCGGCGACCGTCGTCGCGTCCTCGTGCGCGCCAATCCCGAGAGTGCCGGGCGGGCGATGGGCACGATCCTGCCGATCCTGTCGTCGGTCGAGCAGAGCATCAAGGCGATGGACGCCGACGCGCAGGCGGCGGTCGTCGAGTACTTGCGGGTGTCGGTCCGCGCGATGCAGGACGCCATTGATGCCCTCCGGAACCAGGCGTCGGCATGACCGCCCAGGCCGCGACCCCGGTCGCCGTCGACGACTTGACGCTGCGGAGCGTCACCGATCTCCTGCTGCGTCGCCTCGCCGAAGCCCCCGACGCGGACGCGTTCGACCGGCCCCAGGGGGATGACCTCGAGCGGGTCACCACCAGGCAGTTCGTCGACGAGGCGCGGGCCCTGGCCGCCGGACTGATCGCCGTCGGCATCCAGCCGGGCGACCGCGTCGGCGTGATGGCCCCCACCCGCTACGAGTGGGCCGTGGTCGACTTCGCCTGCTGGTTCGCTGGCATCGTGGTCGTGCCCATCTACGAGACCTCCTCGGTCGAGCAGACCGCGGCGATCGTCGCGGACGCCGGCGTCCGGCACGTCGTGGCGGGCTCGGCCCGGCACGCCGAGGTGCTGCGCAGCGCCGACCCGTCGCTCACCATCTGGACGATGGACGACGACCTGGGCGCTCTCGCGGCGGGCGGGGCGTCCGTCACCACCGACGAGCTCGAGCGCCGCCGCGCCCTCGCCGGCCGCGATGATCTGGCCACCCTCGTCTACACCTCGGGGACGACCGCCGGTGCGAAGGGCGTCCGCATCACGCACGGCAACCTCGTCGGACTCGTCCAGCAGATCGCCCACGCCTACGCCGACGTGGTGCACGACCGCGCCAACACGGTGATCGTCCTGCCCCTCGCGCACATCCTGGCCCGGGCGTTGCAGGTCGCGGCGGTGGCGTCCGGGATGCGCGTCCTCCACCACAGCGACCCGTCCACCGTGGCGTCCGCGTTCTCGAAGGCGCGTCCGACGTTCGTCGTTGTCGCGCCGCGGTTGCTGCAGAAGATCGCGGACGCCGTCGGTCGCCGCGCGCTCGACGCGCGCCTGGGCGGCGCGTTCGCCGCCGCGCGCCGGACCGCCGTCGACTGGGCCCAGCACCTGGAGGCGTCCCAGGACGAGCCCGGACGCCGCCCGCCGCTGGGCCTGCGCGTCCGGCATGCCTTGTTCGAACGCCTCTTCTACGCGCGAATCAGGGGCGTCCTGGGCGGACGCGTCCAGTACCTGCTGTCCGGCGCCGCGCCCCTGGACGCCGACCTGGCGCGCTTCTTCTGGGGCGCCGGCCTTCCGGTCATCGAGGGCTACGGCCTCACCGAGACCACCGCGCCCGTGACGGGCAACCTGCCTTCGGACATCCGTCCCGGCACCGTCGGGCGTCCGGTGCCGGGCGCCGAGGTGCGGATCGCCGACGACGGCGAGGTGCAGGTCCGCGGGCTCGGGGTGGCCCCGGGGTATCGCAACAAGGCGCTGGACGCCGACGCCTTCGTCGACGGCTGGTTCCGCACCGGCGATCTCGGGCGGCTGGACGCCGACGGGCGGCTGATCCTCACCGGTCGGGCCAAGAACATCCTGGTGACCGCGGGCGGCAAGAACGTGGCACCCGAGCCGTGGGAAGAGGCTGTCAGCGCGCACCCTCTTGTGGCCAACGCCGTCATGGTGGGGGAGGGGCGTCCGTTCCTGGCCGCCCTGCTGCTGCTGGAGCGCGCCGAAGTCAGCGCCTGGGCGGCCCGCCACAAGCTGGACGCCCTGGCGGCTCAGCTGGAGTCGATGGCGGCCGGCCCGGGCGGCGTCCGGGTGCCGTCTCCCGAGCTGCAGGCGAGGCTGCAGCGCATCGTCGACCGGGCCAACGCTCGGGTGTCGCGCGCCGAGCAGGTCAAAGCGTTCGCTGCGGTCGTCGCCGACACCGATCCCGTCCACGGCACGTTCACGCCCACGATGAAGGTCCGCAGGGACGCCCTGCTGGCCGCCGCCCGGACGCACGTCGAGGCGTTGTACTCGAGAACCTGACCCGGACCGGGTCGCGAGGTGGTTGCCAGCCCGCGGCTCAGCGCCGGGACGGGGAATGCCAAAGGGGGCCCGGCCGATCGGCCGGGCCCCCACTTGCTTGGCGCTAGTTGGTCTCGCGCGGCTGCTCGGCGAGGATGCCGAAGAGCTTGCGGCGCGTCTCGTGGAGGAGCGCGGCGGCATCGGCGAGTTGGCCGGGGGAGCCGGCGACGGTGGCCGACTTCAGCGCCGCGCCGAGGCCAGCGAAGGCCTGCCACATCTCCGCAGCACCCTCGGCGTCGTGGCCGGATTCGGCGTTGACGGCCTCCCACGGCTTGACCGTGACCTCGGCGGCTGCCGCTGCTCCGGCCCCGGTGAGCCGGAAGCCCTTGAAGCCCTCCGCCTCGTGGTTCTCGATCAGCGCTTCGTCGAGGAGCTGGCTGATCGCGGGGTAGATCGCGCCGGGGCTCGGCTTCCAGACCCCGTTCGTGCGCTCGGCAAGCGTCTGGATGATCTGGTAGCCGTTCATCGGCTGTTCGGCGAGCAGGGCCAAGATGGCTTGGCGCACGTCACCGCGCCGAGCCCGCCCGCGGCGTCCGCCGGGGCCGCCCGGGAAGCCGGGACCGCCCGGCCCGAAGCCGCCGGGACCCATCGGCCCCATCGGACCCATGGGTCCGAATCCGCCGAACCCGCGGGGTCCACGCGGTCCGCGTCCCTCGCCTCGGCCGCGGCGTCCGTCGCGGTCGCCGGGAACCTGGCCGCCCGGGCCCTCGGTCTGCATGCGCGGCCCGCAGCCGTCGCCGCGATGGTGGTGATGGGGCTCGGCCCCGTCAAACGGACGCCCACGGCGTCCGGTGTCTGTCGTGGGCCATTGCGAGCCCCAAGGTGCGTTCCTCATGATGAGTTCCTTTCGTGCGTTGCCATAACGATATATCGAAAGTAACACGCTAGACAAGTCGAATCGCCAACGAGTTTCAGGTGGGCGATCGACGGCCGGTCGACAGGGTCGACGGATGCTGTCCTGTCGTAGGGACGTTGTACGGTCGGACGCGTGACGGACCTGTTCGGCAACCCCGACCTCGCGGACGCCCCCGCGCGCGGTGGGTCGCTGTCGAGCGCGGACCACGGCCACCTGCCCTTGGCGGTGCGCCTGAGGCCACAGACGATCGACGAGATCGTGGGGCAACAGCACCTGCTGGCGCCGGGTTCGCCGTTGCGGCGGCTCGCCGACGGCCAGCCGATGTCGGTCTTCCTCTGGGGTCCGCCTGGCGTCGGCAAGACGACGATCGCGTCCGTGGTCTCGCGCGCCACGAACCGCCGGTTCGTCGAACTGTCGGCCGTCACGGCCGGCGTCAAGGAGGTCCGCGCCGAGTTGGACGCCGCACGGCGCGAGCTGGCCCGTGGGCGGGCCACGGTCTTGTTCGTCGACGAGGTGCATCGCTTCAACAAGGCCCAGCAGGACGTGCTGCTGCCAGCCGTCGAGAACCGGCTGGTCACCCTCATCGCCGCCACCACCGAGAACCCGTCCTTCTCGGTGATCTCGCCGCTGCTCTCGCGCAGCCTCCTGCTCACCCTCAAGCCGCTGACGGACGCCGACATCGGCGTCCTGATCGACCGGGCGCTGACGGACGAACGCGGGCTGGCCACGCCGGACGGAGCCCAGTACTCCCTCACCGATGACGCGCGCTCGACCATCGTCCAGCTGGCCGGTGGTGATGCTCGCCGGGTGCTGACCTACCTGGAGGAGGCCGCGGCGTCGGCGTCCGCCCAGGGCCTGACCGAGATCACACCGGAGGTCGTCGAGCAGGCCGTCGACCGGGCGGCCCTGCGCTACGACGCGGACGGCGACCAGCACTACGACGTGATCAGCGCGTTCATCAAGTCGCTGCGGGGCTCCGATGTGCAGGCCGCTCTGCACTACCTGGCGAGGATGTTGGAGGCCGGCGAGGACCCCCGCTTCATCGCGCGGCGGCTGGTGATCCTGGCCAGCGAGGACATCGGCATGGCGGCGCCGAGCGCCTTACCGCTGTGCATGGCCGCCGCTCAGGCCGTCCAGCTGATCGGGATGCCCGAGGCGCAGATCAACCTGGCCCACGCCGTCATCGCCTGCGCCACCGCGCCCAAGTCGAACGCCGTCGTTGTCGCCATCAACGAGGCCGCCGCCGACGTGCGGGCCGGCAAGGGCGGCGCCGTCCCGCCTCATCTGAGGGACGCCCACTACGCGGGAGCGAAGAAGCTCGGCCACGGCGTGGCCTACCAGTACGCCCACGACCACCCGCACGGGGTCGCGGCGCAGGTTTATCTGCCGGACGACCTGGCTGACGCGGTCTACTACCGCCCGACGCAGCACGGCGCTGAGGCGCAGATCTCCGAGCGGCTCCCGGTGATCGACGGCCTCCTCGGCCGCCATCGGGACTGAGTCGAGGAATGGCGTCCGACGAAGGAGCGTTGAAGTCGTGACGAACGTCGTTGAAGCCGCGTGCACTACGCTCAGGCAGGCTGTTCCGCGCTCAGCCACGGCGCAGCCGGACGCACGGCGTCCACAGCAGACACGAAAGAGGGCACCGACATGTTGACGGCCGAGATCCGCCGCCGCTTTCTCGATTTCTTCGAGCGCAACGGGCACAAGATCCTGCCCTCGGCCTCGTTGGTCTACAACGATCCGACGCTGCTGTTCGTGAACGCCGGCATGGTGCCGTTCAAGAGCTACTTCGTCGGCGCCGAGCCGCCGCCCGCACCTCGGGTGGCGACGTGCCAGAAGTGCGTCCGGACGCTCGACATCGACGACGTCGGCAAGACGACCCGCCACGGCACGTTCTTCCAGATGCTCGGCAACTTCGCCTTCGCCGACTACTTCAAGGCGGGCGCCATCGAGTTCGCCTGGAAGCTGGTCACCGGTCCGCAGAGCGAAGGCGGCTTCGGCTTCGACCCCGACAAGATCTGGGTCACCGTGCTCGGTCCCGGCTACCACCCCGACTACCCCGAGGGGGACGCCGAGGCGCGTGAGCTGTGGCGTGCGGTCGGCATCCCGGACGAGCGGATCCAGGGCCGCAGCCTCAAGGACAACTACTGGAACATGGGCGTGCCCGGTCCGGGTGGCCCCTGCTCCGAGATCTACGTCGACCGCGGCCCTGACTTCGGCGCCGACGGCGGCCCGGTCGTGGACGAGGACCGCTTCCTGGAGATCTGGAACTTGGTCTTCCAGCAGGAGGACCTCTCGGCCGTCCGCGCCAAGGACGACTTCGACATCGCCCGCCAGTTGCCCAGCCAGAACATCGACACGGGCGCCGGCCTGGAGCGCATCGCGTACTTGCTGCAGGGCAAGGACAACATGTACGAGATCGACGAGATCTTCCCGGTCATCGAGAAGGCAGCCGAACTCGCGGGCAAGGTCTACGGCGAGAATCGTGACGACGACGTGCGGATGCGCGTGGTCGGCGACCACATCCGCAGCGCGCTGATGCTGATGACCGACGGTGTCGCGCCGGGCAACGAGGCGCGTGGGTACGTGCTGCGCCGCCTGCTGCGCCGCTCGATCCGGTCCATGCGTCTGCTGGGGGTCGAGTCCAAGGTGCTGCCCGCCTTGCTGCCGGTGTCGCGCGACCTGATGAGCGCGTCCTACCCCGAGATCCTGAAGGAATGGGACCGCGTCTCGGCCAACGCCTACGCCGAGGAGGACGCCTTCCGGCGCACCCTGGCCGCGGGCACGCAGATCTTCGAGGCGGCGGCGTCCCAGGCGAAGGGCGCGGGGGCGTCCGTGCTGTCGGGCGAGCGGGCGTTCCAACTGCACGACACCTACGGCTTCCCGATCGACCTGACGCTCGAGATGGCGTCCGAGCAGGGCCTGGACGTCGATCGGGACGGTTTCAAGCGCCTCATGCAGGAGCAGAAGGACCGCGCGAAGGCGGACGCCCGCGCCAAGAAGGGCGGCGCGGTCGACACGGCGGCTTTCACCGACGTGCGCCGGGCCGGCGAGTCGCGATTCGTGGGCTATAGCGACCTGAGCGCCGAGGGCCGCGTCCTCGGCATCGTCTCGGGCGGACGCCTCGTGGACGCCGCGCATCCCGGTG
This sequence comes from Propioniciclava tarda, assembly GCF_900182665.1. Lineage (GTDB taxonomy): Bacteria > Actinomycetota > Actinomycetes > Propionibacteriales > Propionibacteriaceae > Propioniciclava > Propioniciclava tarda. Next base: position 116,270 of record NZ_FXTL01000002.1, read on the forward strand.
AGATCGTCGAGATCGTCCTGGACGCGACGCCCTTCTACGCCGAGTCCGGTGGTCAGGACGCCGACAGCGGCATCCTGACGGCCAACGGCGTCCAGCTGGACGTCTTGGACGTGCAGAAGCCGGTCGATGGCCTCATCTCGCACAAGGTGCTCGTCGGCGAGGGCGAGGTGCGGCCCGGGGACACCCTGCTCGCCAGCGTCGACCCGGTCGCGCGGCGGCACGGTGCGGCGTCCCACTCGGCGACCCACATCGTGCACGCGGTGCTGCGCAAGATCCTCGGACCCACGGCGGTCCAGGCGGGCTCGTACAACAAGCCGGGCTACCTGCGGTTCGACTTCAACGCCAACGCGGGGCTGTCCAAGGGCATGCGCGAGGAGCTCGAGGGCCTCTCCAATGAGGCCATCGACGCCGGCTACGACGTCACCGACACCCAGATGTCGCTGGCCGACGCCAAGGCGTTGGGGGCGATGGCGATGTTCGGCGAGAAGTACCCCGACGTCGTGCGCGTCGTCGAGATGGGTGGACCCTTCAGCCGCGAGCTCTGCGGCGGCACCCACGTCACGAACACCGCTCAGATCGGGATGCTCACCCTGCTGGGTGAGTCGTCCATCGGGTCGGGCGTCCGGCGCGTGGAGGCGCTGACCGGCAAGGACGCCTTCGCGCACCTCGCGAAGGAGCGCGCGCTCGTCGCGACCCTGGCCGACCTGCTCAAGGCCCAGCCGGAGCAACTCGAGGACCGCGTCGGCCGCATGGTCGCCCAGCTCAAGGCCGCCGAGAAGGAGGTCGCGGACCTGCGCGCCAAGGAGCTCCTCGGCAACGCCGCGGCCCTGGCCGCATCGGCTGAGACCGTCGGCTCCTACCGGCTCGTCGCCCGGCAGCTGAGCGGCGTCGGCGGCAACGACCTGCGGACGCTCGGCATCGACCTGCGCGAGCGGCTCGGGTCGGACGCCTCGGTCGTCGCCCTTGTGGGCGGCACCGACGACAAGCCCGTTGTGACCGTCGTCACCAACGACGCCGCGCGCGCCGCTGGTGCCAAAGCGGGCGTCCTCGTGGGCGTCGCGGCCGAGAAGCTCGGCGGACGCGGCGGCGGCAAGGACGACATCGCCCAGGGTGGCGGCAGCAACGGGGCAGGTGCGGCGGACGCCTTCGCCGCGGTCCGCGCCGCCCTGGCCGGATGACGGACGCCGCGGGCGCGGGCTTCCGCGTCGGCGTCCGGCTGGCCCTCGACTGGGGGCAGGCCCGGATCGGTGTCGCTGCCTGCGACGCCCACGGCACTCTGGCGTACCCCGTGGAGACGATCGCGTCGGCGTCCGATCTGAGTGCCGTCAAGGCGAAACTGCAGCGGATCGTCGCCGAGTACGACCCCATGGAGATCGTCCTCGGCCTGCCACGGCACCTCAAGGGCGTCGAGGGGGCGGCGGCGGCAGGTGTCCGGGAGAAGGCGGCCTGGGTCGCGGCGCTGTTCCCGAGCGTCGGCGTCCGGCTGGTCGACGAGCGGCTGACCACCGTCAGTGCGGCGGCGAACCTGCGGTCAGCCGGACGGAGCGCCAAACAGCAACGGTCCGTCATCGATCAGGCGGCGGCGGTGGCGATCCTTGACCATGCCCTGGACGTCGAAAGGCATACTGGACGGGCTGCGGGGGAACAGGTGAGCGAGAGGACGCCAAGCTGATGCGGAGTCACAGGTACAGCGACGTGGAACCGCTGCGCGATCCGGACACGGGGCAGTGGAACACCGACGAGATCAAGCGGCGCGCCAAGGGCTGGGCCGCGGTCCTGCTCGCACTGGCCGTCCTGGGCGCCGGCGGCGCGCTCGTCGCGGCCAAGGGCTACGAGTTCTACATGGGGGCCAAGACCGCCAAGGACTACGTCGGAGCCGGCACGGGTGAGACTCAGGTGGTCATCCCGAAGAGCTCCACGGCGCTGCAGATCGGCAAGATCCTGGCCGACGGCGGCGTGATCAAGGACGCCAAGAAGTTCCAGGACACCGCCCTGACCCGTCCGGACCTGTGGGGCAAGGTCCAAGCCGGCAAGTTCAAGCTGGCCAAGGAGGTGCCGTCGCTGACGGCGCTGCAGCAGCTGGTCGATCCGACCCGGGCGATCCACAACTGGATGAGCGTCCCCGAGGGCTGGCGCATCGACCCGCAGCTGGTCGACGTCCTAGCCAAGGGCATGAAGCTGCCCGCACCCGACGTCAAGGCATTCCTCACCACCAAGGCGCGCCCGAACGACTACGGCTATCCCGCCTGGGTGTCCCCGACGGGCGCGGCGGGCCCGGTGGCCTTCGAGGGCCTGCTGTTCCCCGACAAGTACGACGTCCAGGACGGCGCGACCCTGGAGGCGCAGACCAAGGCGATCGCCGGCAACTTCAACGCCGTCATGGCGCGGCTGGACTTCAAGACCAAGGCCCAGGCGCTCAGCTTCGGCGACCCGAAGGACACCGAGAACACCAAGGCTTACAAGGCGTTGATCGTCGCCAGCATCATCGAGAAAGAGGTCTTCCGCGCCGAGGACCGTGCCAAGGTCGCCCGCGTCATCTACAACCGCCTGGCGAAGGGCGTGCAGCTCCAGTTCGACTCGACGGTGGCGTACTCGGTGAACAAGACCGGCACCGTCTGGACGACCGCCGATGAGCGCGACTGCAAAAAGAACCCGAGTCCGTACAACACCTACTGTGTCAAGGGGCTGCCACCCACACCGATCTCGGCGCCAGCCGAGGCGGCCCTGTCGGCCGCGCTCAACCCGGAAGCCGGCGACTGGATGTTCTTCGTGCCCATCAACCTGGACACGGGCGAGACCAAGTTCTCGGTGACGGACGCCGAGCACAACGCGGCTCGCGCGGAACTGCAGGCGTGGTGCTTGGCATCGCCGGAGAACAAGAAGAAGTGCGCCTAGGCGTCCCCTCGGACGCGTCGAGGACGCGTCCGGACGCCGTGACAGACTGACCCTCATGCTTCGTTACCTGACCGCGGGGGAGTCCCACGGACGCGCGTTGATCGCCACGATCGAGGGGCTTCCGGCGCACGTGGCCATTTCGACCGACGAGATTTCGGACGCCCTCGCGCGGCGCCGCCTCGGGGTCGGGCGCGGGGCGCGCATGAAGTTCGAGCGCGACGAGGTGACGCTGATGACCGGCGTCCGGCATGGCGAGACGCTGGGTTCGCCGATCGCGGTGGTGATCAACAACACCGAGTGGGACAAGTGGGAGACCGTGATGTCGCCCGACGCGGTCGACCCCGAGGAGCTGGCCGCTCAGGCGCGCAGCGCCGCCCTGACGCGCCCGCGTCCGGGCCACGCGGACCTGGCCGGCATGCAGAAGTACGACTGGGACGAGGCGCGGCCCATCCTCGAGCGGGCCTCGGCCCGCGAGACCGCCGCCCGGGTCGCCATCGGGCAGATCGCCCGGAACTTCCTCGACCAGGCGTTCGGCATCCGGGTGGTTAGCCACGTCGTGCAGTTGGGGGCGGTGGCGTCCGGCGGGCAGGTCCGTCCGACCCCGGACGATCAGGCGGCGATCGACGCCGATCCGGTGCGCTGCTTCGACGAGGCCGTGGCCGACGCCATGCTCGCCGAAGTCGAGGCCGCCAAGGCCGACGGCGACACCCTGGGCGGCATCGTCGAAGTGCTGGCCTACGGCGTCCCGGCCGGTCTGGGATCGCACATCCAGGGCGACCGGCGCCTCGACGCTCGGCTGGCTGGCGCGCTCATGGGCATCCAGGCCATCAAGGCCGTCGCCGTGGGTGACGGCTTCGACATGTCGACCCGCGGCTCGCTCGCGCACGACGAGATGGTGCCCTCCGAGCATGGTCCGGTGCGGCTGAGCAACCGCTCGGGCGGCACCGAGGGCGGGATGAGCACCGGCGAACTGCTGCGCGTCCGGGCGATCATGAAGCCCATCTCCACGGTGCCCCGGGCGTTGCGCACGGTCGACGTGGCGTCCAACGAGCCGGCCCAGGCGCACCACCAGCGCTCGGACGTCTGCGCGGTCCCGGCGGCCGGCGTGGTCGCCGAGGCGATGGTCGCGTTGGTCCTCGCGGAGGTCGCGTTGGAGAAGTTCGGGGGAGACTCGGTGGAGGAAGCGCGCCGCAACTACCAGGCCTACCTGGCCCGCCTCGCGGAGCGTGGGCTGGGGTGAGCCGCACCATCGCGCTGATCGGCATCTCGGGGGCCGGCAAGTCGAAGATCGGCCGGACGCTGGCCGCCCGCCTCGGCGTCGACCTGCTCGACGTGGACGCCGAGGTCGAGCGCCGCCAGGGCCGCACGATTGCCGACATCTTCGCCACGGACGGCGAGGCCGCCTTCCGGGCCGCCGAGTCCGACGTCTGCGTCGAGGCCCTCGGACGCCCCCGGACGGTCGTCTCCCTGGGCGGGGGAGCGCCGATGACGCCCGCCATCGCCGATGCCCTGCGCGGCGTCCACGTGGTGTGGCTCCGCGTCTCGCCTGCGGTCGCGGCGTCCCGGGTTGCCGGCCACGGCGACCGTCCGCTGCTGAATGACGACGACCTCGTCGCGAAGCTGACCCGGATGCTGGACGCCCGGGGCGCCACCTACGCGCGCCTCGCCGATCAGATCGTGGACGCCGACGGCGACGACGCGGACGCCAAGGCCCAGCTGATCGCGGCGGCGGCGGAGGCGTCCGTATGAAGACGATCCGAGTGAACGCCGAGCGGCCGTACGACGTCACCGTCGGGCACGGTGCGGTGGCCGGCCTAGCAGACGCCGTCGCGGGCTGCGCCAAGGTCGCCGTGCTGCACCCGCCCGTCCTGGCCGACGAGGTGGCGCGATGGACGGCCGGCATCGCGGGCGAGGTCATCCCGATCGTCCTGCCGGACGGCGAGGCCGCGAAGACCGCGTCCGTCCTGGCATCGGTCTGGGAGGCTCTCGCCGATGCGGGCTTCACTCGCTCGGACGCCGTCGTCGGCGTCGGCGGTGGCGCGACCACCGATCTGGCCGGCTTCGTGGCGTCCAGCTGGCTGCGGGGGGTGCGGTACGTGAGCGTCCCGACGACCGTGCTGGCCATGGTGGACGCCGCCGTCGGCGGTAAGACCGGCATCGACCTGCCGCAGGGCAAGAACCTCGTCGGCGCCTTCTGGGAGCCAGCCGCCGTAGTGGCCGACCTGGACGCCCTCGCGACCCTGTCCATCGACGAACTCCGCGGCGGGCTGGCCGAGATGATCAAGCACGGCTTCATCGCCGATCCGCGCACCCTGGAGCTCTTCGAGGCCGACCCGGCCGCGATGCTCGACTCGGCCTCCCCGGCGTTGGCCGAGGCGATCGAGCGGTCGATCGCGGTCAAGGCGTCCGTGGTGTCGGCCGATCTGCGCGAGGCGACCTCGGTGGGCAAGCAGGTCGGACGCGAGCTGCTGAACTACGGCCACACCCTCGCCCACGCCATCGAGAAGCGTGAGCACTACACCTGGCGGCACGGGGACGCCGTCGCCGTCGGCCTCAACTTCGCGGCCACCCTGAGCCACGTGCTCGGACACCTGTCGGCGTCCGACGTCGAGCGCCACCGAGCCATCCTGACGTCGGTCGGATTACCGATCAGTTATGAGTCCGACGCCTGGGCCGACCTGCGTGCCACGATGAACCTCGACAAAAAGGCCCGCGGCGACGCCGTCCGTTTCGTGCTGCTCGACGGCGTCGCGGACCCCTTCATTGCTGTGGCCCCGGACGAAGCCGCCCTGGCCACGGCGTACGACGAGATCACGAGGTAGATCTGTGTACATCGCCAAGCACTTCGAGCTGGCACCGGAACGCGTCAGCGAGCTGCTGACCTCGGCCGTCACGGCCGAGGTCGTCGCCGCCTATCCCGAGGGGCCGGAGGCGACGTTGCTGCCCGTCTCCTACGAGGCGGACGCCGACGGCGGGCTCGGCTCCCTGGTCGCGCACGTGACGCGCACGAACGACCTGTGGAAGAGGACGCCGCTGGGCGAGGTCCTGGCGATCGTCTCGGGTCCGGACGCCTACGTGTCGCCCACCTGGTTCCCCGGCTACCCGGAGCGCGCCGAGGTGCCGACGTGGAACTACGTCACCGTTCACGCGTACGGTCAGCTGATCGTTCATGACGACGCCGCGTGGTGCCGGTCGAAGGTCGCCCGGTTGTCGGCGTCCCATGGGTACGACGTCGACCAGGTCGACGAGCGGTCCATGGAGCTCATGCTGCGCTCCATCGTGGGCATCGAGTTGAAGCTGACCCGCGTGCTCGGCAAGGGAAAGCTGTCGCAGAACAAGTCCACGGAGTTCCTGGGCTCGGTCATCGCCGGGCTCAGCGAGCGCGGCGGCGCCCAGGATGAGGCGCTGGCGTCCGCGATGACCCAGATCTCGGTGCCGCATGCGGCAGCCCGCGAGGAACTGGTGGCCGGCATCCGGGCCGAGCACCAGCTCGGCTTCGCGGCGCCCGTCGACCGCGGCTGAGTTCAACCGAAAGGACGATGCCCCCGGGTGGATCGCGACACTGCGTCGCGACGATGCTGGAGACATGCTCCTGACCGCGATCCTGCTCATCACCGCCGCCCTTGCCTGCTACACGGCGGGCGTGTGGGCCGAGCACCGCACTGGCGTCCTGGCGCCCACCCACTCGGTCCTGTTCGCGTTGGGCCTCTCAGCGGACGCGTCCGGCACGTATGTCATGTCCCTGATCCAGAACGCGGGCACCGCAGTCAAGGACGGGACCGCTGGCGTCCTGCAGTCGATGATGGCCGTCACGGGAGCCCTCGCACTCGTCCTGATGGCCGTGCACCTGCTGTGGGCTCTAGTCGTCCTGATCCGGAACCGGGCCGCCGAGAAGGCCACCTTCCACCGCTTCTCGCTCATCGTCTGGGCCATCTGGCTCGTGCCGTACTTCACCGGCATGGCCAGCTCGATGGTCCGCTGAACCTCTACGAAAGGAAACCACCATGACCACCACCATCGAGCGGCGCATCTTCAACTCGGCCGCCATCTGGACCGTGCTGGGGCTGCTGTCGGGGCTCGGCTACCGCGAGCTGACCCGCACGCTGGAGTTCACGGGCAAGACGCAGCTGGCCGTCGCCCACACCCACGCTCTCGTGCTCGGCACCGTGATGCTGCTGATCGTCCTCATCCTGACCCGCGTCTTCTCTCTGGCCACCGACGAGCGGTTGGGCTACCTCTTGGGCTTCTGGAACGCCGGTCTCGCACTGACGTTCGGCATGCTCGTCACCAAGGGCACGCTCCAGGTCCTCGGCAACGAGCTCGCGAACCACAAGGCGGTCGCGGGGGTGTCCGGGCTGGGCCACATCCTGTTGGCCGGATCGTTCGTCGTCCTCTTCCTGATCGTCCGCAAGGGTCTGGGTTCCACCCCGACGCCGGCCGCGGAGGTCGCACCCGCTAGCGTGAGCTGACCACGACCCAGGAGATCGACATGCCGGACGCCGTGCGTCACGCCACGCGGTCCGCTGCGCTGACCGCTTTGGAGATCGGCCAGTCCGTCCTCGTCGTGGTGCTGCTGGCGCTGGCGGCGGCCTCGTCGGCGCGCACCGGCTCGTCGCTCGCGCCCGTGGCCGCTGTGGCCGCGGGCGCGCTCTTCGTCGGGGGGCTCGTCGTGCACCGCCGACTGGGCGCCCGGGGGCGTGTCGTGTGGGTGCTGCTGGTGCTCGCGGCCGTGCACGGGCTCACGCTCCTCTCGCCTGACTTCAGCTGGGTCGCCTTCCCCGTCTGGCTGGCGATGGGCCAACTCTTGCCCCTGCCGCTGGCACTGTCGGTCGGTGCGGTCAGCGTGACGTTGGTCGTGCTGGCTCAGGGCCCCACGACCACGGCGGGGGTGGTTGGCCCGCTGGTCGGGGCGGTGGTGGCGCTGGGGCTGTCGCGCGGGGTCGTCCTGATCGAGGCGGAGGCGCGACGCAGTCGGGCGCTGTTGGCGTCCGTACTCAAGGCCCAAGCTGAGACCGACCGGCTGTCCGCTGAGGTCGCCGAAGCCCAGCGCCTCGCGGGCGTCCAGGCCGAACGGGCCCGGCTGGCGGCCGACCTGCACGACACGCTCGCCCAGGGCTTCTCGTCCATCGTCATGTTGGCGCGAGCAGGGCAGAAGCAGCCGGACGCCGCGGGCTCGGCGTCCGCGCTGGCAGGCATCGAACGGGCCGCCCTGGAGAACCTGGCCGAGGTGCGGTCGGTCGTCTACGCGCTGGCCCCCGAGGACCTGTCCGGCTCCGGGCTGCGTGCCCCGTTGGCCAGGCTGGCCGACCGCTTGCGGCAGACCGGACTCGAGGTCCACCTTGATATTGACCCGGACCTGCCCCGCCTCGACACGGGCACCGAGGTGGCGCTGCTCCGGGCGGCGCAGGGGCTGCTGGCCAACGTGGAGACGCACGCTGCGGCGTCCCAGGTGCACGTGTCGCTCGTGGCGGCGCAGGACGAGGTTCGCATCGACGTGGTCGACGACGGGCGTGGCTTCGATCCCAGCCAGGTCTCAGGGGAGCCGACCCTGGCGGGCGGCTATGGGCTCCGGGCACTGCGGGAGCGGCTGGGCGTCCTCGGCGGCGGGCTGGAGATCGAAAGCGCCCCCGGCGAAGGTACCGCCATGTCGGCGCATCTGCCCTTGTCGCGGCGGGTGACGCCATGATCCGCGTGTTGGTGGTGGACGACCACCCGGTGATCCGAGGAGGCCTGGCCGCCCTGCTGAGCGGCGAGCCGGACCTGCAGGTCGTGGCGTCGGCCGCGTCCGGTGAGGAGGCGCTGGCCATGGTCGACGACGTGCGTCCCAGCCTGGTCCTGTGCGACCTTCGCCTGGGCCCCGGCATCGACGGCGTCGAGGTGACGACCGCCCTGAGGGCGCTCCCGGACCCGCCCGCGGTGCTGATCCTGACCACCTTCGACAACGACAGCGACATCGTCCGCGCCGTGATGGCCGGGGCGGCGGGCTACCTGTTGAAGGACGCTCCCGCCGAGGCGATCGCCGACGGCATCCGGGACGCGATCGCCGGACGCCTCGTCCTAACACCGGAGCTCCTCGGACGCGTGAGCGACCGGATGACCAAGGGCGTCCCGGACCTGAGCGAGCGCGAGCTGGCCGTCCTGCGCGAGGTCGCGCTGGGCCGGACCAATCGCGAGGTCGCCAAGGCGCTGTTCATCTCGGAGGCGACGGTGAAGACGCATCTCGTCCACGCGTACTCCAAGCTGGGCGCCGGCAACCGCACCGAGGCCTTGGCACGCGCCCGCGATCACGGACTCCTCGGCTGAGCCCGTCACCGGTTCACAGTCGGGGCCGGTTTCTCGACCTCGCGACATTCTCGGTAGACTCCGGCGTCGGAGTACTGGAGGAAGGCACGCGGATGGTTCAGATCTCGACGAACGACCTGAAGAACGGCACGGTTCTCGACCTGGACGGTCAGCTGTGGGCCGTCATTTGGTTCCAGCACCACAAGCCGGGCAAGGGCAACACGGTCGTCCGCAGCAAGCTCAAGCACGTCCTGAGCGGCAAGGTCGTCGACCGCACCTTCAACTCCGACACCAAGGTCGAGAGCGCTTCCGTCGACCGCCGCGAGATGCAGTACCTGTACCACGACGGCGAAGCCTTCGTGTTCATGGACGCCACCAGCTACGAGCAGCTCCCGATCCCGGACGCCGTCGTCGGCGACGGCAAGGACTACCTGCTCGAGAACATGATGGCCACGGTCGCCACGCACGAGGGCAACCCCCTCTACATCGACCTGCCCCCGTCGGTGGAACTCGAGATCACCTACACCGAGCCCGGGCTGCAGGGCGACCGCTCCTCGGCCGGCACCAAGCCTGCGACCCTCGAGACGGGCAAGCAGATCCAGGTTCCCCTGTTCATCGAGTCGGGCACTCGGGTGAAGGTCCGCACCGAGGACGGCTCGTATCTCGGTCGTGTCTGAGGTGGTTGACGCGCCGGTCAAACGCGGGGCCGGGGGCACCCGGTCGAAGGCGCGCAAGCGCGCGCTCGACATCCTGTTCGAGTCGGATCTGCGCGGCGACGACGCCCTGGCCACCCTCGCCGAGCGCGTCGAGTTGGCCGAACCGCCCGTGCGGGAGTTCACCCGGCATCTGGTCGAGGGCGTCTGCGCCGAGCGCGATCAGATCGACGGCGTCATCGCGGCCAGCCTGACCGGCAAGTGGACGCTGGACCGCATGCCCTGCATCGACCGCAACCTGGCCAGGATCGCCATCTTCGAGATGTGGTTCACCGAGTTGGCCCCCGAGATCGCCGTGAGCCAGGCGGTCGACCTGGGCGCTTCGTTGTCCACCGACGAGAGCGCCGACTTCCTCAACGGGCTGCTGGGCAAGGCTCTGCGCGCGCTCCGCGAGACGTACCCCAAGGCAGCCCGAGGCGAGGCGGACGACGCCGCCGAACCGGGTGACGACGACACCGACGACCCCGAGGACGATCCAGCGGGCGACTGATCGCCCCGCCGGGAAAGGACACCGATGACAGCCACGACAGGCGACGAGATCCCGGCATTGTTGGTGTTGGAGGATGGTCGATCCTTCCTCGGCGTGTCGTTCGGTGCCCCCGGCGAGACCTTCGGCGAGGCCGTGTTCTCGACGGGCATGACGGGTTACCAGGAGACGCTGACCGATCCCTCGTACCGACGCCAGGTCGTCATCGCGACCGCCCCGCAGATCGGCAACACCGGCTGGAACGACGTCGACGACGAGTCCCGACGGATCTGGGTTGCGGGCTACGTCGTCCGGGACCTCTCGCGCGTCCGGTCGAACTGGCGCTCGAACCGCTCCCTCAACGACGTGCTCCGCGACCAGGGCGTGGTCGGCATCGCCGAGATCGACACGCGCGCCCTGACCCGTCACCTGCGCGAACGGGGCGCCATGCGCGTCGGCATCTCGACGACCGAGTTGGACGCCGCGCGGCTGCTCGCGCGCGTCCTCGAACAGCCCGCCATGAGCGGCGCCAACCTGGTCGGCGAGGTCACGGTGGACGCCGCAGCGATCGTCCCCGCGGTGGGCGAGAAGAGGTTCACCCTGGCTGCCGTGGACCTGGGCATCAAGGACATGACCCCGACGATGCTGGCCGAGCGCGGGGTCGAGGTGCACGTGCTGCCAGCGACGGCGTCCATCGACGATGTTCGCGCCGTCGGCGCGGACGGAGTGTTCTTCAGCAACGGACCCGGCGACCCGGCCACGGCGGACGGGCCCATGGCCCTCCTGCAGCAGGTGCTGGATGCCGGCCTGCCGTATTTCGGCATCTGCTTCGGCCACCAGATCTTCGGACGCGCCCTCGGCTTCGGCACCTACAAGCTCAAATACGGCCACCGCGGCATCAACCAGCCGGTCATGGACCTGGCCACCCGCAAGGTCGAGATCACCGCCCAGAACCACGGCTTCGCCGTCGACGCGCCGCGCGAGGGCACCACGGCCACCCGTTGGGGGCAGGCACGGGTCAGCCACGTCTGCCTCAACGACGACGTCGTCGAGGGCCTCGAACTGCTGGACGCCGACGGTGCGGTCCGCGCGTTCAGCGTCCAGTACCACCCGGAGGCGGCCGCCGGACCCCACGATTCGGCCTATCTCTTCGACCGCTTCGTCGACCTTCTCGCCCGCAGCAAGGGAGCCCACTGACATGCCGCGCCGCACGGACATCTCATCGATCCTGGTGATCGGCTCGGGCCCCATCGTCATCGGCCAGGCCTGCGAGTTCGACTACTCGGGCACCCAGGCGTGCCGCGTCCTGCGCGAGGAGGGCTTCCGCGTCGTCCTGGTGAACTCGAACCCGGCGACGATCATGACCGACCCCGAGTTCGCGGACGCCACCTACATCGAGCCCATCACCCCCGAGTTCGTCGAGAAGGTGATCGCCGCCGAGCGGCCGGACGCCATCCTCGCCACCCTGGGCGGCCAGACGGCCCTGAACACGGCCGTCGCGCTGCACTCGTCGGGAGTGCTGGCTAAGTACGGCGTCGAGATGATCGGGGCGTCCTTCGACGCCATCCAGGCCGGCGAGGACCGCGAGAAGTTCAAGGCGATCGTCGACTCCCTCGACATCCCAGGCGTGAACCCCGAGTCGGCTCGGTCGGTGGTCTGCCATAGCCTCGACGAGGTGCTCGCGGCCGCAGATCAGCTCGGCTACCCGGTGGTGCTGCGGCCGTCGTTCACGATGGGCGGCGTGGGGTCCGGGTTCGCCCACGACGAGGCGGAACTGCGCGAGCTGGCCGCCATCGGCCTGGACGCATCGCCGGTCAGCGAGATTCTGGCCGAGGAGTCGATCCTGGGCTGGAAGGAGTACGAGCTCGAGGTGATGCGGGACACGGCCGACAACGTCGTGATCATCTGCTCGATCGAGAACCTCGACCCGATGGGCGTCCACACCGGCGACTCCATCACCGTGGCGCCCGCGATGACCCTGACCGATCGCGAGTACCAGGCGATGCGTGACGTGGCCCTGGCGGTCATCCGCAAGGTCGGCGTCGACACCGGGGGCTGCAACATCCAGTTCGCGGTCCACCCCGACAACGGACGCCTCGTCGTCATCGAGATGAACCCGCGCGTGTCGCGGAGCTCGGCGCTGGCGTCCAAAGCGACCGGCTTCCCGATCGCAAAGATCGCGGCCAAGGTTGCGGTCGGCTACACCCTGGACGAGATCGACAACGACATCACCGGGGTGACGCCCGCGTCGTTCGAGCCGACGCTCGACTACGTGGTGGTCAAGGTGCCGCGGTTCGCGTTCGAGAAGTTCCCGACCGCCGAGAACACGCTGACCACGCACATGAAGTCGGTGGGCGAGGCGATGGCCATGGGGCGCAACTTCCCCGAGGCGCTCAACAAGGCGCTGCGCTCGCTCGAAGATCCCAAGGCGCCGTTCGACTTCACGTCCGTCGTCGACGACGACCTGGACGAGCTGGTCGAGCGCGCGTCGCGTCCCCATGACGGACGCCTCCAGCTGGTCATGCGCGCGCTCCGAGCCGGAGCGTCCGTCGAGCGGCTGCACGACGCGACCGGCATCGATCCCTGGTTCCTGGACCAGCTGTTGCTCATCAAAGAGACCGCGGACGCCGTCGCCGCGGCTCCGGCCATGTCCCCGGCTGTGCTGCGTCGCGCCAAGCGGGTAGGCCTCTCCGATGCCCAGATCGGACGCCTCCGCGGCTGCAGCGAGGAGGTCGTCCGCGGCGTCCGCTGGGCGCTCGGCATCACGCCGGTGTTCAAGACGGTCGACACCTGCGCCGCCGAGTTCGCGGCGCTGACGCCGTACCACTACTCGAGCTACGACGAGGAGACCGAGGTCCAGCCGCGCACCAAGCCGGCGGTGCTGATCCTCGGCTCGGGCCCGAACCGGATCGGTCAGGGGATCGAGTTCGACTACAGCTGCGTCCACGCGGCGATGGCCCTGCGCGGGGCGGGCTACGAGACCGTCATGGTCAACTGCAACCCCGAGACCGTCTCGACCGACTACGACACCTCCGATCGGCTCTACTTCGAGCCGCTGACGCTTGAGGACGTGCTGGAGGTCTACCGGGCCGAGCTTTCCGTCGGGCCGGTGGCCGGCGTCGTCGTGCAACTAGGTGGGCAGACCCCGCTGAAGCTCGCGCAGGCTCTGAAGGACAACGGCGTTCCGATCGTCGGGACGTCGCCCGAGGCGATCCACCTGGCCGAAGAGCGGGGTGCCTTCGGACGCGTCCTGGTCGCGGCCGGCCTGCCCGCGCCGCGCTACGGCATGGCGAGCGACGTCAAGCAGGCGCTCAGCATCGCCGAGGCGATCGGCTACCCGGTGCTGGCGCGTCCGAGCTACGTGCTGGGCGGACGCGGCATGGAGATCGTCTACGACGACGCCGCCCTCGTGGCCTACATCGAGCGCTCGACGTCGATCACCGCCGAGGCTCCCGTCCTGATCGACCGCTTCCTCGACGACGCCATCGAGATCGACGTGGACGCCCTCTACGACGGTGACGACCTCTACCTCGGCGGCGTCATGGAGCACATCGAGGAGGCCGGCATCCACTCGGGCGACTCGGCGTGCTCGCTGCCGCCGATCACGCTCGGCAAGGACGTGATCGAGCGGATCCGCACCTCGACCGAGGCGATCGCCCGCGGCGTCGGCGTCCGGGGTCTGATCAACATTCAGTACGCGCTGCAGGGCGACACGCTCTACGTCCTGGAGGCGAACCCGCGGGCGTCCCGCACCGTGCCGTTCGTGTCCAAGGCCACCGACACCCAGCTCGGCAAGGCCTGCGCGCGCGTCATGCTGGGGGAGTCGATCGCGGATCTCCGCCGCGCCGGCGTCCTGCGCCGCAACGGCGACGGCAGCGCCCTGCTGGAGTCGGCGCCGATCGCGGTCAAGGAGGCGGTCATGCCGTTCAACCGCTTCCGCACCCAAGAGGGCTCGTCCGTCGACACCCTGCTCGGCCCCGAGATGAAGTCGACGGGCGAGGTCCTGGGGCTCGATCTGACCTTCGGCACCGCGTTCGCCAAGAGCCAGACGGCCGCCTACGGGGGGCTTCCGATGAGTGGCACGGCGTACGTGTCGATCGCCAACCGCGACAAGCGCCATGCCATCTTCCCCGTGAAGCGGCTGGCCGATCTCGGCTTCAAGATCACGGCGTCCGAAGGCACCGCCCAGGTGCTCCGCCGCAACGGCATCGAGGTCGAGGTCTACCGCAAGGCGCACGAGGGCACCGGCCCGGACGGCACCAAGACGGTCATCGACGCGATCATGGACGGCGAGATCGACCTGATCTTCAACACGCCGCAGGGGGCAGGTGCCGACGGGGCCCCCCGTCGGGATGGCTGGACGATCCGGGCGGCGGCCGTCCTGAGGTCCATCCCGATCATCACCACCGTCCAGGGCCTGGGCGCAGGCGTCCAGGGCATCGAGGCGCAGCAAGCCGACACCGTCGGCGTCCGATCTCTGCAATCCTGGGCGGACGCCGTCCGCACCGAGCTGGAGAGCAAGCCATGACCCTCCGTGCCACCCTCGTCGAGCAGGGCTACGCGCGCCTGCTGCGTCCGGTGATGTTCGCCGCCCACGGCGGCGACCCGGAGAAGATCCACGTCGACATGATCGCGGCCCTCGGCCTGCTGCAGTCCCTCCCGGGCCTGCGGGACGCCGTCCGCGCGCTGACCTCGGTGCCGGCGTCGCCGGTGACGGTGGCCGGCATCGACTTCCCGGGCCGGGTCGGCTTGGCCGCCGGCATGGACAAGGAAGGCAAGGCGGCGAAGGCTTGGCAGCACCTCGGCTTCGCCTTCGCCGAGCTGGGCACGGTGACCGCCCAGGCTCAGCCCGGCAACCCCAGGCCGCGCATCTTCCGGCTGCGCGACTCGAAGGCCCTCATCAACCGCATGGGCTTCAACAACGACGGAGCGCTCGCGCTGGCGAACCGCCTCGCGGTGGGGGGCATCTTCCGCGGCAACGGTGCTGCCGGCATCCCACTCGGGATCTCCATCGGCAAGACGAAGGTCGTGCCGGTCGAGGACGCGGTCGACGACTACCTGACGTCCCTGCGCATCCTCGCGCCGCACGCCGACTACGTGGCCGTCAATGTGTCCAGCCCCAACACCCCCGGACTGCGCTCGCTCCAGGACGGGGGAGCGCTCGCCGGCCTGCTCACCGCGCTGGTCGGGGAGTCGAAGACACTGGCCGTCGGCGGGACGCCCGTCCCGGTGTTCGTCAAGATGGCGCCCGATCTCACCGAGCCGCAGCTGGACGAGATTCTGCAGGCGGCCTCGGACGCCGGCGTGGCGGGCCTGATCGCCACCAACACGACCCTCGGACGCGACGGCCTGGCGGCGTCCGACCAGGCGCAGGCGTCCGAGGCGGGCGGGCTGTCAGGCGCACCGCTGACCGAA
The DNA here is from genome assembly GCF_900182665.1 of Propioniciclava tarda. Classification (GTDB taxonomy): domain Bacteria; phylum Actinomycetota; class Actinomycetes; order Propionibacteriales; family Propionibacteriaceae; genus Propioniciclava; species Propioniciclava tarda. The sequence continues at coordinate 132,041 of NZ_FXTL01000002.1, forward strand.
CGCGCGCGCGAGGTCGTCTCCTACCTGTGCAGGCATACCGACCTGCCCGTGATCGGGGCGGGCGGCATCATGACCGCCGCGGACGCGACCGCCCTGCTGGACGCCGGCGCCAGCCTGGTACAGCTCTACACTGGCTTCATCTACGGCGGGCCGGCACTGATCGGGTCGATCAATGCGGCCCTGGCAAGGGCATAAGGAGGCTTCATGACCTACCGGCAGCGGTTGAGAGCGGTCGTCGAGGCGCGCGGCGCCCTGGTCGTCGGAGTCGACCCGCACCCCGGCCTCCTGGACGCCTGGGGGCTGCCGCGGACGGCCTCCGGCCTCGAGCGCTGCGCGCGCGGCCTGGTCGAAGCCATCGGCGACGTGGTGGCCGTCCTCAAGCCGCAGTCGGCCTTCTTCGAGACCTACGGATCGGCCGGCATCGCCGTGCTGGAGCGGGTGCTCGCCGACATTCGCTCACACGGCGCCCTGAGCATTCTCGACGTGAAGCGCGGCGACATCGGCTCGACCATGGACGCCTACGCCGACGCCTACCTGGCCGACGGCGCACCGTTGGCCGCGGACGCCATCACGATCTCGCCGTACCTGGGCTTCGGGTCGCTGCAGCCGGCGTTCGAGCGCGCCGTCGCGAACGACCGCGGCGTCTACGTTCTGGCCCGCACGTCCAATCCAGAGGGCGGCCAGGTGCAGCTGGCGCTCGGTGAGGACGGCTCCGTGGTCCAGGAGATCATCGACGCTGCCGCCGAGCTGAACCGCAAGCTGCCGACGCGCGCCATCGGCCTCGTCGTCGGCGGCACCCACGCCAACCTGGGCTGCGACGTCTCGGAGTTCAACGGTTCGATCCTCGTGCCAGGCATCGGCGTCCAGGGCGGACGCCTCGAGGACCTGCCCGGGCTCTTCGGGGACGCCGTTCGGCACGTCCTTCCGTCGGTGAGTCGCGGGGTGATTTCGGCCGGTCCGGACCCGGTCGCGCTGCGCCGTCGGGTGCTTGATCTCCTAGCCACGTAGCGTTCACAGGCGGATGAGAACCCGCTAGGTTTGTTCTCAGCTGCATAGACCCCGCAGCTTTCGATGGAGACAAACGTGTCTATTCCGCAGTTGACCACTGAGCAGTTGCAGGCAGCGCGCGCCGCCGCAACGCTCGCGCGCCGCCAGCGCGCCGATCTCAAGGCCGGTGTTCGGTCGGGGGCCATCACCTTGTCCAAGGCGCTCGACTCGGCGATGGGAGACGACGTGCTCGCGCACGTCAAGGTCGTCGACCTCCTCAAGGCACTGCCCCGCGTGGGGGAGAAGCGAGCAGCCGCCGTCATGGAGCGCCTCGACATTGCGCCCAACCGTCGCATCCGTGGGCTCGGTCGCCACCAGATCGCAGGGCTGAAGGCCGAGTTCAAGTGAGAGGTGACATCACGGTCATCTCCGGTCCGACCGCAGTCGGCAAGGGAACCGTGGTGTCGGCCCTGAAGTTGCGCTGTCCGGACGTGTGGGTGTCGGTATCGGCCACGACCCGGTCGCCGCGTCCTTTGGAGCGCGACGGGGTCGACTATCTCTTCGTGTCGAACACCGAGTTCGACCACCTCGTCGCCACCGACGGCCTGTTGGAGTGGGCCCAGGTGCATGGCCGCGATCGCTACGGGACGCCGGTGGCGCCGGTCGAGGCGGCCGTCGCCGCCGGACGCCGCGTCATCCTCGAGATCGACCTTCAGGGAGCCCGCCAGGTCAAGGCGAAGCTCCCCGGCGTCCGCTCGATCTTCCTCGAACCCCCGAGCTGGGACGTGCTCGTCTCGCGGCTCGAGGGGCGGGGAACCGAGACGTCCGAGCAGCGCAATCGGCGGCTGTCGACGGCGCGGATGGAGCTGGCGGCGGCGTCCGAGTTCGACCACGTGGTGGTGAATGAGGATTTGGGAGATACGGTAGATGCTTTGGTAGGCTTGCTTGGCTTATCGCACACACACGTCACAAAGGTCAATCCTTGAGCAACCTCATTCCTGAAGGCATCACGAACCCGCCGATCGACGAGCTCTTGACGAAGGTCGACAGCAAGTATCGGCTCGTCCTGTTCGCCGCCAAGCGGGCGCGTCAGATCAACGCGTACTACAGCCAGCTCGGCGAGGGCCTGCTGGAGAACGTGGGTCCGCTCGTCGAGACCTCGGTTCAAGAGAAGCCGCTGACGATCGCGCTCCGCGAGATCAACGCCGACGTGCTGGACTGCACCCAGATCGATCCCGAGGCTGAGGCCGCCGCGCGCGCCGCCGCCGAGGCCGATCCCGACTTCTCCCTCGACCCGTTCGACCCGGTCGACCTGGGCTGACCGGCCCGACATGAGCCGCATCCTCCTCGGGGTCGCGGGCGGAATCGCTGCCTACAAGGCCTGCTTGTTGCTGCGCCGCTTCACCGAGGCTGGACACGACGTCACCGTCGTCCCCACCGCCAACGCGCTGGAGTTCGTCGGCGCCACCACGTGGGCGGCGCTGTCCGGACACCCCGTGTCGACGTCGGTCTTCGAGCGTGTGGACGCCGTCCCGCACGTCGCGCTGGGGCAAGCCGCCGAACTCGTGGTGGTGGCCCCCGCCACGGCTGACCTGCTGGCCAGGGCGGCGACCGGACGCGCGGACGACCTGCTCACCAACGTGCTGCTGACGGCGTCCTGCCCCGTGTTGATGGCGCCGGCGATGCACACCGAGATGTGGCTGCACCCCGCCACCCAGGCCAACGTCGCGACCCTGCGGTCGCGTGGCGTGATCGTCCTCGACCCGGCGGACGGGCGCCTGACCGGCGCCGATACCGGTCCTGGACGCCTGCCCGAGCCCGAGGACATCGAGGCCGTGGCACTCTCCCTGCTCGGCGACGAGGCGACCGTCGCCGCGGTGCGCCGCCGTGACCTGGCCGGACGCAGCGTCGTCGTCAGCGCGGGAGGCACCCGCGAGCACCTGGATCCGGTGCGGTTCCTCGGCAACGCGTCGTCCGGACGCCAGGGCGTCGAGATCGCCCGTGCCGCGGCCCTGCGCGGCGCCCGGGTCACCCTGGTGGCCGCGCACGTCGAGGTGGGACTGCCGTCCGGCGTCCGGCTCGTCCGAGCGCACACGACCGGTGAGCTGGCGGACGCGATGACAGCCGCCGCAGCGGATGCCGACGTCATCGTGATGGCCGCCGCCCCCGCCGACTTCACCCCGGCCGCGGCGTCCGACGTCAAGATCAAGAAGTCCGGCGACAACGGGCTCGACCTGCACCTGGTGCAGACGACCGACATCCTCGCTGGCCTGTCGGCCCACCGGGCCCGCGCCCAGGTCGTCGTCGGCTTCGCCGCAGAGACGGCGTCCGATCGGGACGACCTCCTGGCGCTCGGTCGCGCGAAGCTCGCGCGCAAGGGCTGCGACCTTCTGGTCCTCAACAACGTGTCCGGCGGAGCCGTGTTCGGCCAGCCGTCGAACGACGTCGTCATCCTGGACGCCGACGGGGTGGTCTGCACCGTCTCCGGTGAGAAGTCGGTCGTCGCCCATCGCATCTTGGACGCCGTCGCCGGGCGCTAAGCGAGGTGCCGCCCGAAAGGCACCCCTCAGGGTTGCAGGTAAGCTGACTCGTTGTGGATTACCAAGTCGCTGACCTGAGCCTGGCCGAGTACGGACGCAAGCAGATCAACCTCGCCGAGCGCGAAATGCCCGGCTTGATGGCGATGCGCGAGCGGTTCGGGGCGTCCAAGCCGCTCACGGGCGCCAGGATCGCGGGCTCGCTCCACATGACGGTGCAGACCGCGGTGCTGATCGAGACGTTGGTCGCGCTCGGCGCCGAGGTGCGGTGGGCGTCCTGCAACATCTTCTCGACCCAGGACGAGGCGGCCGCAGCCGTCGTCGTCGGCCCGGACGGCACCCCCGAAGACCCCCGCGGCGTCCCGGTGTTCGCCTGGAAGGGCGAGACACTCGAGGAGTACTGGGACTGCACCGAACGCATCCTGACCTGGGAGGGGACGACCCCGAACATGATCCTGGACGACGGCGGCGACGCGACGCTGCTGGTGCACAAGGGCGTGGAGTTCACCAAGGCGGGAGCGGTGCCGGAGGCGTCGGCGTCCGATTCGCACGAGTACTCGGTCGTTCTCGCCCAGTTGCGGAAGTCGACCCTCAACTGGATCGAGCTCGCCAACGCCATCCAAGGCGTCACCGAGGAGACCACGACCGGCGTCCACCGGCTGTACGAGATGGCGCGCGCTCAGGCCTTGCTGTTCCCGGCGATCAACGTCAACGACTCGGTGACCAAGAGCAAGTTCGACAACAAGTACGGCATCCGGCACAGCCTGATCGACGGCATCAACCGCGCCACCGACGTCCTGATCGGCGGCAAAGTGGCGCTGGTCTGCGGGTACGGCGACGTCGGCAAGGGCTCGGCCGAAGCGCTGGCCGGCCAGGGCGCCCGCGTCATCGTCACCGAGGTCGATCCGATCTGCGCGCTCCAGGCGTCCATGGACGGCTACCAGGTTGCGCGCCTCGAAGACGTCGTCGGCCAGGTCGACATCTTCGTCACCACGACCGGCTGCGTGAACGTCATCACCGCCGACCACATGGCCGCCATGAAGGATCTGGCGATCGTCGGCAACATCGGCCACTTCGACAACGAAATTGACATGGCCGGGCTGGAGAAGGTCCCGGGCATCAAGCGCACGAACATCAAGCCGCAGGTCGACACGTGGACGTTCCCGGACGGGCACTCGATCATCGTCCTCAGTGAAGGCCGCCTCCTGAACCTGGGCAACGCCACCGGGCACCCCAGTTTCGTGATGAGCAACAGCTTCACCAACCAGGTGCTGGCCCAGATGGAGCTGTTCACCAAGCCCGACGAGTACCCCATCGGCGTCTACACGCTGCCCAAGGAACTGGACGAGGAGGTCGCGCGGCTGCACCTGGACGCCCTCGGCGTCCGGCTGACGACCCTGACCGACGAGCAGGCCGACTACCTCGGCGTCCCCGTGGCTGGTCCGTTCAAGCCCGATCACTACCGCTACTGAGCCGGAGACACATCATGAGCAGGCTGTTCACGTCGGAGTCCGTGACCGAAGGGCACCCGGACAAGGTCGCTGACGCGGTCTCGGACGCCGTCCTCGACGCCCTCCTGGCCCAAGACCCGCGGTCGCGGGTGGCCGTCGAGACGCTCGTGACCACCGGCACGGTCGTCGTGGCGGGAGAGGTGACGACCGAGGCCTACGCCGACATTTCCGGCATCGCGCGCGAGCGCATCCTCGCGATCGGCTACGACCGCGCGGAGGCGTCCTTCGACGGCAAGTCCTGCGGCGTCCTGGTGTCCCTGGGTGCGCAGTCGCCCGACATCGCCCAGGGCGTGGACGCCGCCGAGGAGGTCCGCCTGGACGCCGCCGACGTCGATCCGCTGGATCGGCAGGGGGCCGGCGACCAAGGTCTGATGTTCGGCTACGCCTGCACCGACACGCCGACGCTCATGCCCCTGCCCATCGACATCGCCCACCGCCTTTCGGAGCGGCTGGCCCAGGTGCGGCAGACCGGCGAGCTCGACTGGGTGCTGCCCGACGGCAAGACCCAAGTCACGATCGAGTACGACGGCGACCAGGCCGTGCGCCTCGACACCGTCGTCGTGTCGACCCAGCACCTGGAGTCCGTCGACCACGCGACGATCGCCGCCGAGATTCGGGCGCGGGTCATCGATCCCGTGGTGGCGCGCTACGACATCGCGCACCCCGATCTCAAGGTGTTCGTCAACCCCACGGGCAAGTTCGTCATCGGCGGACCCATGGGCGACGCCGGCGTCACCGGGCGCAAGATCATCGTCGACACCTACGGCGGCATGGCCCGCCACGGCGGCGGCGCGTTCTCGGGCAAGGACCCCTCCAAGGTCGACCGCTCCGCGGCGTACGCCATGCGCTGGGTCGCCAAGAACGTGGTCGCCGCTGGGCTCGCGACCCGCTGCGAAGTGCAGGTGGCGTACGCCATCGGGCGGGCGCATCCGGTCGGCTTTTACACCCAGTGCTTCGGCACCGAGACGGTTCCGGTCGAGCAGATCAACGACGCCGTGCTGAGCGTCTTCGACCTCCGTCCGGCGGCGATCATCCGTGACCTCGACCTGCTGCGTCCGATCTACTCGCAAGTGACGAACTACGGTCACTTCGGCCGCGAGTTGGACGTCATGACCTGGGAGCGCACCGATCGGGCGGAGGCCTTGGCGGCGGCCGTCCGCGGCTGAGCGGGCGGGTTTTCGTCGGGGCCGGGTGGCAGGATCGTCTCCATGACGACCTCGCCGGAGCCGCGCCTCATCGCGCAGGTCGCCGTCGACGTCTCGCTGCCGCACCTCGACCGTGTCTTCGACTACGAGGTCCCGGCCAAGGATCGCGACGCCGTCGCGCCCGGTGTGCGGGTGCGGGTCCGGTTCGCCGGCAAGCTGCGGGACGGGTTCGTCCTGGGCCTGACCGATACCTCGGACGCCGGCGACAAGTTGCGTCCGCTGGAGCGGGTGCTGTCGCCCGAGGTGGTGCTCACACCGCCTGTCGCGGCCCTGTGCCGACGGGTGGCCGATCACTACGGGGGCACCCTGGGCGACGTCCTGCGGATGGCGGTTCCGACCCGTCATGCCGCGACGGAGTCCGCGAGCCCCGTCGCCTACCCCGAGCCGGGGACGCCGCCGGCGCCGGTCGTCCTGCCTCTGTACCCGGGGGGCTCGGAGTTTCTCGGCGCGCTCGGTGAGGGACGGCCCCTGCGCGCCGCCTGGACCGCCGTGCCCGTCGCCGCCCCCCCGGGGGACTGGGCGGCCGGCTTCGCGGAGGCGGCGGGCGCCACGGTGGCGTCCGGCCGGGGTGTCGTTCTGGTCGTCCCGGACGCCGCGGCCCTCGCCGTCCTGGCCAGCGCCTGCACGGAGGCCTTCGGCGCCGGCTCGTTCGTGACGCTCAGCGCCGACCTTGGTCCGGCGGCCCGCTATCGGGCCTTCCTGGCGGCCGTGCGGGGAGGCGTCCGCCTGGTGCTCGGCACCAGGAACGCTGTCTACGCGCCGGTGCCCGACCTCGGACTGATCGCGGTGTGGGACGAGGGCAACGATTCCCTGGCCGAGCCCCGGGCCCCCTACCCGCACGCGCGGGAGGTCGCCGCGCTTCGGGCCGCCGAGCAGCACTGCGCGCTGCTGATCGCGGGGTACGCGCGCACGGCTGAGACCCAGGCGCTGGTCGAGCGCGGTTGGCTCGTGCCGCTGGTACTGCCGCCGGCCGAGGCCCGGCGGATCGCTCCGGTGGTGCGCATCGCGTCCGACACGGACTGGGCCCTCGAGCGCGATCCGGCCGCGCGCGCCGCACGCCTGCCGCACGACGTCTTCGCCGCGATCCGCCAGGGGCTGACCCAGGGCCCGGTGCTGGTCCAGGTGCCCCGCGCCGGGTACGTCTCGACCGTCGCCTGCGAGGCCTGTCGAGCGACCGCCCGGTGCCCGCGCTGCTCGCGGCTGCTCCGTGGCGAGGCGGGCGACGCGGCCCTGCGGCTGACCTGCGCGCTGTGCGGTCCGGTGGGGGGCGGCTGGGCCTGCTCCGAGTGCGGTGGACGCCGGCTCCGGGCGCCGCGCGTCGGCGTCCGGCGGACGGCCGAAGAGCTGGGTAAGGCCTTCCCGCAGACCCGTGTGATCGAGTCCTGGTCCGGACGCCTCGTGGCGAGTGTGCCGGACGAGCCGGCGCTCGTGCTGGCCACTCCGGGGGCCGAGCCGACCGCCGACCAGGGGTACGCGGCAGCGGTGCTGCTCGACACGTGGCTGCTGTTGAACCGCGCCGACCTGCGGGCGGCCGAGGAGGCGCTGAGGCGGTGGACTGGCGTCTGCGCCCTGGTCCGGCCGGCGGACCGCGGCGGAACCGTCATGGCGGTGGGGGAGGCGGACGCCCGCGCGCTGCAGGCCCTGGTCCGGCTGGACCCGGTGGGGTTCGCGGAGCGCGAGCTGGCCGATCGACGCGCGGCTGGCTTCCCACCCGCCGCGAAGCTGGTGGTGGTCGAGGGCTCGCGGCAAGCCGTCGACGCGTTCGACTCGGTGGCCGCTGCCGTCCCTCAGGTGGAGCGGTTCGGCCCCTTGGCGCTGGACGAGGAGCACTGGCGGCTCAGCCTCCGCACGACCCCGGCACGGGCGTCCGACCTGCTCTCGGCCCTGCGCGCCGAAGCCGGACGCCGGTCGAGCGCGAAGGAGTCCGCGGTGCGAATCACCGTCGACCCGCAAGAGATCGACTAGCTCGTCTAGACAAACGAAGGCCGCCGGGCGTGATCGCCGGGCGGCCTTCGCGTGAGATGTGGTGGGCTCTTAGCCCCTGACCTTCTCAGAGAGTTCTGCCATAACGCCGCTCCCTCCTCCGGGTGTCCGGGTGCTTCCCGGTTGCGTGCATGCTACGTCGTCGGAGTGCGTCAGGGAAGGGCCTAGGGTTGGTGTCGTGCGACTCGTCTTTGCCGGCACCCCCGAGGTGGCGCTTCCGTCCCTGGAGCTGCTGGCAAACTCCGGTCACGAGGTGGTCGCGGTCGTCACCAGACCGGACGCCGCTCGCGGCCGCTCGGCACGTCCTGTCCCGTCGCCGGTGGGCGAATGGGCAGCGGACCACGGCGTGGTGGCGCTGAAGCCGGCCAAGGCGTCCGACCCGGACTTCCTCGCTCAGCTCGCGGACCTCGCCCCGGACGCCTGCCCGGTCGTCGCCTACGGCAACCTGCTGACGCAGCCGGCCCTCGACATTCCCGCCTACGGCTGGATCAACCTGCACTTCTCGCTCCTCCCGCGCTGGCGTGGGGCGGCGCCGGTGCAGCGCACGATCATGGCCGGGGACGCCGTGGCGGGGGCGACGACGTTCCGTCTGACGCGTCCGCTGGATGCGGGGCCCGTCTACCGAACGCTCACCCACCCACTGGACGGTACTGAGACGGCCGGCGAGTTGCTGTCCGCGCTCTCGCACACAGGCGCGCGGCTCTTGCTGGACACGCTCGACGACCTGAGCTCCCGGACGCCGACCGAGCAAACCACGCACGGCATGACCCTGGCGCCGAAGCTCACCGTCGACGAGGCGCGGCTGGACTGGAGCCTAGCGGGCGAGCACCTCGATCGATTGATCCGGGGGTGCTCGCCGGATCCGATGGCCTGGACGACCCTGCACGGCGAGCGGGTCAAGGTCGCGCTGGCCCGGCCCCTGCCGTCGAGTGACCTGGAGCCCGGGCAGCTCCGCCCCGAGCGTCGACGCCTACTGGTCGGCACCGGCACCGTCGATCTGGAGCTGATCAGAGTGCTGCCCCAGGGCAAGAAGGAGATGCCCGGGGCCGACTGGGGACGCGGCCTCAAGGCGTCCGATCTCGCCTTCGATCCGGTGGCGTGATGCCGCATCAGCGACTGGCTCGTCGGCGTCCGGATGCGGCTCGCGTCCTGGCGTACCGCACCCTGCGCGCCGTGTCGTCCGAGGGCGCCTACACGAACCTCGAGCTCGGCCGCCGGCTCGCCGACGCCGGCCTGGACGCCCGCGATGCCGCCTTCGCCACCGAGTTGGTGTCGGGCACGTCCCGCCTTCAGGGCACGTACGACCGCGTGCTGGCGGAGGCGTCCGGACGGCCCAGCAGCGGCCTCAAGCCGGACGCCCTGGACGCCCTCCGACTGGGGACGCACCAGCTGCTCTCGATGCGCGTCCCACAGCGGGCGGCGGTGGCCGCCACGGTTGAGCTGGCCGGAGCCGAGATCGGCGAGAAGGTGGTCGGCCTGACGAACGCCGTGCTGCGGAAGGTCGCAGCGAAGTCGTTGGACGAGTGGGTCGCGCTGCTGTCGGCCGGCGAGGACGCCGTCGGCGCCCTGGCCACCCGGACGCATCACCCGCGCTGGATCGCACAGGCGTACGTCGACCTGCTGGGCGACGAGGCCGAGGCGGGCCTCGCCGCGAACAACGAGCCCCCGGTGACGACCCTGGTGGTCCGCCCGGGCTTGGCGAACACGACCGAGCTGGCCGGCGAGCGGACGTCGCACAGCCCGTTCGGAGCACGGCGGGCGGGTAATCCCGGCGACGTGCCGGCGGTGCGGGAGGGTCGCGCGGGCGTCCAGGATGAGGGCTCTCAGCTCGTGGCGTGGGCCCTGGCGCGTCCGGACGCCCCGGCCGGGCCGTGGCTCGACCTGTGTGCCGGCCCGGGCGGCAAGGCGGCCTTGCTGGCGGGCCTGGCCATCGCCGCCGGGCAGCGGTTGCTGGCGTCCGAGGTCTCGGAGCATCGCGCGGCCCTGGTGGCGCAGAGCCTCCGCGCCTACGGCGGCGACCACGCGCCGGTGGTGATCTGCGCCGACGGCACACGTCCCGCGTGGCGTGACGGCGCGTTCGCGCGCGTCATGGCGGATGTCCCCTGCACCGGCCTGGGAGCCCTGCGTCGGCGTCCGGAGTCTCGCTGGCGACGCAGCGAGTCGGACCTCGACGACCTCGTGCCGCTGCAACGCGCCCTGCTCGACTCGGCGCTGGATGCCGCCGCGCCGGGCGGGGTCGTCGCGTACGTCACCTGCTCGCCGCACCGCCGCGAAACGGTCGAGATCGTGGACGCCGCCGTCGCGGCCCGGCCCGGACGCGTCCGCCGGCTGACGGCGTCCGACTGGCTGACCGGCGTGGCCGACTGCGCAGTCGGCGACGACGTCCAGCTGTGGCCGCACCGGCACGGCACGGACGCGATGTTCCTGTCGTTGCTGCGCGTCGACTGACCCGGAGTGTCGAGCCTGCCACCCGCGTTGCAGCGATCGACACCACAGGAGGTTCCATGAAGATCGCAGTTCTCGGCACCGGCATCGTCGGACGCACGCTCGCGCACGGCCTGGCCGACGAAGGCCACCAGATCGCCATCGGCAGCCGAGCCGGCGGCCCGGTCGACGGCTGGGAGGGAGCCGTCGGCACCTTCGCCGAGCTCCTCGTGGACGCCGACGTCGCGGTCCTCGCGGTCAAGGGCTCGGTCGCTGAGAACCTCGTCCGCTCGCTGGCCTCGAACCTCGCCGGCAAGGTCGTCATCGACACCACGAACCCCATCGCGGACGCCCCGCCCGTCGACGGCGTCCTGACGTTCTTCACCACGGGCGACTCGTTGCTGGAGCGACTCGCCGCGGCCGCGCCGGAAGCGTCCTTCGTGAAGGCCTTCAACAGCGTCGGCGCGGCCCGGATGGTGCATCCGACGTATCAGGAGGGGCGTCCGAGCATGTTCATGTGCGGCCCAGACGTTGCCAAGGGCGTGGTCGCCCCGCTCGTGGAGTCGCTCGGCTGGGAGGTCGAGGACATGGGTGGTCCGGTGTCGGCGAGGGCCATCGAGGCGCTGTGCATGCTGTGGTGCATCCGGGGCTTCAACAACGGCGAATGGACCCACGCCTTCAAGCTGCTGCACTGAGCCTTCAAGCTCCTGCGCAGAGCTGCTGCCAGACTTGAGTTCATGCCCGACACGACGGATCAGGTGGTCAGCGACCTCTACAGCCCGCTCATCGGAGTGGCCTACCTGGCCTTGCTTCCGCTCTGGCTGCTGCTTTTCGTGAAGCAGGTCAACTCGGCGGACGCGGCCAGCCCATGGACCGCCCTCTACGCGGCGGGCGTCCTCTTCTCGATCGCGCAGTTCTGGCGAGGCCTGGGCCTGCTGCGGCAACGGGTCCGGGCCGACGCCAGGGGCGTCCGGATGGAGGGACTCGGCGGCTTCGACCTGTCGTGGTCGCAGCTGGCCTCGCTGAAGGGGCAGTCTCGCCCCAGGGCCGGGTACGTCGTGATGACCCTGCGGGACGGCCAGAAGGTGACCAGCGACTACCTCATCGGCCGGGCCAAGACTCGCCGGTTCGAGGTCAAGCCGGACGCCCTCGAGCCACTTCTTGCCCTGGCCGCTCGGCAGGGCGTGACCGTCGAGCGATAGGGTCGCGAGCGTGGCGAACCGCATCCATCCCAGCATCCTCAACGCAAATCTGGCCGCGCTCGACAGCGAGATCGCGCGCATCCCGAGCGCGGACGCGATCCACCTCGACGTCATGGATGGCCACTTCGTGCCCAACCTCACCCTCGGCCTGCCCGTCATCGAGTGCCTGCGCAAGAACAACGCCGGACGCTTCCTCGACATCCATCTCATGATCGAGAACGCGGACGTCTGGGCCCCGCAGTACGCCGAGCTGGGCTGCGAGTCCGTGACGTTCCACCTGGAGGCGTCCCAGGCCCCGATCCGGACGGCCCGGCAGCTGCGCAGCCTGGGCTCGCGGGCGGCCGTGGGCCTGCGTCCACAGACGCCGATCGAGCCGCTGGCCGACATCATCACCGAGTTCGACATGATCCTGATCATGACCGTGGACCCCGGCTTTGGGGGCCAGCGCTTCCTGGACGGCATGCTCGGCAAGATCGCCCGGACACGTCAGCTCGTGAAGGCGTCCGGCACCGACATCTGGATTCAGGTCGACGGGGGAGTCTCCGAGGAGACCATCGATCGCTGCGTGGACGCCGGCGCGGACGTGTTCGTCGCCGGCTCGGCCGTGTTCCGGTCGGACGACCCGGACGCCGTGGTCCGCGCCCTCAAGGGCCAGGCCGACCTACGCTGCGGCTGCCGGGCGCACTGATCAGCGGTTGCGGCGCCGAAGAAAGCGCTCGGCCTCGGCCGCCAAGGCCTCGGCGACGTCGGTCTCTTCGTCGGTGTCGTAGTGCTCTTCGAGCGTCGAGATGTACGTCTGGATGTCCGGATCGTCCGCGGCGAGGTCGTTGACGCGACCCTCCCAGGCGGCGGCCTGCTGCGGCAGGTCGCGGACCTCCAGGGTGGCGTCCAAAACGTCTTCGACCTGACCCAGCAGCGCCAACGTGGCCTTGGGGTTCGGCGGCTCGGCGACGTAGTGCGGCACGGCCGCCCACAGCGTGGTCACCTCGAAGCCGGCGTTGTTGCAGGCCTGGGTGAGGACGCCGACGATGCCCGTCGGGCCCTCGTACTCCGTCGAGTTCATCGCGATCTGCACCGGACGCCGATGCGGCGCGTCGGCGAGCATCGAGCCCAGCAAGATGACGTGCTCCGGCTTGACGGACATCATCGCCGAGACCAACTTCGCGCAGAAGGCGCTCCAGTGGTAGTTCGGCTCGGGTCCGCCGATGAGCACCAGGTCGCGCTCCGGGAGGTGGCCGACGAGCACCTCGACCGTGGGCCACTCGATGATCCGGCGTCCGTCGTCGCCGTTGATGACCACGGGACGGCTGGAGGTGAAGTCGTAGAACTCGTCGGGGTCGAGCGCGAAGGCCAACTCGGCCGAGGACAGGTCCGCAAGGTGGTCCAGGACGCCGGTCGCCGCGTCGCCGGCGTCATTCCAGCCGCCGAACGCGGCGATCACGACGGGCCGGTTCAGATCGCGGAGCGGGGACGGGCCAGACATGGCAGCCACTCTACCCAGGGCGTCCGGCCGGACCGAATGGGGCCGCCGCAGCCCCAGAGAACTATCCTGTGCCGGTGAATCAGGATCTTCGTTCCGCCCTGGCCAGTCGCGTCCTCGTCGCCGACGGTGGCATGGGCACCATGCTGCAGGGCTTCGACCTGACGCTGGCCGACTTCGCCGACCTCGAGGGCTGCAACGAGATCCTCAACGTGACGCGTCCGGACGTGGTGGCCCAGATCCACCAGGCTTACTTCGAAGCCGGCGCGGACGCCGTGGAGACGAACACCTTCGGCGCCAACGTGTCGGCGCTGGGGGAGTACGCGATCGCCGACCGGATCTTCGAGCTGGCCGAGGCGGGCGCGCGCATCGCCCGCGAGGTCGCTGATCGACTCTCGACGCCCGAGTGGCCGCGGTACGTGCTGGGCTCGATGGGTCCGGGCACGAAGCTGCCCAGCCTGGGGCACGTCACGTTCGAGGCGCTGCGCGACGGCTACCAGACCTGTGCGGAGGGCCTCCTGCGTGGCGGCGCCGACGGCATCATCGTCGAGACCTGCCAGGACGTCCTGGCAGCGAAGGCCGCCGTGATCGGGGCGAAGCGGGCGATGGCGTCCGTAGGCCGCGACGTGCCGGTCATCGTGAGCGTCACCGTCGAGACGACCGGCACGATGCTGGTGGGCTCCGAGATCGGGGCCGCGCTGACTGCGCTGGAGCCGCTCGGCATCGACGTCATCGGCCTCAACTGTTCCACCGGACCCGAGGAGATGCGCGAGCACCTGCGCCACCTCGCGCGGCACGCGTCCATCGGGGTCTCGTGCATGCCCAACGCGGGCCTGCCGGTCCTCACCAAGGACGGCGCCTACTACCCGCTGACGGCGCCCGAACTCCGGGACGCCTTGGCCGCCTACGCCGACGAGTTCGGTCTCTGCCTGGTCGGCGGCTGCTGCGGCACCACCCCCGAGCACATCCGGCTGCTGTCGGACGCCGTCCGCGCGCGCCCCGTCGTGGCCCGGACGCCGCAGCACGTGGCGTCCATCTCGTCGCTGTACTCGGAGACGCCGCTGCGGCAGGACACGTCCTACCTCGCCATCGGCGAGCGCACCAACGCCAACGGGTCGAAGGCCTTCCGCGACGCGATGCTGGCGGGCAACTGGGACGAGTGCGTCAACATCGCCAAAGCGCAGTCGCGCGAGGGCGCCCACCTGCTGGATCTGTGCGCTGACTACGTCGGACGCGACGGCGCCGCCGACATGCGCGAGCTGGCGTTCCGCCTCAACACGGCGGTGCCGCTGCCCATCGTGATCGACTCGACCGAGCCGCACGTCATCCAGGCCGGGCTCGAGTCCTTGGCCGGACGCAGCGTCATCAACTCGGTCAACTACGAGGACGGCGACGGCCCGGGCTCCCGCTACGCGCGCGTGATGCCGATGGTGGCTGAGCACGGCGCCGCCGTCGTGGCGCTGACCATCGACGAGGAGGGCCAAGCCCGGACCGCCGACTGGAAGGTCAAGGTCGCCGAGCGGCTCATCAACGACCTGACCACCAACTGGGGCATGGCGACGTCCGACATCATCGTCGACTGCCTGACGTTCCCCATCGGCACCGGCCAGGAGGAGACCCGCCGCGACGCCCTGGAGACGATCGAGGCCATTCGCCGGATCACCGCCGCGCACCCCGACGTGCAGACGACCCTGGGCGTCTCGAACGTCAGCTTCGGGCTGAACCCGGCCGCGCGGGTCGTCCTCAACTCGGTGTTCCTCAACGAGTGCGTGGACGCCGGCCTCAGCAGCGCGATCGTGCATCCCTCCAAGATCCTGCCGATGGCGCGCATCCCCGAGGAGCAGCGCGAGGTCGCGCTCGACATGGTCTACGACCGCCGCCGCGAGGGCTACGACCCGCTGGCCCGCTTCCTGGAGCTGTTCGACGGCGTGACGACGGCCGCCACCAAGGAGGCCCGCGCGGCCGAGCTGGCCGGCCTGCCCCTGGGCGAGCGGCTGCAGCGGCGCATCGTGGACGCCGACGATCGCGGCCTCGCCGACGACCTCGACGAGGCGCTGGCGGCCAAGCCCGCGCTCGACATCATCAACGACGACCTGCTGGCTGGCATGAAGACGGTGGGCGAGCTGTTCGGCTCCGGGCAGATGCAGCTGCCGTTCGTGCTGGCGTCCGCCGAGGTGATGAAGAAGGCGGTCGCGCACCTCGAGCCCCACATCGAGTCGACCGATGATGCGGGCAAGGGCACGATCGTGCTGGCCACAGTGAAGGGCGACGTCCACGACATCGGCAAGAACCTCGTCGACATCATCCTCACCAACAACGGCTACACCGTCGTCAACATCGGCATCAAGCAGCCGGTCGCCGCGATCCTGGAGGCGGCAGAAGCGAGCAAGGCCGACGCGATCGGCATGTCCGGCTTGCTGGTGAAGTCCACGGTCGTCATGCGCGACAACCTGCTCGAGATGGACGCCCGCGGCCTGGGCCACTTCCCGGTGCTGCTGGGGGGCGCCGCGCTGACCCGCACCTACGTCGAGGAGGACTTGAACGGCCTGTACTCGGGCGAGGTCCGCTACGCCAAGGATGCCTTCGAGGGGCTCGCGTTGATGGACGCCGTCATGGCCGTCAAGCGGGGCGAGCCGGGGGCGTCCCTGCCGGCGCCGCGCCTGCGGCGCATCGCCCAGGTCGACCGCCCCGAGATCGAGGCGGACGCCGACGGCGTCCGGTCGGAGGTAGCTCGGGGCGTCGACGTGCCCAAGCCGCCGTTCTGGGGCAGCCGGGTCGTCAAGGGCATCAAGCTCGCCGAGATCGTTGACTGGCTCGACGAGGACGCGACCTTCAAGGGCCGCTGGGGACTGCGGGCGTCCAAGGACCGCAGCTACGAAGAACTTGTCGAGACCGACGGACGCCCACGCCTGCGGGCCTGGCTGGACCGCATCAAGACCGATCAACTCGGCGAGTTCGCGGTCGTCTACGGCTACTGGCCCTGCTACTCCACCGGCAACGACCTGGTCGTCGTCGATCCGGACGATCACACCCGCGAGCTGACCCGGTTCACGTTCCCGCGGCAGCCCGCCGGACGCCGCCTCTGCCTGGCCGACTTCTTCCGGGACGCCGACGAGGCCCGGGAGCTGGGCATGGACGTCATTCCTTTCCAACTCGCCACGATGGGCTCGGCCGTCTCGAACGCGACCGCGAAGCTGTTCGAGTCGAACTCCTACCGCGACTACCTGGAACTGCACGGCCTCTCCGTCCAGCTCACCGAGGCCCTGGCCGAGATGTGGCACGCCCGCGTTCGCGCCGAACTCGGCCTGGCTGAAGGCGAGGGCAGCATCCGCGAGATCATCGCCCATCAGGCGCACCGCGGGTCCCGGTACAGCTTCGGCTATCCCGCCTGCCCCGACCTGGAGGAGCGGGCCAAGGTCGTCGCCCTGCTTGATCCCTCGCGGATCGGCGTCGAGCTGAGCGAGGAGTTCCAGCTACACCCCGAACAGGCCACGGACGCCCTCGTCGTCCACCACCCGGAAGCGAAGTACTTCAATGCCCGCTGATGACCAGGTGCTCTCGGGCGTCCTGACCGGACCGCTGGTGGCGGGCGAGCGCGTCACCGTGACCGACCAGAAGGGACGCCGCCACTCGGTGCTGCTGCGCGAGGGCGGGACCTTCCACACCACGCACGGCGGCGTCTCGCACGACGACCTCATCGGCCAGCCGGAAGGCTGCGTCGCGCGCTCGGTCGGAGGGCACCTGTTCCTGGCATTCCGGCCGGTGCTCAACGAGTTCACGGTCTCGATGCCCCGCGGAGCCGCCGTGATTTACCCCAAGGACGCCGCCGCGATTCTGATGCAGGCCGACATCTTCCCCGGCGCCCGCGTCTTGGAGGCCGGGGTCGGCTCGGGCGCGCTCACGATGGCCCTGCTTCGCGCGGTCGGCGAGTCCGGCACGGTCTACTCCTACGAGCGCCGCGAGGAGTTCGCAAAGGTCGCCCGCAAGAACGTCGAGACGTTCTTCGGCGCGCCCCATCCGGCCTGGCAGCTGCGGGTGGGCGACCTCGTCGAGACGCGCGGCCCCGAGCCTGTCGACCGCGTCATCCTCGACATGCTCGCCCCGTGGGACTGCGTCGCCTCGATCGCCGAGGTGCTCGTCCCGGGTGGCTATCTGTGCTGCTACGTCGCCACCACCACCCAGATGGGCCGCGTCATGGACATGATCCGCACCCACGAGGGCTTCACCGAGCCGTGGGCCCGCGAGTACTCCGTCCGGGAGTGGCATGCCGAGGGCCTGGCGATCCGTCCGGCGCACACCACCACCGGTCACACGGGCTACCTCGTCTTCGCCCGGCGGTTGGCGCCCGGGGTGAAGGCGCCGCTGCGGCGTCGGCGTCCGGCCCCTGGGGCCTACGGCCCCGACTACAACGGACCGAGGCCGGCCTGGGTCCAGCAGCTGCCTCCCGACAAGGACGACGAGTGAGCACCGAGCGGACGCCGCAGGCCGAGCTGGACGAGGCTCGGCGCTTGCTGGACGCGCGCATCAGGGCGTCCGAGCTGACGGAGCGCCGCCTCGCCGAGGCGCGCGCGGACGCACGGGCGCTCGCCCAGACGAACGAGAAGCTGAACGCCACCCTGCGCGACGCGCGTGAGTCGCTGCTGGCGGTGCGCGAGCAGCTGGAGTCCCTCGGGCGCCCCCCGGCGTCCTTCGCGATCGTCGTCGGGCTGCCTGGCGAGGACGCCGTCGACGTGTCGGCGTCCGGACGCCTCCTGCGCGTGGCGTGCGTTCCGGACGTGTCGGCGTCCGGTCTGCGGATCGGGCAACGGGTGCTGCTGAACGAGGCCCACACCATCGTCGGCGTGGCCGACGACCAGCCGGGGGGAGAGCTCGTCCGGGTGAGGGAGGCCATCGGTGACCTGCTGCTGGTCTCGACCGGAGGCGACGAGCAGGTGCTGCTTGCCCGGGCGTCCGGGCTCGTCGAGGTTGAGATCGCGCCGGGGGACTCGCTGATCGCAGATCGGCGGGCACTCCTTGCCCTCCAACGAGTCGTCCGCAGCGATGTCGAGGAACTGCGCCTCGACGAGGTTCCGGACGTCACCTACGCCGACATCGGTGGCCTCGGCGCGCAGATCGAACTCATCACGGACGCCATCGAGCTGCCGTTCCTGCACCGCGACCTCTTCGCCGAGTTTGGCCTGGCCGCGCCCAAGGGCGTGCTGCTCTACGGGCCGCCCGGCTGCGGCAAGACCATGATCGCCAAGGCGGTGGCCAACGCGTCCGGCTCGTATTTCCTCAACGTCAAGGGCCCGGAGTTGCTCGACAAGTACGTGGGCGAGACCGAGCGGCAGATCCGCGTGATCTTCGCCCGCGCCCGCGAACTGGCCGCCGAGGGGCGTCCGGTGGTGGTGTTCTTCGACGAGATGGACTCGCTCTTCCGCACCCGCGGCTCGGGCGTCAGCTCCGACGTCGAGTCGACGGTCGTGCCGCAGTTGCTCGCCGAGATCGACGGCGTCGAGTCGCTCGAGAACGTCATCGTGATCGGGGCCACCAACCGCGAGGACCTCATCGACCCGGCCATCCTGCGTCCGGGACGCCTCGACGTGAAGATCAAGCTGGAGCGCCCCGACGAGGTCGGCGCCGCCGAGATCCTGGACCGGTACCTCACGGCGTCCGTGCCTCTCAACGAGCGCGAGCTGGACGCCGCCGGCGGACCAGACCCGTACCGCCGACAGCTCTTGGCGGACGCCGTCGCGGCCCTGTACGACCGCTCGGACGCCAACCGGTTCGTCGAGGTCACCTATGCCTCGGGGGCCAAGGAGACCCTGTACGTCGGCGACTTCGTCTCCGGCGCGATGCTGGCCAACATCGTGGCGCGGGCCAAGAAGCTCGCGATCAAGGAGCTGCTCGCGGGCGGCGAACGTGGCATCCGCCGCGCCCACGTCCTGGACGCGTGCCGCACCGAGATCGCCGAGAACGAAGAGCTGCCGAACACGACGAACCCCGACGACTGGGCCCGCGTGTCCGGACGCCGCGGAGAGCGCATCGTCTTCCTGCGCACCCTGCACGGAAGCAGGTCGCTGCCCGTCGACTGATTCCGCGCCGACTCGGCAGAAGGACGTTCGCGGGGTGAGGCATAGCCCCCTCCGCGACGGGGGCTGAGCCTTAGACTCCCGCCATGCCCGACATCGTGCGGAGGCGGCTCTGGCCCCACGTTTCCCGCCCGGTGCGAAACGCCTTGTTATGGCTGGTCGGGATGGGGCTGGTGGCCCTGGTGGGTGCCTTCGGCTACATGGTCATCGAGGGCTGGGACTTCTTCGACTCCATCTACATGACGATCGGCGTCCTGGCCACGCTGGGGCTGAAAGAGATCCACCCCATGGATCGGCCGGGCGAGCTGTGGACGATGTTCCTGTCGATCCTGGGCGTGGCCATCATCTTCGGCACGGTGGGCATCGCGGCGGAAAGCCTCGTCAGCGAAATGGCCAGCGGCAAGCGAGAGGTCAAACGGATGCAGAAGCAAGTGGACGCCCTGCGCGGGCACTTCATCGTCTGCGGCTACGGCCGGGTCGGATCGCTCGTCGCCGCCGAGCTGCGCGACGACGGGCAGCAGGTGGTGGTCCTGGACGTCGGGCAAGACTCGCTGGATCGGGCCGTCTCGGACGGTTTTCTCGTCGTTCCTGGCGACGGCACGTCCGACTCGGTGCTGCTCCGCGCCGGCGTCGAACAGGCGAAGGGCCTGGTCAGCGTTATCGACTCCGACGCCAACAACGTGTACGTCGTGATCTCGGCTCGCTCGCTCAATCCCGACCTCTTCATCGTCGGACGCGCCAGCACCGGGGCGGTCATGAAGAAGGTGCTTCAGGCCGGTGCCGACCGCACGATTTCCCCGTACGAGATGGCCGGACGCCGCGTCGTCCAGCTGGCCCTCAAGCCGGGCGTCGTCGACTTCATCGACGCGGCGCTCTCGCGCGGCGACCTGTCGTTCGGCATGGAGGAGATCACGGTCGACAAGCGCCTGGCCGGCCAGACGGTGGGCCAGCTGCGCAAGCGGGGCCTGTTCACCCTGGCGATCCGCCACGACCCCGGCATCTACGAGCCGAACCCGGTCGACGAGCGCTGCTTGGAGCTGGGGGAGTCGCTGATCGTCTCGGGCTCCACCTCGGCGATGCGGGCGATGAGCGAAGGGCTCTGATTGGTCCTAGGTTCGATGTGTGTCTAATGTGAAGTTAGACCATCATCGAAGGGAGTCGCCATGGCCGCTGACGCCGTGACCCTGCTGAAGACCATCGCGGACGAAACCCGCCTCAAGATCCTGGGCCTGGTGGCGTCCGAGCCTAAGACCGGCGCCGAACTCGCCGAGGCCCTGAAGCTGTCGGCTCCGACGATCAGCCACCACATGAAGCGGCTGAGCGAGGTCGGCATCGTCACCGTCACCCCGGACGGCAACCGGCGCCTCTACCGCCTCAACTCCGAGTTGCTACGTTCCGTGGGCGCCGACGGCCCGCAGGCCCCCGCTCTGGACGATCCCTACCAGGCCAAGGTCGTGCGGACCTTCTTCATCAATGGACGCCTCACCGCGATCCCGGCGAAGCGCCGCGCCCGGGTCGCCGTGCTGGTCGAACTGCTGCGCCGCTTCGAGGCCGGACGCGACTACACCGAGCCCGAGGTGAACGACCTGCTGCGTCCGGCGCACGACGACGTCGCCTTCCTGCGCCGCGAGCTGGTCGACTACCGCTACCTGACCCGCTCGGGCGGCATCTACCGCGTCGTGGACGCCCCACCCGAGCGCGACGCGAACGAGCGCCAGGAGGTGCCCGCGGGGGAGTCTGCGTGGCTGGGGGCCCTCATCCGGTCGTCGCTGAACGCAACGGCGCCCGGGGCCTGAGCCCCGGGCGCCGCCGATGGGGGCCGGTCAGGCCATCACGCGCACCTTGCGGACGCCCGGCATGGACTTCAGCTTCTCGACCACGTCGCCGGGGACGGAGCCCGGGACATCGAGGAGCGTGTAGTCGAGGTCGCCGCGCGACTTGTGCACCAGGTGGGCGACGGCCAGGCCGGCCGCGCTGATGGCGCCGGTCAGGCGGGCGATCGTGTCGGGAGCGTTGTCGCTGGCGATCGAGAGGCGGGTCTCGCCGTCCTCACGAGCGTGCAGCATGGCCTCGGGGAAGTTGACCGAGTTGGTGATGTTCCCGTTCTCCAGGAAGTCGCGGAGTTCCTGAGCGGCCATGACCGCGCAGTTGTCCTCGGCCTCATTCGTGGACGCCCCGAGGTGCGGCAGCGCCAGCACCTTCGCGCAGCCCTTGAGGGCGTTGCTCGGGAAGTCGCAGACGTACGCCCCGAGGCGTCCGGCGTTGAGGGCCTCGACGATCGCGGCGTCGTCGACGATGCCGCCGCGGGCGAAGTTCAACACGGTCCCGTTGGGCTTCATCATCGCGAGCCGCTCGGCGTTGACGAGGTTCTTGGTCGGCTCGATCAGCGGCACGTGCACCGTGACGACGTCGGCTCGCTTGAAGATCTCGTCGACGTCGTTGACCCGCTCGACGCTGCTGGACAGGTTCCAGGCGTGGTTGATCGTGATGGCGGGGTCGTACCCGATCACGTTCATGCCCAGGGCCACGGCCGAGTTGGCCACGCCGCCACCGATGGCGCCCAGGCCGATGACGCCGAGCGTCTTGCCGGGGAGCTCGAAGCCGACGAAGTTCTTCTTGCCAGCCTCGACCGCCTTGGTGATCTCCTCGTCAGTGCCTTCGAGGCCGTCGGCAAACGTCGCGCCCTTGGAGATGTTGCGCGCGCCGACCAGCATGCCGGCCAGCACGAGCTCCTTCACCGCGTTCGCGTTGGCGCCCGGGGTGTTGAACACGACGATGCCCGCCTTGGCGTACTCGTCGACGGGAATGTTGTTCGTGCCGGCGCCGGCGCGGGCGACGGCCACGACGGAGGCCGGGACCTCCATGCCGTGCATCTTGAACGAGCGCAGGATGTAGGCGTCCGGATCAACGAGGTCGTTGCCGATCTCGTAGCGATCCTTCGGCAGCCGATCCAGGCCCAGGGGGCTGATGTTGTTGAGCGTTGCGATCTTGTACATGGTTCTCACCGCGCGAACGGACTAGCCGTTCTTCTGCGCGAACTCCTTCATGAACTCGACGAGGGCCTGGACGCCTTCCAGCGGGACGGCGTTGTAGATCGACGCGCGCATGCCGCCGACGGAGCGGTGACCGGCGAGGTTCGTCAGGCCGGCCTTGGCCGCCTCGGACACGAACTGCTTGTCGAGCTCGGCGTTCGGCTGGAGGAACGGGATGTTCATCCACGAGCGGGCGCGCTTGGCGACCGGGTTCGTCCAGTAGCCGGAGCCGTCGATGTAGTCGTACAGCACGTCGGCCTTGGCCTTGTTGCGCTGGCCCATGCCCTCGAGTCCGCCGTTGTCCTTGACCCAGTCGAGCACGAGGCCGAGCAGGTACCAGCCGAAGGTGTTCGGGGTGTTGAGCATCGAGTCGGCGGCCGCCTGCTGGGTGTAGTCCCAGACGCTCGGGCACTCGACCCGAGCCTTGCCCAGCAGGTCGTCCTTGACGATGACGGTGACGAGGCCCGAGGGGCCCATGTTCTTCTGGGCGCCCGCGAAGATGACGTCGAAGTCGGTGACGTTGATCGGCCGCGACAGGATCGTCGAGGAGAAGTCCGCGATCAGCGGCAGGCCCTTGGAATCAGGGATGTAGTCGAACTCGACGCCACGGATCGTCTCGTTGGGCGTGTAGTGCAGGTAAGCCGAGTCCGGGTTGACCGTGAAGCTGTCGGCGTCCGGGACGTCGGTGAAGCCACCCTCCTTGGTGGACGCGATGACGTTCGGGACGGCGTACTTCTTGGCCTCGGCGATGGCCTTCGTGGACCAGTCGCCGGTGTTGATGAAGTCGATGCTCTGGCCGGCGGCCGAGAGGTTCAGGGGCAGCGCGGCGAACTCGCCGTAGGCGCCGCCCTGGAGGAACAGGCACTTGTAGTTGTCCGGGACGCCCATGACCTCGCGCAGGGACGCCTCGACGGCGGCCGCACGCTCGACGTAAGCCTTGCCGCGGTGTGAGTGCTCCATGACGGACATGCCGGTGCCTGCCCAGTCGAGCAGTTCGTCCTTGGCCCGCTCCAGCACCTCCAGCGGCAGCATTGCGGGGCCAGCAGAGAAGTTGTAAACGCGCACGATTCGTCCTTCCTATGACAGGGCGCGACGTCCGGCCGTGGGGCCGGTCGGTGGGTCTCACCGGGTCAACCGGTCACCTCTCACGATAGTGAAAAGTCCGGTCCGCGGTGGCGGAACGGACCAATACTTTGCGCAAAGTAGAACGAACCCGAGCTTTAGTTATCAGTCGGGTTTCACAGCGCCTGGCGCGGGCCTTAGCAGCAGCGCGCTTTGGGGTTCTTCTCCTCGTTGGCCCAGCGGCTGCGCCAGAAGTCGGCCTCGCCGAGGACGGCGGCGTCCGGGTGATGGGCCGCCTGATGGCGGAGATAGCGCTCGTAGGCGTCCAGGCCGGAAATGCCCTTGAGGAACTGCGTGGTCCCGGCGAAGAGCCGAGCCAGCGGCGTCCCTTCGTCGTCTGAACGGACGCCGGCCGAAGCCGGGCGGATCACTCCGCCCGGCTCCGAGCTGGTGGCGAACTGGTTCATCAGTCGGCGATCAGGTCCGAGACCTTGTGATCGGCTTCCGTGTGGGCGTGGCTGAAGCCGCCGTCGGGATCCTTGCCCGCCGCCTTCCAGTCGGCGAGGACTTCCTTCTCCAGGGGCGTGGCGACGAAGCCCGCCGGTCCGAAGATCTTCGACGGAATCCCCTTCTGCTCGCTGGTGGGGAGTCCGCCGGCCCGGAAGGCCTTGATGGACACCCAGACACCGACGACGAACACGCCGAGCACCAGCACCGCGTACAGGATCGACAGGCTCCCCTGGATGGCGGTGTTGCGGACGACCGTCTCGACCTGAGCGGGCGTGGTGGCGGTCGAGTAGGGCTTGCCGGCGGCCAGCGCCTTGGCGGCTGCCGCGTTGGACGCCCAGTAGCCGATCGCCGGGTTGCTGCTGAAGATCTTCTCGAAGCTCGCCCACATGGTGATGAAGAGATCCCAGACCAGCGGGATGCCGGGGATCCAGGCCCACTTGAACAGGCCACGCTTCATCACGACCGTGAAGACGAGGGTCAACGCGATCGCCGCGAGGAGCTGGTTGGCGATGCCGAACAGCGGGTAGAGCACGTAGATGCCGCCGAGGGGGTCGGTGACGCCCATGACGACGATCGAGCCCCAGCCGAGCACCACGAGCGCGGTGGCGGCCCAGGCACCCGGACGCCACGAGGGATCGCGGAACTTGATGAGCCCGGGGATGTTGGAGATCGTGTCGGACAGCATGAAGCGGGCGACGCGCGTGCCGGCGTCCACCGTCGTCAGGATGAACAGCGCCTCGAACATGACCGCGAAGTGGTACCAGAAGGCCTTCATCGCGGGCAGGAACGGGATCTGGGCGAGCACGTCGGCCATGCCGAACGCGAGCGTCGGGGCGCCGCCGGTGCGCGAGATGATCGACTTCTCGCCCACCGAGGTGGCGGCGTTGGAGAAGACGGCGGCGGAGGCGTCCGGGAGCGGATTTCCGGCGCCGCTGACGAGGCCGAGCTTGTTGACGTAGGCGGCCGCGGTCTCCGGAGTGCCACCGGTGAGACCGGCGGGGGCGTTCATGCCGAAGTAGATGTGCGGGTCGAGGACGCACGCCATGATCAACGCGTTGATCGCGACGAACGACTCGGTCAGCATGCCGCCGTAGCCGATCATGCGGGCCTGAGACTCCTTCTGGATCATCTTGGGCGTCGTGCCCGAGCTGATCAGCGAATGGAAGCCGGACAGCGCTCCACACGCGATCGTGATGAAGAGGAACGGGAACAGGTTGCCGGCGAAGGCCGGGCCGGTGCCCGTGAGCGCGAACTTGGTGACCGCCGGCATCTGCATGACGGGGAGCACGACCAGGACGGCGAGCGCGAGCATCACGATGGTGCCGACCTTCATGAAGGTGGACAGGTAGTCGCGGGGGGCCAGCAGCAGCCAGACCGGCAGGATGGCGGCCGCGAAGCCGTAGATGCAGATCGCGTAGGCCAGGTTGAGCTTGCTCATCGTGAAGATCGCGGCCAGTGCCGGGTTGTTGGCGACCAGGCTGCCGCCGGCGATGGCGGCGAGCAGGAGGACCAGACCGATGACGGACGCCTCAGAGACCTTGCCCGGACGCAGGTAGCGCATGTAGACGCCCATGAAGAGGGCGATCGGGATGGTCATCGCGATGGAGAACACGCCCCAGGGGGACTCGGCGAGGGCGCCGATGATGACGATCACGAGGACGGCGATCAAGATGAGCATGATCGTCATGACGCCGATGATGGCGAGCCAGCCACCGACGAAGCCGAGTTCGTCGCGGCACATCTGCCCGAGCGAGCGGCCGCGGCGGCGGATGGCCAGGTGCATGACCATGTAGTCCTGGACGGCGCCGGCGAGGATGACGCCGAAGATGATCCACAGCGTTCCGGGCAGGTAGCCCATCTGGGCCGCGAGGACGGGTCCGACGAGCGGGCCGGCGCCGGCGATCGCGGCGAAGTGGTGGCCGAACAGGACGACGCGGTGGGTGGGCATGAAGTCCTTGCCGTTGGCGAACTCCTCGGCCGGGGTGGCACGGGTGTCGTCAGGCTGGTTGATCTTCAGCTCGATCAGCCGGGCGTAGAAGCGTAGGGCGATGAGATAGCTGCCCACGGCAGCGAGGACGAACCAGCCGGCGCTGACGTTCTCGCCACGCATGAAGGCGATGACGCCCCAGGCGACGGCCGCGAGGACGCCGATGATGCCGTAGATGATCTTGGTTCGTGCGGACATGGTCGGGGGCTCGATCACGGCGACCGGAGGCAGCTCCGGGTCGGCCTTGATCTTGTTGCCCAAGGTGAGGGGCGCGGTCATAGGGACTCCTGACGCAGCAACAACTCTGTTGGATCGGTGAGGGACTTCTTCTTCCCTAGTGGCGTGGTCCTTGGGATCTGGTTCACCCCGCCACCGTTCAGGACACTACGCCTGTGGTGTGTCGGTGCGTGCAAAAAACACCGAACCGCGGCGAAGGCGTCCGACGGCTACGAATCCAGGCGCGGCAGGAGGTCGGTGACGTACGTGAGGGTGTCCTCCCAGCCGGTGACCTGGTGGGTCGCCACGCCCAGCGCCTTCACCGGGAAGTCGTTGCCGCCGGGCTCGAGCCGGTCGCCCACGAAGAGGATCTCGTCGAACTCCAGGCCCAGCATCTGAGCGAGTCGGGAGATGCCGTGGGCCTTGTCGATGCCCTTGCTGGTGATATCGATCGACGTCGACCCGCCGGCGTGCACGTCCAATTCCGGCAGGTGCGGTGCCACGGCGGCCTGCAGGCCGGCGCGCTTCGAGCCGTCCGGATCCCACGCCTTCTTGGCGTCGACCGGGGCCGCTTGGCCTAGGGCGGAGAACGTGATCTGCGAGCCGCGGTCCTCGAGGATGGGCCCCCACGTCTGGCTCTCCCAGAGGCCGAGCCGTTTGGCCTGCTCTTCGAGCACGGCCAGCGCTCGGTCGCGAAGGTCGCGTGGCAGGTCGTGCTTGTACTGGACCCTCCAGCGGCCGTCGCTGTAGGTGTCGTAGCGGGTGCCGTTGGTGGGCATCAGGTGGAGGCGCTCGAGCTGCGGCCCGTCTGCCAGGCGGGCGATGACCTGCTTGTCGAACTGCTCGAACTGACCGCCGGAGATGATGCAGACGGGCACGCGCGTGAGCAGGGTCGTGAGCAGGTCGGTGATCGGCTGGGGGAGCGGCGACTTGGACGGAGCGAGGGTGTCGTCCAGATCGAAGGCGACCAGGCGCGGCGGGTTGGTCACCGTGCTGCCTTTCGCGTCGCGAGGTGCGCGAGCGCCCGCCAGCCGAGCATCAGGACGCCGAGCGCGATGCCCGCGACGATGACGAACGACACCTGGACGCCTCCGCCCAGCATGGCTCGGAACAACATGCCGAGCACCAGCGTGACGGCCCAGACGGCCAGGCCCTGGCGCGAGGACGACTCCAGGAACGGCTTCATGATCATCGCGACCCAGACCATCAGCGTGGCCGCCAGGAACGGGGCTGCGGTCCGGCCGAGCTGGGTGGCGTCGAGGGACTCGCCGTGCGAGAGGCGTCCGATGGCGGCGAAGACGAGGACCGACGCGACGTCGAGCACGATGGCGAGCACCCTGGGCATGGCGACGAGGCTACTTCACCCCGGACGCCTCCCGCGCGAGCGACCCTCGTACGATCGGGGGATGGCCATCATCGGTACCGAGACGGAGTACGGGATCCTCGCCCCCGACGAGCCCGCCGCCGACCCGGAGGTGCTGTCTGCCGCCGTCGTCGACAGCTACCCCGGCCCGGGGACGCCGTCGCTCGCCGAGACCCACAACCGCGTGTTGGGTAACGGTGCCCGGCTCTATGTCGACCATGGACATCCCGAGTACTCCACGCCGGAGACGACCAATGCGGCGGACGCCACCGCGCACGACCTGGCCGGGGACGCGATCGTCCTGCGGGCGGCGGCGGAGGCGTCCCGCCGGCTGGGGGTTCGGCTGAAACTGTTCAAGAACAACACCGACGGCAAGGGCAGTTCGTACGGGTTCCACGAGAACTACCTGCTGTCGCGCGCCCTGGAGTGGGAGAGCATCGTCGACGCCCTGCCCACGTTCCTGGTGACCCGGGTGGTTTTCACCGGTGCCGGACGGGTCGGGCTGGGCACGCACGGCGATTCGGCCGAGTATCAACTGTCGCAGCGTGCCGACTTCTTCGAGCGCGTGTCCGGGCTGGACACGACGGCCAACCGCGGCCTGGTCAACACGCGCGATGAGCCGCACGCGCGTCCGTCCCGGTGGCGGCGGCTGCACGTCATCGCCGGTGACGCCAACCGCAGCCCCTACGCCACCTGGCTGAAGCTGGCGACGGCGTCCCTGTCGCTCGCCGCCTTGGAGGCGGGCTTCACCCCGCCCGGACGCCTCGCCGACCCGGTCGCCGCCTTCCGCACGGTCAGTCGGGATCTTTCCGTGCGCGCGGCCCTGCCCCTGGTCGGCGGCGGGACGGCGTCCGCGATCGACCTCCAGCGGCGCCACCGGGACGCCTGCGCGGCCTACCTGGCCACCGCTGAGTTCGCCGAGGGCGACGAGGTCGTGCGGGAGTGGTCCGAGGTGCTGGACGACCTGGACCGGGATCCAGCCTCGACCGCCGATCGCCTGGACTGGACGGCCAAGTTGGGCCTCCTCGAGGCCGTCCGGGAGCGGCAGGGACTGGCTTGGGATGCGCCGAGGGTGGCTCAGCTCGATCTCGCCTGGGCCGACCTGGACGCCTCGGCGTCCCCGTTCTCGGCGCTGGAACGAGCAGGACGCCTCGTCCGGTGGATCGAGCCGGCGGCGGTCGCCGAGGCGGTCGCGGGGCCGCCGACGGACACGCGCGCCTTCGCACGCGGTCACCTCGTCGCCAACCACCCGGACGCCGTCGTCGCGGCGACCTGGGACTCGGTCCACGTCCGGGACTCGCGAGGGCGCATCCACAACCTGCGGATGAGCGAACCGCTCGGGCATGCGCGCGGCAGCATCGACGTGTCCGCGACCATCGACCGGCTGTGCGCCGACTGGGATGCGGCCAGCGCGGGCCGCGCGGCGGCGTCCGACTACACTGCCCGCTCGTGAGCGAACGGATCCAGCGTCGGCGGACGCGGCAGGCGACCGACGACGCGTCGGCGTCCGAGCTCACGTCGACGCA
The DNA here is from genome assembly GCF_900182665.1 of Propioniciclava tarda. Taxonomy (GTDB): domain Bacteria; phylum Actinomycetota; class Actinomycetes; order Propionibacteriales; family Propionibacteriaceae; genus Propioniciclava; species Propioniciclava tarda. The sequence goes on from NZ_FXTL01000002.1 coordinate 161,137, forward strand.
TCGCGCGGCGAAGGCCGTCGACTACGACGCCATCCTCGACGAGATCGACAGCGTCCTGGAGGCGGACGCCGAGGAGTACGTCCGCAGCTTCGTGCAGAAGGGCGGACAGTGAGGGCCATCGAGCTGTCGCCGACGCTGATCATCGGGTCCGGGCTGGTGGGGGCGTCCGTCGGCTGCGCGCTGACGGCGGCGGGCATCGCCGTCCACGTCACGGACCTGGTTCCGGCGCACGTCGCAGTGGCCGCGTCCAGGGGCGCGGGGACGACCGATCCGGTGGCTCCGGGGGACGTCCGGCTCGTCGTCGTGGCCGTGCCGCCGGACCGGCTCTCCGACGTGGTGGCGTCCGCGCTGAAGACCTACCCGCACGCGACCGTGACCGACGTCGGCTCGGTGAAGGGGACGGTGATCAATGACCTGCGCGCGCGGCGGGCGTCCGGGCTGAAGCGGTACTGCGGGGGGCACCCGATGGCGGGCTCGCACCTCGCCGGACCGGTCGCGGCCCGCGCCGACCTGTTCGTCGATCGCACCTGGGTGGTGGCTCCGCACGACACGGCGGCGGCCGCCACCGTTCTGGACGTCCAGGAACTCGCCCGCCTCTGCGGCGCGCGGATCGTGACGTTGGGTCCGGCGCACCACGACGAGGCCGTCGCCCAGGTGTCGCATCTGCCACACCTGATGAGCGCGCTGACCGGAGGCGTCCTGAACGAGGTGCCGGCGTCGCACCTGAAGCTGGCTGGGCAGGGCCTGCGGGACGTCACCCGCATCTCGACCGGGGATCCCGGACTCTGGCGGCAGATCATCTCCGCCAACGCGGACGCCGTCCGCGAGCAGTTGGTCGAGGTCCAGGCCGCCCTGGGGCGCCTGATCGACATCCTCGACGACCCCGACCGGACGGACGCCGACCTCGAAGACTTCCTGGAGTGGGGACGCCAGGGCACCCGCCTCATCCCGGGCAAACACGGGACGCCGGCGCGCGAGTTCGCGCAGGTCACCATCGAGATCCCGGACGCCCCCGGCGCGCTGGCGCGGCTGTTCGCCGACATCGGCGAGGCGGGCTTCAACGTCGAGGACGTGTCCATCGAGCACGACGCCGAGCGTGAGGTCGGCTGGCTGGCGGTCCAGGTGACGGAGGCGAAGGCGTCCGAGCTGGAGCAGACCATGGAAGCGGCGGGCTGGACGGTTCGGCACTAGCCGGGGCCCTGGTCGAGGCGACCGGACTTCCCCCGTAGAATCATCCGGTGAGTTCGAAGCCCCTCGTGATCGCCATCGACGGACCCGCTGGGTCCGGCAAGTCGACGACGTCCAAAGAGGTCGCGCGTCGACTCGGCATCGGCTACCTCGACACCGGCGCGATGTACCGCGCGGTGACGGTCGCGTTCCTGGACTCCGGCGTCAGCCGTGACGATGCGGACGCCGTCGCTCGCGCTACCCGCGAGGCCGCTATCGACATCTCGCTCGACCCGGACGACTACTGGGTCAAGGTGAACGGACGCGACGTCACGCACGAGATCCGCAGCGGACGCGTCACCGAGAACGCCTCAGCCGTCTCCACCAACCCCGACTGCCGCGCCGACCTCGTGCGCCGCCAGCGGGCGCTGATCGACTCGGACGCCCGCGGCTGCGTCGCCGAAGGCCGCGACATCACCACGGTCGTCTACCCGGACGCCGCCGTGCGCATCCTGCTGACCGCCTCCGAGGACGCCCGCCTGGCGCGCCGCCGGGGCGACGTCGGGGCGTCCGTCAGCGCCGAGAAGCTGCGCGATCAGGTCCTGAACCGCGACAAGGCCGACTCGAAACTCGTCGAGTTCACGAGGCCGGCCGACGGCGTCCACCTGCTCGACACCACCAACCTGACCTTCGACGAAGCGGTCTCCACCATCGTCGCCATGGCCGAGGAGGCCCGCTCATGACCAAGCCCGTTCTCGCCGTCGTCGGACGCCCCAACGTGGGCAAGTCCATGCTCGTCAACCGCATCCTGGGCCGCCGCGAGGCGGTCGTTCAGGACCTGCCGGGCGTCACCCGCGACCGCGTCAGCTACGACGCGACCTGGAACGGACGCGAGTTCGTGGTGGTCGACACCGGCGGCTGGATCAGCGACGCCAAGGGCATGGCCGCACGCATCGCCGAGCAGGCCGAGCTGGCCATCGACGCCTCGGACGCCGTGCTGTTCGTCGTGGACGCCACCGTCGGCATCACCGACGAGGACGAGGCGGTCGTCCGGGTGCTGCGGCAGTCGAAGAAGCCGGTGATCCTGGCCGCGAACAAGGTCGACGACCAGCGGACGGAAGCCGAGGCGTCCTCGATGTGGAACCTCGGGCTGGGGGAGCCGTTCGGAGTCTCTGCCCTGCATGGACGCGGGTCCGGCGACCTGCTGGACGCCGTCCTGGCCGTCCTGCCGGACGCGCCCGAGCGGGCCGAGGAGGAGGTCGGCGGTCCGCGGCGCATCGCGATCGTCGGCAAGCCGAACGTGGGCAAGTCGTCCCTGCTGAACAAGCTGACGGGCCAGCAGCGCTCCGTCGTCGACAACGTGGCCGGCACGACCGTCGACCCGGTCGACGAGTTGGTCGAGTTGGGCGGCGAGCTCTACCGCTTCATCGACACCGCCGGCCTGCGCAAGCGGGTCAAGGAGGCGTCCGGCCATGAGTACTACGCGTCGCTGCGCACCCAAGGCGCCATCGAGCGCGCGGAGGTGTGCGTCGTCGTCCTGGACGCGTCCGAGACGATCTCCGACCAGGATCTCAAGATCCTGAGCATGGTCGAGGAAGCCGGCAAGGCGCTGGTGATCGCTTACAACAAGTGGGACCTCACCGACGAAGAGCGCCGCCGCTACCTCACCCGTGAGATCGAGCAGGACATCCAGGCGTTCAAGTGGGCGCCCAGCGTCAACATCTCGGCCCTGTCCGGACGCAACGTCGACAAGCTGAAGAAGGCCATCGACGACGCACTCGCCGGCTGGGAGACGCGGATCACCACGGGCCAGTTGAACTCGTTCCTCGGCCGCGTCGCGGCGTCGCATCCGCACCCGGTCCGCGGCGGCAAGCAGCCGCGCATCCTGTTCGGCACCGAGGCGCAGAACTGCCCGCCGACGTTCGTGCTGTTCACGTCCGGGCTGCTCGACCCGCAGTACACGCGCTTTGTCGAGCGGCGGCTGCGCGAGGAGTTCGGGTTCGTCGGGACTCCCGTCCGGGTCGAGGTCAAGGCGCGGGAGAAGCGCGGCAAGAAATAGCGGGCGGAGTTGCTGGTGTCCTGGAACAACAACTCCGCCGCGAACGTGGCCTACGTAGGCGCCATGACTGACACGCCCTTTCTGGCCGTCGATCTGCCGGTGCTCCAGGCCAACATCGCCCGTGCCCAGACCTGGGCGGACGCCAGGGGACTGCGCCTGCGCCCGCACGTCAAGACCCACAAGTGCATCGAGATCGGACGCCTCCAGGTCGAGGCCGGCGCGTCCGGGATCACCGTCGCCACGATCGGCGAGGCAGAGGTCTTCGCGGACGCCGGCTTCAACGATCTCTTCATCGCCTACCCGCTCTGGCCCCACCCGGACGCCCGCGCGCGGCTCGCCGCGTTGGCGTCGCGGCGGCGCGTCCTGATCGGCATCGACAGCCTGGACGCCGCGCGCGGCTGGTCCGGCGTCGGCGCGCGTGCGTTGGTCGAGGTGGACTCGGGACACCATCGCAGCGGCGTGAGACCGGCCGATGCGGGCCAGCTGGCGACGGACGCGGCGGCGTCCGGTCTGGACGTGGTCGGGATCTTCACCTTCCCCGGACACAGCTATAGCCCCACCGGCCGCCTGGACGCCGCCCTCGATGAGCAGGACGCCCTGGCCGAGGCCGCGTCCGCCCTGCGGGGCGCGGGGGTCGAGCCGGTGATCATCTCCGGGGGCTCGACGCCGAGCCTGGAAGGCACGGGGTTCGGGATGACCGAGTCGCGTCCGGGCGTCTACGTGTTCAACGACGCGCAGCAATGGGAGTTGGGCTCGTGCACCCCCGACCGGATCGCCCTCACCTGTCACGCGACCGTCGTGTCGCACGCGGGCGGTCGCCTCGTCCTCGACGCGGGCTCGAAGGCCCTCGGCGCGGATCGCGCGCCGTGGGCGTCCGGCTTCGGACGACTCCTCGACCACCCGGACGCGCGGCTCGTGATCTTGTCCGAGCACCACGCGGTCGCCGACCTTGTTGGCGAGGCGCTGCCGCCCCTGGGATCGACGGTTCGCGTCGTGCCTCATCACGCCTGCAACGCGGTGAACTTGGCCGACGAGTTGGCGGTCTTCGACTCTGGACGCCGCGTCGGCACCTGGGCCGTCGCGGCGCGCGGACGGAACAGTTGAGACGTGCGCGGGACGGCGTCCGCCTTCTGATTTGATGCTCGGATGGCTCAACTGACGCGGCGACTGCGCGGCATGGTGGCCGACACCACACCGCTGCGGACGCCGGCGTATCGGCGGCTCTTCCAGGCCAACATCGTCACGGTGATCGGCGCGCAGCTGACCGTGGTCGCGGTGCCGGCCCAGATCTTCGCGATCACCGAGAGCTCGGCCTATGTGGGCCTGACCGGACTGTTCGGGCTGGTCCCCTTGATCATCTTCGGCCTCTACGGAGGTGCGCTGGCCGATCATCTGAACCGGCGCACGCTGCTGATCCTGACGACGCTCGGCATCATCGCGACCAGCGCGGCCTTCTTCGTCCAGGCCGCTCTGGGGCTGAACAACGTGTGGCTGCTGCTCGGGATCTTCGCGGTCCAGCAGGCCATGTTCGGGATCAATCAACCGACGCGCAGCGCCATCCTGCCGAAGCTGCTGCCAGCCGAGCAGTTGCCCGCGGCGCAATCACTGGCCATGACGGTGTTCTCGTTCGGCGCCATCGCGGGCCCGCTGGTGGGCGGGGCGCTGATCCCGGTGCTGGGCTTTCCCGTCCTCTACTTGATCGACACGGTCTTCTTGTTCGCGACCCTCTACGCGGTGGTCAAGCTGCCCTCGCTGCCGGTGGACAACCCGCAGGGCTCGCCCGGTCTCCGCTCGGTGGTCGAGGGCTTTGCCTACCTGCGCGGCCGGACCGTCCTGCTGATGTCGTTCGTCGTCGACCTGATCGCGATGGTGTTCGGGATGGCGCGGGCTTTGTTCCCGCAGATCGCGCACGAGAGCTTCGGGGGTCCGACCGAGGGCGGCACCGTCTTCGCGCTGCTGTACGCGGCGATGCCGGTGGGCGTCCTGATCGGGGGCGTGTTCTCGGGCTGGGTGTCTCGCGTCCGGTACCAGGGCCGCGCGGTGATCTGGGCGATCACCGTGTGGGGAGCGGCGATGGCCGTGTTCGGGCTGGCCGTGGGGCTGGCTCCGGGCGCGCTGTACCCGATGCTGGTCGTCGCGTTGCTCGCCCAGGTCGTCGGCGGCACGGCAGACATGGTCTCGGCCGCGTTCCGCAGCACGATGCTGCTCAACGCTGCCGATGATGCCGTCCGTGGACGCCTGCAGGGCATTTTCATCGTCGTGGTCGCGGGTGGTCCTCGGCTCGCCGACGTGGTGCACGGCTTCGCGGCGAGCGCCGTGGGGACGGCCTGGGCCGCCGGTGGAGGAGGGGTGCTCGTCGTGGTTCTGGTGCTGGTGGCCGCGGTGGCCGCCCCCGCCTTCTGGCGCTATCGGGTCGAGGCGGCGCTGCCGTCAGACCACTGAGCAGACGGCGAGGAAGACGTCGAAGTCGGCGGTCCCCTCGTGGGTGTGCTTGTTGATGGTGCTGACCGTCGTGAACGTCGGACGGCTGAAGCCAGCAGTCTCCAGCTCGGACGCCAGCGCGTCGCGATCGAAGCCGTGGTGGCCGACGAAGTGGTCGTGATGGGCGTGGAACTGTCCGTCGGGGTCATGGTCGAGGTCGGCGATGGCAAGGTGCCCGCCGGGGCGAAGGGCCGTCCGGAACGTGGCCAGCACCGCCGCGACGTCGGCCACGTGGTGCAGCGACATGGAGGCATAGATCAGGTCGACGGACGCCGGCGCGAGGGCGTCCGTCGTCAGATCGAGCAGGGACGCCTCGTAGCGTCCGCGGGAGGCGTCCGGTAGGGCGGCGATGCGGTCGCGGACCACCGCCAGCATGCCGGGGGAGGAGTCGGCCAGGGTGACGTGTCCGACGCGGTCGCCGAGGGCGAAGGTGATGAGTCCGGTGCCGCAGCCGAACTCGAGGGCGTCCTCGTTGCCGGTGAGCGGGATGGCGGCGGCGATGCCGTCCGCGATTTCCCGGGCTCGAACCACCTTGGCCGGATCGTCGTCCCAGGTTGCCGCGGCCTCATCGAAGAACGTCTCGTGCATGGCGCGATTGTGCCAGTCGCGGCCCGTGGGTGTCCGATACGACAAGGACTAACCGACCGTGTAAGGTAAACCCTCGGTGGCTGCGGCCACCGAGGCGGGCTGTAGCGCAGCTTGGTAGCGCACTTGACTGGGGGTCAAGGGGTCGCAGGTTCAAATCCTGTCAGCCCGACAAGGACGAAAGTCCTAGTCGCAACCGCTTTCTGACCCGGCCATCACGGCAGGGGAGGGGAGCGGTTTCGTTGTCTGCACACCATTTCGGCACACCTATTTCGCGGCGGACAGTGCCGCACCCAACCGGGCCAGCGCATCCGACGCCACGTCCGGCGCGACATGCCCGTAAACGTCGCCAGTGATCGCCACCGACGCATGCCGCCCAGCCGCTGTTGCGGGAGGCGCGGCAGTCGCGGGCGCTGCTCGGCTCGCTGCTGCGGCAACTCGGGCTGCAGGATGCGGCCGCCGACGATGCCGACCAGGGCGGCCGGGACGTGCGGCGCCCGTCGACCGCCTCGGATCGGGCGATCCGGGCGGCGCGGGCCCGGTGGGGTTCGGCCGTCGTCGGGGTGATGAAGCGCCGCGAGACGGCCGCAACAGTGCCGACGGCGTTCGGGCCGCGCGACTTCACCCCGGCCGAGGTTGCCGAGCTCCGGCGATCATCGCCGCCGACTGGACACGCCGCGAGGACGCCCGGGCAGCCGCCCTCGAAGCGATCCACGCCCGCGCCGGGCGGCGCCGCGGCCTGCTGTTGTGGGAGCTTGACCGGGAGGATGTCGAGCGGCCGGTCGCCGAGGAAGTCGCGGGCGACTGGTCCGTCTGGTGTGCCCGCGGCCGTCCGTCTGCCCCGTAGAACGACCGAACACGAGGAACGCCCACACCCTTCGCGGATGCGGGCGTTTTCGGCGTTCAACCAGGGGGAGGCGATAGCCTCGCGTCTATGGCGGGGGGACGACTGGCGACGTGGGAGCGACGAGCCGACCCGGCATTGACAGCCGCGGCCGTCGCGTTCCTGGTCGCCTACGCCGTGCCGATCATCTGGCCCGAACTCCCGGTGACGATCCGGGACACCTGCGAGGTCCTCACTTGGCTCGTGTGGGGCGCGTTCGCGGTCGACTACGCGGTGCGGCTGATGCTGTCGCCCGACCGGCGCGCCTACGTCCGGCGGCACCTGCTCGACTTGGCGATCATCGCCCTTCCCCTGATGCGCCCGCTGCGGCTGTTACGGCTGGTGACGATGCTCAAGTTCATCGACACGAGCGCCGCGAGTCGACTGCGCGGCCGCATCCTCACGTACGTGATCGGCGGGGCGTCGCTGCTCGGGTTCGTCGGGGCCCTGGCCGTGCTGGACGCCGAACGCGAGGTGCCCGGCGGCAACATCGACACGTTCGGCGACGCCCTGTGGTGGGCGTTCACGACCATGACGACCGTCGGCTACGGCGACCGCTACCCGGTAACCACAATGGGGCGTTTCGTCGCGGTCGGGTTGATGGTGGGAGGCGTCACGATCTTGAGCACGGTCACGGCCATGTTGGCGTCGTGGATGGTTGAACGGGTCCGCGCGGACGTCGCCGCCGAACAGGTGGAGGCCGAGCAACGCCGGGCCGGAGAGAACTAGCAGCGACGAGGAAACGCCCCTACCCTTTGCCGGGTGGGGGCGTTCTCGCTGTTTCTAGGCCCTTTACCGCGCCGAGCGTCTTCGATGCCCGGAACGGCGAGACGTCGCCGGCGTGGATCTTGAACGGTGACCCCAGCCGGGACACCGCCAGGTAGTCGGCCTCGGTGAGCCCGGGACCGTGGAGGGCGTCCATCCGCTGCTGCGCCAACGGGTGCAAGCCGGCGCCGAACAGGTTCTGCATCTGCTCGGCGGTCACGATGTCGCCGGCGGTCAAGCCGTCGATGCCGGCTATCCCGGAGCCCATCCATTGGCCGGGGGTTTCGCCGCGTTCGGTGTAGTAGGAGGCCAGTCCGAGGTGGCCTCTCTCGCTGGTGTCCTGCACGGCGACCTGCCGGGTGAGGTAGTCGTACCCTGATCCGGCGGGGATCTTGTGCAGGCTCATCACACTATCCAGAAGTAACGTTCGACCCCCTCCACGGACACCTCGGCCGGACTTTCTCAACCGCGTGCACTAGGTGTGTGCCACATGAGGACGTCGGGACATTGGGGAGGGACATTCACCGTCGGCGTTCGTCGCGTCGGCGTCGGAGGAGCGCGCGTGGTTGCAGGTCCGTGCTGCGGTCGGCGAAGGGTCGACGTGTGGCCCGGGGTCGGGCTGGCCTGACGTTGGTGAGCCGACGGGGTTCTCGAAGGCGGGGCTCAGGGCAAGGACCACGGAACGCCCGGTCGGCTCCTGCGCCAGTGTCGGGCGGGCCCGTATTCTGGCAACGGCGAGCTCGCCCAGGGCGAGGGTCAGCTACTCGCTCTGATCAGCCGGCTTCGGACTGCTCGGACGCCAACGCACGCTGAGCCCCGGTGAACAGTGCCTCGAGCGCGGCTCGCCATCCTGCGAGGTCACGGGTGAGCGTCACCCATGTGAGTCCTCGGTCGATCTGGTCGTACTGGTGGATCAGCCAGTTGCGGTTGGCGATGGCATCGGACCACGCGACCCCTGGGGGCGGCTCGACGTTGGCGCGGGCCAGCCGGCTCGCCGCCTCGCCGAGCTTCATCATCAGCGAGTCGCCAGCTTCTTGAAGCAGCGCGTCTTCAGCGTAGGCGTCCTGACCACGGCTGACGATGTCGCGCGCGCGGTCGAGCCAATCGCGAACGTGGAGGAGATCCTTGGCGACCTTGCGATCCATCACAGCAGCACCGCCTCGCGTCGGACGTCGTCGTCGAGGCCAGCCCGCAGTCCGGCGTAGGTCACCAGGTCGACCGGACGCCCCAGGATCGCCTGAAATGCGTCACGGAGGGCGAGCACGTCCTTGATGCCAGCATCCGCGGGTGCCTCGACGAGCAGGTCGATGTCGGAGTCTGACCGAGCCTTCCTTCGGGCCACGGACCCGAACACGGCCAACCGGGCGAACCCGCGAGTCCGGGCGACATCGACCAGGATCGGCGCGGCAGCCTCGAGGAGGGTCTCAGGGTGCACTGTGGCGACTGACTGCGCGGCCTTGAGCTGCTGGCTGACCGCCGGCTGGCTGACACCCAGAACCTCCGCGATCTCACGCTGGCTGGAGCCGGCGGCGACCAGGGCACGCAACGCCAGCGCGCGCCGGAGCTTCGCGACCTCCTCCTGATGCCGCGCGCTGCGATACTCCACCACCAAGCTCATAAGGACATCTTATCTGGCCGGTCAAGGCCGCTCGGATACGCCATCGGTAGCCGTGCGACGACGTCGATCCGCGGCGAACGGTTGGTTCAGTGGGCGATGTGGAAACGGCGCCGCTGGTGGGTGCGGTGGTCCACGTCGTCGAGGACGGCGAGGGCGAGGTCGGCGGCCGAGATCTGGGAGGTGCCGTCGGGGCCGTAGAGCAGGACGTCGTCGCTGGTCCGGTACTGCGCCGCGACCTTGTCTGCCAGTTGCTCACCCGGACGGTTGTAGGCCAGGTCGGTGACCGGAGGCCCCTGCGGCGGCGGGAACGAGAGTGGGGCCACCTCCTCCTCGACGGGCCCGGGCCATCCGAGTTGGGACGCGGTCGGTCCTGATGCGCGGGGGGCAGGAAGTCGGGGCCGCGGACCGGGTCCGGGGTCGGCGCGGGTTCCCGGGTGTCCGGCGGTGGGACCGGCTCGTTGCCCAGTGAGGCCGCGCTCGTCTGCCAGGCCGCCACCGTCTCGCGGAGCGCCTGCCCGGTCTCGGTCGTGGTCGGGTGGGCGGCGTTCGCCACCAGATCCCACCAGCCGAGGTCGTGGCCGTCGGCGTCCTTCACGTACAGCCCGTCCTTGCCGTAGCGGCGCCATCGCGTCACCTGCACGCGCGCCACCCTAACGAACTCCCGCGCTTGTCAGCCTGGCAAGCCGTCACGGTGGCCCCCCCCGCAAGGACGCCCCTCCCGGACTGCGGAACCGGCGCGCACCCCACCAGACCGACCGCGCAGCTTCCGTAGCGAGGCCGGACAGCGCCACGCGTGAAGGAACGTCAGACTGCGTGGTTACCTTGAGCCATGTGTCGACCAGGATCGGTTCCGAGTTCGGGACGCTCGGCGAACGCTTGGCGGCCATGAAACCCAAGCCTGCCGAGCGCCCGGTGGATCTGGCCCGTCACGTGTGGGTGCAGTCGGCGTCGGGACGCCAAGCCGGACTGCTGGTCGCCTGGGTCCCCGGCGCCGACGGCACGTAGTGGGGCAGGGTCGCCGTGTCGGACGCCCCCGGCGAGGCCAGCCTCCAGTTGCTGGCGGGCCGACTGCTCAGTCCCGTCCAGCAGGAGGCCGAGGAACCAGGGGTCAGGGCAGACCAGCCCGAGTGAACTCCTGCTGCAACCGGGGACGCCGGCGGTGCGCGTCCCGCAGGTCGGCGACCAGCGCGTCGATGCCGTCGGCCATCTCGGTGCCGCGGGTGAGCGCGCGCAGGTGCGCGAGTTTCCGGGCGGCGGCGCGGTAGTGCTGGGCATCGGCGTACTCGAGGTGGTCGAGCACCTGCCTGGTGTGGAGGGGCACGACGGCGAGCGGGTCGACCTTCTCGTAGCGGTCAGCCAGGGTCCCCCACAGGCCGGGCTCGTCGAGGCCGAGAGAATGGGCGAGGTCCCACGCCAACCGGACGTCGTCCAGGGTGTGCAGCGCGAACGACACGGCCTCACCAGGACGCTGGCGCAGGGCGTCCATGACGTGCCCGCGGTGGTCGGGCCACGCCTCACCCACAGCACGGCGGACGCCGTCGGCGTGGGTCGCGGTCGGCCACCGGTCGAACACCGCCAGCCGGGCGGCGAGCTCCTCGCCCGGCCGGTGCTCGGACACCAGCCGGCACCAGAGGCGGGCGGCGTTGACGGACTGGTGGCCCCGGTCGAAGAAGGTGGCCTGCCGGGCCCAGTCGATCGCGAGGGCGGTTTCGCCGATCTCGGCGAACGCCTTGGCGGTGTCCTCCAGCCAGGCGGCGACCTTCCGGTCGCGGGCGTGGGTGGCGATGATCGCGTCGAGGTCACGGTCCCAGACCGCCAGCCGGCGGGCGTTCCACTCCAGCACGAACCGCGCATGCCGTAGCCCGGCCTGCTGGTCCCACAGTGAGGGGTCGGCCGTCCGCTGCAGCCAGTACGCGTGTTCTTCCGCTTCGGTGGGCGCCGGACCCACCGAAGCGGCGATCTCGGCGAGCTTGGTCTTGTACAGGGCCATCCCGCGGTCGCCGAGCGCGGGTCCGTAGGCGGCGGGGTCGAGGGTGAAGTAGTCGACGACGCCGTCGAACTGGAAGTCGATCAGCCACGCCACCAGCCGGGCCGGTGGGGGAGGAGCGGCGTTGGTGAGGTCGGCGTGCAGGGCGAGGAGGTCCTTGATCGCGTCGCCGATGATGCCGCTGGAGTCGTCGGCGCGGGCGATCGCCTTCAACGCGCTCGCCAGCGCGCGCTGGGTCACCGGCAACACGTCGGCTGCCGGCAGGGTCTGCGCGGCTTGGCGCAGCAGGGCGACCGCTTGGTGGACGCCGTGGCCGTAGCTGTTGGCGGCGCTCCAGCGGTGCAGGTCGGTCCGGGTTCGGACCAGGGGGAGCACGTCGTCGGCCAACGATCCCACGTGAACCCCTCCCGGCTGGATTGGACGACCGTCAGTCTGCCACGCCCCGGTTCGCGAGCAGTCCGGGGAAGTTCGTGCCCGCCCGGTGTCCGTGGAGGGCCCTCCGACTCACTTCTGGATAGTGAGAGGACTCACCAAGGGAGCCACACGATGACCGACACGAAGTCCGGGGAGCAGTCGATCCGTCAAGCAGCGCGGCAGGCGGCGGTGGCCGCGCAGGCCCGCCGGCGGGCGAGGACGGCCGAACGGGACAAGGGGCTCGACGCCGCCGCCCTGACCCTGATCGTCACCCTCGCCGAGCGCGACGCCCTCGAGCGACGAGCCGGCGCCGCCATCCGGGCCATGCTGGCCGAAGGGCTCACGCTCCCCGACGTCGTCACCTGGACCGACGGCGAAACCACCCTCAAGGAAGCCACCCGCCTCGCCGAGCTCGACCAGGACGGAGCCGGATCATGACCACCACCGTTCACGTCGAGAACCTCCTCTACGGCGGCCGGGCCCTGGTCGGCTTCACCGAGGAGGGCGAACGTGTCGCCGGCTGGGCCGAGGTCGCCTACGAATCCATCCGCGCGATCAATCACCTCACGAGCCACTGCCCGATCCCCGCACCGACCGCCTACCGGATCCTCGGCGACCTCAAGGGCGTCGGCCACCTGCTGCCCCAGGCACTGGAGCAACTCGCCCGCGGCCTCCAGGCGTCGCTGGAGGCGTTCGACGTCTACGACCACCGCGGGCACCCGGGGGAGTCCGTAGCCGAAGCCATCGGCCTGCTCTGCCGGGCTGCTCGCAAGGCAGCCGACCTCGGCCAACTGCTCGAGGATGCTCAGGCCGCCATTAGCGAGCAGGGCTACCGCCAGTTCGACGAGACGACGCCCGAGCTGCCGGGGGAGTGGTGAGCGCGGACGCCCCGGTCGCCCTGCCATCGATGGGCTTCCGCGGAGGACTGTTGAAGGCCGCCGTGGTAGTCCCCGACCTGATCATCAGCACGCTGATCGGCTTCGTGCTGCTCGCAGCGTCCCCGGCCGATGTCGCGGTCGGGTTCCTCACGGTTCTGCTCCTGGTGTCACTGGTGATTGCGTCCGGCTGCGCTGAGGGCGTGGCCGTCCGCATCCTCTACGCCGCCCACCAGCCCATCGCACGCGAAGCACGTCACCTCGCCGGGCCGCTGCGCCTGGTCGTCAACCGGTCCGGACGCGATGACCTTCGGATCCTTTTCGGTGGGGGAGGTGAGGCCGTCAGCGCTGCCGGACGCAATCACGTGATCCTCCACCGCGGCATCGTGGACGCTCTCATCGCCGGCCGAATCAGCGATGCCGAGGCCGCGGCGCTCATCGCCCACGGGGTCGGACGCCTCCGCCTCGGCCAACCGCGCCTCGACCTCCTGGCTACGCTCTGGACGCTGCCGTGGGACTTTCTTCGTGGGCTCTTCGCAGGCATCGGCCAACGACTCTCGTGGGTGCCGCTCGGGCGCTTCGCCTGGCAGACCCGGTTCGTCGTCGGCACCATCGCCGTCGTCCTCGAGACCCAAGCAGGACGTTGGCCATCCCCGATCGTCATCGCCCTATTCCTCGCCCTCAGCTACCTGATGCCCCTCCAGCGCCAAGCATGGCAGCGCGAGCAGCGGGAGGCGGCCGACCATCATGCCGCCGAGCTCGGCTTCGCCGAACCTCTTGTTCGCTTCCTACGACGCCTCCCCCGGGACGCCGATCTCGAAGGCCGCCTCGACCCCCTCGTCGCGCCCACACGGCATCCCTCTCCGCCCCTACCAGTGAGGTAGGCCCTCGACGGCACCCGGAACGGGTGTGGCGGCTCGCCCGTGCCCCTGCCGTCCCGGCTAGAGTGCGGGCAACCCCAAAGGAGAGGTGCTCGTGGACGTCTTCAGTGTGCGCGACAAGGTCATTGACGACTACCGCTCATTCACGACGGCGTCCATCGACATCAAGGACGCCCGGCTCAAGGAGCACTACCAGCGCGAACTCGATGGGGATCGTCAGTGGCCGGAGCCGTGGATCTCGCTGAATCCCGCCTTCGAAACCGGAGGCCGGATCGACGAACTCGTCCAGGCAGGCCTCCTCCATCCCGAGTGTGACCGCATCTTCCGAGTCAAGCAGCATCTGGAAGACCCGGGCCGGGGACCGTTCACCCTGCACCGCCACCAGCGCGAGGCCATCGAGGTCGCGCGCTCCGGCGAGAGCTACGTCCTCACGACGGGCACGGGATCGGGCAAGTCGTTGGCGTACATCGTCCCGATCGTCGACCACGTGCTGCGGCAGCCCCGGACGCCGGGGGTGAAGGCGATCATCGTTTATCCGATGAATGCGCTCGCGAACTCGCAACGCGGCGAACTCGAGAAGTTCCTCCGCAACGGGTACGGCGACGGACGCGAACCGGTCACCTTCGCCCGCTACACGGGCCAGGAGCGGGGCGAGGAACGCGACCGGATCCTGGCCAACCCGCCGGACATCCTGCTGACCAACTACGTCATGCTCGAATTGGTGCTCACCCGCCCGGACGAGCGCGCACGACTGGTGAAGGCCGCCAAGGGGTTGCAGTTCCTCGTCCTGGACGAGCTGCACACCTACCGCGGACGCCAGGGCGCCGACGTCGCGATGCTGGTGCGACGCGTCCGGGAGGCGTGCTCATCGCCGCACCTGCAGTGTGTGGGCACGTCGGCCACGATGGCGAGTGGCGGGTCGTCGCTCGACCAGAAGCGCACGGTCGCCGAGGTGGCTACCCGCATCTTCGGATCGTCGGTGGTCCGGGACCACGTGATCGGGGAGACCCTGACCCGGGCGACGGCCTCGGACACCGGCCTGGATGTCGCGGCCTTGGCGCAGGCGGTCAGGTCAAGGTATCTGCCCGACGACCACGTCGGGCTGTCGGCGTCCCCCTTGGCCTCGTGGATCGAGACGACGTTCGGCCTGGCCACCGAAGAGGCGACGGGCCGGCTGATCCGGCAGGTGCCCCGCCGACTTCGCGAGCATGCCGCGCCGGCGTTGTCAGAGTTGACGGGCCTTCCCGTGCAGGACTGTTACGACGCGATCCAGAAGGCCCTCCTGAAGGGCTCCCGGGTCCGGCACCCTGAGACCGGACGCCCTTTGTTCGCCTTCCGACTGCACCAATTCCTCTCCAAGGGCGACACGCTCCACGTGTCGCTGGAGCCGGAGCAGGATCGGTTCATCACCTCGAAGTACCAGGTCGCCGTCCCGTCGGCACCGGAGAAGCTGCTGTTCCCGCTAGCGTTCTGCCGAGAGTGTGGTCAGGAGTACGCCGTCGTCAAGGCGATCAAGAGGCAGGGCGAGACCACCTACGCCCCCCGCGCATCCCGCGACATCACCGCGGGCGACGCGACCGATGGCTACCTGTATGTGTCCTCGCAATTGCCGTGGCCGGCTGATCCCATTGCCGAGGGCCGCCTGCCCGACTCCTGGGTGGGCCCGGATAACCAGTTGCTGCCCAACAAGGAGCGCTACAAGCCCGACAGGGTGCGGGTCGATACGGCCGGCCACCTCGTCGACGTCGGCGGGACGCCAGCAGCGTTCATCCCGTCGCCGTTCACGTTTTGCCTGTCCTGTCAGGTCAGCTACGAACAGACCCGGGGTCGGGACTTCTCCAAGCTGATCACCCTGGACGCCGAGGGCCGCAGTTCGGCGGTCTCGGTGCTGTCGACGAGCCTGGTCCGCGCCCTGCGCGAAGTCCCCGAATCCGAGCTCCCCGCCGAGGCCCGCAAGCTGCTGACCTTCGTCGACAACCGGCAGGACGCCAGCCTGCAGGCCGGCCACCTCAACGACTTCGTCCAGGTGGCCCAGCTCCGCGGCGCCCTGCACGCCGCCATGAAGGCGGCGCCCCACGGCCTGACCCACGAGAGCGTCGCCGCCAAGGTTGTGGACGCCCTGGGCCTGGAGTTCGCCGACTACGCCGCCGCGCCGGACGCCGTGTACGCGGCCAAGACGAGAACCGAGCGGGCACTGCGCGAGCTGGTCGAATACCGGCTGTACCTCGACCTACAGCGCGGCTGGCGCATCACGATGCCGAACCTTGAGCAGACGGGCCTGCTGCATGTGGGCTACGAATCGCTCACCGAGATCGCGGCCGACCAGTCTCTGTGGACGGGAGCGCTGGAGCCCTTGCGCGAGGCGCGGGACGGGCATCGCGAGGAGTTGTGCCGGATTGTCCTGGACGAGTTCCGCAAGGTGCTCGCCGTCGATGTCGACTGCCTGACCGAGCTTGGCTTCGAGCGGGTCAAGCGCCAGTCCTCGCAGGAACTTACTGGCGTGTGGGCCGTTCCCCCCAACGAGATGGTCGCCCCGGTCGGCATCGTGTACGCGTTCACCAGCCAGCCGGGCAAGGGGCGCAACGACCTGCACCTGACCGGGCGCTCCGCGTTGGGTCGCTACCTGTCCCGCCCGAACCAGTTCCCTGGCCACCCCGACAAACTGGGCATCGACGACGCCCAGCGCATCATCCAGGACATCCTCGGGGTTCTCGCCCGGGCGGGGCTCCTCACCGAGGTCGAGGGCAACTATGGACGCCGCGGGTACCGGTTGAAGGCATCCTCGTTGGTCTGGTCAGCAGGGGACGGCACGAGCGCC
This sequence comes from Propioniciclava tarda, assembly GCF_900182665.1. Classification (GTDB taxonomy): domain Bacteria; phylum Actinomycetota; class Actinomycetes; order Propionibacteriales; family Propionibacteriaceae; genus Propioniciclava; species Propioniciclava tarda. The sequence goes on from NZ_FXTL01000002.1 coordinate 177,670, forward strand.
GCCGCCGACCCAATCCGCAAGACCGTGGACGCCGACACCGGCGGCCGCGTCAACGCCTTCTTCCGCACCCTCTACCAGGGGGTGGCTCGTGAACTGCGTGGCCTGTCGGCCCGCGAGCACACCGCGCAGGTGGGTCCCACGGAGCGGGAGGAGCGTGAGCGCGCCTTCCGCAAGGGCTCGCTGCCGCTGCTCTACTGCTCGCCGACGATGGAACTCGGCGTCGACATCTCCAGCCTGAACGCAGTGGGCCTGCGCAACGTCCCGCCGACGCCGGCGAACTACGCGCAACGCTCGGGTCGGGCCGGCCGGTCGGGGCAGCCGGCGCTCGTGCTGACGTACTGCGCGACGGGCAACTCCCACGACCAGTACTACTTCCGGCGCTCCGCGAACATGGTCGCGGGCTCGGTGGCCGCTCCCCGGCTCGACTTGGCCAACGAGGCGCTGCTGCGAAGCCACGTCCAGGCCGTGTGGCTCGCCGAGACCGGCGAGAAGCTCGGCTCGCGGATGACTGACCTGCTGGACGCCGAGGGGCTCACCCCGTCACTGGTCATGAAGCCCGAGAAGGAACGCGCTTTCGCCGACCCCGAATCCATCCGAAGGGCTACCCGGCACGCGCAGGCGATCATCGAGCCGATGCTCCCCGAACTCAGGGCCACAGCCTGGTGGCAGGAGGACTGGGTCGCCGACGTCGTCCGGGCTGCACCTCGCACACTGGACGAGGCATGTGACCGGTGGCGCCGCCTCTACCTGGCCGCGCTGGCCGACCAGGACGCCCAGAACCGGATCGTTCTGGAAAGCCACCTGTCCCCCCGCGCACGCCAGGCCGCGACGACCCGCCGCCGCGAGGCGGAGAACCAGCTCCGGCTCCTCCGCAACGAGGACGACCAGTCGAGCCACTCGGACTTCTACACGTACCGCTACTTCGCCTCCGAGGGCTTCCTGCCGGGCTACAGCTTCCCGCGGCTGCCGCTGGCCGCCTACATCCCGGCGGTCCGAGGAGCGGTGGGCCCGCGTGATGGCGGCGACTACATCCAGCGACCACGCTTCCTGGCGATCTCCGAGTTCGGGCCTGGCGCGCTGATTTACCACGAGGGCGCCCGCTACGAGGTGAACCGCGTCCAGGTGCCGCTGTCGCAGTCGGGGCAGGCGACCGTCGACACCTCCGAGGCCCGCAGGTGCGAGGCGTGCGGCTACCACCACGACCGCCGCGCAGGGCTCGACGTGTGCGAGAACTGCGGTGAGGAGCTTGGCGCCACCACGTACGGGCTGATGCAGCTGACAACGGTGTACACGCGCCGCCGCGAGCGGATCTCGTCGGACGAGGAGGAGCGCCGCCGCGCCGGCTTCGAGCTGCAGACGTCCTACCGGTTCAGCCAGCACGGCGCCCGCTCGGGCAAGCTCGCAGCCGAGGTGCTGGCCGACGGAGCACCGCTGGCCGACCTGGCCTACGGTGACTCGGCCGAGGTGCGGGTAACCAATCGCGGGCGCCGCCGCCGCAAAGACGCCGCCGAGGTCGGCTTCTACCTGGACCCGATCAAGGGCCAATGGTTGTCCGACAGGGCCGGCGCCGACGCCGAGGCGGACGACGGCGATTCCGACCCGGACGAGGCGAACGCGGTCCGCGTCATCCCGTACGTGCGCGACAACCGGAACATCCTCGTGCTGCGGCTGGCACAGTCCGTGCCCGACGAGGTGGCTACCACCCTGCGTTACGCGTTGGAGCGGGGCATCGAGGCGGCGTTCCAGCTGGAGGATTCCGAGCTGGCCACAGAGGCGCTGCCCGACGACCAACACCGCGGCCGAATGCTGTTCACCGAGTCGGCCGAAGGGGGAGCCGGCGTCCTGCGTCGCCTGCAGGCCGAGCCGGACGCCCTCGCCCTGGCCGCCCGCACGGCACTCGAGATCACCCACTTCGACCCGGTCTCAGGCGAGGACCGCAGCACGGCGGAGGCGGGCAGCGAGCGCTGCGAGAAGGCGTGCTACGACTGCCTGCTGTCCTACGGCAACCAGTTCGAGCACACATCGATCGACCGTCACCTGATCCGCGACCTGCTGCTGCGGTTCGCAGGTGCACAAACGAGCGTGTCGGCGTCCGACCTGCCGCGCGGCGAGCACGCCGACGAGCTGCTGGCTGCCTGCGACACTGACTTGGAGCGCAACTGGCTGCGGGTGCTGATGGCGGGCGACTTCCGGCTGCCGGACGCCGCGCAACCGCTGCTGGAGTCCGCGCGCTGCAGGCCGGACTTCCTGTACGCCGAAGCAGGACTCGCGGTGTTCATCGACGGTCCGGTCCACGACCGGTCGGACAAGACCGCCGATGACGCCGCGGCGGAGGAGCGTCTGCTGGATGCGGGGTACTCCTTCATCCGGTTTGTGCTCGATGAGGACTGGATGGCCAAGCTGCGCGAGCGAGCGGACGTGTTCGGGGAAGGACGGCGGGCGTGACGACCTTTGCGGTGGGGAGCCTGGTGGCGGCGCGGGGCCGCGAGTGGGTCGTGCTGCCCGACAGCTCCGACGACTTCCTCGTGCTGCGTCCCCTCGGCGGCACCGAGGACGACATCGCGGGCGTGCTGCCGGCCATCGAGCCCGTGACGACGGCGTCGTTCCCGCCGCCCACCGCCGACGACCTGGGCGACCACGAGAGCGCGCGCCTGCTGCGCAGCGCCCTACAGATCGGGTTCCGGTCGAGCGCCGGCCCGTTCCGTTCCCTGGCCGGGATTGCCGTCGAGCCGCGCGCCTACCAACTCGTGCCGCTGCTGATGGCCCTGCGGCAGGAAACCGTCCGCCTGCTGATCGCCGACGACGTCGGCATCGGCAAGACCATCGAGGCGTCCCTCATCGCCGCCGAACTTCTGACCATCGGGGACGCCCGCAGGCTCGCGGTGCTCTGCAGCCCAGCGCTGGCCGAGCAGTGGACCGGGGAGTTGCGCACTAAGTTCGGCTTGGAGGCCGAACTGGTGCTGCCGAGCACCATCCGCCGGCTGGAGCGCCAGTGCGTCGGCGGCGAGTCGATCTTCGAACGGTTCCCGATCACGGTGGTGTCGACCGACTTCATCAAGTCGGATCGGCGCCGCAACGAGTTCCTGCGCACCTGCCCCGACCTGGTCATCGTCGACGAGGCCCACACCTGCGTTGCCGACGGCGGGTTCGGCGGCAAGGCCCGTACCCAGCGCTACGACCTGGTCCGCGCCCTGGCAGCGGACGCCGACCGGCGCCTGCTTCTCGTCACCGCCACCCCGCACAGTGGCAAGGACGCGGCGTTCCGCAACTTGATCGGCCTGCTCCATCCCGCACTGCACGACCTGGACCTCGACCAGACGAAGGGCCGCGAACTGCTTGCCAGGCATCTGGTGCAGCGGCGCCGCGCCGACATCCGCCAGTTCCTCGATGAGGAGACCCCCTTCCCGTCCGACCGGCAGTCCAAAGAAGTCGCGTACAAGCTGTCGCCCGCCTACCGCGACCTGTTCGACGACGTGATCGCCTACGCCCGCGAGACCGTGAGCACGGCGAACGGTGCCCGCGAGCAGCGCATCAACTGGTGGTCGGTGCTCGCCCTGCTGCGGGCGCTGGCGTCTTCGCCGCGGGCCGCCGCCCAAACGCTGGCGACCCGCTCGGCCGCATTGGGCGGTGAGGACGCCGCCGAGGCCGACGCCTTGGGACGCTCGGCCGTGCTTGACCTGGCCGACGACGAGACCCTCGAATCGGTCGACGTGGCTCCGGGCGCTGACGCCTCGACCGAGTCGGGAACCCCGCAGCAACGCCGGCTCAAAGGCTTCCTCAAGCGGGCGAAGGAATTGGAGAAGGCCGGCGACCACAAGCTGGACGCCATCACCACGCAGGTGAAGGGGCTTCTCGCCGACTCCTACGCCCCGATCGTGTTCTGCCGGTTCATCGACACCGCCGAGTACGTCGCAGAGCACCTCACCCAGAAGCTGGGCAAGGGCACCACCGTTGCCTGCGTCACCGGCATGCTGCCGCCCTCGGAGCGGGTGGCCCGCATCGCCGAACTGGCGGCCGCCGACGGCCCGGTCGTACTCGTGGCCACCGACTGCCTGTCTGAGGGCGTCAACCTGCAGGACCAGTTCCAGGCGGTCGTCCACTACGACCTGGCCTGGAACCCGACCAGGCACGAGCAGCGGGAGGGGCGCGTCGATCGGTTCGGCCAGCAACGCGACGTCGTCCGTGCCATCACCCTCTACGGCCAGGACAACCGCATCGACGGCATTGTCCTCGATGTCCTGCTCCGCAAGCACGAGGCGATCCGCAAGGCCACCGGCGTCTCCGTGCCGGTGCCCGACAACAGCGACGCCGTGCTGGAGGCCCTGATGGAGGGCCTGATCCTGCGGGGGAGCGACCATCGCCAGGACACCCTCGACTTCGAGTACGACTCGAAGGTCGTCGACCTGGACAAGGAGTGGCAGTCCGCCGCCGAACGCGAGAGGGCCTCCCGCACCAAGTTCGCCCAGCGCGCCATCCACCCGACCGAGGTGGCTGGCGAGGTCGCCGAGATCCGCGCCAACCTGGGCACCCACGCCGAGGTGCGCGCCTTCACCGAGCAGTCACTCAAGGCCCTCAAGGCAACCCTCAAGACGACCCCGCGCGGCTTCACGGCGGCCACCAGTCCACTGCCCGGCGGCCTGCTGGACGCCCTCCCGCCCGGCCGCGAGACTCAACTCACCTTTCTGAACGACTTCCCCGTCGCCAAGGGCGAGAACGTGCTGCACCGCACGGACGCCGCAGTCGAGGCCATCGCGTCCTATGTGCTCGAGTCGGCGCTCGACCCCGCCCTGCCCGCCGAGGCCAGGCCTGCTCGTCGCTGCGCCGTCGTCCGGACGGCCGCGGTCGAAACGCGCACCACGCTGCTGCTGGTCCGCTACCGGTTCCACCTCACCCTGCCGTCGCGCGCCGGGGAGAGGACGGCCGTGGCCGAGGACGCCGCCACCCTCGGCTTCACCTCCCGCGACGGCGTCCTGTCGTGGCTGGAGCCCGACGAGGTCAGCGCCCTGCTCGACGCCGCACCCTCGGGGAACGTCAGCAACCCCAGCCAGTACCTCACGTCCGCGCTCGGCCAACTGGCCCAGGCGCAAGCGCATCTGGACGCCCACGGGCAGTCGCTCGCCGAGAAGCTCCGGGCCTCGCACCGGCGGGTGCGCGCGGCATCCGGTGCGGTGGTGCGCGGGCTGGGCGTCCGTGCCGAGAGCCCACCCGATGTTCTGGGCGTGTACGTGTTCGTTCCGGTCCCGAAGGGTTGAGCCATGGCAGCCGAATCATTCGTGGGCGTCCGGGTGGCCGGTGGCCTGCTGCCGGCCGAGTTGTTGTCGCGGATCGCGGCGGGCGCGTTGGGCGGGCAGGCGTCCGGCGACTACCACCTGGCACCCGGCGAGACCGTCCGCGAGGCCGCGAACCGGGCCTGGGCGTACCTGACCGGGGTGTGGGCCACCTACCGGCAGGCGGCTGAGAAGCTTTCCGAGTCAGACCGCGGCACCACCCTCACGCGCGAGCGGTGGCTCCTGATCCTGCTGCGCGAGCTGGGGTATGGGCGCGTCCCGACCTCGCCCGCGGGCGGGCTGACCGCCGACGGCAAGCAGTTGCCCGTCTCGCACGTGTGGGAGCACGTGCCCATGCACCTGCTCGGCCACCGCATCGAACTGGACCGCCGCACCCAGGGCGTCGCGGGCGCCGCCATCTCGTCGCCGCAGTCGATGGTGCAGGAACTGCTGAACCGGTCGGACGCCCACCTGTGGGCGGTGCTGTCCAACGGGCTGACCCTGCGGCTGCTGCGCGACTCGACGTCGCTGGTCGGGTCGGCCTACATCGAGTTCGATCTGGAGGCCATCTTCGACGGCGACCTGTTCGCCGACTTCCTGCTGCTGTACAGCGTGTGCCACGAGTCGCGGCTCGAAGTGCGCGACCCCGAGAAGGGCGCGGCGTCCTGCTGGCTCGAGGCATGGCGCACCGAGTCGCTGGAGTCGGGCACGCGGGCCCTCAACCAGCTCCAGGACGGAGTGACCAAAGCGATTACCACGCTCGGCACCGGGTTCCTCGCGCACCCTGCGAACGCCCACCTTCGCGACGGCCTCGCCGAGGGCAGCCTGCGCATCGAGGACGTCAACCACGGCCTGCTGCGGGTCGTGTACCGGCTGCTGTTCACGTTCGTCGCCGAGGACCGCGGTTTGCTGCTTTCCCCTGACGCCACCCTCACCGCCCGGCAGCGCTACCGCGACTACTTCTCGACCGAGCGTCTGCGCCGCACGGCCCGCCGCCGGCGCGGCACCCGGCACGCCGACCAGTGGCGCGCGCTCAACCTGGTGTGGGACGGCCTCGGCTCGGTCGACGGACGCCCCGAGCTCGGCCTGGTCGGCATCGGCGGCCTGTTCGAACCCGGCGCCCTCGACCTGTTCCGGGGCAGCGACCTGTCGAACGAGGCGCTGCTGCGGGCGGTCCGGCACCTCAGCCTCGTCGAGGAACCCGGCTCGAAGATGAAGCGCGTCGTCGACTACCGCAACCTCGGCGCCGAGGAACTCGGCTCCATCTACGAGGCGCTGCTGGAGTTCGTGCCCTCCTGGGACGCCGGACGGCGGGTCTTCGAGTTGCTGTCGGCCGCGGGCAACGACCGCAAGTCGACGGGTTCGTACTACACGCCCACCTCGCTGATCGACTGCCTGCTCGATTCGGCGCTCGACCCGGTGCTCGACCGCGCCGAGCGCGAACCCGACCCCGAGGCGGCCCTGTTGGCGCTGACCGTGTGCGACCCCGCCTGCGGGTCGGGCCACTTCCTGGTCGCAGCCGCGAGGCGGATCGCCAAGCGGGTCGCGGCCATCCGGACCGGCGACCCCGAGCCCCCGCCCGAACGGGTCCGCGAAGCCCTCGCCGACGTGGTCGGACGCTGCATCTATGGCGTCGACCTCAACCCTCTGGCCGCCGAACTCGCCAAGGTGTCGCTGTGGCTGGAGACCCTCGACCCCGGACGCCCGCTGGCGTTCCTCGACGCCCAGATCAAGGTCGGCAACTCCCTGATCGGCGCGACGCCGGCCCTCATCGGGCAGGGCGTGCCCGACGAGGCGTTCGCGGCGCTCGAGGGCGACGACAAGAGGGTCGTCACGGCACTGAAGAAGCAGAACAAGGCCGAGGGCTCCGGGCAGGACGACCTGTTCGGCGACGACACCGCGCCCATGATGGACACCGTCGTGGCGGGTGAACTGGGCGCATTGATCGGTGGCGGTCGTCCAGCGTCGTTGGCCGACATCCAGGCCCGGCAGCAGCGGCTCAAGGCGTTGCAGGCTAATCCGGCGCTGCAACAGCAAAGGCTGCTGGCGGACGCTTGGTGCGCCGCCTTCGCTTGGCCCAAGCAGCCAGGCGGCCCTAAGGCCATCACCGACCGGAGCCTGCGGGCCCTCGTCCGCGGCGAGGCGCTGCGCGAGGCCACGATCGCCGCTGTTCACGAGCTCGCCGCCGAATACCGGTTCTTCCACTGGCACCTGGAGTTCCCGCACCTGTTCCGCCCCGCCGCCTCCGCCGACGGACCGGGCTGGCGCGGGGGATTCGACGTCGTGCTCGGCAACCCGCCGTGGGAGCTCATCGAGCTGAAGGAACAGGAGTTCTTCGCGGTCCGGGCCCCTGAGATCGGCGCGGCGAGTGGAGCTCGACGCAAGCGCCTGATCGACGGCCTGCCCCAGACCAATCCGGCCCTCGCAGCGGAGTACACCAGTGCGAAGCGCCACATCGACGCAACCCGCCACTTCCTGGCGAACTCGGGCCGTTACCCCTTGTGCGGGCGTGGCCGCGTCAAGACCGACCCGGTCTTCGCCGAGCTGGGACGGCATCTCCTCGCCTCACGCGGCCGATTCGGACTCGTACTTCCGACAGGAATCGCGACCGATGCAACGACCCAGTACTTCTTCAAGGATCTGGTCCAGCGAGCAAACCTCGTGAGTCTGTACGACTTCGAGAACCGCAAGCCTCTGTTCGAAGGCGTGGACAGCCGTTTCAAGTTCTGCCTACTCACCCTCACCGGCCAGGATGAGCGCGTCGCCCAGGCGGAGTTCGCCTTCTTCGCCCACGACCCGTCCGACCTATTGAAGGACGACGCCCGCTTCGAGCTCACCCCCGACGAGATCCAGCTCCTCAACCCCAACACTGGCACTTGCCCCATCTTCCGGACTCGCCGGGACGCCGAGATCACCCTCGGCATCTATCGCCGAGTCCCGGTGCTGATCAACGAGAACGATCCGGTCAACGGCAACCCTTGGGGCATCAGCTTCATGCAGGGGCTGTTCAACATGACGAGCGATTCGCACCTCTTCCACACCCGTGACGAACTCGAGGCCGACGGCTGGACGCTCAACGGCAACGTTTTCGAGCGCCAGATCGACGGGGGGGGGGGTAGCTCGAATGCTGCCGCTGTTTGAAGCCAAGATGATCCACCTCTACGACACCCGCTGGGCGACGTATGAGCCAGACGGGTCGATTCGGCCGATCACCGAGGACGAGAAGGCCGCCTACCTCCTTCCGATTCCCCGGTACTGGCTGACCGAGGCCGACGTAGATGCCTCATGGGGAAGCCGTAAGCCGACGGGTCCGTACTTCGCCTGGCGTGGGATTGCGCGAACCAGCGACGTGCGCACCGCAATCGGCACGGTGATGCCTGCCGCCATCCCAGGCGGTGGGAACTTCGACATGGTGCTGGGGTGCGACCGCAACGAATTGCCCGGATTCGCCGCGGTCTTCTCCAGCTTCGTGTTCGACTTTGTCGCCCGACAGAAGCTCAGCAACATGCATCTCCAGTTCAGCGTGGCCAAGCAACTCCCGATGGTGATGCCTGAGCAACTGGGATCGCTGGCGCTCCCTTTGGATCGCCCTCTGCGAGCCTGGGTTGCTCTGCGAGTCGATCGTCTGAACGGCTGGATCCCCGACACCGACCAGCGGGCGCAGGTGCGAGCCGAACTGGATGCCCTGATGTTCCACGGCTACGGACTCACGCGTCCAGAAGTGTCGTACGTCATGGATACCTTCCCGATCGTGAAGCGCAAGGACGAGGCCGCCTATGGGAACTACCGGACCAAGGACCTGATCCTGTCCGCCTACGACGCGATGGCCGAGGCGAAGTCGTCAGGACGCACCTACCAGCAGCCCTGGCCCCAGGAGGTTCACACATGACGCAGACGGTGGAGCGCATGCTGCCGCTCTACGAGGGGAAGATGGGCCTCCTTTACGACCACCGTTACGCCTCCTTCAGGGGAGTCGGGGACACGGACATCGAGGCGAACCAGGAGCGCCAAGACGATTCGCTCGTGCTCCCGCGCTACTGGGTTCGCGAAGAAGTAGTTGCCGATCGGCTCGTCAGGCGCACGTGGGGGTCCGAGGCCGCCCTGCTCGGCCACCGCCGGGTCGCGCGCAATACCGACGAGCGCACCATCATCGCGAGCTTCATCCCGTTCGGCGCGGCTTCCTACGGCTGGATCCTCAGTGCTGGTCCCGACGCGCGGGCGCTAGCGCTCCTGGTCGCCCAGTACAACTCGTTCGCGCTTGACTACATCCTTCGCCAGTTCCTATCGCAGCCGTCGATCCCTCAAGGCACCTTCGGCCAACTGCCAACGCTCCCGCCGGATGTGTTCGCGAGGTTGGACCCGTTGGTCGGGAACGGTGTTGACTGGGTCGTCGATCGAGTGGCCGTCCTTGTCGGCTCAGGTATCGAGATGCACGCCTACGTCCGTGAGTTGGGCCGGGAGTATTTGCTCCCTGTCGAGTGGGATCAGGAGCGCCGCGCAGCATGCCGGGTCGAGCTTGACGCAGCGATGTTCCTGCTCCTCGGCGTCGAGCGAGCTGACGTCGAACACATCATGGACACGTTCCCGATCGTCAAGCGGAAGGATGTGGCTGCGTTCGGCTCGTTCCGGACGAAGGAGCTGATCCTCGACGTCTACGACGCGATGGAAGCCGCTATCGACGCTGGGCGGCCCTACGTCTCCCCGCTCGCTGACTTACTCGCTGGCGAGCAGGGTCGCGGCGCGATTTCGCCATACACGCAGGAGGAGAGTGAGTGCGCTCATGAGTGAGATCGCAAGCGAGCCGGTTCGACGGGGGCTCCTGATTCGTGCCGCACTGCAGGTGCTTGCGGAGGCGGGCGGTCCCGTCCCGAGGGCTGACGTCATTCGCCTCGTGGAGCAGCGAGTGCAGCTGACGCCGTACGAGCGTGCCCCGTTCCGGACGAACGACTCGCTGCGCAGATGGGAGAACCATCTGACATGGGCGAGTACCGATATGAAGGCTGCCGGTTGGATCGAGAAGACCCCTCAGGGTTGGCTGATAACCGACGCCGGTCGGGAGGCGCTCGCCACACACCCCGAGGACGGCGCGGGGCTAGATGTTGAGTCGGGACAGGCGTACCGCGATGCGCGCCGCGCGGACGCCCCTGAGACTCCTCGCTATCAGCGAATCCTGGAGGCGGCGCTGGATTTCCTGGAACCCGGCCAGTGGACCACTTACAGCGACATGGCAGCGGTCGCGAGCACGAATCCGCAGACTGTGGGCTATGTCATGAGCGGTGCCTCCTCAGAAGGGGCGACGCATCGAGTGATCGGCAAGGACGGGCGCCCGTCAGCCGGATTCGTTTGGTCCGATGGGCGCCCCGGCACCCAGCGGGAGGCGCTGGAGGCCGAGGGAGTGCAGTTTGATTCGTCGGGAGTGGCGAGCGAAGCGCAGCACGTCCGGACCGAGGATCTGCGGGCATATCTGGAGGAGCTTGGCGTCTTGGTCGCACCGCCACAGCGGGCCTGGCTCGTGCGCGGGTCGTCCGTGGACGGTCACGACTTGATCCCCACCTGGCGACAGGAGGGCTACGCGTCCCTACGGGCGGCCAAGCTGCGCGAAGTAGAACCGGGCATCGGGCGTCCTGAGCTCAAGGCGATCGTTGAGGAGGACTACTCGCAGACCTCGTACGCGGCGAAGGCTGCGAAGCTCGACGAGTTCCACGCGTTCCTGTCACGCATCCAGGTCGACGACGTGATCGCCACCACCAGCCAGGGGAAGCTCTATCTGGGCACGGTTACCGGGCCGGCAGAGTATGTGAACTCCGCCGATGACCTGTCGAACCTGCGCCGGGCCGTGGCCTGGGCTCCCGACGGATTCGACTACGCCGAGTTGCCGAGCGAGGTGAAGGCGCGTCTGCAGATTCAGTACGACGTCGTCGAGATGACCCAGCAGCTCGACCTGCTGGGGAAGTTGCTTGCCGCGCAAGCCACGGAGGTCGAGGACGACGAGCCTGCCCCGCCGGTGGTAGAGCGTGAACTGGCACTGCCGAACGCGACGGACGAACTCGCACGCCAGTTGAATGTGGATCGGGCGTGGCTGCAGGAGTGCATCGAACTGCTCCGCGACCGGCCCCAGTTGATCTTCTATGGCCCGCCCGGCACGGGGAAGACGTATATCGCCCAACACCTGGCCGCGCACCTGGCCGGGGACAACGTGCGGCTGGTGCAGTTCCACCCTGCGTACTCCTACGAGGACTTCTTTGAGGGTTACCGGCCACTCGAATCTGGCGGGTTCAAGCTGAAGCCCGGCCCGCTGCGCAAGACGGTGGACGCCGCACGCGAGAATCCGTCGACCCCGTACTTCTTGATCATCGACGAGATCAACCGCGGCAACCTGGCGAAGATCTTCGGCGAGCTGTACTTCCTGCTGGAGTACCGCAGCCAGAACGTCGACCTGCTGTACGCCACCGACGACGACATCGGGTTCACGCTGCCGGAGAACGTGTTCGTGATCGGAACGATGAATACCGCCGACCGGTCTATCGCGCTGGTGGACGCCGCGATGCGGCGCCGGTTCGCCTTCGTGCCGCTGCACCCGTCCGAGCCGCCTACCGACGGCGTGCTGCGGAGATGGCTCGGGGCATCCGGCTTGGACGTCGGCGTGGCTGACCTTCTGGACGAACTGAACCGTCGGATCGAGGATCCGGGCTTCAAGATCGGGCCGTCCTACTTCATGCGCAAGGCAGTGCACGAGCCGGGCGGTCTCGAGCGGGCGTGGCGGACGGCGATCCTGCCGCTCCTCGAGGAGCATCACTACGGCGACGGCATCGACGTGCGCGCCCGTTACGGGCTTGACGCGATTCGCGCCCGGGTGGCACGGGCATCTGCGGCCGCGAACTCGGGGCCTGGTGATGGCGAACCCGCTGATCCTGCGTGAAGGTGACGGTCCGCGGCTGGTGGAGTTGCGGCGTCCGGTTGCGGACGCCCTCGCCGCAGCTGGGACCGTGCAGCTCGGCTTGACGGACCGGCCGGGCTGGTGGGAAGTGTCGGCCGGCACCCAGATCGGCGTTGTCAGCGTCGACGGGCTGCAGGTGGTCATTCAGCCCAAGATCGGCATCAAGCGGTTGGTGTTCCTCATGGGGTACGCGCGGCACCCAACCTTCTGGCGCGACGATCGAGTGCTGCTGGACTCGGATGCGGACCTCCCCGAGGCGCTGGCGGACGCCTTCGTGCGGCTCGCGCGTCGGGCGCTGGAGCAGGGACTGCTCAAGGGGTACGTGACGGTGGACGAGACCCTGGCAGTGTTGCGCGGACGGGTCCGCGAGGCCGACCAGCTGCGGCGTCGGTGGGGGCGAAGCATCCCGCTCGAGGTTCGCTACGACGAGTTCACCGTGGATATCGCCGAGAACCAGCTGCTGTTGGCGGCAGTCGAGCAGCTATTGCGGACGCCGCGGGTCGGCGTCCGGCATCGGGCGGGGTTGCAGCGGCTGCGGCTGCAGTTGGCGGATGTGACCGCCCCTGGGCGGGGCGGCGTCCGGCCTTCGTGGGTGGCGTCGCGGTTGAACGCGAAGTACGTGCCGGCGTTGGAGTTGGCGGAGTTGGTGCTGGCGGGGCGGTCGTTCGAGCAGCGGGTCGGGGACCTGGTGGTGTCGGGCTACCTGTTCAACATGGCGACAATCTTCGAGGACTTCGTGACGGTCGTGTTGCGGGAGGCGTTTCGGCCGTTCGGGGGTCGTTCGCGGTTGCAGTACCGCACCCATCTGGACGAGGCCGAGACGGTGCCGGTTCGTCCGGACTTCGTGTGGTTGGACACCGGCCTCCCGCGGGTAGTGGTGGACGCCAAGTACAAGGCAGAGAAGCCCAGCGGGTTTCCGCAGGCCGACCTCTACCAGCTTCTTGCATACTGCACCGTCCTTGGCCTACCGGTCGGGCACCTGATCTACGCGAAGGGGTTCGAGGACGCGCGCGAGCACGCGGTGCGGCACGCCGGGGTTCGGATCGTCGCGCACACCCTGGATCTGCAAGCCGAGCCAGCCTCGCTGCTGCGAAGCGTGAGCGGCCTGGTTGACGAGATGCGGCCGACGGTGGACCCGGCGGCGCCTGCCGGGCGGCAGGGGAGGGTGCCTTCATGACCGCAGAGCAGGGGCCCACGGTGTCCTCGATCTCGTTGGCTGACGTCGTGGCCGTCGCCGGTCTCGCCCTGATCGACGTCCTGCTGATCAGGCACCCCTTGAGCAACGCCAGAGTGAGGGAGGCACTCGAGGCGGACCAGTTACGCCAGTACACCAGCAGCCAGGGCGCCCGATTCCAGGGCCGGCAGCGCTTCTGGCTGGTCTTTCTTGGGGAGGAGGGCCGCAGTGCCCGCTATGTGGCCTGCTACGAGAACGCAGGCATCCTCACCCCCGGCAGCTTTGACTTGAGCGATGCGGCAGTTCTCCCTGACCTCGTCAACCGCCTTGTCGTCGACTGGGGGCCCGGGACCCGCAGTTGGTGGCAGAACGGGCCGACCGCGGTGAGCAAGCCTGTCCTCGCGATCATGGACCGAAGAGTCGAACACTTCCCAGGGTTCGAGAACCTCGTCCTGACGTTCCGGGAGCTTGAGATTGTCGTTATCGAGCCGCGCCGCTACGCGGAGTGGCATGCGGCCATGTCCTCGGTGAACGCCGTTTACCTCATCGTCGACGCGCATACCGGCAAGCACTACGTCGGGTCTGCGTACGGCGTGGGAGGCCTGCTCGGCCGCTGGAAGGAGTACGTGGCCACGTACCACGGCCACAACGTGAACATGGTGGAGGGCGTGCGTGCCGATCCGTCCATGTTCCAGCGTTTCCAGTTCTCGGTCTTGCAGATCCTCCCGAAGAGCTCCACCGCGGACGAGGTCGTTGCCGTGGAGACCCTGTACAAGCGCAAGCTGCTCAGCAAGGAGTTCGGCCTCAACGCGAACTGATCCCTCGCCAGAATGCGAGACGCGCTGGCCGACCAAGGTTGTGCTGCGGCACTGACGCGTCCGACGGTGGATCGCTGCTCCCCGGAGTTGCCGCTCCGTTCATCCCAGGGGTGGTAATGAGACCATCAGGTCCGAGCGGGCGGGGTCCAGGTGGGTCGCAGCCCAGTCGCGGACGCTGGTCTCTTGCGAGAAGAGGATGACTTGGCGTTCCTTCGAGATGTCGTGCAGCAGCGAGAGCAGAGCCTCGGTCCGGGTGGCGTCGCACTGCACCGTCACATCGTCGAGGATCAGTGGCATGGTCTCGGCTGTTCCGAGGTGTTCCACGAGCGCGAGACGTAGCAGCAAGAACGTTTGCTCGGCGGTGCCCTGAGAGAGGAGGGCGGCGTCGCGCCAGACGCCGGACCGTTCCTGCAGTTCCACGGCGAGTGTCTCTGGTGTGACGCGGGCGTCTTGGTAACGGCCGCCCGTCACCAAGGGAAGCCGTCGCCGGATCGCGGACTCAAGAACGGGGGTGATGGTGCGGTGCGCCTGCTGTTGGGCAGCTTCCAGGTGTTCGATCGCCAACTCGAGGGTGGCCTTCAACTCGATGAGGGAGTCCTTCTCCGACCGGCTTGCGGCGGCGAGTTCGACGGCCGCAGGCAGGTCGCCCTCCTGCTCGCGTAGGCGCACCAGTTGCCCCTCGGCGGTTGCTCTTCGGGTGACGCAGGCTTCGACCTGCGCGGAAGCGGACGCGACGAGTTCGTCAGGGTTGGGGGGCAGGGATTGCGGCCGGTTACCGAGCCCTGCTGTGAGGGTGTCGACCTTCGTTGCGAGTTGCTCGAGGGTGGCGCCAGTCAGCAGTTGAGCGCGCAGCGAGCCGATCCGGTCCCGTTTCTGGTAGACGGCGGCGGCGTGGTCTTGGGCCTCCAGCCAGTCGCCGAGCCACTGCGCAGCGGCCTGCGCATCGTCGCTGGGATCGCCGCCCACGAGCCGTGCGGTCGCGAGTAGCTCGTCGGCGCGTGAGGCCCAGCGTTCGATAGCCGTCCGGTATGCGACGTCAGCTGCGCTGCGCGCTTCCAGAGCGCGCGTCAGATCGGCACGACGGCTGGCTTGGGAGGCGATCTCCGCCCGGCGGTCACACGCCGCCTCGTAAAGGCGGTAGGCGGCGTCCGCCGCGTCGGCCTCCTCGCCCTCCGCGATTGGCGGTTGTTCGCCCTTCTCGCGCAGCGCATCGAGCAGTCTTGTCGCCGCTAATTGGGCTTCGCTCTGAAGCCGGGTCAGATCTGCGCGCTGCTGTTCGCCGAGCCTCCGGGCGCCGGCTCGCAGGTCGATGGCTTGGGCCAGCCGGTCGAGCTCCTCGGGGTTGGATGGCAGTCCGCGACGCGAGAGTTGCTCCGTGAGTTGAGCGTGCGCCGCGTCGAAGAGCGAGGCTCTTTGTTGCCAGTCGGACCTGCGGCTGGCGATCGCGGCCACTTGGTCAGACAGTGCCGGTTCGGTCGGCCTGTCACCGGGGGGAGGCAGATCGGTGGGTTCCGGTGCTTGAGGGGCCGGCGGAGGGGCGTCCATTTGGGGCACGCTGGGTGCACCGCCGTCGGTTGCACGCCGGGACCCGGTGCGCATCAGGAGGCCAGCGACGACGACAGCCACACCAAGAGCGGCGATGAGCGCGCCGATGAGCGGGTCGAGGAGAGTAGCGGCCAGCCCCGCCACGATGAGGGAAGCTCCGATCACCAGTAACCACTGGGGTGCGCCGAATCGCGCAGCTCCCGAACTGAGCCCACGGCGTCCGACAGGCTCCCCACGAGTCGTGAGCGTCGCACGGTAGGCGTCCCAACTGCGGGCGTACTCGGCTTGCTCGGCGGCGTAGCGTTCGCGTGCTGTGGCGTACCAGGTGGCTGCTTGCTCGTGAGCTGCGGCTCTCGCCTGCCACGCCGACAGGTCGTGTGCGAACCGTTCCAGGGCCTGCGCGTGCCGGTTGCGCAACAGCGACTCGGTCTCGTCCTCACGGGGATCCCACGTGGGTCGCCGCAGCCGCAACCGGTTCGCGTGGCGTCGAAGTTCGTCGCTCTCCGCGTCGGGGAGCGCCTCGTCTGTGGCGGTCTCGAGGGGCAATTCCGTCCGAGAGGCGACTGCGGAGGTCGCGTGGTGGAACTGCTCCCACACTGCGCGTACCTGCGGATCGGGCGACGTGTCACCGTCCGGCGCCTGCGGAAGTGTCGCCAGTTGCGATTCGAGCGCGTCGACGGACGGCCCGGTCGGTGCTTCTGGTGGTTCGTCGCGCGCGAGGAAGGCAATTCGAGCATCCCGGACCTTCTTGAGAAGTTCGGGCGGGGCCGGTTCGCCAACGACTGTCGAGTCAGCCAGTTCGGCATCGTAACCCCGGATCTTGGCGATCCGGCTTTCCAGGGCGTCCACTTCGGCCCACTTCTGCCATGCCTGTGCTTGGGCGAGCGTGTTGCGCGCCTGAGTTTCATCACGGGCCAATTCGGCGACGCGGATAGTGGTTCGTCGAAGGTCATCGCGAGCGGCACGGAGCTTGTAGAGGGTGTCTTCGGCGTCTTGCAACTCTTCGATGGCCCGGCGCAGTGGACGCCTGCCGATCGAGAGACTGCCAACGCGGGTGGCGAGGTCGGCCTTGAGCGTGTCGAGTACCTCTTGGGCGGTCACATCGATGGCCTGGCTGGAGGTCGCGCGCTGGAGGTACTGCTGCAGTTCGTCGGACTGCTCCAGCACGCGCAGAATTTCGGCTTGTGGCACGAACGTGGTGGCCCGCAGGGTTCCTCGGCTGAGCCCGAAGAGCTCGCCGACGTCGATGTCGTCCCAGTCGGTCGAAGAAAGCCCGAAGCGCCGCTCCAACTCCGATCGGCTCAAGGGTTTAGGAGTCCCCGTGGGCAGGATCCGCGTCGTGCCGCCGACGAGGTCTTGGGTGATCGTCAGTCTGGTGCCGTCGTCGGTCGTGATCGCGCTGGTGACCTGCCAGCGCGAACCGCTCCAGGGTTTGTGTTTAGCCTTGAACTGCGCGTCGTCGCGTGTTCCTCGACCGCGCGATCGACGCCTTCCGGCGAGGCTGGAGTAGAGCGCTGCGGCCCACGTGGTCTTGCCGCTCTCGTTGGGACCCGTGACGATGGTGAAGGCCGGCGCCAACCCGAGGTGCTCGCCCCGGAACGGGCCGAAGGAAACAGCCGTAACCGTCTCGAACCTCATGAGGACTCTTCGCTCTCGAGGGAGCTCAAGGCCAGGGCCAGGGCTTGATGGCGGCGGGCCTCATTCGGCCCGGCGCCCGACAGCCGGCGAATGAGTTCCGCCGCGACGGTGCGATCGTCTGCTTTGGCCGTCGGGAATCTGTAGTCGAGGTCACTCCAGTCGACGGTGACGTCATCCCGGCTGGGCTGCCACGGCAGGGCGGGTGGCACAAGCAACCGTGCAGCGACACTGCCACTCACCACCACGCGGTCGAGGCGCTCACACTGCGACAACAGGCCGTCGAGCGCTGCGGTGAGGGTGGCGCCGTCCCGGAAGTCGTCCAGGGGCAGGTGTCGTGTCGAGCCCAACTGTTGCGCGTAGGTCACGTCCTCACTGTGAAGGTCCGGGTCCGAGCCGTGGATGAGCAGGACACCCTCGGAGCGGCCCCCACCCGTGCCCACAACCAACGGCGTGAGCGTGAGATCCGAGGGACGAGGCGTCTGGCTGCCCTGCAAGACAGCCGGTCGGATCACAGGCAAATGGGTCCCCGGTGGTGAGGGGTGGGTCGTGAGCATTGCGACAACCCCCTCCAGCGGCGGGATCCTCGAGCCCCTCGGGCCCAGGATGGCGAACCGGGCGTCACCAAACACCACCACGGTGCTCGCCTCCGGGGTCATCCAGCGTACGGTCGAGGGCCACTCGTCCAATGCCTGCGGCGCGAAGTTGCTCTCGGCGTCCTGCTCGTTCGGGACGAGCAGCACCTCGCAGGGCAGGCTGCCCAGCACGGTTCGGACATCCCCGACGGTCGACCGGCGCACCGTTGTGGGATCCCACAGGCCGCCCAGAATGATCAGGCCATCAACGCGCAGGTCGATGCACTGCTGCGCCACCTCCATAAGGAGACTGACGCTCGCCTCGCGCAACCCGCGGGCGGCACCCACCGCCTCGTCAGGCCATGCCTTGTCGAGGTTGAGCCCCGCCACGACCAAGATCCGAGCACCCATCCCGCGGCCCCTGTTCAGATAGGGTTTCCCATTGTCATCGGACGTTACAGGACAAGGCATGCCTGACCCCCACCACCTCGAAATCGGCGCCCTCGTCGAGGGCGTCATCGCCGACGAGGTCGTGAGGCTGCTCGAGATCCGGCGATCGGGTGATTCCGCGCTGGTGACCTACGAGCGCATCAATGGCGAACGAGGCACCGCCTTCCTGAACCGCGATGCTCTGGCGGGCCTGGTCCAAGTTGCGGCACGGTCCACGTGGCGCGCTCGATGGTCCGACTTCAAGCTGGGTGTCCAGGCGTTGGCGCTGCAGGCGGCGCCGTTCGAGGACCGGCTGCTCGCCGTGAGCTCTTCGAACGTCATCCCCCTCCCGCACCAGGTTCAAGCGGTCTATCGCGAGATCCTCCCGCACCATCGCCTGCGCTTCCTCCTCGCCGACGATCCGGGGGCCGGAAAGACGATCATGACGGGCCTTTACCTCAAGGAGGTGCTGGCCCGCGGACAGGTCACGCGGGTGCTGATCGTCGCGCCGGGCAGCCTCACCGAGCAGTGGGTTGACGAGATGTGGAACCGTTTCGGGCTCTCGTTCGTCGAGTTGGGCACCCAGAACCTGGTGTCGGACGCCGTGGGTGGCCCCGCCCTTGCGGACGCCGGCCCACTCGTGGTGGCCAGACTCGACCAACTTGCTCGCAACGAAGATCTGCTGCAAGCGGTGCTTCGCGAGGACTTCCACGTCGTCGTGGTCGACGAGGCCCACAAGATGAGCGCCCGCCGCTGGGGCAGCCGAATGATCTTCAGCAAGCGCTACCTGGTCGGCAAGGCGCTAGCGGCGGAGGCGCCGCACCTACTGCTGCTAACTGCGACTCCACACAACGGAAAACCCGAGGATTTCGCGGGCTTCATGGAGCTGTTGGACGTCGAGCTGGACCAGCGCAGACCCGTCCTCGACCAAGCCCCGGTGCGGCGGCTCGTCAAGGAGCAGCTGGTTCATGCGGACGGGAGGACCCTGTTCCCGCCCCGCATGGCCTCGACCCTCGGCTACGAGATGACGCCGGACGAAGGCCACATGTACGAGGCCGTCACCCAGTATGTGGCCGAGGAGATGAACCGGGTGATGGACGAGACCGTGCGGCGCCGGGTCGGCTTCGCCATGATGGTGCTCCAGCGACGCCTGGCCTCGTCGCCCGAGGCCATCCTCCGCTCACTGGAGCGGCGGTTCGACCTGCTGCAGTCCCTGCTCGAGCGGGCCGAAGCCAGGGACGCCGATCTGGCAGTCCTGCTCGCGGCCTCCCTCCAAGAGGACCCCTCCACGGAAGACGACGAAGGGCCGGGCGACGACTCAGCTTCCTCGGCCTCGGCAGCGCGCACACCGGCCGAGTTACGTACGGAACTGCTCGTCCTCGAACGTCTCATCCGTGAGGCGTACAGGGTGCGCTCGTCGGGCGTCGACCAGAAGTGGGAGGCGCTCAAGGCGTTCCTCACCAGCGCAGACAGCAGGGACGACCTCGGTATGCGCCGCAAGGTCATCGTGTTCACCGAACACCGCGACACCCTCGATTACCTGCTCGAACGCATGGACGAGGTCCTGCAACACGGAGAGTATGTGGCGGTCATCCACGGCCAGACGCCGCGCCACGAGCGGAGGCAGGCGCAGCACGACTTCAATCACGATCGTCAGTGCGGAATCTTGTTGGCCACGGACGCCGCGGGCGAAGGAGTCAACCTGCAGGTGGCCAACCTCATGGTTAACTACGACATCCCTTGGAATCCCAACCGCCTCGAGCAGCGGTTTGGCCGGATCCACCGCATCGGTCAGGACCGCACCTGCTACCTCTGGAACTTGGTGGCCACGGACACCCGAGAGGGCTACGTCTTCGAGACCCTCCTCGAGAAGCTCGCCGTGCAGCGCGAGGCATTGGGGGACCGCGTCTTCGACGTGCTGGGCGACGTCCTGTCGGGGGCCGACCTGAGCCGGATCCTCACCGAGGCGGTTCGCACGCAGGATCCGTCCGGCGCACTCTCAGTTGTCAAACAACTCCTCGACCACGAGTTGGGCTACGAGGTAGCCCGGCGAGCGGCGAGTACCACGGAGTTCAGCCCGGACGATTTGGCAGGGATCCAGCGTCGACTTCAATGGGCCAAGGCATTGGACCCCCAGCCGGTGATGGTGCCGACCTTCGCCCGAAGTGCGTTGCTGCGACTCGGCGCGGAAGTCCACACCGTCAGACCAGGGACGTGGAGTGTGCCCTACGTACCGGAGCCCCTGGCCAGCGAGCCGGGCGTGGCCAGATCGTATGCGCGCCTCCACCTTGACCGGGCGAACCTGGCAGCCGACGACGCTGGCGCAGCTGATTTCCTCGCTCCCGGGCACCCGTTGCTGAACGCTTTGGCCGCACGGGTGTCGTCAGAACTTGCCACGAGCCTGCGTGACGGCGTGCTACTTGAGGATCCCCTCTCGCCGGACAACTACCTCTTGATCACGGACCAGGCCGAGGGGTTTCCACAGACGTACCGTGTCGAACCCGAAGGCACCCGCTCTCGCGTGGCCGTGGACGCCGCCTTGGACCTGCAACCTGCCCAACTGTCAGACACTGCGTGGGCCACCGAGCTCGCACAGTGCGCCCCCGCATGCGACGCCACGCTGGCGATCGCTGCCGTGAGAGGCACCGCACAACCTCACCAGGTCGCTCACCACCGCAGTCTGGTGGACGACGCGGCGCGACGGCTGGGGGACGAGGGCTCGGTCATTCGAGGCCTGATGGGTGCTGGATTCGATCTCGCAGTGGAGCGCGGCTCCTCAGTCGAGTTCGTCACCATCGACCGGACGGCGGCGTTCGGCAGTCACCAAAGTCTCCCCTCGGAGAATCGCTTGGCGCTGGCAACGATGGTCAGTGTTCAGGGACGGCGACCGTGATCCCGCGTAGTGCGCCGGACCTGCAACGACCGTGCGATGCGCAGCAGTAGGGTACGGATCATCGCGCTCAACTTGACTTGAGTCGAGGCGCTACTCCCTTGCCGCTTCGCGCAGTCGGGGCGCTGGCCGACGGGGACTGCTGCACGATTTGGTGACAGGTTGGGTTAGGCGGCCTGGAGGGCCGGTGTGGTCATGATGGTCTCGAACTCGATGGGGGTCAATCGGCCGAGGCGTTGCTGGCGTCGGCGGCGGTGGTAGGTGCGTTCGGTCCAGGTGACGATGGCGATCCGGAGGTCGTGGCGGGTGTGCCAGCGTTGCCGGTTCAAGACGTTCTTCTGGAGCAGGGCGAAGAAGGATTCCATGGCGGCGTTATCGCCGGCGGAGGCGAGTTGGCCCATCGACCCTTTCAGCTGGTGACGGCGGAGCGCGGCCAGGAACTTCCTGGAACGAAATTGGCTGCCTCGATCGCTGTGCACGATGCAGCCGGCCACGCTCCCGCGGCGTGCGACGGCCATGTTGAGCGCGTCGACGGCGATCTTGGACTTCATCCGGTCACTGATCGAGTAGCCGACGATCCGGTTGGACCACACGTCCTTGATCGCGCACTCGTACAACTTGCCCTCATCGGTCCAGTGCTCGGTGATGTCGGTCAGCCACAGCTGGTTCGGCCCGGTCGCGGTGAAGTCCCGCTTCACCAGGTCGTCGTGGGCCGGCGGGCCGGGCTTCTTGCCGTTGCGGCCACGTTTCTTGCCGAACGCGCTCCACCAGCCGTTGTCCGCACAGATCCGCCACACTGTTCGGTCACACCCGGTGTGGCCGGCAGCGCGCGCCTCATCGGCCAGGAGTCGGTAGCCGAACTCCGGATCATCGTGGTGGGCGTCGAACAGGGCGTTGGCCAGGTAGGCCTCGGCGAGTTCGGAGTCGCTGATGGGGTGGGCGAGCCAGCGGTAGTAGGGCTGGCGGGCGAGCTTCAAGACCCGGCACGTGACCGTGACGGGGATCCCGCCGGCGGCCAGCTCCTTGACGAGCGGGTACATCATTTTCCCGGCAGGTTCGCCTGGGACAGATACGCCGCCGCTCGACGCAGGACCTCGTTCTCCTGCTCTAGCAGCCGGATCCGGCGCTTCGCGTCGCGGAGTTCCTTGGCGTCGGCCTCGGTGGTCCCGGACCGGACGCCGTCTTCGACATCGGCCCGGTGCAGCCAGTTCCGCAGACAGGACTCGCTGATCCCGAAGTCCTTCGCGATCTGGGCGATCGGCGCCTCGCCCGCACACGCGTGGTCAGCGTTGCCCGCCGCGGTCGATCTCTTGCGAGAAGACTTCGGCCCCAAGACTGCGGCCGACGGTCTCCCGGACTGAGAGCACACCTTCGACCCGGCAATCAAGCATCCTGAACTGCCGCGAGGCGCGCGCCCGAAGTTGTCTGTCTGCGAGCCTTGCTCGACCGTTGCGCGGATGGCCGCGCTAGCCCTCACCGGCGTCGTCTGGTTCCGAGCGACCTACCTCGTCCCCGACGCCGGGGCCGGAGTGCAGCAGGAGCATTCACAGTTCGTCCGCGAGGACGGGCGCTGGTTCTTCCTCGACTCGGTCGGGTGACTTAGCTGCCAGGCTTCACGCGGACGGAGACGCTGGTGGTGCCTTCGTTGCGGAACTCGTAGCCGGGCAGTGCCTTGAGGACCTTGGTCCAGGTTGCCTTGCCGTGGTCCCTCGACGTCTGCCCGTAGTGCTGGCGCAGGTGGTTCGCGACGGCGCTGACTCGGGCCCAGCCTTGCTTGTCGGCGTTCTTGGCGATGGCGCCGGCCAGCATCTCGGTCAGAGTGGGTTGGGGATTCGTCGCGGTCTTCTGCTTCGCCGTGCCCGCTGTGGAGCTTGGGGTGCTGGCGCCGTTGCCGTGAATGGCGGTGAACGTGGTGCAGGCGGCCTGGAATGACGGGGCGGTGGTTGGGCGTCCGAAGCCGAGGACCTTCACGCCGCGCTCGCGCAAGTAGTGGGCCAGCGGGGTGTAGTCGCTGTCACTTGAGACAAGCGCAAAGATCTCTGGGGCAACGGTGTGGTGGAGATCGACGGCGTCGATCACGAGCGCGAGGTCGGTGGCGTTCTTGCCCTTCACCGGGTCGGACTGCTGGATCGCGCGGAAGCCGCGTCGGTTCAGTTCGGCGTCCCAGCTGCGCAGGGCCGTCTTGAACCAGTTGCCGTAGGCGCGGCGAATCTGAACCTGACCGTGCTTGGTGAGCGCGGCGAGTACTTCATCGAGGCTGTCCAGTGCGGCGTTGTCGGCATCGACCAGGAGTGCGATCGCGGGCGGCGTGTCAGTCACAAGCGAACAGTAGTCGTGTAGTTGCCGTCGGTGCCGGTTCGTCACTCTCACGTGCTGGCGGACGAACGTCCACCTCTGTGCCGAAGATCGGCGGCTCCCGGGTGACCGCAGAGGACTCCTCGCTGCCTTCTTCATCTACGAAGAAGGGAGTTCGCGATGGAACCTCCGAATGCCCGCGAGTTGGCCTGCGTCCCGTTGCCCGATCGGGACCTGTTGGCCGAGCAGCTGCTGAGCGAGCTTGAGTTCGCCGTCTTGATGGCGCCGGACGATGAGCCGATCGTGCGGCTGCAGGCGATGTGGGACGACCTGAAGCGGGGTCGGGTCCGGTGAGCCGGCGGGACGCCTCGAAGGACGACTGGCAGGCCGCCCGTCGAGAGACGCTCGAGCGGATGCATGCCGACCTGGCGTCCAAGGTCGGGTCGATGGATTCGGTGGGGGAGTGGCAGGCGTGGTTGAGGTTCACGCAGAGCTTCCACCGCTACTCATTCAACAATTCCGTACTCATCTGGCTCGCCCGGCCAGACGCCACTGCGGTCAGGTTACCGGGCGTGGCTGGCCCGGGGGAGGCAGGTTCGCCGCGGCGAGAAGGCGCTTCAGGTGTTCGCGCCGGTGACCCAGCGGGTGCCGCGGCTCGACGCGGCAGGCAACCCCGTGTACGACGCGGACGGCAATGGTCGGAGTGAAACCCGCAGCCGTCTTCGATGTGAGCCAAACCGATGGTGTGCCGCTGCCTCAGCAGCCGGAGGTGGAGCTGCTGAAGGGGGAAGCGCCGATCGGCCTTTGTGCGTCGCTGGTGGGCTATTGCGAGTCCAGGGGCTACACGGTCTCACGCGGTGACTGCCAAGGCGCCAACGGGGTGACCAAGTTCGACACGAAGGAGGTGATCGTCCGCCCGGACGTCGACGACGCCCAAGCCGTCAAGACGCTCGCGCACGAGGCTGCTCACACAACGCTGCACGAGAAGCTGGTCGACCGGACGTGCCGTGGGCTGATCGAGGTGGAAGCAGAGAGTGTTGCGTTCCTCGTCCTTGCTGCGCACCAGGTCGATAGCAGCCAATACACGTTCAACTACGTCGCCGGCCGGGCACACCAGGCCAAGGCGCTCGCCCCGGACGGTCCGAGCATCGAGGAGATCGTGCAGGCCACCGGCCAGCGAGTGATCACCGCCGCCGACCAGATCCTGAACGTGACCCGGCCCGGTCCGTCGGTGGCCGAGGTTGCAGTCGGGTCGCTGGCAATGGAGATCGAACCCAAGGTCGACCGTGCACTGCAGCCCGTGTCGGTCATGGCCAGCGAACAGCCCGCGTCACACCAGCACGTCCTGCCGGGCATGGACGTGCTGCCGCCGCTGTACTCGCCCGACCACGGGCCGACGATCGGACGGTGACGCGATGGTCTCCCAACGCGAACGCCGCGCCGATCCTTACCCGTCGACCCGGGAGATCCCCGCGGCGGTCTTCGCAGGGTCACTGCTGGCCCTCGTTCTCGGCGTCCAACTCGGACGCGGCCTGGCAAACCTGGCCGCTGGTGCCGGGTGGGCGTGGCCCGTCCCGACGTTGCTGTTCAGCAGCGCGATCGGCGTCCTTCAAGGCGACGCGGGCGCCGGCCTCGACCACGTCGCCCCGCTCGCCTCACCGGACGCGCTGATCGCGTGGGTGTTCGCGGTCGAGCTGATCGCGATGGCTGCCTACCTCGCGCTGATCTGGCTGTGCCTTCACCGATGGGGTCCGAACCGCACCCTCGGAGTCGCGTCCGTGGATGAAGCCCGCCGACTGCTCGGCCGCCAACGGCTGTACACCGCACAGAGGGTCATCCGTCCCGACATCTACGGCGGGAAGGTGAGGCCATGAAGCGGCGTGATCCCTGCCAGGTCGGTTGGCCGATCGGCCACGCCGAGGAACCCCGCGGAGCCTGTTCGAACGCACGTTGTAGAGCAGGCTCGACAGTCCACCGGTCATAAACGGGTAGTACGAGACGCCGATGATGTCGAACGGCACGCAGTACTGGACGAAGTTGTCGAACCACCACCGTGTCCAGGAGGCGCTGTCGCCCGGGTGGATGTGGATCATGATCTGGATGCCGCGGGTCCCGGCACCCTGCTTGGCGCCCACGACACCTGCGTTCACCAAGCTGGTGAAGTCGGGCCAGTTCAGGCCGGTAGGCCCGCGGTAGATGGCACCGACAGGCACGAGGAAGCCGTACGTGATCTCGTTACCGATCTGAATGATGTCGACGGGCGTGCCCTGGGCAGCGAAGGCGGCGACGAGGTCGCGGGTGTACGCCCGTGTCCTGCATCTCGGGGAGCGTCGTCGGCCACCCGGCGGGGGGCTCTGGTGGCCTGGGTCGGCCCAGAAGTCCGAGTAGTGCGGGTCGAGCATGATCTTCATGCCTGCCGCCTTCGCGCGGCGTCCGACCGCCAGCGCTCGCTCGAGGTTCGTGTAGCCAGTCGGCGGATTGACCCAGACCCGGATCCGCATCCGCATCGTGTTCGCCCCGGCGCGGACGAGAATCTGCTCGGCAGGCCCGCCGGCGTCCGGTGAGGTCTGACCAGCGGACGCCTGCCTCCTCCAGTTGGGGGAGGAACGTCATGTCGGCCCCCCGAATGGCCAGCGACCGTGACGGCGGTGCTGCCTCGGCGGCCGTGGCTTCGACGATCGACGTGGCGACGACGGACGCCGCCCCTGCCACAACGGTTCTTCTGCTGATCGCGTTCATCCTGGTCCCATCCCAACGCGGTGTCTGAGTGACGGATGGGCCACGGCCCCGCGGCGGTCAATGGTCGATCTATCAGCCCTCGTCAGGATCGGTGTCGTCCATGAAGACACTGGACGCCACGAGGTGCAGGAGGGCCTTCATCAGCCGCTCGTGCACGGTGAGCGCGTCGAAGATCGCGTCCTCTGAGAGCACACGGGGCGTGACCTCGGCGCCGAACTGGGCTATCAACTCGTCGCGCTCGTCCAGCCACGAATCGGCGTAGGCGTCCGACAGGTCACGGGCTCGCTGGGCGGCGGCCCGGAGCTCAGGCAACTGCGCCCTGAGGGCAGCGTTGTCGGCGTCCACGGCGTCGAGGAGGCGCGCAAGGGTGTCCATCGAAGGGGAGAGGCGGGGTTCGGCGGCAGTCATGACTCGACTGTACCGAGTGGCCACAGGGACGCCCCGAGCGCCGGGCACGTTGCTAACTCGCCGCCTTCGGCGTCCACGACGACGCCACCACCGCGCCCAGCAGCAGCGCTCCGCCGACCCAACCCAAGACACCGAGGCGCTCACCGAACGCCGCGACCGCGATCAAGGTGCTCGTGACGGGCTCCAAGAGGGCGAACAGCGCGGCAACGGGCGCGGACGCGCGCAGCAGCCCGGTGAAGTAGAGGCCGTACGGCGCGGCCGTGCAGAGCAGCCCCAGCACCACCAACCAGCCCACCAGTGGCCCGGACCACTGGATGCTCGGACCCGGAGCGATCAGCAGCACCACCACCATTACCGCTCCGGCAAGGACGAACGCCACCCCGGTTCCGGTGATGTGGTCGCTGCCGGGCACGGCGTCCGCGTTGATCAACGTGATCGCAGCGAAGGCGACCCCCGATCCCAAGGCGAGCCCCACGACCGTCCAGACGCCCTCGCCGCCCTCGGGGCGTCCGACCAACAGCCCCAGCCCGACGAGCGCCAGGGCGAGGATCGCGACCGATCTCGCCTCCAGCCGACGCCGCTGTACCGCATGGACGATCGTCACGAACACCGGAGCCGAGCCGAGGGCCACGAGCGTCGCGATGCTCAACGAGCCGGCAGCCACCGCGGCGAAGTACGTCGTCTGATACGCGATCGTGAGCAACGCCATCGCGACGACGTGCCGGACGGCTCGTCGCCCCCGCAGCCACGGACGCCGCAGCAGCCAAGCGGCCAACACCAGCGCGACCCCGCCGATCAGGGCGCGTCCCGCCGCGACCTCCAGTGACGACAGCTGCCCGGACGCCGCCACCATGCGTCCGGCCGCACCCGCCCCACCCCACAGGACGCCGGCGCCCGCCAGCAGCGGGGCCCCCGACGCCAGCAGGGACGCGCCCTGGCGCGCGATGGTGTCGGGCTGGGTCACGGGTTGGCCTTCCAGGGATCGATGGAGCCGGATGCGTCTGGCTGACCCTAGCGACCCCGGACCGCGCCGCCGCGGCCGACCACGCGCTGAGCCATAGGCTGTGGTCATGGATCCGCTTCTCGTGCTCGTGGCCAACTCCGGTGACTCCACGATCGGCGCCTTCCGGCTCGACGGTGACCGGCTGACCGCGTTGGGCGTGTCGGAGCTGCCCGGCGCGTGCTCCACCTTCGCGGTCGACGCAGCGCGGAGTCTCGTCTACGCGTCCGTGAAGGCGCCCGAGCCCGCCATCGTGACCTTGGCCCTGGACCGCGCGTTGGGCTCGTTGACAGAGATCGGACGTCGCCGCTGCGGAGGCGCCATGGTCTACCTCACGCTGGCCGCGGAGGGCGGGCTGCTGCTAGGGGCCTCGTACCACAGTGAAGTCGGCGCGGTCTGGCCGGTCGCCGACGGGGTGGTGGGGGAGCACTCCGCCGAGATCGCCTTTCCCCAGTTGCACAGCGTCATCGCGCCGCGCGACAGCCGGCACGCCTACGTCGCGTCGCTGGGCGACGACCTGATCGCCCAGTACGAGCTGGACGCCGCCGGTCACCTCACCCCGGTGGACCCGCCCAGCGTGGCGGCTCCGGCCGGCAGCGGCCCGAGGCACATCGTGCTGTCCGAGGACGAGCGCTCGCTCTACCTGCTGACCGAATTCTCGGGCGAGGTCATCCGCTTCGACCGCGCCGCCGACGGACGCCTCACGCCGGCCGAGTCGGTCAGCATCGTCGACCCCGACGCCGGACTGAAGCACTCACGCTTCGGTGCTGATCCGCGCGCTGAGCACCTGATCTGGGGAGCCGACCTGCACCTCGCCCAGGGCGGACGCATCCTCTTGGCGTCCGAACGCACCGCCAGCACGATCGGTTCCGTGACCGTCGACGCCGATGGACGCCTCGGGCAGTTCGTGGGCGTTCAGCAGGTGCCGACCCAGCCCCGCGGCTTCACCGTGACCCCCGACGGCGCGCACTGCATCGCCGCCGGCGAGCGATCCACCGAGGTCGTCGTCTACTCGATTTCGGCGGGCGGTGACCTGACACCGGTGGGGAAGTCCACGGGCGGCAACGGCGCCAACTGGGTGCGCGTCGTCTCCTGACGCTGGACGTCCGCTTGCCGAGCCCGACCGGCCAGGCTAGGACTACTCCATGACGGATCTCGCGACCTTCACCGCCGCCGCCCTCGACCAGGCCGGCGACGGCGTCATCGCCATCGACCGCGACGGAATCATCCGCGTGTGGAGCAAGGCCTGCGAGGCCATGTTCGGCCATACCGCTGCCGAGGCGATCGGTCAGGACGTCAAGATCATCATCCCGCCGCGCCTGGCCGAGGCCCACGATCGGGGGTTCTTCGGCGCCATGGAGCGCGGTCACCTCGCCTCCGACGGTCGCCCGCGTCGCACCAAGGGCGTCCGCAAGGACGGCTCCAACGTCTACGTCACGATGACGTTCGCGATGATCGTGGACGCCGACGGCGCGGCCATCGGCTCGGTC
Organism: Propioniciclava tarda; assembly: GCF_900182665.1. Classification (GTDB taxonomy): domain Bacteria; phylum Actinomycetota; class Actinomycetes; order Propionibacteriales; family Propionibacteriaceae; genus Propioniciclava; species Propioniciclava tarda. The sequence goes on from NZ_FXTL01000002.1 coordinate 206,872, forward strand.
GCGGTCGCCCGCGAGGACGTCAGAGAGGGCTGAACCGCGCCTTCACCCCGTCCACCAGCAGTTGGACGCCGACGGCGAACGTCTGCTCGGTGGCCGTCGGGCCACGGTCGGGATCCGGTTGCCCGAAGCGCTCCCAGTCGGCGCGGGCCTGCTCCTCGGCGACGTGGCCCAGGACGAAGTGCAGCAGAGCGGACGCCGCGGCGTCGGCGTCCGGGTGGCTGAGTCCGGCGGCGGAGAGCGCCGCGGTGGGAGCGGAGACCGCGTCGAGCTCCGAGATGCCCATGGCCCGAGCCGAGGCCACGAGGTCGGCCGAGTCGCGATGCGCCAGCAGGACCTCTCGGAGGTTCCACGCCCAGCCTGACAAGGCAGAGCGCCAGTCGCCCTGCACCGGGCGGACGTCCGCCAGGATCCGATCCGAGACCCACGCCAGCAACGTCTGCTTGTTCGGGACGTGGTAGTAAAGCGCCCCCGCCCGGACGCCGAGCGCGTCCCCGAGCCGGCGCATGGTCAGGTCGGTCAGGCCGAACTCGTCCAGGATGACGCAGGCGGCGTCCACCACCTCGTCACGGTTCAGGGCCACGGACCGAACACTACCGAGCCACGCTGGACCCAGTGCCCAGCTGCAGAGCCATACTGGGGCGATGAGCCTGCCGTCCGCCTTGCCGTCGTCCCGAGTCCCCGATCCCCGGGATGCCCCTCCGCTGCGCTGGGGCATCCTGGCCACGGGAGGGATCGCGCGGGCCTTCGCGGAGGCCCTCCGGCTGCACACCCGGCAGGTCGTGCTGGCCTGCGGCTCACGCACCCAGGACGCCGCCGACCGGTTCGCGGCCGCCGTGGGTGCCGAGCGGGCCTACGGCTCGTACGAGGCGCTGGTCGCCGACCCTGACGTGGACGCGATCTATGTTGCGTCCCCGCACTCGCATCACGCCGAGCATGCCTTGTTGGCCATCGCGGCGGGCAAGCCGGTTCTGGTCGAGAAGAGCTTCACCCGGACCGCGGCCGAGGCGCACGCCGTCGTGGACGCCGCCCGCGCCGCCGGTGTCTTGGCGATGGAAGCCATGTGGACCCGCTTCCAGCCGGGCGCCGACATCATCCGCCAGCTGCTGGCCGACGGCGTCTTGGGTGAGCTTGAGACCGTGATCGCCGACCACGGCCAGGCGTTCGCCTTCGATCCGACCCACCGCCTCTACGCGCCTGAGCTAGCGGGTGGTGCGCTCCTGGACCTGGGGATCTATCCGCTGTCGTTCGCCTTCTTCGCCCTCGGACGCCCCGGCCGCGTCACCACGGTCGGATCGCTCGCGCCCACCGGAGTCGATCGCCAGCTCTCGCTCATCCTCGATGGCTTCGCGGCCGCGCCCAACGCGCAGGCGCTACTCAACACGACCCTCGCGGCGAAGACGCCGACGACGGCGTCCATCAGTGGATCGGAGGCGCGCGTCGAGCTGCCCGGACCCTTCTACATCCCGCAGCCCGTGACCCTGATCGGACGCGACGGCGTCCAACTGACGTCGGCCCAGCCGACGATCCCGGCCCATCAGGGCCTGTGCTACCAGGCGGCCCACTGTGCGACGTTGGCGAAGGAGGGACGCCTCGAGTCACCGCTGCTGCCGCTGGACGAGACGCTGGCCATCATGGAGACGATGGACCTCATCCGGACGCAGCTCCACGCGTCCTAGGCAACCCTGATCGGCCGCTCCCGCTGGCCGAGTTGAATCCGATGGCTGAGCCTGTCGAAGCCCTGGTTGGTGCCGCTGGCTGAGCCTGTCGAAGCCCTCGTTGGTGCCGCTGGCTGAGCCTGTCGAAGCCCAGGAGGTGTCGCCTCGACGAGCCAATCCGCCAAGGGGACAACTGCCTGCCTAGAAGGACGGGCCGCTCGGCGTCCCATCAGTGGGGTCGCCGGGGGAGTCCGTGCCGAGGGTCTTGAGGAACTCCTCTGCGGCCTCGCCGATCTCATCAGCGCTGGGAATGGCTTCCTCCGCCTGGGCGGCGAGTTCGCGCTGGCGATGGAACTCGTCGTAGGCGCGCTCCAACTGCTCGACGTGCTCGCCCAACTCCTCCGACTGCGAGACCTGATGGCCGATCTGCGCCCGGACGACCCCCGCGGCGACGGCCAGCGTGATCGTCGGGATCTGCAGCGCTCCCACCTCCCGCAACGCGTCGATGAGTGCGATGGGGGCATCCGGGAAGTCGTGGTCGGCCAGGTAGTGCGGCACGTGGGCGGTCAGCCCGATGATGTCGTGCCCGGCCTCTCCCAGCCGCGTCGACAGCATCGCCGGGAAGGATGCGCTCATCATGATCGTGCCGAACATGGGCCGGTTGTCGACGAGCAACTCCGAACTGGAAGCCCAGCGAGAGATCGCCACCGGACGCGTGTGCGGCGCGGGCATCGGCATCGACTGTGCGAACACCGTCAACTCGACCTCGTGGCGTTCGACGATGTCGCGCACGGCCGCGGCCACCCGCTCCCACTGCAGGCCGGGCTCGGGGCCGACCAGCAGCAGGAAGCTCTCGCCTGCGGCGTCCGTCACCTCGTGCAGGACCAGCGACGGCGCGCGGTACTGGGAGAAGTGGTCGGAGTTGAAGACGATGCTCGGCCGCTGCTCCCGGTAGGAGATGACCTGATCGGTGTCGAAGGCGCCGATGCGATGGTTGGTGAGGTTGTTGAGCATGTGATCGTCGAGGAGTCGCTGCGCGTGACCGGCGTCCGCGAAGGAGCCAAGGGTCACGAGCAGCACGCGCGCGCGGATCGTGCGCGCGTCGATGTGGCTGTCGTAGCTGAAGAGCGAAGGGTCGAGCATGGTTCCTCCTGCACGCCGGCGACCGATGATGATTCATCGTCCTCAACGCCAGGTCGGGCCCTGTTCATTCCTCGTCTGGCAAGGTGCCTCAGCTCACCACGGGGCGTCCCGCGGCCTGCCAGCTCGTGATCCCGCCGCCCAAGTGCTGGACCTTGGTGAAACCGGCCGCCTTCATCACGGCGAGGGCCTGGCCGGACCGGTTGCCCGAGCGGCAGTAGAGCGCGTAGGTGGCGTCCTTGGGCAGGCCGGAGATCTGCGTCTTGAAGTCGGACGCCTCGAAGTCAACATTGCGGGACCCGGCGAGGTGGCCGCTCGCGAACTCGGCCGGGGTGCGCACGTCGAGCAGGACGACGTCGGGCTGCGCGATCAGGGTGGCGAAGTCCGCCGCCGAGAGCGTCTCGTTGCCGCCCGGCGCTGCCGTGCCTGAGCCGGACTGCGGCGAACCGCTCGCGCAGCCTGCGAGCAGAAGGCCCACGAAGAACAGTGAAATCAGCCGGAGCAGTGCCATACCAAAATACTCCCAGGGGTATCTGGGGTGCGCAAGCTCGATGGTTCAATGGTGGGCATGCCACAGCAAGATCCCCGGACGCCGAACGGCAACGAGCCCACCAAGCACCCCGTCATCGCAGCGCTGGGGCTCGTCACGACCGGCGCGCTGGTCGCCGCGGTCGTGGCCGCACTGGCGAAGGGCCTCAGCTCGCTGAAGTAGGCAAGGAGCGCTACGCCAGCGCCGCCTTGACCTTCGCGGCCACCGTGGCGCCGTCGGCGCGTCCGGCCGCCTCGGCGTTGACGGCCTTGATGACGAGACCCATCTGCCGCATGGTCGGCTTCTCGCCGCTGGCGGCCTCGGCGTCCGCCAGGGCCTTCGCGACGAGATCGTCCAGTTCGGCGTCGGTGAGCCGCGCGGGCAGGTAGGTCTGCAGCAGGGCCGCCTCCTCGAGCTCCTTGGCCGCCAACTCAGGGCGGTGGCCGGCGTTGTACGCCTCCGCGGAGTCCTTGCGCTTGTTGACCTCGCTCGTGAGCACCTTGAGCTCCTCGGCCTCCGACAGCTCCCGCGCCACCGGGCCGGCGACCTTCTCCAGGCGCAGGGCGGCGATCGCAGCGCGCAGCGTCACGACCTTGTCCCTCTCGCCGGCCTTCATCGCGGCCACCATGTCCGCGCTGATGCGGGTCTCGAGCGTTGTCATGCGTCCTCCTCGTGCGTTCGGCCCTATTCTCGCACCCATGCCAGCGCGCATGTTCGCCGCCCTCGTGCCCCCACCGACGGTGTTGGTCCAGCTCGAGGAGTTCATCGAAGTCCGCCGGGAGGCCGACTCTCGCGTCCGTTTCGTCCCGATCGACTCGTGGCACGTGACCACCGCCTTTGCCGCGGCGGTGGCGTCCCGGAACGTCGACGACCTCACCGAGGCCCTGGTCGACGTCGCCGGCCGGACGCCGCCCCTCGACCTGACCGTGGGCGGGGGTCGCTGTTTGCCGACCCCGGTCGAGGCGAGAGTCCTGGCGTTCGGCGTTGGTCCGTCCGAACAGCTCGGACGCCTCGCAGCGTCCTGCCGGACGGCGTTCAGCCACGCCGGGGTCGCGGTCGACGGGGCTCGGTTCGTGCCGCACATGACGGTTGCGCGCATGCGGCGTCCGATCGAAGCCACGCCGTGGCTGACGGTCCTGGACGCCTGCCCGGACGCGTCCTGGCGTGCCGACGAACTCGTGCTCATCGAGTCGCATCTGCGGGACACGGCGAATCGGTACGAGGTGGTCGAGCGCTTCCGGTTCAAGGGCTAACCGAGCACCGAGATCGCGGACCGCGCGAGACGAATCGGCCCTAGCCTGACCCGACACCGTTGAGAGGGAGTGAGATGACGCAGCACATCGAGACGTTGGCCGTCCACGCGGGTCAGGAGCAGTCCGACCCGGCGACCAAGGCGCGCGCCGTTCCGATCTACCAGACCACGTCGTACACGTTCGACAGCACCGAGCACGCCGCCGACCTGTTCGCGCTGCGTCAGCCGGGCTACATCTACACCCGCATCATGAACCCGACGCAGAACGTCTTCGAGGAGCGGGTCAACGCGCTGGAGGGCGGCATCGGCGCGCTCGCCACGGCGTCCGGTGCGGCGGCCATCGACTACGCGGTGCGCAACCTCTGCTCGGCGGGCGACAACTTCGTGGCGTCCTCGAAGCTGTACGGCGGCACGTTCGCCCTGTTCGCCCACACGCTGCCGCAGTTCGGCATCGAGTGCCGCTTCGTCGACCCCGACGACCCGTCGTCCTTGGACGCCGTGGTCGACGAGCGCACCAAGCTGGTCTTCGGCGAGTCGCTCGGCAACCCGGCCATGAACGTGCTCGACGTGCGGGCCTGGGCGGACGCCGCGCACGCCCACGGGCTGCCGCTCGTGATCGACAACACGGTGCCGACGCCGTACCTGTGCCGTGTGTTCGACCACGGCGCCGACATCGCGGTGCACGCTGCCACCAAGTACATGGGCGGGCACGGCACCACGATGGGCGGCATCATCGTTGACTCCGGACGCTTCGACTGGGTCGGCAACGCCGACCGCTTCCCGAACATGACCGCGCCGGATCACGCCTACCACGGCGTCGTCTGGACCGACGCCGCGGGCCCGGCCGCGTACATCATCCGCGCGCGCACGATCATGCTGCGCAACACCGGCGCCGCCATCTCGCCGTTCAACGCGTGGCAGCTGCTGCAGGGCCTCGAGACGCTGCACCTCCGCATGGACCGGCACAGCTCGAACGCCATGGCCGTCGCGAAGCACCTGCAGTCGCATCCGGCCGTCGCGTGGGTCAACTACCCGGGCCTCGAGGGCGATCGCTATCACGAGGCCGCCAAGAAGACCCTGGACGGCCGCGGCTTCGGCGGGCTGGTCTCCTTCGGACTCAAGGCCGGACGGGCCGGCGGGTCGTCCTTCATCGAGAGCCTCAAGGTGTTCAGCCATCTGGCGAACATCGGCGACGCGAAGAGCTTGGCGATCCACAACGCCACGACGACGCACAGCCAGCTCACCGAGGACGAGCTGGTCGCGGCGGGCGTGGCGCCCGAGGGCGTCCGGCTCAGCATCGGCATCGAGAACGTCGACGACCTGATCGCCGACTTGGACCAGGCATTGGCGGCGAACTGACGGTGCACCACGACCCAGGATCGGTCGGACTGGTCGAGACCCGATCAGTCCGGCTGTTCACCGCGGACGCCCCGCTCACGCTGGCATCCGGCCGGACCCTCGGGCCGATCGACGTCGCGTACGAGACCTACGGGACCCTGAACGCTGACGGCTCGAACGCGGTGGTGATCTGCCATGCCCTGACAGGTGACGCGCACGCGGCCGGCTGGCACGCGGGCGCGAAGGGTCCGGGCTGGTGGGACAACCTGATCGGTCCGGGCAAGCCGCTGGACACCGACCGGTTCTTCGTCATCAGCAGCAACCTGCTGGGCGGCTGCATGGGCACCACCGGCCCGTCGACGGTCAACCCCGAGACCGGAAACGTGTACGGGCTCGACTTTCCCCTGCTCGCGATCCAGGACTTCGTCGAGGTGCATCGGGCGCTGGTCCGGCACCTGGGCGTGGGCCGGCTGCTGGGCGTGATCGGCGGGTCGATGGGAGGCATGCAGGCGCTGGAGTGGTCGCTGCGCTACCCGGACGAGGTCGCGAACGCGGCGATCATCGCGGCGTCCTCGCGGTTGACCGCCCAGAACATCGCCTTCTCGGCCGTGGCACGGCGGGCCATCATGGACGACCCCAACTTCGCGGGCGGCCACTACGCCGACACCGGGCAGAGCCCCGACATCGGGCTGTCGATCGCCCGGATGATGGCCCACATCACCTACCTGTCCGAGGACGCCTTCACCGAGAAGTTCGGGCGCGCCCCGCAGAACGCGAGCCGGCGTCCGGGGTTCGGCGTCGACTTCGCCGTCGAGAGCTACCTGGGGCACCAAGCCGAGGTGTTCCTGGAGCGGTTCGACGCCCTCTCGTATCTCTACCTCAGCCGGGTCATGGACTACTTCGACCCGTTCGCCGCGCACGAGCTAGTCGCGCGGAGGCGTCCGGTGAACTACCTCGTCGTCTCGTTCGACACCGACTGGCGGTTCTCGTCCGCGCACTCGCGGCGGATCGTCCGGCGCCTCGAGTCGGCTCGCTACCCGGTGACCTTCCGGGACATCACCTCGCCCTGGGGGCACGACTCGTTCCTGTTGGTCATCGACGCCTACCACGACACGCTGCGTGCGTGGTTCGACCGGGCGCTGGAGGTGGGCGTGTGAACGCGACCGAGTGGCAGAGCGGCCCGCTGCGCGCGGACCTGGCGCTGGTCGCCGCGCAGATTCCGGACGCCTCGCGCGTCCTCGACCTCGGCTGCGGCTCGGCCACGCTGCTGAGCTACCTGATGGCCGAGCGCGGCTGCAGCGGCACGGGAGTCGAGATCGATCCGGACAAGGTCCTGAAGGCCATCCGTCGGGGCGTGCCTATTATCGAGCTGGACGTCGACCGCAGTCTGAGCGAGTTCTCGGACGCCTCGTACGACGTGTGCGTGCTGTCGCGCACCATCCAGACGATCCAGCGTCCGGAGCACGTGCTGGAGGAGATGGCCCGCATCGCCGGACTGCTGATCGTGTCGGTGCCGAACTTCGGCTGGTGGGGCCACCGGCTGCGCCTCCTGCGCGGACGCATGCCCATGTCGAAGGAGCTGCCGTACTCCTGGTACGACACGCCGAACATTCGCCACACCACGCTGGTCGATCTGGAGACGCTGTTCGACAAGCTCGGACTCACGGTGGTCAAACGTTTCACCTTCACCGAGGACGGCCGCCGCCTCCGCATGCAAGGCGCCCGCGCCAACCTCACGGCCGGAGCTGCGGTCTACGTGCTGCGGCCAGGCGGGCGACCGAGGACGTCGTAGCTCTCGGCCTTGGGCTCAGGTCAGATTGAGATTCAGCGCAATGCGCTGCACGTCAGGGCGTGTGATTCAGTGCGCTGACCGAGCAGCGTGCCGATTCATTGCGCTGACCTATCACCCCCGTGCGACCGCCACTCGGCGGGCGGAGCCTCAGGCCGACCGCACGGTGGCGGGCCGGGGATCACCGCAACGTGGCTGGCGCTCGCCGACCCTGATGGCCGGGATGGCGCTACCGGTTCTGGATCGAAGTGCTGATGCACAGCGCTCGAGAAGCCGATCGGGTTCGCCGCGAAGGGTCGTTGGCGTCACTCCGAGGCACAGGATCCCGGCCGCCGCGTACGCCCCGTCCTGCTCGACGGTTTCCTCCCAGCGGTCACGCCCCCGGTCGTCCAGGCCGGTATGGAACTGACGAGAGCGAACCTGGACTGCGACCGCCGCCTTGAGAAAGTAGCCGTCCGGCGTCCCGATCCGTCGGCCGTCCAGGGTGGAGAGAGTGACATTGTGGGCCATGGCAGGCAGTCCTCGTCCCCGCACCAACTGCGCCAGCCATGCCTCCGGCAGCGACCAGGCGCCGGTGACGAAGTCCCGGAGTCCGGTTCTCACTGGCAGGGTGTGGTTGAGTCGACCGGCCGTCAGTTCAGTCGCCAGCTCTCCCTCCGCCACGTCACCCGACTGCAGCAGACGGATGGCGAGCGCTCTCATGCCAGCGGCGTCGAGTTCGCAGTAGCGTCCGGCGTCCACGAGTGCGCGTACGGCAGAGGCGTAGGCGACACAGCCCGACTCGATCCGACGCCAATCCGTCCCTTCGGTCACGCTGACGAAATCTGTGGATCACTTCTCGGCGTCAGCGCCATGTTGTGAACGCTGAAGACAAGTCAGCGCAACGATCAATGAGCCAGGGCGTACGTGTCATTGCGCTGACCCGGAACGTGCTGGATATTGCGCTGACCTCCCCGCCGATGGGAGGACGTGCGACGAACGGGGCAAGGTGCTGATCCGCTGCGTTACGGCCTGACGACGCTACCGGGCCCTGATCCGCTCGGTCGCCCGAGGGGGGCTCGACGGCGGGCGAGTCGAATCCTGGGTTACCCAGCCATCGCCTTGAGGATCCGCTCGGCCGCCCCGCCGAGGTTCAGCTCGTCGGCGAGCGCGTCGAAGAGCTCGGGCTCGCGAGGCGTCCGGGGGAGCGTCAGGTCGGCGTCCGGCAATGAGACGTTGCGGTCGCAGGCGACGACCTGGGACGCCGCTGCCAGGTAGTCGGCGTTGGCCACGAGAGCCCGCTGCACCGCCGCACCCAGGGAGCCGACGTTCTCGACGATGCCCTCCAGGTCGCCGTAGGTGGCCAGCAGGGATGCAGCGGTCTTCTCGCCGATGCCCTTCACGCCCGGCAGCCCGTCGGACGCGTCGCCGCGCAGGGTGGCGAAGTCGACGTACTGGGCGCCCGTGATTCCGTACTTGGCGGCGAGCCAGCCGTCGGTCACGCGCTCGTGCTTGCCCACGCCGCGCGCCACGTACAGCACCCGGACGCCCGCGTCGTCGTCGACCACCTGGAACATGTCGCGGTCCCCGGTGACCACGTCGACCGGACCCGGCGCGCGGGCGGCCAGCGTCGCCATGACGTCGTCGGCCTCGAAGCCGTCGGCGCCCACGATGGGCAGGCCGAGCGCGTCCAGGACGGCCCGGATCAGGGGCACCTGAGCGGTCAGCGCGTCCGGCACCTCTTCGACATAGGACGCCGTCCCTCCGGGTCCGGCAACGGTCCGCGCCACCCGGTGGCCCTTGTAGGACGGCACCAGGGCCACCCGCCATGCCGGACGCCAGTCGTTGTCCCAGCAGCAGGCCACCCGGTCGGGGCGGTAGTCCGTGATGAACCGGGCTAGGAAGTCCAACAGTCCCCGCACCGCGTTCACCGGACGCCCGTCACGACCGGTCAAAGACTCGGGCAAACCGTAAAAAGCCCGGAAATATAGCGATGCTGTATCAAATAGTTGCGAACGCTGACCGGTCATGGCCGTCATCGTGACACAATCCGCCCCATGGAAAGCATCGACCAGCAGATCCTCGGGCTCTTGTGTCGGGACGGCCGCATGTCCTACACCGATATCGGCCGCGAGACGGGGCTTTCCACGTCAGCCGCCCAGCAACGGGTGCGTCGGCTCGAGCAGCGTGGGCTCATCACGGGCTACCGCGCCATCCTCAATCCGGACGCCCTGGGCAAGCTTCTGACGGCCTTCGTCCAGCTGCGCGCGCTGGATCCCACCCGCGACGACCAGGTGCCGGACATCATCACCCCGCTCAAGGGCGTGATCTCGTGCTACTCGGTCGCGGGTCAGGCGTCGCACCTCCTGATGGTGCAGGTGGGCACGCCCGCTGATCTGGAGGCCCTGCTGACCCAGATCCGCCAGACGGCGCACGTGTCGACCGAGACCACGCTGGTGCTCTCGGTCCCGTTCCACGACCGGCCCTTGGTCTAGGCGTCGGCCGCCTGGGCGAGGCGGGTCAGCAGGAGAGCCTCTGCCACGGCCGCCTTCTCCAGGTCGTCCAGGTCGACGGACTCGTCCAGCCCATGCATGCGTGAGTCGGGATCGACGATTCCGGTGAGCAGCACCGCCGCCCGCGGGAACCGGTGCATCAGGTTGCCAGCCAGCGGAATCGACCCACCCATGCCCATGAACACCGGATCAACGCCCCAACTGTCGCGCAGGCACGCCACGGCCGTCTGCGCGATGTCGCCGTCGAACCTGAGCTGACAGCCGGCCGCGCCGGACTCCTCCTCGAACGAGATCCGCGTGCCGAAGGGCGCGTGGTCGACGAGGTGCTTCCTGAGGGCATCGAGGGCCTGCGAGGCGTCCTGGGTCGGTGCGATGCGCATGCTCACCTTCGCGCGCGCCCGGGGGACCAGCGTGTTGGAGGCGCCCTCGACCTTGGGGGCGTCCAGGCCGATCACGGTCACGGCGGGCTCGCCCCACAGCCGCTGGACGAGCCGTCCCCGGCCGATGAAGTCGACGCCGTGGAGCAGTCCGGACTCGGCCCGCAGTCGGTCTTCGGGGTAGTCCAGCTCGGCGACCGGTGTGCTGTCGAGCCCCGCGACGGCGACGGCACCGTCGGCGTCCCAGAGGCTGCCGAGCAGCCGGCACAGCGTCGTGAGGGCGTCCGGGACGGCCCCGCCGTACTGCCCCGAGTGCAGGGCGTGATCGAGCGTGCGGACCTCCACGACGAGATCGACGAGTCCGCGCAGCGACGACGTGAAGGCCGGACGCCCCACGGCCCAGTTGCCCGAGTCCAGGATGACGAAGGCGTCGGCGTCCAGATCGTCGGAGAACTCGTCGAGGAAGGCGTCCATCGTCGGCGAGCCGACCTCCTCCTCGCCCTCGATCAGCAGCGTGACGCCCACGCCGAGCTCGTCGCCCAGGGCGCGCAGCGCAGTCAGGTGAACGGCGATCGCCCCCTTGTCGTCGACGACGCCGCGTCCGTACAGCCGGCCGTCGCGTCGTGTGACGGTGAACGGATCCGACGTCCAGCTGGACGCCTCGCCCGTGGGCTGGACGTCGTGGTGGGCGTAGAAGCAGACCGTGGGCGCTCCGGGCGCGGCCGGACGCTTGGCGATCACGGCGGGCCGGCCACCCGGCACCGACACGATGCGGACGTCGGCCCAGCCGAGTTCGCGGACGAGGCCGGCGACGGCCTCCGCGCTGGCGGCCACGTCGTCGGCATGGTCGGTCGCCATACTGACCGACGGGATGGCGACGAGCTTGGCCAGATCGTCGAGGGCCTGGGGGAGTTCGCGCGCTACGGCGGCGCGCACGTCAGCAATCGAGGTCACGATCGAAGACACTACGCCCAGACGGCGTCCCGGCGCCCGAGCCGGTTACCCTTGCCGACGTGAAGAGCGAGCCAGCGACGAGGGCGCCGTCCGGGTGGGTCCTGTTGCCGTTCGCCCTCGGCGGGGGTTTGGTCGGCTCGCTCGCCTTCGCCCCGTTCTCGTGGTGGCCGGCGGCCTTCGTGGCGGTGGGGGTGCTAGCGGCCGTCATCGGCGCGGCCCCGCGTCTGCGGGCTGCCCTCGGCCTCGGCCTGGCCTACGGCTTGGCGTTCAACCTCGTCACGATCCGCTGGCAGATCCTCATCGAGGTCGGCTCCTACCTCGGGCTGGCATTGCTCGAGGCGCTGTTCTTCGCCCTCCTGGGCGGCTTGTTGTGGCTGGTGCGTCGGCTGAGGTGGGCGCCGCTCGCAGCCGCCTGCTGCTGGGTGCTGGTCGAGGCGCTCCAGGCCCGCGTCCCGTTCGGCGGCTTCTCGTGGACTCGACTCGGCTACGCCGTCGTCGACACGCCGCTGTCCGGCCTCTACCCCCTGGCGGGGGCGGCGCTGGCCAGCTTCGCCGTCGCGCTCGTAGCGCACACGGCGGTCTGGGCTCTGTCCGGACGCCGCAGGCGCGAGTTCCTCATGGCGGCCGGCGTGGCGGTGAGCGTCCTGGCCCTCGGTGCTCTGGGCACGCTCGTCCCGACGACACCCACCAACAGACCCACGATCGACGTGGGCTGGGTGCAGGGCGGTTCTGGTGGGGGCGGCTTCTACGGGCTGGGCGAGCCGGGGGAGACCACGCGCCGCCACGCGGCCCAGACGCGGGTCTTGCTGGGGGATGCCGACGCCGGACGCGTCGCGAAGCCCGCCTTCATCGTCTGGCCCGAGAACGGCACCGACAACGACCCGCTGCTGGACCCGACGACCAACAAGATCGTCGCGGACGTGGTGGCGGACGCCGGCGTCCCGCTGCTCCTCGGCGTCCCGACCACCGGGCCCGGCCCGGGGGAGCGGCAGACCACGGACCTGTGGTGGACGAACGCCGGCATCGGGGCCCGCTACGACAAGCGCAATCTCGTGCCGTTCGGCGAATGGATCCCGTTCCGTGACGTTCTGCTGCCCCTGATCCCGACGCTTCAGGTCATCGGCGATCAGGCCATCCCTGGCACGCTGCCGGGGGTGCTGAGCGTCCAAGACGCGTCCGGCAACCCGCTCAAGGTCGGGGTGGCGATCTGCTACGACGTGGCCTTCGCCGACACGATGGCCGACGCCGTCACCCACGGCGCCGAGGTCATGGTCGTGGGCAGCAACAACGCCATGTTCCAGGGCAGCCCGCAGATCGAGCAGCAGTTCGCGATCACCCGGGTGCGCGCCGCCGAGCTGGGCCGCCAGATCCTCGTCGTGACCGTCTGGGGGCTGACGGGCCTGATCGGCGAGCGCGGCGAGATCACCATGCGCGCCCCGCTGCAGGACGCGGCGTCCGGCGTGGTCAGCCTCGTGCGCTCCGACTCTCGCACCCCGTACGTGCTCGGCGGCTGGGTCTTCGAGTGGGTGGCGGTTGCGTTGGCCCTAGCCGCCGCGGTCGCAGGGGCCGTCGCCGGACGCGTCCGCGCGGGTGACAGAATGGCGGCGCGATCCGAGCCACAAGAAGGGGACAGCACACATGGGTGACGACTGGTCGCTGGGCACGATCTTGGTGATCGTCCCGACGTACAACGAAATCGAGAACATCGACATCGTGACGTCCCGGCTGCGCGCTGCAGTCCCACAGGCTCACATCCTGGTGACCGACGACAACTCGCCGGACGGCACCGGACGCCGCGCGGACGAGCTGGCCGCCGCCGACGATCACCTTCACGTGCTGCACCGCCAGGGCAAGGAGGGGCTGAGCGCCGCCTACCTGGCGTCCTTCCGGTGGGGTCTCGAGCGTGATTACGGCGTCTTCGTGGAGTTCGATGCGGACGGCTCGCACCAGCCCGAGCAACTGCCCCGCCTGCTCGAGAGGCTGAAGACCGCCGACATGGTGAAGGGCTCGCGGTGGGTCAAGGGCGGCAGCGTCGTGAACTGGCCGAAGTCGAGGGAGCTGCTGTCCCGCGCGGGCAGCGTTTACACGCGCGTCATGCTGGGCATCCCGGTCAAGGACATCACCGGCGGGCTGAACCTGTTCAGGCGAGCCACCCTCGAAGCGATCATCGACGACATCCATGCCGGCGGCTATGGCATTCAGCGCGACCTGACGTGGTGGGCGCATCGCAAGGGCTTCCGCATCGTCGAGGAGCCGATCGAGTTCATCGAGCGTGAGCGCGGCCAGTCGAAGCTCGGCGGCGACGTCGTGGTCGAGGCCCTCAAGCGCACGACCCTGCTCGGCCTCGACCATCGCGGCGGGCAGCTCCGGGACGCCGCCGCGAAGGCCCTGCCGGTCGCGAAGCGGGCGGTGGGCGATGCGGTGTCGTTGGGTCGGGCGGTGCTGCGGACGGGCGTCCACGCGGCACAAGACCTCACGCGAACGGGGCGAGACAAGGCATGAGGCGCTCCACCTGGGTGCTGGTCGGACTCGGCTGCCTCGCGATCGCCGAAGTCGCGGTGCTGGCCGCGGTCGGTCAGCGGATCGGGGCCCTGCCTCTGGTCGGCATCTTGGTGGCGGAGGCGCTCCTGGGCGGCTGGCTGGTTCGCCACGAGGGCTCCAAAGCGTGGGCGTCGTTGCGAGCCGCGCAGGCCGATCCGGACCGACGCGGTGCTGCACTGACCGACGCGGCCCTGGTTCTGGTCGGAGCGCTGTTGATCATGCTGCCCGGTTTCATCTCGGACGCCGTCGGCGCGCTGTTCTTACTGCCGCCGACCCGCGGCGTCGCGAAGGCCGGCGTTGTGGGCCTCTTCCGCTCGCTGACCAGGAAGTATCGGGATCAGGCCGACTTGCTGGCCACTCGCGTCGATCGGGGTTCGGTGGTGGAGGGGTCCGTCGCGGACGCGTCCGCCACCGACGAAGCGGCGCGTCGGCGTCCGAACGAGACCGAGGTCATCAAGGGCGAGATCGAGCCCTGACAGCGTTACTGCTGGCCGCGGAGCTCCTGAAGCCGCTCGGCGAGGATTTCCTCAAGCTCGGGGATCGAGCGGCGCTCCCGCAGCATGTCCCAGTGCGTGCGCTGGTGCTTCGCCTCCTTGGCCTCGGCCCGGCTGCCGTCGGAGCGCAACGCGGTCTGGCCGCAGCGGGGGCATTCCCACTCGAGCGGGAGCTCGGCTTCCTCGGCGAAGGTGCGCGAGAAGTGATGCCCGTTGGGGCAGTCGAAGTCCAGGTCCTGGCGGGCGGCTAGTTCGACCCCGGATGAGTCGGCGAGGCTCTTCGAGCCAAGCCCGCGTCCCCTGAGCGCCTTGTCGGCCATGATCAACTCCTAGCGTGAGAACTACTGGGGCCAACGTCGCCGGGACGCCGTTTGTTCCGTCAGGCGCCCGTCCAGAGGCCGCGCTCGACGAGGACGTCCTTGAGCAGGACGATGTCGTCGCTGACCAGGCCGTCGACACCCAGGTCGATCAGGCGATGCATCTCGGAGGCGTCGTTGACGGTCCAGACGTGGACGACGCGTCCGGCCCGGTGTGCGGCCGTGATGAGTGACGGTTTCACGATGAGGACGCCCGTCTTCTCGTCCCGCACCGGCACCTGCAACGCCTGACCCGGGGGAGCCACTACGCGGCGTCCGCCGGCAGCGAAGGCGTACCAGATCACGCCCAAGGGGTCGACGGACGTGGCGACGGAAGGTCCGGCCAGGCGGCGGAACCGCCGAATCCGGCGGGTACTGAACGAGCCCACGCACACCCTCCGCTCCGCGCCGTGCCGTGCCAGCGTCTCCGCCAGCGGGGCCACCGCCCCGTCGGCCTTGAGATCGATGTTGAAGCGCGTCGTGGGGAAGGCGTCCAGCAGCTCGTCAAAGGTGGGGATCGGCTCGACGCCGCCGATGCGAGCGGCCCTGACCTCACTCCACGGCAGCTGAGCGATCGGGCCCGAGGCGTCCGTCACGCGATCCAGCAGGTCGTCGTGGAAGGCGACGAGCACGCCGTCAGACGTCACGTGGACGTCGGTCTCGAGATGGCTGTAGCCCATCTCGACTGCCGCGCTGAACGCCGCCAGCGTGTTCTCGGCGGCCTCGCCGGCGGCCCAGCCACCCCGGTGCGCCAGGGCGCAGAAGCCGGGCGGAAAGTAGGAGAAGTCGCGGGCGCGCACGGCCACAGACTAGGGGCACGCCGTCGGGGAGGGCAGAATGCATCCTCGTGACCAAGATCGTCTCCATCCAGTCGTCCGTCGCCTACGGCTACGTCGGCAACAGCGCCGCCACCTTCCCGCTGATGCGGATGGGCTGCGAGGTGCTGCCCGTCTACACCGTCCATTTCGCGGCGAGCACCGTCTACGGCCCGCCGAGCGGCCCGATGCTGACGCCCGACCAGGTCGGGGCGGTCGTCGGCGGACTGGACGCCCTCGGCGTCCTGTCCGATGTGGACGCCGTGCTGTCCGGCTTCCAGGGCGCCCCGGCGATGGGAGCTCGCATCCTGGAGTCGGTCCGGACCGTCAAGGCGCGCAGCCCCAAGGCGCTGTACTGCTGCGATCCGGTGATGGGCGATGTCGAACGCGGCTTCTACGCCCTGCCCGGCATCCCCGAGTTCCTGCGCGACGAGGTCGTGCCGTTCGCCGACATCCTGATCCCGAACCACTTCGAGTTGAACTACCTGGTCGGACGCGAGACGTCCACGACGGCCGACATCATCGCGGCTGCCCGCGAGCTGTCGGCGCGTGGGCCGGGTGTCGTGGTGGTCACGTCCGCGGTGACGTCCGACGCGCCAGCCGACGAGATTCACATGCTCGCAGTTGGCGCGGACGGTGCCTGGCGCGTGGCGACGCCCCTCATCGACCGGTCGTTCACGGGCTCGGGCGACGTGACGTCGGCCGTGTTCCTCGCCGAGACGCTGCGGGGTGCGAGCGTGCCGGACGCCCTGGCGACGACGGCCGACGTCGTGTTTGGCCTGTTGGAGAAGACCACCCAGGCCGGGACCCGCGAGCTAGCGCTGGTCGCCGCCCAGGACGAGTTCGTCAGCCCGAGCCACGACTTCGCGGTGACCCGGCTCGACTGAGCCGACTGAGGCCGATCAGCCGACGAAGGTCTCAATCTTGGCGCCGAGCTTGTTGAGCCGGTTCGCCAGGTCCTCGTAGCCACGGTTGATGACGTAGACGTCGCGTAGCAACGTCGTCCCGGACGCCGCCAGCGCGGCCAGCAGCAGGCAGACCGCCGGGCGCAGTGCGGGCGGGCAGACGATGTCTTGGTTGCGCCAGCGGGTCGGACCCTGTACCAGCAGGCGGTGCGGATCAAGCAGCTGCGTGTGGGCCCCGAGCTTGTTGAGCTCGACGAGGTGGATCGCCCGATTCTCGTAGACCCAGTCGTGGATGAGGGTGCGTCCCTCAGCCATGGCCGCGATCACGGCAAAGAACGGCAGGTTGTCGATGTTGAGCCCGGGGAACGGCATCGGGTGGATCTTGTCGGACGCCGCGTGCAGCTTGCTGGGGTGAATCGTGATGTCGACCAGGCGGGTGTGACCGTTGTCGGCCGCGTACTCGGGGGACAGGGTGTACCGGAGGCCCATCTCGTCCAGCACCGAGAGCTCGATCTCGAGGAACTCGATCGGCGCCCGCTGGATCGTCAACTCGGAGTCGGTGACGATCGCCGCCGTGATCAAGCTCATGGCCTCGATGGGGTCCTCCGACGGGGACGCCGTGACGTCGGCGTTGATGCGCTCGCGTCCCGTGACCGTCAGGGTGGTGGTGCCGATGCCCTCGACGGTGACGCCCAGCTGCTGAAGGAAGAAGCAGACGTCCTGAACCATGTAGTTGGGGGAGGCGTTGCGGATCATCGTCGTGCCCGGGTACAGGGCGGCGGCCATCAGGACGTTCTCGGTGACGGTGTCGCCGCGCTCGGTGAGCGTGATCGTCCGGAGCCCGGTGCCGACCTCGGCGACCTGCGCCTTGTACCAGCCCTCGGTCGCGTGCACTTCAAGCCCGAAGCGCTGCAGGGCCTGAAGGTGCGGCGTGACGGTGCGCGTCCCGAGGTCACAGCCGCCGGCGTACGGCAGCCGGAACTCGGGGAAGAGGTGCAGCAGCGGGCCGAGGAACATGATCACGCTGCGGGTGCGCCGCGCGGCGTCCACGTCCATGGACTCCAGGTCCAGCACGACGGGCCGGATCAGCTCCAGCTCGGTTCGGTCGTCGGACCACGTCGCCTGGACGCCGATGCTCTCGAGCACCTCCAGGATCCGGTTCACCTCTTCGATGCGGGCGATGCCGCGCAGGACGGTGCGGCCCTCGTTGAGCAGCGATGCGCACAGCAGCGCGACGGCCGCGTTCTTCGAGGAGCGCACGACGATCGAGCCGCTGAGTTTCGTGGGACCGGTGATGCTCAGGTTGACGGCCGGAACCTTGCCGTTGTCGGCAGGATCCATCAGCGCGCTGGCATACCGATTCAGCAACGAGAGGTCGGGATTTCGCTCGCCGATCTCGATCTGATCGATGGCTCGGACGCCGACATTGAGGGCCTGCGCGATGCTCTGCTTGCTCAGCCCGCGCTGGTTCCGGACGTTGCGGAGCAGACTGCCGAGGCTGCTGGGAGTGTCGCTCACGTTGCGTGAGTCTACCCGAGGGACACCTTCACCCCGTCCGGTGCCCGCGTGGCTAGAGTGACACCCATGAGTTCTCACTTCGACGTCGTCGTCCTCGGCGCTGGCCCGGGCGGCTACGTAGCCGCGATCCGGGCGGCCCAACTGGGTCTGAAGACCGCCATCATCGAGAAGGAGTACTGGGGGGGTGTCTGCCTGAACGTGGGCTGCATTCCCACGAAGTCCCTCCTGCGCAACGCGGAGATCGTGAACATCCTGAACCACGATGCCGAGATGTTCGGCATCTCCGGTGACTTCACCTATGACTACGGCAAGGCCTACTCGCGCAGCCGTGAGGTGTCCGACCGCATGGTCAAGGGCATCCATTTCCTGATGAAGAAGAACAAGATCACCGAGATCCACGGTTGGGGGACGTTCCGCGACGCCAAGACGATCGCGGTGGCGTCCGATGACGGCTCGACCAGCGACGTGACGTTCGATCACTGCATCATCGCGGCCGGCGCGACGGTCAAGCTGCTGCCGGGCACCCAGCTGTCGGCCAACGTCGTCAGCTACAAGGAGCAGATCCTGGCCGATTCGCTGCCGGCGTCCATCATCATCGGCGGCTCGGGCGCCATCGGCACCGAGTTCGCCTACGTGCTCAACTCGTACGGCGTCGACGTGACGATCGTCGAGTATCTCGACCGCATCGTCCCGCTGGAGGACGCCGACGTGTCCAAGGAGCTGGCGCGCGCCTACAAGAAGCTGGGCATCACGGTGCTCACCGGCACCGCGGTCAAGACCGTCGAGGACACTGGCAGCGGCGTCCGGGTGACGGTGGAGCCCGCCAAGGGCGGCGAGCCGCAGGTCCTCGAGGCCGAGAAGATGCTGCAGGCCATGGGCTTCGCGCCGCGCACGCAGGGCTTCGGGCTCGAGAACACCGGCGTGGCGCTCACCGAGCGCGGCGCGATCGCGATCGACGACTACATGCGGACGAACGTCCCTGGCATCTACGCCATCGGCGACTGCACCGCGAAGATGATGCTCGCGCACACCGCCGAGGCCATGGGCGTGGTCGCCGCCGAGACCATCGCCGGTCATCCGACCGAGCCGATCGACTACGACATGATCCCGCGTGCGACCTACTGCCAGCCGCAGATCGCGTCGATGGGCTACTCCGAGCAGCAGGCGAAAGACAAGGGCTACGACGTCAAGACGGCGAAGTTCCCGTTCTCGGCGAATGGCAAGGCGTGGGGGCTCGGCGAGGGCGTTGGCTTCGTCAAGGTCATCGCGGACGCCAAGTACAACGAGATCGTCGGCGTCGCCATGATCGGCCCCGAGGTCACCGAGCTGCTGCCCGAAATCGTCCTGGCCCAGAAGTGGGACCTGACGGCCGAAGAGGTCGGCCGCACGATCCATGCGCACCCGACGCTGTCCGAGGCCATCAAGGAGGCCATGGAGGGCATCGCGGGGCACATGATCAACCTCTGATCAGCGCCTGAAATCAACGACGGACGCCCCGGCTGGGGCGTCCGTCGTGGCGTTCTTGGCTGCTACTTCTCCGTCGCGCCGGCCCGGCCGATGACGCGGGCGGCTAGCGCGTGCGCCGCGGCCACATTGCGCTCGGGGTCGTCGCCGTGGGCGAGCAGATCGGTGAGGTAGCCCGCGTTGAAGGCGTCCCCGGCACCGGTCAGGTCGCGGACGACAGCCACGGGCGGGACAGGGATCGTGGCGAGGAGGCGTCCGGCTCGGAACACGCGGGTCGGCTCAGAGCCAGCCCTGGCAAGGAGCGTTGCACCGCCGAGGCGGGGGAGTGCTGGCCCCGGCTGCCCCTGAGCGGTGAGGCCGAGCAGCTCGGACTCGTCCGCGTTCGCGGTGACGATGTCGGGGCGGAGGCTCTCGACCAGACCCAGGAAGCGGTCGACGCCGTAGTGCTGGATCAGTCCCACGGACGAGACGTCGAAGCTGAGCCGACCGCCAGCGGCCCGCACCACGGGCAAGGCCGCGCCGACGGCGTCCGGCGTGCTGCCGGAGGCGAAGGAGTAGGCGGTGACGTGGACGAGATCAAGGCCCGTGAGCCAGTCCGGGTCGATGGTCTGGAGTTGTTCGGACGCCCCGCGCGAGGGATACATCGTCCGTTCGCCGTCCGGGGCGATGAGGACGACGATCATGCCGGTGCGTCCGCGGGTCTGCAGGCGAACGTCGACGCCGCGCTCGGTGAGTTCGCGGCCCAGGACGAAGCCGCCGAGGTCGTCGCCGACGCACCCGATGAACCGCGTTGGGTAGCGGGACGCCGCGAAGGCGGCCACATTGGCGCCGGATCCGCCGCGGGTCATGAAGACGTCGGACGCCGTGTCGGTACCGGGGCGGTGCTCCTCGCGCTGCCAGACGACGACGTCTTGGACGACGTCGCCGATGACGCCCAGCATCAGGCGCCGACCACCAGGGCGGTGGCGACCTGGGCGGCGAGGGCGACGTTGTTGCGATAAAGGGCAACGTTGGCGTCCAGGCTGCGTCCGTCGGTGGCGCGGCGGATGTAGTCGAGCAGGTACGGCGTCAGTTGCTGTCCGTGGACGCCGTCGCGTTCGGCGTCCGACCACGCGCGCTGGATGACGGCGTCCAGCTCGTGGGGATCGAGTTGTTGATCGGCCGGGACGGGATTGGCCACCAGGACGCCTCCGGCGGCACCGAGCCCGCGATGCACGGTCAGCAGCCGGGCGATTTGCTCGGGCGATTCGACGCGCGCGCCGACGGTGTAGCCCGAGTCGACCACATAGAAGCCCGGGTACGAGTTCGTGCGGTAGCCGACGACGGGCACCGACAGGGACTCGAAGCGCTCCAGGGTGGCCCCGATGTCCAGGATCGCCTTGGCGCCCGACGAGATCAGCACGACGGACGTGGTGGCCAGCGCGTACAGGTCGGCGGACTCGTCGAAGTTCTCCGACGCACCATGGTGGACGCCGCCCAGGCCGCCCGTGGCGAACACGTCGATGCCCGCGGCCCGGGCCAGGAAGGCGGTCGCGGCGATCGTGGTGCCAGCGCTGGCGCCGGTGACCGAGGCGATGGACAGCTCGCGGATGCCGGCCTTGATGACGGCGTCGTCGTGGGCCAGGTCGTTGATCTGGTCGGCGGACAGGCCGACGGTCGGCGTCCCACGATGGACGCCGATGGTCGCCGGAACTGCGCCGGCGTCCCGGACGATCTGCTCGCCCTCCAGCGCCACCTCGACGTTGCGCGGCCGCGGCAGCCCGTGGGTGAAGATCGTCGATTCGAGCGCGACTACGGGGCGTCCGGACGCGACGGCCTCGGCCACCTCGGACGAGACGGACAGGTACGGATTGGTCATGGGCCCATTATCTCATGTCGGCCCGCCGAGGCTCCCACGTAAGCTGCGGGCATGACCCGCACCATGCACCTGACCGGGGACGCCGCCGCCGACGAGCTGCTCGCATCCGACGCCAACGCCTTGCTTCTGGGCATGCTGTTGGACCAACAGTTCCCCATGGAACGGGCTTTCCAGGGTCCGGCGATCATCGCCGAGCGGCTCGGTCGCCTCGACGTCGCCGAGATCGCCGGAATGGACCCGGAGGCGTTCACCGAGCTCTGCTCCCGGACGCCCGCGGTGCACCGCTTCCCGGCGTCGATGGCCCAGCGCATCCAATCGGTGTGTCGCGTCCTGGTGGACGAGTGGGGCGGCTCGGCGGCGAGTCTGTTCGACGCGCCGACGGGTGCCGAGCTGAAGAAGCGCATCAGCAGCCTGCCCGGCTTCGGCGACCAGAAGTCGAAGATCATGGTCGCCCTGCTCGCCAAGCAGTGGGGGATCGCGCCCACGGGTTGGCGCCAGGCCGCCGGGGACTACTCCCTCGACGGCTTCCGCAGCGTGGCAGACGTCGTCGACGACGCGTCCCTTCAGAAGGTCCGCGAGACCAAGAAGGCCGCCAAGGCCGCCGCGAAGGCGTCCGAGTAGGAATTGCGCTCGCCCGCCCGCCGATGGGCGAGCGGGCGAACGATTTGATCCGATCCCTATCGCGGGCTGGGCAGCACCTTGTCCGGGTTGAGCCGGTTCCCCGGATCGGCCGACGCGAACAGCCCGGCCATCAGCGCGACACCCTCTTCGGAGAGGTCCTGCTCCATCCATGGACGGTGCTCCACGCCCACGCCGTGATGGTGCGACAGGGTCGCGCCCGAGTCCATGAAGGACTGCTGAATCGCCGACTTGACGGCGTCGTATTGGCTGAGCGCCCCGATGCCCTCGTCCGCCACGAACGCGAACGTGAAGTAGAGGCAGGCGCCGGCGTGGTAGCTGTGCGACATGTGGCACATCACGAAGCCCTTGCGTCCCAGTTGCTCCAGCGCCGCGTGAGCGGCCGCCTTGGCCTTGCGGTGCACCTCGGCCAGCTTCGACCACGGCGCGGCCGTCTCGGACACGTCACCCACCGTGTTGCGGTCGAGCAGGAAGTCGCGGATGTAGGGGGTGTCGAACTTCTTCTGGTCGTACATGGCTCCCGGGCCGCCGCCCAGCACGATGCCCCCGTGCCGACCGACGATCGCCTTGACGACGTCCTTCTCGCGGTCGTTGTGCTTGGCCGAGCCCTCAAAGCAGCAGTAGCTGATGCACATCGCGTTGGTGTCCCAGCCGCGCAGCCGCAGGTAGTCCCAGAGCCGCTCCTGACCGAAGGACGCCACCTTCTTCAGGGGCGTGGTGGGCGCCTTCAGCGTCGACAACGAGAAGCGCGTCTCGTCGGCGTCCGAGATACGCGTGAAGACCGGGTGTGCCTCCGAGCGGGAGATCTCGTGCATCGCCAACAGCCCGGCCTCCCAGGTCGGGAACATGTAGGCCACGACTTCGCGCTTGGCCGGCAGCTTGTGCACCTGGATGGTGACCTCGGTGATGATGCCGAGGCGTCCCTCCGACCCGATGATCATCTCGCGCACCGACGGGCCCGTCGACGTCGACGGCAGGTCGCGCAGCGTGACGACGCCGGACGGACGCACCAGGTGCAGCCCCTTCACGATGTCGGCGATGTCGCCGTACTTGTCGCTCTGCATGCCGGACGAGCGCGTCGCTACCCAGCCGCCGAGGGTCGAGTAGGTGAACGAGTCCGGGACGTGGCCCATGGTGAGTCCGCGGGCGGTCAGGGCGTCCTCGAGGTCCGGGCCCAGGATGCCGGCCTGTACGCGCGCCAGCCCCGAGTGGGTGTCGACGTCGAGCAGGCGGTTCATGCGGCCCAGGTCGACGGTGACGACGACGCGCGTCTCGTGGTCCTCGGCCTGCAGCGAGCCCGAGATGGACGTGCCGCCGCCGAACGGGATGACGACGAAGTCGCGTTCGGACGCCAGCGCCAGCACACGCTGGACCTCGTCCTCGCTGCCGGGGTAGACCACCACGTCCGTGACACGGCTGAAGTTGCCAGCGCGCGTCCGGATCAGGTCGCGCACGCTGCGTCCGGCCCAGTGGACGATGCGCGCCTCGTCGTCGGTCAGGGCGAACGCGTCGCCGACGATCGCGGCCAGCGCCGCGACATCATCGACGGACGCCTTGGTGGCGGGCACGTTGAGCTCCGACAGGGCCGGCGGACGCACGACCTTGGCCGTGGCCAGATCCAGGCCGATGTTGGCCAGCACGAAGGGCGCGAAGCCGGGCTTGTTCTCGTAGTGGAAGTCCGGGATGCCGTCGTAGCCCCAGCCCCACCACTTTTGATGCTTCACGTCTGGCATGGTCGTGTCCCTTCCTGGGTGGTCAAGCCGATTCGTTGCGCCGGGCAGAACTGAGCATGCCTGACAGGCGGCGGACGAGCGAACGGGGTGCGTGGCGCAGCACGCGGTGGATGAAGCCCCAGCGTGCCTGCGGCACCGAGATCACTTTGCCGCGCTCGACATCGCGCAGGCAGTCGGCGACGAGCTGATCGGCGTCCATCCAGAGCGGACCGGGGATCGAGCTGCCCTTGATGCCCGCCCGCTCGTGGAACTCGGTGCGGACGTACCCGGGGCACAGCGCGCATACTCGGACGCCCGAGCCGCGCAGCTCGACCGCCAGCGACTCGGTGAGCGTGACGACGTAGGCCTTGATCGCCGAATAGTGGCCCTGGGTGACGAAGCCTGCGATCGAGGCGACGTTGATGATGGTTCCGTGTCCGCGGGTCCGCATGGCGCGTCCGGCGACGCCCTGCAGCAGGACCACCGTGCGCATCATCACCTCGGCCGCGCGGTCGTGCTTCTCCATGCTGGACGACAGCAGTCCGGCGCCGACAGAGAACCCCGCGTTGTTCACCAAGACATCGACCGGCCGGGACGAGTCACCGACGCGATCGGCGACGCGCTGCGCGTCTGGACGCTCCGCCAGGTCCGCCACCAAACATTCAACCTGGACGCCGTGGGCGGCGGCGAGCTCGTCGGCGACCGCCTGCAGGCGGGCCTCGTCACGGGCCACCAGCACCAGATCGTCGCCTCGGGACGCCAGCGCGCGGGCGAAGGCGAGGCCGATCCCGGACGTGCCGCCGGTCACGCAGGAGGTGGTCATGAGCGAGCAAGATACACTACGGTGCCGTAACCGAATGATCGTTCGGTGCTCAGACACGCCGACCTCGAACCTCCACGAAGGGAGCCAGCGTGCCGTCCAGCTCGACACCTGCCGACACCCCCGAACGTCGCCGCATCCTACTGACCGGCGCCACCGGCTTCGTGGGTCAGGCCGTGCTCCTGGCCCTGCTCGAGACGTCCACCGACGTTGACGTGGTGGCCGTCGTCCGGGGCAAGAAGGGGGAGGACGCCGCGGCGCGCCTCGCCGGATTGCTGGACAAGCCGGCCTTCTCGCGGTTCGTCGAGTCCCGGGGCGGCGGGTCGGCACGCGCCGAGTTCGCGCGCAGGGTCACCGTCATCCCCGCCGACCTCAGTGGCCTGGACGCCGACGCGGCAGCGGTCGCCCAGTTGCGCGACGGCGGACGCCTCAGCGCAGCCGTGCACTGCGCGTCGGCCGTCTCGTTCGACCTGGCGATCGACGAAGCCTTCGACACCAACGTGGGCGGCGCGTTGGGCCTCTATCGGGCCCTCGCGGCGTCCGGCCAGGACCCCCATGTCGTCCACGTCTCGACCGCGTACGTCGGCGGGTCGGCGCGCGGCCTGCGCACCGAGGGGCCGCTGGCGCACCGCGTCGACTGGCGCTCCGAGCAAGCGTGGGCCACGGCGTCCAGGAACGACGCAGAACTCGCCTCGCGCTCCGCGGACGCGTTGGCGCGACACCTGCGCCGTGCGGCTCTCGTCCACGGCAAGGAGGGCCCGAACGCCGTCGCCGCCGCAGCGGAAGAGGCGCGTCGGGCGTCCGTGCAGGACGGCCTGGTCGAGGCCGGACGCCTCCGCGCACAGACCCTCGGCTGGACCGACGTCTACACCTTCACCAAGGCGATGGCCGAGCGGGTCGCCGAGACCGAGTGGGCGGGCCAAGGTCATCGGCTGTCGATCGTTCGCCCGTCCATCATCGAGAGCTCGCAGTCGTGGCCCTACCCGGGCTGGATCGACGGCTACAAGGTCGCTGATCCGCTGATCATGGCCTACGCGCGCGGCATGCTGCCCGAGATCCCGGCGCTGCCGGACTCGTTGCTGGACGTCATCCCGGTCGACATGGTGGTGGGAGTCATCGTCGCGCTCGCCCTCGGCCTGACCGAGCGCACGGGCACCGACGCCTACTACCAGGTGGTCTCCGGCACGACGAACCCGCTGCCGTTCCACACGATGGTCGACAGCGTCCACGACTACTTCACGGTCAACCCGCTGACCGACGAGAAGGGTCGCCCGATCAAGGTGCCCCGCTGGACCTATCGCCGCGGTCACCTCGTCGAGCCGATCATCGCCCTGCAGGAGTCCGGCGTCCGGCTGGCCGAGGGCGTGGCGACCGTGGTGCCGCGCCGCAATGCGCGCCGCTGGGCGGGCACCCTGCACAAGCAGCGCACGGGCCTGACGACGCTGCGCAAGTTCGTCGAGCTGTACAAGAACTACACGCGCACCGAGCTGGTGTTCGACGATGCGCACACGCGGGCCTTGCTCGCCGAGCTGGGGGAGCGCGCCCCGATCTCCTTCGACGTGGCCTCGGTGAACTGGCCGACGTACTTCACGGATCACCATCTGCCGGAGCTGGTCAAGCTCACCTCGGACTACTCCGCCAAGAAGAAGGCCGACCGCGCCCGCCGCGCAGGCGTCGAGGACCTCGAGGTGACGCCAACCGCGGCGGCGGTCTTCGACCTGGACGGCACGGTCTCCTCGGCCACGGTCGTCACGCAGTTCCTGGCCCTGCAGGGGGCGCTCCGCGGTCCGCTGGGCCAGGGCCTGCAAGCGGCGTCCATCGCCTGGAACTCACCCGCCTACCTGGGCGCAGATCGTCGCGCCCGCAGCACCTTCCTGCGCACGTTCGCCCGGCGCTACGCGGGCATCGGCGTCCAAGAACTGTCGGACGCCGTCTCCGGCCGGTATGCCCGTTGGCTACGCAAGACGCTGCGTCCTGAGGCGCTCGAGCGAATCGAGGCGCACCGGGCGGCCGGGCATCGGACGGTGCTCGTGACCGGTGTGCCGGCGCCCTTCGTCGCGGCGCTCGCCGACCTGTTCGACGAGATCGTGGCGACGCCGCTGGAATCGACAGATGGCGAGCTGACCGGCTACCTCGGGGGCCCGCCGGTGGTCGACGAGGCGCGGGCGGCCTGGCTGCTGCGCTACGCCGCCGAAAAGGGACTGGACCTCGCGGCGTCCCACGGCTACGGCGACAGCCAAGCCGACGTCACCTGGCTGTCGTTGCTCGGGCACCCGCATGCCGTCGACCCAGACCTCGGGCTCTACGCCGAGGCGAAGCGCAATCGCTGGCCGATCCTGGAGTGGTGAGAGTCGGTCTGTCGTCCGGGTCCGGGGGTCTGCGTCAGGCTCGGCTGAGTCGATGGAGGCCTGGGCTGGCGACAGCCGGCGTCCGTGGGCGACATCAAGGCCGCGCGCCGGCCGAGGATAGAGTCCGCCCGTGCGCCGCTCCCTGACCATGGCCGCAGGCCTCGGCTGGGGCCTGCAGTTCGCGTTTCTCTCACCGGCGCTGGCCCTCGTGCTCGTCTCGGTCTTCGGGGCCTCGGACGCCCAGGTCGGGCTGGTGTTGGCCATCGCCAACGCGGCCGGACTGGCGGCGTCCATCGTCCTGCCCCTCCTGGCCGACCGGGCGCGGGACTACGTACGGCCCATGATCCTGTGCGCCGTCCTGACGCTGGTCCTGGCGGGAGCGCTGTCCCTGGCCCCGTCGCTCGTCTGGGCCACCGTCGCCCTCGTGGTGCTCGGCGCGCCAGCCGGGGTCGGCAACGCCCTGCTGTTCGCGCACGTCCGGCACAGCGGGGCGACGACCGCCGAGACCATGAATGTGCGGGCGGCTGTCTCCTTCGCGTGGGTGGCCGGCCCGCCGATCGCCTCGTTCGTCATGGCAGCAGCCGGTCCTCGCTCGGTGTTCGCGCTGCTGGCCGGGGTGGCCCTCTACAACCTGGTGCTGGCGGTGCTGCTAGCCCGCGGGGGACGCGTCCCGGTGGGGGAGAGGCCCGAGGTCAGCCCGGACGCCCCGCCCGCCAGGGTGCACTGGGCGATCGTGGTGACCGTGATGGCCGTGTTCGCCGTGCTGCAGGCCACGAACACCGCCGGCGTCGCTGTCATGAACCTGCTGGTGACGACGATGGGTGAGTCCATCGCCTGGGCCGGAGTTGCGCTAGGCCTGGCCGCCGGCCTCGAGGTTCCGGCGTTGATCCTGATCGGACGCCTCGGGCACCGCTTCTCTGCCCTATCGCTGCTCATGGCGGGCTGCGTCGTCGGAGCGACCTACTACGGGCTGGTCGCCTTCGGCCACGGACTGGTGCCCCTGCTGGCCGGCCAGCTGCTCAACGCGGCCTTCTACGCCGTCGTGGCCGGGATCGGCCTCACCTACTTTCAAGGCATCGTCGATCGGCCCGGCCTGGCGACGGGTCTCTACATGAACGCCAGCCGGCTCGGATCCATCTTCTCCGGTGCGATCATCGCGGGCGGCACCGCCACCGGGCTGGGCTATGCGGGGGTGTACGCGCTGAACGGCGTCCTCACCGTCGTCGCCTTGGCGGTCGTGACGGTCCTGAGACTGCGGGCCAAGTCCTAGCGCACCAATCGGCCAAGCCAACGGCGACGGCGTCCGGCTGCTCGTATGATCCAGCGGGAACAGCGAAGCAGGGGAGTGCGGACGTGAAGATCGGCTTTGACCGGGAGAAGTACCTCAGCCTTCAGTCCGAGCACATCGAGGCTCGTCGCAAGCAGTTCGGGGGCAAGCTCTACCTGGAATTCGGGGGCAAGCTGTTCGACGACATGCATGCGTCTCGGGTCCTGCCGGGCTTCACGCCCGACAACAAGATCGCCATGCTCGAGACGATCGCCGACGAGGTGGAGGTCGTCATCGCGATCAGTGCGACCGACCTCGCCCGCAACAAGGAGCGCGCCGACCTCGGCATCGGTTACGACGCGGACGTGCTGCGGCTGATCGACGCCTTCCGCTCGTACGGGCTGTTCGTCGGCAGCGTCGTCATCACGAAGATGACCGAGGACAACCGCATCGCCAAGGCGTTCAAGCGCAAGCTCGAGCGACTGGGGCTCAAGGTGTATCGCCACTACCCGATCAAGGGCTACCCGAACGACGTGGCCACGATCGTCAGCGAGCACGGGTACGGGCGCAACGAGTACGTCGAGACGACCCGCGACCTGATCATCGTCACCGCGCCGGGTCCGGGCAGCGGCAAGATGGCGACCTGCCTGAGCCAGCTCTACCACGATCACCAACGCGGTCTGGCTTCGGGCTATGCCAAGTTCGAGACGTTCCCGATCTGGAACCTGCCCCTGGATCACCCGGTCAACGTCGCCTACGAAGCCGCCACGGCCGACCTCGACGACGTCAACATCATCGATCCGTTCCATCTGTCGGCCTACGGCCAGCAGGTGGTCAACTACAACCGCGACGTCGAGATCTTCCCGGTGCTGAACGTCTTGTTCGAGCGGCTGATGGGGCAGTCGCCCTACAAGTCGCCCACCGACATGGGCGTCAACATGGCGGGTTACTGCATCAGCGACGACGACGCCTGCCGTGAGGCGTCCAAACAAGAGGTCATCAGGCGCTATTACAAGGCCCTGGTGGAGGAGCGGCGCGAGGAACTGGAGCCGTCGGCGTCCGAGCGGGTGGCCATCCTGATGGGGAAGCTCGGGATCAAGCCGGAGGACCGTCCGGTGGTGCGTCCGGCACTGGACCTGGAGAAGCGCACGAAGGCGCCGGCGGCGGCCATCCAGCTTCCGGACGGCCGCATCGTGACCGGCAAGACGTCGGCCCTGCTGGGCAGCTGCTCGGCCATGCTGCTGGACGCCCTCAAGGCGCTCGCCGGGATCGATCCTGCGGTGAAGCTGCTCGCCGAGGAGTCGATCGTGCCGATCCAGACCCTGAAGACGCAGCACTTGGGTAGCCGAAACCCGCGGCTGCACACCGACGAGGTCCTGATCGCGCTGTCGGTGAGTGCCACGACGGACGCCAACGCGCGAGCCGCCCTGGCGCAGCTGCACGAGCTGCGGGGCTGCGACGTGCACACGACGGTGATTCTTGGCTCGGTCGACGAGGGGATCTTCCGCAGCCTGGGCGTGCATGTCACGAGTGAGCCGGTCTATCAGTCTAAGAAGCTGTATCGGAAGCGTTGACTTTAGATCGCGTATGCGCGTCATAACTGCGTTTTAGGTAGCATATGCGCGACGTAATGACTACCATGACGTCATGGCTACGCAACCGACCCCGTCCGGCACGCGGACGGCTGCCGCGACGTTGGGTGGGAACCTGGCCACGTGGCGTCGCCTCCTCGGGCTGCCTGCGGCCGTGGTGGCCGAGCGGGCCGCCATCTCCAGAAGCACACTAAGTCGGTTAGAGAACGGCGACGTCGGGGTCGGCCTCGAGGCGCTGCTCAATGTCGCGGCGGCTCTGGGCATCCGAGAACAAATCGTGACGGCCACGGATCCGTACGAGTCGGATCTGGGACGCGCACGTGCGGATCAAACGGTGCCCAAGCGGGTGCGGGGATGAGCGAGAAGGTTGACGTCTATGTTGCGCTCGGTGGCGACGACGTCCACGCAGGCACGATGCATGTGACGACCTCAAGGGTGCTGAGTGTGACGTTTCAGTATTCGTCGTGACATCGAACTCCTGGAGCCAGCTTCACATATGACCGATAATTGACATTATGTCACAACGAAGCAACGCCTTCAGGCCTCCTCCGCCACGTCGGACGGACTAGGCGTCGGGCGCGGGCGGCATCGCGCACACCGCCGTGCCACCTGGTAGCCGATGCCGATGCCGGGCGACAAGCCGATAGACCACCTGGGCCACCTCCCTGACGCCCCGCGCCATCAACACCCGAGCCGCGAGCCGAGTCGGCAACGGGCCCGTGGCCAGGGCCGAGGCGACGGCGTCCGAGCCCCAGGTGACTCTTCCGTGCTCATCGATGAAGGGGATCTCCCGTCGCGCCCGGTCCGGGTCCACGCCCGATGCCCTCAGGGTCGCGGGAAGGCCGGGGACGACCGCGCACTCGCAGCCCAGCTTGCCGACCCAGCCAGCGGCCCGAGTGCAGAAGCCGCAGTCCGGGTCGTACAGGAGCACTCCTCCCGCCACGCTCAACTCGCGGCGCTCAGCTTCCTGGCCAGATCGACAAGCTGGTTGAACAGATCAGCGAGGTTCTTGTTCTTCAGGTCGGACTCCTTGACCGCCCCGTCCGCGATGTCGGTGAACAGCGACAAGTTCACTTCGGCGCGCACGGTGGGCGCCGAGAAGTTCGACAGGATCGCTCGCCAGTGCTCGATGGCGCGGACGCCTCCGACGGCCCCGTAGCCGACGAGGCCAACGGGCTTGCCCACCAACTCCGGACCGACGGAGTCGATGGCGTTCTTGAAGGCTCCAGGAACGGAGTGGTTGTACTCCGGCGTGACGAAGACGAAGGCGTCGCAGGCGTCCAGTGCGCCGGACCATGCCTGCACGGCCGGCGAGGCGTACTTCTTGCCGGCCATCATCGGCAGGTAGGCGCCTTCGAACAGCGGCACGTCGAAAGACTTCAGATCCACGACGACCCAGTCGATGCCTCCAGGGTGGGTGGCAGCCTGCTGGGCGACCCACTCCCCTACGCCGGCCCCGACTCGGCCCTCGCGGATCGACCCGATGACAATCCCTACCTGCATGGTGCACCTCCACGTATTGGAGCCAGCATTGACGCACTGGCGTCGCGGGCGATCAGCAGTCCGGATGATGAGCCTGGACGCACCCTCTTTGGAGGATCATTGCATGGCGGCGCAGTCCACGCCCTCGGGGATCGTACAAGCGCTGCCGGGCGGCGCTTCCGCTAGCGTTCGACTCGTGATCGCCAACGACGCGTATGCCCTGTCCTGGACGCCTGATCTGGATCGCTATCTGTCCCGGATTCGGCGTCTCGCCGACTCTGCGGCGAACGAGCAACTGGACGCCGTCGTGCTGGTCCCCGGCCCTGACCTGCTGTACTACGCGGGACGCGACCAAGGGTCGTACGAGAGGCTCACCGCCCTCGTGATCCGTCCTGGCCGGGACCCCCTCCTGGTGGTCCCGGCGCTGGAGGCGCCCGGCTGGGCGCAAACCACGCTCGCTGGCGCGCTGGAGGTCACCGCCTGGTCGGACGGCGAGGACCCCTACAAGCTGGTCGCTCGTGCCCTGCCCCGAGTCGCCAAGGTCGCCGTCGACGATCATGTGCCAGCGCTGCACCTGCTCAAGCTCAATGCGGCACTCGAGCCGAGTCAGGTCCGGCTCGCGAGCGTGCTCACGGCGCCCCAGCGCCGCATCAAGGAGTCCGAGGAACTCGCTGCCCTGGCCGCGGTGGGCCGCGCCAACGACCGCGTCCAGCAGGCGGTATCGCAATGGCTGCGGCCCGGCCGCACCGAGGCAGAGGTCGCCTCAGACATCGCCGCGGCCCTCGTCCACGAAGGACACGCCCACGCGGACTTCGTCATCGTGGCGTCCGGAGCCCATGGGGCCAGCCCGCATCACGGCTGCTCCGACACGGTGATCCTCGACGGCGACCCGGTCGTGATCGACATCGGAGGCCCGGCTCCGTCCCGCTACAACTCGGACAGCACCCGCACCTACTGCCTCGGCACCCCCCGCGACCCCGACTTCGCCGCCGTGCACGCGCTGGTCGTCGCCGCCCAGGAGGCGGGCTTCCAGGCCGCCGTCGAGGGCGCCTCCTGCGCGTCCGTGGACGCCGCAGCCCGCCGCGTGATCGCGAACGCGGGCCTCAGCGAGCACTTCATCACCCGCACCGGCCACGGCATCGGGCTTGAGGTTCACGAAGAGCCCTATCTGGTCGTCGGAAACGATCAGCCGCTCCTGCCGGGGATGGTCTTCAGCATCGAGCCGGGCGTCTATCTGCCCGGGCGCTTCGGCGTCCGGATCGAGGACATCGTGGCGATCGACCAGTCCGGACGACCCATGCGCCTGAACGCCAGCCCCAAGACCTGGACCCTCAGCTAGCCGCCAGGGCTGTCGCCGCGGCTACCCCGAGGCCGCGCGCAGGGCGTCCGGCTCGTAGATGACGAACGAACGTCCGCTGACGCCGATCAGCCCTTCGTCCGCCATCCGGCCAAGCTCGCGCGTCATGGAGGCCCTCGACACCACGAGGACGTCGGCCAACTCCTGGCGCGTGAGGCCGAGCACGACCACCCCGTCCGGACCCGCGTTGCGCAGCAGGTAGTACGCGAGCCGCTCGCGCAGCCCCCTCCGGGTCAGCAGTTCCACGCGCCCGCTCATGTGCCGAGCCCGCTCGGCGAGGATGCGTGTGCAGTTGTGCAGGAGCCGCAGCCGGGTCTCATCGGCACCTCCCCCGGCGACGAGGGCGGCGGCGCGGACCGCAAGCGCCCGGACGTCCGAGACGGCGTGGACGTCCGCGGGCCAGCGTGGCGACGAGCCGAAAGCCGTGACTGCTCCGCACGCGCCGCCGGCGCCGACGACATCGACGATCTGGCGACTCCCATCGGGACGGGTCCGGGCTACGTCGAGGCGTCCGGTCAACACGACAAGAAACTCGCTCTGGGACGACCCGGCCAGCGTCACGATCGACCCACGCTTCCAGTCGGCGAGCCGGGCGTAGCCGGCGGTCATCATGACGGCGAGGTCTTTGGGGCTCAGTCCCCTGCCGAACTCCGACGCCAAGAGGACGCGTCGCTCATCCGGCGTCAGCGGCTGCGAGACGAGGCGGGCTAGCTCCCCTTCATCCTGCATCACGTGCTCTCCTGTCCGCCGACTGCGACCCGGACCCTACCGAGACCCGCGGTAAGGTGGCGACACCGTTGCCAACAGGAGAACGATGGTCCATCACCCCCGCTCGAAACGCTGCGTGTCCGCCCTGGGTATCGGCGGCGCGGCGCTGAGCCTGCTGGCGGGCTGCGCGGTGCAGCGGTACAGCCCGTCCGCGGGTCCGTCGACGCCCCAGTCGTCGCTATCGACACCAGGGACGCCGAGCGCGGTCGCGACGTCAGTCTCGGTTCAACCGAGCAGCCCGGCGCCCTCCCCCACCGTGACGTTCGCGGCGGCCGATCCCGCGCTAGCGGCCAAGCTGGCCGGTCTGCTGACCACGGCCGCGACGCCCAAGCCGGCCCCGGTCCCGTCGGTCCTTTCCGTCGTTGTCGCGGACGCCTCCGGCGGCGCACCCCTCTACGCGAAGGGCGCCGAGGCGGCCCTGATCCCGGCGTCCACGCAGAAGGTGCTCACGACCATGGCCGCCCTGTCGATCCTGGGGCCCCAGTACCGGTTCAGCACCACGGTGTCAGCAGCCGCGACGCCCGCCGACGGCGTCCTGACCGGAGACCTGTACCTGCAGGGTGACGGGGATCCGACCACCGACGAGGCCGACTACGCGGCTCTCGCCAGCGCCGTGAGCGCGGCCGGCATCAAGAGGGTCACCGGGTCGGTCATCGTGGACGCGAGCGCCTTCGACGACGTCGACTACAACGACAACTGGGGCAGCCCCTTCCCGAATGTGTCGCGCCCCCCGGTCGAAGCGCTGACGGTATCCCCGGCGACCGTGAGTCGCCTCGGCTCGGTCCGTCATGTCGGCTCGGTCGAGGTGAGCTACGCAGGGGCCGCGACCGAGGGCAAGCCGGCCGTCGTCACGCTCAAGCCTGCGTCGGCGTCCGCGTACGTGAAGATCGACAACAAGTCGAAGACCACCAAGGCCGGCAGGAACCTCATCAGCCTTGCCCGAGCCCCGGGCTCGAACACGATCACCGTGACGGGCTCGCTCGCCGTCGCGAATCCGGCGGTCGTCTGGCCCATGACGGTCGAGAATCCGGCCCTCTATGCGGGGGCGGTCTTCAAGAGCGCCCTCGCGAGCGCTGGAGTCACGGTCAAGGGGGCCGTGGTCCGCGGGACGAAGCCGGCCGACGCCACCCAGCTGGGTGCCCACCAGTCGGCGCCGTTGTCGCAGATCGTGCACGACACGCTCAAGGAGTCCAACAACGGCTACGCCGAGCACCTCGTCAAGGCGTTGGGGCGTACCCCCACTTCGCCGGGCTCCTGGGCGAGCGGCACCGCCCGCGTCCGCGACTGGCTCTCCAGCAGCGGCATCCCCACCGACGGCATCGTCCTGCTGGACGGGTCGGGCTTCTCGGGGGGCAATCGGGTCAGCGCCCGGACGCTCGTCGGCGCCCTGCAATACGCGCGCGGCCAGGCCTGGTTCAACGCTTTCTACGACGGCCTGCCCGTCGCCGGGGTCGACGACGTGGACGTGGCGGGCACCCTCGCCAAGCGGCTGGTGGGCACCCCGGCCGCCGGCAATCTGCGGGCGAAGACGGGGACGCTCAACGTTTCGCGGTCGCTGGCCGGCTACGTGACCGGCGCGGACGGGCGACCCTACGCGTTCGCGATCATCGGCAACGACAAGCTCTCCTCCGTCCTCGCCTACGAGGACGCCGTAGCCATTCTGCTTGCCACCTGGCGTTCCTGACAGCGCACGAAGTGTTGCCCCGGCAACAGACAACGGGCGCAGGGCTCCCTACCTTGGCCGAGGTTGCCGCACACGTCGGCACGGAGCCACGAGATATTGAGGAGCCCACCCATGGGGATGTTCTGCTTCCAGTGCGAGCAGACGGCGCACGGCACCGGCTGCACCGAGATCGGTGCGTGCGGCAAGTCGGTCGGCACGTCGGACGCGCAGGACCGCATCACGTACGAGCTGATGAAGCTGGCGGTCGCGGTCCAGGACAAGCGGGTCGACGACGATCTGCCGGTCCTGTTCATGGAGGCTCTGTTCACGACGGTCACCAACGTCAGCTTTGACGAGGCAGGCTGCCTCGCCCTGGCGGACGACATCGCGGCCCGTCGCCTCGCGATCACGGGAGGCGCCGACACGCCCCTGGAGGCCATCCCGAGCCCCGCGGACATCTTCGGCCAGCCCGGCGTCGAGGCGTCCTGCCGGACCCTCCTCGTGCTGGGCCTGCGCGGGATGGCCGCCTACGCCCACCACGCCTCCATGCTCGGACGCCGCGACGAGGCCGTGGACGCCTGGCTGATCTCGGGCATGGCGGACGCGTCCAAGCATCACGAGGTCGCCGACTGGCTCCAGCTGATCCAGGACTTCGGCATGGCCAACTTCCGCTGCATGGAGGTGCTCGACGAGGCCAACACCGGCACCTACGGGCACCCGGCGCCCACCAACGTCACCATGGAGGTGGCCGCCGGCCCCTTCATCGTCATCACGGGCCACGACCTGCACGACATGGGCATGCTGCTCGACCAGTGCGAAGGCACCGGCGTCTCGGTCTACACCCACGGCGAGATGCTTCCCGGCCACGGCTACCCGGAGCTGGCCAAGTACACCTGCCTGAAGGGCCACTTCGGCACCGCCTGGCAGAACCAGCAAAAGGAGTTCGCGGGCGTCCCGGGCGTGTTCCTCTACACGACCAACTGCCTGATGCCGCCCCGCGACAGCTACGCCGACAACATCTACACGACCTCGGTTGTGGCCTACCCGGGCCTTAAGCACGTCGATGCGGACGCCGACGGCCACAAGGACTTCTCGGCCGCCATCGCCCAGGCGAAGGCCCTGGGCGGCTGGTCCGAGCCGCGGATGTTCACCGGCATGAACGGCGGGTCGACCCTGACGACCGGATTCGGGCACAACACCGTCCTCGGTGCGGCCGAGACCGTGATCAACGCCGTGAAGGCCGGGGACCTGAAGCACATCTACCTCGTCGGCGGCTGCGACGGCGCCCTGCACGGACGCAACTACTACACGCGCTTCGTCGAGAAGACGGCGCCCGACACCCTCGTGCTGACGCTGGCCTGCGGCAAGTTCCGGTTCAACGACATGAACCTGGGCACCCTGGGCGGGCTCCCCCGGATCCTCGACATGGGCCAGTGCAACGACGCCTACTCGGCCGTCAAGGTGGCCTCGGCGCTCGCCGACGCGTTCGGCGTGGGCGTGAACGATCTGCCGCTGACGCTGATCCTGTCCTGGTACGAGCAGAAGGCGGTGTGCGTCCTGCTGTCGCTGCTCAGCCTCGGCGTGAAGAACATCTACCTCGGCCCGACGCTGCCCGCGTTCGTGGCGCCTGAGGTGTTCGACGTGCTGGTCAGCCAGTTCGGGCTGCGTCCCATCACCAACCCCGAGAACGATCTCGCGGTGATCGGCGCCTGACGCGCCCAGAGGGTCCCGGCGGGCGACCGCCGGGACCTTTCGGCGTCCGGATCAGGCCTCGCGGCGGGGCTTGCGCTCGGTGATGTCCTCACCCGCGACGAGGCGTCCGGACGCCCCCTCACCCAGCTGCTCGAGCGCGAGGCGTCCGACCAGCTGCTGGTTGGTCGTCACCCGCTCGGAGCGCGCGTTGCTCAGGAAGCTGATCACCCACCGCAGCAGCGTCGCCACCCGATTCTTGAAGCCGGCGATGTAGAGCAGGTGCAGGACGAGCCACATCAGCCAGGCCACGAAGCCGGTGAGCTCGGTCTTGCCGACCTTCACCACCGCCCGGTACTTGGCGATCGTGGCCATCGAGCCCTTGTCCCGGTAGACGAAGGGCTTGGACGCCGCCGCGATGGCCCGCGCCCGACCCGATCCCTCGGGCAGGGCTCGCGCGGCGATGATCTTGGCGACGTGCTTGGCCGACTGGATCGCGCCCTGGGCGACGCCGGGCACGCCCTGCACGTTCATCAGGTCGCCCACGACGAACACCTCGGGGTGGCCGCGAAGCGAGCAGTCGGGCTCGACGGCGATGCGTCCGGACCGGTCGAGGCTGGCCCCGGACTGACGCGCCAGCGTCGCCCCCAAGTCGCTGGCCTGGACGCCTGCGGCCCAGACCTTGCAGGAGCAGTCGATCCGCTCGGTGCTGCCGTCCTTGCGCTTGACGGTGAGGCCGGACGCGTCGAGATCGGTGACGATCGCCCCGAGCATGACCTCGACGCCCATGGACTCCAACGAGCGTTGGGTCTTGGCGCCGAGGGTGGGTCCGAACGGTGGCAGCACTTGGTCGGCGCCGTCGATCAGGATGACGCGCGCGCTGGACGGGTCGATGTCGCGGAAGTCCCGCCGGAGCGTCTTGGACGCGAGTTCGCGGATCTGGCCCGCCATCTCGACTCCGGTGGGCCCGGC
The DNA here is from genome assembly GCF_900182665.1 of Propioniciclava tarda. GTDB lineage: Bacteria > Actinomycetota > Actinomycetes > Propionibacteriales > Propionibacteriaceae > Propioniciclava > Propioniciclava tarda. The sequence continues at coordinate 244,658 of NZ_FXTL01000002.1, forward strand.
CCCCACGACGGAGAAGGTGAGCAGCCGCCGGACCTGCTCGGGGTCCTCGGACAGCTCGGCCTGCTCGAAGGCCCAGAAGATGCGCGAGCGCAGTTCCAGCGCGTCGTCGATCGTCTTCATGCCCGGCGCGAAGGTGGCGAAGTGGTCGCGTCCGAAGTAGGACGCCCCGGCTCCCGTCGCGACGATCAACGAGTCGTACGGGGTCACGGTCTCGTCGTTGTGGTGGCGCCATTTGACGAGGCGGTTGTCGAGGTCGATGTCCCAGACGAGACCGAGGAGCACCTGGACGTTGGGCTGGTTGCGCAGCACGTCGCGCGTCGCGGGCGCGATCTCGCCCTCCGACAGGATGCCCGTGGCCACCTGGTACAGCAGCGGCTGGAACAGGTGGTGGGTGGTCTTGGCGATCAGCGTGACGTTCACGTCGGCGCGCTTGAGGGCCTGGGCAGCGAACAGCCCGCCGAAGCCCGAGCCGATGATCACGACGTGATGGGTCTCGCTGTCATGAAAGGTCTTCACGGATGCCTCCCAGGTCCGTTTGGTGGCATGAGACTACGTGGACGCCCCACGCGGTCTCGGTTCGCGGAATCCCCGGGCTCGCCGTGCACGCCGGGTGCAACCCCTTGTTGAGGCGCCCGAAGCCCGGGGGCAATCCGGGCACGCCGCCGCTAGGCCTCACGCTTTCGCGCGGGTCGCTGCGGTAACGTGTGATGGACGCCGTAGCCCCCGCCGGATTCGCCGTCTCGTCCCACCGGCCCGCGAACCGAGGAACCTGTGCCGCAGATCATCCCCCTGGCAATCGCCTTGCAGGTGATCGGGTCGTTCTGCTTCGCCATCTCCGCCTACTTGCAGCACCACGCGGTCGGGCAGGAGACTGCCGGCAACCGGGCGTCGTCCGGCATCGGCTTCGGCCAACTGTGGGAGAGCATCAAGCGACCGCGCTGGCTGCTCGGGCTTGTGGCCATGGGGGTGTCGCTGGGGCTGCAGGTCCTGGCGCTGATGTTCGCGCCGGTGTCGGTCGTTCAGCCGGTCGGGCTGCTGGCCTTCCCCTGGTCGATCGCGATCCAGGCCTGGGCAGCCAAGCGCAAGCCGCCGCAGCAGGTGATCATCGCTACCGCGATCACCGCCGGGGCCACGTTCGCGCTCACGGTGATCACCGGCGTCTTCGCCGCCCCGCGGGCCGACCTCGACCAGACCCGCGTCTTCCTCGGCGCCCTGGTGATCTATCTGTGCGCCATGGGGCTGGGGTGGCTCGGGTCCCGCGGTCCGAGGCAGTTCCGTTCGCTGTTCTGGGCTTCGGGCGGCGCCTTCTTCTACGGTCTTGAGGCGGCCCTCGCGAAGTCGCTGATCGAGTTCGCCCGGGACTTCCCGGGGTGGTCTAGTTCGGCGTCCTTCTGGTCGATCCTGATCGCCCTGCTGATCGGCAGCGCGACGGCCGGCTGGATGGTCCAGCAGGGCTACGCCACCGGCGCCGCCGAGGTCGTGGTGGCCGCCATGACCATCACCTCTCCGTTCGTCGCCGTGCTCTTCGGCATCGCCGTGCTCGGCGAGGGCGCTCGGCTCACCGGCGCAGCCGCCTGGTTCATGGTGATCTGCGGTCTGGTCGCCGTGGGCGGCGTCATCTGGCTGACCAAGCTGCAGGCGTCCGTCGACCATCCGGCGCCAGACCAGGTCGCGCCCGCCCCACAGGCGGACGCGACCTGAGGCGTCCGATCAGGCCTTAGTTGAAGTGGTACAGGCGCTGCGCCAGCCGGTAGAGCGCGATGGACGCCTTGCGGCCGGGCTGGCTGGACAGGTTGGAGCCCAGCACGAGCGGGTGGCGTCCGAGGCGCTTCGCCATCTTGGCGTCCTTGGCGTACAAGTGCTCCCACATCTCCTTGCGCATGCGCAGCGCCTCGGCGTCGCTGCGGATCGCGGCGAACATCGAGGACGCCGAGATGATGAGCGCCAGGTAGCCCTCCATGTAGCGGGCCAGCCGCTTGCTTGGGATCTCGTCGGGTAGGACGTAGGCGTCCACCATGATGTTGGTGATCCGCATCTGCTGGTCGAGGCGTCCGATCATGACGGTCTCGTTGACCGACTGGTCCTCGCGGCCGATGAAGTAGCGGTACAGGTTGACCGGCAGGTAGTGCAGGGTCTTCACGAACGGCAGCGGCACGTACACGAAGATGTTGTCGACGTAGAAGGTGTGCTTCGGCAGTTCGAGGCCCGAGTCGCGCAGCACCTGGGTCCGGAAGATGGCGGCGTGCATCAAGATGTTCTGGCCGGGGCCGAACACGCCGATCTCGTCCCAGCCGACGATCTTGTTGGTGGGCAGGGCGCCGCGGTAGCGGATCACCTTTTGCGAGCCAGTCTGAACGTGCTCGTAGACGTAGTTGCAGACCACCAGATCGACCAGGTTGTCGCCCGCGATGAAGCCGCGGAGTTTCGCGAGCAGCAGATCGCGGGCCGTCCGGTCCAGCCAGTCGTCGCTGTCGACCACCTTGAAGTACACCCCGGACGCCGCCCGCAGGCCCGCCATCACGGCGCCGCCGTGGCCGGCGTTCTCCTGGTGGATGACCTTGATGATGTCGGGGTGGGCGGCGGCCCATTCATCGGCCTTCTCGGCCGTGTTGTCCTTGGTGGACCCGTCGTTGACGATGATGATCTCGATGTCGCGGCCCCCGCCGAGGATCGACTCGATGCAGGCGTCCATGTACGCCGCGGAGTTGTAGCAAGGGATGACGAAGCTGATCGTCTTGGGGCGGGCGGTGCTCACTTGTTCTCCTCCAGCAGGGCGTCGGCGAGGTCGAGCGCCTTGGCGACGGTGGCGTCCATGTTGTAGTACCGGTACTCGGCGAGGCGTCCCAGGGGGTAGAAGGACGGCAGTTGCTCGGTGAGGGCGACGTAGGCGGCATGCATGGCCTGTACCTCGGCGTTGACCTCGGGGTAGTAGGGGTCCATGCCGGACTCGGGGTCGTAGTCGCGGCTGTACTCGCGGACGATCGTCGTCTTGCCCGGCAGCTCTTGGCGGGTCAGGTGCTTGAACTCGGTGATGCGCGTGTAGTCCTCGCTCACCGTGTAGTTGATCGTGCCGCGCGGCTGGAACTGGTCGACATCGTGGGTCTCGAAGACGAAGTCCAGGCTGCGGTACGGGAGGCGTCCGTGCCGGCAGCCGAAGAGCTCGTCGAGAGGTCCGGTATAGATCACGGTGCCGGCATACGGCTTCCCGTCCACCCGCACGACGCCGGGCTCGGACAGGTCCAGCAGCGGACGCGCGTCCACGTTGGTACGCACGGTGATGAGTGGGTGATCGAGCATCCGCTCGAAGATCTTGGTGTAACCCTCGGTGGGCAGGCCCTGGTGCGGGTCGGTGAAGTAGCGGCAGTCCTCGGAGACGAACACCGGGACACGCGCCGTGACGGACACGTCGATCTCGTCGGCGGACTTGCCCCACTGCTTCGTCGTGTAGTGCAGGAAGACGTTCTCCCACACGTAGTCGGCGATCTCGACCAAGTCGGGGTCCGCCTCCTTGCGGAGTTCACTGATCGGCACCTTCTTCTCGTCGCCGAACCGCTCGATGAGCTTCGCGATGAGGTACGCGCCGCGCTCGTGGCCGAAGGCGAGCCGCAGGGACTGCTTGTTGAACGGCACCGGCAGGTACGTCCCGTAGACGTCGGCCAGGACCTCGTGGCTGTACCCGTTCCAGGTCGTGAAGCGCGACACGTAGTCGAAGACGCGCTGGTCGACCGTGTGGAAGATGTGGGGTCCGTACTGATGGATCAGCACCCCCGCGTCGTCCAGGCGGTCGTAGGCGTTGCCGCCGATGTGGTGGCGCTGTTCGAGCACGATCACGCTCTTGCCGCCCCGTTCGGCCAGCTCGCGCGCGACGGTCGCGCCGGCGAAACCGGCCCCGACCACGATGACGTCATAGCTCCCGAGCGGCCTGGACTCCCCCGTCGCCTGCTCCCCGCTGGTGGTCACTGCTGCACTCCTTGGCTGTCGACGACCCGGGTCCACACCGGTCCCACGAGGCTATCGCGACCCGTCGCCCCCCGACACGTCACCGGATGCGTGTCGGCTGCGCTGAGGTTCAGTCGGTGATCACGTCGAGTGAACGCGGGGTCAGTTCGATGCGCACGCGCTGGACGACTCCCGCGGCAGTCCGTACCTCGTGCGTGTCGAACCAGGCGGACGCCGCGGCAGCCGCCTGCTCGGGCGTCCGGGGGGCGCGCGGGGCCTCGCAGAGGGCTCGCGCCAACAGGCCTCGGGCGTGCTTGGCCAGGTGTGAAACGACGGAGCGTTGGCCGCCGACCTCACGGAACACGCGGACCGGCCAGGCGCCGGACGGCGTCCAGAACGGCTGGTACGTAGCTGACCGGCAGTCGATCACCAGCTGCCCGTCCCGGCGCGCCTCCAAGGCCGCGGTCAGGAGCGGGTTCCAGAAGGGGCCGAGGCGTCCGATGTCGGGCAGGGCGACGTCCCCGGAGAGGCGGTAGGCCGGGAGGCGATCGTCCAGCCGAAGCACTCCGAAGGCCGCCGAGAAGATCAGCACCGACTCACGGGCGCGGCGGCGTCCGGCTTCGCTCAACGTCGCGTAGGACAAGGCGTCGAACAGGACGCCGGTGTAGATGCGGGACGCCGGCGCGCACGGCGCCCCGTCGAGGTCGAGGTTCGCCCGGACCTCCGCCGCCAGCGACAGGCCGACCTTCAGGGTCGTGAGGGCGTCCGGGCCTGCGGACGCCGTCCGCAGCGCGTCCAGGACGCGACGACGGGCGTCCGAAAGGACCGGTTGGGACAGCGCGCCGAGGTCGAGCGAACGGCCCCGCGGCGGCGCCGCCTTGCCCTCCGACGGCGGCAGAAGAATCAGCACGCAGGTAAGGCTAGGAGATCGCGCGGGGCCGTCCAGCCAGGCTCTCAAGGGGCGCTGGACACCGATTGGCGCGGGGCTGTCCGGAGCTTCACAATGTGCCCATGCAGGAGGAAGTTCAGGCGCACGTCACGGTCGACGGAAGCGACGACACGCGGCGCGTCACCGACCTGCTGCACCGGGCTCAGTTGATGGCCGAGCGGCTGCAGCAGGAGGCCCAGGCCGAGGCGTCCGCCACGGTCGCGCGCGCCCAGCGGCAGCAGGCTGAGGCGGACGCTGCGCTGGCCAAGGCTCACGCGTCCCTGGCCGAGTCGACGGCGACCCTGGACTCCGCGCGCGCCGACGCCCACAACCTCATCTCGGACGCCTCGGCCCAGGCTGCGATCCTCCGCGCATCGGTGGAGACCGCTGCGAACCAGGCGCTGGAGAAGGCGCGCGCTGAGGCCGCCGAGCTGCTGTCGAAGGCCCAGGCCGACGCCGAGCGAGTCCGGGCGCAGGTGGCCGACGAGCACGCTCAGCACGTGTCTCGCCTGGATGACGCGTCCGCACTGCACAACGCCGATATCGCCCGCCGCGAAGAAGAATGGGCCGGGGCGCACGCCGAGCGGATGACCGCGCTCGAGACCCTGGTGGCGGATCGCTCCACGCAGGCGGCGAGCGAGGCAGACACGCTGCTGACCACGGCCCGCACCGAGGCCGAGGCGACCATCCGGGACGCCGAGGAACTGCGCGTCCGCGCCGCGGCTGAGGCCGCTGAACACCGCGCGGCCGCGGAGGCGCACGCGACCGGGCTCCTCGACGACGCCCAGGCCCGCGCGGACGCCACGTTGGCGTCCGCTGGCGAGCAGCTGTCGTGGACGCAGGCCACCGTCCGGACGCTGCTCGCCCAGACCGACGACGACATCGCCCACCTGCGGGCCGAGGCGCGCGCGGCGGCGCATGCCCGGGTGGTCGAGATCCGGCAGGCGACCCGGGCCGCCGTCGCCAACCTGGCCGCGGCAGCCCGCGCCGACGCGGCGGCCCTGCGGGCCGAGGGAGAGCACCTGCGCACCCGCGCGTCCGCGGTGCTCGAGGCAGCCCAAGCCGAGGCGTCCGAGACGAAGAGGCACGCAGCCGCCGAGTCGGAGCGGATCATCGCTGAGGCGCTGGACAAGGCCGAGGCCACCATCGCCCGCGCCGACCGTCGCGTCGCTGACGCCGAGGACCTGGCACGCCAGGTGCGCGAGCAGACGACCGCCGACCTGGCGAAGATGCAGCAGGACGCGTTCGACTCGACCCGGGCCATCCGGGACGAGGCGGTCGGGGTCTTGTCCTCCGCCAGATCGGACGCCGACGCCATCCGGGCCGAGGCCAAGGCCCAGCTGCAGCGGGCGCGCGACGAAGTCGCGGCCCTCGCCGACCGCCGCAGTGCCATCACCGGACAGCTCGGACACCTGCGCGGGGTCATCGAAGGACTCGCCGTGTCCGGCACCAACACTCCAAACGACCAGGCAGGAGAGCCCGCATGACCGACACGCCCTTCAAGACCGCCTTCCGTGGCTACGACCCGCTCGACGTCGATCCGGCCTTTGCGCAGCTGCGCAAGGCCGTCGCCGACAGCAACGACGAGGTCGGACGCGTCAACGTCGAGCTGCAGAAGGCCAAGGCGGAGGCGTCCGATCTGAAGACGCAGCACGCCGCCGTCGTCGCGCGGGTGGCCGAGCTCGAGGAGCAGCTGGCCACCGTGGGGCGACCGTCGTACGAGGAGTTCGGCACCACGATCGGACGCATCCTGTCGCTGGCGGAGAAGGAGGCGCAGGCACTGCGCACCAAGGCGCAGGCGGACGCCGACGCCCTGCTCAGCGACGCCGCTGCCAAGGCGTCCGCCATGACCGAGAAGGCCGAGCGTGAGGCGTCCGACCTGGCGTCGTCGTCGCAGGCCGAGGCCGCGCGCCTGGTCGAGAACGCGCGCAGGCACGCCGACGAGCAACTGGACCACGCTGACCGCGAGTCGTCCGCCCGTCGCGAGGAGGCCGAGGCGGTCTACGAGCAGCAGCAGCAGCGGGCCACCGCGGCCGCCGCCGACTTCGAAAAGACGCTCGCCGGACGCCGCGACGACGCTGCGCGCGAGTTCGAGGCGCAGCACGCGAGCCATGCCGAGCAGCTGGCCGCCGCCATCGAGCGGCGGGACGCAGCCGAGGCCGAGGCCGCCCGCATCCTGGCGCAGGCCCAGGAGCAGGCCAGCGCCATCCTGGACGCCGCCAAGGGCGAGGCGTCCGATGTCGTCGGCACCGCACGCTCCCAGGCGGACCGCATCCGTCGCGACTCCGAGCGTGAGCTCGTCGCGGCCACGCAGCGGCGCGACGCGATCTCGGCGCAGCTGACGAACGTCCGGCAGATGCTGGCCACGCTCGGCGGCGGCACCGCGTTCGGCTTGTCCGATGACGAGGATCCCGTGGTGCACGCCGTCACCGAAGCGGCGGACCCCCAAGCCTGAGCCTGGGGGCTGGGGCGTTGCTCAGTGCCGCGGGGAGTGCATCACGCCTGCATCTCGGCGCCGAGAGGGTGCAGTTCGCCCACTGCGACGCCGAACGCGTCGTCTTACAGTGAGCCCGTGACGAACCCGATCATGTCCGCCGCTCTGCTCGAACGCGTTCGCGCGGGGGTCATCGGCGACGACCAGGTGATGCCCGGCCCGTACGGCCCGCGCCGCGTGACCTACGCCGACTACACGGCGTCCGGACGCTCGCTCGACTTCATCGAGGACTTCATCCGCGCCGAGGTGCTGCCGCGGTACGCCAACACGCACACGGAGGCGTCCGGGACGGGCCTGCAGACCACGCGCCTGCGCGAGGACGCCCGCCGGCTGATCCGCGACTGCGTGGGCGGCGACGAGTCCACCGCCGTGATCTTCTGCGGGGCCGGCAGCACGGCCGCCATCAACAAGATGGTCGGCATCCTCGGCCTGCGGCTGCCCTGCCAACTCGACGACAGGTACGGCTTCTCCCAGCAGATTCCGGACGCCGACCGTCCGGTCGTCTTCATCGGGCCCTTCGAGCACCACTCCAACGAGCTGCCGTGGCGCGAGTCGATCGCCGACGTGGTCACGATCCATGAGGACCCCGACGGCCACATCGACCAGGCCCACCTGCGCACCGAACTCGAGCGGTTCGCCGATCGCCCGTTGAAGATCGGGTCGTTCTCGGCGGCGTCCAACGTGACGGGCATCAAGTCGGACGTTCGCGGCATCGCCGAACTGCTGCACGAGCACGGCGCTTTGTCCCTGTGGGACTTCGCGGCCTGCGGCCCCTACGTCGCCATCAACGTGTCCGCCGCGCCGGGGCGTCCGGACTCGTACCTGGACGCCATCTTCGTCAGCCCCCACAAGTTCATCGGCGGACCCGGGACGCCCGGCCTGCTCGTCGTGCGCAAGGAGTTGCTGCGCAACCGCGTCCCGGACGCCCCCGGCGGCGGCACCGTGATCTACGTGAACCCGAGCGAGCACCGCTACCTGGACGACCCGGTGCATCGCGAGGAGGGCGGGACTCCGGCGATCATCGAGTCGATCAGGGCGGGGCTGGTCTTCCAGCTGAAGGAGGCCGTCGGCACCGACCTGATCAAGGAGCGCGAGGACGCCCTCCTCAACCGGGCGGTCACGGCCTGGCTGCGGGAGCCGAACGCGCAGATCCTCGGCAACATCGCCGCCGAGCGGCTGTCGATCGTGTCGTTCATCATCAAGGCGCCGGACGGCAGCTACCTGCACCACAACTTCGTCGTCTCGTTGCTCAACGACCTCTTCGGCATCCAGACGCGCGGCGGCTGCTCATGCGCCGGCCCGTACGGCCACCGCCTGCTGGGCATCGGCCTGGAGAGGTCGCACGCGTTCGAGCGGCGCATCGCCGACGGCTGTGAGGGCATCAAGCCCGGCTGGGTGCGGGTCAACTTCAACTACTTCGTCGACGAGGCGGTGACCGATTACATCATCGAGGCCGTCGCGTTGGTCGCGCGCGAGGGCTACAAGCTCCTGCCCGACTACACCTTCGACGCGCACTCGGGGCTGTGGCACCACCGCAGCGGCACCGCGGAGCCGCCGCTGCGCCTGGCCCAGGTCACGTACGCCGCGGATGGGGCGATGACCTATCCGCTGCACGACACGACCGCCGGGGTCGAGGTGCTCGCGGGCTACCTGGAGCAGGCGCGCCAGGTGTTCGCCGCGGCGTCGGAGCAGCTGGACGCCCCGGCGTCCGTCGACGCCGACTTCGACGACCTGCGCTGGTTCGCGCTGCCGTCGATCTGCCTCACACCCGCGTCGCCTCGATGATGAAGGACTGCTCAGGCGGCAGGTAGGGCAGTCGGACGCCGGCCCGCGCGAGGACGCGTCCGCTGAGAACCACCCCGTCGGGGTCGAACGACCACGGCGCCCGCATCGGCAGCGGCAGCGCGGCCGGCTGGCGCACCAGCCGGACGCGGTAGCGCGCGTCGGCGTCCAGGCCCGGCAGCACGATGCGTCCGAGGTTGGCGACGTCCGGGAGGGTGGTCGAGCAGACCTCGTAGAGGCCCCGCTCGCTGGTCACGACGCCGTGGACGATCAGGCCGGCGTCCGACACGTCGACGCGCACCAGGTCGCCACCCAACAGCGTCGCGCGGTTCTCCTTGAACCAGGCGATCCAGTCGGTCAGTTCGGCCAGTTCCTCGGCGGACGCCGCCGTCAGGTCCCACTCGATGCCCAGGTGGCCCCAGACGGCCGTCGCGGCGCGGAAGGCGAGGTCGTGCTGGCGTCCGGTGGTGTGCGACCGGCCGGACGCGATGTGCGAGCCGAGCAACTCGGGCGGAAGCAGCTGGGTCGTCCAGCGCATCATCGACTGCCGCTCCAGCGGGTCGATGCAGTCGCTCACCCAGACGCGGTCACAGCGGCTCATGACCTCCAGGTCGATGCGGGCCCCGCCCGAGCTGCACGATTCGATCTCCAGGCCGGGGTGGGCGGCCTTGAGCTCGTCCAGCAGCCGGTAGTAAGCCTGGGTCTGGCGATGCACGCCGGGCACGCCCGTCGGCGCGGATCCGGCGTCGACCAGGTCGCGGTTGTGGTCCCACTTGATGTAGGCGATCGGGTATTCGTCCAGCAAGGCGAGCATGCGGTCGCGGACGTAGGCGTAGGCGTCCGGGAGGCCGATGTTGAGGACCTGCTGGAAGCGGGACTCGACGGGGAGGCGTCCGGACGGCTGCATGATCCACTCGGGATGGGCGCGGGCCACGTCGCTGTCGATGTTGACCATCTCGGGCTCGAACCAAAGCCCGAACTGCATGCCGAGCGCGGTCACCTTGTCGGTGAGGGGGTGCAGGCCATGGGGCCACGCGTCCGGGGACACGAACCAGTCGCCGAGGCCGCGGTGATCGTCGCGGCGTCCGCCGAACCAGCCGTCGTCGAGGACGAACCGCTCGACGCCGATGGACGCCGCCCGCTCGGCCAGCGCGACCAGCCGGTCGAGATCGTGGTCGAAGTAGACGGCCTCCCAGACGTTGAGGGTGACCGGACGCCGCACATCCGGGTGCTCCGGACGCGAGCGGAGCGTCCGGTGGAACCGCCGCGCGACGGCGTCTAGTCCGACGCCGTAGTTCGCGTAGACCCACGGCCCTCGATAGGACGCCCCGGGCGCGACCGTGCCCTCGGCTGGCAGCAGCAGCTCTCCCCCGCCGACGACTTGATCGCCGGACGCCAGCCGCTCGGCGTAGTGGACGTGGTTGCCGGACCACGCCGTGTGGACCGCCCACAGCTCGCCGTCGGCGAAGCCGAACCCGGGTGCCCCCAGGTGCAGGACGAAGGCCGAGTCAGCGCCCGTGCGGCCGTGTCGTGCCTCGCGCCAGTGGGTGCCGACCTGCAGGGTCGTCCGCTGGGGGACGCGCTCCTTGGTCCAGCGCCCGGCGAAGTCGAGGATCTCGCGGGCCCGCATCGGCACCGGGAAGGCGACCAGCAACTCGTCCACGCGGTAGTCCTCGTCGCCGGTGTTCTGCACCGCCGCGCGGGCCCGGACCAGTCCTGATGCCAGCAGCTCCACCTCGATCGTCAGGCCTAGCGAGGCGTCGGCGTCCGCCGCCTCGAAGACGACCAGGCAGGGGCCGAGGTTGGCGTGCTCGGGCGCGGGTGCGCCGTCGATGGTGACGCCCGACAGCACCCAGTGGGGCGTCCAGTCGCGTCCGTCGCGCGAGCCCGACAGCCCCGGACGCCCCTGCCAGCCGGTGCGCCCCTCGGGGACGAGCGCCACCCGGACCGGGGCGTCGGGGCCGTTCGGGATGATCGGCGGGGTCTGGCAGGCGGCCAGCGCGGCGGTGTCGGCTTCGGACAGCTCGCCGAGAGCGGCGCCCCAATGCAGGACGGCCGGCAGCTGACCGGCTGGCGCATCCAGGACGAGGGTCACGTCCGCGGCGTGCAGGCACAGCCTCGTGGAGATGGTCATGGGCGCGTCGCTTCCTGGCCGGTGGTCCGGCTAGGTTATCGACCACCAGCGACACGGAAGCGAGGCGAGGTGCACACCATCACGGCTTGGTCGGACGCCGAAGGCGCGGCCCGAGCGGCGGACCTGTTCCGCGCCACCTTTGAGGCGGAGCCGGACGGGGTCTGGGCCGCCCCCGGACGCGTCAACCTGATCGGCGAGCACGTCGACTACAACGGCGGACTCTGCCTGCCGCTGGCCCTGCCCCACGCGACGTTCGCCGCCGTGCGGCGCCGCGACGACGACGTGGTGAGGCTGGTGTCGTCCCTGGACCCCGAGGCCGTCTGGGAGGATCCGGTTTCCTCGATCGCGCCGGGGGCCGTGAGCTCCTGGGCGGCCTACGCGGCGGGTCCGGCCTGGGCGCTGCGGGAGGCCGGCTGCGCCGTGGGCGGCTTCGAGGCCGCGATCGACTCGTGCGTGCCGCTGGGTGCCGGGCTGTCGAGTTCGGCAGCGATCGAGTGCGCGGTCGCGCTGGCCCTGGACGAACTCTTCGGCTGCGGCTACGCCGCCCGCGGTGACGCCGGACGGGCCGCGCTGGCGTCCATCTGCGTGAAGGCCGAAAACGAGGTCGCCGGCGCCCCGACCGGCGGCATGGACCAGGCCACGTCGCTGCGTGGCGCGTCCGGGCACGCCTTGCTGCTCGACTGCCGCGACTCGACGACCCGACTGCTCCCGTTCGACCTGGCCGCGGCCGGGCTCGAATTGCTCGTGATCGACACGCGGGCGGCCCACGCCTTGGGCGACGGCCAATACGGACGCCGCCGCGCGGCCTGCGAGGCGGCCGCGGCCCGCCTCGGCGTCCAGACCCTACGCGAGGTGACCGACCTGGACGCCGCGCTCACGGCGCTGGCCGACGACTGGGAGCGCCGCTGCGTCCGCCACGTCGTCACCGAGATCGAGCGCGTGAAGGCCGTGGCGCGGCTGCTGGACGCCGACCGTCCCGACGCCATCGGCGCCCTGTTGGACGCCTCGCACGACTCGCTGCGCGACGACTACGCGGTGAGCTGCCCCGAACTGGACGCCGCCGTGGACGCCGCCCGCGCGGCGGGAGCGCTCGGCGCCCGGATGACCGGCGGGGGCTTCGGGGGCTCGGCCATCGCGCTGATCCGCGCCGGCGACGAGGCGGCCGTGGCCCGGGGCGTCCAGGCAGCCTTCGACGCCCGCGGCTGGACGCGCCCGGCCTTCCTCAGCGCAGTGCCCGGACCGGGGGCCAGGCGCGTCCGGTAAGGCGGTGCCTTGCTACTGGCCGGGCGTCGCCTAGGCTCGGCGGTTCAGACCGTTGGCCCCTCTCGAGACGGAGCGTGAAGCTGCCATGAAGACCCAGGACCGGCTGTCCGCCGCCTACGACCGCGCCCACGTGGTCGAGGTCGACCGCGCCACGAAGCTGGTGTTTCTGAGCGACCAGCACCGCGGGGACGGGTCCAACGCCGACGAGTTCGCCAAGAACAAGGTGATCGTCACGCATGCCCTCACCCACTACCTGGACGAGGGCTTCACCTTGGTCGAGCTGGGCGACACCGAGGACCTGTGGGAGTTCCCGCACGTCCGACACATCGTCCGCGCCCACGGCATTGTCTACGGACGCCTCCGCGAGTTCCACGCGCTCGGCCGCTACCTGCGCCTGTTCGGCAACCATGACGCCCAGCTGGCCGATCCGCGCTACGTCCGGCAGACCCTTTTCCAGGCGCAGAACCCGCAGACCGGCGAGCTGGAGCCTCTGCTGCCCGGGCTCGAGGTGCACGAGTCGCTGCTGCTGCGCGACCGCGACACCGGCCAGGAGGTGCTCGTCGTCCACGGACACCAGGGCGACTTCAGCAACGACCAGAACTGGCGCTTCACGATGTGGACCTACCGGGCCTTCTGGAAGTGGCTGCACGCGTTCGGCATCCACAGCCCGTCGAGCCCGATCCGCAACACGTTCAAGCGCCACAAGGTCGAACGCAACTACGTCAAGTGGATTCGCGAGCACGGCATCGCCCTGATCTGCGGCCACACCCACCGAGCGAAGTTCCCGGCCTCCGACGAGACCCCCTACTTCAACTCGGGCTCCTGCACCTTCAACGCCTACGTCACCGGCCTGGAGATCGTCAACGGCGAGATCTCGCTGGTGCGGTGGCGCGTCGAATCGGACGCCAACGGGTACCTGCACGTCGTCCGCTGGGTGCTGGCCGGTCCGCGACCTCTCTCCGACTACGACCGCCTGCGGCGTCCGGGCCTGTCGGCCGACGAGGAAACCGATCGGCACGAAGCCATCCGCGCGCGGTCGCGGCGGGTGCCGCCGCGGAAGGACGCCGGCGTGCCGACCGGGCCCGTCAGCCCTTGAGCGTCGTCTCGATGTACTTCTGGATCGCCTCGTACTCGAATGTTCCGGCGATCGGGACTAGCGCGTCGACTCCACCCTTGGTGTAGTCCGTGATCAGCAACTTGTCGCGCGGGCCCCGGACCGAGATGCTCGAGGGAGGCTCGGCTGCGGCGCCGATGTCGTAGAGGCGACGGATCTGACTGACGCTCAAATCGGTGCGCACGTTGGTCGAGATCGAGTCGAAGATGGCGACGATCGCTGCCGGATTGGCGAGCGCCGGAGAGGTCTTCGCCTTGGTCTGCAACGCCGCCATGATCAGGCGCTGATTGCGTCCGCGTCCGAAATCGCCATCGGCGATGCCGTAGGGCTTTTCACCGGGCATCGGGTGGTTGCGGGCTCGGGCCAGCTTCAAGGCGTCCTCGCCATTGATGTGTACGACGGCATACGGCAGCGTCAGGTGCACGTTGGCGTCATAAATGCCCCGCTTGTCGGTGGCGGTCTGGGTGATGTCGACGTCGATGCCGCCTACGGCGTCCACCGTGTCTTTCAGGGCCGTGTAGCCGACCAGAATTTTCTGATCGATCCGCAGGCCGGTGATCCGTTCGGCGACGGTGCCCAGGGCATCGAGCCCCTTGCGCCAGTCACCCAGCCCGTCGGCAGCAGCGGTACCGCCGGCGGCCGCGGGGAAGACGTTGTTGATCTTCATCTTCGTGCCGTTGTAGTCGACCCACATGTCGCGCGGAATGCTGATCAGCGTGATCTTCTTGTTGACCAGATCCATCGACGCGACGGTGATGCTGTCGGTCAGTGCGGCGCCCTGGTGTCCCTCGTCGTCGAAGGAGTTGCCGGTTATCAGCACATTGACGCGCCCGGTGCCCTCGTTGTTCAACGGCTTGGGCATCAAGATGTCGATAGCGGAGCCACCCTGGCCGTTCATCGACTTGTCCACCGCGTTTTGGGCGCTGCTCAGGATCCAGCCGCCGAGGGCCGCGATCACGACGAGCAGCACGGCCAGGATCGACACGACCCAGCGCCAGGCGCGACGCTTCGGCCGAACGATCGCACGCCGCGGCATCCCCGTCACCGTCGACACCGGCTACCCCCTGTCCTTGCTTCTGCCCACCACAAGGGGCCGTGCTCGGACTTTCACGGCATGAGGGGCGTTCGTACTCTAACCCCCGGGGTGACGCCTCCGGGCGGTGTGAGACATCTGAGTACAGTGCGGGCTGTGTTTCAGACCACGGTCGTACGCGACACCCAGCACCGGGCGTAGTCGCCGTGCCGCCGAAGCCGCCGTTGCCCCGCCAGCAAGGCCTGGACGCGTCCTGGGTCCGCACGCCGGACAACCGTCCAGACCACACCGCGCTCTGGACCACGATGCGCGACTTCTTGTTGGACCGACTGCCGACCGAGGCCGATGTCGACGGCCAGTTCGCCCGCGAGGGCTTCGTCGATGGCACCGGACGCGCCTGGCGTCCGGACGAGCCCTACCGGCCCAACGCGTTCGTCTGGTTTCACCGACCTTTTCTGGCCGAAGCGACCGTTCCTGGACGCCTGCGAGTCATCCTCGCCGACGAGCGCATCGTCGTCGTCGACAAGCCGCACTTTCTCGCGACCACCCCGCGCGGAATCCACGTCGTCGAGTCGGTCGTGGCGAAGCTTCGTCAGCAGCCAGGGTGGGAGGAGATCGCCCCCGCCCATCGGCTGGATCGGCTCACCGCCGGGGTCCTGGTGCTCACGATCGGACGCCGCTGGCGCGCCCCCTATGCCGGCGTCTTCTCGTCCGGTCAGGCAGAGAAGACCTACGAGGCGATCGCGCCGGCGACGGCGTCCGTGCAGTTCCCGCTGACCGTCACGGGCCGGATCGAGAAGACCACGGGCCGCCTGCAAGCCGAGCTGGTCGACGGTGAGCCCAACTCTTCCACCCTGGTGGAACTGGTCGAGACCAACGGCCGGTTCGGCCGTTACCGACTCACGCCGCACACCGGCAAGACGCATCAGCTGCGGCTGCACCTGGCCTCGCTCGGTATCCCGATCGTCGATGACCCGCTCTACCCCGCCGTGCGTGACGTCGACCCTGCCGATTTCAGCACGCCGCTGAAGCTGGTCGCGCGGCGGCTGGCTTTCGCCGACCCGGTCGACGGCACGCAACGGTACTTCACCAGCGGCGTCCCGCTGCCATGGCCCGACCCCGATCACGTGAGGACGACCTGAGATGACTCCCCTGCGGATTCTGTTCTGCTCGCCCTGCATCCCCAACAACACCGGCGCCACCATGCGGCTGGCCGCCATCACCGGGGCGGAACTGCACATGGCGCGGCCCCTGGGCTTCGACCTCGACGACGCCAAGCTGCGCCGCGCCGGCGTCGACTACCGCGACAAGGCCGTCACCTTCGTGCACGACAGCCTCGAGGACGCCTACGCCGCCCTGCTGCCCGCCCGCGTCTTCGCCTTCACCGCCCACGCCACGGTTGCCCATTCCGACATCGCCTACCGCCCGGGCGACGTGCTGCTGTTCGGCCCAGAGCCGACGGGACTGGCCCCCGCTTTGCTCGCGGACGCGCGCGTCACCGAGCGCATCAGGATCCCGATGCGGCCTGACAACCGCTCGCTCAACCTCGCCAACGCCGCCGCGATCGCGGTCTACGAGGCTTGGCGCCAACTGGGCTATCCCGGCGCCGCCACGCCCTGAGACGCCTCGACATCGCGACACGGCGTCGCGTATGGTTGAAATATGAACGAGACGCCGGTCCTCCGCCGGCACGTGGACTTCGGTCACGTGTCGAGCGCGATGTGTCGCTGACCGCGCAATTTTCGACCCGTTCACCTCAGTCAGACGCCGTTCGCGTCCCCGATCATCCCCCACGTCACCAGCGCCGTCGCGTTGGTCGTTTCGCACCAGCACCACACAGAAGGATCACCATGACCGTCCATTCCTCCGTCCTCGATCTCATCGGCCGCACCCCGCTCGTCGCTGTCTCCCGCTTCGCGGCGGACGCCGGCGTCGAGGGCGCCCAGATCGTCGCCAAGCTCGAGTCGTTCAACCCGGGCGGCTGCGTGAAGGAGCGCATCGCGGCGTCCATGATCGAGGACGCCGAGAAGTCGGGCGCCCTGCAGCCGGGCGGCGTCATCATCGAGCCGACCTCGGGCAACACCGGCATCGGGCTCGCCCTGGTGGGCGCCGCCAAGGGCTACAAGGTGATCCTGACCATGCCGGAGACGATGAGCGTGGAGCGCCGGGCCCTCGTCCAGCTCTACGGCGCCGAGGTCGTCTTGACCCCCGGCGCGAAGGGCATGAAGGGCGCGATCGCCAAGGCCGAGGCCATCCGTGACGCGACGCCCGGCGGGGTCGTCCTGGGCCAGTTCAACAACCCCGCGAACCCGGCGATCCACTACGCCACGACGGGCCCGGAGATTTGGGCCGACACGAACGGCGCGGTCGACATCCTCGTCTCCGGCGTGGGCACGGGCGGCACCATCACGGGCGCCGGCCAGTACCTGAAGGAGCAGAACCCCGCGATCAAGGTCGTCGGCGTCGAGCCGGCGGAGTCGCCCGTCCTCAATGGCGGCGCGCACAGCCCGCACAAGATCCAGGGCATCGGCGCAGGCTTCGTCCCCGAGGTGCTCAACACGGGCGTCTACGACGAGGTGCTGACGGTCACGAGCGAGGACGCCATCGCGGCGGCCCGCCGCCTGCCGATCACCGAGGGCATCTTCGGCGGAATCTCGTCCGGTGCGGCCCTGCACGCTGCCGTTCAGCTCGCCAAGCGTCCCGAGAATGCCGGCAAGCAGATCGTCGTCGTGCTGCCGGACTCCGGCGATCGCTACCTGTCCACGGCGCTCGGCGAGGTCAAGGCGCTGTCCGTGGCCCCCGAGGATCTCGCGTAGTCAGACCATCGACGGCGGCGTCCGACCTTGGGGTCGGGCGCCGTGTGCGTCTTTAGGAGGCGGCGACGCTGGCCGCGGCGTCCAGAAGTCGGGCGGCCTCGTCCAGGTAGGCGTCCCGATCGAGGTCGGTGAGGATCGTGCGCTCGGCGAGCAGCCCCATGGCCTGGCCCATCGTGACGTGCGCCAGGTGGATAGCGCGCGCATCGGCGTTCGGTTCGCCCTGCAGGCGCAGCCAGGCGGCCAGTTCGCGCGTGAGGCCCTCGTGGACCGCAGCCATCCGGCTGCGCACGATCTCCTTGAGGTGCGGATCTCTCGACGATCCCGCCCACAGCTGGACGATGAGAGCCGATTCGACGTCGCCGCCCATCACCGCGCCGACGATCATCCGGAGCAGTTGGCCGGGGCTGGCGCCCGTCGCCTCTCGTTGCGACAGCATCCGCTCGAGAGGGTCCACGACGGCCGCCTGAGCGACTGCCGCGACGATGTCGTTCTTGTTCGCGAAGTGGTGATAGATGGTGCCGGCGGAGGCGTCCGAGGCGCGGATCAACTCTGAGATGGACGCCGCATGCACCCCTTCCGCCCGGATCAATCGCGCGGCGGCCTCCACGATCGCATCCCGCTTGGACCGGCGTTGGCCGGTCTGCTCGGAGGGACTTGCCGCGGCCATGTTTCCTCCTGTCGGCGCTCGGGCACTAGAGTAGCGTTACTAGAACGATCATTCGGTTACTGGAGCGTAGATGGCGACACCACCCCTCTCCCTCGGACTGGACATCGGTTCGACGACGGTCAAGGCCGTCGTGTTGGCGGGCGACGACATCGTGTTCAGCGACTACCGACGCCACCATGCCGATGTTCGCGGCGAGTTGCGAGACCTGATCGAGGACGTACGCCGCCACTTCACCGACGAGCCGATGACGGTCGGGGTCACCGGATCAGGCGGGCTGCACGTCTCCGAACTGATGGGCGTCGACTTCTACCAGGAGGTCATCGCCGCCACCGAGGTCATCGAGCGGATCCACCCCGAGGCCGACGTGGTCATCGAGCTCGGCGGTGAGGACGCCAAGATCACCTACCTCAAGCCGGTGCCGGAGCAGCGCATGAACGGCACCTGCGCCGGCGGCACGGGAGCGTTCATCGATCAGATGGCGACCCTGCTCCACACGGACGCCTCCGGCCTCAACGACCTCGCGGCCGACTACACCCACCTCTACCCCATCGCGTCCCGCTGCGGCGTCTTCGCCAAGTCGGACGTCCAGCCGCTGCTCAACCAGGGCGCGGACCACACCGACCTGGCGGCGTCCGTCTTCCAGGCCGTCGCCACCCAGACGATCGCGGGGCTCGCCTGCGGCCACCCGATCCGGGGCAACGTGGTCTTTCTGGGCGGGCCGCTGCACTTCCTGCCCGAGCTGCGCAAGGCCTACGAACGGGCCCTCTCCGGGCAGGTGACCTCCTTCACGACTCCCAGAAATGCGCAGCTGTACGTCGCCCTCGGCGCCGCGATGCTCGCCGCCGCCCGGTACCGGAGTCGGCTGCGTGTCGGCATGGACGCCGAGAGCCGTCCGCTGACCGTGACCTGTCCCCAGCTGGGCGAGGCGCTGAGTTCGGGCGCTCGGGAGGCCACCACGCTGTCCTCGGTCATGCGTCCGCTGTTCGCCTCGGACGCCGAGCGGATCGAGTTCGAGGCGCGCCACGCCGAGGCGAGCGTGCCGCAGGGCGACCTGACGTCGGCGTCCGGGCCGTGTTTCGTCGGCATCGACGCGGGTTCGACCACGATCAAGGCCGTCGTGCTCAACGAGGCCGACGAGATCGTCTTCAGCCACTACGCCTCCAACCAGGGCGATCCCGTCTCCGCCGCCGTCGACATCGTCCGGAACATCCGCCAGAACCTCCCGTCGGACGCCTTCGTCGCCCGAGCCTGCGTCACGGGCTACGGCGAGGGGCTGGTGCAGGCCGCGCTGCGGGTCGACTCCGGCGAGATCGAGACCATGGCTCACTATCGGGCCGCCGAACGCGTAGCCCCTGGCGTCACCAGCGTGATCGACATCGGCGGGCAGGACATGAAGTACCTCCGCATCCGCAACGGCGCCGTCGACTCCATCGCCGTGAACGAGGCGTGCAGCTCGGGCTGCGGAAGCTTCCTCCAGACGTTCGCGCAGACGATGAACACCGACGTCGCCAGCTTCGCGCGCGCCGCGCTGCGGTCCGAGAACCCTGTCGACCTGGGCTCGCGCTGCACGGTCTTCATGAACTCGTCGGTCAAGCAGGCGCAGAAGGAGGGCGCCCACGTCGGCGACATCAGCGCCGGCCTGTCGTACTCCGTCGTCCGGAACGCGCTCTACAAGGTCATCAAGCTGCGGGACGCCGGCCAGCTGGGCGACCGTGTCGTCGTCCAGGGGGGCACGTTCCTCAACGACGCCGTGCTCAGGGCCTTCGAGCTGTTGACCGGCGTTGACGTCGTCCGGCCGGACATCGCCGGGCACATGGGCGCGTACGGGGCGGCCCTCACCGCGAAGCGGGCCTGGCTGCCTGGGCAGCGCTCGACGCTGATGGACCTGCACGAGCTCGACCACTTCGAGCTCAGCACGGAACGCACGATCTGCAAGCTGTGCGCCAACCACTGCGGCCTCACCATCAGCAATTTCGGCGACGGCAGTCGGCACGTCTCGGGCAATCGGTGCGAGCGGGGGGCGTCCGACGAGGCGGTGCCGCGCAAGAGCACCGTCCCCAACCTCTACGACTACAAGTACCGGCGCGTCTTCGCGTACCGGCGCCTGACGGACGCCGCCGCGCGGCGCGGCACCATCGGCATCCCGCGCGTGCTGAACATGTACGAGAACTACCCGCTGTGGTTCACGATCCTCACGCACCTCGGGTTCAAGGTCGTGCTGAGCGGTCGCAGCTCGCACGAGGTGTTCGAGTCAGGCATGGAGTCGATCCCGTCCGAGAACGTCTGCTACCCGGCGAAGCTGGCGCACGGCCACCTCGAACAGCTGCTCGACAAGGGCATTCGCACGATCTTCTATCCGTGCGTGACGAACGAGGTGCAGGCGTTCGAGGCCGCCGACAACAACTTCAACTGCCCGATCGTCGCGTTCTACCCCCAAGTGCTCGCCAAGAACGTGGATGCCCTGCGCGCGGCCGGCGTCCGCTACCTCGATCCGTTCGTGAACCTTGCCAACCCCGACAAGCTCGCCGAGCGGCTCGTCGAGACCTTCGAGGACTTCGACGTGAGCCTGGACGAGGCCAGAGAGGCGGTGGCCCTCGGCTACGCCGAGGACCTGCGCTTCAAGGAGGACGTCCGGGCCGAGGGACGCCGCGCGCTCGACTACCTGGTCGAGCACGGCGCGAAGGGCATCGTGCTCGCCGGACGCCCGTACCACGTCGACCCCGAGATCCATCACGGCATCCCCGAGATGATCAGCCAGCTGGGCATGGTGGTCTTGAGCGAGGACGCCGTCGCCGGCGTTCCTCGCGTGGAGCGTCCGCTGCGGGTGCGCGATCAGTGGAGCTACCACACGCGGCTGTACGAGGCGGCCGCCTTTGTGCGCGACGCGCCCACCTTGCAACTCGTCCAGCTGAACTCGTTCGGCTGCGGCATCGACGCGGTGACGTCGGATCAGGTCCAAGAGATCCTCGAGGCCGCAGACGACGTCTACACCGTGTTGAAGATCGACGAGGTGTCCAACCTGGGGGCCGCCACGATCAGGCTGAGGTCGCTGAAGGCGGCGACCGCCGAGCGCCGCCGTTCCGAGGAGGTCTCGACGCTGCCGGACGAACACGCCCCGGCGCCCTTCCCGGTGTTCACCAAGCAGGCGCGCAAGAACCACACGCTGTACGCGCCGCAGATGGCGCCGATCCACTTCCGTCTGTTCATGCCGATCTTCAATCGGCTCGGCTACAACGTGCAGCTGCTGGAGCACGCGTCGGCCGACGACACCGAGTGCGGCCTGAAATACGTCAACAACGACGTGTGTTACCCGGCGATCATGGTGATCGGTCAGCTCATCAACAAGTTCGTCACGGGCGGCGCGGATCCCCTGAACAGCTCGGTGGTGATCAGCCAGACCGGCGGCATGTGCCGGGCCACCAACTACGCCGGGATGCTCCGCAAGGGGCTGAGGGATGCTGGCTTCGATCAGGTGCCCGTGCTCGCCATGAGCGCGCAAGGTCTCGAGGAGGCCCCCGGGTTCAAGGTGACGCCCGCACTGATTCATCGCGGCGTCCAGGCCCTCGTCATCGGTGACCTGCTGCAGAACGTCTTGCTGCGGGTCCGGCCGTACGAGCTGGTGCCGGGCAGCGCCACCGCCCTCTACGCACGGTGGGACAAGCTCGTCCAGGAGTTCTTCAGCTACGGGGGCTACTCCCCCACGCTGGAACGACGCATCGGCTACTCCTGGATCCTGGACAGCATCGTGGCCGACTTCGACGCCCTGCCGCTCACCGCCGAGCCACGCCGGCCTCGGGTCGGACTCGTCGGCGAGATCCTGGTCAAGTTCTCCCCGGACGCGAACAATCACGCGGTCGCGGTCATCGAGAACGAGGGCTGCGAGGCCGTCCTGCCGGGGCTGCTCGACTTCTTCCTGATGAGCATGTACTCGTCCGGCTGGCGGCTCGACAAGCTGGGCATCGGCACCGCCGGAGGCGTCCGGGGACAGAAGGCCATGATCTGGCTGGTCGAGCAGTACCTGCGCCCCGCCAACAAGGCTCTGGCCCGCAGCCGGGGCAAGTTCACCGTGCCGGCCGACATCGACTCGATGGCCCGACGCGCCGAGACGGTCATCTCGCTGGGCACCACCGCCGGTGAGGGGTGGTTGCTCGTCGCCGAGATGATCGAGCTGATCGAGACCGGGACGCCCAACATCGTGTGTGCTCAGCCTTTCGCCTGCCTGCCGAACCATGTGGTCGGCAAGGGCGTCTTCCGGGAACTCCGGCGGCTCTATCCGGGCGCGAACGTGGTCTCGATCGACTACGACCCCGGGGCGTCCGAAGTGAACCAGCTCAACCGGATCAAGCTGATGGTCGCCACCGCGCACAAGAACGCGCGGTCCGAGAGCCCGGCGAGGGCGTTCGAGGAAGCGTTCTCGGGGGCTGCCCGCTGACCCGGACTCCGTTAAACGCAGAGTCCCCCCGCGTGTACCGATCGGTCTATTAGCGTGCCCGTAAGGGGCCGTCCACCACCCGTTCGCGTCGGCTCCCCCGGGAGGACTGCCCGTGGACTTCACCGTCTGCCGAGCACCACAGGGCGGCGACGTCGCCACCCTGACGACGCGCAAGCTCGCCGTGTTGGCCGGCTCACCGCGCGCCGCCAGGGAGCCGCGGACGCGTCCGTCCCGCGCGTCCGGAGCCGGCGGGTCCTGCGCCGCGTTGGCGCCCTGCCGCGTGATGGTCGTGAGCGAACACCGGCCCACGCGCGCGATCCTTGCGAACGCCTTGGCGGCCCAGGCAGATTTCATCACCGTCTCTCCAGCCGAATCGTGCGTCGCCGCCCTCACCCAGGCCGTCCTGTCCCGCCCGGACATCGTGCTGATCGAGATCGAGGACGCCTTGGCCATCATCGACGACGTGGTCGCGATCCTCGATCGGCTCCCCGCGTGCCGGGTCGTCCTGTGGACGAGCGACGCCACCGACGACGGGCTGGTGACCGCGATCAGGGCTGGCGTCCACGGCTACCTGCTCCGGGACATGCCCATCCCCGAGATGCTCGACTCGCTGCGGTCGGTGCGGGACAAGGGCAATTCACTCTCGAGCACCCTCATCGGCCGCCTGTTCGAGGCCGTGCGCGCCAGCGCCGCGCCGCGCTCCACGGCTCCCGGGCTGGACGAGTTGAGCGAGCGCGAGAAGGAAATCATGCGTTGGGTGGCCGCCGGGCTCACGAATCGCGAGATCGGCCAACGCCTCTTCATCACCGAGGGCACCGTGAAGAACCACGGCCACAGCACCCTGCGCAAGCTGGGTGTATCGGACAGATCGACCGCCGCGTTGATCGTCGCCGGAGGCCTCGCCGGCCAGCGGTGAGCCGGGCCCGACCCAGGTCTGCCCGAATGTATCTACGGTGTGCCTCCATTCATCAGCGGGCACCCCTTCGACAGAAAAGAATGAGAGACGGAACCGCGACGTCGAGGAGGTGCCCGGATGGTCTCCAAGCTCCTGGCCCTGGCCGGTGGGATGCGAGGCTTCCTCGTCCTGATCGGAGCGGGCCTAGTGGGGGTGACCGTCGGGATCATGGGCTTCACGTTCGGCTACGCCAACGGCTTCGCCTACTTCGCCGACGATCCCGCCACCTGCAAGCAGTGCCACTCGATGAACAAGCAGTACGACGCTTGGGCCAAGGGCAGCCACAAGACGGTCGCCTGCCAGGAGTGCCACTCCCCCGAGAAGCACAGCCAACCGGTGCAATGGCTGCTGTCCGAGGCGGACAACGGCTTCTGGCATTCGCTGAAGTTCACGACCGGCGCGTACCCGACCAACATCAAGATCCGAGACCACAACAAGGAGCTCGTCCGCGAGAACTGCTTGAACTGCCACGGGAATCTCGTGAGCCAGATCGAGCAGCCCTCGCTGCACTCCAATGCCCAGATCGACTGCCTCCGTTGCCACAACGAGGTCGGACACAAGAGGTGAATGACATGAGTACCGCTGAAGAGCCCCAGCCCGTCGTGGAGCCCAAGCCCGACCACAGCCGCCGTCGGTGGCTGCTGCCGGCCGCCTTCTTCGTGATCGGCGCGCTGATCACGGGAGGGATCGTCGCGCTCCTCATGAACATCGCGCAGCGGAAGGCGGAAAGCACCCAGCCCTTCTTCCAGGTCGTGCAGCTGACCGAGACCAGCTTCGACCCGGCCGAGTGGGGCAAGAACTTCCCCGCTCAGTACGAGTCGTGGGCGAAGACGGCCGAAATGCCAGCGTCCGAGCAGGCCACCCCGCCGGCCGGTGACCCCCGCGCCTTCATGGCCAAGAGCAAGCTGGCGGCCGATCCGCGCCTCGTCACGATGTGGCAGGGCTACGCGTTCGCCGTCGAGTACAACGAGCCGCGCGGGCACGCGTACATGCTGCTGGATCAGCAGCTGGTGAAGCGCGTCCAGCCGCCGTTCAAGCAGCCGGGCTCCTGCCTGAACTGCCACGCGTCGGTCCCCGAGGTTCTCAACGCCATCGATCCCAAGGATCCCGCGGGCGCCTGGGCCACGATGAACAAGATGCCGTACGCGGACGCCACCAAGCTGGCGAAGCATCCGGTCACCTGCATCGACTGCCACGACCCGGCCACCATGAAGCTGCGGATCACCCGTCCGGCCTTCGTCGAGGGCATCAAGGCTTACAAGGCGACCCAGGGCATCGCGAACTTCGATCCCAATAAGGACGCGACCAACAACGAGATGCGCGCCTTCGTGTGCGCCCAGTGCCACGTCGAGTACTACTTCAAGGGCGACGCCAAGACCCTGGTCTTCCCGTGGAAGAACGGCCTCACCGCCAACAACGCCCTCGACTACTACGACTCGATCGGTTTCAGCGACTTCACCCAGTCGCTGACCGGCGCCAAGGTGCTCAAGGCCCAGCATCCTGATTACGAGACGTGGGCCCAGGGCATCCACGCTAAGAACGGCGTCACCTGCGCCGACTGCCACATGCCGTACACGCGGCAAGGCGCCGTCAAGGTCAGTGACCACCAGGTCCGTAGCCCGATGGCTGACGAGGCGCAGATCAACAAGTCCTGCCTGACCTGCCACCACCAGACCGAGGCCGAGATGAAGGGCCGCGTCGAGACCATCCAGTCCACCTGGAAGGAGTCGTCGTCGAAGTCCTTCGATGCGCTCGATCAGTTGATCCGTGACATCGCGGCGGCCAAGGCCGCGGGCAACGTCAACCCCGATTGGATCGCGGCCGCCCAGCAGTGGCAGCGCAAGGCCCAGTTCTTCCAGGATTACACCGTCAGCGAGAACAGCCGCGGCTTCCACGCCCCGCAGTACGCGCTCAGCATCGTCGCCGACGTGACGGACGCCGCCCGTCGCGGTCAGCTCGCGCTTCGGGGCATCACCGAGCCCGTGACCAAGGATCCGGCCAAGGACTACACGCCGATGAAGGCGACCCCGGCTCCGACGACCGCGGCTCCCGCAACGCCGGCTCCGGCTGCGACGCCAACGCCGATCGTCAACCCCGTCTACAGCCCGGCCGCCCCGGCGCCGACGGCGACCCCGTAAGGCCTGTGACATGACGGTGGCCCGGTGACGAGTCCCTTGGACGACGTCGACAGCGTGGACGATGTCTTGGGGGAGGTCACCGGGCCATCGGCGTCCGCCCGTTCTCTGCGTCGTCCGGTCGCGGCCGGCAGGGGCTGGCGTCCGTCGCGTTGGCTCGTCCTCGCCGCGCTGCTCGCCGGCATCGTCCTGGGCGTGGCGGTCAGCTCGTGGGGGCAGCGTGCCAGTGCCCCGCCCAGCGGCCACCCCACGATGACGCTCCCTACGGCGACGCCCGTGGACGCCGCGGCGCTGAGCGCCCTCGAAGCCAAGGCCGCCGCGGACCCCGCGGACGCCGAGACGCGGGCCGCCATCGCCGCGATGCAGGCCCGCGCCGGGTCTTGGGACAAGGCCGTCGACTGGCAGGGACGCGTGGTGGCGCTGCGCCCTGACCACGCCGACTCTCGGCTCCTGCTGGGGACCTACCTGTTCAATAACGCCGACCTCGAAGGGGCCGAGCGCGAGTGGCTCGAGGTCGTCAAACGGGACCCCAAGAACGCCGCGGGCGCGTACAACCTGGGCTTCCTCTACCTGTCTCGGACGCCCCCCGACGCCGGCCGCGCGCGGGCGTCCTGGCAGCAGGTGATCGACGTGGCCCCGGGCTCGGACCTCGCGATCGAGGCCGCGCAGCAGTTGGCCGCCCTGGCTGCCGTGTCCCCTACACCCTCAGCGCAGCCATCCTGATCTCCCGGGTCTCGGCGTCGGACGCCGACCGCAGCCGTGCGGCGTCCAGTGCGATGTCCCGTCCCACCAGCGCGACCTGCTGCTGGCCGACGTCCATCCAGACAGCCCAGCGCTGCTCGTCTACGACGAAGGCCTCCGCGGGCCGGTCGACGCCGTCGATGACGACCGTTGACGGCGTCCAGGTCACCGAACCCAGCCGCCCCAACTCGGCTTCGACGAGACGGTTGAGCTGATCGCCGGACAGGGCCGGGTCATCGCCCACGACCCCCAGTCGGGCCACCTGCATGACGGCCCACGACTTGATGCGCTCCGCCGCCAGTTCCCGGTGGACGAGCACGTGCAGGTACGCGGGGCGGACCGCGGCGGGGCGGCGTCCGAACAGACGACGCTTGGGGGTCGGGGCGGCGACGAAACACTCGACCCCGAATGGGTCGATCGTGAGTCCCGACGGACGACCCGTCCAGCGGGACAGCGTCAGGTCACAGTCGAACTCGGGTACGTACAGCATGTCTCATCCACTCCACACGCTCGGCGGCCTACGGGGCCAGTACAGCACTGGTCGGCTGGGAATGTTGCTGAGGGGGCTGCGCGGCGAGCCGTGGCAGGCAATCATGTGCTCATGAGTCAGAAGGCAGCCAAGCTCGACAACGACCTGTACGAGGCCGAACTCACGCGGCTCCAGGCCGAGCTGGTCGAGATGCAGGAGTGGGTCAAGGCGACCGGAGCGCGGGTCGTGGTGCTGTTCGAGGGACGCGACGCCGCGGGCAAGGGCGGCGCGATCAAGCGCATCACCGAGTACCTCAACCCGCGCCTCGCCGAGGTCGTCGCCCTGCCAACCCCGACCGAGCGGCAGAAGACGCAGTGGTACTTCCAGCGCTTCGTCGAGCACCTGCCGGCGGCCGGCGAGATCAAGCTCTTCGATCGCTCCTGGTACAACCGGGCCGGCGTCGAACGGGTCATGGGCTACTGCACGCCCGAGGAGTACCAGCGCTTCCTCCGACAGGTGCCGGTCTTCGAACGGATGCTGGTCGACGACGGCATCATGCTGCTCAAGTACTGGTTCTCAGTCAGCGACAAGGAGCAGGAGAAGCGCTTCAAGTCACGGATGACCGATCCGATGCGGCGCTGGAAGCTCTCCCCCACCGACCTGGAGTCCTTGACCCGCTGGGAGGACTACAGCCGCGCCAAGGACGACATGTTCATCCACACTGACATCGAGCCGATGCGCTGGCACGTGGTGGAGGCCGAGGACAAGAAGAAGGCGCGGATCAACATGATCACGCACCTGCTCGAGTCGGTGCCCTACACCCACGTGGACCGCCCCGTGATCGAGTTCCCCAAGCGGCCCAAGGGCACCGGCTACCGTCGCACGGACCAGCGGCTGATGTCGCGGGTTCCCGACTACGCGGCGGCCCTGAATCACGCGGAGGTCCCGCCGAAGTACCACGACCCCGAGGACAACGGCCTGGACGACAACGGGTCGGACGACAGCCCGGAGGCCGAGGCGTCCCCCTAATCCTCGAGGAACGGCGAGGGGTCGCCGACACCGATCCGGACGACCTCGGGCTCCTCGTCGCTGAGGTCGACGATCGTGGTGGGCCCGAGGCCGCAGT
This sequence comes from Propioniciclava tarda, assembly GCF_900182665.1. Classification (GTDB taxonomy): domain Bacteria; phylum Actinomycetota; class Actinomycetes; order Propionibacteriales; family Propionibacteriaceae; genus Propioniciclava; species Propioniciclava tarda. Next base: position 272,686 of record NZ_FXTL01000002.1, read on the forward strand.
CGCCGGAATCGAGGACGGCGTCGACCACGTGGTCGAGCTCTTCCTTGACGGTCCAGCCGTCCGTCAGCGGAGTGTCACTGCCCGGCAGGATCAACGAGCTGGACATCAACGGCGCGCCGAGCTCGGACAGCAGCGCCAGAGCGGTCGTGTGCTGCGGAATCCGGACGCCCACCGTCTTCTTCTTCGGGTGCAACATGACCTTCGGCGTCTCCTTCGTCCCGTGCAGGATGAAGGTGTAGGGGCCGGGCGTGGCGGCCTTGACGGCCCGGAAGACCCGGTTGTCCATGTGCACGTACTCGCCGAGCTGGGAGAACTCGCTGCAGACGAGCGTGAAGTGGTGCTTGGGGCCAAGGTGGCGGATGGCGCGGATGCGCTCGAGCCCGTCGCGGTTGCCCAGGCTGCAGCCGAGGGCGAATCCCGAGTCCGTCGGGTACGCCACGAGCCCCCCCGCACGCACCAGGTCCGCGACCTGGGCGAGAGCGCGGGGCTGGGGGTTGTCGGGATGGACGTCGATGTACCTGGCCACGGGCGAAGCCTAGCGTCGGCGTCCGGTCAGGGCGTGCCGAGCAAGGCGACGGACGCCTGCCCGCCCGCCTCCAGCTGGTTGACCCCGATCAGGCTGAGGAACGTCGTCGGGACCACTCTCCGCGTCGACACCTGGATCGTTCCGCCCGTGACGACGACGCTGGCGGTGAGCCCGGGATGGGTCGCCACGACGGACTGGGCCACGCGCTTGAGGTCAGCCGGATCAGGGGTGACGCCGGCGGCCCGCGCTACCGCGCCGGCGTCCGTCGCGGCCCGGGCGGCCTCCGTGGCGACCTGCTGGCACTCGCGGTCGGCGCTGGAGCGCCTGCCCCCGTCGATGACGAGTCCACCCATCAACAGCAGGGCCACGACAACGGTGGCGACGAACGCGGACAGCGAGGCGCCACGCTCGTCGCTTCGCCGCCGGATCGGCGGGCCGGGGTGGGCCATGCGGGCGATTCTGCCAGGTGGGGCCGCGTCCCGCTCCTGGGACGCCCCCGCCTGTGGACAGGCGTCCCGCACTAGGCTGACCGGGCGGGGACATCCCGCCCGAACGAGACGCGAAAGGTCACCGACCCATGGTCAAGAAAGTCGCCCTCCTCACCGCCGGCGGGTTCGCCCCTTGCCTGTCCACCGCCGTCGGGGCGCTCATCGAGCGCTACACCGAGGTCGCCCCCGACGTGGAGATCATCGCCTACCGCAACGGCTACCAGGGCCTCCTGCAGGGGTCGTTCTACACGGTGACGCCGACGGTCCGCGACAAGGCGGCGCTGCTGGCCTTCTACGGCGGCTCGCCGATCGGCAACTCGCGGGTCAAGCTGACGAACGCCAAGGACCTGGTGAAGCGCGGGCTGGTTCCCGCGGGCGCCGATCCGCTTCAGGTGGCTGCCGATCGCCTGGTCGCCGACGGCGTCGACGTCCTGCACACCATCGGCGGCGACGACACCAACACCACGGCCGCCGACCTCGCGGCCTATCTCAAGAAGCACGACTACGACCTCACGGTCGTGGGCCTGCCGAAGACCATCGACAACGACGTGATCCCGATCCGGCAGTCGCTGGGCGCCGACACCGCCGCCGAGCAGGGCGCGCTCTTCGCCAAGAATGTAATCGCCGAGCACAACTCAAATAGCCGGACGCTCATCGTCCACGAGGTCATGGGTCGCAACTGCGGCTGGCTGACCGCGGCCACGGCCCGCCGGTACCACGACTGGGTGCTGGCTTCGGAGTGGCTGCCGGAGATCGGCCTGGACCAGAAGGCGTGGGATGTGCACGGCGTCTTCGTCCCCGAGGCCGTCATCGATCTGCAGGCCGAGGCCGAGCGCCTCCGCCACGTCATGGACGAGGTCGGCTGCGTGACGATCTTCCTGTCCGAGGGTGCCGGGGTCGAATCCATCGTCGCCGAGTTGGAGGCCAAGGGCGAGACCGTAGCCCGGGACGCCTTCGGCCACATTCGCCTGGAGACCATCAACCCCGGCGCCTGGTTCGGCAAGCAGTTCGCCCACATGCTCGGCGCCAGCAAGACGCTTGTCCAGAAGTCCGGCTACTTCGCCCGCTCTGCGGCGTCCAACGACTTCGATCGCGAGCTGATCACCGAGATGTGCCACCTCGCCGTGGACTCGGCTCTGGCTGGCGTGCCCGGCGTCATCGGCCACGACGAAGAGCGCGGCGACGAACTCCGAGCGATCGAGTTCGAGCGCATCAAGGGCGGCAAGCCGTTCGACATCACCCAGGACTGGTACCTCGAGCTGCTGGCCGGCATCGGGCAGCCCGCGCCGGTCGCGGCCGCGTTGCCTGAGCACCACTGACGGCCCCCGACCAAAGACGGACGCCTCGCAGGCCAAGCCTGCGAGGCGTCCGTCTGTTCGAGCTCAGTCCTCGTACGCCTCGGGCGGCGGGCAGGAGCAGATGAGGTTGCGGTCGCCGTGCGCGTTGTCGACGCGCCCGACGGCCGGCCAGTAGCGGTCCTGGGCGCCGAGGGCGATCAGGCCGCGCTTCTGCCCCGCCGGGAAGGCGGCCAGGGTCCGCGGGTAGGGATGCGTCCAGGCATCGGCCACGCACTGCTCCAGCGTGTGCGGGGCGTTGTGCAGCGGGTTGTCGTCGGCCGGCCACGTCCCGGACGCGACGGCCTCCGCCTCGTCCGCGATCGCCACCATGGCGTCCGCGAAGCGATCGAGTTCCGTCAGGGACTCCGACTCAGTCGGCTCGACCATGAGCGTGCCGGCCACCGGGAAGCTCATCGTCGGCGCGTGGAAGCCGTAGTCGATCAGCCGCTTGGCGACGTCGTCCACGGTGACTCCCGTGGCCTTCGTCATGGGCCGCAGATCGAGGATGCATTCGTGGGCGACGAGGCCGCTCTCGGCGGTGTACAGGATCGGATAGCGGTCCTTGAGGCGCGCCACCAGATAGTTGGCGTTGAGCACGGCCGTCTGCGAGGCCGCCTTCAGGCCGGCAGCGCCCATCATCGCGATGAAGGCCCAGGTGATCGGCAGCACGCCCGCGGAGCCAAAGGGCGCGGATGAGACCGGCCCATACGACGTCGCCGGGCCGGCGTCCGACCGCAGGGGGTGGGAGGGCAGGAACGGCGCGAGGTGCTCACGGACCGCCACCGGGCCGACGCCGGGCCCGCCGCCGCCGTGCGGGATGGCGAACGTCTTGTGCAGGTTCAGGTGGCTCACGTCGGCCCCGAACTTGCCGGGCTGGGAGAGGCCCATCTGGGCGTTCAGGTTCGCCCCGTCGACGTAGACCTGGCCGCCAGCCTCGTGGACCAGGGCGCACACCTCGGTGATCTGCTCCTCGAAGACGCCGTGCGTCGACGGGTAGGTAACCATGATCACGGAGAGCCGGTCGGCGTGCGCGGCGATCTTGGCGCGGAGGTCGGTCATGTCGACCGAGCCATCCGGAGCCGTCCCGACCACCACGACCTTCATGCCGGCCATCGCTGCGGACGCCGCATTGGTGCCGTGAGCGGACGCGGGGATCAGGCAGACATCACGGGCCGCGTCCCCACGGGAGAGGTGGTAGGACCGGACCGCCATCAGGCCGGCGAACTCACCCTGGCTACCGGCGTTGGGCTGCAGGCTCACCCTGTCGTAGCCGGTGACCGCCGACAGCCAGCGCTCGAGGTCGTCGATCAGCTGGGCGTAGCCCACGGCGTCCGAGGCGGGAACGAACGGATGCAGATTGGCGAAACCCGGGTAGCTGATGGGCTCCATGGACGCCGCCGGGTTGAGCTTCATCGTGCAGGAGCCGAGCGGGATCATCCCGCGGTCCAGCCCGAAGTCGCGGTCGGCGAGCGAGCGCAGGTACCGCATCATCTCGGTCTCGGAGGTGTAGGTGTTGAACACCGGATGGGTGAGGTAGGAGCTCGTCCGCAGGTCCTGACCCAGACCGCCCCAGACGGCGTCGGTGTCCCAGACGCCCCCGAACGCGGCGACCACGGCGTGCAGGTCGGACGCCGTCGTGTCCTCCCCCACGCTGATGCCGACGCGGTCCTCGTCGACCAGACGCAGGTGGACCCCGGACGCGCGCGCCGCGGCCACGACGTCGCGAGCGCGGCCGGGAGCGCTGACGGTGAGCGTGTCGAAGAACGCCTCGTGCTCGGGCGGCGTCCCGTGGGCCGCGAGATTCGCCGCGAGCCGACGCGTCCGGTCGTGGATGTCTTGGGCGATCGCCTTGAGTCCCTGCGGCCCGTGGTAGACGGCGTACATGGACGCCGCGACGGCCAGCAGCACCTGCGCGGTGCAGATGTTGGATGTCGCCTTCTCGCGGCGGATGTGCTGCTCGCGCGTCTGCAGCGCGAGGCGCAGGGCGGGCGCGCCGTGCGGGTCGACGGACAGGCCGACGAGGCGTCCCGGCATCTGCCGTTCCAGGCCCTCGCGCACGGCGATGTAGCCGGCATGCGGGCCGCCGAAGAACAGGGGCACGCCGAAGCGCTGGGTCGTCCCCACGGCGACGTCGGCACCCCATTCGGCGGGCGGCGTGAGCAGGGTCAGGGCCAGGAGGTCTGCCGCGGCGATGACGGTGGTGCCGTTCTCGTGGGCCTTGGCCGCGATGAGTTCGAGCTCGTCAAGGCGACGGACGCGACCGTCGGCGTCCGGGGTCTGCACGACGACAGCGAAAGCGTCATGACGTTGCAGGCCCTCGACCAGGTCTGCTGCCTCGACGACGTCGTAGCCCAGGGCCAACGCTCGCGTCCGGACGACGGCGGCGCTCTGCGGCAGCAGGCCGGCATCGAGCAAGACGACCGAGCCCTTGCGCGTCGTGCGCCGCGCCAACGCGACCGCCTCGGCCACGGCGGTGCCCTCGTCCAGCAGGCTCGCCCCGGACGACGGCAGGCCCGTCAGGTCGGCGACCATCGTCTGGAAGTTCAGCAGCGCCTCCAGGCGGCCCTGGCTGATCTCGGGCTGATACGGGGTGTAGGCCGTGTACCAGCCCGGGTTCTCCAGCACGTTGCGGCGGATCACAGCGGGCGTGATCGTGCCGTAGTAGCCCAGGCCGATCATGGCGCGGCCAGGGGTGTTAGCGGCGGCCAAGCCGGAGAGGCGAGCCTGCGCCTCGGCCTCGGTCAGAGCCTCGGGAAGGTCGAGCGCCCGGTCCATGAGGATCGTGGCGGGCACCACCGCGGACGCCAGCGCGTCGAGATCGTCGTACCCGACGGCGTCCAGCATGTGCCGGCGGTCTTCTCCGATGACGCCTAGGTGGCGATCAACGAACACGTCCATGATGAGGCTCCCAGCGGCTGCGCCCCGGCCATCGGGGCGGCGCCACCTGGACAATCTATCGAGTCAGGCCCCGATTGGAGCCGCCCGGACGGGGTGGCGAGGGCCCCTCAACTTAACCGGCGTGCCGCGCCTGACGGCGCAGCGCCAGCTCGTCACCCATCGTGGACGAGGCGTCCAGCCCCGCGTCGACCGAGACGTCGGCCCGCTCGGTGGGCAGCTCGGCGAGGGTGCCCTCCAGCTCGTGCCAGACCCCACCGAGGGCGATGCCGAAGACGCCTTGGCCACCCTGCACCAGGTCGATGATCTCGTCGTTGGACACGCACTCGTAGACCGAGATGCCATCGCTCATCAGCGTGACCTGGGTCAGATCGCGGACGCCGCGGGCGCGCAGGTGCTCGATGGCGGTGCGGATCTGCTGCAGGGAGATCCCCGCGTCCAGCAGGCGCTTGACGACCTTGAGCATCAGGATGTCGCGGAAGCTGTAGAGCCGCTGCGTTCCGGAGCCGCCGGCGGGGCGGATCTCGGGAACGACGAGGTCGGTGCGCGCCCAGTAGTCGAGCTGGCGGTAGGTGATGCCGGCGGCGTTGCACGCCACGGGGCCGCGGAAGCCGAGGTCCTCGGGCAGCGGAGAGAAGTCCCCCTCGAAGAGTGCGTCCTGCACCTGAGCCGGGACCGGGCGCTGCGTCGCTTGGGCGTTCACGGGGGCCTCATTCGTCGTCGTTGGGCTGACTCTACGGCCCGTACGCTAACCATGCATCACCACCGCAGGGCTCGACACGCCGCCGCTGCGCGAGCATCGGGTCGCGAAGTCTGAAGCAGATCTGGAGGGTTGCTAGGACCGCTCGTCGAAGTCGTCAGCGTTGACGTTGGCCAGGAAGGCCCGAAACTGCTCGACCTCGTCCGCCGTGGACTCAGGCCACTCGTCACCGGCGGCCAGCTGTGCCTGGGTCACGCCGGCGTCCGCCATCACCTCGTCCGCGACGAACATCGGGGCTCCGCACCGAAGCGCGAGCGCGACCCCGTCCGAGGCGCGGCACGTGACGGTCATGCCGTTGATGCTCAGCTCGGCGTGAAAGATCCCGTCGGCGGCCGAGGTGATGTTCAGGCGTTCGATGAGGGCTCCCTGGCTGGCCAGGGCCTCGACCAGCAGGTCGTGCGTCGACGGGTAATCGACCGATTCGGGTTCGAGCGCGGACAGGATCGCCGCGCCCGCGGCTGCGCTGATCCAGATGGCCAACTGCCGCTCCCCGTCGAGCTCTTTCAGCACCAGGACCGGTGAGACCGCGTGGTCCGTCACCCGGACGTCGCCGAAGAGCAGCTGGATCATGGCGGCCTCAGTGGGAAATCGACTGCCGCAGGATCGCGGCGTGGACGTGCATGACGAGTTGCATGATGTCGGACGCCGCCTGGCGCGATGCCTGGCCACGTCGGGCGCCGGTGTTCACGGCCTGGTCGATCAGGCCGACCTCACGCTCGACGGCCTGCTTGATCGCGCGCAGGTGTCGGGCGTCCATGCCGTAGCCCGCGAGCTTCCGGGCCGCCACGGCCACCATGAGCGCGTCGCGGCCGTAGAAAATCGTCCCCCGGCGGGGCACCACGAGGGCGTGCCGCTCCAGCTCGACCAACGCCGCGTCCGACAGGCCGCTCAGCCGCAGCAGGTCGCGGCGCGTCACGTGGATCGGACGCTTCCCGGGGTTCGGCCCGGACGCCAGCGTCGGGCCCGTCGTCACCGGAGCCGGCGTGAGGTCGGGCTCCGGGACCGGCGTTTCCAGGCTCGGCGGGTCCAGGCCCTGATCGATGAGGTCCAGATGCTCGCGGATCACCTTCAACGGCAGGTAATGGTTCTTCTGCACGTCGAGGATGTAGCGCAGCCTCTTGATGTCCGCCTCGGAGTAGCGGCGGTACCCGGATGGCGCCCGTTCCGGCGACAGCAGTCCCTCGGTCTCGAGGAACCTGATCTTCGAGATCGAGATGTCAGGGAACTCGTCGACCAGGATCTTCAGGACCTGGCCGATGCTGCGCCGATCCGGGGGCATTTAGTCCTGCCCGGCCGGGTCCACCAGATAGAGCATGCGGAACTTGCCGATCTGGACCTCGTCACCCCGCTTGAGCGGGCTGTCCCCCTCGATGAGCGATCGGTTGACGTAGGTGCCGTTGAGGCTGTTCAGATCGGTGATCCAGCTGTGCCCCGCCCGGTTCGTGAGCTTGGCGTGATGCCTTGAGACCGTGACGTCGTCCAAGAAGATGTCGCATTGAGGGTGCCGCCCGGCGGTCACCGTGTCGGTGTCGAGAACGAACTTGGTGCCCTCGTTCGGGCCCCGGACGACGAGCAGCAGCCCCACCCCGCGCGGGATGTCGGCCAGAGCCTCCAACTGCGCCTCGGTGAGCTCGACCTGGTCCTCGCTCGGAATCGCGGGGATCACGCGCGTCGTGTCGCCGCTGTGACTCTTGAGAGCGGCGCCGCAGTTGCTGCAGAAGTTGACGGTGTCGGGTAGCTGCTGGCCGCATTCGGGGCAGGTCATCGAGTCCCTTTCTGAGCGTGGACCCGGGGGGACCCCGGGGTTCGCTAACACTAACCTAGCCGCGGGCGCTCAGCTCTCGCCGACCAGCGCCGCGTAGCCTTCGGCGTCCAGGAGATCGTCGAGCTCCGCGGTATCGGACATCTCCACCTCGAACATCCAGCCGTCACCGTAGGGGTCGGCATTGATGGTCTCGGGCGCGCCGTCCAGCAACGGGTTGACGGCCGTCACGACGCCGGAGACGGGCGCGAAGACGTCGGACACGCTCTTGGTCGACTCGATCTCGGCGCAGCTGTCGTCCAGGGCGACTTCCTCGCCGACCTGAGGCAGGGAGACGTAGACCACGTCACCGAGTGCCTCTGCGGCAAAGGCGGTGATGCCGACGCGCACCGTGCCGCCATTACCGGCGCGGAGCCACTCGTGCTTGTCGGTGTAGCGCAGATCCTCGGGGAACATGGAGCCTCCTCATTTCGTCAAAGCCCTGGGACGGCTGTCAGCCTAGTCGCTTCCCTGGCCGCGGGGATGAGGTTGCCGACCACTCAAACGGTGGACGCCTAGAGCTGGCTCCACGCGTCGGCGAGCAGCCGCCGGGTCTGTTCCAACAGCTGCGGCAAGGCCTTGGTCTGGGCCACCACCGGCAAGAAGTTGGAGTCCCCCGCCCACCTCGGAACGAGGTGCTGGTGCAGGTGGGCGGCGATCCCCGCGCCTGCAACCTCACCTTGGTTCATCCCGACATTGAACCCAGCCGGACGCGACACCGCGCGAATCACGTCCATGGCCCGCTTGGTGATCTCACCGAACTCGGCCCGCTCGCCCTCGGTCAGCTCGGTGTAGTCCGCCACGTGGCGATACGGGCAGACCAGCACGTGCCCCGGGTTGTACGGGAACAGGTTCATGACCACATAGGACGCTTCGCCCCGAAAGACGACGAGACCGTCGGCGTCCGACTGGTGCGGGGCGCGGCAGAAGGGGCACTCCCCCTCGGACGCGTCCGCAGGCTTCGCCTCGCCGCCGATGTAGACCATGCGGTGGGGCGTCCACAGGCGCTGGAAGGCGTCCGGGACCCCGGCGAAACCAGCGGACGCCTCGGCGTCCATGTCAGCCCTGCGACTCGGGGGCCGTCGGGCTGTCGTTGCGACGCGACTCGACCCAGGACGCGACCTGCGCGACGGCGTCCGCGATCGGAACGCCGTTCTGCTGGGACCCGTCGCGGTAGCGGAACGACACGGCGCCGGCGGCGACGTCCTCGAAGCCGGCGATCATGACGAACGGCACCTTCTGCTTGGCCGCGTTCCGGATCTTCTTGCCGAAGCGATCGTCGCTGTGGTCGATCTCGACCCGGACGCCGCGTGCCCGCAGTTGCGCAGCGACCGCCTCCAGGTGCTCGGCGTGCTCGTCCGCGACCGGGATCCCGAGCACCTGCACCGGCGACAGCCACGCCGGGAACGCCCCCGCGTAGTGCTCGATAAGGACCCCCAGGAACCGCTCGATCGACCCGAACTTGGCCGAGTGGATCATCACCGGCTGCTGGTGGCTGCCGTCCGCGGCGACGTACTCCAGCCCGAAGCGCTCGGGCTGCATGAAGTCGAGCTGAATGGTCGACATCTGCCAGGTGCGCCCAATGGCGTCCTTCGCCTGGACCGAGATCTTCGGGCCGTAGAACGCGGCGCCGCCCGGATCGGCGACCAAGTCCAGGCCGGACGCCAACGCGACCTCCTCCAGCGTCTTGGTCGCCACCGCCCACTGCTCATCGGTGCCGAGGAACTTGTCCTTCTTCTTGCCGTCGTCGCGGGTCGAGAGCTCCAGGTAGAAGTCGTTCAGCCCGAAGTCGCGCAGCAGCTTCAGCACGAAGCCCAGCAGGTGCCGGATCTCGTCGGCGACCTGCTCGGTGGTGCAGTAGCTGTGCGAGTCGTCCTGGGTGATCGAGCGGACGCGGGTCAACCCTTGGATGACGCCGGACTTCTCGTCGCGGTAGACGGTGCCGAACTCGAAAAGCCGCAGCGGCAACTCGCGGTACGACCGGCCCCGAGACGAGTAGATCAGGTTGTGCATCGGGCAGTTCATCGCCTTGAGGCGGTAGGCCTGACCCTCGTCGTTGATCGGCGGGAACATGAAATCGCCGTAGTAGGGCAGGTGGCCGGAGGTGTAGTACAGATCCTCCTTGGCGATGTGTGGCGTGCCGACGTACTCGAAGCCGTTGTCGATGTGGGCCTGGCGGACGTAGTCCTCCATGGCGCGCTTGATGATGCCGCCCTTGGGGTGGAACAGCGGCAGGCCCGAGCCCACGAGGTCGTTGAAGCTGAAGAGGTCCAGTTCGGCGCCCAGCTTGCGGTGGTCGCGCTTGGCGGCCTCCTCCAGGCGGGTCTGGTACGCCTTGAGGTCGTCCATGGACGCCCACGCGGTGCCGTAGACGCGCTGCAGCTGGGGGTTGGCCTGGTCGCCGCGCCAGTAGGCGGCGGACGTCCGGGTGAGGCTGATCGCCTTGAGATAGCCCGTGTGCGGCAGGTGCGGGCCCTTGCACAGGTCGCGCCAGGCCACCGAGCCGTCACGGCGCATGTTCTCGTAGACGGTCAGCTCGTTGCCGCCCACCTCGCCGGCGGTCTCGGCGTCCTGGGGCTTGCCCTTGAGGTCGACGAGTTCCATCTTGAAGGGCTCGGCGGCGAACTCGACCGCGGCCTCGGCGTCCGGAATGACGCGTCGCAGGAACGGCTGCCGCTCGCGGACGATCTGCTTGATCTCCTTCTCGATCGCGGCGAGATCCTCCGGGGTGAACGGCTTCTCCGTGCGGAAGTCGTAGTAGAAGCCGTTGTCGATCGCGGGACCGATGCCTAGCTGCGTGCCGGGGAACAGCCGCTGCACCGCCTGCGCGGTGATGTGGGCGGCCGAGTGCCGGATCACGTGCAGGCCGTCGTTGGACGCCGCGGGCACGGCCTCCACTTCGGCGCCGTCAGCGATGCCGGCGCGCAGGTCGCGGACCTCGCCGTCCACCTTCATGGCGACGATGTCGGGGTTGGTGCCGAACAGGTCCAGACCGGTCGTGCCCGTCTCGACCGTCCGCTGCTCGCGCGAGCCAGGTGATGCGACGGTGATGGTGAGGGACACGATCTTTCCTTTCGACAGGACGAACGCGCCCATTCTGCCGCATCGCCCGGTCAGGTCCGCGCAGTCACCGCGGGGGCAGACCGGCGAGCCACGCGCTCGACTCGGTGGTGAGCTGCCAGTAGATCCCGTTGCCGACGTAGACGCCGCCGCAGGTGCCGACCAAGGCTGCGAGGGTTCCGTCCGCCGTGCGGACGATGATGTCGTCGCGCATGGGCTGCTGCCGCGTAAGGCAGGGCCGGCGCGGATCGCATGCTGGATGGACGCCGCGGGCCCGCCTTTCGTTGCAGGGTCAGCGGAGGGGTTGCGTTGCGATCAGCGTGTAGGACGCCGCCAGCCGTTCGGGCCTCACCTGGAGCCGGTGCTCCCCCGTCGCGTCTGCGGTCATCAGACCCGGCAAGGCGTTCCACGGGACGCTGTCGTGCTCGCGGAGGGCGGTGAGCGTCAGGCCGGCGTCCAGGACTGCGGAGACGATCTCACCCAGCCCATGCGGCCACTCGAGGCACCGGGGATTGGTGACCGGCAGGTCGCCGTAGTAGCTGATCGCGTCGTTCCACTCCAGCGGCTCGTCCTGCTCGAAGTACGGGTAGTCGACCACGGGCGCCAGTTCGCCGGGTGCGGTCAGCCAGCCGTGAGTCTCCCGCTCGGACGCCGCCGCGCTGATCGGCGCCACCACCAGCGTGCTGAGCATGGGATGACACTCGCGGATGAACAGCCGACCGCCGGGGCGCAGGACTTGGCTCACCACCTCGGCCCAGCGGCTGACGCTGGGCAGCCAGCACAGCGCGCCGATGCCGGTGTAGACGAGGTCGAAGGTGCGACCTGCCAGGGCGTCCGGAGCCGAGTACACATCGCTTCGGACGTAGTCGATGGACGCCCCGCCGCGACCCGCCAGGTCGCGGGCGTGGCGCAGGGACTCCCCCGACAGGTCGACCCCGACCACCGAGCGCGCCCCTAGGCGGGCGAGGCTCAGCGTGTCCGTTCCTAGATGGCACTGCAGGTGAACGACGTCGAGCCCGTCGAGGCGTCCGAGCAGTGGGAGATCGAACCGGACGACGCCGGACAGGGCCTCCGGATCGGCGAGCAGTTCGGGGATGCCGTACCCGGCCGCGACGTGGGTGGCTGCGCGGGCGTCCCAGTTCGCCTCGTTGATGACCAAGTAGTCGTCCATGTCGGCCAGAGTATGGGCGGCGCTGCTCGGCCGCACGGGGCCCAGGGTCGTTCGGTTGGCCGGCGTCAGGTCGCTGCTGGCGCTCACCAACTTCAGCCCCATGGACGCCAAGCCGGCTCTGCGAGCGTCAGAACGCCAGGATGCCCAGGTGCTCCAGCAGGATCTTCAGCCCGATCCCCACCAGGATGATGCCGCCCGCGATCTCGGCGGGCTTCTCGAACCGGGAGCCGAACTGGTGGCCCAGCACGACACCGAGGAAGGACAACACGCCGGTGATGACGGCGATCATGGCGACGGTGACCCAGATGTCGAGCCGCATGAACGCGAAGCCGACGCCGGCCGCGAGAGCATCGATCGAGGTGGCCACCGCGAGCACGAGGATCTCCCTGAGTCCGAGCCCGGTGCGCGACGGGGACTCTTCGTCGGCGTCCGGCTGGAAAGCGCCCCACAGCATGCGGCCGCCGACGATGGCCAGCAGGCCAAAAGCGATCCAGTGGTCGTAGGCGGTGATCGCGGACGCGAACTGCGAGCCGACGAGCCAGCCGATCAAAGGCATCAGCCCTTGGAAGAGGCCGAAGGCGCCGGCCAGGACGAACGCCTGGAGGTGCTCGCGCCGGCGCATCCCGAGCCCCTTGCCCACCGACACGGCGAACGCGTCCATCGACAGTCCGACGGCGATGAGCACCAGCTCAACGATCGACACGGGGTCCCCTCTGCTGACCGAGATGCAAAACGGCCCGGACGAACCGGGCCGTTGCATGGTGGGCGGTACCAGACTTGAACTGATGACCTCTTCCGTGTCAGGGAAGCGCGCTACCAACTGCGCCAACCGCCCGAGGTGGGTACCGGATTTGAACCGGTGTACACGGATTTGCAGTCCGTTGCCTCGCCTCTCGGCCAACCCACCAACGCAGGTAGGCCCTGTCGCGAGCCGAAGGACCCTCCTCCGAGCGGACGACGGGATTCGAACCCGCGACCCTCACCTTGGCAAGGTGATGCTCTACCAGCTGAGCCACGTCCGCGTTGTGCCGTCCGGACTACCCGTTTCGGCGCGTCGATAACCATAGCGGGGTCGCTGAGGGACTTCAAACCGACCCAGCCGACCCGGAACCACGCGGCGGCAATGTGCGAACTTCGCGGGCGTCCAGTAAGGTTCTTCCTCGCGGGCGATTGGCGCAGTGGTAGCGCGCTTCGTTCACACCGAAGAGGTCACTGGTTCGAACCCAGTATCGCCCACCGCACGAAAGCCGCTCGATCCGGGGTACGCCACCTGGACCGGGCGGCTCTTTTGTTCTTGGTTTCCTGGCCGGGCCAGTCCCGGGGACGGCATACGTGACGCAATCCGCGCTGGATGGTCGCAGAATGAGACGCCGATCTCGCTATGCGAGACCTCGATTTGCGTCATAGGGACTAAACAACAACGATTCAGTTAACAAAAGATCGGCAAGGGCGCCGTCTCACGGACTACTCACAGTCAGGAGCGCCATGTCAGCACCCGCTCTCGTGATGGTGGCGCACGGCAGCATCGACCCGCGAGTCGCTCAAGTCGTGCATGCCCTTCGCGAATCCCTTCGGGCGGCCCGTCCTGACCTGACGATCCATGCGGCCTTCTTCGACAAGTGTCCCCCGAGCCCGGCGCAGGTCGTCTCCCAGCTAAGCGACGCCGGCGCGACGGAGGCCGTGTTCGTCCCCCTCGAGCTGACCCATGCGATCGAGACCGATCCGCCGATCGTCTCGCTCGTTTCGACCTGCCGTGAGCACACGCCCGCGATGAACTTCGTCGCCTCGCGACCGATCGGTCCCGAACTCAACCTGCTGAGCATCCTCGACGAGAGGCTGCGCGCCGCTTTGGCGTCCGCTCGCGTGCTCGAGTTGGACGGCCTCGTGCTGTCGTCGGCGTCCTGCGGGGACGTGCGCGGGTCGTCGCTGCTGGCCCGTCGGGCTCGGCAGTGGTCGACCCACCATCGACTCCCCTGCCTCACCGCCGTCGCGGACGGCACCGGCCCGTCAGTGACTCAGGCGATCCAGGGCCTGCGGTCCCAGGGGCGGCGCCACATCGCGGTCGGCTCGTTCTTTCTCACCGCCGACGAGCTCTTCCAGGCGCAGGCGGATCTGGCCCTGCGCGGAGGCGCGGTCGCGGTCTCGGATCCGATCGGGGCGGCCCGCGAGGTCTTGGACCTGGTCCTCGCCCGCTACGCCTTCGCCGCCATGGACCTGCTCGACTTCGCTCAGGCGGCCCCGACGTACGTCGACTTCTTCGACGAGGACATCGACTGGCAGTCCGCCTGAGCCGTAAGAAGGCTCAGGACGCCGCCACCCGCGCGCGCTCTGCCTCCACGTCGAAGGTCGGCGCCGGCCAGTCGAGGTTGAGCTCAGCCATCTTCTCGCGCAGCAACTCCGCGACCGCCCAGTCGCGGTACCACTTCTTGTCCGCGGGGATGACGTACCAGGGTGCGGCATCCGGGTTGCAGCGGGTGAGCGCCGCGTTGTAGGCATCCTCGTAGGCGTCCCACTTGGCGCGGCTGTCGAGATCGCCCGGGTTGTACTTCCAGTACTTGTCGGGGCCGACCAGTCGAGCGGCGAGCCGCTTCTTCTGCTCCTCCTTGGAGACGTGCAGGAAGCACTTGATGAGGGTGTACCCCTCGGCGACCCGAGCGGCCTCCCACGCGTTGATCTGGTCGTAGCGGGCCTCCCAGACGTCCTGCGGCACCAGCTGCTCCACGCGCACGATCAGGACGTCCTCGTACTGCGAGCGGTCGAAGATGCCGATCATGCCCGGCCCAGGCAGGGCATTCGTGATGCGCCACAGGAAGTCGTGGGCCCGCTCCTCGGCCGTGGGGGCCTTGAACGCCTTGATTTGGATGCCCTGGGGGTCGACGAGGCCGATCGCGTGCCGGATGATCCCGCCCTTCCCAGACGTGTCCATGCCCTGCAGGATCAACAGCACGCGCTTGGCGGTCTCCGGCTTCGCCTTCCCGTCCGCGTACATGCGCTCCTGCAGGTCACCCAGGACGGAGGCCAGGACGAGGCGGGACGCCTCGGCGTCCGACTTGCCTCTCCCGGGGTAGCCCGGGCTGGCGTCCGTGGGAATGGACCTGATGTCGACGGCTCCAGAGGGGGCGCGGAGGAGTTGGGACAGGGGCTTGCCACCCTTGACGTACGCGGTCTTGGCCATGGACGAAGTGTGGCCTCCCGGCCCGGGCGAAGGGAAGCGACGCGCCCCCAACCCGGACGCTCCCTTGGGTCTTTGGCTCCCACCGGGCAGGATGGCGCCGTGACCGACAACGTGCCCCGCGTCCTGCTGACTCCTGACGAGTGGCGGGCGAAGCTGACCCCGTTCGAGTACCACGTGTTGCGCGAAGCCGGTACGGAGCGTCCGGGCACGGGCGCCTACAACGAGTTCAGTGAGCCTGGCACGTACGCCTGCCGTGCCTGCGGTGCCGAGTTGTTCACGAGCACCGAGAAGTTCTCCTCGCACTGCGGCTGGCCGTCGTTCTACGCGCCTGCAGCCGACGACCGAGTGCGCTACGTCACGGACGCCTCACTGCCCGGACGCCCCCGCGTCGAGGTCCGCTGCGCGGCCTGCGACAGCCATCTGGGCCACGTGTTCGAGGGCGAGGGCTACGACACGCCGACCGATCAGCGGTACTGCATCAACTCCGTCTGCCTCGTCCACACGCCTGCCTGACCCGGCCCCCGAGGCGCCACCCGTCGGCGCGCCCCGCCTGAGTTTGTCGGGTGTCGGCCTAGCCTGAGCCCGTGGGCGTCAACAGTCATCCAGTCTCGCGGGTCTTCGACGAGGCAGCCGCGACGCTGCTGGCCATGCCGTGGCGTCCGGAGTTGGCGGTCGAAGAGATCCCCGCCCCCCAGCGCATCGCGCCCTACGCGCTCGCCATCGCCGCCGAGGTCCTCGACGGGGACGCGGAGGTCGGCAGCGGACGACTCGTCCTGCTGCACGATCCGGCCGGCAACCCGGCCTGGGACGGCACCTTCCGGTGCGTCACGTACGCCCGGGCCGACGTGGACGCCGAGATGGGCACCGATCCCCTGCTGGCCCCGGTCGGCTGGTCCTGGCTGGTGGACGCCCTCGATCGGCGGTCCGCGGACTACGGCTCGCCGTCCGGCACCGTGACCGCCGTCTCGTCGCAGTCCTTCGGTTCGATGGAGGACGACCCGCAGCGCATCGAGGTGGAGATCCGCGCCTCGTGGACGCCCACCATCAACCTCGGCAGTGACATCGCCGCCCACGTGCACGCCTGGCAAGACCTGCTCTGCATGGTGGCCGGGCTCCCCCCGCTGCCGGAGGGCGTCGTCCCCCTCCCACTGAGCCGCCACGGGAAGCGTCGACGGTGAGTCTTGACCCTAAGCGTGCGGCCGAGGCGCCGGCAGGCGAGGAGCCGAAGCCGCTCCTGATCAGCGAGCCGGCCGACGGCGTCCCCGCATTGGTGGACACTCCGGCCGCGCTGGACGCCGCCATCGCGCGGCTGCGAGCGGGGCACGGTCCCCTGGCGGTCGACACCGAGCGAGCCCAGAGCTTCCGCTACTCGGCCAAGGCTTATCTGATCCAGCTGCGCCGCCCGGGAGCTGGAACCGTCCTGCTCGACCCCGTCGCCCTCGAAGAGGGCCGCGAGCGGGCTGACCTGTCGGAGCTGGCCGCTGCCCTGTCCGACGTCGAGTGGATCGTGCACGCCGCGCAGCAGGACCTGCCCTGCCTGGCCGAGGTCGACCTCCTGCCCGACACCCTGTTCGACACGGAGCTGGCCGGACGCCTCCTCGGCCTGCCGCGCGTGTCGTTGGCATCCCTGCTCGAGCGGGCCTTCGGCAAAACGCTGGCGAAGGAGCACTCGGCGGCGGACTGGTCCAAGCGGCCGCTGCCCGCCGACTGGCTGAGCTACGCGGCCCTGGACGTCGAGCTGCTCTGCGAGCTGCGGGACTGGGCCGCCGACGAGCTGCGGGCCGCGGGCAAACAAGAGTGGGCGCGGCAGGAGTTCGAGCACCTCGCCCGGCACGCTGGCGACCCCGTCACCCGGCGTGAGGAGCCGTGGCGGCGCACGTCGGGCATTCACCAGCTGCGCTCAGCCCGGCAGCTGGCGATCGTCCGGGAGCTGTGGGAGACGCGCGATTCGATCGCTCGCCGTCTCGATCGTGCGCCCGGACGCGTCCTGTCAGACCTCGCCATCAGCGAGGTCGCTGCTCGGGCCACCCCGGAGCGCGGCGCGGTCGACCGCAGCGATCTGCGCGCGGTCAAGGGCTTCTCCTGGCGGATCGCCAACCGCTACGAAGAGAGTTTCGTGGCCGCCCTCGCGACCGCATGCGCCCTGACCAAGGACGAGCTTCCTGCCGTCAGCGTCCAGCCAGACGGGCCGCCGCCGCCCCGGACGTGGGCCAAGCGTCACCCGGAGGCATTCGAGCGGTGGAACCGGATCCGGCCCGCCACCGTCGCCCGCGCCGAGGAGCTGAGCCTGCCCGTGGAGAATCTGATTTCCCCGGACGCCGTCCGCCGGCTCGCCTGGGAGCCGCCACCGGCGTCCGAGGCCGACGTGGATGCCTTCCTCGCCGAGCGCCTGGTCCGGCCGTGGCAGCGTGAGCAGGTCGTCCCACTGCTGACGGCGTTGCTGTCGGACTAGTCGAGGTGGTTGCGGACGCCTGAGCGCGCCGCCGTGGACGCATCGTCTGCAGCCGCGGCGCGTTCCACCAGCTGGCGGGCGATCGCCTGGGCCGACAGCCCGAGAGAGTCGATGAGTTCGTCGCGGGACGCGTGATCCAGGAAGCTGGCCGGGATCCCGACGTTCTTGATCGTCGTCGGCACGCTCGCGTCCTGCAGGGCGAGAGCGAGGCGGGCACCCAGGCCGCCCACGACGAGGCTGTCCTCGACCGTGACGACGTGCTCGTAGTCGCGACACAGGTCAACCAGGTCGGCGCTGACCGGCAGCGACCACACCGGGTCGACCACCGTGCAGGGGACGCCCTGGTCGCCGAGGCGGCGTCCGATGTCGGCGGCGAGGCTCGCGAACTGGCCGTAGCCCACCACGAGCAGGCGGGCGCCCGGGGCGTCCGCCAAGACGTCGACCTGACCGACGCGACGGAGCGCGGGCAGCGGCGGGGGCACGGCCTCCTTGGAGAAGCGGATCACCGTGGGGGCGTCCGAGATGGCGACGGCGCACTCGAGGGCCTCGATGAGGCGCGTCTCGTCGCGCGGCGCAGCGAGGTGAAGCCCGGGAACGAGGCCCATGATCGAGTGGTCCCACATGCCGTTGTGGCTCGCGCCGTCGGGGCCCGTGAGGCCCGCCCGGTCGAGCACGAAGGTGACGCCGAGCTTGTGCAGGGCGACGTCCATGAGGACCTGGTCGAACGCCCGGTTGAGGAAGGTCGCGTACAGGGCGACGACGGGATGGAACCCGCCGCGGGCCAGTCCGGCGGCGAAGGTGACCGCGTGCTGTTCGGCGATGCCCACGTCGAAGCAGCGATCGGGGAACGCCTCGGCGAAGGGCCCGAGCCCGACGGGGTGCAGCATCGCGGCCGTGATCGCCACAACGTCCGGACGCCCCTCGCCCAGATGGACCATCTGCTCGGAGAAGGCCTTGGTCCAGGTGCGCTTCGCCGCTGTGGTCAGCGGCGCGCCCGTCAGCTCGTCGATCTTGTTGACCGCGTGGAAGCGGTCCTCGTCGTGCTGCTCGGCGGGCAGGTAGCCCTTTCCCTTCTCGGTGATGACGTGCACGATCACCGGACCCTCGAACTGGCGCGCCGCCTCCAGCGCGGCCTCCAGGGCGCCCAGGTGATGCCCGTCGACGGGGCCGATGTACTTCAGGCCCAGGTCCGAGAAGAGGCCCTGCGGCGCGAGGACGTCCTTCACCCCGGCCTTGAAGCCGTGCATCAGCCCGTAGACCGGCCCGCCGACGAGCGGCGTGGCGCGGACCCCCTCCTTGATGGCCCGCAGCGCCTGCTCGTAGCGCTTGTCGGTGCGCAGGCCCTGAAGATGGGACGCCAGCCCCCCGACCGTCGGCGTGTAGCTGCGCCCGTTGTCGTTGACGACGATGGTCAGCCTCAGGTCGGGCTGGATCGCGATGTTGTTGAGCGCCTCCCAGGCCATGCCGCCGGTCAGGGCGCCGTCGCCGATCACCGCGACGACGGTGCGGGTCTTCTCGCCCCTCAGCTGAAAGGCGCGGGCCAGGCCTTCGGCCCAGGACAGCGACGTCGAGGCGTGGCTGTTCTCGACCCAGTCGTGGCCGGACTCGGCACGCGAGGGGTAGCCCGACAGGCCGCCCTTCTGGCGCAGCTGAGCGAAGCCCTCACGGCGTCCGGTCAACATCTTGTGAACGTAGCTCTGATGGCCCGTGTCGAAAATGATCGGGTCGCGCGGGCTGTCGAACACGCGGTGCAGGGCGAGCGTCAGCTCCACCACCCCGAGGTTGGGGCCCAGATGCCCGCCCGTGCGGCTGACGTGACGGATCAGGAAGGTGCGGATCTCCGCGGCCAACGCGTCCAACTCGGCACCGGTCAGGGCGCGCAGATCACGGGGCTCACGAATCCGATCCAGCACCGACATGGCGGCGATTCTAGCCCGGACTACGGTCTCGGCCCATCGGCCCCACGTCGTGCATCACAGCCGTCGAATGAAGACTCCCCCGCGCAGCGCCTCGTCGACGAGCGCGACCTCTCGGCGCTGCCGGACCAGCCCGGCCTCGAGTTCGAGCCAGGCCTGCGAGGCGTCCGCGATGGCGTCGGCGGGAACGAAGTCGTCGAGATCGGCCCGGCAGGCACTCAGAGCCTCGCGGCAGGCCGCGAGCTGGGCGTCGACGCACCGCAGGGCGAACATGGCCAGCACGATCGGATGCTTGCGGAGCACGGCGTAGCCGCGGGTATCGGGCGGGCAGGCGTCCAGGAGGAACGCGGACGCCGTGCGCTCCCAGTCCGGCGAACGCGCGGGACGGACCGCCGAAGGCCACCCCGGAGGCACATAGTTGTCGGTCGTCCCGACGGGTCGGCGTGACCGGCCAACCGCCGGCGCTGTTGCCTGCGTGAACCCTCTGGACATCGCACCTCCCGTTCGCATATTAGAACAGGTGTGCTAACTGGCTCAACTGTCCAGGAAGGTGCCGAGCAGGACGAGCGCGCTGATCAGAACGCAGACCCCGGCGATGACCCACGGACGCCAGCGCGACCGCTCCGGGCCCGTCCAGGTCGCCAGGGCGGCGATGCCCGGGGCCAGCATCAGCGCCAGCCAGCCCCACGAGCCCGCCAGGTCAAGGATCGTCGGCATCGCGAGCACGGCGGTGACGCCGACGAGCCACCACTCCCAGCCGAGCCGGAACAGGGGCGCGACGACCGAGACGGCGACCAGTCCGCCGATCAGGCCTCCGATCAGGAAGACGCCCAGCGAGCAGGTGGCGTCATCGCAGGTCGTCGACTGGATGCCGTCCGCGATGGCAGCGCCAAGGCCGGCGATCATGCCGCCGACGATGGCCGCGACGTAGGAC
The DNA here is from genome assembly GCF_900182665.1 of Propioniciclava tarda. GTDB lineage: Bacteria > Actinomycetota > Actinomycetes > Propionibacteriales > Propionibacteriaceae > Propioniciclava > Propioniciclava tarda. The sequence goes on from NZ_FXTL01000002.1 coordinate 293,201, forward strand.
CACGCCAGCCGGGCTCCGCGGACGGGTGCTACCCGCCGCGAGACCGCGACGGAGGCGTCCAACGGCCGCGCTACGGGCTTGGCCCGCTTACGCCCCATCGGACGCCTCCGAGGCGATCAACGTCGTCACTTGGTGAGCAGCGACCTCAGCACGTACTGCAGGATGCCGCCGTTGCGGTAGTAGTCGGCCTCGCCGGGGGTGTCGATCCGCAACGGAGCCTCGAACTCGATGACGGAGCCGTTCGCCTTGGTGGCCGCGACGTGCACCGTCTTCGGGGTCGTGCCCGCGTTGAGGGCCTCGATGCCGGTGACGTCGTAGACCTCGGTGCCGTCGAGACCCAGCGAGTCGGCGTTCTCGCCGTCGGGGAACTGCAGCGGGATGACGCCCATGCCGATGAGGTTCGACCGGTGGATGCGCTCGTAGCTCTCGGCGATGACGACCTTGACGCCCAGCAGCGTGGTGCCCTTCGCGGCCCAGTCGCGGGACGATCCCGAGCCGTACTCCTTGCCGGCGAGCACGACCAGCGGGACGCCGGCCTTGGCGTAGTTCTCGGCGGCGTCGAAGGCGTAGACGACGGGGCCGTCCGGCTGGGTGAAGTCGCGCGTGAAGCCACCTTCGGTGCCGGGGGCGATCTGGTTGCGCAGCCGGATGTTGGCGAAGGTGCCGCGGATCATGACCTCGTGGTTACCACGACGTGAGCCGAGGCTGTTGAAGTCGCCGCGTGCCACGCCGTGTCCGCTGAGGTACTGGCCAGCGGGGGTCTCGGGCTTGATCGAGCCGGCCGGGCTGATGTGGTCGGTCGTGACCGAGTCGCCCAGCTTCATGAACGCGCGCGCGCCCAGCACGTCCTTGACGGGCTCCGGCGTGGCCGGCATGCCGTCGAAGTACGGCGCGCGGCGGATGTACGTGGACGCCTCGTCCCACGCGAACAGCTCGCCCGAGGGGGTCGGCAGGTTCTGCCAGCGGGCGTCGCCGGCGAAGACGTCGGCGTACCGCGAGGCGAACATGTCGGCGCTGATCGACTCGGCCACGACCGCCTCGATCTCCTCGGTGGTCGGCCAGACGTCGGCCATGAACACGTCACGGCCGTCCGCGCCCTGGCCGATCGGCTCGGACGCGAGGTCGATGTCCATCGTTCCGGCCAGCGCGTAGACGATGACCAACGGCGGGGACGCCAGGTAGTTCATCTTCACGTCGGGGCTGATGCGTCCCTCGAAGTTGCGGTTGCCCGACAAGACGGCCGTCACCGCGAGGTTGTTGTCGTTGATCGCCTTGCTGACCTCGGGGATGAGCGGGCCGGTGTTGCCGATGCACGTGACGCAGCCGTAGCCGACGGTGTTGAAGCCGAGGGCGTCCAGGTACTGCTGCAGGCCGGACTTGGCGTAGTAGTCGGTGACCACCTGCGAGCCGGGGGCGACGGTCGTCTTGACCCAGGGCTTCGGCTTGAGGCCGAGGTCGTAGGCCTTCTTGGCGACCAGCGCGGCGCCCAGCATGACCGACGGGTTGGACGTGTTCGTGCAGGACGTGATCGCGGCGACCGTGACGGCGCCGTTCTTGAGCTCGAACGACGTGCCGTCGGCCAGGGTGACAGGCACCGCCTTGGCGACGTCCTCGGTGTAGGTCGGGATGGCGGCGGCGTACTTGGCCTTGCTCTCGGCCAGCACGATGCGATCCTGCGGGCGCTTGGGTCCGGAGGTGCTGGGGACGACGGTCGACAGGTCCAGCGACAGCTTCTCGCTGTAGCGGGCCTCGGCCTCCGGGTCGAGCCACATGCCCTGCGCCTTGGCGTACGCCTCGACGAGGGCGATCTGCTCCTCGCTGCGTCCGGTCATGCGTAGGTAGTCGGTCGTCTTCGAGTCGATCGGGAAGACGCCGATCGTCGAGCCGAACTCGGGGCTCATGTTGGCGATCGTGGCGCGATTGGCCAGCGGGATCTGCGAGACGCCGGGTCCGTAGAACTCGACGAACTTGCCGACGACGCCGTGCTTGCGCAGCATCTCGGTGATCGTCAACACGAGGTCGGTCGCGGTCACACCGTCGTTCAGCTTGCCGGACAGCTTGAAGCCGACCACGCGCGGAATGAGCATCGAAATCGGCTGGCCGAGCATGGCCGCCTCGGCCTCGATGCCGCCGACGCCCCAGCCGACGACGCCGAGGCCGTTGACCATGGTGGTGTGGCTGTCGGTGCCGACGCAGGTGTCGGGGTAGGCCTGCAGGACGCCGTTGACCTCGCGGGCGAAGACCACCCGGGCCAGGTTCTCGATGTTGACCTGGTGGACGATGCCGGTGCCCGGCGGGACGACCTTGAACTCGTCGAACGCGGTCTGCGCCCAGCGCAGCAGCTTGTAGCGCTCCTCGTTGCGCTGGTACTCGACGTCGACGTTCTTGGTCAGCGCATCGGGCGTGCCGAAGTACTCGGCGATGACCGAATGGTCGATCACGAGCTCGGCGGGCGCCAGCGGATTGATCTTGGACGCGTCCCCACCCAGGTCGGCGACGGCCTGCCGCATGGTGGCCAGGTCGACGACGCAGGCGACGCCGGTGAAGTCCTGCATGATGACGCGGGCCGGCGTGAACTGGATCTCGCGATCGGGCTCGCTGTCGGCCACCCACTCCCCCAGCGCGGCGATGTCGGCGGCCGTGATGTTGGCGCCGTCCTCGGTCCGCAGCAGGTTCTCAAGGAGGACCTTCAGGCTGTAGGGCAGGGTGTCGGAGCCCGGAACGGCGTCCACCTTGAAGATCTCGTACTGCTTGCCGGCCACGTCCAACGTGGTCTTGGCTCCGAAGCTGTTGGCGCTCATGGGCTCACTCCTGATCGGGCATTGAAACGCGAGCATTTCTCTCGACATCGAGATAGTAGTCCTCGCGTCGACGTCTGACTACATGTCTAGTGCGCAAGCCTGCCAGAGTCGAGACGATCTCGACGTGCGGCGTCCGCAGATGGCGGGCTCAGTCGTCCGGCTGCAGGATCGCGACGCATTCGACGTGGTGCGTCATGGGAAAAAGGTCGAACGCGCGCAGCGAGTCGACCCGCCAGCCGGCGGCCAGCGCGAGGCCCAGGTCCCGCGCCAAGGACGCAGGATCGCAGGCCACGTACGCCACGGCCCGCGGACGGCGTCCGAGGATCTCTCCCAGCACGGACGCCCCGGCCCCGACTCGGGGCGGATCCAGCACGACCAGGTCGACCGCCCTGGGCAGTCGCCGGAGGGCCTTGTCGACCGATCCGGCGAGGAAGGACGCCTCCGGCACGTTGGTCCGCGCGTGACAGACGGCCGTCTTGCTGCCCTCGACGCCGACCACCGACACCCCGCGATCCACGAGCGCCCCGGCGAACAGCCCGACACCGCAATAGAGGTCGAACGCGGACTCCCCCGCCCGGGGCGCCAAGCCGGTCAAGACGGCGTCGACCAGCGTGTCCGCCGCAGCCGGGTGGACCTGCCAGAAGCCGTCCGCCGCAACCCGCCAGGTGCGTCGGGCGGCCTGTTCCAGGACCGTGTCATTCGTTTCGTTCGAGAACCACCGGACGCCGTCGGCGGAGGCCACGCCTACGATGCTGCCGCCAGCAGACGCCGATACGGGCGGCGCCAAAAGCTCCTCGGCCGCGATCAGGCACCCTGCCTCGGGCAACGGCGTCACCGCGTGCGACCGTGCCGGATGCATCCCCCACGCCTCACCGTCGGAGTGGTACCTGACCCTGGTGCGCCAGCGCTCAACCGGCGGGACGGCCTCGACCTGACCTGTCCAGGCCAAGCCTGCGAGGCGTCCGAGTTGCTCGGCGACAACCTGGCGTTTCAGCTCGAGCTGCGCGGCCGGGCGGACGTGCTGGAAGTCGCACCCGCCGCATCGATCGGCGATGCCGCACGGCGTCAGCACGCGGTCGGGGCTCGCCTCCAGCACCTCCATGACGTCGGCGAACGCATGGCGTTTGGCCGTGGCCGTGATGCGTGCCCGGACCAGTTCACCCTCGAGCGCCCCGCGCAGGAAGACCACCCGGCCGTCCTCGGTGCGGGCCACCCAGTGGCCGCCGTGGGCGACCTTGGTGACCCGCAGGGGGCCGATCAAAGAGTCGCTGTCGCTGGAGTCCACGGCGTTAGACTCTAGCGACGCCGACCCGGTGACCCGGTCGGTGAACCCGCCGAAAGGGATTGATCGTGCACGTCGTCATCATGGGCTGCGGACGCGTGGGCTCTTCGCTGGCGCGGAGCCTGGAGCGGCGCGGCCACTCCGTCGCGGTGATCGACATCGATCCGGACGCCTTCCGCCGGCTCGGCCCGTCGTACCGCGGGCGCACCGTCAAGGGTGTCGGCTTCGACCGCAAGGTGCTGGAGGCGGCGGGCATCAAGGAGGCCGACGGCTTCGCCGCGGTGTCTTCGGGTGACAACAGCAACATCCTGGCCGCGCGCGTCGTCCGCGAGACGTACGGCGTCCACAACGTCGTCGCCCGCATCTACGACCAGGGCCGCGCCGCGGTCTACGAGCGCTTGGGCATCCCGTCCGTCGCGACCGTGCGGTGGGCGTCCGACCAGGTGCTGCGGCGACTGCTGCCCGAAGGCTCCGAGCCGCAGTGGCGCGACCCGTCCGGCACGGTGCGGTTGATCCAGGTCTCGGCGCACGTGGGCTGGGTCGGGCGCCGCGTCCGGGACCTGCAGAAGGCTGCGTCGGCGCCGATCCCGTTCATCCTGCGGTTCGGCCAGGGCATGGTCCCGGACGAGCAGACGATCGTGCAGGACGGCGACCTGATCTACGTCGGCTGCGCCAACACCGACGTGGACTCCATCGAGACGATCCTCGGCAACCCGCCGGCCAAGAACTAGGGGCAACAACATGCGCGTGGCAATCGCCGGGGCCGGCAACGTCGGACGCTCTATCGCCAGGGAACTGCTCGCGAACGGGCACAAGGTGCTGCTGATCGATCGGGAGCCTGCGGCCATCAAGACCGACAGCGTTCCCGGGGCCGACTGGTTGCTCGCGGACGCCTGCGAGGTCGACTCCCTCGAAGAGGCGCGCCTGGACCAGTGCGACGTCGCCATCGCCGCGACTGGCGACGACAAGGCGAACCTGGTGCACTCCCTGCTCGCCAAGACGGAGTTCTCGGTGCCGCGGACGGTCGCCCGGGTGAACCATCCGAGCAACGAATGGATGTTCGACGACGTCTGGGGCGTGGATGTCGCGGTCTCGACGCCGCGGCTGATCTGCGCCCTGGTCGAGGAGGCCGTGACCGTGGGTGACCTCGTCCGGCTGTTCAGCTTCCGGGGCGGCACCACCAACTTGGTCGAGATGACCCTGCCGCACACGAGTCCGCAGATCGGCCGCCGCGTCGGTGAGCTGGAGCTGCCGGGCGACTTCGTGGTGGTGGCCCTGATCCGCGATCGTCAGGCTCGCCCGCCGCAGGCGGACACCACCTTGGCGGGTGGCGATGAGCTGCTGCTCATCGGCGACCCGGCCCACGAGCTCGCCCTGACCGAGTACCTGGCTCCGGGGGGACGGCGCTCGACGCTCGAGGCCGAGTGAGCCTCAGAGCAGCGTGTACAGGGGGTTGTAGATCTTCCGCTTGCCGTCGGCGTCGCTGAGGCGTCCCTCGGCCTTGAGGACGCGTCCCGGCTCGATGCCCGGGATCGACGGGCGGCCCATCCAGACCAGCGTCACCGTGGCCGTGCCGTCGTCGAGCTGAGCCTCGAGCCAGTTGGCCGTCGCGCGCTGCACTTCCGACACAGACCTGATGGTGCCCTTGAGCACGACGTATTGCCGATCGGACGCCTCGGCGATCTTGTCCGCGGTCGAGCGCTGGGCGCTCAGCCGGGGATCCTCCCAGGCCCCCTCCTCGGACCCGACTCCGATGCGGCCGAGCCAGCGGCGTAGCGGCGACGGCAATGGTCAGCCCTCGGCGCCGGGCAGGTCCGGCAGGACGAGCGTGATCAACTCGCCGGGGACGCGCGGCGCATCGTCGCGGTGGACGATGACGTTGCGGAAGAACTCGGCGAAAACGTCAGCCGGCTCCTCCTCGCCGGCGACGAGTGCCGCCTGGCCCATCACCGTGCCGCGCAGCACCCAGCGCGGACCGTCGACCAGCCACACCCGCGACACGTGGAACAGCTGCTCGCCTTCGGGGCCCTCCATGGGCAGCACGCGCTTGAGCTCGAGCCCGAAGGGTCCGTCCTGGACCTCGGCCGTGCCGCCTTGCTGCTCGGCCTCCTCGACGGCGTCCTCGCGCAGTTCGTCGGCCAGTCCCCCGCTGGTCGGCGCCGCGAAGAGCTCGAGCTGCAGGCCGGAGTTCTCGTGCATGGCGAGAGCCGAGTAGATCGTCTGTGTCTGCGTGTCGCCCTGGAACTGCAGTCCCATGCCCTCGAACGGGGTGATGGTCAGGGGTCCCAGCGCCAGCCGGGACACCGCGTCGCCGGTGAGGTCGACCTCCGAGGCGTCGAAGGGTCCGTCTGCGCGGGGATCGTGGCTGACCGTGGACGCCTCGTCGGCTCCGTCCGCCGTCTCCGGTTCTGTCCCGTCCTCGGACGCCGTCAGGTCAGCCTCGTCCGGCTGGACAGCACGGTCACGTCGTCCAAAGATCACGTCTACTCCTCGATCTGCGCGGCGTCCGGATCTCGGCGCCAGGTCTGGATGCCCCCGGTGGAGCCGTGGCCGTTCCCGCCACGCTCCGTCGAGGTTAGTGCCGACACCTCGGTGAACACAGCGCGTCCTACGCGTTGGAAGACCAGCTGTGCGATGAGATCGCCGCGCGACAGCTCAACCGTCCGCTCCCGGTCGGTGTTCAACAAGCAGACCTTGATCTCGCCCCGGTAGCCGGCGTCCACCGTGCCGGGCGCGTTCACGATCGTGATGCCCGACCGTGCGGCCAGGCCCGATCGGGGGTGGACGAAGGCGGCCCAGCCCTCGGGCACGGCCAGGGCAACGCCTGTCGGCAACAGGCGACGCTCGCCGGGGGCGAGCACGGCGTCGATCGCCGTGCACAGGTCCGCACCGGCATCGCCGGGATGGGCGTAGCGCGGCAGCGGCAGCTCGGGATCGAGGCGCACGATCTGCACGATCGGCTCCTCGACGCTCACGAGGCTGGCCCGGGGCGATTCGGGGAGGTCAGCGCGCGGGCCAAGCCGGCGGGCGAGCGGGTGCCGACGAGCCAGTACGGATGCGGGTCGGCCGCATCGCGGACGCCCACCTCGACCGCTTTGAGCAAGAAGGGCCGCGTGACCACGAACGCCCTCAGGTCGGCGTCCCGGCCGAGGCGGAGGCGGCTGGACTCGGCGTCCAAGGCGGTGACCGGGCCGAGATACTCCCACTCCAGCAAGGATCGACCCACCCACAGCCCCCGCGAGTCGACGCGGATGCGCACGCTGCCGACCCACAGCAACACGGTGGCGATCCCGCACGCGGTCAGGATGGCGGAGCCCACGGCGTACCAAGGACCTAGGTACCACCCGATCGCCGTGACGAAGGACAGTCCGACCCCGAAAGCGATGACCCAGTAGGACCAGGGGGCGTACAGGCGCTCGGTGTACGACGACGCGGGCACGGTGTCCCCTTGCCGCCTGACGCTTGCTGTCTCCACGAAGACAACCTAGCGCGATGCAACCGGACGCCGCCTAGGATGGGAGCGCATCGGCGGCCGGACAAGGCCGCCTACCTGGCCCGGGAGTCGAGATGGCAGTCACGCGCAACCTGATGTTCAACGCCTACTCGGGCGCGATCGCCGCGGCGACCGCCGTGGTGGCGAACAAGATCGTGGAGTCGGTGTGGCGGTCGGTGACCGGCGAGGAGCCGCCGGAGCCCAACGACCCCAGCACGCCCCCCAACAAGGCGTTCGCCTGGGTGCTCGCGAACGCGATCGGCATCGGAATCTTGGGCGTCGCCGCCAACCGGTTCGCCGCCGGGCGCTGGGCCAAGTTCACCGGCGAACAGCCTCCGAGCACGCGCTCGGTCAACCTCAAGCTGTAGTGGGCTCAGGCTGGAGCGGGCCCGCTCAGCCCGCGCAGTCGACGCAGTAGAGGACGCCGTTCTTCTCTTCGGCGATCTGGCTGCGGTGCTTCACCAGGAAGCATGATGAGCAGGTGAACTCGTCCGCCTGACGGGGCAGCACCCGGACGGTCAACTCCTCGTGCGACAGGTCCGCGCCGGGCAACTCGAACGTCTCGGCGGCCTCTACCTCATCCTCGTCGACCTTGCCGGAATTCTTGTCATTGCGGCGGGTCTTGAGTTCTTCGATGCTGTCTTCGCTCTCCTCGTCGGTCTTGCGAGGTGCGTCGTAGTCGGTGGCCATGGTTCCTTTCCTGAAGGTGACTCCGCTGAACCGAGGCATGAATATCACATGACGGCAAGGAGTGCAGGTTGTGGTCGTGAATCGGGGTGTCCAGCGGCACGCCAGCGGGCCCGGCGTGGCGCGATCCCCGACCTTGCCAGCGGCACAATCGTCGGTCGAGGCGGTAGGTTACTCACCAGCAGCCACCCACGACTTCGAACACGACCACGAAAGATGCCAGATGGACAGTGCACTGAGGCCGCGTGACATCCAGGCCCGCATCAGGGCCGGCGAGTCCGTGGACGATGTCGCCCAGGCGGCCGGGGTCTCCGTCGAGCGCATCGAGCCCTTTGCGGGGCCGGTGCTGGCCGAGCGCAGCCACGTGGCGGGGTTGGCGTTGACGAGCCCCGTCCGCCGACGCGGGGAGTCGACCTCTCACCGGTCACTGCGCAACGCCGCCATCGAGGCGCTCGTTGCCCGCGGCATCGACCCCGACACCGTCGAGTGGGACGCCGCGCTGCTGGGCGCCCGTCGCTGGCAGATCACCGCAGCGTTCGAGAAGTCCGGACGCCGACACCGGGCCACGTTCGTGTTCGACCTTGCCGGACGGTTCTCGGTCGCAGGTGACGACGACGCGCGCTGGATGATCGGAGAGGCGTCCGCCGTGGCCAGTGGTCAACCGGCCCGTCCGGTCGCCGAGGACGACGAACTGGCGATCGTCCGGGCCCTGCAGAGCCCCGCGCCGGAGGACGCCGAGACCGACGACGCCTACGCCGACGGCGACCTCGCCGAGGTGGACGGTGTCTACGAATTGGTGGGCCGCAGCGATCCGCAGATGGACGCGCTGTACGACCTGCTGGCTTCCTTCGACGAGGACTCCGTGAAGATCTACACCGGGCTGGTCAATCCCGTCACGGACCCGGTCGTCGCCGAGCCCGACCCGGAGCCGGCGCCGCTGGACGACGCGGCGCAGCCGCGGTGGCGTCCGCGGCCGTCGCGCACCGAGGCCGCGGCGAGCGGCGGCCCGTTCGACCTGGACGCCGCTCCGGCGGCCGTTGTTGACGAGGCCGAGCAGCCGGCCCTCATCGAGCAGGCCGCGCCGCCCGCCCCGAAGCAGCCCAAGCGGTCCCGGCGCGCGTCCGTCCCCAGCTGGGACGAGATCATGTTCGGCGCCCCGCGCCAGGGCAAAGACCCGCGCTGACTACTCGGCCGCTCCGAACGGGAGCGGGTCCGGAGTGAGATCGACGTTGACCACGGCCGAGTTCTCACGACGACGGTGGTGTTTGCGACACAGCACTTCGTACGCGACCTCGGCATCGCCGGCGGTGTCACCGACGACGACCTGGCTGCCCTCGGTCACCATCACCCCGCCCACGGTTCGGGCGTTGTGGGTGGCGGGCTGGCCGCACCAGCACCGCGGCCGGGCCTGCAGCATCTCGATGCGGTCGGCCAGCTCGACCAGTCGCGCCGAGGCAGGAAACATCGCCGTCCGGAAGTCGTGCAGGATGCCGAAGCAGTGCACGTCGATGCCCAGGTCGTCGACGATGTGGGCGAGCTGGTCGATCTGCTCCGCCGCGTAGAACTGGGCCTCGTCGCAGACCAGGTAGTCGATCCGCCGGCCTGCGGTGAACTCCGCCACGACGAACGCCCAAAAGTCCAGGTCCGAGGTGACTTCGACGGCGTCCTCGGACAGACCGATCCGGGACGAGATCACGGACTCTCCGCCCCGGTCCTTACAGGTGAACCGGACGCCTCGGCGTCCGGCGGACGACTCGGTGTAGTCGATCTGGAGCGCCAGGGTGGACTTGCCACAGTTCATCGGGCCGGTGAAGAAGGTCAGTTGTGCCATGGCTTACTCCACGATCAACGGGACGAGCATCTCGTCAGCGGTCAACGATCCGTGCATGCCGATCAGTTTGAGCTCACGCGGGAGCGCTCGGGTCATGACGGCACCTGTCCCTCTCATCGCCACGACCACGTCGCCGAAGCGCGGCGCCATCTGGGGGGTGACGTACCCGAACCAGGCTTCGTCGACGGCCTCGGCACGCGTCCGCACCCAGGCTCGGTCTTGCAGGTGGTCGTTCCAGCGGGACGCCACGGCGTCCGGCTCGGCCGTGTAGAGCTGCCGAAAGCGGCCTTCCCCGGCGAGGAGTTCCACGCCGGCGAGCAGGTCGGGCTCGCGTTCGACGATGACCCGTTCGTCCGCGGGGACGTCGATCATGCCGTGGTCGGCGGTGATGACGAGGCGTGTCGCGTCCGGCAAGGCGCTGCGCAGGTCGGCGGCCAGCCGATCCACCTCAGCCAGGGCCGCGGACCACTCCTCGCTCCGCCAGCCCACCCCGTGCCCGATGTGGTCGAGGGAACGCTCGTACACGTACACGAAGGACCGCTCGCCGGCGGCGGAAGCGTCCACCACCTGCTCGATGCGCCGCGCGCCGTCCGTCTCGTCGTCGACGGGGCTGAAGCGGGCGCCGCGCAGGCCGGCCTCCGTCAGGCCGCTGCCCGAGAACCGGGTCGGCAGCACGGACGTGGTGGCGATCCCGGCCCGGGCGAGCCGTTCGAAGAGGGTGAGCCGCGGCTGGACGTCCAGCCCGGACAGCCCGGGCTCCCACGCCAGCATGTTCAGGACGCCCGTGCTGAAGGGGTGCCGGAAGGAGTAGCCGGCGACCCCGTGCTGGCCGGGGTCCAGGCCGGTGCCCAGCGACGTGAGGGCCGTGGCGGTGGTGGTGGGCGTCACCGAGGTCAGCGTCCGGGTGTCGGGCCGGCTCGCCAGATACGGGGCGAGGCCTTTGGACGCCGCCACGTTCGTCTGCCCGAGCCCGTCGATGAGCAGGACGACGTAACGCTCGGCGTCCGGAAGATCGAGGACGTCGACGCACCCCGGCAGGCCGAGATGGGCGCCGATGGCGGGCATCAGCTCGACCAGACTGGACGCCCCGTAGCGGGGTACGACGGGTGCGGTCATCGCCTAGCTGGTCGCGACCTGGAGTGCGGTGGCGAACGCGATGAGGCGGGCGACGCTGTCGTCGCCGTCGGCCGCGACGCTCATCCGGATGGTGAGGTCGTCGTCCAGGTTCTGCGCGTCGTAGCCGTGATCGGCCTCGCAGTTCGGATCGCCGCAGCTGGCCGGCACGATCTCCACCCGCCGCATCGCGCCCCAGCCGACGGCGAGCCACACTTCGTCGGGGGTGGCCCCGCGGCGGTAGCGCGCCGGGTTCGAGACGACGCTGGTCACGCTCACCGACCGGACGCTGCGCAGCGGCACCGACTCGACGGTGGCGAGGGCCTGACCGACGCCCGGCGACTCGCCGTCGTCGGTGTGGCTGACCAGGAACCGCGTCGGCGTCAGGACCAACACGGTGACGTGCCGGTGCAACTCATCGCTGTCGAACGTCGCCTCGTGATGGACGCAGGACGCCTCGATCGTCTCGGACCCCAGCGCACGGGCCACCGTCGACTCGATGACCTCGGGGAAGTAGCCGCACGCCACGATGGCGTCACGCAGGGGCTTGGGCAGCAGTCCGGAGGTCATTGCGCCATGATCCCACGCCCGCGGGGTGCGTGGCTCGTCGGTGCCGCCGACGGATGCCGTTAGGGTGTCCGCCGTGAGTAGCAACCGTCCGTTCGTCGCCGCCAGGCTTGAGCTGTGGCTCGACCGTCGGGCCGAGCAGTTGCTACGCCTCTTCGGCTGGACCGAGCGGGTGATCACATACCCGGGCTACGGCATCGAGGACTCGGCTCGCATCCTCGGACGCATCGTGTTGGCGCCCCGCTGGAGCGATACCCAGATCGGCAAGGCTGCGGAGGAGTTCCTGCGGCGCCGGGGTTGGAGGAACTTCGTCACCGCCGCGACCGTCCACTCGCGCTACACGATCGAGTTCGGCGACGTCACCGTGTCGGGCTCGACCGACCGCGGCGGCTACATCGATCATCGGCTGCGGGGCCACGGGTGCCCGGTCGGCTGGCAGACCGCGACGATCACCCTCGGCAGCGGTCTGGAGTTCGGCGCGTCCGTCCAGATCGTGCCGAACGACGAGACCTTCGGGGTCGTGTCCGACCTGGACGACACCGTGATCTCGACCATGCTCCCCCGGCCGCTCATCGCGGCCTGGAACTCGTTCTTCCGGACCGAGGCTGCTCGCCAGGCCGTCCCCGGGATGGCCGCCCTCTACCGCCAGCTGCTGGCGAAGCATCCCCATGCGCCGCTGGTGTACCTCTCGACGGGCGCGTGGAACACCCAGGGCTTCCTGCGCCGCTTCCTCAAGCGGCACGGGTTCCCGGACGGGTCCATGCTGATGACCGACTGGGGCCCGACCAACACGGGCTGGTTCCGCTCGGGACTCGAGCACAAGCGGGCGTCCCTGCTGCAGTTGTCGATCGACTTCCCGCAGGTGAGATGGATCCTGGTGGGCGACGACGGTCAGCACGATCCCGAGATCTACGGTGACTTCGCCGAGGCGCACCCCGATCGTGTGCGCGCCGTGCTGATCCGGCGACTCAACCCCACCGAGCAGTTCCTGGCCCACGGGACGCTCGAGCCGATCGAGCCGACCCGCCGACGTCTCCACCCCGGGACGCCGATCATCCAGGCCCCGGACGGCCGGGCGCTGGCGTCCAAGCTCCGGGATCTACCCGGGGTCGCCGACTGAGCGTCCGGTCCGGCAGAGTGGTGGCCGTGCCGACGTCCCACTCGATCGTCCCGAGAGCCGTGCTGGCAGTGGTCCTCGTCGGTGCGCTGGTCGCATGTTTCGCCTGGCCCGTCGCGGCCGTCGTCCTCGGGGCTGTGGTCGTGGTCGCGCTGGTGCCCACGTCGTCTTCCCTGAGCGGCCGCGTCGGTGTGGTGGCCTTGTTGTGGCTGTCGTGGTCGCAGTTCGCGTATCGGCTGCCTTGGCCTGCCGACTGGCCGCCCCGGCAGGCCGTCGCCTGGACGCTCGCCGTTGTGCTCGTGCTCGGCTGGCGCCTGTGGCGTCCGACTGGCCTTCGGGAGGCCTTGCCGCGCTGGGACGCCGCCGCGTCCGCGTTGCTCGTGCTCGCTGGCGTGCTGGTGTGGTGGTTCTGGCCGTGGCAGGGCGACGCGACGCACGTTCTGGTTCGCCTCCTGCTCGGCTGGGACAACTCGGGCCACTTCGCGATGGTCGAACAGCTGCGGCTACCGCATCAGGACGCGGCCACGGCCTTCGCCGGTTACCCACGCGGCTTCCACGCCCTGGTGGCCTCGCTGATGGAACTCGCATCCGGCGCGCCCGGCTCCGTGGCGTCCGAGGTGGTGGCCTACGCCTACGGGTCCTTGGCGGTGCTCGCCGCGGCCCTCCTGATGGTCACCGCCTGGGTCCTCAGCTCCGACATCTTCCGGCGCCGTCCGCTCCTGCTCGCGCCGGCGCTGGCGACCCTGATCACCGTCTACCTCCAACTCGAGGACGCCGCACAGATCCCGTTCTACGGCTTCGGCAACTTCGGTGAGGCCGCGGCGCTGGCCGGGGTGGCGGCTCTGCTTCCGCTCGGCTGGGGCCGGCGGGACGACGTGTGGCGCTGGTTCCTGCTGGGGTCCGCGGCGGCTGGGATCGTCGGCACCTGGCCCTTGCTCCTGGCGGTCTGTGTCCCCGTGCCGTTCGCGGTCTGGCTCGGACGCCGACGGGACGAGCCGGGCTGCCTGAAGCGCCTGTTGCTGACGATGCCGGTGGGCGTCCTCCCAGCCGTGCTGGCGTTCCTCAACCAGCCGTCACCGGCGCAGGCGGTCGCGTCCGGGACGGCGAGCGCGTCCCTCTGGGATCGTATCGACACCTTCGTGCTGCTGGACGGCGCCATCAGCACGAACTCGAAGGACTGGCCCATCGTGTTCGCGGCCGCCGCGGTCGCGGCCCCGGTGGCGCTGCTGGTGTGGAGTCGTGCCCGACGGGTCAACATTGGCGCCTTGGGGTACCTCTGGCTCGCTCCGGCCCTCGCGCTGGTGGCGTCCGGAGCGATGCTGGCCTACGAGCAGGTGCGCGTCGGGGAGTCGCGCTACTACGGGGTCAAAGTGCTGTGCGCGACGACGATCCTGGCCGTGGGAGTGGCCGTCGTCGCGGTCGCCGAGTTGGCCGATCGCTTCGGGCTGCTGGAACGGCTCAAGGCAGGCGTGCGGGTCGCCGTGGTCGCGTCGGCGACCGTGGTCATGCTGTGCTGCGCCGGCACGCCGGTTCGCCTGGCCCCACTTCCGATGTCGCCGGGCGGGAGCCTGCGAGCCCTGTCGGCGTCCGCCGGTCCTGATGGACGCCGACCGATCGCGCTGGCGGTGCTGGCCGCCTGCGAGGCGATCGACGGGCGGCGCGGCGAGTACTACTTGCTCTTGAACGGGGTCAGTCGCGAGGATCACGTCCGGGCCGGCGTGTGGATCATCAGTTGCGGTATGAACTGGGATTCCGACCAGTCCCCCACGCTGCGCGTCCTGCTTCCGGACACCATCGACAAGGGCGGGCGCACACCCGTGGACGTCTCGGTCGAGGCCCGAGCCATCCTGGCCCAGCGTCCCCAGGCCGCGATCATCGTGACCGCCGGCGACGCCCTGCGCGCCCGCTCACGGCTGACGCCCCAGCAGCAAGTTCGAGTCCTGCTGATCTGACGCGGAGGCGTCCGGTCGTGCACGGAGCGTCCCGCCGGGAGCCGGCGTCCCGGGTGGCAGAATGCACGAGGCGCCTCCGGCGCCGGACGCACGTTGGAGGAGTAGCACACCCGTGGTGACCAAGCCGCCCATCGAGGACGAAGAGCCCGAGAAGATCGTCGATGTCGACATCTCGGCCGAGATGGAGTCGAGCTTCCTCGAGTACGCCTACTCGGTCATCTACAGCCGCGCCTTGCCGGACGCCCGCGACGGCTTGAAGCCCGTCCAGCGCCGCATCCTCTACTCGATGGGCGAGATGGGCCTGCGACCGGACCGCTCCTACGTCAAGTGCGCGCGCGTCGTCGGCGACGTCATGGGCAAGCTGCATCCGCACGGCGACACGGCCATCTACGACGCGCTCGTCCGACAGGGCCAGGACTTCGCCATGCGCCTGCCGATGATCGACGGCCACGGCAACTTCGGCTCCCTGGACGCCGGACCCGCCGCGATGCGGTACACCGAATGTCGCCTGGCCCCGGCTGCGATGACCATGATCGAGGGCCTGGACGCCGAAACGGTCGACTTCAAGGCCAACTACGACGGCAAGGAGTCGGAGCCGACCGTCCTGCCGGCGGGCCTGCCGAACCTCCTCGTGAACGGCTCCACCGGCATCGCCGTGGGCATGGCCACCAACATCCCGCCGCACAACCTCGTCGAATGCGTGCAGGCTCTGAAGTACCTGCTGACCAATCCCACGGCGTCCGTCGAGGACCTCATGAGGTTCATCCCCGGACCCGACCTGCCCACCGGCGGGAAGATCGTCGGCCTGGACGGCATCAAGGAGGCCTACGAGACGGGACGCGGTTCCTTCCGGATCCGCTCCACCACCCGCATCGAGCAGGTCAGCCCCCGCCGCAAGGGCATCGTCGTCACAGAACTCCCCTACCTGGTCGGCCCCGAGAAGATCGTCGAGCAGATCAACGCCCTCTACCAGGCGAAGAAGATCACCGGCGTCGCCGACGTCAAGGACCTGACCGACTTCAAGAACGGGCTTCGCCTCGTCATCGAGGTCAAGAACGGCATCAACCCCGAGGCGCTGCTCGAACAGCTGTTCAGGCTGACCAAGCTCGAGGACTCCTTCTCGATCAACATGGTCGCCCTGGTCGAGGGCCAGCCGCAGACCATGTCGTTGCGGGACGCGCTCGTCGTCTACGCCGATCACCGCCTCGACGTCACGCTGCGCCGCACCCGCTACGAGCACCTCAAGGCCGCCAACCGGCTGCATCTCGTGCAGGGTCTGCTGATCGCGATCGTCGATATCGACGACGTCATCGCGATCATTCGGGGCTCTGAGGACGCCGCCTCGGCCCGACAGAAGCTCATGGAGGTCTTCGACCTGACCGAGCTTCAGGCCAACTACATCCTTGATCTGCAGCTGCGTCGCCTCACCAAGTTCAGCCAGCTCGACCTCGAGGCCGAGCGCGACAAGCTGGAGGCGGAGCTGGCCCGGCTGTCCGGGATCATCGACTCCGACGATGCGCTCCGCGCGCTGGTGGCGTCCGAGCTGGACGAGGTCGCCCGCAAGCACGGTACGCCTCGGCGCACGGTCCTGCTGGCTGGGTCGGGCACGGCCGTCACCGCGGCGTCCGCGCCGCTGGAGATCGCGGACGCCCCCTGCTGGGTCATGCTGTCCTCGGCCGGGCTGCTGGCGCGCGCCGATACCGGCGATCCGCTGCCGGCGTCCGGACGCCGCGCGCAGCACGACGTCATCACCTCGGCCGCGCGGACGACTTCGCGTGGCGAGTACGGCGTGCTGACGTCCACCGGACGCGTCATCCGGATGCATGCCATCGAGCTCCCGTCTGTCGTGCTGACCGCGGACGCCCCCAACCTGCAGGGCGGCTCGCGGGCGACCGAGCTGGTCAACCTCAACCCGGGCGAGAGGGTGCTCGCCGTCACCAGCCTGGGCGAGTCGACGTACGGCTGGGCGTTCGGCACCGCGCGTGGCGTCGTCAAGCGGACCAATCCCGAACTGCTCTCCAACAAGGACGCCTGGGAGCTGATCCGGCTCGACGAGGGCGACGCGGTGGTCGGCGCGGTCGAGCTGACCGACGAGGCGGGTGAGCTCTGCTTCATCTCCGCGGACGCCCAACTGCTGCATTTCCCGGTGGCCTCGGTGCGCCCGCAAGGTCGCACCGGTGGCGGGATGGCCGGTATCAAGCTCGCGTCCGGCGATGCGGTGGTGTGGTTCGGCCTAGTCGCCGATGACGACGCGACGGTCGTCACCGTCTCGGGTGCGGGAACCGGGCTGCCCGGCACCGAGACCGGGCTCGTCAAGGTGACCGGTTGGAGCGAGTACCCCGGGAAGGGGCGCGCGACGGGCGGCGTCCGCTGTCATCGGTTCCTCAAGGGCGAGACTCGACTGCTGGCCGCGTGGGCCGGCTCGCGTCCGGCGATCGCCGCCGCGCCGAGCGGAACCCCGATCGAGTTCAACACCACCCATGACGGACGCCGCGACGGCTCCGGGACGCCCGTGCTGCAGCCCATCGGTGGCATCGGCTCGCGGCGCCACGGCGTCCCGGGCGAGCAGAGCGAAGCGACCGCTCCTGAGAGCGCGACGCGTCCAGAGGTTGCTTCCCCGGCCGCAGCGCCGACCGCGGGCGCCTTCGGACTCAGCGACGACGAGACCTTGTTCTGACCCAGCCTTCCGGTGGGAAGCGGCCAGGGCGGAGCTCAGACCTGACGCTCGAGCAGCCCGGTTTCCACGTCGTACAGGAAGCCGGCGACCTTGGCGTAGGGCCCGATCAGCGGGTGCGAACGGACGGCTTCGACGTCCGCTGCGAGGCGTCCGAGTTGGTCGGGGTCGACACCGAAGTGGAAGTCGCCGGTGTCGATACCCGTGGTCTCCAAGATGACGTCGCGGGTCTGCGCCTCGGTGCGCGACGCAGCGGCGCACTTGGTGTGCGGGATGATCAAGATGCGGTTGACCTCCAGGCGATGAACGCCCATCACCATGCCGGCCAGGGCGTCCGGGGTCAGGTGGCTCCCGGGGGTGCGGAGGATCTTGGCCTCCCCCACCCGCAGGCCGACCATCTCGAGCGGCTCCAGGCGCGAGTCCATGCACGTCAGGATCAACACGCCCTCGTGCGCGATGCCGTCGAAGCCTCGGGGTGCCGACTTCGCGTAGCGTCGGTTGGCCGCGAGCAGGTCGTCGAATTCCTTGGTCACGTGCGACAGACTAGTCCTCGGACCCGGCGTGTCAGACGTTGTCCCGCACGTGTACCAGCCCACCGTGGGGCGTGTCCGCGCTGGAGGTGCCGACGTAGAACGCGTAGTCACCGCTGACGACCTTGAAGCGCCTTTCGGCGTAGTCCCAGACGCCCAGCGGATGATGGCTGGCCGCAGGGTCGATCCGCACGCTGACCGCCTTGGTCTCCCCCGGCTCGCAGGTCACCTTCGAGAAGCCCACCAGGCGCTTCGGTGGCTGCCCGGCGACCGGGATGCCCACGTAGACCTGGACGACGTCCGCGCCGGCCCGCGTCCCTGTGTTCGTGAGAGTCGCAGTGATCTCGATCACGTCGTCCCCGCCAGACACCGACGGGCTGACCGCTACGTCCGAGAGGTCGAACGTCGTGTACGACAGGCCGTGACCGAACGGGAACAGCGGCTCGATCCCCTGCCCTTGGAACCACCGGTAGCCCATCTGCAGACCCTCGGAGTAGCGGATCGTCGGGAAGCCCTCCCCCTCATCCACGCCGGGGTAGCGCTCGGGGCGCCCGGCGTACAACAGGTCGTCCGCGCGGGCGGCGTACGTCGTGGGGACCTTCCCCGAGGGGTTGACCACCCCGAATAGGAGGTCGGCGACGACATGGCCGTCCTCGGAGCCCTGATTCCAGGCTTCGAGCACGCTGGACGCCTCCGCGATCCACGGCATCAGCACGGGCGTCGAGTCCTTCAGCACCACCACGGACCGCGGGTTGGCCGCCAGCAGCGCGGCGATCATGCGGTCTTGATCGTGCGGCAGGTGGGCATCGGGCGCGTCCGCACCCTCGCTCGCCACGCAGCCCGCCATGATCACGACGACATCGGACGCCGCCGCCGCGGCCAGGGCGTCCGGCAGGTTCGCGAGATCGTCCGCAACGGTGACGGTCGACACGGACGCCGTCGAGCCCAGCGAGCCGAGGACGTTCCGCAACCCCTGCAGCGGCGACACGGTGTAGAGCGGCGTCACCTTGGAGGACCCACCGCCGCCGTTGCACGCCTCGTCGACGAACGTCGATTGGCCGATGAGCACGATGGAGCCGACCGCGCCCGAGTCCAGGGGCAGAAGGCCTGTGTCGTTCTTGAGGAGCACCGCCACCTGCCCGCCGATGCTGCGGGCGATCGCCCCGTGGGCGTCCGCGTCGATGACGCCTGGCGCGTACGGGCGCTCGAACTGGCCGAAGCGGAACATCTGGGTGAACCGGCGTACGAGGGCGCGATCGACGGTCTCGATCTCGAGCGACGTGTCTTTCAGCGCGGACGTCACGTTGGCCTCGTTGAGCCACTTGGAGTCGGGCATCTCGTGGTCCATGCCTGCCGTCAGGGACGCAGCGCACGAGCGGCACGACCAGAAGTCGGATTGGACGTAGCCCTGGAAGCCCCACTCGGTGCGCAGGATATCGGTCAGCGTGTGCCGGTTCTCGGTGGCGTACGTGCCCCGGATGCGGTTGTAGGCGCTCATGATGGCGCCGATCTCGGCGTCCTTCACCAGCATTTCGAACGGCAGGAGATACAGCTCGCGGAGCACGTGTTCATCGACCTCGACGTTCACCCGGAACCGCTCGACCTCCTGATCGTTGACGACGTAGTGCTTGCCCATGGCGATGACGCCGTGGGCCTGGATCGCCTTGGCCACCTCGACGCCCATGACACCGGAGAGGTACGGGTCTTCCGAGAAGTACTCGAAGTTGCGGCCGGCGATCGGCGTCCGGTGCAGACAGACCCCCGGCCCCTCGAGGACGTGCTGGCCCAGGGTGGCCGTCTCGGAGCCGATCACGTCGCCATACTGGCGGGCCAGGTCCGGGTCGAAGCCCGCGGCGAGGGCGATCGTCATGGGCAGCGCCGTGGCGGCGGGGCTCGGGTGGCCGTCACCCATCCCGACGCCGACGGGGCCGTTCGTGATGCGGAAGCGCGGGATCCCCAGCTCGTCGATACCGGTCACGTGCCGCTGGACCTGCAGTTGGGCCATGAGCTGGTCCTGCTCCTCGGCCGACATCGCGTTGATCTGCTCCAGGGTGGGCAGCGAGTAGATGTCGATCGTGTTCATTGCTCCGTGCAACTGAGCGATCTTCTGCTCCAGCGTCATCGCGCCCACCAGGAGCGTCGCTCGGTCCTCAGGCGTCCGCTGGGTGTCCAGCCACGGCCGCGTTGCGGTATCAGTCATGCCCGAAGGCTAGGCCGCGGTCGCGGCGTCCGCCTCAGATTGCCGTTTGGTGCACGGCCGGACGCCGACGGCGCGGCTAGGCGTCGATGCGGTCGGCGTCCAGGGCGTAGGCGCCCTCGATGATGAACTCCTTGCGCGGCGCCACCTCGTTGCCCATCAGCTTCTCGAAGGTGGCGATGGCCTGCTCCAAAGCCTCGCCCTCCTCGACCGTGATGCGGCGCAGCGTTCGGTGCTTGGGGTCCATGGTCGTCTCAGCCAGCTGGTCGGCGTCCATCTCGCCGAGGCCCTTGTAGCGCTGCGGCTCCTTGAACGAGATGCCCTTCTTGGTCAACTCGGCGAGCTTGCGGGCGTACTCGGCGTCGGAGTATGTGTAGATGTACTTCTCCTGGCCCTTCTTGGGGTTGGTGAGCTCGAAGCGGTGCAGCGGCGGGACGGCCGTGTACACCCGGCCGGCCTCGATCAGCGGCTGCATGTACTTGAAGAACAACGTGGTCAGCAAGCAGCGGATGTGCGCGCCGTCGGAGTCGGCGTCCGCCATGAAGATGACCTTGCCGTAGCGCGCGGCGTCCACGTCGAACGTGCGCCCGGAGCCGGCCCCGACCACCTGGATGATCGAGGCGCACTCGGCGTTCTTGAGCATGTCGCCGACGGACGCCTTCTGGACGTTGAGGATCTTGCCGCGGATGGGCAGCAGCGCCTGGAACTCGGAGTTGCGGGCGTGCTTGGCGGTGCCGAGCGCCGAATCGCCCTCGACGATGAACAGTTCGGTGCGATCCACATCGGAGCTGCGGCAATCCGACAGCTTCGCCGGCAGCGAGGACGACTCGAGCGCCGACTTGCGGCGCTGGTTCTCGCGGTGCGCGCGGGCAGCAACCCTGGTCCGGGCAGCGCCGACCACCTTCTCCATGACCGACCGCGCCTGACCTCGCTGGGCGGCCTTGGTGCTGGTCAGAAAGTCGCTGAGCTGCTTCTCGACGATCTTCGTCACGAGACGGGCGACCGGCGGCGTGCCGAGGACCTCCTTGGTCTGGCCCTCGAACTGCGGCTCCGGCAGCCGCACCGTCACGACGGCGGTCAGGCCCTCCAGGATGTCCTCCTTGACGACCTCCTCGGACGCCTTGAGGATCCGGGTGCCATCGAGGCCCTTCGCGAACGCCCGGACCAGCCCGCGCTCGAAGCCGGACACGTGGGTGCCGCCCTTCGGGGTGGCGACGATGTTCACGAACGACTGGACCTTCGGCTCGTAGCCGGTGCCCCAGCGCAGCGCGATATCGACGTCGAGGGTGCGCTCGACGTCGGTGGCCGTCATGGCGCCGGAGTCGTCCAACATGGGCACCGTCTCGGTGAAGGTGTCGCTGCCCGCGATGCGCAGGACGTCGGTCACCGCGGGGTCGCTGCTCAGGAACTCGCAGAACTCGGAGATGCCACCACGGAACTGAAACCGCTCGTGCGCTCCGTCCGGCGTCCGGTCGTCGCGGATGTCGAGCGTGAGGCCGGGGACCAGGAACGCCGTCTGCCGCGCGCGCGCCGTGAGCTGGGTCATCGAAAGTCGGGCGTCCGCGAGGAAGATCTGCCGGTCGGGCCAGTAGCGCTGGCGCGTCCCGGTGACGCCCTTGGCGACGCGTCCGACCTTGCGAAGGCCGGGTTCCGGCGTGAAGGGCGCGTCCGGGCCGTCGCCATCGAAGCGCCCCGGGACGCCGCGGCGGAACGACGTCGCCCACGTGGCGCCGTTGCGGTCGACCTCGACGTCCAGGCGCGACGAGAGCGCGTTGACCACGGACGCCCCCACGCCGTGCAGGCCGCCGGTCGCGTTGTACGAGCCGCTGCCGAACTTCCCGCCGGCGTGCAGTTTGGTGAAGATGACCTCGACGCCCGACAGCCCGGTGCGGGGCTCGGTGTCGACCGGCATGCCGCGGGCCACGTCGGCCACCGAGATCGAGCCGTCGCGGTTCAGGCTCACCGTGATGGTGTCTCCGTAGCCGCCCAGGGCCTCGTCGACCGAGTTGTCGATGATCTCCCACAGGCAGTGCATGAGGCCCTTGGTGTCGGTCGAGCCGATGTACATCGCCGGGCGCTTGCGGACGGCTTCGAGGCCTTCCAACACCAGCAGGTGGCGCGCCTCGTAGTCGCGCGTCTCTGCCTTGGGTCGGGTCCCCCGTTGAGCTGTCGTGGTCACCGGGCGAGCCTACCGGGGACCTCAGACAGGCCGACTCCGACACGTCGGACGCCAGCCGCCCGGACGCCTCCTCCCCGGTTCGGGTTGGAGACGGCGGTAGTGTCTGGGGTGCCACGGGAATGAAGGCCTCGACCGAATCGTTGAGGGTGCGCACGGATGAACCGATGAGCCATCCCGTGACAGGAAGGAAGTCTGATGACCACCACCATCGCCGAGCCGTTGACCGCCGCCGATCGTTGCGATCGCTGTGGAGCCCAGGCCTACCTTCGCGTCACCCTGGCCTCCGGAGGGGAGCTCCTCTTCTGCGCCCATCACGCGCGCGCCCACGAGGACAAGCTCAAGCAGGTAGCCCTGAACATCCACGACGAGAGTGCCAAGATCTCGTAGGCCTGAAGGACTCCACAGGAGCCGGTTCCCGCCTCGGGCGGGGGCCGGCTCTTGTCATGCGGTCAGAAACCGCAGCGTGGCGATCCTGCTGGCCACGTCGAAGGTGGCCCCGGTCACCATGACCTCCTCGGCTCCCCCGCGTTCGACGAGGTCGTTGATACCGGCGGCGACGGCGTCCGGTGTGCCGACGAAGTTGACCGCC
This sequence comes from Propioniciclava tarda, assembly GCF_900182665.1. Lineage (GTDB taxonomy): Bacteria > Actinomycetota > Actinomycetes > Propionibacteriales > Propionibacteriaceae > Propioniciclava > Propioniciclava tarda. Next base: position 316,213 of record NZ_FXTL01000002.1, read on the forward strand.
GAGATGCGGGACGCGTCCGGACCGAGCCGCGCGGCGGCGTCCTCGGGGCTGACGATCGGCTCGCGACGTCCTTCGCGCATCCCCAACCACCGGACGCGGGCCGGACCCGCCAAGAACTGGGCTTCGGCGTCCGTGGCGGCGGCGATCGCGGAGACGCAGATCATGCCGTGCGGCGTCCCGAGGCCTTCAGCAGGACGAAACTCGCGTCGATACAGGTCCAGCACGGACGCCGGATCCAGGTCGCCGAAGTGCCCTGCGTAGGCGTAGCGGACGCCGAGACGTCCGGCCAGGCGCGCCGAGTAGTCGGACGAGCCCAGCAGCCAGATCTCGGGGTAGCTGGACGCCGCGGGCGTCGCCCGCAGCTCGCGTCCGTTGCCCGCCTGGACGCCGTGCGGGCTCAGCCAGGCCCGGATCAGTTCAACCGACTCGTCGAACTCGTCCACCCCGCCGCGCTCGAGTGAGCGCCTCAGTGCCCAGGCCGTCAGCTGGTCGGTTCCGGGCGCGCGTCCGATGCCGAGGTCGACGCGGCCGGGATACAGGGCCTCGAGCGCGGCGAACTGCTCGGCGACGACGTACGGGCTGTGGTTGGGCAGCATCACGCCGCCCGATCCCACGTGGATGCGCTGGGTGTGCGCACCGAGGGCGGCGATCAGCACGGCCGGACTCGTGGCCGCCACCGACTCCATGTTGTGGTGCTCGGCCGTCCAGAACCGGAGGCAGCCCAGCTCGTCCGCGGCCCGGGCGAGGTCCAGGGTGGCGGCGAAGGCGTCCGCTGTCGTCATACCAACCGAGACGGTGGACAGGTCGAGGACGGAGAGGGGCACGGACAGCATTCCTGCACCCTAACGGCTCGCCACAATGGTGGGGTGCTGACCATCGAGGCCCGGCTGGGCGACATCACCCGAGAGGACGTGGACGCTATCGTCAACGCCGCGAACTCCACGCTGCTGGGCGGTGGCGGCGTCGACGGCGCGATCCACCAAGACGCCGGACCACTCCTGCTGCAGGCCTGTCGCGCTCTCCGGCGTAGCCAATTCCCCAGGGGGCTCCCCGTCGGGGACGCCGTCGCGACCGACGCCTTCGATCTTCCGTGCCGCTGGGTGATCCACACCGTGGGACCGAACCTGCACCGGGGGCAGGACGACCCGCAGCAGCTGGCGTCCTGCTTCACCCGCTCGCTGAACGTGGCCCGCGACCTCGGGGCGAGGACCGTCGCGATCCCGGCGATCAGCGGGGGCGCCTACGGGTGGGCCATGGATGACGTCGCCCGGATCGCCGTCGACGCGGTGCGCTCCTGGCCGGGCGGCACGGTCGAGGTCGTCCGGTTCGTCTTGGCGAGTCGGGCTGCTCTCGACGTCTTCACCGCTGCCCTGGAGGCCTAGGACGCCGCCGCGTCAGGCCGCGTCGTCAGTCGGCGCAGGTCGGAACATCCGAACCTGCCGCCCGCCCGGCCAGCCGGGCTCGATCGGCCGGGACACGCCGTCCAGCTCGAAGCCGTTCTTCCGGTAGAAGGCGATCGCCCGATCGTTGCCCTCGATGACCCACAGGTACGCCGGCAGATCGTCGGAGATCGCGCGGTGTAGCAGGGCGTCCGCGAGCCCACTCCCCTTTGCGGCGTCCAGGACATACAGGGTCTTCAGTTCCAAGGACGCCGGCGCGTCAGCCTCTCCGGCGGCGTCCGCGTGCGCGACGGCGACGATCTCGCCGGCGGCGTCCACGCCGAGCCAGAACGTCACGCCACGGTCCAGCATCGCGGACGCCCAGCGCTCCGCCACAGCGGGCGCCCAGGCTTCGGCATTCGCGACGACGTCGTCCGGCAGGACGCCGGCGAACGACTCCCGCCACGCGTGGGCACGGACGCGAGACGCGGCGTCCAGATCGGACAGCCGTGCCTCGCGAATCTTGAACGCCATGTCAGAAGGACGGACGCGGGGCGCTGGCGGCGAAGACCGACGCTGCCACGACCAGAACGAAGGCGACCACAAGGGCTCGCCCGACCCACGCCCGTGGGCGACGCCCGACCAGCCTGAGCACCGTGAAGACGAGTGTCACGGGGCAGAGCTCGCCGTTCACGACGGCCAACGCAACCAGCCTCGGGTCAACGTAGGTCCGCCACGCGACGTCTTGTCCGGCGTCGGCACCGCGTACCTCGTGACGCTGAGATCACCCAAGAGCACTGCGATTGCCCCCAAGACGACCGCCATCAGACCCCAGCCCAAGAGGAATCCCCTGCGATCGCGAGCCAGATCAGTCGAGGTAGTCACGAAGGACTTGCGAGCGCGACGGGTGGCGCAGCTTGCTCATCGTCTTGGACTCGATCTGCCGGATCCGCTCGCGGGTCACCCCGTAGACCTTGCCGATCTCGTCCAGCGTCTTCGGCTGGCCATCGGTCAGGCCGAAGCGCATCGACACCACGCCGGCCTCGCGCTCGCTCAACGTGTCGAGGACGTCGTGTAGCTGCTCCTGCAGGAGGGTGAAGTTCACGGCCTCGGCGGGAACGACGGCCTCGGAGTCCTCGATGAGGTCGCCGAACTCGGAGTCACCGTCCTCGCCCAGCGGGGTGTGCAGCGAGATCGGCTCGCGTCCGTACTTCTGCACCTCGACGACCTTCTCCGGCGTCATGTCGAGTTCCTTGGCGAGCTCCTCGGGCGTTGGCTCGCGGCCGAGATCCTGCAGCATCTGCCGCTGGACGCGGGCCAGCTTGTTGATGACCTCCACCATGTGCACCGGAATGCGGATCGTGCGGGCCTGGTCGGCCATGGCGCGCGTGATGGCCTGCTTGATCCACCACGTGGCATAGGTCGAGAACTTGTAGCCCTTCGTGTAGTCGAACTTCTCGACCGCACGAATCAGGCCCAGGTTGCCCTCCTGGATCAGATCGAGGAACAGCATCCCGCGTCCGGTGTAGCGCTTGGCCAGCGACACCACGAGGCGGAGGTTGGCCTCGAGCAGGTGGTTCTTGGCGCGGCGTCCGTCTTCGGCGATCCAGTCGTAGTCCTCGACGTCGGTGTCCTTGACCTGACCGACGGTCATCGACTCGTCGGCGAACAGGCCGGCCTCGATGCGCTTGGCGAGCGACACTTCCTGCTCGGCGTTGAGCAGGGCGACCTTGCCGATCTGCTTGAGGTAGTCCTTGACCGGGTCGGCGGTGGCGCCCGCGGCCATGACCTGCTGCTCCGGCTCGTCGGTGTCGTCGGCGTCCGAGACCACGAAGCCCTCGTCCTCGGCGACGATCTCCTTCTCGTCCTTCTCGGCCTCGGCGGTGTCGAAGGCGCCCTCGTCGATCTCGTCCAGGCTGCGCTTCTTGCCGCCGACCGTCAGGACGACGTCGTCACCTTCGCGCTCGAAAGCCACGGCCTCGACCTTTCCGGTGGTGACGTCCTCGACGGTCAGCTCGTCGACGATCAGGTCCTCATCGATCAGCTCGTCGACGACATCCTCGTCGACGAGATCGGGCTCGACGTCCTCGTCGTCCGCCTCGGCGGGCTCGGCGACCTTCGCGGGTTCCTCGACCACGGGCTCTGCGACGACCGGCTTGCGCGTCCGGCTCCGCACGGCCTTGACCGGGGCCTCGGTGGCCTCGGACGCCTCCGGGGCGGCGGTCGGAGCGGGCTTCCGGGTCCGGCGCGGCTTGACCTCGGCCGTCTCGACGACGGGCGTGGACGCCTCGGCGGAATCGACGGTGGCAGGTTTGGACGCGGAGCGTGGAGTCACGGAGGGCCTCTCGGACGAGTTCCAGATTTGGGCGCGCAATAGACGGGACGTGTCAATACCCGCGCACGTGCGTCAGTCTGCCACGCTCCTGCCGCCAGCCCAAATGCGCGGGCCGACGAGCTGCCGCGCCCCTATCCTGGCGGGCATGGTCGATCGCGAAGGTTCACCCGTCCCGCCCGATGCCCCCCAGGTGCCTTTCGTTCGCGAGTTCCACGGCGATCGAGTCGAGGACCCCTACCACTGGATGGCCGACAAGTCCGATCAGCGTTTCCTCGACTACCTGGCCGCGGAGAACGCCTACACCGACGCCATGACCGCCCACCTCGGACCCCTGCGCGAGGACCTGTTCGAGGACATCTCGAGCCGGACGAAGCAGACCGACCTCTCGGTGCCCGGCTTCATCACGCACGTGGGCGGACGGTCCTTTTGGTACTACACCCGGACCACGGAGGGCCTCGACTACCCGGCCCACTACCGCCTCCCGGCGACCGATCGGGACCACATCCCGGACGTCACCCACGCCCCCGCCGGCGAGCAACTGGTCCTCGACGTGAACCAACTGGCGCAGGGCACCGACTTCCTCGCACTGGGTTTGGCCGACCTGTCCCCCGATGGCAACCTCATCGCCTACTCCACGGATACCGAAGGCGACGAACGCTTCGACCTGTACGTCATGGATATCGACAGCCGCGAGGTGGTCGCGGGGCCGATCGAGGGTGTCGGCGGAGGCGGCACCTGGATCACCGACGAGTACCTGCTTTACCTGCGCATCGACGACAGCTGGCGTCCGCACGAGGTGTGGCGGCATCGGCTCGGAACGCCCGTCGCCGAGGACGTCTTGGTCTACCGCGAAGATGACGAGCGGTTCTTCGTCGCGGTGGACGCCTCCCGCGATCGCGCCTTCACCCTCATCGAGGTCGCGTCCAAGATCACGGGAGAGACACACCTGATTCCAGCCGCGGACCCGACGGCGGGCCCTCGCTGCGTCGCGCCCCGTCGTGATGGCGTCGATTACACCGTCGAGGTGGCGCCGGACGGGCTGTACATCGTGCACAACGCCGACCATCCGCAGTTCTCGCTGTCGAAGGCCCCGCTGGACGCCTCATCGCCCGCTGACTGGCACACGATCCTCGCGGGGTCGAACGACCGCCGACTCCTCTCGGTGGCCGCCTACGCGCGGGGTCTGGTCGTGTCTCACCGGACGGCCGGCCTGTCCGGGGTGGCCTTCCTGCGCTCGGACGCCGACGGCTCGCTGGGTCCGTGGCAGGACCTGAGCTTCAACGAACCGCTCTACGCCGTGGACGCCGCCGCCGACCCGGACTTCCACGCCGATCGGTTCCGGCTCAGCTACGAGTCGATGGTGACTCCGCTCAGCGTGCTCGAGTGCCGCCTGGACAGCCTCGAACTGACGACCCTCAAGCGGACGCCTGTCCTCGACCACCCCCGCTGGGGCGCCTACGACCCGAGCGACTACGTGCAGGAGCGGCTGTGGGCTCAGGCGGACGACGGCACCGCGGTGCCGCTGTCGGTCGTGCGGCGACGCGACACGGCGCTGGACGGAACGGCGCCCGGGCTCTTGTACGGCTACGGCGCGTACGAGGTCTCGATGGACCCCTTCTTCAGCATCGCCAGGCTGTCGTTGCTGGATCGTGGCTTCGTCTATGCGATCGCGCACGTCCGCGGCGGAGGCGAGCTGGGCCGCCCCTGGTACGAGCAGGGGCGACTCCAACACAAGCGCAACACCTTCACCGACTTCCTCGCCTGCGCCCGGACCCTCCTCGACGGCGGCCACGTCGCACCCGGACGCCTCATCGCCGAAGGGGGTTCGGCGGGCGGACTCCTGATGGGCGCCGTGTTGAACCTGGGCGCCGAGCTCTTCTGCGGCGTCCACGCCGCGGTGCCGTTCGTCGATGCGCTGACCACGATCCTCAATCCCGAGCTGCCCCTGACGGTGGTCGAGTGGGACGAGTGGGGCAATCCGCTGCACGACGCGGACGCTTACGCCTACCTGAAGAGCTACTCCCCCTACGAGAATGTCGCGCCGGGCCGACGCCCAGCTCTGCTCGTGACGGCGGGGCTCCACGACACGCGCGTCGAGGTCACCGAGCCGGGCAAGTGGGTGGCTCGACTTCGAGACCTGGCGGTCGCGGACACTGGCTCCCCCATCCTGCTCAAGACCGAGATGGCGTCGGGGCACGGCGGGGTGTCCGCCCGCTATCAGGCGTGGAGAGACCGCGCCTTCGAACTGGCCTGGATGATCGACCTGGTCGCGCGCTGAGCCCGGCACCTGCCTTCTGACAAGGCAAGGAGCGCTCACCGCATCGGCCCACGGTCTGATTCTTGCCTCCCACTGGTGGCCGAATTGGCCCTCTCAGGGGGCTGCTCAGGGTCGGTTCGGGGCGCCGCCCGAACAATTCGTCGGTGCCGGACGTTGTACTTCAAGCGTACGAAGCGAAAGGGACCCCGATGATCTCCACAGCCCACCGCCAGCGGTCAACCGATGGAATCGAAGGCCGCGACGCCGTCGGCTTGTACCTCGACGGCATCGCCAAGACGCCACTGTTGACCGCGGAGGAAGAGGTGATCCTCGCCCGTCAGATCGAGGCCGGACTCTTCGCGCAGGCGATCCTCTCCGGCGAGGTCGGCGACGACGAGCGCGGGCTGGGTGCCGTCGAGGCGTCCGAGGATGAACTCCGTCAGATCGCCAGCACCGGCGAGGAGGCCCTGCACCGCTTCATTACCGCCAACCTCCGGCTCGTCGTGAGCGTCGCCCGCAAGTACGGCCGCTCGCAGATGCCGCTTCTCGACCTGGTCCAGGAGGGCAACACCGGCCTCATCCGCGCCGTCGAGAAGTTCGACTACACCAAGGGCTTCAAGTTCTCGACCTACGCCACCTGGTGGGTGCGGCAGTCGATCTCGCGGGGCATCGCGCAGCAGGCTCGCATCGTGCGGCTGCCCGTGCACGTCGCCGAGCAGATCAACCAGGTCTCCGCCGTCCGGCGCAACCTCGAACGCAAGCTCGGTCGCGAGCCCGAGGTCGAAGAGATCGCAGCCGAGCTGGGCCACGACGTCGACCTGGTGATCGACTTGCTGCGCCTGGCCCGCGAGCACGTCAGCCTGGACGCCCCGGTCGAAGCCGACGGCGACACCGCGCTGGGCGACCTCCTGGCGCGCGACACGTCGCCCGGCCCCGACGACCTCGTGTTGGACGCCGTCGACCGCGAGCGGCTCGAAGACCTGCTCGGCACGCTCGACCCCCGGTCTGCCGACGTGGTCCGCCGCCGCTACGGCCTGCTGGACGGCCGTCAGGCCAAGCTGGCCGACATCGCCTTGGTCTGGGGCATCACCGCCGAGCGCGTCCGCCAGATCGAACGGCATGCCATCTCCAAGCTCCGCGACCGCAGCATGGCGGCGTAGGCAGCGCCCCTGCAGGCGGACGCCTGCTCACGATCGCGAGGACCCTGGCAATCCCCCCGCCGGGGTCCTCGCCCTCTCCGGACTCACTTCAGCCAGGTGATGTCTTCGGGTGCCTCGTCCTCGGGCAGCACCCGGATCAGCCCCTCCTGCGCGCAGGACGCCCCCAGGACGCCGCCCGCGTAGAGCCGGCCGGTGGAGAACCCCAAGCCGTTGGACGCCGACGGCGACTGCTGGTCGTACAGGACCCAGCCGTCCGCCCGGATCGGCCGGTGGAACCACATCGTGTGGTTGATGGTGGCCATCTGCATGCGCGGGCTGTAGAAGTCGATGTCGTGCGGCACGGTCGCGACGGCCAGGATCGTCAGGTCCGACGCGTAGGCCAGGATCTCCTGGTGGACGCGGGGGTCGTCGCCCAGAGAGTCGACGGTCTTGACCCAGACCGTCATCCGGGCCGTCGCCTCCAGCGGATTGGCCAGCGACGAGTCGACGTAGCGGACGTCGAGGACGCCCCACTCGTCCTCCCAGTGCTGACGCCCCGCCCGGGATCTGCGGGCCAGGATCTCGGCCAGCGGCGGGCACTGATCCGGCGGGATCGGCGGGGCGTACGGCGCCAGCTGATGATCCAGGCCGACCTCGGGCGTCTTGAACGAGCCCGACATCACGAAGATGTCGCGGCCGGCCTGGGTGGCGACCACGCGCCGCGTCGAAAAGCCGCGTCCGTCGCGGGTGGCGGTGACGTGGTAGTCGATCGGGGCCGACGTCACCCCCGGACGCAGGAAGTAGCTGGACAGCGAGTGACACAGCCGGTCGTCGCCGATGGTCGCGTAGGCCGCCGACAGGGCTTGGGCCAGCACCTGCCCACCGAAGGACCGCTGCATGTGCGTCGCGGGGTGCTGGCCGCGGAAGACCAGTCCGCCTCGGGGCTCGAGCGTCAGGATGTCGAGCAGTTCGTCCACGCCCTGGGGCACGTCAGGCCTCCCCGCGGTTCTCGTCGTGTTCGGCGAGGAAGCGTTCGACGGCCTGGCCGATCTCGTCGACGGACGGGACGCTGTTGCCCTTCGCCTGCAGCTCGTCGTAGCTCGCCTCCAGGCCCGTGATCAGCTGGGCGAGGTCTGAGTCGCCCGACAGCTCCTTGCCGAGGGCCTGCAGGGTGGCGGTCGAGGTGTCCTCCAGGTCCGACAGCGGCAGGGCGATGCCGACGGCGTCCGAAATCATGGACGCCACGCGCAGGGCGGCGGGGGTGAACGTACCCTGCGCGAGGTAGTGCGGCACGTGCGCGACGAAGCCGCGCGCGGCCATGCCGCGCTCCCCCGCGCGGATCTCGAGGAGGGCCGAGAAGCTGCCCGGCACCGAGACCCGGTCAATCAGGATCGGATTCTCCCCGGTCAGATCAGAACGCGTCCCGTGCGTGGTCACCAGCAGCGGACGCGTGTGCGGCACCCCCATCGGCACCCCGGACGCCGTGACCAACATCGACACCCCGAGGCCACGAGCCACCTCCAAGATGGCGTCCACGGCCCGCGTCCATTGGGCGTCGGGCTCGGGTCCGGCCAACAACAAGAAGTCGTGACCCGCGGCGTCCGTGACCTTGTGGAGCGTGAGCTCGGGCATCGTGACGTCGATCCAGCGGCTCGTGTCGAAGGTCATCGTCGGCCGCCGAGCCCGGTAGTCGTGCAGCTGATCGGTGTCGAACTCGACCAGCGGCGTGTGCTCGCAGTGCTCGAGGATCTGCTCGGCCAGGGTTCGCGTGACGCCGCCGGCGTCCACGTAGCCCTCCAGCAGATGCATCATGACGGGCTCGGTCCCCTGCACGCTGGCCCAGGCCTCGGGCGAGAAGGTGTAGAGCGAGTGCGGATCCGTCACACCGCCACTCTAGGGGGCGAGGCCCCTCAGCCGAGGGCATCGATCGCCGACCGGACCCGCTTCGCGGACACTGGCTGCGCCGTCCCGAGCGACTGGGCGAACAGGCTCACCCGAAGCTCCTCGAGCAGCCACCCCACCTCCGCAGCCTCCGCCGGAAGCTCGCCGACGTCGTAGCGGTCGACGACGGCCGCGTAGGCGTCCTCCAGGGCGCCGATCACCTCGAGCCCCTGCTGCTCGCGGGCGGGGTGGGAGGTCCAGGCAGCCACCCGGCTCTGCGCAGCCTGCAGGTACCGCTCGAGAGCGCCGAAGTGGGGCTCGGGCGTCGCGGCGATGAACCCGGGGAACACGAGGTTGTCCAGTTGGGCGCGCAGGTCGGCGAGGCTCGCGTCCGTGGGGCGGCCCTCGACTGCCCGCAAGACCGCCTGGTGGCGCCCCAGGATGCGTCCGGCGATGGCGACCACCTGCTGCATGCGGTTCGCGACGTCGGGCCGGACCACCTCTACGACTCGGGCGAACGCAGCCTCGTCTCGGACGCGGTCGGCGTCGATCCCCGCGCGGGCGAGCAGGTCGGCCGTGGCCTTCAACCGGGCGTCCGCCAGCAGGGCGTTGAGCGAGGCGTAGGGCCCGGCGGCCAGTGCGAACTTGGTCTCGTTCGACAGGTGGGCGAACACCGAGCGCGTCGGGTCGACCGACACCAGGGTGACCAGGCGCCGCAGCCCGAGCCGCTGCCACCTGGAGGCCTGACGCGCGGTGTTGGCGATGCGGACGCCCACCTTGTCCGTCAGGTCGACCAGGGCGGGGTAGCCGAACAGCGGGCTCGGCGTGGTGGCCAGCTCCACCGTCTCCGGGATGGTCCCGAACTGCCAGTTGGACGCCCCCGCGTGCGCGAGCTCCCCGGCCGCCGCGTTGAGGCGCTGGGCCAGCGCCGGGGCGAACTGCTTCCGCAGGGCCGCGAGGTCCTTGCCGTGACCCAGCTCGGACTCCTGGGCGCGCAGGGTCGCGTCCGTCACGACGTAGGTGACGCGCAGGTGCTCGGGCAGGGCGTCCACCCCGAACGCGTCCTCGGTCAGCGGGTCGCCGCTCAGCGCTGTGAGGGCGCGGGCGAGCGCGACCGGGAAGGGCAGCGCCGACAGCTCGGGTTTGGCGCCGAGGTGATCCAGGGCCCGTCGAGCCCAGTCGGGCGCCGGCACGAACCGGACGCGGGTCGCCTTGGGTAGCCCGCGAATCAGCTCGGTCGCGAGCTCCAGGCGCAGGCCCGGCACCTGCCAGGTGAAGGGCGCGGCGTCCACCTGGTTGAGCAGCGACACGTCCAGCTCGACGGTCACCCCGTCGTGGCGCTGGCCGGGATCGAACGTGTACGACACGGGCACCGAGGTGTCCCCCACCGTCCACACGTCGGGGAAGTCGTCGGGGCGGAGCCCCCCGGCGGCGTCCGACGTGATGTCGTCGAACGTCAGGTCGAGGAAGGCGTCGTCGGCGCGTCGCTTGTCGCGCCACCAGCGATCGAAGTGGGCGACGGTGGTGATCCCCGCCGGGATGCGCTCGTCGTAGAAGGCGAAGAGAGCTCGATCGTCGACGACGAGATCGCGGCGTCGGGTGCGTTCCTCGAGGTCTTCGGCCTCCCGGCGGACGCGCTCGTTGCGGGCGAAGAAGTGGTGCCGCGTCCGCCACTGCCCCTCCACCAGGGCCGACTGGATGAAGATCTCGCGCGCGACGACCGGATCAATGCCGCCGTAGCTCACCGTCCGTCCGGCGACGATCGGTACGCCCAGCAGGCTCACCCGTTCGTCCGCGACCACTTGTCCGCCCGAGGCAGACCAGCGGGGCTCGGAGTACTGGCGCTTCACGAGATGTGCGCCCACGTCCTCGATCCACTCGGCCCGGATCGGGGCGACGGTCCGGGCCCACAGACGGGACGTCTCCACCAGCTCGACGGCCATCACCAGCGGCGGCTCGGCCTTGGCCGCCGCCGATCCGGGCTGGATGGCGAACCGCGCCCCCCGTGCGCCCAGGTACTCGGCCATCGGACGCCGCCGCCCCGGCTTGGCCGTCGGCTGGGTCGCCCGGGCCGCCGCGGCGGTGTCGACGAGGCCGACGTGGGACAGCAGTCCCGACAGCACCGAGATGTGCAGGCCATCGCCGTCGGAGGTTGCCGCGGTGGGCGTCCGGCCAAGGCCCAGTTCCTTGCAGATGTCGCGCAGCTGCGAGGTGAGGTCCTGCCACTCGCGCACCCGCAGGTAGTTCAGGAACTCGTCCCGGCACAGACGCCGGAAGGCGTTGCCGGACAGCTCCCGACGCTGCGTCCGTAGGTGGCGCCACAGCCGCAGGATGGCGTTGATGTCGGACGGATCGCGCTGACCCGACGCCGTCGCCGGATCGTCGCTCCAGAAGCGCCGGTGGAACTCGTCCGCCTGCTGCTGCTTGTCGGCCGGGCGTTCGCGCACGTCCGGGATGGCGAGGGCGGCGACGATCGCGGTCGCCTTCTTGAGACAGCCGCGTGCATCCGCCTCGACGAGCATCCGTCCGAGGCGCGGATCGAGGGGCAGACGCGCGAGGAGGCGTCCGATCGGCGTCAGCTGGACGCCAGCGCGCGCGTCCGGCTTGGCCAAGGCGCCCAGCTCGGTCAGCAGACGGAGACCGTCGCGGACCTGGTGGGTGTCGGGGCGCTCGACGAACGGGAAGTCCTCGATGGGGCCGAGGCGGGCCTCGGCCATCTGCAGGATGACCGAGGCGAGGTTGGTCCGCAGGATCTCGGGCTCGGTGAACTCCGGACGCGAGGCGAAGTCGTCCTCGGAGTAGAGGCGGATGCAGACTCCGGGTCCGAGGCGTCCACAGCGACCCGCGCGCTGGTTGGCCGACGCCTGGGAGATCGGCTCGATGGGCAGTCGCTGGACCTTGGTCCGGGCCGAGTAGCGCGAGATGCGCGCGAAGCCCGGATCGACGACGTAGCGGATGCCCGGCACGGTCAGCGACGTCTCCGCGACGTTCGTCGCGAGCACCACGCGGGTCCCGCGATGCGGCTGGAAGACCCGGTTCTGCTCGGCTGCCGACAACCGGGCGAACAGGGGCAGGATCTCGACGTCGGGCAGCTTCAAGGCAGCGATCGCGTCGGCGGCGTCCGCGATCTCGCGCTCGCCGGACAGGAAGACGAGGATGTCGCCCCCGCCGAGGGCGTGCAGGGCCTTGACCGCCTCGGCGATGCCGTCGACTTGGTCGGCGTCGGGGTTGCTGGGCGGGTCGTAGACCACGTCGACCGGGAACGTGCGACCGGAGACCTCGATGATCGGGGCGCCGCCGAAGTGGGTGCTGAACCGCTCGGTGTCGATGGTGGCCGAGGTGACGATGACCCGCAGGTCCGGACGCCGCGGCAGCAGCTGTTTGAGGTAGCCGAGCAGGAAATCGATGTTGAGGCTGCGCTCGTGGGCCTCGTCGATGATGATCGTGTCGTAGTGCCGCAGGTCGCGGTCATGGGCGATCTCGGCCAAGAGGATGCCGTCGGTCATGACCTTGATCGCGGTGTCGCGTCCGGCCCTGCGGGTGAACCGGACCTGGTAGCCGACCGTGTCGCCCAACTCGACGCCGAGTTCCTCCGCGATGCGTCCGGCGACGGTGCGCGCCGCGATCCGGCGAGGTTGGGTGTGGCCGATCCGGCGGCGTCCGGCGGCGAGGCAGATCTTCGGGAGCTGGGTGGTCTTGCCAGACCCGGTCTCGCCGGCGACGATCACGACCTGATGCGCGTCCAGGGCAGCACGGATCTCGTCGACGGCGGCGCTGATCGGCAGGCCGTCGGGGAACGTGATGGGCGTCGACACCATGGCCGCGCCACTCTACCGCCGGGGTGGAAGCGGCCCCAGGTGGGCGTCAGCCGTGCCGGATCAGGCCGAGCGTGCAGCCCGAGTGAGCCATCAGCCCTCGAACCACGCCGCCCAAGCTGTAGGTCGGGAAGGTCGGGTGGACGCCCACGATCAGGAGATCCAGTTCTTCGGACATCGACACCAGCTCATCGATCGGGCTGCCGAATCGGACGTCCACCGCGACGGGGACGCCCGGGATCTCCTCGGTGAGGCGGTCGACGGCAGCCTGAACCTTCTGGCGGACGTCCTCGATCGCGCGGAGTCGCTGCTCTTCGGACACGGTGCCACCGAAGAAGCGGCCCTGGGGCTTCTTCACCACGCTCACGACGTGCACGCGATCCCCGAGACGCTTGGCCCGCTTCATGGCCCACTCGACCGCCACCAGGCCGTGCGCGACCGGGTCGAGACCGACCCCGATGACCCGCTGCGGCGCGTCCGCGCGGTTGAGGGCGGACACCATGATCACCGGGCAGCCGGCGGTGCCGACGAGGCCGACCGCCGTCGAGCCGACGAACATCGAGTGCGTTCCGCTTTCGGCGCGGCGTCCGACCACGACCACGGACGCCGCCTCCGACAGCCGCGAGAGCACCGCTGCGGGCTGGCCGACCACGCACTCGGTCAGGATGTCCTCCAGTGGGACGCCCAGCCCGTGGGCGATCTCCCCGGCCTGCGCGAGCAGCTCGAGGCCCTCGCGACGGACGGCGTCCACATCGAAGACGATGCCCCAGGCGCTGTTGAGCACGGTGTCGTCCACGGCGTAGACGATGCGCAACATGCCCTCGCGGGCGACCGCCTCGGTGGCCGCGAAGGTGAGGGCGGCCATGCCGTCATCGGAGCCGTCGTAGCCGACCAGCACCTTCACGTCCGACGCGCTCATGCTTCCTCCGCTTTCTCAGTCTGCCGAGACCGACCTGCCCGACAGCTGCCGGGGAGTGATCTCGAGCGCCACGTATTCTTCACCCGGCGCCCAGGGACGGCACAGCCCGGCAGGAAATTCGCCTTGCCAGGCCTGGACGGTCCCCCGCACCAGCACGCTCCACCCGGTCAACGTGACCGGATCGAGGTCGTCGACCTCGAAGGCCACCTCGGTCGGCTGAGCCAACGTCGCCAGGACGCCCGACGCACCCACCTGCAAGCCAAGACGCCCGTCGACGTGGACGCCGTAGGCCACCGGAAGGGACGTCAGACCCTCTGGTGCCTGCCAGGTCAGCCGCCCGACGGTGGCGTCCCGCAGCAGGTTCCGACACTCCTGCGTGTCGATCGGCAACAGGTGGCCAGTCATCCGGCTACCCGACGATGGATCATGGTCCGTAGGCTACAGCGCCGACACGACTACGTGTGATCGTCCGCGCCGGGGCCTTCGTCGGCGAACGTGGTGCGGCCACGCAGCTTGGCCGCCAGTTCGTTGTCGATGGCGTCGCTGGTGACGGTGACCAGCTGCAGCGCCTGGCTGAGGTGGGCCGGCACGAACGGCTGCCCGTAGACCGAGAGGCTCGCGTAGACGCGGTCGCGAATGAGGATGAACCGGACGAAGCGGGCGTCGGTGTTCAGGTCGCTGAGCACCTCCATCGCCCGCGAACGACCGTCGACGTCGTGGACCAGGGACGCGAAGACCAGCACCTCGCGGGCGTCCGGGGTGGTCCGGACGAAGACCATGGTCGAACCGACCCGGATGCCGTAGTCGCCGTCGGCGTCCTGCACCGGCGGGTGGCCGAGGAGGCGTCCGAGCTGCGCCCGGACCAGCGCGTCCAGGTGCTGTCGATCACGCGGCTGGACGGCCACCAACTCCTCTTCGGTGAAGGACGGGGGCGGCTGTGCCGGGAGCTCGGCGACGGCAGGGGGCGTCAGGATCTCGGCAAGGTGATCGGGGGCCAGGAAGGCCGGGTGGGGCACGCCGAACACCTCGTGGAGGGCGAAGATCGCCTTGTCAGCCAGGACTTGGGGGGCCTCCTGCTCGCCTTCAGTCTCGAAGCGCGTGGCCGACGGGCCGTCTGGGGAGGGCGGCGTCCACCCGCCGCGCTCGAGCGCGGCCAGCTGGTCGGCCGTGAGCTGGAAATGCGCCCCGAGCTCGGCGTTGCCCGGGGTCTCGGCGCGGAGGCGTCCGGCGGGCAGGCAGCGGAACTGGACGAACGGCGGCTCGGTGACCTGCTCGGACGCGACGGCGCCGATCGTCAGCTCGGCGGACTCGTCCATCACGGACAGGACTTCGGCGAGCCTCGTCCCGAACAGGGCCCAGGCCTCTGCGGTGCTCCGGTCGATGTCGAAGTCGGAGACCGAGGATGCGTCGGTGGCGTCGTTCACGCGGCCAACCTATCCGCCTCCGTCACCGTCGTGTCAGGAGAGCCACGCCGAGATCGCCGTGATCACGGGCACGGTCAGGATCGTTGACCAGAAAAGAGCGTCCCGGGCCACGGGTAACGCGACGCGGTAGCGCGACGCGATCACGAAGATGTTCTGGGCCGACGGCAGGGCGGCGATCACGGTCACCGCCATCAGCCCTGCCGGCGGTAGTCCGAGGAGCCGGCCGACGCCCCAGGCGACCGCTGGCATCACGATCAGCTTGATGGCCTGGATGGCCCAGACCTCCCCGGCGTGCGCCCCACGACCCGGCAGCGGGTCGAGGCGCAGCGAGATGCCGAACGCGATCAGCATCAACGGCACCGCGGTGGCCCCGACCATCGCCACCGCGTCCAGCAGCCAGCTTGGCAGCGGCGGCTGGGTGAGGTTCACCAGCAGGCCCGCCAGGATGCCGACCGTGATCGGGTTCCGCAACGGCAGCAGCGCGTACCTCGCCGGCGACAGTCTCACGCCGTCGGCGCGGGCCGCCGAGGCGTCCAGACAGGCCAGCGCGAAGGGCTGCAGCAGACCGACCTGGAGCAGCAGGATGGGGGCCATCCAGGTCATGTCACCCAGCACGTGCAGGGCGATCGGCAGGCCGAGATTGCCCGCGTTGGTATAGGCAGCCGAGAGCCAGCCGATCGTGCCGGCGTCCAATCCGTGGCGGAGCCAGAGGGCGTTGACGAGCAGGTACACGCCGATCGCGGCGGCGATCGCCACCACGGACGCGAGCAGCGTCGGCGACACCAGGTGGCCCAGCGAGCCCTTGGCCACGATCGTGAACAGCAGAGCGGGGGACGCCGCCGCGAACGTCAGCTTGTTCAGCGTCGCCTCGGCGGACGCCCCCAGGACGCCGGTGTGGGCCAGCAGGGCACCCAAGGCGACGATCGACCAGATGATCGCGAATCCGCCCAACGCTGCCAGCACGCGCTCAGCCTAGGGCCCGACTCGCCTACGATGACCCGCGTCATGGACGTCGTGCGCGAGCCCCGAAACCACGTGATCGATGCCGCCCGCGCGGCCTCGATCGTCGTCGTCGTCGTGTTCCACGCGCTGCTCTACGAGGTTCGCCTGGTGGACGGGCGTCCGGCCCTGGTGCCGTGGGCGCCGCCGCACGTGCCGTGGTGGCCCCTGTCCTGGCTGTTCATGGTGATCCCGATCTTCTTCATCGCCGGCGGCTACGCGCACGCGCTACTGGTCGACCGGATGCGTCTGCAGGGCACGAGCTACGCACACTTCCTGGCCAATCGTGGACGCCGCCTCATCGGCCCGTTGATCCTGTTCGTGACGGTGCTGGCACTCGCCAGCACCGTGGCCGCCTGGCTGGGCTACGCGGACGTCGTGATCCCTGGCACCCGACAGCTGATGCAGCTGCTGTGGTTCATCTCGGTCTACCTGGTCATCGCCGCCGTCGCGCCGTGGGCGGTGGCGGCTCACGAGCGGTGGGGGTGGCGGCCCATGCTGGTCGCAGCAGTCGCCGCGGCCGGGGTCGACACCTGGTCGTTCGCCACCGACGAGTTCTGGCTGCGCAACCTCAACATGCTGCTCGTCTGGCCGCTGGCCCACCAGCTCGGCATCGCCTACCACCGCGGCTGGTTCCGGACGGGTCACGCGCTGGGTGCCGTGCTGGCGCTGGCGGGTGGGGTGTCCGGGATCGCGGTGCTGGTCTTCGGCTTTGGCTATCCGGGCAGTGCGGTGGGGCTGGCCGACATTCCGATCGCCAACGTCCAGCCGCCGACCCTGGCCATGGGCTTCCTCGCCCTCGCGCAGTGTGGGGCGCTCGCGCTCGTCGAGCGGGCCGGCTGGCTGCGCGATGTGTCGGGACGCGTCCAGCGGGCTCTCGCGTTGGTCAATGCCCTGATGATGACCGCCTACCTGTGGCACATCGGGTGCATCGCCCTGGCCGCGGGGGCGCTGCTCGCCCTCAGCATCGCGGCACCTGCGGCGTCCGGGATCGTGCTGTCCCAGGCGAGCGTCGCGGTCCTCAGCCTGGCCATCGTGGTGGCCGTCGTGCCCCTGCTCGGACGCATCGAGTACCGGCTCATTCCGCCGCTCGGGGAGCACCAGGACGGACGCATCGTGGTCGTGGCCTACGCCATCCTCGTGCTCGGGACGGGGATTGTCTGGCAGACGGGGACGGTCCTGCATCCGGCCAGCCCCGGATCAACGGCTGGGGTGGGGCTGGTCTGGCTCGGGTCCTGGCTGATGCGTCGGGCCGCGAACGCCTAGCAGGCTCCCAGAGGCTCTAGCGCGCGACCCGCAAGGACGGACGCGGCTGCCGAAGCTGTCGTCCCGCCCGCGCCACGAGGTCGAAGACCGCGTCGGAGGTGGTGGCGTAGATCATCTCTCGACCGTTGCGCGCGCCGGCGACGAGGCCGGCAGACCGCAGCACGCGCAGGTGCTGGGAGACGAGCGGCTGAGACACTGCTAGGGCCTCGACGAGTTCGTTCACGCTGCGCGACCGCTCCTGGAGCAGGACGACGATGCCCACCCGCAGGGGCGATCCCAGCGCCCGGAAGACGCTTCCGAGTTCCTCCCATTCCGCGTTGCGTTGCCCGTGGTCCTCTGCGGTCGGTCGCGGTGAACTTGTAGCGTGCGCCATGCGTGTGACCGTATGTGTGGGGTCCGACGGACGTGAAGTGCCCCTCGGGGTGACAGGGTCGAGCGGGCTCGCTCTCGACGTACGCTGAGCGGATGAACACCCCCGCGGGACTTCCCGCCGCTCCCAACGTCACGGACACCGCGCTCATCTGGGAAGGAGGGGGTATGCGGGCTGCGTACTCCTCGGGCGCTCTGGTGACAATGCTGGCCCACGGCATCCGCTTCGGCTGGGTCGGCGGCATCTCGGCGGGCTCAAGCTGCACCTGCAACTACGTCGCCCAGGACGCCGATCGCGCGCGTCGGTCCTTCGTCGATCTCGCCGCCGATCCACGCTTCGGCGATCTGCGGACGTTCGTCTCGGGGAAGGGCTTCTTTCACGCCGAGTACATCTACGAGGGCACCGGGCACCCCGGCCAGGCACTTCCCTTTCCCTACGAGCGGTTCATGGCGAACGAGGCCCGCGTCCGGATCGGCGCGGTGAAGGCGTCCACCGGGGAGACCGTCTACTGGGGCAAGGACGACCTCGGCGGCCTGGACGGGCTCATGAAGAGGGTCCGGGCGTCGTCGACCATGCCCATCCTGATGCCGATGCCCGAGATCGACTCCGAGCGCTACGTCGACGGCGCGCTCGGGACGTCCGGCGGCATCGCCCTCGACATCGCTCAGGAGGACGGGTTTTCGAAGTTCTTCGTCGTGCTGACGCGCCCGGCCGGCTATCGGAAGCGTCCGGAGCGGCACCCAGGTCTGTACCGGAGGGCCCTGCGTGGGTTCCCCGTGGTCGTGGACGCGCTGCTGCATCGCTACCAGCGCTACAACGAGACTCTGGACCAACTCGAGGAGCTCGAACGGCAGGGACGCGCCTACCTCTTCCGTCCGGTCGATCTGCGCATCACCAACTCCGAGAAGCGCCTCGACCGGCTCGATCACGCCTTCCAGGCCGGCCGCATCCAGGCGGCCGGCGAGGTCGGCCGCTGGAAGGACTTCCTCGGCCTCGCCTAGTCGACTGTGATCGACTTCGAGACGTTCTTCGGCGCGTCAGGATGGACGCCGTGGTCACGGACCCCCAGGGCGTCCAGGGCCTGCATCTTGAGCTCCGACATGCGGAACGCGAGCCTCTGCAGCGCCACCGAGGCCGAGAACACGAACAGGTTCGGGTCCCCCGACGGCGGCAAGTCGATGCACTGCGCCCAGTAGTCGTCCACGCCGGCGGGACGCCCCTCGACGGCAGCCGTCAGTGCCGCGTCCGACTCGGCCAGCAGCAAGACGTTGGCCCCGCGGATCTTGTGGGTGTGGATCTGGCTGATGGTGATGCGCTGGTCGCGGGCGTCCGGAGGGCAGACGAACAGCAGCGGATAGTTCGAGAACAGGCCCTCGAGGAGTTCGGGCCGCTCGGTCAGGGTCTGGCGTCCACCAGTGAAGCGGGCGCTGGGGCGTCCGGCCTCGTAGGCGTCCAGCAGGGCGCCCAGGTCGTCGATCGAGAAGATCGTGTTCTTGCCCAGGATGGTGTTCGGGCCGTGCTTGAACTCCGCTGCGTCGTAGCCCTCGGCGTGGTTCAGGACGACCTCGCGGATCTTCAGGGCGCCCTCCCGGGCGATGCCGATGAGGCTCGTGCCCAGCAGATGCATGCTCGGCTCCTGGAACAGCCGCTCGGCCGCCGCGTCGAGGGCGGCGGAGCATTGGGTCAAGGTGTCGCTCACCAACCGCTTGGCGGTGCTCACCCGAGGGGCGATCTGGGCGTCCGTGTGGGTGAACGCACAGGCCAGGACGTACAAGACGGCCAACTGGCTCACGAAGCTCTTCGTGGCCGCCACGGCGATCTCGGGGCCGCAGAGCAGCGGCAGGTAGTAGTCGCTCAGCTCCTGCGGGATGCGGCTGTTTTCGTTGTTGACGAGGGTGACCCGACGGATCGCGGGCTGCTGCGCGGCGGCGTCCAGGTAGATGTCGACGAGGTCCTTGGTCTCACCCGACTGGGTGATGCCCACGAGCGTGTCGCGGGGCGTCAGCGAGCCCAGGTACATCGAGCGGAACATGCCGGGGTTGCACGCGATGACGCTGATGCCAGCGAGTCCGTTGAAGAAGTAGGCCCCCACCAGGGCGGCGTGATACGACGTGCCGGACGCCACCAGGAAGATGCGTCCGCCCTTGTCGTAGGTGCTCTTCAGGTCGGCGACGAGGCGGTCCCGGTTGGCGACGACGTCGTGCCTCTTCGCGGCCACCAGCAGGCGGTCCGCGAGGGCGAAGGACGCCGCGGCGCCGGGCAGCACGCGGGTCGCGTCCGCCAGGAGGGCGCGTTCATCAGAGACCAGCGGCGCCGCGGTCGGGTTGTGGGCGACGGAGGCGAGCACGGGGGCGTCCGCGAGGGCCTGGGACGCCGCGAGGAGCGAGGCCTCGTCGGTCGCGTCCCCCAGTTGCTGGACAGCAGCGATCACCGAGGCGACGGCGTCCGGCTGGTCGGTGACGACCGGCGCGAGGGCATCGGACGCGTCTGCGAGGTAGTACCGCGCCACGGCGTCCAGGTTCTCGGGGACAGACGAGATCTCCTGGTCCATGTAGTACTCGAACTCGGGCCGCAGCGCGGTGTCGTGGACGCCGAGGCGCGACCGCTTCGGGGCGGGCACGCTCAGGGTGAGCGGTCCGGCGAGGTTGAACACGACATAGCGGTTCTCGGTGAACCAGACGCCCTGGCCCTCGGTGAAGGGGATCAGCAGTTGGGTCTTCGAGAGCACCGACGTCAGATCGCTGGACACGACCACGAACTCGCCGAAGCCGTCCGAGCCGATGCCGGCGTACAGCGACGAACCTGACTTGACCGCCACCACGCCCGGCGAGGCCGGGTCGCAGAAGGCGGCGGCGTAGCTGCCGTCGGCCTGGGCGTCCGCCCGACGGGCGCCCTCGATCAGCAGCAGGGCGGTGTCAGGAACATCGATTCCGGACGCCGTCGCCGCGGCCTGGACCTCGGTCAGCACGGCCGCGTCGGCGAGGCCCTGGGCGTAGTAGTGCTCGGTGAGGTGGGTGATCATCTCGCCGTCGTTGTCGGACACGACCGTGTGGCCGGCGTCGGCGAGGAACGTCTTGAGCGCGTCAGTGTTGGAGATGTTGCCGTTGTGGGCGCCCAGGAACGGCAGCCGGCAGGCCATCTGGTGGGGCTGGCAGTTCTCCTGCGTCACGGCGCCGTAAGTGGCCCAGCGGACCTGACCGATGAAGCGCTGGCCGCTCGCCCGATCGATGCCGAGGTCCGGGACGACGCGGCTGGGCGCGCCGACGGCCTTGAGGAGGTTGATCGAACGGTCCTCGGCCACGAAGCCGCCACCGGTCGAGTCGTAGCCGCGGTACTCGAGTCGCTTCAGCAGCTCACCGCCCTCGAAACCAAGGCGGGGGTTGTCCTGGCCGTAGCACAGGGAGACGATGCCGCACACGTTGGTGCTCCTTCAGCGATGCGCCGTCGGTCCTTCGGCGGCAGGCGGATTTCACTGGTGATGTTGCCACATGGGGACGCCGCCGAGGCACCACGCTGACGTGACGGCCGCCAGGCGACCACGAGTTGACTCTTCACACCCGTGGCCTGCCTTGAATCAATGCTTCCCCCGGGTCGATCCTGGCCCTCGCCACGACGCGCCAATGCCAGAGCGGGCTCCGGATGACTCCGAGACCGCTCACGACCGGCCCATAACCGCAAGTTCACCCGCAGTTGTCAGTCCAGTTCTCACTCGGTCGCTTGAACCTCGTCAACGGTGCTGATGGCGCCAGCGGCCGGCACCCGCTAATCGCTTTCGGTCGGGCGACGAGCCCTACTTTCGTGTGGGCCAACCCGGCGCCGGCCACCACTGGGCACGGTGACCTTGTACCTTCTGCCAACTGGCTTGAGGGTGGAAGCAAGGTCTGCATCGAGTTCGCGCTTGGGTGCTATCGGCTGGCTGGCAAGGTGAGCGCGAACGTGCCGATGTGTCGTTGAGGCTGTGGTTGTATGCGACCTTCAAGCGACCTTCAGCTCGCGGGCGTCGCGACGGCGCCCTTATCTTCCTCCGGTCCGGGTAGTGATCAGTTGCTGCCTGCAGGTTCCAATGAACCACCTATGACCGGCCCGTCGTGGACCCATCGAGACTCGCCTAGCCGCATGAGCCGCTCGCCCGAGGCGGTGGCGTGGTCGCTGAACAGGGCGTATTCGGTGCCGACGTGCTGGGTATGCGCGGTGTGGGCGATGTCGAACTCCTTGCACCTTAGTCCCGCATATAGCTCGTCCGTGATGCGCGGGTCGGCATCGTAAGTGAGGAACCACTTCACCGGGGTCGCGCGGAGGCGGGTTGCGAGCTCCTGGTGGTCGACGAGAGTTAGCGAGTCCATGTAGAGGTGCTCGCCCTGGCCGAGGTATGGCGGATCCACGTACATGAACAGCAGGTCCGCGTCCGCGCGCTTCTCCAGGCCGGTGATAAAAGCTCGGGCGTCGAGCTCGGTGACATGGATGCGGGACGAGTACTGGCCGATGAGGCGGACGCGCCGGGCGAGCGTGTCGTGGTTATAGCGGGCGTCGATCTTCCACGCACCGGTCTGATCGAGCCCGCCAATAGGTCGGGCATCTAGGATCCCCGACCTATTGCACCTGTTAAGCAAGAAGGTGGCGAAGCCGAGAGTGAGGTCATCGCGAGTCTCCAGGTCGTTGTAGGTGGCGACGGCCTCGTGCCACGTGTCGAGGTTCACGATGGCTCTACGGACTCGCTCCTCGAACTCAGCAGGGTGGTTTGTGACTGCTCGCCAGAACGCGGCAATGCCCGGGTTCAGGTCGTTGATGTGGATGGTCTCTACGTGCTCGTCAACGAGGAGGCGGAGGGCTGCTCCTGCTCCGCCGGCGAACGGTTCTGCGTATGCGGTCGGTCGGGGTCGTTGTTGTCGGAGCAGGCTGGCGAGGTAGGGAGCGAGACGTGCTTTACCCCCTGGATACCGCAGTGGGGAGAGATAGCGCGTCGTCACGGGACAGGATTCTGCCCGACATAGGTGTCCACGGCCACGAGCAGCGGCCCGAAGTCCGCAGAGCGTGCCCGCACGTCGGACGAGGACGCGACCTTGGAGAAGTTGTGGACTGCCTGGTTCAGGTCGACGATCGCGACCCCGCCCTTGCCGGTGTTAGAGGAGATGTATGCCGGCTGCAGCTTCCTGTCGCACTTCGATGAGTTGTCGCAGTCCGGGTCGAGTATCCTGATCGCCTTGACGACCTTCTGATGCAGTTTGTCACTTTCGGCGCACCATCCGTACCTCTGCCCCGCCTCAGACAGGACAAGTTCAAGTATCACTCGGAGCATGACAGCGCCGACGTGAGGAGCATCCTCGATGGCGACCCTCTGCGCCTCGCTCAGAGTGATCTTCGTCCGGTTCGCGACGTACTTCAGCTTCACCGTTTCGAAGATGACGCGTTCGTCCTTTGTCATCTTGCTCTTCGGCTTGCTCTCCACAGGGCTTCCCTTGCCCGCCCGTTCATCATCGTCGGAGTCCGTGACAGGGGCTAGCTCGCTTGCCTGCACGGGCTTCGCCAGACGGGTTTCCTTCGTCGGCTGATCGGACACGGCATCCTTCGTGTAGTCGCGCCGATCCTCCTTCGACATGAACGTGCCCACCGTGTTCGCCGCCAGGTCCCGCAGTAGCCTCAGCAAAGACCGTCGAATTGCCGCCCGCTCGTACAGGAACACGAGTTGCCCGTTGTGGAGGTCGAAACCGAACGCGGCCCGCACGTCCGGGTCGGCGATGACACGCCCGATTGTGGTGATCGAACGCGCCTTCGCCTGCCGCAAAGCGTCCGTCATCTCCTTGTCGCCAGCGAATGCGACCGCTACCCCGTCTGTAAACGTCAAAGCACGATCTGCCTGAGTGCCGAGTTTCCTGTCGAACCTGTGCTGCTGCTCCGTCGTCCACGGGTTCACGCCTACCCCGCCGTTCTGGCCGGTGTGCCGCAGTTCGATCCAGTGACGGGCCGCGTCCCGCGAGGGGGCAACCCACACGTCGATACGCGCCGGACCGGGCCCCCTCTGTGCGAGACGCTCGAACGCAGCCCTGATCTTCGGGTCGTCCGCTAGATCGGGGTTCGCGAGAACCTTCAGGCAGGCCAAGCGACGGTTTCCCTCAACAACGATCCGGGCTCCGTCCTCTTCTACCACGATGGGCGACTCGGCAGGGTTCAGCATGCCCTTGTCCCCTATGTCGGCCGCCAGAGCAAGCATCTTCTCCCGGTCCGCGAGCAGCGCGTTGATCGCCTCGCGCTGGCTCGCGGTCGCCTCGAACCGCGGATTGGTCACGTCGAGCAACAACTCGGCGGGGGTGAACTCCATTGACCCATTCTGTACTCGGCCGCCTGCCGCTGGCTCGTCGACACGCACCCACTTTGGGTCCGCTGCTTGGCAACGCCACTTAAGGTTCCCACTCTTGCTCATCGCCATCTTCGTCATCAGAGGGCTGAGCATGTTGAGGTAGTCGTCCTCGGTCATGGCCGGGTACGTGCCATGCCTCGCCAACGAGGCGGTGAACCAGTCGAAGCGTTTCGGCCCAGTCGAGCGTCCGTGGCCGGGTTCAGCTCGCGAGGTGGTGGAAGTGGGCTGGCAGGTCCGTGGTCGTGTGGTCGGCGGTTGGTCGTCGCCCACGCCAACATGGGCACGTCGGCTGCCGGGTTCGGGCGGTTGATGGACGCAGCGCACGGGCCTGGGGCATGCTTCACGCCCGAGCGCCACACCACAACCCACAGGACCCGTCAACGAGAACCCCGGCCCGCCAATGCGGACCGGGGAAATCGTCATCCCTATGTCGCTCCTGCTCTCACCTGGCCGCTCCGGGCCGTCCAAAGTCTTTCGACCCGCGGTTCACCCAGCCCGGTTGTGAGCACCCACTGACATTTGATGAGTTCGGCGACATCTCAGTGAGGACTGACATTCAGCTGCAGCCGGACGTGGACCCGCAGCCCTCGCAGACGTAGCACGACCCGGACGGACGCATCTTGGTGCCGCACGTGAGGCACAGGGGGGCGTCCACGGCGTGGCCGGTCAGCTTCTCCATCAGCTCGGCCGACGTGCGCGCCGTGCCGCTGAGCCGGGGCTCGATGGTGAGCAGGGCGGGCTGGTTGGCGCCGCGCTCGTCGAAGGTCATGTTGTCGGCCGCGTCGTTCTTGAGTGACTCGGACTCGATCATCTGAGCCTCGTCCTCCTCCGAGAGGTACGACCCGGTCGCCACGTACCGAGCGCGCTCGTCCGCGGTGTAGATGCCGAGCTCGGAGCGCTCGTCGAAGGCCAGGTAGTCCAGCGCCAGCCGCTTGAACACGTAGTCGATGATCGACTGCGCCATCCGCAGATCCGGGTCGTCGGTCATGCCGGCGGGCTCGAACTTCAGGTTCGTGAACTTCTGGACGTACGTCTCGAGCGGGACGCCGTACTGGAGCGCGATCGAGATGGCGATCGAGAAGGCGTCCATCACGCCGGCGAGGGTGGAGCCCTGCTTGCCGAGCTTGAGGAACAACTCGCCGAGGCGTCCGTCGGTGTACTCCGAGGAGGTCATGTAGCCCTCGGCGCCGCCGACCGTGAACGAGGTCGTCTTGCCGCGCCGCGACTTGGGCAGCCGCTGGCGGCGGGGCCGGTACTCGATCCGCACCTCGGGCTCGGCGACCGGCGCCTCGACGACGGCCTCCTTCTTCTTGCCGTCCGACAGCGGCTGGCCGACCTTGCAGTTGTCGCGGTAGACGGCCAGCGCCTTGAGGCCGAGCTTCCAGCCCTGCAGGTAGACGTCCGCGATCTCCTCGACCGTCGCGGTCTCGGGCAGGTTCACCGTCTTGGAGATGGCGCCCGAGATGAACGGCTGCACGGCGGCCATCATCCGGACGTGCCCCATCGGCTTGATGGCGCGCTCCCCCATGGCCGTGTCGAAGACCTCGTAGTGCTCGCGCTTGAGCCCGGGGGCGTCCACAACGTGCCCGTTCTCGGCGATGTAGGCGACGATGGCTTCGGAGATCTCGTCCGAGTAGCCCAGCCGCTTCAGTGCCCGCGGCACCGTCTGGTTGACGATCTGCATCGAGCCGCCGCCGACCAGCTTCTTGAACTTGACCAGCGAGAAGTCGGGCTCCACGCCGGTGGTGTCGCAGTCCATCATGAAGCCGATGGTGCCGGTCGGGGCCAGCACGGACGCCTGCGCGTTGCGGAAGCCGTTGCGGGCACCCAGCTCGATCACCCGGGACCACTCGTGCGTTGCCACCTCGTGGATGTCGCGATCGGCCTCTTCGATGAGGCGCAGCTCGTCGTTCGCGACCTGATGCTTGCGCATCACCTTCTGGTGCGCGGACGCGTTGCGCGCGTAGCCGTTGTAGGGGCCGACGATCGCGGCCAACTCGGCGGAGCGGCGGTAGGACGCGCCCGTCATCGCCGAGGTGATCGCCGCGGCCAGGGAGCGTCCGTTCTCGGTGTCGTAGCCGCGACCCATCGCCATGAGCAGGGCGCCCAGGTTGGCGTACCCGATGCCCAGCTGGCGGTAGTTGCGCGTGGTCTCCGCGATCGACTCGGTCGGGAAGTCGGCGAAGCAGATCGAGATGTCCATCGCGGTAATGATCAGCTCGACGGCCTTCACGAACGTGGCGGCGTCGAAGGTGTCGTCCTCGCCGAGGAACTTCAGCAGGTTCAGCGAGGCCAGGTTGCAGGAGCTGTTGTCGAGGCTCATGTACTCCGAGCAGGGGTTGGACGCCGTGATGCGTCCGGTCTCTGGGTTGGTGTGCCAGGCGTTGATCGTGTCGTCGTACTGAATGCCCGGGTCGGCGCACTCCCAAGCGGCCAGCGCGATCTTGTTCCACAGCTCGCGGGCGTCGACCGTCTCGACGACGCGTCCGTCCTTGCGGCCGCGAAGCCCGAACTCGCTGCCGGCCTCCACCGCCGCCATGTAGGAGTCGGAGACGCGCACCGAGTTGTTGGCGTTCTGGTACTGGACGCTGACGATGTCCTTGCCGCCGAGATCCATGTCGAAGCCGGCGTCGCGGAGCGCGCGGATCTTGTCCTCCTCGCGCGCCTTGGTCTCGACGAACTCGACGATGTCGGGGTGGTCGACGTCCAGAACGACCATCTTCGCAGCGCGCCGCGTGGCGCCGCCGGACTTGATCGTGCCCGCGGAGGCGTCCGCGCCACGCATGAAGCTGACCGGACCCGACGCCGTACCACCCGAGCTCAGCAGCTCCTTGGACGAGCGGATGCGCGACAGGTTCAGGCCTGCGCCCGAGCCGCCCTTGAAGATGAACCCCTCTTCGCGGTACCAGTTCAGAATCGACTCCATGGAGTCGTCGACGCTGAGGATGAAGCAGGCCGACACCTGCTGCGGGGACGCCGTGCCGACGTTGAACCACACCGGGGAGTTGAAGCTGAAGTACTGGTGGATCAGCATCCACTTGAGCTCGTGCCCGAAGATCTCGGCGTCCTCGGCGGTCGCGAAGTAGCCGTATCGCTCGCCGGCCGCCTGGTAGGTGTCGACGACGCGATCGACGAGCGCCTTGAGGGACGCCTCGCGGGCGTCCGTCCCGACGGCCCCGCGGAAGTACTTGGTGGTCACGATGGTCGACGCGTTCAGCGACCAGTAGTCGGGGAACTCGACACCGCGCTGCTCGAAGACGGTCTCGCCGGTCTTCCAGTTGGTCTGGACGACGTCGCGGCGCTCCCAGGTCACCTCGTCGTACGGGTGGACGCCCGCCGTGGTGAAGACCCGCTGGATCGTCAGGCCCTTCGGCTTTCCGGACGCCTTCGTGCGCTCGGTCTTGGTGTCGGTCATGCGTTTCGCCTTCCTCAGGACGTACCGGGTGGTGTGGGTGGTTCTTGGTGGTTCAGAACAGGTGCTCAGCAGAGCTCTGTGCGCGGGGTGGGACGGCGGCTACCGTGTCACGGAGCCGCTGGATCTCGGTCTCGAAGTCGTCGAGGCAGGCGTAGTTCTTATAAACGGACGCGAACCGGAGGTACGCGACCGGGTCCAGGCTCTTCAGCGGGCCCAGGATCGCGACCCCGACCTGCTCGGCCGGCACTTCGGCCTGGCCGCACGCCCGAATGGTCTCCTCGACCTGCTGGCCGAGTTTGGCCAGGTCGGCCTCGCTGACCGGACGCCCCTTGCAGGCCTTGCGGACGCCGCCGATGACCTTCTCGCGCGAGAAGGGTTCGACGACGCCGGATCGCTTCAGCACGACGAGCTGCGTGGCTTCCAGCGTGGTGAACCGGCGCGCGCACTCCTTGCACTCGCGGCGGCGGCGGATGCTGGAGCCGTCCTCGGCGACCCGAGAGTCGAGGACGCGCGAATCAGGGTGCCGACAGTAAGGGCAATGCACGCCGTACCCCTTCCAGTTCGGACGCCTGCGCCGCGAGGATGTGGACGACGCTGTGGACGAGATGTGCACTCTCACCACAATCTGTGGGAAAAACACACCCTTGTAACTACTAGATGTAGAGGTTAGGCCGCGAGTGTCGTGGGCTGCAAGTGCCGACACGCCGACGCACCGATCCGGAAAAAGATCAAGCCCGACCCACCGGGCCGGGCTCGAACGTGGCTCTGCCTCAGCGGCCGATGGCGGCCTCCGCAACGATGCCGGCTGCGGCGACTTGTCCCGAGATCGGGGCGTCACTCACGGCCAGGAATGACGACACCAAGGTGGTCGTCATCGCGACCACCACGAGGGTGACCATCGCGAGCATGACAGCGAGGCCCCGGCTCGTCCACTCGTAGCGCGGCGCCGGATCGGCCAGCCGGACGACGCGGACCGTGTCGGCCTCATGCTGAGGTGCGCCCTCGTTGACAAAGGTCGGCGCCAGGTTGACGGGCACCATGGCCGCTCTCGCGGTCCAACGCGTCGGCTGCTGGGGGCCGACGGGTGCACTCGATCGGGCCCTCGGTGCGTGGCGAACGTCCGCCGGGCGCTTCGGCGCGACATGGCTGGGCGCCGGCTGTGCCAGAAGTGCGGTCATCTCGATCTCCCATCGACTCGAACGTCTGTTCGGAAGTATTATCGAACGCAGGCCCGATTGCAAGACGTAATCGGCTGGTTGTTCGATCCGTGCTTCCGTGACGAGGAGCCTGCCAGGCGCCTCCGACAGTTTTGGGAAGCGCCCTGGACGGGACTCGGGGAGAATCGAACGACACGCCGAACGTGTGTTTGATTAGGCTCCGTTCGAATGCTTAGGTTGATGGCATGGGTACCTCAGAACCTCCGAAGCGGGTCGGCCGTCCGCCGACGAAGAAGGTCATCCCGTCCCAGGCGCGGCGGGGGCGTCCGACCGATGACGAGATCGTCGCGCTCGGGAAGGTGGCCAAGAAGCTCGGGAAGGTCACCAGCCTGCCGGACGGTCCGGTCGACGGCGCCGGGCTCACGCTGCGCCAACGGCTGATCCTGCAGATGATCAAGGAGTCCACCGAGTCCCGCGGCTACCCGCCCACGATCCGCGAGATGGGTGAGGCTGTCGGGCTGGCGTCCCCCTCGTCGGTGACGCACCAGCTCAAGGCGTTGGAGGCCAAGGGCTTCCTGCGTCGTGATCCGAAGCGCCCGAGGGCCCTGATGGTCCATCTGCCGCCTGCCGACGTGTCAGAGGTGGTCGAGGCGCCGGCGTCCGTTCACGAACTCGACTCCGCCCAGGACTTCTCGTCCACCGGCAACGCGGTGAACGTGCCCGTCGTCGGACGCATCGCAGCGGGCGGTCCGATCCTCGCCGAGGAGCGGATCGAAGATGTCTTCCCGCTGCCGCGCGAGCTGGTCGGCGAGGGCACCCTGTTCCTGCTGGAGGTCCGCGGCGACTCGATGATCGACGCCGCCATCTGCGACGGCGACTACGTAGTGGTCCGCCAGCAGCCCGACGCCAACAACGGCGACATCGTCGCCGCCCTGATCGGCGACGAGGCCACGGTCAAGACGTTCAAGCGGACGCCGGGGCAGGTGTGGCTGCTGCCGCACAACCCCGCGTACTCCCCCATCGACGGCAACGAAGCCACGATCCTCGGCAAGGTGACGGCCGTTCTGCGTCGCGTCTAGCTAGAACAGCAGGGCCAGGCCCGGTTCCCTCAACACGGTGGCCACGTCGTTGAGGAACCGGGCTCCTGCTTCTCCGTCCAGGACGCGGTGATCGATCGTGAGCGTGAGCGTCGCCACCGACCGGATCTCCAGCTGATCCCCGTCCGGGCCGGACACCACCCAGGGTCGCTTGTTGATGGCCCCCAGGCACAAGACGGCCGACTCCCCCGGCACCAGGATCGGCGTCCCGCCTTCGATGCCGAACACGCCGACGTTCGTGATGGTGAACGTACCGCCCCGGCAGTCGGCCGGCGTGATCCGTCCTTCGCGGGCCGCGGTCACGATGCCGTTCAGGGCCTGCGCCAGCGCCACGAGGCTGAGCTGGTTGGCCGCCTTGATGTTCGGCACGACCAGCCCGCGGGCGGTCGCGGCGGCCACGCCGAGGTTCACGTCGTCGGGGACGACGATCTCGCCTCGATCGAGGTCGATCGAGCCGTTGACTTCGGGACTGCGGTTCATGGCCAGGCACACCGCCCGGGCGAGCACCAGGATGGGCGAGATGCGCAGCCCGTCGAACTCGCGGCGCTTCTTGAGCGCCTCAATCAAGCGCACCGTCTCGGTCACGTCGACGTCGGCCCACAGCGAGGCCTGCGGGGCCTTGACCGAGTTGATCATCGCGTTGACCATCTCGCGCCGCACGCCGCGCAGGGGCGTCCGGGTGACCCGTCCGGGCTGCGGACCGTTCCCGCCTGAGACGGACGCCGCCCGCGCCACGTCGGCCGCGGTGATGGTCCCGTCCGGACCCGTCCCGGTGACAGTCGAGAGGTCGACCTCCAGGTCGCGGGCCAGCCGCCGGACCTGCGGCTTCGCCCGGACACCGTTGAAGCCGGACGCCCCGGACGCCGGTTCGCCCGGCTCGGGCAGCGGCGGCGGGACGGCTCCCGCCGAGAGGGGCGCGGGCGACGAGACCTCGTCGACGGGCCGGGACACGGGGGCGTCCGTGGCGTAGGACTCGTTCACCAGCTCGTGCCGCTCGTCGGCCACGACCGCCCCCTTGCGGGGGCGTCGGCTGACGGCCGCCGCAGAGGTGCCGTAGCCGACCAGGACGGCACCCGAGCCTTCAACCTCGCCCACGACAGGGCCGGACACCGTCGGCGTCCCGGCGTCCTGGCCCTCGTCGACCGTCATGATGGCCGATCCGACGGGCACGATTTGCCCCTCGTCCACCAGCAGGGCCACCACGGTGCCGGCATGCGGCGCGGGCAGTTCGACGAGCGACTTGGCCGTCTCGATCTCGACGATGGCGTCGTTGACGGCCACCACGTCGCCCGGCTTCACCAGCCAGTGCACGATCTCAGCCTCGACGAGACCCTCACCGGGGTCGGGCAGCAGCACGGTCTTCATCGGACTCTCCTCAGTAGGCGAACGCGCGGTCCACGGCGTCCAGGACGCGGTCGACGTCGGGCAGGTAGGCGTGTTCGGTCTTGGCCGGCGGGTAGGGGATGTCGTAGCCGGTGACGCGCAGGACGGGCGCGTCCAGGCTGTAGAAGCACGACTCGGTGACGCGGGCGGCGATCTCGGCGCCAAGCCCGCCCGAGCGGGACGCCTCGTGCACGACGATGCAGCGGCCGGTGCGCTCGACAGATGCCACGATCGCGTCGTCGTCCAACGGAGCTAGCGAGCGGAGGTCGACGACCTCCAGCTGTCGACCTTCGGACGCCGCCGCCTCCGCGGCGTCCAGGCACGTCTGCACGGTGGGGCCGTAGGCGAGCAGCGTGGCGTCGGTGCCCGACCGGACGACCCGGGCGGCGTGCAGGGGCTCGGGCGAGACGTCGGGATCCACCTCCCCGCGCACGTAGTAGCGCCGCTTCGGCTCGAGGAAGATCACCGGGTCGTCCGATGCGATCGCCTGCTGGATGCCCCAGTAGCCGTCCGACGGGTTGCTGACCGTGATGACCTTGAGCCCGGGCGTGTGGGCGAAGTAGGCCTCGGGCGACTCGGAGTGGTGCTCGATGGCCCCGATGCCGCCGCCGTAGGGGATCCGGATCACCAGCGGCGCCGTCAGGCGTCCGTGCGAGCGGAAGTGCAGCCGCGAGACCTGAGACGTGATCTGGTCGAAGGCCGGGAAGACGAACCCGTCGAACTGAATCTCGACGACGGGCCGATACCCGCGCAGGGCCAGCCCGACGGCCGTGCCGACGATCCCGGACTCGGCCAGCGGCGAGTCCATGACCCGGCTCTCGCCGAAGTCGGCCTGCAAGCCCTCGGTGACGCGGAAGACGCCACCGAGGCGTCCGATGTCTTCGCCCATGAGGACGACCTTCGGGTCGGCCTCCAGGGCGCGCCGCAGGCCGGCGTTGATCGCCTTGGCCAGGGTCATCGTCATCATGCGGTCTCCTCGAAGGACGCCTCGTAGGCCTCGTGGGCGTCGCGCTGGCGGATCAGCCCGGACGGCGTCTTGGCGTAGACGCGGGTGAACCAGTCGGCGAGGGCCGGATCGGGCAGTGAGACGACGTCGTCGCGCAGCTGCTCGGCGAGGGCGTCGGACTCGTTGGTGAGATGACCCTCCCAGAGGTCGTCGATGGCCCCGGTCGACCGCAGGTAGGCCCGGACGCGGGCGATCGGGTCCTTGGCCCGCCAGGACGCCTCTTCGTCGCGTCCCCGGTACTTGGTGGGGTCGTCCGAGGTGGTGTGGGCGCCCATGCGGTAGGTGAAGGCCTCGATGAACGTCGGACCCTCGCCGCGACGCGCCCGGTCGAGCGCCCATGACGTGACGGCCTGCACGGCCAGGACGTCGTTGCCGTCCACGCGGACGCTGGGGATGCCGAACCCCCGGGCACGCTGGTAGAGCGGGATCTTGGTCTGGCGCTCGATCGGCACCGAGATGGCCCACTGGTTGTTCTGGCAGAACAAGACCAGCGGCGCGTTGTAGGACGCGGCGAACACGAAGGCCTCGCTGACGTCGCCCTGGGACGTCGCCCCGTCGCCGAAGTAGACCATGGCGGCGGCGTTGGTGGCGTCGTCGGGGCCCACGCGTCCGTCGAGCTGGAGGGCCATCGCGATGCCCGTGGCATGCAGCGCCTGGGTGCCGATCACGAAGCTGTACAGGTGGAAGCGCAGGGCGCGGCTGTCCCAGTCGACCATGTGGGTGCCGCGGAACGTCTTGAGGATCTCCAGGGGCGTCACGCCCATCCCGAGCGCGACGGCGTGCTCGCGATAGCTCGGGATGACCTCGTCGCGCGACCCCACTGCGGCCACGGAGCCCACCTGGGCCGCCTCCTGCCCCAGCATCGGCGGCCACAGCCCGAGTTCCCCCTTGCGTTGCAGGGCGGTCGCTTCGGCGTCCAACCGGCGCGCCAGCACCATGGCGCGCAGGTGGGCCGCGATCGAGGAATCGTCGCCGGCGTAGCCGAAGTCAGGGTGGGAGACGCGGCGTCCGTCGGGCGTCAGCAGCTGGACGAAGCCGGGATCGTGGTCGAGATCCATGCCGCGATCCTACACTTACGTAACCGTAGCTAGCGAGTCGTCAGGCGTCCGCGTCCTTCGCGCTGGACGCCAGACGGCGCAGCGCCGACACCGCGATCTCGCGATCGGTGGTTTGCCAGAAGCCCGGCATGGATGCCCTCAGGAAGCTCCCGTACCGCGCGCGCTTGAGCCGTGGATCGAGGACGGCCACCACTCCCCTGTCGCTCAGCCGCCGGATGAGGCGTCCGGAGCCTTGGGCCAGCAGGAGCGCCGCGTGCGTGGCCGCGACCGCCATGAATCCGTTGCCGCCGGCCTGCGCCACCGCCTGCTGGCGGGCCTGCATGAGCGGCTCGTCCGGACGCGGGAACGGGATCTTGTCGATGATCACCAACAAGCAGGTGTCGCCCGGGATGTCGACGCCCTGCCACAACGACAGCGTGCCGAACAGCGCCGTCTCGGGCTCGTTCACGAATCGCCTCGTCAGCTCGGGAAGCTGGGCGTCGCCTTGGCACAGGATCGTGCGTCCCGGCAGCTCCGCCCGACAGTGGCGAGCGGCGGCCTCGGCGTTGCGCTGGGACGCGAACAGCCCCAGGACGCGCCCATCCGCGGCCCACAGCAGCTCGGCAACCTCGGCCAGGACCTCGGGGCCGATGCCGTCGCGCCCCGGTGTAGGCAGCTGATCGGCGATGTAGAGGATGCCCTGACGCGCGTAGTCAAACGGCGAGCCCACGTCCAGAGCGGTCCAGGTCAGGCCGTCGCCGTCGGCGTCCAGTTCGGCATCGCGCTCGTCGCGGCGCAGCCCCACGCTGGACGCGACCGCTTCGAAGTCGCCCCCGAGCTTGAGGGTGGCCGAGGTCAGGACGGTCGGCGTCCGGCTCAGGACCCGCTCCCGCAGCAGGCCGGCGACGTCGAGCGGGGCCAGGACGAGCCAGCGTCCGAACCGCTCCCGCTCGCTGACGTAGACCACGTCGGTCGGCTTCAGCGTCGCCATCGCGGACGCCGCGTCGTGCACCTCCTTGGCCGCCGCCGACGCCTGCTTGGCGTCCGGGTCGTCGCTCGGGAGGGCGGAGACCACCCGGCGGGACACGTCCGCGACGAGGGAGAGCACGGCGATCACCTCGGCATCCGGGTCCTCGATGCGGCCCAGCGGGGCGTCCAGCAGTGCCGCCCCGAGATCGTCGGCGACGTTGAGGAACTCCAGGCCGAGGTCGTCGTCCAGCCAGGTGAGGCAGCGCTTGGCGACCCGCTCGACCTGCTGCGGGGAGAGCTCCATGGACGCCGCCCCCGTCACGCGCGCGACGAGTTCGTGCGCCTCGTCGATGATCAGCCGCGAGTGCTCGGGCAGCGCGGTGCCGCCGTGCATCGCATCGATGGCCAGGAGCGCGTGGTTGGTCACGATCAGCTGGGAACCGCGAGCGATCTCCCGCGACTTCTCGACGAAGCACTCACCCCCGTACGGGCAGTTCGTGGCGCCCAGGCACTCGCGAACGGGCACCGACACCTGCGACCACGCCGCCGGGGTGTGCGTCGGCGCCCCGTCGCGATCGGCCAGGCCACCGTCGGACGCCTCGTCCTCGGCCCACTCCCGCAGGGCCACCACCTCGGCGCCGAGCACCGAGGTGGCGTCGGCGGCGCCCTTGCGCAGCGTGTCCGCCAGGTCCGCGGCGCCCAGCAGCGTCGACTGGTCCTCGTGGCCGGCTCCGTTGCGGACCTTCAGCAGGCAGGCGTAGTTCGAGCGCCCCTTCAACACGGCGTGGCTCACCGTCCGCCCGGTCACCGAGGCCGCCGCGTCGACGGCCGCAGGAATGTCCGAGCCCGCCAGCTGAGCCTGGAGCGCCAGCGTGGCCGTCGCGATGACGACCCGCTCGGACGGGTGCTCACTCAAGTAGTTCAGCGCCGGGGCCAGATAGCCCAACGATTTCCCGGTGCCGGTGCCCGCCTGCACCAAGACATTGCCGCCGTGCTCGATGACCGCTGCGACGGCGTCCGCCATCTGTTCTTGGCCCTCGCGGGGCGCGCCGCCGATCGCGGCGACGGCCGCGGCCAGGATCTCGGAGCTACTCGACGACACCCGGCGTCCCCAGGACCAGACCGCCGCCCTCGTCGAAGGTCGCCGGCCGGACGGTGAGGACGGCGTCCACCGCGATCGGCCCGTAGACGTGCGGGAACCGCTGCCCGTTCGAGGCGGGCACCTCCTCGACGTGCACCCGGACGCCGCGGGCCGCGAGCGCCTCGCGGTTGAGTTCCAAGACCAGCAACGGCTCGTCGACGTCGGCATAGAAGGCCCTGGCCACGCCGGCGAGCTGATGCGGGTAGGAGCAGTGGATGAAGCCCTCCTCGGCCAGCGACCGTCCCCGGGTGCTGATCTCGTACGAGCCGGACGCCAAGGCGTCCTCCCAGTCGGACGCCAGCGCCAGGTGCCACAGCGGGAACAGGACCGGCTCGGTCGTCACGAGGCGTCCTGCACGAACGGCGACAGCTCGTCGGCAAGGGCCGGCGCGACGCGGGCGACGACGAGGGTGCCGTCTCCGGTGTGCTCGGTGGAGATCAGCTCGCCGGCCTTGTGGATGCGGTCGATCAGGTCGCCGCGGGCGTACGGCACCAGGGCGCGGATCTCGATCTGCAGCCGCGGCAGCCGCTCCTCGACCCGGGCCAGGAGTTCCTCGATGCCCTCCCCGGTGCGCGCCGAGACGAAGATCGCTCCCGCGTCCAGGGTGCGCAGTTCGGTGATCCGGTCGGCGTCGGCGAGGTCGACCTTGTTGAAGACCAGCTGCTCGGCCACCCCGGACGCCCCGATCTCGGCCAGGACCGTCCGCACGGCTCGGATCTGGCCGGCGGGGTCGGCGTCCGAGGCATCGACCACGTGCAGGAGCAGGTCGGCCTCGACGGACTCCTCCAGCGTCGACCGGAACGCCTCCACCAGGTCGTGCGGCAGGTTCCGGACGAAACCGACGGTGTCGGTGAGGGTGTAGACGCGTCCGTCGCCGGTCGCGGTGCGGCGCGTCGTCGGGTCGAGGGTCGCGAACAGCGCGTCCTGCACGAGCACGCCCGCGCCGGTCAGCCGGTTCAGCAGCGACGACTTGCCCGCGTTGGTGTAGCCCACGATCGCGACGGACGGCACCGCGTTGCGTCGGCGCTCGGCGCGCGTCGTCGCGCGCACGGCGTCCATGTCACGCAGCTTGCGGCGCAGGATGGCGATGCGGGTCTTGATGCGGCGACGATCGGTCTCGATCTTCGTCTCACCGGGGCCGCGGCCGCCGATCCCGGCGCCGCCGGCCGCGCGACCGCCCGCCTGGCGCGACAGGTTGCCACCCCAGCCGCGGAGGCGCTGGCGAAGGTACTGCAGCTGCGCGAGCTCGACCTGGGCCTTGCCTTCGACCGACTTCGCGTGCTGGGCGAAGATGTCCAGGATCAGCCCGGTGCGGTCGATGACCTTGACCTGCAGGCGGTCTTCCAGGTTGCGGAGCTGCGCGGGGTCGAGTTCGCCGTCCGCGATCACGGTGTCGGCGGCCGTCGCGATGACGACCTCGCGCACCTCGTCCACTTTGCCGCGACCGACGAAGGTCGCGGCGTCCGGATGCGATCGGCGCTGGACGAGCGCGTCCAGGACCTCGGCTCCGGCGGTCTCGGCGAGCAGTCGGAGTTCGGCCATCGAGTTCTCGGCGTCCGCAGCCGAGCCCGACATCCACACTCCGACGAGCACGACCCGCTCCAGTTGCAGGTCGCGGTACTCGACCTCGGAGATGTCGGTCAGCTGCGTCGACATGCCGGCGACCCGGCGCAGCGCGAGGCGCTCGGCCAGCTCGCTCTGGTCGCCGTCGTACGCCTCCGGATCGGCGGCGTCCGTGTACTCCACGCGCTCAGCCACGATGCTCCTCCTCAGGCACGACGATCGTGCCGTGGTAGACGATCTCGGCGGGCCCGCTGAGGTACGCGTCACCGCCGGCCAGCTCCACCCGGACGCTTCCGCCGGGCACGTGCACCACGTATTCGGCCTCGGTTTCGCCGTGATCAGCGGCGAAGGCGGACGCCGCCGCGACCGTCCCCGTGCCGCACGAGAAGGTCTCGCCCACCCCGCGCTCGAACACCCGCATGCGCAGCTCGTTCGCGCCGACCGGCGTGATGAACTCGAGGTTCACGCCGTTCGCGAAGGCGTCCGACGGTGACCAGGCGGGCATGCGCGTCAGGTCCAGCGAGCGCAGGCGGTCGGCGTCCACGACGCTCACGGCGTGCGGGTTGCCCACGTCCACCGCCCGGGCGCGCCACGTGTGCGAGCCGACGCTCACCTCGACCGCGGGCTCCTCGACCGCGGGGCGGCCCATCCAGACGCGCACCCCGCCGGCCGGCAGGTACGTGCCGATCCGGACGCCGGCGCGCGTGCCGATGGTGACCGATTCGACGTCGGCCGGCACCAGCCCGGCCGCCTTCAGGAAGACGAGGAAGACCCGGACGCCGTTGCCGCACATCTCGGCCAGCGAACCGTCGGCGTTGCGGTAGTCCATGAACCACAGCTCCGGCTTGCCGGCCCAGCCCTCGATGAACCGGGCGGGCACGGCCCGCAGCACCCCGTCGGCCCCGACTCCGGCTCGACGGTCGCACAGGAAGCGCACCTGCGCCGGGCTCGGATCGAACGAGCCGTCGGGATCTGACAACACGACGAAGTCGTTCATCGTGCCGTGACCCTTGGCGAACTCGAGCTGGACAGGCATGTGCGCGATTCTCCCACAGCACTCCGACAGTCTCCGGACGCCCCTTGCCAGGTCAGGCACGATAGAGGCCATGACCGACAAGAGCGCCTCTGGAGCCGCCGACGCCCGCGCCGCCCTCGCCAAGCTCCGCGCCTACGCCACGGACCACTCCGACGACATCGTCGGCGTGATCGACTCGCTCGGTGCCTTCGTCGACGCGCGCACCAAGGGCCGCTACAGCGACCGCATCGACCGCGCCCAGGCTGCGGTGACGACGCGCGTGAAGTCGACGCTCAAGCCGGACGCCCCCGCGCACGCCGCCGACCCGTTCAACCTCGACGAGGAGCCCACCTGGCAGCAGCCGCCGGGCGGCGCCGGCTCGCGGGCGGCCACGTCGTCGAGGCCCGACGTCAAGGCGGCCCTGGTCAAGCTCCGCGGCTTCGCGGCCGAGCACGCCGACGACCTGGCGGGCCTCGTCGATCAGGTCGGCGACTTCGTGGACGCCCAGACGAAGGGGCGCTATACGCGCAAGATCGACCAGGCGCAGGCGCTCGCGAAGTCCCAGCTTCGGCGGCTCAAGTAGCCGCGACGGCGTCCGCGAGCTCGGCGGCCAGTCCCGGCGTGCCGGCCGCACGCCAGGTGATCCGCGCGTCGCGCCTGAACCAGCCCAGCTGCTTGCGGGCAAAGCGACGCGTGCCGCGGATCGTTGCCTCCTGAGCCTCCTGTTCGGTGCAGCTTCCGTCCAGGAACTCCAGCACCTGCCGGTACCCCAGCGCCCTGGACGCCGTGCGTCCGTTCCGCAGGCCCAGCGGCAGCAGCGCCCTGACCTCGTCCACCAGCCCGTCCGCCCACATCGCGTGGACGCGCGCCTCGATGCGGGCGTCCATGACCTCGCGCGGCAGCTCCAGGCCGTAGGACAGCACCCCCTCCACGGCGTAGGTCCACTCCGGCAGCGTGGACGTGAAGCCGCCGGTCAGCTCGATCACCTCGAGCGCCCTGACGATGCGGCGGCCGTTGCCGGGCAGAATGCCGGACGCGACGTCCGGGGCCGACGCTGCGAGGCGTCCGTGCAGCGCCTCGGGGCCGACGCGCTCGAGCTCGGCCTCCCAGCGGGCCCGGACCTCGGCGTCCGTTCCGGGGAACTCGAAGTTGTCGAGGATCGCCCGCACGTAGAGCGCAGACCCCCCCACGACGATCGGAACGACCCCGCGCTCCCGGCAGTCGGCGATCGCGGCGCGCGCGAGCCGCTGGAAGTCCGCCACGGTCGCCGTCGCGGTCACGTCGATGATGTCGACGAGGTGATGCCGGACGCCCCTGCGCTCGGCGAGCGTGGGCTTGGC
The DNA here is from genome assembly GCF_900182665.1 of Propioniciclava tarda. GTDB lineage: Bacteria > Actinomycetota > Actinomycetes > Propionibacteriales > Propionibacteriaceae > Propioniciclava > Propioniciclava tarda. The sequence goes on from NZ_FXTL01000002.1 coordinate 355,475, forward strand.
CGTGCCGATGTCCATGCCTCGATAGACGAGCATCGAGTCGGCGTTGACGATCTCTGCCGGCTGCCCGCGTTCGATCAGCGCGAGGGCGACGTCGACGGCGAGGGTCGATTTGCCGGACGCCGTCGGTCCGTTGAGCGCGAGCACGGGGGGCACCGGGCCATTCTGCCCTGTCACCGGTCCTCGGGTACGGTATGCCGGTGCCGACCACCACCCAGCCCACCGCGTTCTGGATCGCGCTGGCGGGGCTCTTCGCGATCGCGATGCTCCGGGGCCAAGGCACCTACTGGCTGGCCCGCCTCGTCGCCCACGGCTCGACGCGCGTCACGGAGAACTCGCGGCCTTGGCGCCTTCGGGTGGCCGCGTGGCTGGACGGCCCCCGCGTCGCGGTCGGCCGCCGCCTCCTCGGGCGCTGGGGCCTGCCGCTCATCACGATCTGCTATCTCACGGTGGGCCTGCAGACGATCATCCTGGCCAGCGCCGGACTCCTCCGCGTCGGGTGGGTGCGCTTCACCCTCGCCCAGCTGCCCGGCGCCATCGCCTGGGCCTGGATCTACTCCACGATCGGGATCGCCGCCTTCGAGGCGCTGCTCGGGGCGGCTATTTCGTCGCCACTCGGGATCGCCGTCATTGCCGCGGTCGCCGTCGTCGTCATCGCGACGATCGTCGTTCGGCGGCGCGCCCGCTAGGACCGTCGCGTCGGCAGACCGAGCCCCACGGACGCCGTCGCCGCCGGCTCCTGCGCGGCGGCCAACCGGGCTTCGTGGGCGTCGCCGCCCTGGGTCCGACGCAGGTTCGTCAGGCCAGCGTCCGCGTTCAGGTGGTGCGGGGCCGCGTAGGTGATCTCGACGTCGGCGATGTCACCAGGACGCGGCACCTCGCCGTCGGCCACCGCGACGTGCACGAGGCGGTTGTCGCGGGCGCGTCCGGAGACGCGGCGCGTGGCGGCGTCCTTGCGGCCCTCGCCCTCGGCGAACATGACCTCGACGGTCTGGCCGACGAGCTTCTTGTTCTCGTCCCACGAGATGTCGCCGACGAGCTCGACCAGCCGCTCGTAGCGCGCCTGCACGACCTCCTTGGGCACCTGGTTCGGCATCGTGGCGGCGGGCGTCCCGGGGCGGATCGAGTACTGGAAGGTGAAGGCGGCGGCGAACCGAGACGCCGCGACGACGTCCATCGTCCGCTCGAAGTCGTCCTCGGTCTCGCCCGGGAAGCCGACGATGATGTCGGTCGTGATGGCGGCGTCCGGCATGGCGGCCCGGACGCGCTCGATGATGCCGAGGAACTTCTCGGAGCGGTAGCTGCGCTTCATGGCGCGCAGGACGGCGTCCGACCCGGACTGCAGCGGCATGTGCAGGCTGGGCATCACGTTCGGCGTCTCGGCCATGGCGGCGATGACGTCGTCGGTGAACGCTGCCGGATGGGGCGAGGTGAACCGGACGCGCTCCAGCCCGTCGATGCGTCCGCAAGCCCGCAGCAGCTTGCCGAAGGCCAGCCGGTCGCCGAACTCGACGCCGTAGGTGTTGACGTTCTGGCCGAGCAGCGTGACCTCCTGGACGCCCTCGCTCACCAGGTGCTCGATCTCGGCCAGGATGTCGCCCGGGCGGCGGTCCTGCTCGGTGCCCCGCAGCGAGGGAACGATGCAGAAAGTGCACGTGTTGTTGCAGCCGACGCTGATCGACACCCAGGCCGAGTAGGCGGACTCGCGGCGCGTCGGCAGCGTGGACGGGAACCGGGTCAGCGCCTCTTCGATCTCGACCTGGGACGCTTCAAGCGCTCGGGCCCGCTCGAGCAGGATCGGCAACGAGCCGATGTTGTGGGTGCCGAAGACGACGTCCACCCACGGGGCGCGCGACGTGACGATGTCCTTGTCCTTCTGCGCCATGCAGCCACCCACCGCGATCTGCATCCCGGGGTGCGCGTTCTTGACCGGACGCAGATGGCCGAGGTTGCCGTACAGCCGGTTGTCGGCGTTCTCGCGGACCGCGCAGGTGTTGAAGACCACGACGTCGGCCTGGGCGTCCTCCGCAGCCCGTACGTAGCCCGCGTCCTCCAGCAGCCCCGAGATGCGCTCGGAGTCGTGGACGTTCATCTGGCACCCGTAGGTGATCACCTGGTAGCTGCGCGTGGCGTTCGTCATAACGAAGGGGGATCCTAGCTGTCGTCGTTGAGCTTTGCCTCGACACCTAACTCCCGTTCGAAGGATCGCCATGGCCCACACCGCGCCCGAGTCCACCGTCCGACCCGACCCAAACTGGTGGCGCCACGCCGTCGTCTACCAGATCTACCCGCGCAGTTTCGCCGACAGCAACGGCGACGGCGTCGGCGACATCGGCGGGATCCGCGCCCACCTCGACCACCTGGCCGAGCTGGGGGTGGACGCCATCTGGATCAACCCGTGGTACCCCTCCCCCATGAAGGACGCCGGCTACGACGTGTCCGACTACCGCGACATCGAACCCATCTTCGGGACGATGGCCGAGGCCGAAGCGCTCATCGCCGAGGCGCATGCGCGTGGCATCCGGGTCATCATCGACATCGTCCCCAACCACACCTCTGATCAGCACCGTTGGTTCAAGGACGCCGTGGCGGCGGGCCCGGGCTCACCGGAGCGCGAGCGGTTCATTGTCCGGGACGGCCGCGGCGAGGACGGCGCCGAACCGCCGAACGACTGGATGAGCGTGTTCGGCGGCCCCGCCTGGACGCGCCTGACGGACGCCGACGGTCGCGGTGAGCAGTGGTACCTGCGCCTGTTCGCCCCGGAGCAGCCCGACGTCAACTGGTCGCACCCCGACATCCACGCCGAGTTCGAGGAGACCCTGCGGTTCTGGTTCGACCGCGGGGTCGACGGGTTCCGCATCGACGTGGCGCACGGTCTCGTGAAGGACCCGTCCCTGCCCGACCTCGACGGCCTGGGCTTCCCGCTGCCCGACGACACCCCGGACGGCGTCGACCACCCGCACTGGGATCGTCCCGACGTGCACGAGATTTTCCGGGCCTGGCGGCGGGTGGCCGACTCGTATGAGGGCGCGCGTGCCTTCTGCGGCGAGATCTGGGTGGGTCGTGACGCGCGGCTGGCCGCCTACCTGCGTCCAGACGAGTTGCACACGGCGTTCAACTTCAACTTCCTGATGGCCCCGTGGCTGCCCGGACCCATGCGGACCGTCATCGACCGAACCCTGGACGCCCACGCGTCCGTCGGCGCGCCGCCCACGTGGGTGCTGGGGAACCACGACGTGTGTCGTCCGGTGTCGCGGTACGCGCGTCCGCAGGACCTGTTGAAGCCCGAGGATCGATTCCTCTCCGACTTCCTACCCTTCCCGGCCGACTTCGAGGTGGGCCTGCGGCGTGCCCGCGCCGCGGCGCTGCTGTCGCTGGCCCTGCCGGGCGGCGCCTACATCTACCAGGGCGAGGAGCTGGGCCTCCCCGAGGCTGAGGCCATCCCGCGGGAGGCGCTGCAGGACCCGTGGGCCTTCGGTACCAACTTCGAGAATCTCGGCCGCGACGGGTGCCGCGTGCCGCTGCCCTGGACGGCGTCCGGTGACACCTTCGGCTTCGGCCCCATCGGCGGCGAGCAGCCTTGGCTGCCGCAGCCGGAGTTCTTCGGACGCCTCAGCGCGGCCGCGCAGGAAGGTGACCCGTCCTCGACGCTGAGCTTCTATCGCGCGGCGCTGAAGGCGCGGGCTGGCAACCCCGCGTTGGGAGACGGTGGCATGACCTGGGTGGACGCCGGACCCGAGGTCCTCGCCTTCACCAGAGATCCGGGGTTCGGTTGCTGGGTGAACTTCGGGCCCGAGCCGGTCGCTCTGCCCGCCGGCGCCGAGCCGATCCTGAGCAGCGGTGCACCGATCGATGGCGGGCTGCTGCCGTCCGACACGGCCGTGTGGCTGCGGCTGGCCTAGGGCTATTCAAGGCGCACCGGCACTCCATGGGTCCAGAGAGCGGGCTCATCGGGTGGTCCCGCTCTTTCGGTGGCCAGCGGGACGCCAGCTCGGCCCGATCTGGCTGCCAGCGGTCGGCTAGTGGGCGAGCTCGGTGGCGCGGGACTCCCGGACGACCGTGATCTTGATCGTGCCCGGGTAGGTGAGCTCCGCCTCCACCTGCTTGGCGATGTCGCGGGCGAGGAACTGCGCGTCGGCGTCCGAGACCGCTTCGGGGCTGACCATGACGCGGATCTCCCGTCCGGCCTGCATGGCGAACACGCGGTCGACCCCGTCCCTGTCGCCCGCGATCTCCTCGAGCCGCTCCAGCCGCTGAACGTAGGCTTCGAGGCTCTCCCGACGCGCCCCGGGTCGCGACCCGGAGATCGCGTCCGCGGCCTGGGTGAGGACCGCTTCGACGGTGCGGGGCTCGACCTCGTTGTGGTGCGCCTCGACGGCGTGCGCGATGTCGGCGTGCTCCCCGTGCCGGCGGAGCAACTCCGCCCCGACGATCGCGTGGGAGCCCCCCGCCTCGTGGGTCAAGGCCTTGCCGATGTCGTGCAGGAAGGCGGCCCTCCGACAGGTGTCGACGTCGAGCCCGAGTTCAGCAGCCATCATGGCGGCGAGATGACCGCACTCGATGAGGTGCTTGAGGACGTTCTGGCCGTACGAGGTTCGGTACTGGAGCGCCCCCACGATCGGCACCAGCGCAGGCGCCAGGTCGGTGATCTTCATCTCGACCAGCGCCTCCTGGCCCGCTCGCAGGCAGCGCTCCTCGACGGTGGCCAGGCTGCGTTCGTACGCCTCCTCGATGCGCGCCGGCTGGATGCGGCCGTCGCGGATCAGCTCGACGAGCGTGATCCTGGCCGTCTCCCGCCGCACCGGGTCGAAGCAGCTGAGTAGGACGGCTTCGGGGGTGTCATCGATCATCAGGTTCACGCCGGTGATCTGCTCGAACGCGCGGATGTTGCGTCCCTCGCGGCCGATGATGCGTCCCTTGAGGTCCTCGCTCGGCAGCGGGACGGTGGTCACGACCGACTCCGACGTCTGTTCCGACGCAAGCCGCTGGATCGATTCCACGATGGTCCGGCGTGCCCGGGCCTCGGCGTCCCGGACGGCGGCGGTCTCGATCTCGCGCGCGAGGGCTGCGGCGGACAGCTTGGCCTCGTGTTCGACGCGGGCCATCAGGGCCTGCCGAGCCTCCTCGGCGGTCAGCCCGGCCAACTGCTCCAGCGTCGCGCGCGCCGTGGCCTCCGTCCGGGCCAAGTCCTGCGCTCGCCGCTCGACGTCGAGTTCACGCTTGCTCAGGGTCTCGAGGCGGCGCAGCACCTCATCCTGTTGGCCAACCAGCTTGGCCTCGTGCTCGACGGCCGCGCGCCGGGACCGGTTCAGCTCGTCCTCCCGCGTCGAAAGTTCGGACGCCTTCTGGTCCAGCTCCTCTCGCTGCCGCCCCAGGGCATCGGTCTGGACCGCGAGGACCTCACGGGCTTGAATCCGAAGACGCTCGGCTTCGAGTTTGATCCCCTCGACTTCGGCCCGCGCCTTCTCGAGGCTCGCCTTCTCCATCGCGGTCTGCTTCTTGCTGACCTGCTCGGCGGGACGCTGGGTCGGCTCGACTGGAGGGCGCCGCAGCCGGACCAACAGCCTCGGCATGCGCGCCATGATGACCAGGACGGCCGCGACGAGCACGACCACGACGATCAGGAGCACGACGCCCAGCCTCAGCAATGCGTCTGTCGTCATGTCGCCCCCTCGTCGCGTCGGGGCCATCGTAGGACGTGATCGGACCTAAACAATCGCCCCCGGGCAACACCCGGCGCCGTGCGGACTCACTCGGGCTCGTAGTCGCTCGGGACCTCGCGAGCACCCGGCGGCGTCTGAGCCCCGACTAGGTGCGCTCGGGATCCGTCGCCCTGGTTTCTCGTCGTGCACACGGGTGACCGCGTTTTCCCCGTACGAACTCACTCAGGCTCGGATGGGTTCAGCACCTCGCGGAGCACGCGGGCTACGACGCCGGACGGGAAGCCTCGACGCGCGAGCGCCCCGGCGAGACGCCGATACCGCACTGCGGGCTCCACGTTCCGCAGGGCCGAGACCCGCTTGCGCGCGAAGGCGAGCGCCGATTGCAGGTCGGCGTCCTCGTCCAGGCTGCCCATGGCCTCCAGAACAGTGTCGGAGTCGACGCCCTTCGTGCGCAGCTCCTGTCGGATGACACGGGTGCTGCGCCCCGACCGCTGGCGGTTCTCGGCCCAGGCCTGCGAGAACGCGGCGTCGTCGACCAGCCGAAGCTCCTCGAACCGGTCGAGCACTTCCTCGGACGCCTCGGCCGGCACCCCGCGCGCATCAAGCGCCTTCTGCAACTCGGCCCGGCTACGCGCCCGGGTGGTGAGCTGCCGCAGCACGATCTCGCGGGCGACGGCCACGGGATCGGCCGGGGGGCCAGACCCGCCCTCCGGCTCTTCCCGGGGCCGTCGTCGAGAGACCATCGGCGTCAGAAGACCAGCTCGCCGGTCAGGGGGTCGACGCCGTCGGGAACAGCGGACGCCTTGCGTCCGCGCGGCGACGGCGAGGCGGGCTCGGCTGCGGGCGCCGGAGCGCTCGCAGCCGTGGCGGCGGCCAGCGCGGCCGCACCTTCCGGACCGATGCCCAGCTTGGCCTTGATGCGCCGTTCGATCTCGTTCGCAACCTCAGGGTTGCGCTTGAGGTAGTTGCGGGCGTTCTCCTTGCCCTGGCCGAGTTGATCGCCCTCGTAGGTGAACCAGGCCCCTGCCTTGCGGATGATGCCCTCTTCCACACCGGCGTCGATCAGGCTGCCCTCACGGCTGATGCCCTCGCCGTAGATGATGTCGAACTCGGCCTGCTTGAAGGGCGGCGCGACCTTGTTCTTGACGACCTTGACGCGGGTGCGGTTGCCCACCGACTCGGTGCCGTCCTTGAGGGTCTCGATGCGACGCACGTCGAGGCGCACGGTGGAGTAGAACTTCAGGGCGCGGCCACCCGTGGTGGTCTCGGGTGAGCCGAACATCACCCCGATCTTCTCGCGCAGCTGGTTGATGAAGATGGCGGTGGTGTTCGACGAGTTCAGAGCGCCCGTCATCTTGCGCAGCGCCTGGCTCATGAGGCGCGCCTGCAGGCCGACGTGGCTGTCGCCCATCTCGCCCTCGATCTCGGCGCGCGGGGTCAGAGCTGCGACGGAGTCGATGACCACCAGTGCAAGGGCACCCGAGCGCACCAGCATGTCGGCGATCTCCAGCGCCTGCTCGCCGTTGTCGGGCTGGCTGACCAGCAGGGCGTCGGTGTCGACGCCCAGCGCCTTCGCGTAGTCGGGATCCAGGGCGTGCTCGGCGTCGATGAAGGCGCAGATGCCACCCGCGCGCTGGGCGTTCGCCACCGCGTGCAGGGCCACGGTCGTCTTACCGCTCGACTCCGGGCCGTAGATCTCCACCACGCGCCCGCGCGGCAGGCCGCCCACCCCGAGCGCCACGTCCAGAGCGATGGACCCGGTCGGGATGATCTCCATCGGCAACCGGGTCTCATCGCCCAGCCGCATGACCGACCCCTTGCCGTGCTGCTTCTCGATCTGGGCGAGCGCGGCCTCCAGAGCCTTCTCGCGATCAGCTACCGCCATGACCGTTCCTTTCCTGCCTCAGCCAGTTGACGTCCACACATTAGGAACCGCCTCCGACATTTCGTCACGTTCGCCAAATCTGTGGATAACTCTGCTCGGATCCAGCGTCGCGAGACAGACTACCGAACACATGTTCGAAGACAAGCAACCGGTCTCCGGCGTGTCGAGGAGCGGAATCAGCGCTCGGAATCAGGCAGTTCCAGGGCGACCCACACGGCATCCCAGACCGCCCGTGTCGGCACGCCGTCAGCCAGTGCCTCCAGGACGGTTCGGCTGTCGAGGGCGGTCAAGGCGACCTGGCCGGCCCAGCTTTTCGCGTAGCCAGCGCCGACATGGCTGTCCAGACGGCGCCACAGCTCCGTCTCCCTCACCGCAGGTTGCCGAGGATCAGGCCGCGCGGACCGTGCGCAGCGGCAGCGGGGTGATGCGGGTGCCGGCATCGGCCCGCTCGGCGACATCGCGCAGGACGTCCGCCAAAGGGACGTCCAGGGCGGCACAGATCGCGTTCAGCAGCTCGCTGGACGCCTCCTTGTGGCCACGCTCGATCTCCGAGAGGTAGCCCAACGAGACCCGCGCGGACGACGAGACGTCACGCAACGTGAGGTCGGAGGACACGCGCAACTCGCGCAGCGTCTGCCCCAGCATGTCTCTCATCAGCACCGCAGCCATCTCGCCTCCCATCCTCAAGCCATGCCCTGAAACCCACACGAGCCGTGAGGTATTCCGGATCGTTTCAGCCTACACCGGGGACAAGATGCGCAGCAGCATCGACAACGCCGCGTCGACGGTGGCCATTCGGACTGCCGAGCGGTCGCCTTCGAACTGGAACTGCTGGGTCATCACCAAGGGGGCCAGCGTTCCGATGCGCGGGCCCTGGACGCCGATCCAGACCTCGCCCGGATCATGGCCGTCCTGCGGATCCGGACCCGCAACGCCGGTGACGCCGATGCACCAGTCGGCCCCCGTGGCTGCGCTGATGCCGGCGGCCATCCCCTGCGCGACCTGCGAGCTGACCACCGAGAACGTCTCGATCTCCAAGCGCTCGACCTGCAGCAGGCTCGACTTGAGCTCGGTGGCGTAGGCAACCACTCCACCCAGGTACACCTTGGACGCCCCCGGCACCGATGTGATGGCCGCCCCCAGCATCCCGCCGGTCAACGACTCGGCCGTGGCCAAGGTGATGTCCCGCTCGCGCATGGTCGCCACCACGCGGGCGGCCAGGTCGGTCATCGCCGTCGTTCCTCGGGGTGCGCTTCGAAGTAGGCCGCCCGGGTGCGTCCTGCCGCCAGCAGGTAGTCGATGCCCGTGTAGACGGTCAGCGCGAAGGCCAGGATCATGATCGCCCACGCGATCCACCCCCACCACGCCGGGAGGAAGCCCAGCCCCGGAATGAACATGGCCAGGGCGACCGCCTGGGTGACGGTCTTGAGTTTGCCGCCCATATTGGCGGCCATGACCGTTCCGTACTGGAGGATCCAGACCCGCATCAGCGTGATGCCCCACTCGCGCAGCAGGATCATCACGGTGATCCACCACGGCAGCTCGCCGAGGATCGACAGCCCGATGAAGCCCATTCCGGTCAGGGCCTTGTCGGCGATCGGATCCCACAGCTTGCCGAAGTTGGTGATCAGGTTGTACCTGCGGGCGATCTTGCCGTCGGCCATGTCGGTGAGGATCGCGAGGATGAAGACCCCGTCGGCGATCCACCTCATCGACGGGCTGGCGAGGTTGGCCAGCAGCAGCCAGGCAAAGACGGGCACCAGCACGATGCGCAGGACGGTCAAGGCGTTCGGCACGTTCCAGTTGCTGGTCGTGCCCTGCACCGGTGTGGTCATCGCTCACGCTCCACGATCAGGTCTGCGCCGTCAGTTGCCGTGACCCTACCCCACACGAGTTCGCCCACGGCGAGGCGGCCCGCGGCGTCCTCGATCGACACCGAGCCGTCCACGTCGGGGCCCTGGTGCTCGGCCCGTCCGACCGCTCCCCGCTCGTCGCGGCCCTCGATCAGCACCTGGACGCGCTCCCCCATCCGTTCGTCTGCTCGCGCCTCGACCAGGTCGTTCGCGAGCGTGGACAGGCGCTCGTACCGCTCGGCGATCACGTCGTCGTCCACGTGGTCCGGCAGTGCGACGCCTTCGGTGCCCTCCTCGTCGGAGTACGCGAAGACGCCGAGCGCGTCCAGTCGAGCTTCTGACACGAAGTCGACGAGGGTCTGGACGTCGGCGTCCGTCTCGCCGGGGAACCCGACGATGACGTTGCTGCGGACGCCAGCGTTCGGCGCCAACGTGCGAATCCGCTCTAGCAGGCCGAGGAACTGTTCGGGGCTGCCATAGCGGCGCATGCGCCGCAGCACGGGAGTCGAGGCGTGCTGGAACGACAAGTCGAAGTACGGCACGACCTTCGGCGTCGAGCACATGGCCTCCAGCAGCCCGGGCCGCACCTCGGCCGGCTGCAGATAGCTCACTCGAATCCACTCCAGCTCGTCGATCGCCGACAGCTCCCGCAGCAATCGAGGCAGCGCGTCCAGATCGCGCAGGTCCTTGCCGTACGAGGTCGAGTTCTCGCTGACGAGGAACGCCTCCTTGACGCCCTGGGCGGCCAGGGCGCGCACCTCGGCCACGACGTCCTCCACCGGACGCGACACGAACGAGCCCCTAAACGAGGGAATGGCGCAGAACGTGCAGCGACGGTCGCAGCCGGACGCGATCTTCACCGGCGCGGACGGACCCGGGCTCAGCCGGCGTCGCACCGGACGAGGGCCGGACGCCGGGGCGGCCACGCTGGGCAGATCCGGCAGGTCGTCGGTCGGCTCCAACAGCTGCGGCTGGAACAGGCCGGGAACGGCGACATCGGACGCCGCACGCTGGCGTCCGCTCGGTGCCAGCGGCAAGAGCCGCCGACGATCGGTCGGGACGTGGGAGTCGAGGTGCTCGCCCGCCATGATCCGGCGCAGCCGGGCATCGATGTCGGCGTACGCGTCGAAGCCCAGGACGGCGTCCGCCTCGGGCAGCGCGTCGGCGAGCTCGGCGCCGTAGCGCTCGGCCATGCAACCGACTGCCACGACGCGCCGCGTCGTTCCGCCCTTCAGATCGGACGCCGCGAGCAGCGTGTCGATGGAGTCCTTCTTGGCCGACTCGATGAAGCCGCACGTGTTCACGACGATCGCCTCGGCGTCCGATGGCTCGTCGACGAGGACGAAACCGCCGGCCTCGAGGCGTCCGGCGAGCTCGTCGGAATCCACCTCGTTGCGGGCGCAGCCGAGGGAGACGATGTGCACGGTGGTCGCAGCAGTCACCCGAACAGGCTAGCGGCGCGGCAACCGGACGCGGCGAACGCGCGATGGGCCTCCGGAGGATCGGCCGCGCCCGGGTGCGATAATCGCCCCCATGCGCCGACAGATCTTTCAGAGCCGCAAGCTGGCCGACGTCCGCTACGACGTCCGGGGACCCATCCTCGTCGAGGCCCAGCGGCTCGAGGCCGAGGGCCACAAGATCCTGAAGCTCAACATCGGCAATCCGGCTCCGTTCGGCTTCGAGGCCCCCGAGGGCATCCAGGCGGCGATGATCCATACGTTGGGCGAGTCGCAGGGCTACTCGGACTCGCGCGGCATCTACGCCGCCCGGACGGCCGTGGCGAACTACTACCAGTCGCACGGGCTGACCGGGGTCGGCGTCGACGACGTCTACATCGGCAACGGGGTCAGTGAGCTGATCAGCATGATCCTGCAGGCCTACACCGACAACGGCGACGAGATCCTGGTGCCCGCGCCCGACTATCCGCTCTGGACGGGCGCCGTCACGCTGTCGGGCGGCAAGGCCGTCCACTACCTGTGCGACGAGAGCAACGGCTGGAACCCCGACCTCGCCGACATCGAGGCCAAGATCACCGACCGCACCAAGGCGCTGGTCGTGATCAACCCCAACAACCCCACCGGAGCGGTCTATAGCGAGGACATCGTCAAGGGCCTTGCCGAGATCGCCCGCCGCCACGAGCTGGTCCTGTTCAGCGACGAGATCTACGAGAAGATCCTGTTCGACGGGCACGTCCACCACCACACGGCGACGTTCGCCGGCGACGACGTGCTGTGCATCACCTTCAGCGGGCTGTCGAAGGCATACCAGGTCTGCGGCTACCGGGCCGGCTGGGCCGTGATCACCGGCCCGAAGGACATCGCCGCCGACTTCATCGAGGGCATCACGCTGCTGGCCAATATGCGGATGTGCGCCAACGTGCCTGGTCAGCAGGCCATCCAAACCGCGCTGGGCGGCTACCAGAGCATCGACGAGTACATCGTCCCGGGGGGCCGCTTCTACGACCAGAGCAAGCTCGCCTGGAAGCTCCTCAACGAGATCCCCGGCGTGAGCTGCGTCGAACCGCAGGGCGCGTTGTACGTCTTCCCGCGCCTCGACCCGGACGTCTACCCCATCGAGGACGACCAGGCGTTCGTCATCGAGCTGCTGCGGGCCAAGAAGATCCTGGTCACGCACGGGACCGGCTTCAACTGGCCGCACCCGGATCACTTCCGCCTCGTCGCACTGCCGGACACGTCCGTGCTGACCGAGGCCATCGGCCGGATCGCGAGCTTCCTCGAGACCAAGCGAGCCTGATCCGTGCGGTCGGCGGGCCTGCTGGCCGGGGCGGCCGTCGTCGCCCTCACGGTCGGCGCGTGCGCGTCGGCGCCGGGTCCGGTGCCCGGTGTGGGGGCGTCGCCGTCGACCTCGACGTCGGCGTCCGGGATCGCGTCAGCCAGCGCGGCGACGCCGTCGGCGTCCGTTCCTCGGGGGACGCCGGGGGCGGCCTACCTGGACGTCGCGTACGCCTCGGACGACTCGGTGTCCCATCGGTTGGACCTGTACCTCCCCACAACCCCGGGGCCGTCCGCGACCGTGCTGTTCCTCCACGGTGGGTCCTGGGCGATCGGCCGCAAGACGATGCTCGGCGGCTACGGGGCGCTCAGAGACGCCCTGCTGGCACGGGGCTACGCGGTGGCGAGCGCGGAGTTCCGCCCGAGCACCTCCGCGCGGTTCCCGGCCCAGCTCGACGACGTCAAGGCGGCGATCAGGTTCCTGCGGGCGAACGCGGGGGGCCTCACGCTTAAACCTGACACCCTGGTCCTCGCCGGCGACTCCTCCGGCGCCCACCTGGCCCAGCTCGCCGCCCTGACCGGTGACGATCCCGCCTGGGAGGGGACGGTCGGGACGACCGGCGTCTCCACCAAGGCGTCCGCCGTGGTCAGCTTCTACGGCGTCTCCGATCTCACGCGGCTGACGTCCGATCAGGACGCCGCCGGCTGCCAGTTCGACGCCGCGACGACGGGCGTCCTGATCACGCTGCTGGGTGGCGACCCGGCCGGCGCCGCGCGCGAGGAGGCCCTCCGGGCGAGCCCCGTGTCCCACGCGGGCGGCGCCAGGACGCCGATGCTGCTGCTCCACGGGACGAAGGACTGCCTGGTGCCCGCGGCGCAGAGTCAGCGGATGGCCGACGCGCTCCGGGCCGCCGGGACGCCGGTGCAGCTCGAACTGCTGCCCGCGGGCCACGATGACGGCGCGTTCTACACCGACCAGGTGCTGCGCGGACTGGTCCTGCCGTTCCTGGATCGCACCCTCGGCTGAGCGCGGAGGCGTCCTGTCAGCCCTCGCGCAGGTTGAGCAGCACGGCGTCCAGATCGTCCGGCTTGACGAGGACCTCGCGGGGCTTCGAGCCCTCGGACGGGCCCACGACGCCGCGGGTCTCGAGGATGTCCATGAGGCGTCCGGCCTTGGCGAAGCCGACCCGCAGCTTCCGCTGCAGCATCGACGTCGAGCCCAACTGCAGGTTGACCACCAGGGACGCCGCCTCGAGCACCAGCTCGAGGTCGTCCCCGATGTCCTCGGCGACCTTCGTCGACTCGGCCACGACCGAGACGTCCTCGCGGAAGACCGGCTTGGCCTGCGCGCTGATGGCCGCGACGACCTCGCGGATCTCGTGCTCGGTCACCCAGGCGCCCTGGACGCGCACCGGCTTGCTCTGCCCCATCGGCAGGAACAGCCCGTCGCCCTGGCCGACCAGCTTCTCGGCGCCCGGCTGGTCCAAAATCACGCGGCTGTCGGTCATGGATGACGTCGCGAACGCGAGGCGGGACGGCACGTTGGCCTTGATCAGGCCGGTCACGACGTCCGTGGACGGACGCTGAGTCGCCAGCACGAGGTGGATGCCCGCCGCCCGCGCCAGCTGGGTGATGCGGACGATCGAGTCCTCGACGTCGCGGGGGGCGACCATCATCAGGTCGGCGAGCTCGTCGACGATCACCAGCAGGTAGGGGTACGGCTCAAGGCTGCGCTCGGAGCCCGGCGGCAGCTTGACCTGGCCGGCCGCGACCGCCTTGTTGAAGTCGTCGATGTGCCGGAACCCGAACGCTGCGAGGTCGTCGTAGCGGGCGTCCATCTCGCGGCAGACCCACTGCAGCGCCTCCGCGGCCTTCTTCGGGCTGGTGATGATCGGCGTGACCAGGTGCGGAATGCCCTCGTAGTGCGTGAGCTCGACCCGCTTGGGGTCGACCAGCAGCATGCGCACCTCGTCCGGAGTCGACCGCATCATGATCGAGGTGATCATCGAGTTCACGAAGCTCGACTTGCCCGAGCCGGTGGCGCCGGCGACCAGCAGGTGCGGCATCTTGGCGAGGTTGGCGACGAGGTAGCCGCCCTCGACGTCCTTCCCCAGGCCGACGGTCATCGGGTGATGGTCGTTGCGCGCCTTCGGCGAGCGCAGCACGTCGCCCAGCGAGACGATCTCCTTGTCGCTGTTGGGGATCTCGATGCCGATGGCCGACTTGCCGGGGATCGGCGAGAGGATGCGCACGTCCGGGGACGCCACCGCGTACGCGATGTTCTTCGCCAGGGCGGTGACCTTCTCGACCTTGATGCCCGTGCCCAGCTCGACGGCGTAGCGCGTGACCGTCGGCCCGCGCTGGTAGCCGGTCACGGTCGCATCGATGTCGAACTGCTTCAGCACGTCCTGCAATCGTCCCACGACGGCATCGGACGCCTCAGAGCGCGCCTTGGGCGTCGTGCCCGGCTTGAGGATGGAGTGGTCCGGCAGGACGTAGGCGACGTCGCCCGACAAGGTCAGCTGCTCCGCGCGTAGCGGGGCGTTCGAGTGGGCGGGCGGGAGCAACTCGGCCGGGGCGTCCGCCTTGGCCGCACGGCTGCGTCCGGCGGTCACCGGCGCCTTGGGGGCCTCGTCCAGGGCGAGCGGGGCTGCGCCCGGGGCGCCCTCGTCGTCGGTCAGCGCCTCGAGGATCAACGGGGTCTCGTAGGCCAGGTCCGCGCGGTAGGTCGTGACCCGAGGGGTGCGCGAGGCGGCCATGACCTCGCGAACCCGCTGCAGGCGCATCGGCACCTCGTGCAGCGGAATGCCGACGATGACCAGGACGCCGAACAGGCTGAGCAGGACCAGGATCGGGGCGGCCACCCAGGCCGTGAGCAGATCGGCCAGGAAGCTGGAGGAGATGAAGCCGAGCATGCCGCCCGCGGCGCGCAGGTCGAGCGGGTGCTGTGGGTTGGGGATTCCCTTGGCGATGCTGATCAGGCCCAGCACGCCGAGCACCAGAGCCGTCCAACCGACCGCCTGGCGTCCGGCTGGGCCGTTGTTCTCGGGATGGCGAAGCGTCCGCCAGGCCATCGCGGCGGCGCACAGCGGCAGCGCGTAGCTGAACGACCCGAAGACCGTGGTGACGACCATCCGCAGCCAATCGCCAGCCGCGCCAGGCAAGGCGAACCAGGACGCCGCGGCCGTGACAAGCGCCACCGCCACGAGTGCGAGCCCGGCGCCGTCGCGGCGCACGGAAGGATCGATGTTGCGGACCGCGCGACCCACCGACCGGACGGCTCCGCCGAGCAGATGGGCGATGCCGTTCCAGAGCCCCGCCACGCCGCGTCCGAGCGTCGACAACACGCCACCCGAGGACCTGGTCCTGGGACGTGCCGTCGTGGGTCGTTTGCTTCCGGAGCCAGCCGAACCTGACCTCGCCCCGCCCGTACGGGCAGACGTCGATCGGGTCCGCGTGGGGGAAGACGCGCGGGTCGCCATGGAGGTCACCCTAACAAGCTCCCGCGGCCGGACCCCCGAGCCGGGCGTCCGCCACGCCGAGCGCGGCTCAGACGGTGGGGTCGTCGGTGAGAGCTTGGTAGAGCACGTGGTCCTGCCAGACGCCGGCGATCTTCACCAGCTTCGGCGCGAGGCCGTAGCGCTCGAATCCGTTGGCGAGTAGAGCCTTCTGCGACGCGACGCTGTGGACGAGGGTGCCGGCCTCGAGCCGGTGCAGACGCAGCGCCTTCTCGATCACGGTGCGCTGACCCGTCAGCGTGAAGTAGTCGTCGCCCCGGGTCGGCTCCCACGGCTCGAGGTGTTCACGGGACGCGACCAGCAGGGCCGCCAGTTCGTCCGCGTCCGAGAGCTCGACCAGGCGAATGCGCAGCTTCGTCATCCCCGGACTCAGAAGTGCGTCCAGCCGCCATCGGCGTCCCAGGGACGTCCGTCGACGAGGACGCCCGGGGTCCCGTCGGCGGCGGCAACGCCGCCGATGACGGTCCAGCCGGCCGGGACGCGTCCCGGAGCGAAGGTGGCCAGCAGCGCGTGATCGTCGCCGCCGCGCAGGATGAAGTCGAGCGGTTCCGCTCCCCCGATGGCCGCGGCGACCGTCTTCTGCGGCTCGGCCACCTGCAGCGCGTCCGTCTCGAGGGCGATGACCACCCCGGACGCCTCGGCGATGTGCCGCAGGTCGGCCACGAGCCCGTCCGAGCAGTCGATCATGGCCCCCGCTCCCGCTTCGGACGCGACGATCCCCTGGCCGTACGGCGGTGCGGGCACCCGGTGCGCGTTCACGACCGCCGCCGGCGAGCGGAAGCCGCGACGCAGCACCGTGAGCCCGGCCTCGGCCATGCCGAGGTTGCCGATGTAGGCCACGACCTGGCCCGGCACCGCGCCGCACCGCAGCGTCGGCGTCCGGCCTTCGAGGTCTCCGAAGACGGTGCAGACGATGCCGATCTTGTCGCCGCTGGTGATATCGCCGCCGACGAGTTGGGCGCCGCACAGCTCGGCCTCGGCGCGGATGCCTGCGGTCAGTTCCCGCGCCCAGGACGCCGGCAGGTCCTTGGGCAGCGAGGCGCTGACCACGAGACCCAGGGGGCGCGCCCCCATCGCCTCGACATCGGCCATCGCGGACGCCACGGCCTTGCGTCCGACGTCGTGGGCCGACGACCAGACACGCTTGAAGTGGACGTCCTCGATCATCGCGTCCGTCGACACCGCGAGGCGTCCGGTCGGGGCCAGCACGGCGCAGTCGTCGCCGACGCTCACCGGCACGGACGCCGTGGGCCCGAGGCCTTCCGTGATCGCGGCGATCAGCCCAAACTCGCCGACGTCCCGGACGGTCGGCTCCGGTGGCCGGAGGCTCACCGCAGGCCCATGGGGCGCTCGAGGGCCAACTGGACGAGGGCCGCGATCAGGTCGGGGTAGGCCAGCCCGGACGCCGCCCACAGCGAGGGGTACATCGACGTCCGGGTGAAGCCCGGCATGGTGTTGATCTCGTTGACGACCACGTCGTCGTCCTCGGTGACGAAGAGATCGACGCGTGCCAGCCCCTCGCAGTCGAGGGAGTTGAACGCTGTGGCCGCGACCCGCTGCATCCGGCTCAGCAGGGCCGGGCTGACGTCGGCGGGGATCTGCAGCGTGACACGCTCGTCCGGGGTGTACTTGGCCTCGTAGTCGTAGAAGGCGTCGTCGGTGTGCACGAGAATCTCGCCCGCGATCGACACCCGCGGACGCCCGCCGGTCACCCCCAGCACCGACAGCTCGATCTCGCGGACGCCGACCAGCCCCTCTTCGACCAGGACCTTGGGGTCGTGCTGCTGGGCCGCATGGATTGCTGCAGGGAGGTCCGCGGGACCAGTCACGCGGCTGATGCCCATGGACGACCCAGCGCGGGCCGGCTTGACGTAGAGCGGGAACGAGAGGTCCGCAGAGCACTTGTCGAGGAGGCGTCCGGGGTTGGCGTCCCAGGCGGCCTTCGTGATCGTCACCCACGGACTGACGCTCAGCCCGGCGCCCATCAGCTGGCGCTTCATGATGTCCTTGTCCATCCCGTTGGCGGACGCGGCGACGCCGGAGCCGACATACCGGATACCCAGCATCTCGAACAGGCCCTGGATCGTGCCGTCCTCGCCGAACGGTCCGTGGAGCAGGGCGAACGCCACGTCGAAGTCGTGGACGTCGGAGAGCCGGTCGCCGTCCAGCGTGGCGACCCGGCCGCCGCCGTTGGTTCCGCGGAAGACGGACGCCTCGGGGCGTCCCTCGTCCAACCGTGGAAGACGGTCGTCGACGACCTCCATCGCCCGCATGTCGGCCAGGGGCACCTGCACCCAGCGACCGGACGGCGTGATCCCGATGCCGACGACGTCGAAGCGCTCGCTGTCGATCGCGCGCGTGACCCCGCCGGCCGTGAGGCACGAGACGTCGTGCTCCGAGCTGACCCCGCCGAAGATCAGCGCCACCGTGATGCGGTCTGCTTGGTGGTTCGACATGGAGGCTCCTGCCGGTCGTCAGTGTGGTGGACCGCGGGCCAGCCTAGCGAAGCCCTCAGCGCCGTCAGTGCGGCTGGCGCGCGCCGACCCGGGTGTCCCAGCGTCCCTCGGGGGCCTGTTGGCCACGCGCCTGCTCGACGAGCACCGTGATGGCGTCGAGGATCCGGTCGGTGGCGACCTGGAGGTCGGCCTTGCTGGGCTCGTCGCCGTACAGGTCGGCCAGGGGCACCGGCGGGCCGGCGATCACCCGCATCGTCCGGCGCGGCCAGATGTGGAATCCCGGCCGCCCGGGCGGCATGACCTCTTGCGCGCCCCATTGCCCGACCGGGATGACGGGCGTCCGGGTGGTGAGGGCCAGGCGGGCCGCGCCGGGGCGTCCGGTCATGGGCCAAAGATCGGGATCCTTGGTCCGGGTGCCCTCGGTGTAGATGACGACGCAGCGGCCCTTTTCGAGGGCAGCGCGGGCGTGCGTGAGGGCGTCACCGGCCCGGTCCGTCCCGCGATCGACGGGGATCTGCTCGCACTTGCGGGCGATCCAGCCGACGACCGGCCAGGTGAAGACCTGCCGCTTGCCCAGGAAGTACGGGAAGCGTCCGGACCACATCAGGAAGTGGCCGATCGCGGGCGCGTCGTAGTTGGAGATGTGGTTCGGGCAGACGATCAGGGGCCCCTGCGCCGGGATCGCGCTCGCCGGACCCCAGTTCTGCTTCGAGGTGCGTCGCATGAGCCAGCCGAAGGCCTTGGTGATGGCCTCGTAGAACGGCGTCGCCGCGTCGCGATTGACCTGCCGGAGCGGACGCTGGGCGCGTCCGTCGTAGGGCTCGAGTTCGGTCACGGGCTCCCCATCGTCGCTGTACCGCGCTAACGGTAGCGGTCGGCGTCCGGGATGAAACCGACGCGCATCAGCGGACGTGCGCGTCCGGAGCACCCGCCAGACCACCCGCGTCGGAATCGTCCCGTGTCAGGAGGCCACGCGCACCGGAAGCGTGGTCGGCTTGAACGACGGACGCGTGGCCTCGTACGCCGAGATCGCGTCGGCGTGGCTCAGCGTGATGCCGATGTCGTCGAGGCCGTTCAGCAGCCGATGCGCCGTGTAGTCGTCGATCGTGAACGGGTAGGAGTTGGCCCCGGCCGTCACAGTGCGGTCGGTCAGGTCCACGGCGATGGTCGAGCCGGGGGCGTCCTCGAGGTAGCGCCAGAGCTCCTCGACCACGTCCTGGTCGACCTGGGCGATCAACAGCCCGGCCTTGCCGGAGTTGCCCCGGAAGATGTCCGCGAACCGGCTGCCGACGACGACCTTGAAGCCGTAGTTCTGCAGGGCCCACACCGCGTGCTCGCGGGAGCTGCCCGTACCGAAGTCGGGTCCTGCAACGAGCACCGATCCGGACGCGTACGCCGGCTGGTTCAAGACAAAGTCGGGGTCGGTGCGCCAGGCCGCAAACAGGCCGTCCTCGAAGCCCGAGCGCGTCACCCGCTTGAGGTAGACCGCGGGGATGATCTGGTCGGTGTCGACGTTGCTCGGCCGCAGGGGGACGCCGATGCCGGTGTGGGTGGTGAACTTGTCCATGGTTCAGGCTCCGATCACAGGTCCGCGGGGGACGACAGGGTGCCGCGCACGGCGGTCGCCGCGGCGACCTCCGGGGACACGAGATGGGTACGGCCGCCCTTGCCCTGGCGCCCTTCGAAGTTGCGGTTGGACGTCGACGCCGACCGCTCCCCCGGCGCCAGCTTGTCCGGGTTCATGGCCAGGCACATCGAACAGCCCGCCTCGCGCCAGTCGGCGCCGGCCTCGGTGAAGACCTTGTCGAGCCCCTCGGACATCGCCCGGACGCGCACCCGCGCCGAGCCCGGCACGACGAGCATCCGGACGCCGTCGGCCACCTTGCGGCCCTTCAAGACGGACGCCGCGGCGCGCAGGTCCTCGATGCGTCCGTTGGTGCACGAGCCCAGGAAGACGGTGTCGACCTTGATGTCGCGCAGCGCCATGCCCGGGGTCAGCCCCATGTACTCGATGGCCTTCTCGGCGGCGGCGCGATCGACGGCGTCCGCGATCTCGTTCGGCACGGGGACGTTGGCCGAGAGCGGCAGGCCCTGCCCCGGGTTGGTGCCCCACGTCACGAACGGGGTGAGCGCGGAGGCGTCCAGGTCGACCTCGGCATCGAAGGACGCGTCGGCGTCCGAGTAGAGGGTCTTCCAGTACGCCAGCGCCGCGTCCCACTCGTCGCCTTCCGGCGCGTTCGGACGCCCCTGCAGGTAGGCATACGTCGTCTCGTCCGGCGCGATGAGGCCCGCTTTGGCGCCCCACTCGATCGACATGTTGCAGATCGTCATGCGGCCTTCCATCGACATCTTCTCGATGGCCTCGCCGCGGTACTCGGCGATGTAGCCCTGGCCGCCGCCGGTGCCGACCTGCGCGATGAGCGCCAGGATCAGGTCCTTCGGGGTGACTCCGGGGGCCAGGTCGCCGCGGACGTTGACGGCCATCCGCTTGCCGCGCGCCTGGGCGAGGGTTTGCGTGGCCAGCACGTGCTCGACCTCGCTCGTCCCGATGCCGAACGCGATCGCGCCGAAGGCGCCGTGGGTCGCGGTGTGGCTGTCGCCGCAGACGATCGTCATGCCGGGCTGGGTCAGGCCCAGCTCGGGTCCGATGATGTGGACGACGCCCTGGTCGGCGGTGCCGAGGGAGTGGATCGGTACGCCAAACTCCGCCGCGTTGGCCCGGAGGGTGTCGACCTGGAGCTTGCTGACCGGATCTGCGATCGGGGCCAGGATGTTCTCGGTCGGCGTGTTGTGGTCCTCGGTCGCGAGCGTCAGGTCCGGACGCCGTACGCGTCGGCCAGCGAGCCGGAGCCCATCGAACGCCTGGGGGCTGGTGACCTCGTGCACGAGGTGCAGATCGATGTAGAGCAGATCGGGCTCACCGGCCGCGGTCCGGACCACGTGGGTCTCCCAGATCTTGTCTGCAAGGGTCTTGCCCACCGCAGCTCCTTCGTGAAAGTATCTCGACGTCGAGAAAAGCCGATCTATCGCTCTATTCTCGCTTGCTATGTCACCAATCGAGACGGCAGTATCACACTATGGACAATTCCAGCGGCGTCGGCGTGCTCGACAAGGCAGCGCTCGTGCTCACAGCGCTCGAGCAAGGCCCCACCACTCTCGCAGGGCTCGTCGGGGCGACGGGGCTCGCGCGGCCGACCGCTCACCGCCTCGCCGTGGCGCTGGAGCACCACCGCCTCGTCAGCCGTGATCTGCAGGGCCGCTTCGTGTTGGGCCCCCGCCTCACCGAGCTGGCGTCCGCAGCCGGCGAGGACCGGCTGCTCGCGACCGCGGGACCGATCTTAAACCGGTTGCGCGACATCACCGGCGAGTCCGCTCAGTTGTTCCGCCGCCAGGGTGACCTGCGCGTGTGCGCCGCGGCCGCCGAGCGTCCGTCCGGCCTGCGCGACACCATCCCGGTCGGCGCCCAGCTCACGATGTCGGCGGGCTCCGCCGCTCAGGTGCTGCTCGCGTGGGAGGACCCCGAGCGCATCCACCGCGGACTGTCGAGTTCGTCGTTCTCCGCGGTAGCACTGGCGACCGTGCGTCGGCGCGGATGGGCCCAGTCGGTCGCTGAGCGCGAGCAGGGTGTGGCGTCGGTGTCGGCCCCCGTCCGCTCCCCCTCGGGCAAGGTCATCGCCGCGGTCTCGGTGTCGGGTCCGATCGAGCGGCTCAGCCGCCAGCCCGGACGCATGCACGCACCGGCCGTGATCGCCGCAGCAGAGCGCCTGTCAGAGGTCTTGCGCCGCTCCGGCGCCGAGGGCTGAGGGTGATGGATCCCTCGGATGCGGCACTGTTGGCGGCGGAGGCCGACCTGCGACGTGAGGCGTCCGAGGTGTGGCAGCGGCTCGGGTTGACCGAGTTCTGGCCGGCTGGACCGTTCATCGAACCGGCGCCCAAGCGCTCGGGGTCATGGTGAACCGCGACATCGACGCGACGATCGCCGTGCCAGACCTAGGGGCGACCCAGTACGTTCAGCGGTCGCCGCGCAGGCGGTTGCGAATGTCGCCGAGCTCCTTGCGCTCGGCGTCGGTGAGGCTCTGCAGGCCACCTTCGCTGATGCGGTCCAGCAGCGTGTCGAGGCGCTCGCGATCGGACGCTCGCCGCGTCTGCTGCCGGGCTGCTGCTCGGTCAGCGCTCTTGGGGCGAGCCG
Organism: Propioniciclava tarda; assembly: GCF_900182665.1. Taxonomy (GTDB): domain Bacteria; phylum Actinomycetota; class Actinomycetes; order Propionibacteriales; family Propionibacteriaceae; genus Propioniciclava; species Propioniciclava tarda. The sequence goes on from NZ_FXTL01000002.1 coordinate 377,768, forward strand.
GACGGGCCGCTTTGGTCATCCGACCCGGAATCCACGCGTAGTCGCTCAACAGGCCCTGGCTACGCGCCACGATCGCCACCAAGAGGACGCCGAGCAGCAGGCTGACGATGTTGGCCCAGCCCCGCGCCGCCAGCAACTGCAGCACCTGCAGCGCGAGCAGAATCGCGCCGAACGCCCAGGCCTGGATTCCGAAGAACAGCGGACGCCTCGGGTACTCCGCGATCCAGACCAGCAGGACCATGAACTCGATCAGGCCGATTCCGGCCAAGAAGAGCGCGGGCGAAACGAAGCCCACGACCATCGTCGCGGTCGTCAGGCTCAGCCACACCCCGCCCAGGAACCAGGCCATGCGTCGGCGTCCGATCTGGCCTTCGAGCTCCGTGCCGAAGTACCAGAAGAAGAAGAGGTTGAGCACGCCCCAGAACGACAAACCGTCGGCCAGCGGCCACGTGATCAGCCGCCAGACCTGACCGTCCCACACGGCGCCAGGGATGAGCGCAAAGTCGGAGCTCAGGGGCGGGTAGATCACCCAGGCGAGCCAGGAGGCCACCGTGACGAGGACCACGAACATGACGGTCGTGACCTCGAGGCGTCCGACCCTGAACCACGAGTCGTTACTGGACGCCGGCCACATGCTGCTCATGGCGCCCAAGCATGCCAGACGCGAAACAGGGCGAGTCCGAGAGGACTCGCCCTGTTGCCACCTGGTAGCCCCGACGGGATTCGAACCCGCGCTACCGCCTTGAGAGGGCGGCGTGCTAGGCCGCTACACAACGGGGCCAGGTTGTCGCGTTTGCGACCAGAAGACCTTACCAGAGCCTGCGTGGCGCCTGGAAATCGCCTTCCGCAGGGGTACTAGGACTCGAACCTAGACTGACGGAACCAGAATCCGGCGGGCTGCCAATTACCCCATACCCCTAGGCCTGCGAGCGGGGGTGGAGCCCCACTCACAGATTCGCTGGCCTTGCGGCCAGCGAGGTCAAACCTTAGCGCACCGTTTTGACTTCACCCAAACCGGACGCCGACGTGCGGCTCCGCAGGCGGAGCGCCCGCCCCACCCCCAGGGCGGCCAGGGTGAAGACCGCGTACATGACGACCTCGCCGACGGCGTCCATCGGTGTGACCTCGGTGGTGGCCTTGAGTGTCGCGATGCCGGTTGACAGGCCTGCGTAGACGAACGCGCACATGTTGTTGACGATGTGGGCGGCGATGCCGGCCTCGAGTCCCCCGAGGTAGACGACGAGCAGGGCGGCGAGGACGCCGAACGCGAAGCGGCTGCCGAACAGCCACGCGTTCTGCGTCCCGTGGAACAGGGCGAAGACGAACGCGGAGCCGACGATGCCCACCCACTTGCTGGACGCGAGCGAGCCCAACGCCTGCAGCAGGTAGCCGCGGAAGAAGACTTCCTCGGCCGCCGCTTGGAGCGGGGACGTCAGCAAGATCGCGATGAGGAAGCCGACGAAGCCCTCTTGGGGCTGCAGGACGAACGGACGCCCCGCGAGGGCGTTCTGGAGCAACAGGACGGCGTTGAGGGCGACGAAGGCCACCGGCAGGAAGATGAAGAGCGCCCGCCAGCGCAGGCCGGGCCGCACCGAGAAGAGATACGCCGGACGCACGTGGTGGATGGTCAGGATCACGGCGGCGGAGATCGGGATGAGCAGTGCGATGCCCAACTGGGCGGCCACCATGCCGAACGGAACCTCGTACGACAGCAGGGTCTTGTAGGTCTCGGGGAAGGTCGTCGCCCGGCCCGTCGCCAGCCAATAGGCGACAGCCAGGAGTTGGGTCAGCAACGGCGTGAAGGCGAAAAAGCTGCCGATCCCGATGATCACGCCGAGGATGCCGATCAGCGGGCGAGCCCCCGGCGTCCGGAGCACCCCCGTGAACTCGACCCCTTCCGGCACCTGCTCGGTGGCCCAGAAGGAGAGGGCACCGGTCCTAGTCGGGGCCTTGGCGATCGGACGCGGCGCCGGCTTACGCTTGTCGGACGCCACTCAGGCGTCCTGCGACACGACCGGGTTCGACAGGACGCCGATGCCCGAGATCTCGACGTTGACGCGGTCGCCGGCCACGATCGGACCGACGCCGGATGGCGTCCCGGTCAAGATGACGTCGCCGGGCAGCAAGGTGCAGAACGAGGACACGAACTCCACCAACTCGGCGATGCCCCGCATCATCAGGCCCGTGTTGCCGTGCTGGCGCTCCTCCCGCAAGCCGTCGGCGTGCTCGACCGTGACCGTGATGTCGAGGTCGGACGCCTCGTCGACGCTCAGATGCGTGACGATCCACGGCCCGAGCGGGCAGAACGTGTCGTAGCCCTTGGCCCTCCCCCATTGGACGTCCGACTTCTGCAGATCGCGGGCGCTGACGTCGTTGGCGGCCGTGTAGCCGAAGATCACCTCCGGCACGCGGTCGCGGGGGACGTCGCGGCAGATGCGTCCGATGACGATCGCCAGTTCGCCCTCGTGGTCGACATGCTTCGTGGCGTTGGGGTAGACGATGGGCTCCCCCGGACCGATCACGCTCGTGTTCGGCTTCAGGAAGCTGACCGGCGCGTCCGGGATCTCGTTGCCCAGTTCGCGGATGTGGGCGACGTAGTTGCGCCCGATGGCGACCACCTTGGAGCGCGGGATGACCGGCGCGACCAGGCGGACATCGTCCAGGTGGAGCCGCTCGCCGGTGTACTTCACCGGGCCGGCCAGCGGGTCGCCCGTGAGCGTGCGCACGGTATCGGGATGCTCACCGCCGTCTGCTGCCAGTTCGACCACGCCGTACACGGGGTCTTCCCCCACCACATAACGAGCGATACGCATGGGGAAGAGGGTACCGTCGCCGGCATGGCGAGTTTTGACGTGGTTGACCTCATCCGGACCAAGCGCGACGGAGGCGTCCTGAGTGACGACGAGATCCGCTGGCTGATCCGGGCGTACACCGACGGCGGCGTCGGAGACGAGCAGATGGCGGCCATGGCGATGGCGATCTTCTTCCGCGGCCTGGACGGCCGCGAGCTCCCGACCTGGACGACGGCCATGATCAACACCGGCGAGCGCATGGACTTCTCGTCGCTGTCCCGGCCGACCGCCGACAAGCATTCGACCGGCGGCGTGGGCGACAAGATCACGCTGCCGCTGGCGCCCCTCGTTGCGGCCTGCGGCGTCGCGGTTCCGCAGCTCTCGGGCCGCGGGCTCGGCCACACCGGCGGCACGCTCGACAAGCTCGAGGCGATCCCGGGTTGGCGGGCGTCCCTGAGCAACGCCGACATGCTCGCCCAATTGGAGGATGTCGGCGCCGTGATCTGCGCCGCCGGCACCGGCCTGGCCCCCGCCGACAAGAAGCTGTACGCCTTGCGCGACGTGACGGGCACCGTCGAGTCGATCGCCATGATCAGCGCCTCGATCATGAGCAAGAAGATCGCCGAGGGCACCGGCTCGCTCGTGCTCGACGTCAAGACCGGATCGGGCGCCTTCATGAAGACGCGCGAGAACTCGGACGCCCTCGCCCGCACCATGGTCGCCCTCGGCAAGGCCGCCGGCGTCAACACGGTCGCCCTGGTCACTGCCATGGACGCTCCCCTGGGCCGGTCCGCCGGCAACGCCTGCGAGGTGGCCGAGGCGGTGGAGGTGCTCGCCGGCGGCGGACCAGCCGACGTGGTTGACCTCACCCTCGCTCTGGCCCGCGAGATGCTCGCCTGCGCCGGTGTGGACGCCGATCCGGCGGAAGCGCTCGCGTCCGGTCGGGCCATGGACGTCTGGAAGCGCATGATCGCTGCTCAGGGCGGCGATCCGGACAGCCCCCTGCCCGTCGCCCAGCACACGGAGGTCGTCCGCGCCGCGTCCGATGGCTTCATCACCAGCATGGACGCCATGGCCGTCGGTCTCGCTGCCTGGCGGCTCGGCGCCGGACGCGCCCGCAAGGAGGATCCGGTGCAGGCGGCGGCCGGCGTCACCTGGACGGCGGGCGTCGGCGACCGCGTCAGCGCCGGCCAGGAGCTGTTCCGCCTATCCACGGACGACGCGGACCGGGTGCCCCGCGCCCTCGAGGCCCTCGCGGACGCCGTGACGATCGGGGCCGAGCGCGTCGATCCCGGACCGGTCGTGCTGGGAGCCTGCTGAACAAGGCGTCTATCTGACGGCGGGTTGGTCGTGGGTGGCGGGTGGGTCGCCGTCGCGGCTGTCGAGCGGCGAGGGTGAGTCAG
>NZ_FXTL01000003.1 GCF_900182665.1 Propioniciclava tarda
GGCCGGCCGAAGTGTTGCGCGATCGCGACCAGGGCCATGAACCGGCGGGTGCCGGTGGCGATCATCTGCGACCCGTTGTCCGATACCGCCAGCAGTAGCGGGGTGAGGCCGTCGTCGGCGTCGGGGTCGACCCGGCCGGTCGCCGTCCGAGCCAGGGCTTCCTTCAGCAGGCCCTCGGATTCCAGGGCCGTGGTGAACGCGGCCTGCACTTGGGTGGTGGTCTCCTCGCTGGATACCAGGTGGGTGAGCCACTTGCGGGACACGAGGTCCTCGATGATCAGCACCTTCGCCCCGCAGCGGGTGAAGTGGGTCGTGTCGTAGATCCATAGGGAATTCGGCTTGTAGGACGCCCAGTCCGGGAACGGCTTGCGTTCCCCACGGACCGGCCGCGGCAGCGGACGAAAGTGCTTGTCAGACTCGATCAACACCCTGCGCACGGTGGACGGTGATGCCCAGAACCGGCCCACATACGAGCCCCGATGCGCCAGCCGCCGGTGGGAGCGGTCCCGTTCGCCCCACTCGTTGAACACCGCCAGAATCTGCTGAACCTCATCGTCGAGGAGACCGTTGACTGCGACCCCGCCGGGCTTCCGGTCGGCCAGGTCCGTGCGCCGGGCCTGCCAGCGTTCGACCCGCCGCCGGCTGATCTTGAGCACCTCGCACACGGCCTGCAAGCTCCAGCCCTCGCCGACCGCGTGGTCCACCAGACCGAGGAGGCCGGCCTTGCCGACGGCGTCGACACGCACCGGAACAGGCCCGGTCACCGCCATCCGGAGCCCCCTTTTCCCTCCAGCAAGGTGAGCTTGACCGCCAACTCCTTCACCGCCTCCGACAGCCGGGCGACCTCGGCGTTCGCGGCCTCCAACTCGACATCCCGGGGGGTCTTGCCCACCCCGGGTTTCGACGCCGACAAGGCCGCCATCGCGCCCTCCTTGGCGACCTGGCGGAGCTTCATGATCGTCGAACGGTCCACCCCCGCCGCCTCCGCGGCGGCGTTGATGGTCGTCTCGCCACGCACGAGCTGGAGGAAGATCTCGTACTTCACCGACGGCGCCAACAACTTCTTCGCGCGCCGCGTAGGGCTCGCCGGGCTCGCCCCGGCATCCTTGTTCGTCGAGGACATCGACACTCACTCTCGGGTCAGCCAGACCCCCACAGTGTGGTCTGATTCAAACCCCGAAATGCGACACGATCCCTGACGCAAGACAGGAGCGTCGTACGAGGCGCCTTGGCCTTGCTGACACCGCGGAGCCCGTTGATCCGCATCAGCCGTTCCACGGTGCACCGGGCGACATCGGTGTGCCCCTGCCGACGCAGTTCGTGCCAGACCTTCCGCACGCCGTACACGCCGTAGTTCGCCTGGTGAACCTCAGAGATCAACCGGACCAGACCGGCATCGGTCAACGCGCGCCGGCTCGCCGGCCTCGACCGGAACGCGTAGTAGGTGCTCGGGGCGATCGGGATCCCGTGAGTGGTCAGGACCCTGCAGATCGGCTCGACCCCGTGCTCGTGCTTGTGGTCGTCGATGAACGCGACGATCACCGCTGTGGGCGGTCGAGCTCCGCCTGCGCGAAATACGCGCTCGCTTGCCGCAGGATCGTGTTCGCCCGCCGCAGCTCACGCACCTCACGCTCCAAGGCGACGATCTTCGCCTTGTCGTCGCTGCTGACACCCTCCCGCACGCCGGTATCGACCTCCGCCTGGCGGACCCAGTTCCGCAACGCCTCCGGATGAATCCCCAACTGCTTGCCGATCCGGCTGATCGCCCCGGCCCGGCTGGCTGGATCCCTCCGCGCCTCCACCGCCATCCGAGTGGCGCGCTCCTTCAATTCTTCCGAATACTTCCTCGGTGCTGCCATGACTCCCATCCTTCCGTGTGATGAGAGCCTCCATCAGACCCGGGGCGATGCAGGCTCATCACCGGGCAGTCGCTCCCCGCCTTGCCAGACGGATGACCCCGAGCGCTCCCCGCCCCAGCCGGCTGGCTTGCGCGCGCAGAACCTCGGCGGCGTTGGCCGGATGACCCACTTGATGGTCGACCCGGTCGGACTTGGGATGGATTGAATACAGGATCGCCCGGACGCGGTCCAAGGCCGTCGGCGCGGCCTTCACGAAGGCCACCCACAAGTCGAAGACGTCGGCGTCCGGTTGGCCGAGCAGTCGCCAGAGGTCGTACTCGGGACGATGGGCAAACTCATCAAGGCGTCCGGTGGCGCCGGCCAAGGCCACATCGGCGCCGAACGCTACCGCCAACATGCGCACCCGGCCTTGGATGGCCGTTGTGGCGTTAGTCCACGGGGGGCCCACGTCGGCCGACGCGGGCCCCCCGTTCCGTGCGGCGTGCAGGAGAAGCAGCAACCGCTGCGCGTCCACGCTTGGGGCTGGGCACGGGCGGCCCGCGATGTCCCTCGACTGCCGTTCGCTCCAGAGGGCTGCGAAGGCACGTTCGGGGGTGACTCGGATGCCGGGGAAACGGATGTGGACGTCGGCACCGCCGAGTTCGGGGTGCGACCAATCCTCCGAGTGCTCCACGGCGCCGCCGCTGTACAGGCGCGTCTTGCGTTGCCAGCCGTGCCGCCTCAACGCAGCCTGAAACCGCTTGAGGTGCTCCGGGCGGACAAGGATGTCGGCGTCCGCGCTGAGTCGGGGGAGTGCACGCTCCTCCGCGCTGGCGTCGGCGGGGGCCTCCGGTCTGGTGGGAAGGAGCGAGGCGTCCACGGCCGCCCCCTTGATGTGCAGGATGTCGGCGCCGCAGGAGTCCGCGATGGCCTGCAGTGTGGCGTGGGCGAGGCGGGTGCGGAGGTCAGCGGGATCGGCGGCAACTCAGCCATGGTCGACCTCCCGCAGGACCCCTTGGGCGATGAGGGTGGCCACCGCCGCGCGGGTGGCGTCCACTGCGCTGCCCTCGGCAGGCGCGCCGAAGGTGGCGACGAGGGCGTCCGCCAACTCGTCGAGCGTGCGCGGCGTCGTGGTGTGCGTCACCAGGTGGGTCCCGAGCGGGCCAAGCCGGACGTAGCGATCCTCGTAGAGCAGGATGCATTCGCCGCCGAGCACCAGCTGGTCGAGCGCGTCGGCGCGCAAGTACGAGGCGGTCACGCGACGTCCCCGATCAGGTCGGCGGCCAGCGGCACCAGGTCGTCGGCCTCGGCGTACGAGCACCGCAGCACGGGCCCCCACCGGTCGGCCAGGTCAGCCAGCCTGCGCAGAGGTTGGGGGAGCCGGCTCAGCGACGAAGTCTCCGGCAAGATCTGCTCGACGGCGTCCAGGGTGCTGAGGTCGACGATGTCCGGTGCGCCGGCGTGCCCGGGTGGGCGATCCAGCAGGATCACCCGGCGGACGGTCGGCTCGGGGTGGGCCCGGGCCAGGCCGAGGTCGTCGGGGGACGCCTCCTCTTTCTGTCCGCCTCCGGGCACGCGTAGCGACAGCGGCTTGGGGTACTGGTGGACGCGCCCGGAGTCGTCGATGCCGACTGTCTCGTCGGTGAGGTAGCCGTACCGGCGGCCCAGGGTGCGAGCCAAGGTGGTCTTCCCGGTGCCGCCGGGAGCCACGAACACGAGGCTCTCGCCCGTGACCGGGTGGCTGACCGCCCCCGCGTGCAGCATCAGCAGTCGACCGACCTGCGCCGCGATCAGGCGACGTGTCACGTCCTGGGTGAGTCGTTGGAGGGCCATCGCCTGTCCGAGCCCGGGATTGCCGGGCGCTCCCACGGAAGCTGGACCGGGGGCCGGAACGAAGACCTCGAGCGGCTCCGCAACGCGGGCGGGCGCGCGGGGGCCCTCGGCTAGGCACCGCGACCAAGCGCGCTCGGCAGCGCCGAGAAGGAGCTGGGTTGCTGGCCCAACGAACCGCACCTCGACCGACGCGTCGAGCGCCGCGAGGTGCAGGGCGTGGAGCATGGGGGCGACGTTACCAATTCGGGCCGTCCCGCCCGAATTGGCTCGGGCCAACAGGGAGGCAACTCCTATTGGGAGGCTCTCGCCCGTTCCGGTAACCTGACTAGTGTTCACCCCGCGACACTGGGGTTTGCCGCGAACGGAAGGGCGACGTGGAACTCCTCGATTACTGGCGACTGGTCAGGCGCAACTGGGTGGTGCTCCTGGCCTCGACCCTCGTGGGGTTGGCCCTCGCAGCCGTCTACACGCTGGTGCAGCCCACGCTCTACTCGGCCACCGCGTCCGCCTATGTGGTGGCTGGCACGACGGGCACCACAGGCGACGCCCTCGCTGGCAGCGCGCTGGCGAAGGCTAAGGCGCAGACCTACCTTCCGTTGGTGACCAGTCAGCAGGTGGCAACCCGCATCACCGAGGATCTCGGGCTGGGGTCGACGGAGGGTATCGCGTCCAGCCTCGAGGGCACCGTTGCCAAGGAGTCGGTGCTCCTCCAGATCACCGCCACATCATCCTCCGCCGACGCGGCGAGCCGGCTCGCGGACGCCGCCATCCGCGCCACTGCCGCCGAGGTCGAAGCGCTCGAGACGATCAATCCCGCAGGTGCGGCCAACCCGTCGACCGTGATCAAGGTCGTGCCGGTGCAGCAGGCTGCGACCCCGGCCGTCCGGACCTCGCCGACGTTGTCGCGTAACTTCGCCATCGGGCCCCTGCTGGGTCTCATGGCCGGCTTCGTGATCGCGCTCGTGCGTCGTGTTGCCGACCGGCGCGTCCGGACCTCCGTCGAGGCCGAGGAGCACACAGGTGTCGGTACGCTCGGCATCATCCCCGACGCCCCGGAGCTCGCCGGAGGTGTCGTCCTCTCCGGCAACATGGGGCCCGCGGCCGAGGCGATGCGCCTGCTGCGCACCAACATCCGCTTCGTCAGCGTCGACCAACCCCCGCGGAGCATCGTGGTGACGTCCGCCAACCCTGACGAGGGCAAGTCCACCATCGCGGCGCACCTTGCGGTGATGCTGGCCGAATCCGGGCAGCCGACGGTGCTGATCGACGGCGACCTGCGGCGTCCGACGTTGGCTGGGCTGTTCGACGTCGACGGGACAGTGGGCCTCTCCCAGGTGCTCGCCCGGACCGTGCCCCTGGCGGACGTCCTGATAGACGGCCCCCACCCGAACTTGCGGCTGCTGGCGGCCGGGCGTGTTCCCCCGAACCCGAGCGAGCTCGTCGGTTCGGAGCGGATGCAGGGCTTGATCGCCGAGCTCGCCGCCACACACCTGGTCATCATCGACGCCCCGCCGCTGCTGGCCGTGACCGACGCGGGGCTGCTGACGGTGGCCAGCGACGGTGCCCTGCTGGTCATCAAGGCCGGGGGAACCTTCAAGGAGCAGGCTTCGCTCTGCCGTGACACCCTCGACAAGGTCGGGGGCGTCCTGCTGGGGACCGTGCTGAACCTCGTCTCCAAGAAGGACATGGGCTCGGCGCGCTACGGCTACGGCTACTCCAGTCACGTGACCGAGTACTACTCGCGGCGCGAAGCCCAGCACGGGCCCTAGGGTCGGGGTGCCTTCCGCGATAGCAGTCGCGCACAGCGGGCCGTCGAAGAACCCTTGAAGGCCCCGGCCCGTCTCGCGGGCCGGCCGACAGGCGCCGAACGCTCGCACGCGCTAGGCTCCTGAGCGACGCATTTCCTGCCGCCACTCTCACGGGCGCACGCGCCCACTGATTCCCTTGAGGTTGCTCTAGAACGAGGAGACCAAGATGTCTGACCTGACCGACCTGACTGAAAATTCCGTGGGCCGTCCGAGCCGGCGCCAGGTGCTCGTCGGCACCGCATGGGCCGTGCCCGTGGTGATGGGTGTCGGGGCTACGCCGGCGATGGCTGCCAGCAGCGTGGTGAGCGTCGGGGTTACTACTTCGGGCAACAATGGGAAGACTGTCACGTTCACGTTTACGTTCACCGACGCCAAGCCGAACGATACGGTGCAGATCACCGCGTTCGGCGACGGCTTCAAGGTGTCAGGTCAAATGCCGAGTGCCGTAACTATTTCCAACAACAGCGCCGTCATCACTGTCCACACCCCGACGAACCCGAGCAATCCGAAGAAGACTTACAGCGTCACTTACTTGGTGTCGGGTGTGGTGGGTTCGAAGACGACTTACTTCAGTTACTGACATTGGTCCAAGCTAGGGAGTTTTTCGCTCGCCAGACAATTCCCACCCTGAGTGCCGACACGGCAACTGCGGGCTGGGCGCCTCAGTTGGGTTGGCCAGGAGCCCAGCGCCGGACAGGTCCTGCAAGAACGTCCCGACGGCTTCTGCGATGTCAGCGGACGGGCGCCCGACCAGTCTGGCGACCTCGCTGGCCACGTCGCCGCCCTCGATGGCGACCAGCCAGATCAAGCGTGCAGTGCCCTTGAGGAGCACGGTCCGGCCCTCGGGGACGACTGTCAGGTACAGCTCCTCGGCCACGCCGAAGTCTGGGCCATCCACCCAAGCGACGTTGTCCGGCACGCGGTAGGAATGCGACGGCTGGGCTTGCTCGTGGGAACTCACGCGGGCTGACCTCCCGAGCCGGCCAACCGGGGCAGGATTCCTGCCAGGAGACGATCGAGGTGCGTGGCGCACTGGGCGGCCGCCTCGGCTCCCCGTCCGTACGGGTCGGGCACGTCGCCTGACGCGTGAGTCGGCCTGCGAATCCGGTGAGCCTCGGCGAGGAGACCACGGGGGTCCAGGCCCGGTGCGGCGGCGGCCAGGTCGGCGAACTGCTGCAATGTGAAGGTGTGCCGGAACGCCCCGGGCCATTCGTCGAGGATGAAATCGCGGTGCAGGGATTCCGCAGTGAGGATCAGTTGCACCTCGCGGATGATTTCCGGGGTGAGCCGCCGCGACCTGAACCGGGAGGGGTCTCCGTGCCGGGAGCGCACCTCCGCTGCCATGGGCGGGTCCATGGGCTGGTCGACCCAGCCGTGCGTGCCGGCGCTGGAGACCCGAACCGGGGCGTCCGCACCGAGCAGCTGTTCCGACCGGACCGTCGCGTACGCCGACCGACAGATGTTCGCCGTGCACACGAACAGCACGCGAAGCGGGTCAGTCATCGGGCGGGCGGTGCAGCCAGGGCGTCGGCCACTGTTTCCGCCCACAGCCGGGAGCCCTGTGGGGTCGGGCTGCCGTCGACCTCCACCAGCCCGTCTCGGGGGCTGGGGTCGCCCGTGAACGCGCTGTAGATGTCGACGGTGGGGAAGCCCTTGGCGTCTGCCCACTTCTTGATCGCCTGAGTCGTCTCCTGCTGGATGGCTTCGGTGCGCGCGCGCTCCGGGTTCTGGATCAGCACGACGACAGAAGCCGTTTGGCTCTTCGCGCGGACCGCTTCAAGGACGGCGTCGAGCTGCGCGGGGATCTCCGTGGCGGAGCGGCGGTGACCGTAGCTGAGGAGCACGACGTCGGCCTCCTGCCAGGCCCGGACGACGCGATCGGGTTCACGCGCCATGTCGGGCGTCCTGACGCTCGCGTTCCAGACCCTGAGGCTGCGGGACGCCGATCCGAACGTGACGGGGTCGGCGTACCTGCCCGAGGTCCAGTTCCAGGCGTTGTAGGAGACCGTGGCCTGCCCGGCGAGGTGGTCGCGCGCCCACACCGACACCCATTCGTCCATTTCGTCGCCAGAGCCGTCGCCGACCACGAGGATCGACCCTCCGCGGGGAGACTTGATGATGTCGGCGACGCCGTTCAGGTCTTGGCGGGACGCGTCTGCGGTTGCGGGTGCGAGCTTGGACGGGGTGGCGGCCGGCGCTGTGCTGGCCCCCCGTACCGGTCCCGGGAGTGCCTCGTCAGGTGGCGCCCACGTCTTGAGGGCCGCCAGCATCACCAAGTTCGCGGTGACCACTGCCAGAGCCGCGAGACCCACCAGCGGCCACTAGCCCCTTGTCAGTCGCGCTCGTGCCACACGGGTCACCCTACCCGAGGTCTCGGCTTGGTCGGGCGATCCCGCGGTCTGGTCGCCCGAGTGGCCCCTGAGGTCCGTCGCGTTGCGCCGCAGAAGGGGAGCCGGCCGAGTCCCTCAAGCCCGGCTTGGGAAATGGCCGCGAGGTCCACAGGGCCCGCGATGTCTCCCACCGCCACGGTTCCGCTGGTCGGCGCTGCCACCGAGGTCGAGCTCAAGGAGAAGAAGCACCGCATCGAGGACGCCGTCTCCGCGACGCGCGCCGCGATCGAGGAGGGCATCGTCGCCGGTGGCGGCTCGGCTCTCGTCCACGCGGCGTCCGTGCTGGCCGATCACCTCGGCAAGACGGGTGACGAGAAGGCGGGCGTCCAGATCGTGGCGAAGGCTGTGGCCGAGCCGCTGCGCTGGATCGCGGAGAACGGCGGCGAGCCGGGCTACGTGATCGTGTCCAAGGTCAAGGAGCTGCCGGTGGGCCAGGGTTACAACGCCGCCACCGGTGTCTACGAGGACCTGGTCCAGGCCGGCGTCATCGACCCGGTCAAGGTCACGCGCTCGGCGCTGGCGAACGCCGCGTCCATCGCCGCACTGCTGCTCACCACCGAGACCCTGGTGGTCGAGAAGCCGGCCGACGAGGACGAGCACAAGCACTGAGTTGCTCAGCAAGGCGCCGGTCGGGTCTCCCGACCGGCGCCTTCGTCATTGACCGCCGGACGCCGTGGGCGCCGCAGACTGCCCCGCTAGGATGCCGAGCTATGCCCACCACGACGACGTCACACCCGATCGAGGCGGTTCGCGGAACCGTCCCCGCGTCGGCTCTGGGGTTCGTCGCCACCGCGCTGGTCGCCTGGGGCACCACCGACGACTACTTCTCGTTCGACCCCGCCGGTTGGCCCGCCGCAGGGATCAAGGCCCTCGGACGCCTCGCGCCGTGGGGCGTCCACGTCGCCGCCATCATCGTCGGGATGGCCGTGCTGGTCGCGCTGTGGTGGGCCATCCGGCCCTGGGACGGACGACCGGGCGTGCGGCGTCCGGGATTCGTCGTTGCGGTCTGGAGTCTGCCGATGCTGCTGGCGCCCCCGATTCTCAGCGGGGACGCGACGCTGTACGCCGACGCGGGCTACGCCGTCCTGCACGGCGTCAGCCCGTACACGGCCGGCCTCGGCGGTGCCGGCGGCCCCTTCGCCGCCGCCGTTGACCCCCTGTGGCTGGGCCACGGGGTGGCCTACCCGCCGCTCACGCTGCTCGTGGACGCGGCCGTCGTCGCCCTGGCTGGCGCGCATCCGTACTGGTCGGTCGTCGCCATGCGCCTCCCCGCGCTGCTGGGGGTCGCGCTGCTGGGGCTGTCGATCACCCGCATCGCCCGCTCACGAGGCAAGAGCCCGGATGTCGGCCTGTGGTGGGGACTGCTGAATCCGCTCTTGCTCTTCCACTTCGTGGGGGGTGCCCACAACGACGCGCTGATGGCCGGTGTGGCGCTCGCGGCCATCTGGGTCGCGGTGGAGTTTCCCGCCGCCTGGGCCCGGTGGGTCGTCGCGCCGGTCCTGGTCGGCATCGCGATGAGCCTCAAACAGCAGTCCGGGCTGACGGTCCTGGCCGTCGCCGGCGTCCCGATTCTGCGCGAGCTGCGGCGGGCCACTATCGGCCGTCGGCTGCACCTGCTCGGACGCCGCACCGCGGCCGTGACCGCGATCGCGCTCGCGGTGTTCGCGGCCATCTCTGCGGCGTCCGGACTGGGGCTGGGCTGGACGAAGTGGCTCTCGCTGATGGGGGTGGCGGGCACCATCGCACCGTTCGGGATGGTGGCGCAGTACGGAGGGATCCTGCTGACGAACCTCGGCGTGGACCCGACGGCCTTCAAGGTCGTCGTCAGCGTGGTGTCGAACGTCGTGCTGCTGCTGGTGCTCGTGTGGATCGTCGTGCGCTGGAGCGATCGTCCGATCCACGCGGTGGGCTGGGGCTCCCTGGCCGTCGCGGTGCTGGGGCAGGCGCTCCACCCGTGGTACGTCCCCTGGAGCCTCGCCGTGCTCGGGCTCGACAAGCTCACGCCGCGGCAGCGGGCCTGGCTGACGGCCTTCGTGATCGCCTTCGTGGTGTGGAACTCGATCCAATCGAGCGTCTGGTACAAGGTCCGGATCTAGCCGTCCACCGGATCGGCGCGGGGCGATAGCGCCCAGAACGTCAGCTCGCCAGGCGCGGCTGATGCCGCCGAGTGAGCTCGTCACCGCCGGAGTCATGCCGGCGGATCTCGTGCGACAGCCAGAGGTGGTCACGCATCGCCGACATGGTGGAACAGGCGAACAACGTCAGCTGGCGGTGGGGCAGGTTGCACACGTAGGTGACTCCGGAGGGCTCGAACTGGCGCATGGATCAACCGTAGGACGCGGGGCCGCCGCCAGGAGCCGCTGTTACCACGCGGCCCACAAGTCAGTACTTTCGACGGAGGCAGTAGCTGGAGAATTCATCCTTTGGTGCCGGTCGGGGTGTGCGGCGGTCACGACCACCACTGAGGCACGGGTTGTTCGCGTCCCACATCTGAACCTGGCCGACCCTGCCTCCGTCCCCCCGCGTCGCGGTGCCTACGCCCTTCCGACCTACCCGAGACCGGACCAGCGCCGAGGCGCGCGTCGGCGTCCGGATAGGATCGAGGCTCCCGAGAAGAAGGTGCCCATGGACCTCGACGCCCTGACCGCAGCCGGTGTTCCCGAACCTTTCGCGCCCCTCGGACTGACGTTCGACGACGTGCTGCTGCAGCCGATCGAGAGCGACGTGGTGCCGTCCGAGGTCGACACGTCGACGCTGGTGTCCAAGCGGATCAAACTCCGGACGCCGCTGCTGTCGTCGGCGATGGACACCGTCACCGAGGTCCGGATGGCGATCGCCATGGCGCGCGAGGGCGGTCTCGGGATCATCCATCGCAACATGACGGCGTCCGAACAGGCGCGGATGGTGGACCAGGTCAAGCGGTCCGAGGCCGGCATGATCGACGAGCCGATCACGACGACGGTCGACGCGACCCTCGGCGAGGTCGACGAGATCTGCGGCCAGTACCGCATCTCTGGGCTGCCGGTGGTGGACGCCTCGGGCGTCTTGGTCGGCATCATCACCAACCGCGACATGCGTTTCGCCGAGGATCTGAACGAGCGGGTCGGCACGGCCATGACGCCGATGCCGCTGGTGACGGGTCCGGCCGGGATTTCATCAGCGGACGCGTTGAAGATCCTGGCCAGGCACAAGATCGAGAAGCTGCCCCTGGTGGACGCCGCCGGTCGGCTGACCGGGATGATCACGCTCAAGGACTACGTGAAGTCCGACAAGTACCCGCTGGCGACGAAAGACGACGTCGGACGCCTCCGCGTCGGGGCCGCGGTGGGCACTTTCGGCGAGGCCTGGGAGCGGGCCATGCTGCTGGTGGAGGCCGGCGTTGACGTGCTCGTCACCGACACCGCGCACGGCCACTCGCGTTCGGAGATGGACCTGATTCGTCGGCTCAAGGCCGAGCCCGCGGCGGCGCACGTCGACATCATCGGTGGGAACGTCGGCAGTTACGCGGGCGCGAAGGCGCTGGTCGAGGCTGGCGCGGACGGCGTCAAGGTCGGGATCGGTCCCGGCTCGATCTGCACCACGCGCGTGGTCGCGGGCGTCGGCGTCCCGCAGGTGACGGCCATCTACGAGGCCGCCCGGGCGTGCAAGCCCGCCGGGGTGCCGGTCATCGGCGACGGGGGACTGCAGTACTCGGGCGACATCGCCAAGGCGATCGTGGCGGGGGCGAACACGGTGATGCTCGGCTCGCTGCTGGCCGGCTGCGACGAGTCTCCCGGCGATCTGGTGTTCATCAACGGCAAGCAGTTCAAGAGCTATCGCGGCATGGGCTCGCTGGGGGCCATGAAGGCGCGCGGCAAGCAGGGCTCGTTCGCGTCCGACCGGTACTTCCAGGCGTCCGCGACGACCGACGATCAGTTCATCCCCGAGGGCATCGAGGGCCAGGTCGCCTACCGCGGGCCGCTGGCGGCCGTTGCCTACCAGCTGATCGGCGGGCTGCGGCAGTCGATGTTCTACTCGGGTGCCCGGACGATCCCCGAACTGCAGGCGAACGGCAGGTTCGTTCGCATCACCGCCGCGGGGCTGAGAGAATCGCACCCGCACGACATCCAGATGACCGTCGAGGCGCCGAACTACTCGCGCCACTAAGGAACGCAGCAATGATCGAAATCGGACGCTCCAAGCGGGCCGCCGTCGTCTACGGCTTCGACGACATCGCGATCGTGCCCACCCGGCGCACGCGGACGCCCTCGGACGTCAACCTCACCTGGTCGATCGATGCGCTGTCGTTCGAGTTCCCGCTGGTCGCCGCGCCGATGGACTCGGTCATGTCGCCCGCGACCGCGATCGAGTTCGGCAAGCTCGGCGGCCTCGGCGTCCTGAACCTCGAGGGCCTGTGGACGCGCTACGAGGATCCGACCGAGCTGTTCGCCGAGCTGGCAGCCATCAGCGATCCGATCAAGGCGACCCGCCGGCTGCAGGCGATCTACGCCGAGCCGGTCAAGGGCGAGCTCATCGCGGCCCGCATGAAGGAGATTCGGGACGCCGGCGTCCCGGTCGCGGGGTCGCTGTCGCCGCAGCGGACGCGCGAGTTCGCGTCGATCGTGGAGAAGGCGGGGGTGGACTTCTTCGTGATCCGCGGCACCACGGTTTCGGCTGAGCACGTGGCCACCAGCGAGGAGCCGCTCAACCTCAAGGAGTTCATCTACGCGCTCGACGTTCCCGTCATCGTCGGCGGCTGCGCGACCTATCAGGCCGCCCTACACCTGATGCGGACCGGCGCCGCGGGCGTCCTCGTCGGCTTCGGTGGCGGGGCGACGAAGAAGACCCGCAACGTGCTGGGCGTCGAGGTGCCGATGGCGTCCGCGATCGCCGACGTGGCGGCGGCGCGTCGGGACTACCTGGACGAGTCCGGTGGCCGGTACGTGCACGTGATCGCCGACGGGGCGCTGGGCAAGTCGGGCGACATCGCCAAGGCGATCGCCTGTGGCGCGGACGCCGCGATGGTTTCGACGCCGCTGGCGCGAGCCACGGACGCCCCCGGCCGCGGCTGGCACTGGGGTCCGGAGGCCTGGCACCCGCGGCTCCCGCGCGGTGAGCGCGCGCGCTTCGACCAGGTCGGGACGCTCGAGGAGGTCATGTTCGGCCCGGCCGTGACGGCGGACGGCACGATGAACCTCGTCGGGGCGCTGAGGAAGTCCATGGCCACCTGCGGCTACACCGAGGTCAAGGACTTCCAGCGCGTCGAGGTCGTCGTCCACAACTAGGGCGACGCCGGCCGGTGGTTGGCCGTTCAACGTCAGGTTCGGGCCCCTTGGGGGGCGCGAAACCAGCAGAGATTGCGCTCGTTACGACGCCGAACCGGTCGGTGTCCCCGTGGAGGCATCCACTGTGATGCCCGGCACCGCGGAGGCCGCGGCGTCGGCGTCCCGCTGGACCAAAGACCTCATGCGGGACTCCTGGTCCGGCGACGACCAGCGGACGCCGTCGAGTCCGGTCCGGGACTCGGAGACGACCCGATCGAGCCCGGCGCGCGAGATGAGTCCCAGCTCGAGCGCCTTCGTCGCGCAGCCGACGTAGGTGTCGTGGAAGAAGATGCCCTTCGCCGCGTACTCGGCGCGGCGGGTGTCCGGGGTGTCGACGACGTCGTGGATGAACGCCGCGCGCAGCGTGCCGGGGAAGCGTTCGGCGAGCTTCTCGCTCAAGATGACGTCGCCTTGGCCCGAGTCGCCCAGGAACACCAGGTGATATTCGGGGAACAGGCCGTGGTAGTGCTCGATGTTGACCAGTTTCTGGCCCGCCATCAGGTCGTGGGTGAACAACGACAGCCAGGTGCCGGTGATCACCGACGACTGTGCGATGCCGGCCTTGGCGAGCGACGACCTGGTGGCCGTCTCGATCAGCCCCAGGACGTCCCCCGGACGGGCCGTCACGAACGTCAGGTCGCCGAGCGAGAAGGGGTCATCGTGGGGGCCGTGATCGAGGGCGTCGTAGAGCGCCAAGAGCCCCGGGTAGAGGGTGCCCTTCGGGTAGCGGTTGTCGTGCAGTCGGCAGAAGGCCGTGTCGTCGATGTCGGAGATGATCTTCGCCTCGTCGCACGCGAAGGTGTCCGCCTCGGCGGCGAGGTGGTCCAGGATCTGTCGCCGCAGATCGCCGTCGTCGACGGCCCCGAACACCAGCCCCTCGAGGTCGTAGACGTCGGTCCGGCTGTTGATCTGGTTCTTGAGGTGAGTGAGTTCGACCCCCGTCCGCGCTAGCAGCAGGTCGCGGATCGCCTCTTCGCGGGCGCGTCCGGACCAGCCACGTTGCAGCCCGTAGATCACCTCCGCGGCCGCCGCGACGCTCAGCTCGGACTGCCGCTCGCGAGTCAACAACTCGATGAGGGCGGTCCGGTTGTCGGGTCCGAGCAGGCGATCGTCCAGGCTGGCGAACAGCCGGTGCATGTCGGTGCCGACGATCATGTCGTTCAGCTCGGCGGTCGTCGCGCCCCGCAGGAGGACCAGCGCCTCGCCCTCGCGGGTGGCGTCCGTGGGGCCCTCGATCAGGGCTCGCAGCAGTGCAGTCGGGTCGGTCATCTCAGCCCTTCTTCGGGGTCAACACCATGAGTTCGGACGCCGCGACGCGCCAGCGCGCCTCGTCCACGGCCGGGAACGGGTCGCCGTCGAGGTGGACCGGCTGCGGCGTCCGCGGACGCACCACGACGTCGTGGGCGCGTCCGTAGTCGAGGGCAGCGACGTCGGACGACACGTGCAGGACGCCTTTGGCCGCGACCGACGCCCAGTGCCACGGACGCTTCACGGCGACGATGAGCGTGTCGAGGACGCCGTCGTCGGCGCGGGCGTCCGCGAAGACGGTGATACCAGCCGGGAGGCGTCCGCAGTTGCCGGCGAGCACGCACCAGGCGTCCACCTCGCGCGCCGGACGCCCGTCGATCGCGACGGTCATCGGCAGCGGTGGACGCCAGGCGTGCCGCAGGCCCGCCTCGAAGTAGGCGAGCCAACTGAGCCTGCGCTTGAGCCAGGGCCGGGTTGCCAGCACCGTCGCTGCGTCGCGACCGATGCCGGCGACCACGAGAAACGGTTGCTCGCCGGACCACTCGTCCCCGTGCCGAGACCGCGCCCAGCCGATGTCGCTGCTGGTCGGCGTCCCAATCAATGCCGTGCTGACTTGGCCCGATAGGCGAGCGGGCAGGCCGAGGTTGCGGGCGAACAGGTTCGCCGTCCCGGTGGGGACGATCCCGAGGGGCACGCCGCTGCCGGCCAGCGCGCCCGCCACCTGCCGGACGGTTCCGTCCCCGCCCACGACCACCACGAGCCGCGCACCGGCGTCCAGGGCGGCCCTGGCCTGGCTCCCTCCCGGCTCGGCGACCGACGTGCGCAGGATCGTCAGCGGACGCCCCGAGGCGGCCGCTTGGCGCGCCAACTCGGACGCCGCCCGTCGGGCCGAGCGGTGGACGGGGTTGAGCACGACGAACACGCGCTGAGGAGTGTTCGGTGGGTGCACGCGGCCATTGTCGCAGCACCGTCCACCGCCGAGCTGGGACGGTGGCGTCGCCCGACCGAGCTGGACTCATGGCCCTGGCTGATCCGCCCGTTCGGTCGGGAGACGTCACCGGTCGTTATGGCGCTTCCGCGAGATCGGCCAGCGAGCCCGGGAGCGCCGATTACGCTGCGCCCATGTCCGAGACCCCCGACGAACTGCTCCGGCTCCGCGCCAGCATCGACAACATGGACCAGGTGATGATCCGGGTCCTCGCCGAGCGCTTCAAGATCACGCAGCAGGTCGGTCACCTCAAGGCGAGCCTCGGTCTGCCGCCGTCGGATCCTGCCCGCGAGGAGCAGCAGATCGGACGCCTCCGCGAGATCGCCGTCGACGCGGGCCTCGACCCCGAGTTCGCGGAGCAGTTCCTGGCGTTCGTCGTGCGCGAGGTCATTCGCAATCACGAGGCGATCGCCGACCGGCATCCTGACGAGGCCTAGTCACAGCGCGGCCACCAGGGTCGGGAGGCCGGTCGCGGCGGTGGTCCGCCACGTCACGTCGCACGAGGGCGACAACTCAGTGGGCTCGGGATTGATCTCGACGACGGGCACGCCCATGGATCGCGCCAGGTCGGGAAGCCCGGCGGCCGGGTAGACGATGCCGGACGTGCCGACGACGAGCAGCAGCTCCGTGTCGCGACAAGCCAGGACGCCGTCGGCAAAGGCCTTCTGGGGCAGCGGCTCGCCGAACCACACCACCCCCGGGCGGACGAGTCCGCCGCAGGGGCAGCGTGGAGGAGCGGCGCGACCGACAGCGTCCGGCTCGGGCAGGTCACCGTCGAACGGACGCCCACAGTCCAGGCAGCGGAAGGCGGCCAGCGAACCGTGAAGATGGGCCAGCACCTCGCTGCCCGCGCGCTCGTGGAGGTCGTCGACGTTCTGGGTGACGATCCGCACATCGGCCGACCGGGCCCACTGCGCCAGCGACAGGTGGCCCGCGTTCGGGCCAGCCTCGCGGACGCGTCCGAGGCGCCAGACGTACCATCCGAACACGAGCGCCGGATCGCGGCGGAAGGCATCCTCGGTGGCCAGTTGCGCCGGATCGAACCGGGACCAGAGGCCGCTCTGGGCGTCCCGGAACGTCGGCACGCCGCTCTCGGCCGACATCCCCGCGCCGGTCAGCACCGTGATCCGCCGCGCCGTTCGGGCGACATCGAGCACTTCGACAGGGACAATCGTCATGGTGTCCATTTCACTGCGCCACGTCGCGGGTGACCAGCTGGTCCGAGCGGCTGTGGTCGTCAAGGCGGTAGTTGTCGGGGTTGCGGAATCCGCGGGCGATGCGGCACGCAACCCCTAACGGTTCACCGAGCCGGCGGGTGACGTCCGGGCGCGGTTTGAGGTGCGGCGTCGCGAGATTGCCGTCTCGGCGCGCCTGGTCGCGGATCTCACCGCACGGCTGGCCGATCTCACCCCCTCAGACCGTTCCCTGAGCTTGTCGAAAGGCCCGGATGCCGCACAGGAGGCGTCCGCCGGTCTGGGGATCGTGGAGGGCTGGCGCGGGACGATCGTCCACCGCGTCGAACTGGACGCCGCCGGCACGGTCTCCCGCGTGAAGGTCGTCGATCCGTCGTTCTTCAACTGGCCGGCGATCGGTCCGGCGCTGACCGACACGATCGTTCCGGACTTCCCCTTGGCCAACAAATCGTTCAATCAAAGCTACGCCGGCAACGATCTTTAGCCCTGCTCACCAGGCCCAACGGCGTCCGAACGAGGGAGCGTCCAGCCCTAGACTGAGCGCCATGGCACACCCGCACGACTCAGTGATCGTCATCGACTTCGGGGCCCAGTACGCGCAGCTGATCGCTCGGCGCGTCCGCGAGGCCAAGGTGTTCTCCGAGATCATGCCGCACACCGCATCGGTCGCCCAGATCATGGCGAAGTCGCCGAGCGCGATCATCCTGTCCGGCGGGCCACAGTCGGTCTACGCCCCCGGAGCGCCCCAGGTCGACCCGGCGCTGTTCGCCCAGGGCGTCCCGGTCTTCGGCATCTGCTACGGCTTCCAGGCCATGGCGGACGCCCTCGGCGGACGCGTCGCCCGCACCGGCTTGTCCGAGTTCGGCCGCACCACCGCCTCCGTGGACGCCCCCGGCACGCTGCTGGCCGGGCTGCCGACGGCCTTCAGCATCTGGATGAGCCACGGCGACTCGGTCCAGGACGCCCCGGCCGGCTTCATGCCGCTCGCACATACCCCCGGCGCCCCCGTCGCGGCCTTCGAGGACGCCGACCGGCGACTGGCCGGCGTCCAGTGGCACCCGGAGGTACTGCACTCCGAGCACGGGCAGACGATCCTGACCCACTTCCTGTACGACATCGCCGGCTGTGAGCCGACTTGGACGCCGGCGTCCATCGTGGACGACGCGGTTGCTGCGATCCGCGCGCAGGTCGGGGACGCGGCCGTCCTCTGTGGACTCTCGGGGGGCGTCGACTCGGCCGTGGCGGCGGCGCTGGTGCACCGCGCGATCGGCGATCAGCTGACCTGCGCCTTCGTCGATCACGGGCTGCTGCGCGCCGGCGAACGCGAGCAGGTCATGCAGGACTTCCCGCGAATCACCGGCATCAAGCTCGTCGTCGCGGACGCCGAGGACCGCTTCCTGTCGGCCCTCGCCGGCGTCACTGAGCCGGAGACCAAGCGCAAGATCATCGGCCGCGAGTTCATCCGCACCTTCGAGCAGACGGTGCGCGACATCGACGCGGACGCCCACATCGAGTACCTCGTGCAGGGCACGTTGTACCCCGACGTGGTCGAGTCCGGGGGTGGCGAGGGTGCCGCCAACATCAAGAGTCACCACAACGTCGGCGGCCTGCCGGACGACCTGCAGTTCAAGCTCATCGAGCCCCTGCGGACCCTGTTCAAGGACGAGGTCCGCGCCGTCGGCACCGAGCTCGGGCTGCCCGACGAGATGGTCTGGCGGCACCCGTTCCCTGGTCCTGGCTTGGGCATTCGCATCATCGGCGAGGTCACGAAGGAGCGACTCGACATCCTGCGTCAGGCGGACGCCATCGCGCGCCACGAGCTCACGGAGTCCGGCCTGGATCGCGAGATCTGGCAGTTCCCGATCGTCCTGCTCGCGGACGTCCGCAGCGTCGGCGTCCAGGGTGATCAGCGGACGTACGGGCACCCGGTGGTGCTCCGTCCGGTGACGTCGGAGGACGCCATGACCGCCGACTGGGGACGCCTGCCCTACGACCTGCTCGAGAAGATCAGCACCCGGATCACCAACGAGGTCCGCGAGATCAACCGCGTGGTCGTCGACGTCACGAGCAAGCCACCGGGCACCATCGAGTGGGAGTGACTCAGCGGCGTCGCCACACGTAGGGCGTCGTCGTCGTGACCTTGACCAGCCCCGACCATTCGAGGATGGGGCGGGAGAACTCGGTGGAATCCGAGTGCAGGTAGCGCTTGCCCAGTGCCATGGCGGCGCGGGCCGTCGAATGATGCGTACGTCACGAAGCCGCGGCGTCCACCGACGACGGCCAGCCACAGCGGACCCATCCCGTGGAGCGAGTCGGCACCAACAACCTCGGCCTCGGTGCGCAGTTGCGCGTCGTAGGCGCGCAGAAGAGGCCTCAGCGGTCATGGGGGGAACCGACCCGGGTCCACGTGTGTCTTGGTCGGGGTAGACGCCAACAAGGTCACACGTGGAGCGAAGCTCGGCTCAGCCCAGGAGCGTGAACCCGGCGGGCAGCGGCTCGCGTCCGGCCGCGGCCAGGAGCAGCGGCGCGGCCAGGCCGCGTTCCGCGGCGATTTCGGACGCCAGCGCGAGAGCTGGTCCGGTAGCGCGATCCAGAGCCTCCGGTATCGGAAGACCGGCAGCGCGCGCGATGTCCAACCCGTGCACCGTCAGCTCGAAGGCCCTGGTCTTCACGAACTCGCCCAAGGGCAGCGGGCAGATTCTCGTGGGGACGAGCCGCCCCGGAGGGGTCGCCGCAACCAGGGCCATGGCCTCCGCCGCGAAGCCGCGCAGCGTCGTCGCGGGGTCATCCCCGAGCCCGAGTGCATCCTCGCGGCCGCGCGCCAGCACTCCGGCGTGGATCCCAGGCTGGACCAGTCCGCGAGCGACATAGGACGCCGCCGTTCCGACGCCCACGGCGCCCGGGGTGGGCTCGGCCAGGTAGGTGCCGAGCAGCGTCCAGGACCGACCCGTGTGCGCGACCAGCTCGCGCAGTGTCCAGTCCCCAAGGCCAGGGACATCCCACGTCCCGGCTGGAATCTGCTCGACCAATTCCAGGACCCCTTGGGTCGCATCGGTGAACCAAGCCTCAGCGGTCGTCATGGGGCCAGTAGATGCCGGTCAGCTCGGTGGGTCAACCCGGCCGAGGACGCCGTTGGGCTCGGGTCAGCGAACTACCATGGCCGCGTGAAGCTCACCCCGCCCCTGCCGACGCCGCCGATCCTGCGGCTGGGGAAAGCGGTGGGCAAGGTCCAGCAGACGTTCGGTGAGACCCTGCGATCGAAGGTGGCCGGCCCGGACGCTGCCGAGCGCGGCCAGACGATCTGGGGCAAGCCGGGGGAGCGGTGGTTCACCCCGGACGACCCCATCTGGCGCGTCCACGAGGACGCCTCGATGTTCGTCGGCGGCATCACCGCGCTGCTGTTGCAGTCGCTGCATCCGGCCGCCATGGCCGGTGTCGCCGGGCACTCGGGCTACCGCTCCGATCCCTGGGGACGCCTCGCCCGCACCGCCGACTACATCGCTTACACGACCTACGCCACCTTCGAAGACGCCGAGGCCGTCATCGCCAAGGTGCGCGGCGTCCACGACCGCGTCCAGGGCAAGGACCATGCCGGACGCCCCTACCGCGCGTCCGATCCGCACCTGCTGACGTGGGTCCACGTCGCCGAGATCGACTCGTTCTTGACCGCCTACCAGGCCTACGGCGCCGGACGCCTCACGCCCGCCGAGGCCGACACGTATGTGGCCCAGGCCGGACGCGCCGCTTCACTGCTCGGCGTCCCCGAGCCGCCGACGACCTTGGCCGACCTGCGCGCCACGATCGACGCCTACCGCCCCGAGCTCGAGGTCACCGAGCCCGCCCGGGACGCCGCCCGCTTCCTGATCGTCGAGCCGCCGCTTCCGCTCGTCGCTCGTCCCGGCTACGCCACCCTCGTCGCCGGCGCGATCGCGATCCTGCCCGACTGGGCGCGCACGATGCTGGACGTCCCGTTCGACCGCGTCGCGACCATCGCCGGACGCCCCCTCGGCCGGTTCGGGGCGGCGGCGGTCCGCTGGGGGCTGGCCGGCGTCCAAGACGGACGCCGCAGCGCCCCGCCCGCCGGCTGAGCCCCGCCGACGACGGCGATCAACCCTGCTTCGGCCCTAGGCGGTTGACCGTGAAGCGATGGCCCGTTGCCGTGTTCGTACAACTCGGACCGTCCGTTGTCATCGTGCAGCGGAAGTCTCCGGCCAGCGAGCTGACGCGTCTCGTTCGGCCAGGACGCGGTCCCGCCGAAGGACGCATCCCACCAGCGGGTGCCGTCCCCGTTCAGGAACGGGAAGGCCATCGGGTCGCTGCCGCAGGCCCAGGACGCCGGGCCGGACGCGTTGACGGCGACGCCCTTGACGACGCCCTGGGTGGCGCAGGTCGACGGATCCGGGAGCACCCCGGGGTCGGCCCCCTTGAGCCCGCAGCCGGCGAGGTCTCCGTCCAGGCGGCAGTAGACGTTGCCGTCGGGCGAGGTGAACTCGGCCGCCGGGTAGGTCGACACGTCACGCGCCAGTCCACTCCCGGGGGGTGTTGGGCGCTTCGGACGCCGACGGCTGGGTGGTGGGCCGGGGCCTCGAGGCCACGCCCCACGCCCCGCCCGCGACGGCGACGAGCGCGGTGGCGGCCAGCGCGGTGCGCCGGTGGCGGCGGACGCGGATGCCGAGCGTCGAGGCGATGGCGGCGTGATCGAGGTCCTCGTAGAACCGCAGGACGACGATCGCGCGCTGGCGGCGTCCGAGATCACGGAGACCGCGCCAGATCAGGTCGTTCTCCGCGATCCCGGACGCCTCCGGCGCGGCCGTCTCGGGCACCGCTGCCGACGCGACCTCGCCGCGTCCCCAGGCTCGCCACAGCGAGACATACGTGCGCGACATGGTCGTGCGCGCGTAGGCGCCGAGGTTGTCCCGGTCGTCGAGCCGGCTCCAGGCGAGGTACCCCTTCACCAGGGTGCTTTGGAGGAGGTCATCGGCGTCCGCGCCGTTGCCCGTGAGGGCGAGCGCGGACCGGCGAAGGCCGACCTGGTGGTCGGCGACGAAGCCCTCGAAGTCCCGTGCGTCGAGCGCGGGGACTGGGGTGGCCACCGCTGTCATGCCCCCTACACGCCGGACGCGTCAGGAAGGTTGCACGTCAGCATCGGGAGATCACGTCGTCCAGCATGGCGGTCGTCAGGCGTCCGGTGAAGGTGTTCTGCTGGCTGACGTGGTACGAGCCGATCAAGGCCAACCCGTGGCCGTCGGCGTCCACGATCGCCGCGGATCCGTGCCCGAACGTGGGCTTCGGCGACGGGACGCCCCAGCCGAGCCGCTTGGCGGCAGCCAGGGTGGCGTCCCAGGCGATCCCGCCCAGGCACAGGATCGAGCGAAGCTGCGGCGCCAGCACCGTCAGTTCCCGGTCGAGCCAGCCCGCGCACGTGGCCTGCTCTTCGGTCGTCGGTTTGTTGGCCGGCGGCGCGCAGTGGCAGGTTGCGGTGATCCGGACGCCGGTCAGCGTCAGCCCGTCGTCCGCCGCCACGCTGGACGCCTGCGACGCGTAGCCCGCCCGGTGCAGCGCGGCGAAGAGCCAGTCCCCGGACCGGTCGCCGGTGAACATGCGACCGGTCCGGTTGGCGCCGTGGGCCGCCGGCGCGAGTCCGACGATGAGGACGCTCGCGTCCACATCGCCCAGCGACGGCACCGGACGCCCCCAGTACGCCTCGGACGCGAACGCCGCCCGCTTCTCGGCGGCGACCCGTTCGCGCCACTCGACCAGGCGCGGGCAGGCCGCGCAGACCGAGACGGCGGTGTCCAGGCCGGTCAGCCCGAGGTCGGCGGCGATTCGCCGCACGTCGGACGCCGACCGCGCGACCGGCGTGGCGGCGTCCGCGGGATCGCCCGGCCAGCCGGCGCCGGGCTCAGCCGGGCGCCGGGAGACCTCAGCCACGAGCCGCCAACTGGTCCCGGACCTGCTTGCGCAGCACCTTGCCCAGCAGCGACGTGGGCAGTGCCTCGACGGCTACGAACTCGCGCGGGACCTTGTACGCCGCCAGCCGCTCCTTGGCCCACGTCCGCAGCTCGCCGCTGTCGATCGTCGCCCCGGCCGTCGGCACGACCGCCGCCACGACCCGCTCGCCGCCGGACCCGTCGCGCATCCCGACGACCGCGACGTCCGCGATGGCGGGATGCTCGCGCAGCTCGGCCTCGACCTCGGACGGCGCCACGTTGAACCCGCCCGTGATGATCAGCTCCTTGATGCGGTCGACGATGGTGGTGAAGCCGTCGGCGTCCACGATGACGAGGTCCCCGGTGCGCAGCCAGCCGCCCTCCAGCAGCGACTTGGCGGTCTCGTCGGGGGCGTTCCAGTAGCCCGAGAACACCTGCGGCCCCTTGATCAGCAGCTCACCGGGTGTGCCGGCAGGCACCTCGACGGACGGATCGTCCGGGTCGACCACCCGCGTCAGCGTCGACGGGAAGGGGACGCCGATCGTCCCCGTCTTCCGCGTGGGGGCGAAGGGGTTGCCGAGCGCCACCGGCGACGACTCGGTCAGCCCGTAGCCCTCGACGAGCAGGCCACCCGAGACGGACTCCCAGCGCGCCACGATGTCGTCGGTCAGCGCCATCGCGCCCGAGATGCAGAACTTGGCGCTGGCCAGGGAGATGCCACGCTCGGCGGCCCGCTGGGCGGTCCGGTCGTAGATCGGCGGCACGGCGCAATAAATCGTCGGCGGGGACTTCTTGGCGGCGTCCAAGACGAGGTCGACGTCGAAGCTGGGGAACAGCACCAGCCGCGTCCGCTTGAGCAGGCCGAACGTGAGGTACAGCGTCATCCCGAATGCGTGGAACATCGGCAGCAGCGCGTAGTTGACCTCTCGACCGTCGACGGCGTCGCACATCCAGGCCGCGCCCTGCAGCGCGTTCGCGTGCAGGTTGTAGTGCGAGAGCATCGCGCCCTTGACGTTGCCGGTCGTGCCCGACGTGTACTGGATGACGGCCAGGTCGTGCAGTCCGGGCCGGGGGTGGGACGCCGTCAGCCGGCTCCCCTTGAGGGCGGTCTTCCACGGCGTCGTGCCCGGGGCGTCCGCGTGCAGCCGGTCGCGGGTCGCGCGCAGTTTCTTGACGGGCAGCCCCAGCGCGAGGCGCTTCAGGCGCGGGAAGGCGTCCAGCAGGTTGACCGCGATGACGTGGTCGAGCGACGGCAACTTGGGCGCCGCGACGTCCCAGGCGATCGCGACGCGCGCGTCGTGGTCGGCGAACATGCCCGCGAGCTCGTGAGCGGTGTAGAGCGGATTGTGCTCGACGACCACGGCCCCCAGCCGCAGGACGGCGTAGAAGGCCACGACGTGCTGCGGACAGTTCGGCAGCACGATGGCGACCCGGTCGCCGGCGCGGACGCCGAGGCGACGGAGAGCGTCCGCCAATCGCGCCACGTCGTCGCCCAGCTGCCGGAAGGTGGTCGTTGCGCCGAAGAACTCACACGAGACGGCGTCCCCGCCGGCCGCGATCGCCCGGTCGAAGAGGTCGACCAAGGAGTCGGTCGGCAGCTCGATCTCTGCGGGGACGCCGGGGGCGTAGTTCTTCACCCAGGGTTGTGTGGTGGTCACATGCCTATTCTTCCGGACGCCGACGCGTCCGTCCGCCGGAGGTCGAGAAGGCTCAGCGCCATGCCCGCGGATCAACCGCGGCGGTGATGCGTCGAGCGCGCAGCACGGAGGCCTCCATGCCTACCTCGACGCGTCGCTTGGGGTTGGCTCGGGATCTCCGATCCGGACGCCCCGCGCGGTCAGCACGACGTCGCCGCGGTCCGGCTCGGCCCGCCAGCCGCGGGCCGAGACGATGCCGAAGGCCACGAGGCCACCGCCGAGCACCCCGGCGATGCTTCCCTGGATGAGATTGGCCAGCTGGCTGCCGTTCACGTCGGCGAATCCTTCCGCCAACGTCTTGACCCCGCCGGCGACGATGAGCAGCCCCAGCACGGCACTCAAGGCGGCTGCGGCGCCGCCGCGCCAGCGAGGCTGGTCGAAAGCGATGCCGAGATCCGCTTCTTGGGCATCCGGACGCCTCAGCAGCACGTCGCGGTGGGGGAGCCGCCGCCACACCAGAGGCGATGCCGCGATCAGACCGAGAACGATGCCGAGCAGTCCGTTGAGGATGAGGCCCTCCGCCATCATGAAGCAGCCGCCCACGACGACCATCGTCGCGACGAAGCCGACCAAGAACGCCATCCACAACGTCAGGCGTGGACGCGTGTTCCAGTCCGACGGAATGCCGAACGCCAACTGCTCGGGCTCTTGGCGAATCTCGTACGTCATGCCGGGGAAACGACCCGCGCGGCCCATTCCGGCCGCCCCCGCAGAAGATGAGGCGTGGGGCGGCCGAGGCTGGCGCACGTCAGCGGCGGTTGGACTGCTTGACCCAGTCGGTCAGCTGCGCCAGGCCGGACGGGCCGCCGTTGTCGGTCGGCATGAGCAGCCACAGGGCCGGGTAGAGCATCCAGCCGATGGGCTGAATCAGGAGCGCGATGAGCACCGCACCGATCCGGACGAGCGTGGCATCGATCCCGAAGTACTTGGCGAGGCCGCCGCAGACGCCTGCCAGGAACTTGTCGGAGGTGCTGCGGACGAGTTTCTTGTCCATCGTGGTGCCTTTCATGGGGTTGAGGGTTACTGGTGACGACTGATGTTGATGCCGAGGACGCCGATCGCGACGAGGGCCACGGGGAGCCCGACGCCCACGAGCGCCCAGTCCACCGTGCCCACGGCGGACCACAGCCCCACGGCCGCGATCGCACCGAAGAGCAGGCCGACGGTGACGCTCATTCCATCCGGACGCCCGGTCATCGGCGCACCTCCACGGTACCCATGCCCAGCGCCACCAACACGCGCAGGGTGGGCTTGGCGGGGTCGCTCGCGTAGGACTCGCTGAGTTGGAGGTCCATGCCCTGGGCGTCGCTCTGCTGAGGCGTCCGGACGCGGCCCGCGTCGACCTGGTAGGTCACCTCGACGTTGACGTCCGTGGGCAGCAGCAGGGTCAGCGAGCCGGCATCGCCGGTGATGGTGACCTCGTGAT
The DNA here is from genome assembly GCF_900182665.1 of Propioniciclava tarda. Classification (GTDB taxonomy): domain Bacteria; phylum Actinomycetota; class Actinomycetes; order Propionibacteriales; family Propionibacteriaceae; genus Propioniciclava; species Propioniciclava tarda. Next base: position 25,655 of record NZ_FXTL01000003.1, read on the forward strand.
CCGAGGTGAGCGTCCGCTGGCTGAGGTCGACGGTGTTGCGGCCGATTCCCAGCTCGATGACCTCTTCGGACGCCGAGATGGGTCCCTGCGTCACGGCCTGCGAAGCCGGCGTCGCGGACGGCAGGATCAGCGACAGCGTGACGAGGGAGGTGGCCAGGCCAGCCAGCACCAGACCCCGCGGCCGCGGACGCGCGACGCCGCGCGGGCGGGCCGAGGCCAACAGCGCGATCGCCATGATCGCCAGTGCGATGGAGGGGTAGGCGACGGGCCGCACGGAGCCGGCCGCGACCGAAACGATCGCGAGCGCCAGCCAGGAGGCGCCCACGGCGCTGACGATCGGGACCCAGCCGCCCAGGGGAGCCCGTCGCGTCACAGCGAGCAGCGGGTTCTGGGCCAACCCGACCTGGGGCGAGCCGGGCGGCTGCTTCCACTGCGAGACCTGCTCGGCCGGACGCGTGGTGGACGCCGGCCGGCGCCGATGCCGGGTCAGGTACCAGCCAGCCGCCAGCAGGGCGAGGATGCTGAGGCCCACCGCCGCGTAGCGGCCCTCGGGAAGCGCCATGGAGATCGCGAAGACCAGCAGGGCGATGATGGCGATGACGTGCGTGGGGGAGAGGTTGCGCGTCGGCGTCCGCCGTGAGGCGTCGGCAGGAAGGGCCGCCCACAGCACCCCGTACAGCACCAGGCCGAGGCCCCAGCTGATGACGACGGCGACGAGGAAGCCGGCCCGGACCAGCAGCGGATCCACCTGCCAGGTGCGGGCCAGACCGGCGCACACGCCGCCCACGACGCCGTGGGACGAGTCCCGGCGCAGCATGGGCGTGTTGGTCATGGGCCCATCCTGCTACGCGTCCCCAGGGCGCCCTATCGGGACGGCCCCTGAAGCCACCCCCAACGACGTCGGCCCTAAGCTGGCACCGTGACCCTCGACCGCCTGGACGCCCCGGCCCCTCGGCTGGTCGTCCGGCTGCCCGACCAGGGCTGGCTCGGCGGAGTGTGCGCCGGAATCGCCGCCTACCTAGGGGTTTCGCCGCTGTTCCTGCGGCTGATCTTCATCGTGCTGGCGTCCTGGCGCCTGACCGGCGTGCTTGCGTACGTGTTGGTGTGGCTGATCGTCCCGCTGATGTCGGACGCCCCCGACGCCCCGGGCCTGGACGCCCACCGCCGCGCCGGGCTGCGGCCCCAGGGCGCAGCTGCCCAGGCCCACGGGCCGGGCGACTGGGGCCAGCTGATCGCGCTGGCGCTGTTCGGCTCCGGCCTGGTCTGGATCGTCCAGCGCTCGGGCCTGGGCCTGCCCACCAACTGGTTCCTGGTCGGCGTTCTGGCCTCGGGGGGCCTGGCCCTGGTGTGGTGGCAGGCCGACCACGCGTCGGCGAAGGACCTCAAGGCGTCCGACGGCCCCTTCGCCTGGCTGCTGCCCCTGCTGGCCAACTGGACGACGGCCCTCGCGCTCGGCGTCGGGCTGCTGGCGGGGGCGTCCGCGGTGGTGCTGACGGCCATGCTGCTGCCGCTCGGCGAGGGGGCGGTCGCGTCCCGCACGCTGGCGGCCATCGGGCTGGCGCTCGTGGGCCTGGCCGCCCTGGCGGCCCCGTGGCTGTTGCGCGTCCGGCGGGCGCTCGTCCAGGCGCGCGAGGCGCGCATCGTCTCGGACGCCCGCGCCGACATGGCCGCCCACCTCCACGACTCGGTGCTGCAGACGCTCGCCCTGATCCAGAAGCAGGCGTACGAGCCGCACGAGGTCACCCGGCTCGCGCGGCGGCAGGAGCGCGAGCTACGCACGTGGCTCTACGGAACCGAGGTGCCGATGGCCACCCTCAAGGCGGCCCTCGCTGACGCCGCCCAGGACATCGAGGACGACTTCCCCGTGAACGTCGAGGTGGTCGTGGTCGGGGACGCCGAACTGACGCCCCAGCTCGCCGAGCTGGTCAAGGCCGCGCGCGAGGCGATGCTGAACGCGGCCAAGCACTCGGGGGCGCCATTGGTCGACGTCTACGCCGAGGCGGACGCCGATCACGTCGAGGTGTTCGTCCGCGACCGCGGCCGCGGGTTCGACCCCGCGGCCGTCCCCGAGGATCGGCTGGGCATCGACAAGAGCATCGTGGAGCGCACGCGCCGCCACGGTGGGACCGCCCGCCTACGATCGAGTGCAGAAACCGGCACCGAAGTGACCCTGGAGATGACGCGATGAGCGAGAACGAGACCGCCCTGCCCGAGACCACGTCTCCCGGACGGGCCCCCCAGCAGCGACGAGTCGTCATCGTCGACGACCACGCGATGTTCCGCAGCGGCGTCCGCCACGACATCGGCCCGTTCGTGACCATCGTCGCCGAGGCCGAGGACGTGCCGTCGGCGGTGGACGCCATCACCCGGACGCTTCCCGACGTCGTCCTGCTCGACGTGCACCTGCCCGGCGGGGGTGGTGCGGAGGTGATCAAGCAGGTCCACGCGACGCATCCGGACCAGCGCTTCCTCGCGCTCAGCGTCTCGGACGCCGCCGAGGACGTCATCGGCGTGATCCGAGCCGGCGCCCGCGGGTACGTCACGAAGTCCATCTCGGCGCCCGAACTCGTCGAGGCCGTCGGACGCGTCGCAGAGGGCGACGCCGTCTTCAGCCCGCGGCTGGCCGGGTTCGTCCTGGACGCCTTCAGCGGGGCGATCGACCTGGCGTCCATCGACGAGGACCTCGACCGACTGAGCCCCCGCGAACGCGAGGTGCTGCGGCTGATCGCCCGCGGCTACGCCTACAAGGAGGTGGCCAAGGAGCTATTCATCTCGATCAAGACCGTCGAGACCCACGTCTCGTCGGTGCTGCGCAAGCTCCAGCTGTCCAACCGCCACCAGCTCACCCGCTGGGCGACCGACCGCAAACTGGTCTGACGGCGTCCGCTACACAACGAAAGGCCCGGGAGGAATCCCGGGCCTTCGCGGTTGGTGGGGTGGGTCAGCGGCGAGCGCCGAGGAAACGGCCCGCGACCCAGATGACGATGCAGGAGCCGCCGATGGCCAGCACCCACGAAATCGGATTGAAGAGGCTCAGTCGGCCGCCGCCGAAGAGCAGGTCGCCGATCCAGCCGCCGACGATCGCGCCGACGATGCCGAAGAGCAACGAGGACAGCCAGCTGCCGTTGCCCTCCTTCATGATCATCTTCGCGACGGTACCGGCGACGAGACCCATGATGATCCAAGCAATGATTCCCATGCCGACGACGGTACTGCCCGCCTCGGCGTCCGCAGAAGGGCACCGGGGGCTGCCCCAGGGTGCAATCAGTGACGACCGCGCTACAGCAGCGGACGCAGCGGGGTGATGACCTTCTCAGAGATCTTCGCCGCGAGCGGACGGTTCTGCCACTCGGTCAAGGTCAGCTCGATGCAGTTGCCGGCGTCCATCGCGAAGATCGACTCCATCTCGGCCGCGACGTCGGCGTCCGTGATCTCGATGTTGATCTCGTAGTTGCCCATCAGGCTCAGCCGGTCGAGATTCGCGGTGCCGATGGTCGACCACATGCCGTCGATCGTCGCCGTCTTCGCGTGCACCATCGCGTTCTGGTACAGGAACAGCCGGATGCCGCGGCTGAGCAACAAGGCGTAGAACCCGCGAGACAGCCAGTCGGCGACGATGTGGTTGGACTCGGCCGGGACGATGATGCGGACGTCGACGCCGCGATCCGCTGCCTCGAGCAGGGCCAGGGTCAGGTCGTCGTCCGGGATCAGGTAGGCGTGGGTCAGCCAGATCCGCTCGGACGCCCGATCGATCGCCTCCAGGTAGCTGTAGCGGATCGGGTAGACCCCGACGCTCGGCACGTTGCGCGTGACGCGGATCGGCGACTCCCAGGCCCGATCGGTCGGGCTCTCCAGGTATGGCGAACCTTTGGGCGAGATCTGATTCCAGTAGTCGACAAACGCGTTGGCGAGGTCAGCGACGGCCTCGCCGGTGACACGGGCGTGGGTGTCGCGCCAGCGGTTGGCGTACAGCGAGCCGATGTTGTAGCCGCCGACGAAGGCCACCTCGTCGTCGACGATGAGCATCTTGCGGTGGTTCAGGCCGGGGCTACGCCGAACGATCGGGCCCCGCAGGCCGGACCAGGGCAGGTGCCGAAGCACGTGGACGCTCGCCGGAAACTTGAAGAACGACTGCTTCACCACGAGGTTGCCGAAGACGTCGTAGGCGCAGAAGACGTCGACGCCGCGCTCGGCGGCCCGGATGAGGGCGTCCTTGAACCGACGACCGACGCGGTCGTCCTTCCAGATGTAGGTCTCGAAGTAGATGCGATCGACCGCGCCGTCGATGGCCGCCAGCATGTCGTCGTAGAGCGCGCGGCCCTTGGTGTAGATGGTGACGGCGCCCTTGTCGACGGGCAGTTCGCGCGGCGGAGCGCTCGGGAAGCGCTCGGTCACCTGGTTGCGCTTGCGGACCGAGTCGACCACGGTCAGCGCGGCGATCGTGACGGCCTGGGACGCCGCCAGCCCGGCCAGGGCCCACTTCAACAGCCGCTTGGGGGATGGGACGTTCACAGGGTCATCTTCACACACGGTCCCGGTGCTGCCCAGGGTGGCAGGCGGCCGAAGCCCCCCCGACCGCCTACCCTGGTACGGCCATGACCGACACGCTGTTCCCCGACCTGTTCGGCCCCGACTCCGGGTCCGGACGCGTCGCCGACCGGGTGCTGCGGGCGCGCGGACGGGCTGAGGCGCCGGTCGAGCCGCCGAGCCGGCCGGACGTCGCGTCCGCACCGTCGGCACCGAGGTCGGACGCCGCCGCGCCGGCGCTGCAGGTCGACTTCGCGGCCATGTTCGCGGCCCCGGTCCAGCGCACCGGGGAGCCCGGCGCAGGGGAGCCGGGCGTCGGCGTCCCGGGTGCGCCGAAGGCTCGGCGTCCCCGAGGCGACGAACTGCTCGAGGGACTGAACCCGCCCCAGCGCGAGGCGGTCCTGCATGCCGGCTCGCCCGTCCTCGTGGTGGCGGGAGCCGGGTCCGGCAAGACGCGCGTCCTGACGCGGCGGATCGCCTACCTGATCAGCGAACGGAACGTGCACCCGGGCTCGGTGCTGGCCATCACGTTCACCAACAAGGCCGCCGCCGAGATGCGCTCGCGCGTCGTCGAGCTCGTCGGCAACCGCGCGCGGCTGATGTGGGTGTCGACGTTCCACTCCGCCTGCGTCCGGATCCTGCGGGCCGACATCGACCGCTTCGGCATGGCCAAGAACTTCTCGATCTACGACGACACGGACGCCAAGCGGCTCATGTCGCTGGTCGTCCGCGACGCCGGCATCGACACCAAGAAGTACCCGGTGCGCTCGGTGATGAACTGGGTCAGCAACTGCAAGAACGAGCTGATCGACTTCGAATCGGCCCGTGGCAAGGCGATCAACGGCACCGAGGAGATCTTCGCGGACTGCTACGCGGACTATCAGCGGCGGCTGACGGCAGCCAACGCCCTCGACTTCGACGACCTCATCATGATGTCGGTGAACCTGTTGCAGGCGTTCCCGGACGTTCGGGAGCGTTACCGCAGGCGCTTCCGGCACGTGCTCGTCGACGAGTACCAGGACACGAACCACGCCCAATACGCGCTGATCCGCGAGCTGTGCGGGGTGTCGACCGGCACTGCGGCGTCCAGTGGGGAGGTGGCCGTCGAACCGCCCGAGCTGATGGTCGTCGGCGACTCGGATCAGTCGATTTACGCCTTCCGGGGCGCGGACATCCGCAACATCCTCGGCTTCGCGGCTGACTTCCCGGGCGCCCAGACGATCATGCTGGAGCAGAACTACCGCTCGACACAGACGATCCTCACCGCGGCCAACTCGGTCATCACCAAGAACGCCAACCGCCCTGAGAAGCGGCTTTGGTCGGACGCCGGCGACGGCGACCGCATCGTCGGCTACGTCGCCGACACCGAGCACGAGGAGGCCCGGTTCATCGCGGGCGAGATCGATGCCTTGGTGGACGCCGGCGCGGCCGCCAACGGCGACGTCGCGGTCTTCTACCGGACCAACGCCCAGTCCCGCGCCTTCGAAGACGTGTTCATCAGGGTCGGCCTGCCGTACCGGGTCGTCGGAGGCGTCCGGTTCTACGAGCGGCGCGAGGTACGGGACGCCATCGCGTACCTGCGGGCCATCTCGAACCCGGCCGACGACGTCAGCATCCGGCGCATCCTGAACGTGCCCAAGCGCGGCATCGGCGACCGCGCCGAGGCGATGGTGGAGGCCTTCGCGGCGTCCGAACGGGTGTCGTTCTCGGCCGCGCTGGGCCGCATCGACGAGGTGCCCGGGCTCGCGCCGCGCTCGGCGAAACAGCTGACCGCCTTCGCCGAGCTGATCGCCGCGCACCGGGCCATGGTGGACGACGGCGTGTCGGCGGACGTGATCCTGACCAGCATCCTGACCGACTCCGGCTACCTGGCCGAGCTGCAGGCGTCCACCGACCCCCAGGACCAGACCCGCCTCGAGAACCTCGTCGAGCTGGTCAGCGTGGCGGGCGAGTTCGTCGCGGCGGCGCACACCGAGGACGTCACCCCCAGCAGCGACAGCGAGGCCGGCGCTGGCCTCGCCGCGGGCTCACCCGAGCCGGACGACTCCCTGGGCGCCTTCCTCGAACGCATCGCCCTCGTCGCCGACTCGGATTCGATCCCCGCGGCCGACGGCGGTGGTGGCGTGGTGACGCTGATGACGCTGCACACGGCCAAGGGGCTGGAGTTCCCGGTGGTGTTCCTGACCGGCTTCGAGGACGGGATCTTCCCGCACCTGCGGGCGCTGAGTGACCCGAAGGAGCTGGAGGAGGAGCGTCGCCTCGCGTACGTCGGCATCACCCGGGCGCGCCAGCGGCTGTATCTGAGCCGGGCCACCGTCCGGACGATGTGGGGCCAGCCGCAGTACAACCCCGCGTCGCGGTTCATCAGCGAGATCCCCGACCGGCTCATCGACTGGCGCCGCCTCGCGCCGGCCACGGGTGGCTGGGGGACCACGGAACGGGTGCGCCGGGAGGCGTCCTGGCGGCAGACCGTCGGCTTCACGCCCGGCGCCGCGACGCAGCAGGGGCCGCGGGTGGCCTCCCTGGGCGTCGGTGATCGGGTGCTGCACACCACCTTCGGGCTCGGCACGGTGACCGAGACGTCCGGGGCGGGCGATCAGCTGAAGGCGACCGTCGACTTCGGGTCGGTCGGGGTGAAGGAGCTTTCGGTCAAGCACGCGCCCATGGAGAAGCTCTGAGGGTGAATCGGCGTCACAGCGAAGCGGGATGGTTCGCGCTGTGCTGTAGCCAGGCGCTGGCTAGGGTTTCGTCGTCGCTGTGCCGTCGCGGCCCAGCCTCGGCCCGTGGGCCTCAGCCCTTGGTGAGGAAGCGGGCGGGGTCGGTGCCCTTACCGTCTTGATAAACGGCGAGATGCAGGTGGCACGAGGTCGACAGCCCGGTCGAGCCGACCAGCCCGATCTGCTGCCCGCGGGCGACGACGTCGCCCTTCTGCACCAGGATCTTGTTCATGTGCAGATAAGCGCTGACCAGCTTGTGGCCGTTGACGATCCCGTGGTCGATCTTCACGTAGTTGCCAGAGCTGCTGCCGCGCTGCGCCTCGATGACGGTGCCGCTGAGCGAGGCCCAGATGGGCGAATTGCAGTCGGCTCCGATGTCGACGCCGTCGTGCAGGCGCCAGATGTGGAGGATGGGGTGAAAGCGCATGCCGAACGGTGAGCCGATGGCGCCGACGGCCGGGAAGAAGAACCTGCCCAGGCTGTCCAGGCGCGCCGCCTCGGCGCTGATCTCCTTGCGCACCGTCTCCAATGCGTCCTGCCGGGCGACGACCTCCGCACTGGCCAGGGCGTAGCCGTCGGTGACGGCCTTGACCGGGGTGGGGGCGACGACGAGGGGGGTGAGCGTCACGGGTGTGGGGGCCGTGGCCGACGCGGACGTGGCCTGGCTGAATCCGTAGACCCCGAGGCCGGACGCGAGGGCTGTCACGAGGGCGGCGCTGACGCCTTTGGCGATCGGACGCCGCAAGGCGTTCGCTCGTCGCGGCTGCGGCAGTGCGCGGCGCGGGGCGGGCTTGGACACGCGGTTCCCCCCAGGAGTGGTCGGTCGGTGGCCCTACCTTAGCAGCGCATGAGAATCTCTCAGCAATTTCGAGGAATCTGGTCCAGCCTGTGGATGGCTCTGGGCGTGGCCCTGCGGTGGCCCGTCAACCAGCCTGGGTACGCGCCATTCGCCCAGGCGGATTCGGCCTTACACCGCGGACACCCGCTCGACTAGGCTCCTCGGGTCGCGACGGGACAAGGCGAGGAGCTGCCATGGATCTGTACGAGTACCAGGCAAGGGACCTGTTCGAATCCCACGGTGTCCCGGTGCTGCGGGGCCTGCTCGCCCGGACCCCCGAGGAGGCGCACGCCGCGGCGTCCGCTCTCGGCGGCGGCACGGTGGTCGTCAAAGCCCAGGTCAAGGTCGGCGGTCGCGGGAAGGCCGGTGGCGTCAAGCTGGCCCGCTCGCCCGAAGAGGCCGAGGCCAGGGCGCGGGAGATCCTCGGCCTGGACATCAAGGGACACATCGTCCACTCGGTGATGGTGGCCGAAGGGGCCGACATCGCCGAGGAGTACTACTTCTCCGTGCTGCTCGACCGCGCGCACCGAAACTACCTCGCGATGTGCAGCCTCGAGGGCGGCATGGACATCGAGACCCTGGCCGAGGAGAAGCCCGAGGCGCTGATCAAGGTGCCGATCGACCCGCGGAGCGGGCTGGATGCCGCTAAGGCCGACGAGATCGTCTCGCTGACCGGGTTCGCCGAGGCCGACCGCGACGAGATCGTTCGCGTCATCACGCTCCTCGGCAAGGCCTACGCCGAATCGGACGCCACCCTGGTCGAGGTCAACCCCCTGGTGAAGACGGGCGACGGTCGCATCCTCGCGCTGGACGGCAAGGTCAGCCTCGACGAGAACGCCGCCTTCCGGCACCCGGAGTGGGCCCACCTGCGGGACGAGTCCCTCGATGACCCCCTGGAGATCCGGGCCCGCGAACGCAATCTGAACTACGTGAAGCTGGACGGCCAGGTGGGCGTCATCGGCAACGGGGCCGGCTTGGTGATGAGCACGCTCGACGTCGTCGCCTACGCCGGACGCCGCCTGCCGGGTCACCCGAAGGCGGCCAACTTCCTCGATATTGGCGGCGGCGCCAACGCGCAGGTGATGGCCGACGGCCTCGACATCATCCTGTCCGACCCGCAAGTCACCGTGGTCTTCGTGAACGTGTTCGGCGGCATCACGGCGTGTTCCGAGGTGGCGAAGGGCATCCGCGAGGCGCTCAAGCAGCTGGGCAACCGCGCCACCAAGCCGATCGTGGTCCGGCTAGATGGCAGCGCGGTCACCGTCGGCCGCGCGATGCTCGAGGAGTACGCGCACCCGCTGGTGACCATGGTGGACACCATGGACGGGGCCGCCACCAAGGCAGCCGAACTGGCCAGCGCGGCGATGGGTCCCGAGGGGCATGCGCTGCACGACAGACTCCACCACGGCGAGCAGGCGCCGGATGCGGCGTGCGAAGGAGCGAACTGATGGCGATCTGGCTGGATCACCGCTCGAAGGTCATCGTCCAGGGCATGACCGGTAGCGAGGGGCGCAAGCACACCCAGCGCATGGTGATGTTCGGCACGCGCGTGGTGGCGGGCGTCACGCCCGGCAAGGGCGGCTCCTCGGTGACGTTCGAGGAGGACCCGATCCCGGTGTTCAACACCGTGCGCGAGGCCCGGCACGCCACCGGCGCCACCGTGTCCGTCATCTTCGTCCCGGCCCCCTCCACGAAGTCGGCCGTCATGGACGCCATTGAGGCGGGCGTCGAGCTGATCGTGTGCATCACCGAGGGCGTCCCGGTGCGGGACACCGCCGAGTTCTACGCGGCGGCCGCCGCCAAGGGCGTCCGGCTGATCGGTCCCAACTGTCCCGGACTCATCTCGCCCGGCCGCAGCAACGTCGGCATCATCCCGCCCAACATTGCTCGCGCGGGCCACATCGGCCTGGTCAGCAAGTCGGGCACGTTGACCTACCAGATGATGTACGAGCTCGGCGACCTCGGCTTCTCAACCTGCGTCGGAATCGGTGGCGATCCGGTGATCGGGACGACCCACATCGACTGTCTGCAGGCCTTCCAGGACGACCCCGAAACGGACGTCATCGTCATGATCGGCGAGATCGGCGGGGACGCCGAAGAGAGGGCCGCCGCCTATATCTCCGAGCACGTGACCAAGCCGGTTGTCGGCTACATCGCCGGCTTCAGCGCACCTGAGGGCAAGACGATGGGCCACGCGGGCGCCATCGTGTCGGGGTCGGCCGGAACCGCCCAGGCCAAGAAGCGCGCGCTTGAGGCGAACGGCGTCCGGGTCGGGCATACCCCGAGCGAGACGGCGGACATGGTTCGCGAGGCGATGCGCGCCCTGCGGCGCTGAGTCGGCTAGGGCAACTGCGCCGTCCGCGCGAGGGCGCGCTCGGCGATGGCGAGCCAGGACGCGTCCGGCAGGTCGTAGTCGGACGTCGGGTTGGCCGCGATGTAGATCGCGTGGACGCCTTGGGCCGCCACCACGACCCGCGACCGCGCCACCGTGTCGACGGTCTTGCGCTGGTCGACGGTGAACAGCTGTCCGGACGCCGCCCCCGCGACCTTCGCCAGCGCCGTCACGGAAGCGGTCTGCTTGGTCTTGGCGCAGTTGGTCACATTGGCCACGACGGTGTCGGAGAAGGCCTTCGCGTCGGCGTCCGTGGCGAAGGCGTACACGACCTCGTCGAGGCCGAAGTGGGCGGACGCCTTGGGGTCGTCGGTCAGGACGTAGGCGTGCTGCTGGGCGGCGGCGACGCCTGCGGGCGCGGTGAGGTCGACGCCCTCGCACTCCGATCCGACCAGCTTCAGCGGCTTGATCTGGGCGCCGACCCAGCTGCCGGCGCCCGGGGTGACCCGGAACAGGTCGCCCGTCGCGAGGGAGCCCGGGAAGTCGCCTGGCGGCGGAACGGAGGAAAGGGTGACGGTGGGGTTGGTTGGGCAGGTGCCGTGCGTCGAACCGCAGAGTCGGGTGAGAGCCGGAGCGACGGCGCGAGCGAGGGCGTCCATGAGCAACGGCGTCTGCGCGGTGGCGTCCACGAGCAGCAGGGTCGTGCCCGTGCGGGTGATCATGATGCGGTGGACGGCACCGGAGGCGTCCTGGACGACCGCCTCGGCGGCGACGGACTGGTCCGCGAGCCCGGTGACGACGAAGCCCTTGGCGAGGTGATCCGGCGTGGCCGCGCAGGAGCCCAGCTGGACCGAGCGCTCGCTGAAGGCCCGCGTCGCGGCCTCGGCGGTCTGGTAGGTCTCGAGCTGCTGGACGATCGTGGCGGGCTCGCCGGAGGTGGCGGACAGGCTCCGCCGGTGGACGCTCCCGGCCACCGGTGGGATGGACAATTCGGTCGAGGGCCGCACGCAGCGGATGCCCCGGGTCTCGTCGGGGGAGGCGTCCGTGGTGGCCGCCCACGTCGTCGCGGCGCGGACGCCGTCGAGCTCGGCCGGCTCCGAGAAGGGGCTCAGGGTGGGCGTGGGCGACGGCACCGCTTGGCCGGCCGATGGCGGACGCGTGAGCAGGAAGCCCGCGAGAACCAGCGCCGTCACGACGGCCACCGCGACGATGGGCCAGAGCCAACGGCGGAGCCACGGTTCCCGGGGCGATGGTCCGGCGACGCGCGTCGCATGACCGATCCGGGTGACCATCTGGGTCTCGCTGGGCGACGCGACGTAGCGTCCGGCCCCGACGCGCGGCACGGTCTGGGTCTCGCCAGGCGACATGCCGAAGCGGGTGGGGCTGGAGGCCGAGCGGCGGGGGGCGGCCGGCTCCCAGTCGTCCGGCAGGTCGTCCGCGGAGAACCGGCGCCCGGCGGAGGCTCCCCGGGACGTCGATGGAAGCACCGGCAGCGGCGGGGGGACCTGGTCGGGGGACCCCTCGACGGCGGGTCCCACGACGTCGGCCCACCGGCGCGCCGGGTCGGCGGCGGACCCACCCTGGCTCGGCGGAAGCCCGCGACGGGGAAGCGGCGTTTCGGCGTCCGACATCGCGCTTCTCCTGTCTGGCGAACTCAGGGCGTGGGGCTGAGCGCGATTTTAGCCCCCGTGGCGTGTCCCCGCCCGGCTGCCCGCCGCGCGGGTCGAGCATGGTGGGACCATGCCCAAGCCCACTGACCGTTCCCCGGCGTCCGTCGAACTGGCGGTCTCGAACCCGGCTGAACGCGACCTGTCCGGGAGCATCGGCAGGATCCCGTACCTGCCCTGGGTGGCGTCCGCGCTGCTGGGCTCCGGGGCTGCGGTCCTGCTCGGGTGGGTGACGGTCGGTGTGGCGGTGGCGGCCGGCTGGCTCACCATGACCCGGCTGCCGCCGACGACGGTGCTCGACACCATCGCCCAGCTCTGGCTAGGCCTGCATGGCGTCCCGTTCACCGTCGCGGGGCTGACGGTCGGGCTGACACCGCTGGGGCTCACCGGACTCGTGGCCGTCGCCATGGCTGCCGTGGCCCGCTACGCGGCTGGCCAGCGCGAGGACGACGGTCAGGCGCGCATCCGGACGGCCGCCCTCGTCGCGGGCACGTGCACGATCACCTACTCGCTCCTGGTGCTGCTGCTGGCCAGCCTGGTGGCGCCCCCGCGCCAGGCGGCGTCCGCCTTCGTCGGCGCCGTGGCGGTGGCCGGCACGGGCTCACTGATCGGCGCGATCCGCGCCTGTGGCGTTCGGCTGCCGATCGGCCTGCGGGCGGCGCTGCGCGGAACCGGCGTCGGTCTGGCGCTCCTCGGCTTGGGCGCGGCAGTGGCCCTCCTGATCGCCATCGTCACCCACACGGCCCAGATCGGCGCGCTCCAGTCCGCGGTGGCCCCGGACGCCGTTGGCGCGGTGCTGCTCGTGGTCTGCTACCTCGCCTACGCGCCCACCCTGCTGCTCTGGACGGCGGCGTACGCCACGGGCGCGGGCTTCACGGTCGGCGCCGGCACCCTGTTCACCCCGTGGGTGGCCGTGGGCGGGCTGGTTCCCGGCCTGCCCATCGCGGGCGCCCTGCCGACGGTTCCGCCGGCGCAGGGCTGGGTGCTGTTGCTCATCGCGCCCATCGCGGGCCTGGCGGCGGGACTGGCGGCCAGCCGTCGCCTCGACCGGCTTGAGCCGGGCTCCAGCCCCGCGGAACGGACGCTCGTGGCGGCGCTCTCGGGCGCGGGCGCCGCCGCCGGCTTCCTGATCGCGTCCTGGCTGGCGCGCGGGAGCCTCGGCACCGGACGCCTCGTCGGCCTAGGCCCTCGCTTTCCCGAACTCCTGGTCAACGGGGGGCTGCCGATCGTGGCGGGCGCCGTGGTGGCGGGCCTGGCGCACGCGGTCTGGCGAAGGCGGCGTCCGACCCTGATCGACGATCCGCAGCTGGACGAGACGGCCCCCTTTGGGCTTGTCTGACGTGGTGCCGGACCTATCGGCGATAGTGTCGCTGGCGACGAACTTCTGACATCGGAGCACCTATGGCTGAGCCACGCATCCTGCCGTCCGCTGACCTGGACGACGGCGTCTCGATCGGTGACGGGTCGTCGATCTGGCACCTCGCCCAGGTGCGGTCGGGCGCCCGCGTGGGCCGGAACGTCGTCGTCGGACGCGGCGCCTACATCGGCACGGACGTGCACGTCGGCGACAACTGCAAGATCCAGAACTACGCCCTTGTCTACGAGCCGGCCCTGCTCGAGGACGGGGTCTTCATCGGCCCGGCTGCGGTGCTGACGAACGACACCTTCCCGCGCGCCATCAACCCGGACGGCACCTCCAAGAGCGCCCACGACTGGGAGCCGGTGGGCGTCACGTGTCGCGAGGGGGCGTCCATCGGGGCGCGGGCCGTGTGCGTGGCTCCGGTCGTCATCGGACGCTGGGCGACGGTGGCCGCCGGCGCGGTGGTCGTCCACGACGTCCCCGACTACGCGCTCGTGGCCGGAGTGCCGGCCCGTCGGATCAAGTGGGTCGGCCGCTCCGGCTTCCCCCTGGAGCAGATCGGCGACAACGAGTACCTGGATCAGCGCACCGGCGACCGCTTTGTCCAAGATGGCGAATCCCTCACCCGCGTGAACGGAGAGAAATGACGGACCTGGCCTTCATCCCACCCGCGAAGCCGATCATCGGCGACGAGGAGCGGGCGGCCGTCGATCGGGTACTCCGCTCGGGCATGATCGCCCAGGGCCCCGAGGTGGCCGCGTTCGAGACGGAGTTCTCCGCGCACTTCGGCCTGGGTCGCGCCTGCGTCGCGGTCAACTCGGGCACGTCCGGTCTGCATCTCGGCCTGCTGTCGAGCGGCATCAAGGCCGGCGACGAGGTGATCGTGCCGTCGTTCACGTTCGCGGCAACCGCCAACTCGGTGGCGCTCACGGGCGCGACCCCGGTCTTCGCCGACATCGCCCTCGACGACTTCACCCTCGATCCGGACGCCGTGGCGGCGTCCATCACCGAGCGGACGAAGGCGATCATGCCGGTCCACCTCTACGGGCACCCGGCGAAGATGGACGCCTTGGCGGCCTTGGCCGACCAGCACGGCCTGCTGCTGTTCGAGGACGCCGCCCAGGCGCACGGCGCGTCGCTGCATGGGACGCCCGTCGGCGCGTTCGGCACGTTCGGGATGTTCTCGCTGTACCCGACCAAGAACATGACATCGGGCGAGGGCGGGATGGTGTCGTGCGCCACCGCTGAGGTCGAGCGCAACGTCCGGCTCTATCGCAACCAGGGCATGCTGCAGCAGTACCACAACGAGGTCGTCGGGCTGAACAACCGGATGACCGACATCCACGCCGCCATCGGACGCGTCCAGCTGACCAAGGTGGACGCCTGGACGGCCCAGCGGCAGGCCAACGCCGCGTTCCTCACGGCCCACCTGGAGGGCGTGACGCCGCCGCCGGTGGCCCCGGGCGCGGTGCACGTCTACCACCAGTACACGATCCGCGTCCCGCACGACCGCGACGGGCTGGCCAAGGCTCTGAAGGACGAGTACGCGGTCGGGTCGGGCATGTTCTACCCCGTGCCGAACCACCGTCTCAAGCCGTTCCAGGTCGACAAGCACCTGCCCAACACCGAGCAGGCCGCGCTGGAATGCCTGTCGCTGCCGGTGCATCCGTCCTTGTCGCAGGGCGATCTCGAGCGCATCGTGACCGCCGTGAACGCCCTGGCGAAGGCTGGTGCGTAAATGGCGAACCTGAGGGCGGGCCTCATCGGCCTGGGGATGATGGGACGTCACCACGCGCGCAACCTGCGTGCGATCGACGGCGTCGATCTGGTCGCTGTGGCGGACGCTCAGGGCGATCCGCACGGCGTGGCAGGCGACCTGCCGGTGCTGCCGAACGTCGAGGCCCTGATCGAGGCGGGCCTCGATTACGCGGTCGTGGCGCTGCCCACGGAGTTCCATGCGGACGCCGGGCAGAAGCTGGCCGCCGCGGGCGTCCACGCTCTGATCGAGAAGCCACTGGCCAAGACCACGGGCGAGGCCAAGGCGCTGGCGTCCGCCTTCTTGGACGCCGGCCTGATCGGCGCCGTTGGGCACATCGAGCGTTACAACGCGGCGCTGCAGAGCCTGCGGCGCCGGCTGGAGGCCGGCGAACTCGGCGACCTCTACCAGATCGCGACCCGGCGCCAGGGCCCGTTCCCGAACCGCATCGCGGACGTGGGAGTGGTCAAGGACCTGGCCAGCCACGACATCGACCTGACCGCCTGGGTGACGCAGCGGCGCTACGAGCTGGTGTCGGCGCGGACCATGTTCAAGTCCGGTCGGGAGTACGAGGACATGGTCGCGGCCACCTGCCAGCTGTCCGGGGGTCTGACGTCCAGCCACCTGGTCAACTGGCTGACTCCCGCAAAGGAGCGCATGACGATCGTCACGGGCGAGAAGGGCATGTTCGTCGCGGACACCCTGACCGCCGACCTCACGTTCTACGGCAATGGCTCGGTCACCACCCAGTGGGACGACATCGCACAGTTCCGCGGGGTGTCCGAGGGCGAGGTTCGCCGCCTGGCGATCCAGAAGCCGGAGCCGCTGCGCGTCGAGCACGAGCACTTCCGGGACGCCGTCCTCGGCAAGCCGTCCGACATCGTCACCCTGGAGCAGGGGGCGGCGGTGCTCCAGGTCTGCGAGGCCATGATCGAGTCGGCCCGCACTGACCGGTTCGTGGCCATCGTCTAGTCCGTCCCCCCTCGAGAGGAAGCTCGTGAAGATCTCGGTCATCGCCCTGGGCAAGATCGGCTTGCCGCTCGCGGTCCAGTTCGCGGAGCAGGGCCACGACGTGGTCGGCGTCGACGTGCAGCAGTCGGTGGTCGACCTGGTGAACCGGGGGGTCGAGCCCTTCCCCGGCGAGGCGCACCTGCAGGAGAAGCTGTCGGCGCTCGTCCCCGCCGGACGCCTGCGCGCCACCACCGACTACGCGGACGCCGTCCCGGGCTCGGACGCCGTCGTGATCGTCGTCCCGCTGTTCGTCGACGACGCCACCTGGGAGCCCGACTTCGGCTGGATGGACGCCGCGACCCGCTCGCTGGCCGAGCACCTCACGCCCGGGACGCTGGTCTCCTACGAGACGACGCTGCCGGTGGGCACGACGCGGAACCGCTGGCGTCCGCTGATCGAGGAGGTCTCCGGCCTGGTCGAGGGCCGCGACTTCCACCTCGTCTTCTCGCCCGAACGGGTCCTGACCGGACGCGTCTTCGCCGACCTGCGCAAGTACCCCAAGCTCGTGGGCGGACTGAGCCCCGAGGGGACGGCCCGGGGGATCGCGTTCTACCGCGAGGTCTTGGAGTTCGACGACCGTCCGGACCTGCCCGACGGCAACGGCGTCTGGGACTTGGGCTCGGCCGAGGCTGCCGAGCTGGCCAAGCTCGCCGAGACGACCTACCGCGACGTCAACATCGGCCTGGCGAACCAGTTCGCGAAGTTTGCCGCCGCCAACGGCATTGACGTCTTCAGCGTGATCAAGGCGTCCAACAGCCAGCCGTACAGCCACATTCACCTGCCCGGCATCGCCGTCGGCGGGCACTGCATCCCCGTGTACCCGCGCCTCTACCTGCACACCGACCCGGACGCCACCATCGTCCGCGCCGCCCGTGAGGCCAACATGACCATGCCCGACTACACGATCGGTCTGGCCGAGGGCGCCCTGGGGGGACTGGGCGGACGAACCGTCGTCGTCTTGGGGGCGTCCTATCGCGGACGGGTCAAGGAGACGGCCTTCTCCGGGGTCTTCCCGACCGTCACCGGGCTCGCCGCCCGCGGGGCCCGGGTGCTGGTGCACGACCCCATGTTCACCGACGAGGAGTTGCGCCGCTACGGCTTCGATCCGTACCACCTCGGTGAGCCAGTGGACGCCGCCATCGTCCAGGCCGATCATCCTGAGTACCAGTCACTGGGAGCGGACGACTTACCCGGCGTCCGCGTCGTCGTCGACGGCCGAAGGGCCACGGACCCCGGGCGCTGGGAGGGCGTCAGCCGGCTGGTCGTCGGCCAGGCTGCTTCAGGGGGCGGCCGGGACGGGCTTTGACGCAGCTCGGCCACGCCAGGAGAACGCGCTGATGAGCACCACGATGGTCGCGATGTGCATCGCCGAGAGGGGCTGACGGAGCCACGTCGAGTGGCAGGCAGACAGCACCACCCACGTCGCCGCCAAGGTGACTGCAACAAACGCGGCGATGGCGGGCGTACCCCGGGGCTCGATGCGTGCCGATCGCCATCCGTACACGACGACCAGAGTCAGGGCTGCGAGCGTCAGCGCTGCGGCCACGATCCCGTATTCGGACAGAATCTCGACCAGTCCAGAATGGGCGTTGTTGAGTTGGTTCCACTTGTACGGGTTGTCCGGCCGGATCGACCACGTGGAGAACCCGCCCGGGCCGGTGCCCAGAAACTGAGTCTGCTGGGCGATCCACCAACCGGACTTCGCGAGGCTGAGTCGAGCGGCGTCGCGAGGGTCGCCATTGGGGTCGAAGGTCGAGATGACCTGCAGGGTGAGCAGCCATAGACGTCGGGCAGGGGCGAATCCGGCGGCCACCAGTGCGGCAAAGCCGGCGACTCCCACGCCTATCCCGAGCCATCCCCACTTCGAGCGAGCCAGCCAGAGGAGCACAGCAACAAAGACGCCCAGCAGCGCGAGGCGTCCGTTGGTGGCGAGCAGAACGAAAGCGATGATCACCGCAGCCGGAAGAGCGAGCCAGGATGCCCACCTCGGCAGCACGCTGATCGCGAGGGGGAGAACCAACAAGATCAAGGCGCACTGGTAGGCGAGCAGGTTGGGGTTGTCGAACCAGCTGGCGATCGGGTTCCAGTCG
Source organism: Propioniciclava tarda (assembly GCF_900182665.1). Classification (GTDB taxonomy): domain Bacteria; phylum Actinomycetota; class Actinomycetes; order Propionibacteriales; family Propionibacteriaceae; genus Propioniciclava; species Propioniciclava tarda. The sequence continues at coordinate 43,953 of NZ_FXTL01000003.1, forward strand.
AAGCTGGGTGCGTCGAGCTTGTACAAGTTCTTCGGCAGATGGTCGCCCGACGCGATCTCCCAGAGGGCAACGGGGATGGCTAGCGCTGCCGCTGCACACCACCCGGCGAGCAGCCACACGACCGACCGGGGGGTGGCCAGGATGGCAACAGCGATGGCGAGCGACAACAACAACGCCACACGCACTGCGTCGTCTACCGCCCCGGGGCCGATTCCGTAGCGCAGCCAGCCAACGAGGCCGAAGACGCCGACGATGGCCGCCAGGCCGCCCAAGGCGATGATGACGCGGTCGACAGTCCGTTCGCAGGCGGCGATCCGCACCACGGCCAGTGCGACGAGGCCGAAGGTGACGAGGCGGAACGGCATCAACACGCCACTCGGCAAGTAGAGGGCCACGGTGGCTAGAGACGGGAGGACGAAGAGGCCGATGTCGGCGAGGAGCTCACGGTGACGGCGTCCTCCGACGGTCATGCCGACTCGTCCCCCGTCGTGACGCCGGAACCAGCGGAGGCGGCGACCGTCTCATGGGCCGGGCCCGACTGACGAGTCAGTGTTCGCATCGCCTCGGGATCGCCTCCATCGATGGAGGCCAGGTCCGAAGGTGCCAACGGTGGGACCGCCACCCGGCTGATCAGCGGGTGCGAGGTGGCCGACCGGTCCTCGTCACCCGAGAACAGCACTTCGTGCAGCTTCTCGTTCGGGCGAAGCCCCGTAAAGACGATCTTGATGTCTCTTCCCGATCGGTTGATCAGGCCCTTGGCCACATCGAGAATGCGCACGGGCTCACCCATGTCCAGCACCAGAACGTCACCGGGCTCGCCAATGGCGCCAGCCTGGATCGTCAGCTCGCACGCCTCCGGGATCGTCATGAAGAATCGCGTGATGTCCGGGTGCGTCACTGTCAGAGGTCCGCCAGCCTCGATCTGGGCGGTGAACGTGTGCAACATCGATCCGCGAGAGCCCAGCACGTTGCCGAAACGCACTGAGAGGTAGGTCCTCCCAGTGGTCTGCGCGAAGTAGGCGGTCAGTTCCTCCGCCAGTCGCTTGGTCGTCCCTAGCACGCTGGTCGCGTCGGCGGCCTTATCGGTGGAGATGTTGACGTAGCGGTCGACTCCATACTTCTCAGCGGCCATCAAGACGTTGAGAGAGCCGAGGACGTTGGTCTTCCACCCCTCCGCCGGGTACTGCTCAAGCATAGGCAGGTGTTTCAGCGCCGCCGCGTGGAAGACAACTTGCGGGCGGTGGGCTGCGAAGACGGCATCCAGCGCTTCGGCGTCCCGGATGTCGCACAGCACCATGTTCGGTGTGTCGAGCAGACCCTGCTTGAAGATGGAGAGCTGCGTGCCGTGCAGCCCCGACTCGTCCCGGTCGAGCATGACGAGCTCTTTCGGTCCGAATCGGTAGACCTGTCGCGCCAGCTCCGAGCCGATGGAACCACCTGCGCCCGTCACCAACACGACCTTGCCCTGCAGGTAGCCGGAGATTTCGGAGAGATTGGTCTGGATCTGCGCACGGCCGAGGAGATCTGTCACGTCCAGCTGATGCAGGCTGGTCAGCCGCGCGCGACCTGCCACGATCTCGCGGGTCGGAGGCATGACCAGGGTCTTGAGCCCGGCCTCCTCGGTGATGGCAGAAATGTCGCGCATCAGCTGTCGGGTGGCCGTCGGAATCGCCACGATCACGGTCTTGACGGACGCCTTTCGTGCCGCTGCCACCAGGTGCGTCCGGTCGCCGAGGACCTTGGTCCCGGAAACGTGCAGGTTGCGCTTGTTGGGGTCGTCATCGATGTACCCGACGATCTCGTACGGGGCGTCCGCGTCGTACTCGAGGAGGCGTCCGAGCTGCTGGCCAGCATTGCCCGCGCCGTAGACGATGACGGGCTCGGCCTCTGGCGCGTGCTGACTGCGGGCCATGGTGCGGAACAGGAAACGTCCGGCGGCCATGAGGGCCAACGCCGCGAACGGCACGGTGAACGTGACCACGCGCGGGTAACTGGGCGGCGCCAAGACGGCAAAAGCCAGAGCGAGGATTGCTCCGATGCCCAAGGTGATGAGGGCCAGCAGTAGGGCCTCCTCGAAGGAGGCTACGCGGTGCCGTCCCCGATACAGCTTCGTGGAGATGCCGGTGACCACCTGAAGGACCATCGCCAGTAAGGCGTAGACGACCACCACCTGCGTGTTGAGGTCTGTGAAGGTCAGGCTGTAGCGCGCGATGACCAGGGCAATGGCAGCCAAGGCCCAACTGAGCGCATCCCAGGCTGCGAGGCCAATCCTGAGCAAACCGATGCGCGAAGACGTGGGCACGTCAACAACCTCCCCAAAGTTCGTTGAACGGGCACAAGTCTAGCTGTGCGGCCCCTGCTGCCCGACACGCCGTGCGGGCCACAAGCCGTTATCGGCTGCCAACCTCGACTGGACGCCCCTCGTCCAGCAGCACCTGTGCGACCCGGGATGCCGCTCGTCCGTCGCCATAGGGCTGCGCCTGCTGACCCGTCGGACGCGGCCGAACGGCCACCTCCGTGAGGCGCTCGAGTGCGGGATCGAGGATGTTCCAGCCGTCGACCAGGGTCTCCACCCACTCGGTCTCGGAGCGCAGCGTCGTGCACGGCGTCCGGAGGAGGTAGGCCTCCTTCTGCAGGCCACCGGAGTCGGTGATGACTCCGGCGGCGCCCGCGACCGTCCGGACCATCTGCGGGTAAGCCAGCGGGGACACGACGTGGACGCCGCCGCGGGCCAGCTCGATGCCGGCCTGCGCCGCCTTGGCGACGAGCCTGGGATGGGCCAACAGCACCACCGGCGCGGCGACCTGCCCGAGGGCGTCCGCGATGGCCGAGAGTCGGGCGGGATCGTCGGTGTTGTCGGCCCGGTGGATCGTCGCCACGACGTAGGGCGCGTCCGGCGACACGCCGGCCGGGAGGGTTGGGTGGTCGCCGGCGACGGCGTCCCGGGTCGAAAAGCAGACGTCGGTCATCACGTCACCCACCAGCCGGGCCTTGCCGCCGAGCCCCTCGTTGACGAGATGCTGGACGGCCACCTCGGTGGGGGCGAGCAGCAGGTCGGCCGCGTGGTCGGTGAGGACCCGGTTGTGCTCCTCGGGCATCCGGCGGTTGAAGGATCGGAGGCCGGCCTCGAGGTGCGCGAGCGGGATGTGCATCTTCACCGCGGCGATCGCGGCGGCCAGGGTCGAGTTGGTGTCGCCGTAGACCAGCACCCAGTCGGGGGCGTGTTCTTCGAGGACGCCGTCCAGATCTGCCAGCATCGCGCCGGTCTGGCGTCCGTGGGTGCCCGACCCGACCCCGAGATGGACGGTCGGCGGCTCGATCTCGAGGTCGGCGAAGAAGGCGTCCGACAGCATCGGGTCGTAATGCTGCCCGGTGTGGACGATCAGGTGCTCGATCTCAGGGTGGCTGCGGAACGCGCGGGCGATGGGTCCGAGTTTGACGAACTGGGGCCGCGCCCCGACCACGCTCATGATCCGCACAGGCTCATCCTAGGGGTGGCGGGCGGGACCTAGGCCGAGCGTCGGCGTCCCGCCAAGGAGCGAAGCGTGGGGAGACCAGGCACAACCGCCACGAGGGCGAAGCCGACCGCGACCGCGACATCGAGGACGTGGTTCACGGGCTGGGTCTGCCGCCACCAGCTCAGTCCGGCGATGGACACCGCTCCCAGAGCGAGGTAGACGACCAGATCGACCCAGCGCTGGCCGTTGATCCGCCAGGCCACGACCAGCAACGCGAAGGCGGTGGTGAGGGCTCCCGCGGCGTAACCGCCGGCGACGCCGAGCAGGCCCCACTGCGGAACCGCCACCGCCCAGCCGGCGACGGCGACGGCGAGCCCCACCCAGGACAGGGTCAGGGGATACCACATGTGGCGGTGCGGGCCGCTGGTGATCGACCCGACCGCGGGCGCCGCCACGTTCTGCACCAGCAGGGCTAGGCAGAAGGCCGGCATCAGGTGCGCGGACTCCGGGTAGCGACCCACCCAGACCAGCTCCATGACCGGACGCGCCGCGATGGCCAGGGCACCGAAGACCGGGATGAGGACGGCGGCGAAGCCGCGGGTCGCGAGGTCCGTGGTGCGGCGCAACCGGTCGAGATCGCCCGCTCCCTGGGCCTCCGCCATCGACGGGAACAGCACCAGCGTGAGCGCGCCCGCAATGATCGAGAGCGGCGTGACGAGCTGTAGCGCGGGCGCGTACTCGCCGGCCAGCTCGGTGGACAGCCCACCCGCGATCAGCTGGGAGAGCTGCAGCATGCCGGCGCTGGCGATGCTGCCGAGCGCGGCGAACGTGACGAACTTGTCGATCTCGGCGCGTAGGTCGGCCGCCGGCTTCCCGCGCGCCGTCCACGGCCAGCACAGCAGCGCGTAGCAGGTCATCGCGATGGTCAAGGGCAGGGTGAGCAGGATGTTCCGGACGCCCAGGGCGAGCAGGATGCCGGTCGCGCCGACCCCGATGACGCTGGTGACCAGGTCGACCTTGGTGCCCCGGGCGACCTGACCGGCCCCGAAGTGGACGCCACGGGCGAACTGTGACGCCGCGACGGCCACCACCATGGCGCTGACGCAGATCCCCTCCCAGGCCGGCCGCCCGTACATCAAGTGCCACACCACGGGGGCCGCAACCGCGAGGACGCCGATCGCCTGCAGCACCCGGACGCCCACGTGCCGGGCCACCGCCGCGACCTCGTCCGGGTCGCCCTTGCCGCGGGCTCGGGCGATGAACTTGGACGCCGCCCCCTGCGTGCTGGACGGCCAGGCGGTGTTCAGGAGGAACGCGAGCGCGGTCGCGTTGGCCACCAGGCCGAAGACGGCCTTGCCTGCCAGCAGTCCGATGAGCCAGTTGGATGCGAACCGGGTGCCCCCCTGCAGGCCGATCGTGGCCAGCGAGAAGATCCCGCGTCGGGCGGTCGACGTCGGCGCAGGATTGTCGAGTTCGACGGGGCGAAACCTCACCGGCGTCCCTGGAGCCGATCGACCAGGCCGACCAGGATCTCCGCCTGCGACGCGAACGTGAACTGCTCGTGGACGGCCCGGCGTCCGTTGGCTCCCAGGTGGGCGCAGCGGGACGGGTCGCGCAGCAGGTCGGCGAGCGCCGACGCCGTCGCCTCGGCATCGTCGCTGTCCATGAATGCGCCGGCGTCCAGGGGACCAAACTCGGACACCCAGAAGGCCATGTCGGTCGCCGCGAACGGGACGCCGGCCGCCATGTACTCGAACAGCTTGTTGGGCAGGGCCTTCTCGTGGTTCGGGACGTGGGCGAAGAACAGCAGCCCGACCTGGGCGGACGCGATCACGGCGGGCACCTCCGTGGGGCGGAGCAGGCCGAGGTACTGGACGGACTCGGTGTCGCGGGCGGCCATCGCGGGCTCGCCGTCGGCGACGATGCGTCCGGCCAGGACCAGGTGCGCCTCGGGCACCTGCTCGCGAACGCGGCGGGTGACGTCCAGCATGAACGACAGCTTGCGCTCCTCGGACAGGTCGCCGACGTAGACCATCCGCCCGGGCACGGGCGCGGGCTCGGCGGAAAAGCTGTCCAGCAGCGGGTAGTTGTGAACCACCTCAGTGTTGGGGTTGCGGAACCCCTCGGCGATGGTCTCCGTGGCGGTGACGATGGCGTCCATGCCCTTGTCAGCCCAGAAGTTGAGGACGTGCGCGTAGGCCCTGACCGGCAGCATCTGCCACGAGCGCAGGTAGGCCTTCGAGTCGACCTGCTTCACCAGCTCCTCGTGCGAGTCGAAGATGCATCGTGCCCCGTGCAGCCGGGCCCAGGCCCAGGCCAGCGGGATGAGCTCGGGGTCGTGGATCTGCAGGATCGTGGGCTTGAGGCGGTTGAGCGCCCGCCACGCGTGCACCTGGGTCTTGGTGAGTCGCTCGATCCGGTTGCGTGGGGTCGGCAGTGCCACGAGGGGGACCGGCTCGACCTCGTCGGCGTCCGCGCGGATGACCAACGTGGCGTCGTAGCCGGCGCGCAGCAGCGCTGGGACCTGCTTGTTGTAGATCCGGTTGTCGCGCGTTTGATGCACGGTGCTCAGGTGGACGATCCGGGGTTCGGTCACCTCGCCAGCCTATCGGGGAGGCCGAGGAAGCCGGCCAGGCGTCGCGCCGACTCGCGTCCGTCGTGCCATCGGGCGACGAAGGCTGGTCCGGCAGCTGCGGTTGCCGCGGCGGCGTCCGGCGCTGTCAACACGCCCTCGAGGACGTCCAGCAGCGTGGCGGGGGAGGCGTCCAGGATGGGGGGCAGCTCAGGCATAACGTCACCGAGTCCCTCGATGCTGCCGATCACGACCCGTCCGGCGGCGAGCGCCTCGACCGCAGCGACCCCGTAGAAGCCGGACTGCACCTGGTCGACGACGATGTCGGCGTCCTTCACCAAGTCGATCATCTGGGCATGCGGGACGCCGGTCGCGGCGAGGTATTCGATCCGTCCGGACGCCGCCAGGCCCTGCAGCACGGGCTCGATGTAGCGCGTCCCCTTGATGGGCGGCTGGCGCCAGCTCGGGACGAACAGCACCTTGGGCACCCGTCGGGCCAGCGGCGTGCGTTCCGTGGCGAACGCTGGTGCATCAACGCAGACCGGCACCCAGCTCGCGTCGGGAAGGTCGCGCAGCAGGTCGGGGGTGCTGACGAACAGCGGGACGCCGACGCTGCGGGCCGTCTCCCGGTTGCGCGCCGTGATCGCGCGTCGCTCGTCCACCCAGGCCTGACCGCCCTCCGTGAAATACGAGTGCGGCAGTCGCGACAGGTGGGCGTCCGGGTCGCGGACGTCCGAGCCATGAGCGAGCAGGCCCAAGGCGGGTCCCTGCTGCTTCACAAGCTCGGCTTGGGCGCGGAAGCCTCGTCCGGACCGGTCGTAGAACAGCGTTCGGTAGCCGTCGAGGATCACGTGGGAGTAGGGCCGCAGCAGACGCCGTGAGCGGGATCCCGACAGGAGTGGGTTGTAGAAGCTCCAGCGAGGGATGCGGCGGTGCGAGTCAAACTGGAAGCCGGCACCGCGCCGGTCGGCCGTCATGGCGACGGCGTCGGCGTCCAGGTGGCGGTTCACAGCCTCTGCCCAGGCGTAGGCCTGTCCGGCGTAGTTCGCGGGTCCGATCGCCAGCCGAGGACGGCCCACGGTTGCCTCCTTCGTTGCGTCCGAAGCAGTCTAACGAACACCCCTTCCAGGCCGACCCCCGGCCGGAACGCGTTCTGGGCGCCGGTGGGGGATCGCTAGGGTGAGCTCATGAGCTTGCGACTCGTGGTGCTGGTGTCGGGCTCGGGAACCCTTCTTCAATCGGTGTTGGACGCCGAGGCGTCCGGCCAGCTTCGTGCCCGGGTGGTGGCGGTCGGTTCCGATCGGGCGGGCATCCAGGCGCTGGCTCGGGCGGAGGCGGCGGGCGTGGCGACGTTCGTCCACCCGCTCGCGGCCGGGTCCGACCGGGCCGTTTGGGACGCCGCCCTCGCCGACGCGATCGACGCGCACGCGCCCGACCTCGTCGTCAGCGCGGGCTTCATGAAGCTGCTCGGGGCCTCGTGTCTCGCGCGCTTCGCCGGACGCGTCATCAACACCCACCCCGCGCTGCTGCCGGCCTTCCCCGGCATGCACGGCGTCGCGGACGCTCTCGCGCACGGCGTTAAGGTCACCGGTTGCACGGTCTTCGAGGTGGACGCCGGGGTCGACACCGGACGCATCCTCGCCCAGGAGCCGGTCCGCGTCCGACCCGACGACACCGAAGACACCCTCCACGAACGCATCAAGGTCGCCGAGCGCGCCCTGCTCATCGACACCATCAACGCCCTCGCCGACGAAAGGCACCCATGACGGACGCCCGCCAGTCCAGCCCGCTCGATCCCGGACGCGTCCCGATCAGACGAGCGCTCATCTCGGTCTACGACAAGGCAGGACTGGTCGACCTCGGCCAGGCGCTGGCGGCGTCCGGGGTAGAGATCGTGTCGACCGGAGGGTCCTTCCGGGCGCTGGTGGACGCCGGCGTCCCGGTCACCGAGGTGTCCGAGCTGACGGGCTTCGCCGAGTGCCTGGACGGCCGCGTGAAGACCCTGCACCCGCGCGTGCACGCCGGGATCCTGGCCGACCGTCGCCTCCAGACCCACCGCGACCAGTTGTCCGCGCTCGGCATCGAGCCGTTCGACCTCGTGGTGAGCAACCTGTACCCGTTCGCAGCCACCGTCGCATCGGGGGCGACGCCCGATGAGTGCGTCGAGCAGATCGATATCGGCGGTCCCAGCATGGTGCGCGCCGCGGCAAAGAATCACCCGTCCGTGGCGATCGTGACGTCGCCCGACCAGTACCGCGGCGTCATCGAGGCGCTGGCCGACGGCGGGTTCACGCTCGCCGACCGCAAGCGTCTGGCCGCCAAGGCCTTCCAGCACACGGCCGCCTACGACGTGGCCGTCGCGTCCTGGATGGGCTACTTCCTCACCGACGACACCGACGGCACTGGCTTCCCGACCTGGCTGGCCGGGACGTATCAGCGCCAGGCCGTGCTGCGCTACGGCGAGAACTCCCACCAGCCGGCGGCCCTGTACGCCAACGGCTTCGGCGCGCCCGGGCTCGCCGGGGCCGTGCAGCTGGGTGGCAAGGAAATGAGCTTCAACAACTACGTCGACACGGACGCGGCGCGACGGGCGGCGTCCGACTTCGACGAGCCGGCGGTCGCGATCATCAAGCACTCCAATCCGTGCGGCATCGCGACCGGACGCGACATCGCGGACGCCCACGCGCGCGCCCACGCCTGCGATCCGGTGAGCGCCTACGGGGGCGTGATCGCCGCCAACCGCACCGTCACGCTGGCGATGGCCGAGCAGGTCAAGCCGATCTTCACCGAGGTCATCGTCGCTCCCGGCTACGAGCCCGCGGCGCTCGAGGTGTTGCAGGCCAAGAAGAACCTGCGCATCCTCGTCGCGGACGCCCCAGCGCGGGGCGGCGTCGAGACGCGTCCGATCGACGGCGGGCTGCTCATGCAGGTCCGCGACGTGTTCCAGGCCGAGGGCGACGATCCCGCCACGTGGGAGCTCAAGGCCGGCGCGGCGGTGGACGCCGAGACGCTCGCCGACCTCGCCTTCGCCTGGCGCGCCTGCCGCGCGGTGAAGAGCAACGCCATTCTGCTCGCGACCGCCGGCGCCTCCGTCGGCGTCGGGATGGGCCAGGTGAACCGCGTCGACTCGTGCAAGCTAGCCGTCGAGCGGGCCGGTGAGCGCGCGCGGGGAGCCGTCGCGGCGTCCGATGCGTTTTTCCCCTTCGCCGACGGGGCTCGCATCCTGATCGACGCGGGCGTGAAGGCGATCGTCGAGCCGGGCGGCTCGATCCGCGACGACGAGGTGATCGCCGCCTGCGCTGAGGCCGGCGTGCCGCTGTACTTCACCGGCGTCCGGCACTTCTTCCACTGAGCCAGGGAGCGATCAGATGACAGCACGGATCCTCGACGGGAAAGCGACGGCGTCCGCGATCAAGGCAGAACTGGCCGTCCGGGTCGCGGCGCTGCGTGAGCGCGGAGTCGTGCCCGGACTCGGCACCGTCCTGGTCGGCGACGACCCCGGCTCGCAGAGCTACGTCAAGATGAAGCACCGCGATTGCGCCGAGGTGGGCATCACGTCGCTGCGGGTCGACCTGCCGGCCGAGGCATCGGACGCCGACGTGCGGTCCGCTCTCGCGGAGCTCAACTCGGACCCGGCCTGCACGGGGTACATCGTGCAGCTGCCGCTCCCCAGGCACCTGGACGAGAACGCGATGCTGGCGCTGATCGATCCCGACAAGGACGCCGACGGCCTGCATCCGCTGAACCTGGGACGCCTCGTCCTCAACGAGCCCGGACCGCTGCCCTGCACGCCGCGCGGCATCGTCGAGCTGCTGCGGCGCTACGACGTGCCGCTGGCCGGGGCTGAGGTGTGCGTGGTCGGCCGAGGCGTGACGGTGGGGCGTCCGCTGGGCCTGCTGCTGACGCGCCGCTCGGAGAACTCAACGGTGACCCTGTGCCACACCGGGACGCGCGACCTGGCCGAGCACACCCGGCGCGCCGACATCGTCGTCGCAGCAGCCGGGGTGGGCGGGCTCGTCACCGCCGACCTCATCCGCGAGGGGGCCGTCGTCCTCGACGTCGGTGTGTCGCGCGGGCCAGACGGGAAGCTGGCCGGCGATGTGGCGCCCAGCGCGTGGGAGAAGGCGTCCGCGATCGCCCCCAACCCCGGCGGGGTGGGGCCCATGACCCGCGCGATGCTGCTGTCGAACGTCGTCGACCGGGCCGAGGCGCTGGCGCGTCGCTGAGCGGGGAAGGTGGGTCAGGGCGACCTGGGCTCGAGGCGTCCAGGGCTGTCGCGACCTGACAGCGCCGGGGGCACCGGCTAGCGTCGGGGAATGGCTTGGGAGATTCCTGAACTCGCGCTCTATCGTCACCCGCGGCTGATCCTGGGCCTGCGCGCGCTGCGGCGCCGCGTCCATCGGCGGATCGGTCCGCTCCGCGTCACGCTGGCGACGTCGCCCGAGCCGGTCGCTTTCGCCGAGCGCGGACGCCTTCGCCCCCGTCCGGCCGGGCGCGGCACGCTCTGGGGCACGGCCTTCACCTGCGCCTGGTTCCACGTGACCGGCGAGATCCCCGCCGAGTATCGGGACGCCCACGTCGCGGCGATCCTCGACATCGACGGCGAGGCGATGGTGCTGGACGCGTCCGGTCGCGCGGTCGGCGCCGTCAGCAGCCGGACCACCCCGGTCGAGGAGCAGGGCAGCCCACGCGGCAAGACCCGTCTCGACCTCACGCCCGAGCTCTGCCCGAACGGCCGCATCGATCTGTGGCTGGACGCGGGCTTCAACGGCAAGCTGATGGCACCCTTCGGCGTCGCCCAGGTCAAGAGGCTCGACCTCGTGGTCGTCGACGACGAGGCCGAGGCCCTCTACCTGGACGCCCTCGCCGTGGCGTACGCCGTCGTCGCCGCGACCGACGGGCAGCAGGCGGCGGCGTCCCGGGCCTTGTTCGATGACGCGGTGCGGCGCGTCCGGGCCGGCGACGCTGCGGGGGCGCGCGCCGCTCTCGCGGCCGTGCTGCAGGGGCGTCCGGACCCTCGCCTGGAGCTCACCGCGATCGGCCACGGGCACCTGGATCTGGCCTGGCTCTGGCCCCTCCGCGAGACGCGCCGCAAGGCGCGGCGCACGCTGACCCATCAGCTCGACCTCATCGATCGCTATCCCGAGCACGTCTACGGCGTGAGTCAGCCACAGCAGCTGGCGTGGTTGGAGGCCGACGACCCCGAGCTGTTCGATCGCGTGGTGGCGGCGATGAAGGCCGGACGGATCGAGGCCCAGGGCGGCATGTGGGTCGAGGCGGACGCGAACCTGCCCTCGGGTGAGTCGCTGGTCCGGCAGAGCCTGTACGGGCAGCGTTGTTGGCAGCGGCTGCTCGGCCGCACGGTCGACGTCTGCTGGCTGCCGGACGTGTTCGGCTACAACGGCAACCTGCCCCAGTTGCTGGCCAAGGCGGGCATGACCCGGTTCATGACCATCAAGCTCAGCTGGAACGAGCACAACGACTTCGGCCATCGCTCGTTCGTGTGGCGGGGCATCGATGGCTCCGAGGTGTTGGTCCACATGCCGCCGGAGGGTAACTACGTCTCCAGCGGCACGGCGATCGCGACCGCCCGCGCCCGCGACCTGAACCCCGAGCTGGACGTCGCGCCCGAGGCCCTCCTGGTCTACGGCTCCGGCGACGGCGGGGGAGGTCCGGGTCCGGTGCACCTGGAGATGCTGCGCCGCTCGGCGTCCATCGAGGGCTTCCCGGCCGTCGTCCGGACCGGCACGTCGGCGTCCTTCTTCGACCGGCTGGACGCCTACCGCGAGGCGCTGCCGGCGCACTCCGGCGAGCTCTACCTCGAAAAGCACCAGGGCACCTACACCACCCAGGGCCGGATCAAGCGCTGGAACCGGCTGCTCGAGCATCGGCTGCACGACGTCGAGTACCTCGCGGCGCTGGCCGCGCTCGACGGACGCCCCTGGCCGCGCGCGCTGCTGGACTCGGTGTGGAAGGACGTGCTGCTGCACCAGTTCCACGACATCATCCCGGGGTCGTCCATCGAGCGCGTCAACGTCGAGGCCGAGGCGCGGTACGCCGCGCTGGACGCCGCCCTGCGCGCGGAGCAGGAGGCGCTGCTCGGGGCGTCCGGTGACGAGGTCTTTGTGAACACCACCACAGTGCGCCGCCAGGGGCACATCCGAGGCGTCGACGGCTGGGCGTCCTACGACGCCGCCCCTTTCGAGACCGTCGCGCTGGCGCCCTGGTCGGGGACCGCACCGACGGCGTCCGCGAAGGCGTTGGAGAACGACCTCCTGCGGGCGACGTTCGACGACGCCGGAGCGTTGGTGTCGTTGATCGACAAGACAACCGGACGCGAGTCGCTCGCGGCGGCGTCCAATCACCTGGTGATCTACCAGGACAAGTGGACGTACTTCGACGCCTGGGACATCGACATCGACTACCGCAAGCGTCCGAGCGAGGTGCTCAAGCCGAGCTCGGTCGACGTGTTTGTGGACGGCCCTCGGGCCGTACGGCGCAGCCGCTATCGGCACGGCACGTCGGTCATCACCCAGGATGCCGTCCTGACCACCGGCTCGCCGTGCCTGCGCTTCGAGACCCACGCGGACTGGCACGAGACCTGGCGGATGCTGCGGGCCGAGTTCGTGCCGAAGACCTGGGCGGACGAGGTCACCTGCGACATCCAGTACGGGCACCTGGCCCGCTCGACGCGCGACGAGACACCGCAGGAGCGCGCACAGTTCGAGATCTGCGCGCACCAGTTCGTCGACATGTCGGACGCCGACGGCGGGCTTGCGCTGCTGAACGACGGCAAGTACGGCCACCGGGTCAAGGAGGGCGTCATCAGCCTCGCCCTGCTGCGCTCGCCGATGTACCCCGACCGGACCGCCGACCGGGGCGTCCACGAGTTCACGTACGCGCTCTATCCGCACGCGGGAAGCATGGTCGACTCGGACGTCCAGGCGCTCGCCGCCGACCTGAACGCTCCCGTGCTGGTTGGTCGCGGGACGCCCCGACCGCCGGCGTTCGAGGTTCTCGGCCAGGGCGTGTGGTTGGACGTCGTGAAGGCCCCCGAGGACTCCGACGGGCTGGTGCTACGGCTGCACGAGGTCCGTGGCCAGGCGGCGACGGTGAGCGTCCGGACGCCCCTCGCCAAGTGCGGGGAGCGTGCGGGGTCCCTGGCTGCGAGGGTGCCTGAGCCTGAGGACCGGTTCCGGGTGATCGAGACTGATCTGTTGGAGCGCCCCGTCGAGGGCGGGGCGACGAGCCTGCAGGACCTGACGTTCGGTCCGTTCGAGATCAGGACCTTCGTGCTCACGCCGACTCGGGCCTGACGCCGTCGCCACGGCTGCGTCGCGTCTAGGACGCCGCTGAGCCGGCGCGCCGCTCGGCCAACATGCGTGGTAGGTCGGCTTCGGGGACGCGATAGACGGCCAGTGGCAGCAGGCTGACCAGGCAGGACGCCGCCGGCACCAGCGTGCACACCGCCCAAATGCCGTCGCGCATCGCGGGGGTGACGTCGACGCCCTTGTGGTAACCGACGGCCGCGACGACGGAGCCGAACAGGACGATCGCCAGGGCGGTGCCCAGCTTCGAGATGAAGGTCAGCCCCGCGAAGCAGACGCCGTCGTGCCGGACGCCGGTGAGCACCTCGCCGTAGTCGGCGACGTCACCCACCATGGCGGTCTGGGTGACCATGAAGACGCCGATCGCGAACCCGTTCGCGAGGAACAAGGCCACCACCAGCCCGAGGTTGCCGTAGCCGACCGCCCACAGCGCGATGAACAGCAGGCCGCTGGCCAGGGTGGAGATGATCGTCAGCCGCTTGCGCGTCGTGAACCGCAGCAGGACCGGCGTCAGCATGATCGCGACCACCATGCCGCCGATCAACGCGGCTCCGAGCGGGGTGAACAGCTTCTCGTCCCCGAAGATCACCAGCGCCATCAGCGCGCCGCCGACGGCCAGGATGTTGCGTCCGAAGGCGGCGGTGCCCGAGGCCAGCATGACGAACAGCATCTTGTCCGCGACGAAGAACCGCAGGCTCTCGCGCAGCGGCGTGGGCGGTGTGGGGTCGAGGCGCTCCTTCGTGCTGACGAAGGCCAGGGTGAACAGCCCCATGCCGGTGACCGCGGCGATGATCGCGAGCCGCTGCCAACCGGCCGCGTTGGTGTGCCCCTCGCCACCGAGGGCGGTGGCGAGGGGCGTCCCGACGATCGTCACGATCGCGAGCGCGACCGTCCCGGCCGTGCGCGCCCACGCGATGGTGAGCGTGCGGTCGCGATCGTCCGTGGCCGTCGCCGCGGTCAGCGCCCAGTAGGGCACGTCGGCCAGGGTGTAGAGGGTGACGTAGAGGGCGAAGACGACGCCGAAGTAGACCAGCCGGACGCCTTCGCTGGCGTCCGGGGCGGAGAAGAGGGCGATGCCCAGGACGCCGATCGGCAGCGCGAGCCCCAGGACGTAGGGGCGGAGGCGTCCCCAGCGGGTCCGCGTCCGGTCGACGAGGACGCCGGCGCCCAGGTTGGCCACCGCGTCCCAGACCTTGATCGCCGTGACGATCGCTGTCGCCACGCCGATGCCGGCCGCCGAGAGCCCCAGGCCTTGGACGAGGTAGACGAGCAGGTAGAGGTTGACCGTGTTGTGCAGCAGGTTCTGGCCGAAGCCCGCCATCGCGAAGCCGAGGCGCTGGCGTCCGTTCACGCCGGAACTTTAGTCAGCGGAAGTCGCGGTAGAAGAACTGGCCTTCGGCCACCCCGGACGCCGCACGCGCGGCTTCGGCGTTCCGTAGCTCCACGCGGCGGATCTTCGCCGACACGGTCTTCGGCAGCGCCTCGGAGAACTCGAGGATCCGGACGAGCTGGTAGCCGTTCAGGTTCTCGCGGGCGTGGGCGAAGATCGCGCGGGCGGCGTCCGGGCCGGGCACCTGGCCGGCGGCCAGCACCACGTACGCCTTCGGCACGTTGCCGCGCACCTCGTCCGGGGACGCCACGACCGCGCACTCGGCGACGGCGGGGTGCGTGATCAGAGCCGACTCGAGCTCGAACGGGCTGATCTTGTAGTCGGACGCCTTGAAGACGTCGTCCGCGCGGCCGACGTAGGTGATGTAGCCGTCGGCGTCCCGGGAGCCGATGTCGCCGGTGTGGTAGTAGCCGTGCCTGCAGGCCTCCGCCGTCATGGCCTCGTCGCCGTAGTAGCCCTTCATCAGCGCGATGTTGGTGACCGACAGGTCGAGGCAGATCTCACCCTCGCCGGGGCCGTCGAGGGGGGCGTCCGTGACGGTGTCGAGCAGCGCGACGGTGTAGCCGGGCGTGGGGCGTCCCATGGCGCCCACCCGGATGGGCTGGCCGGGGCCGTTGCCCACGCAGCAGGTCATCTCGGTCTGGCCGTAGCCGTCGCGGATGGTGTTGCCCCACGCCTCACGGACCTTGTTGATGACCTCCGGGTTGAGCGCCTCGCCGGCCCCGACGAGCTCGCGCGGCGGCCGATGCAGGCGCGTCAGGTCGGCCTGAATGAGCATCCGCCACACCGTCGGGGGAGCGCAGAAGGACGACACCTCGTGGGTGTCCATGATCTGCATGAGCGTGTCGGCGTGGAAGCGCCCGTAGTTGAAGATGAAGACCGTCGCCTGCGCCAGGAACGGGCTGTAGAAGTTGCTCCACGCGTGCTTGCCCCAGCCGGGCGAGCTGATGTTCAGGTGCACGTCGCCGGGGCGGACGCCCAGCCAGTACATGGTGCTCAGGTGCCCCACCGGGTAGCTCACGTGGGTGTGCTCGACGAGCTTCGGCCGGGACGTCGTGCCCGAGGTGAAGTAGAGCAGGCACGTCTCGTCGGCGCGCGTGGGGGCGTCCGGCGTGAAGACATCGGACGCCGTGGCGGCCTCGTCGTAGTGGACCCAGCCCTCCGGCAGCCCGTTGGTCGACCCGTGCGCCGAGATGCCGATGTTGACGACGTCGCCGGCGACGCGTCCGAACTTGGCGACCAGATCGTGCGGGGCGATGGTGAACCGGGCCTTCGCGGTGTCGATGCGCCAGGCGAGATCGGTGTCGCTCAGCAGCGTCGACGTCGGGATCGCGACGCCGCCCATCTTGGTGAGGCCGAGCAGGATCTCCCAGAGTTCGATGGTGTTGTGCAACATCACGATCATCGTGTCGCCGCGACGCATGCCGAGGCTGACCAGCCAGTTCGCGACCTGATCGGAGCGTCTGGCCAACTCGCCGTAGCTGACCTGCGTCTCGGTCAGGTCGTCCTCGACGATCTTCACGGCGACGCGATCGGGGTGCTCGCCGGCCACCACGTCGAACCACTCCAGACCGAAGTTGAAGGCGTCCAATTCGGGCCAGGCGAAGCCGTCCCTCAACGCGTCGTAGTCGTAGGCGTGGGTGAGGACGAAGTCTCGGGCGCGACGGACGGCGTCCGTGGCAGCGGTCGCGGGGCGTCCGGTATAGCTCATGCGCGCGAGATTAGCTTACGGTTACGGAACCGTAGGCAGCGTCCCCCTTGATCTCAGGATCCGGCCTTCCTCAGCAGGGAGGGAGGGACGGGAAGCTCACCGTCGCCGTCGTCGACAGAGTCTGACCCTGGTAGGTAGAGGTGTAGGTCAACGATGCAGTGCCGTTGGCGAAGCAGGTCGCGGGCATCGAGTCCGCGGTGATGGTCACGGTGCCGCCGGCCGTCACGGTGGCGCAGCCGGACGCGGGGCTGTACGACGAGGTGTTGATCGAGACGCTCGCGCAGCCGCTGGGGCTCATGGTGCCGCTCGAGATGCAAACGGTGGAACTCGTTCCCGACGTGTTCGAGAAGACGAACGAGAACTGGTAGACCTTTTTGCCACCGTTGCCGGTGAGCTTGCAGACCGCGCTCGCCGTTGTCGGCTGGACCGGCACCCCGGATGCGGCGACAGATGGCGCCAGCGCGGCGATCGTCACCGCAGGAAACGTCCAGGCCAAGCCCTTCGCCAACGATCGGCGCGAGGCTTGGGCGTGCGAGAGCGATTGCAGCATGGGGTCTCCTGGTCCTGGAAGGAGAACCAGGCTTTCGAAGTCGTCTTTTCTAGGGCAGCCCCGGGCAGGTCCAGAAAACCATCAGCCGTGGCCTCGCGGATCGCGTCCGAAATGTTGCCGACGGTGCGTCCCCGCTCGCGGTAACGCTCCACCGCGCGGTTGATGTACGTGATGACGGTCGACGTGGACACCGGCGGATCCCTCCGGCCGCCTACCCGGCGAGGCGTGCTCAGTTTGGTGGACACGGCACGGCCCGGACGCCCCGACTTCGGCCACCTGCCCGGTCAGCGTGCAAGCCGAACGCGCCCTGACCCGCCGAGCCCACCAAGGCCTTGCTGGGCGCGCCCCGCGCTGCGGGTCGCGCGTCGGCGTCCCACCGGGTGAAGACCAGCCCTGCACGGAGGCGACCCGGAAACACACCAGGGCGGCACCGGCCACGCCGATGCCGCCCTGGTTGGCGGTGTGCTCAGATCAGGCCGAGTTCCTTGACCGCGTCGCGCTCTTCCTCGAGCTCGGCGACGGACGCCGCGATGCGGGCCTGGCTGAAGTCGTCGAGATCCAGGCCCTGGACGATCGAGTACTCGCCGCCCGCCGTGGTGCACGGGAAGGACGAGATGATGCCCTCGGTGACTCCGTAGGAGCCATCGGACGGGACCGCCATCGAGACCCAGTCGCCTTCGGGCGAGCCGAGGACCCAGTCGCGCATGTGCTCGATGGTCGCGTTGGCCGCGGAGGCCGCCGACGACGAACCGCGCGCCGCGATGATGGCCGCGCCGCGCTTGGCGACGGTCGGGATGAAGTCGTTCTCGATCCAAGCCTGGTCGTTGACCTTGGCCGCAGCGTTCTCGCCGTTGACCTCGCAGTGGAAGAGGTCCGGGTACTGGGTCGAGGAGTGGTTGCCCCAGATCGTCATCTTCTTGATCTCGCTGACGGTCACGCCCAGCTTCGCGGCCAGCTGCGCGATGGCGCGGTTGTGGTCGAGGCGGGTCAGGGCGTTGAACCGCTCCTTGGGGATGTCGGGGGCGTTCGTCATGGCGATCAGGGCGTTGGTGTTGGCCGGGTTGCCGGTCACCAGGACCTTGACGTCGGACGCCGCCACTTTGTTCAGGGCCTTGCCCTGAGCGGTGAAGATCGCGCCGTTCGCGCTGAGCAGGTCGCCGCGTTCCATGCCCGCGGTGCGGGGACGGGCACCGACCAGCATGGCCAGGTTCACGCCGTCGAAGACCTTCTCGGGATCGTCGCCGATCTGGACGCCGGCCAGCGTCGGGAAGGCGCAGTCGTCCAGCTCCATCACGACGCCCTCGAGCGCCTTGAGGGCCGGGGTGATCTCCAGCAGACGCAGTTCGACCGGCTGATCGGGGCCGAGCAGCGCGCCGGACGCGATGCGGAACAGCAGGCTGTAGCAGATCTGGCCGGCGGCGCCGGTGACGGCGACCTTGACGGGGGCAGCGCTCACGTTCTTCTCCTCTTCGAGCAGACTTGTTCGTGGGGCTGACGCTAGCAGTCCCGAGGGTGCAACCCAGGCTGTTCCAGGCTAATCCCAGCCCCTGAGTTGGGTAACCTCCAAGGCATGCTCCTCTACCTCGTGCGACACGGTCGTACGTCGTCCAACGTCGCTGGCTTGCTGGACACCGCGCACCCCGGTGCCCCCCTGGACGAGGTCGGCCTCGCCCAGGCCGAGGCGCTCGTGGGACGCCTCAACGGCGTCCGCTTGGACGCCGTCTACACCTCGGACATCGTCCGGGCCGTCCAGACCGGGACGCCCCTGGCGTCCGCGCGCGACCTGCCGCTGGCCACGCTGGCCGGCCTCCGCGAGATCCCGGCGGGGGACCAGGAGATGCTCGCCGAGTGGACGCACTACATCGACGTCCTCAGGGCCTGGGGGCTGGGGGAGCCGGAGCGTCGGCGTCCGGGCGGCGAAGACGCCCACGAGTTCTTCGGACGCTTCGACGGAGCGGTCCAGACCATCGCGGACGCCGGCCACGAGGCGGTGGCCCTGGTCAGCCACGGAGCCGCCCTGCGCACCTGGCTGTCGGGGCGCGTCGAAGGCCTCACCCCGATCGACGTGGCCCATCGGCATCTGGGCAACACGGCCATCGTGACGTTGTGCGGTGAGCCGGGAGCCTGGTTCCTCGACAGCTGGGACGAGGGCGTCCATCACGACACCCCGCACGTGACCCCGAAGCGCGCGGAATGATCCACCTGCACGGCGGCGGCTGGGCGCCCGACGAGTCGGCCTGGACGGGGCTCTTCGTCACCGAGGCCGCCGAGCGGACCGGTCGGCGTCCGCTCATCGTGGTCGTGCTGTGGGGCGAGACGTACGAGGAAGGCGCGGCCTACCACGACGACTACCGCGGTGACCTCATCGCGCTGGGGGCCGGCGAGGTGCGCATCGTGCAGTTGGTGGGTGCCGAGACGCTGGCCGTGGCTGACTTCGCCGACGCCGACGGGCTCTTCATCGGCGGCGGGCTGACGCCCGGCTATCACGCCGCGGTCATGGGTGTCGCGGAGCAGATCCGGGCTGCGGTCGCGGCCGGCCTGCCCTACCTCGGCATGTCGGCCGGCGCCATGATCGCCTCGGACATGGCCCTGATCGGGGGCTGGCGGCTCGGCGGCGTCCAGATCGCACCCGATCTGGCCAGCGAAGGCTTCGACGAGGTCGTCCTGGCCCCTGGGCTCGGTCTGATCCGGCCCACGGTGGACGCCCACGCCGGGCTCGGCCTCGTGGGGCGAACCGCCGCGCTCGTCGCGGAAGGTCGAATCGCCGAGGCCATCGCCGTCGACGAGAACACCTGCGCGGTCATCGGGACGGACGGAGGCGTCCGCGCTGCCGGCCAGGGCGCCGTCTGGCGGCTCATGGCTGACGCCGGCAAAGTGACGGTCCTCCGACTGCTCGACCGCAACTGATTCCAGGGCCGGTCCCGACGTCCAGCCGGAAACGCAGCGGTGCCCCCCGGACGAATCCGGCGGGCACCGTGCATGTTGGGCCGAAGCCCGGGACTCAGTGCGCGATCGCGCCTTCGGCCCCGGCGCCGGTCATGGAGCGGACCTCCATCTCGGCCTGCTTGAGCGGGTAATCCGAGTCCTTCTTGCCGGTCGACACGGTGCCGAGGTAGGCGAGGAGGAAGGACAGCGGCACCGAGATCAGAGCCGGGTTGTCCCAGGGGAACCACGCGAAGGAGGCATCCGGGAACATCGCGCTCGCCAGCTTGGTCTTCGACCCGATCGGGGTCGAGACGGCGGGGGAGAAGATGATCAGCACGAGCGAGATGATCAGGCCGCCGTAGATGGACCAGATCGAGCCGCGGGTGTTGAACCGCTTCCAGTAGAGCGAGAACAGGATCGAGGGCAGGTTCGCGGACGCCGCGACGGCGAACGCGAGCGCGACCAGGAACGCGATGTTCATGCTCTTGGCGAAGATGCCGCCGAAGATGGCCAGCGCGCCGATGACCAGCACGGTCATGCGGGCCACGCGGACCTCGTCCGCCGGGTCCGCCTTGCCGTTGCGCATGACGGAGTTGTAGATGTCATGGCTGAAGGACGCCGAGGCGGCGATCGTCAGGCCCGCGACCACCGCGAGGATCGTGGCGAAGGCCACGCCCGAGATGACGGCGAGGAAGATCGAGCCGGGCGTGCCCTGGCCGGGCAGGAAGAACGCCAGCGCCGGGGCGGCCGCATTGGCCTTGCCGGGCAGGCCGTTGATCGTCTTGTTGCCCACGAGGGCGGCCGCGCCGTAGCCCAGCACCAGCGTGAACAGGTAGAACGAGCCGATCAGGCCGATGGCCCAGGACACCGACTTGCGGGCCTCCTTGGCCGTGGGCACCGTGTAGAAGCGCATCAGCACGTGGGGCAGTCCCGCGGTGCCGAGGACGATGGCGGTGGCCAGCGACAGGAACGCGAGCGGATCCTTGTACTTGGCGCCCTGCGCGAACGACGGGACGAGGCCTGCGCCGGCGTCCTTGTTCTTGACGAGGGCTGCGTCCATGACGTTCGACAGGTTGAAGCCGAACTGGGCCAAGACCCAGACGGTCATGATGCCGGCGCCCGCGACGAGCAGGACGGCCTTGATCATCTGGACCCACGTCGTGCCCTTCATGCCACCGACGAGGACGTAGGCGACCATCAGGGCGCCCACGATCACGATGACGATGTTCTGGGGCAGGTCACCGTTCAGGCCGAGCAGCAGTGACACGAGGCCACCGGCGCCGGCCATCTGGGCGAGCAGGTAGAAGAACGAGATGACCAGGGTCGAGATGGCCGCAGCGAGGCGGACCGGCTTGTTCTCCATGCGGAAGGACAGCACGTCGGCCATCGTGTACTTGCCCGTGTTGCGCAGCGGCTCGGCGACGAGCAGCAGAGCGACGAGCCAGGCGACGAGGAAGCCGATCGAGTACAGCAGGCCGTCGTAGCCCGTGAACGCGATGGCACCCGTGATGCCGAGGAAGGACGCCGCAGACAGGTAGTCGCCGGCGATGGCGAAGCCGTTCTGGGTTCCGGAGAACTGGGCGCCGCCGGTGTAGAACGCGGACGCCGACTTCTTGTTGCTGCCCGAGGTGACCTTGACGATGATCGTCATGGTCGCGATCACGAAGACCGCGAAGACGGCGATGTTGAGGGCGGGGACGCCGATTTCGAGGAAGTTCACTTGCCTGCCCCCTCCAGCTTGGCCCGCAGCTTCGCGGACAGCGGATCGATGTTCTTGCTCATGTGGCGCATGTAGAGCCACGTGATCAGGAACGTGGTGACGAACTGGAGGAGACCCAGCAGGGTGCCCATGTTGACGTGGCCGAGGCCGATTTCTTGGGCCATGAACGGCTTGGCGTACACGGACAGCAGCACGTAGCCGAAGTACCAGATGAGGAACGCGGCGGTCATCGGGAAGGCGAAGCCGCGGAAGCGCTTGGTCAACTCGGCGAACTCGGCAGAGCCCTGGACCTCGACGAAGGCTTCTTCGGCGATCGGGTCCTTCGCGGAGCCCACGGTGTTCAGGGCGGGGAGCGGGTTATGGGACGCCGGCAGGTGACGCTCGGTGTCATAGGTGCGCAGATCAGCTTGCTCGTGCGAGGACGCGCCACTGCCTGGCGTGCGCTCGTCGGGTGTCGTCATTCGACCTCCATTGGTCGGGCCTGGTGGTTGTCACGAAATGGTGGCCAACCACATCGGTTTCGGGGCCGTCGCCCGGTGGATGTTGCGGCACCTCCGTAGAGGCTCGGCATAGGGAATCACGACGTGGTGATATGTGTAAAGCACTCAAACCCAGTTTTTTCCCAACCGAATCCAGGACGTGATCAAACGTTGACGCGGCCAGCCGCCGACCGACGCTAGTGGCTCGGCGTCCGTGGTGGGGCTGAACCACGGGAAACTGGCGCGACGGCGTCCGAACGAAGGACGAATGACCTTGTCGGACGCGCCTTCTAGCTGAAGACGACCGTGCGGGCGCCATCCAGGAGGACGCGGTGCTCGGCGTACAAACGGACGGCGGTCGCCAGAGTCCGGGACTCGAGTTCGTGGCCCATCGCGGTCATGTCGGCGACGGTGTCGGCGTGGTCGACGCGCTGGACGTTCTGCTCGATGATCGGGCCTTCGTCGAGGTCTCCGGTCACGAAGTGGGCGGTCGCACCGATCAGCTTCACCCCGCGGGCGTGCGCCTGCCGGTACGGGTTCGCGCCCTTGAACCCGGGCAGGAACGAATGGTGGATGTTGATGGCCCGCCCGGCCAACGCCTCGCACAGCCGCGGCGACAGGATCTGCAT
Source organism: Propioniciclava tarda (assembly GCF_900182665.1). Taxonomy (GTDB): domain Bacteria; phylum Actinomycetota; class Actinomycetes; order Propionibacteriales; family Propionibacteriaceae; genus Propioniciclava; species Propioniciclava tarda. Next base: position 66,715 of record NZ_FXTL01000003.1, read on the forward strand.
GTAGCGAGCCAGCACGACCAGTTCGATGTCGTGCTCGGCGACCGCGTTCAGCACCTGCTGCTCGAAGTCTGCCTTCGTCTCGGGCAGGACGACGTGGGACTCGAACGGGACGCCGTAGAAGGACGCCAGGTCGCCGAGGTCCGGATGGTTGGCCATGATCTTGGCGACCGTGATCGGGAGGTCACCGATCCGCTGCCGATAGAGCAGGTCGTTGAGGCAGTGTCCGGCCCTGGACGCCAGGATCAGGGTGCGGCGACGGCGTCCGACGTAGTCCAGTGCCCAATCAGCGGCGAGCTCCGAGACCACGGGCGCCACCGCGTGCTCGAACACCGACCGATCGAAGCCGGATTGCACCTGGACGCGCATGAAGAAGCGTCCGGACTCGTCGGAGGTGAACTGCTGCAGCTCGGTGATGTTGCCTTGGGCCTGCGCGATCGCCCCCGTCACCGAGTGGACGATGCCCTGGCGGTCGTCGCAGGCGAAGCTCAGCACCCAGTGGCCGGAGTCCACACCGGACGCCGCGGGCGGAACGGTGGTCCTGCTGCTGGGGTTCGTCACGGTCGTGCAGCCTAGCGATCAGCGGCCTGGCCTATTCACCGGTCTGCGGACGCGGGACCAGCGGCCCCCGATCCGACGAAACGGCTCGGCCAGCCCGCTCACCGCGACCTCGTGGACGGCCCGATGGATCGCCTCGGCCACCTCCCAGGCTTCGGTGTCCTCCTCGTCGAGGCTCGAGTCGGCCACCGAGTAGCGAACCCAGATGCGCGCGCGTCCGGCGATGACGTCAACATCGAATGCCTCCACCTTGTGGCCGGACGCCTGGCAGGCCGCGACCGCAACGTCGAGAACCTCGTCCGGGGCATGTCCCGGACGCACGTCGCTGATCTCCTGGACGGCCCGAAACGATGGCATGGCTCAGGCTAACCCGGGAGGCTCGCTGTTAGTCTCGACCGATGCAGGAGCAGGCGGCGGTGACCTACGTGATGCCGGTCCTCAACGAGGCCGATCACCTGGAAGAGGCCGTCAGGGCCATCCTCGATCAGCGCTACAGCGGGGCGTCCGAGCTCGTCCTCGCGCTCGGGCCCAGCACCGACGATACGGACGCCGTCGCGGACCGTCTGGCCGCCGAGGACGCCCGCGTCCGGCTCGTGAGGGTGCCCGAGGCGAACATTCCGCTCGGCCTCAACCTGGCGATCGCGGCTGCCCGACACGACGTCATCGTGCGTGTCGATGCCCACTCCACTCTTCCGCCGGACTACACGGCCACCATGGTGGCCGCCCTGGAGCGCACGAGCGCGGCCGTGGTCGGCGGCCTGATGGACGCCCAAGGCAAGACCCCGTTCGGTGAGGCCGTGGCGCGTGCTTACAAGAGCCCCTTCGGGCTCGGCGGCGGGGCGCATCACGACTCCGACGTCGAGGGACCGGCCGAGTCGGCGTACCTCGGCGTCTTCCGGCGGGGCGTCCTGGAGGAGTTCGGGGGCTACGACGAGACCCTGCGGCGGTGTGAAGACTGGGAGTTGGCGTCTCGTCTGCGCACGTCCGGACGCCTCGTCTGGCTGGTGCCGAGCGTCAAGGTCGTCTACTACCCGCGCGAAACAGTCGACAAGCTGTGGAGCCAGATGTTCGCCACGGGCGTCTGGCGGGGTGAGCTGGTCAGGCGCCAGGGGACGACCCCGCTGCGCTACCTCGCCCCGCCGATCCTGGTGTGCGCGCTGGCGCTCAGCCCCGTCGCGGCCCTGGGCCTGGCGAGGCGTCCGGCAGGTGTGGTCCGGGCGGGGCTCGCGTGCGTGGCGTCCGCCCCGGTGGTCTACGCGGTGGGCCTCGCGGCGGCGTCCTCGCGGCTGGGTGGGGCGTCCTGGGGGGACCACGCTCGCAACGTCGTCGCGATGGCCGTGACCCACGTCTCGTGGGGCGCCGGCTTCGTCCGCGGCTTCGTCCGGGGGGCAGAGGGCATCCTCGACCGCTCGCGCGTGACCCAGCCGTCGCGCTGAGAACTGTCGGCGGGGCCTCGTAGCGTGGGGCCATGCTCAAAGTCCTGGCCGTCCACGGCTACCGGTCACTGCGCGACGTCGTCTTCGAGCTCGGCCCGCTGACGGTCGTCACGGGCGCCAACGGGGTCGGCAAGTCGAGCCTGTACCGGGCGTTCGGGCTCTTGTCGGACGCCGCCCGCGGCCAGTTGATCGCCTCGCTGGCTCGGGCCGGCGGGCTGAGCTCGGTGCTGTGGGCCGGGCCCGAGTTCGTGAGCGGCGCGATGATCCGCGGCGAGGCGCCGGTTCAGGGCACCGGACGCCGCAAGGCGCCGATCAGCCTGACGCTGGGCTTCGCGACCGAGCACCTCGGCTACCTCATCGACCTCGGCCTGCCGCAGGCCGGCGACCGGACGATGTTCTTCCGCGACCCCGAGATCAAGCGGGAGGCGGTGTTCGCCGCTCCCGAGCTACGGCCTTCCAGCGTCCTGGTCGAGCGCAATCGCAGCACGGTCAAGGTGCGCTCGACGACGGCCCTGGCCGATCTGGGCTGGCGTCTGCCGCCGCACGCGGGGCTGCTGGACGAGCTGTCCGATCCCGTGGCGTATCCGGACGTCGCGGCCGTCCGCGACGAGGTGCTGTCGTGGCGCTTCTACGACACCTTTCGGGTGGACGCCGACGCGCCGGCCCGCCGCGCGGTGGTCGGCACGCGCACCCAGGTGCTCGCGGCCGACGGCTCGGACCTGCCTGCCGCCGTCCGGACGATCATCGAGTCGGCCTGGGCGAGGCCCTTCGCGGACGCCGTGGCCGACGCGTTCGATGGTGCGACCGTGCAGGTCGAGGAGGCGTCCGGGCGCTTCGAGCTGACGATGCGCCAGCCGGGGATGCTGCGCGAGCTCGCGGCGTCCGAATGGTCGGACGGCACCCTGCGTTACGTGCTGATGGCGACCGCCCTGCACAGCCCGCGGCCGCCGTCGCTGCTGGTGTTGAACGAGCCCGAGACCTCCCTGCACCCGCAGGTGCTGCCCGCGCTGGGACGCCTCATCAAGGACGCCGCGACGCGCACCCAGGTCGTGGTCATCACCCACAGCGCCGCGCTGGTGGCCGAGCTGAAGGGTCGGCGGACCGCCTCGGTTGAGTTGACCAAGCGGCTCGGCGAGACCCTGGTCGCGGACCAGGGGCTGCTCACCCGTCCGCGGTGGAACTGGGGCAGTCGCTAGGTGCGGAGCCCTTCGACAGGCTCAGGGATCGAAGCCTGAGCGTCCCCGGTCGTCGGCTGAGCTGGTCGAAGCCCGGGTCGCGGACCGTTGGCTGAGCTTGTCGAAGCCGAGCGCCTCTGTCGTTGGCTGAGCCTGTCGAGGTCGTTGGCCGAGCCTGTCGAGTCCGGGTCGCGGACCGTTGGCTGAGCTTGTCGAAGCCCTCGCTCAGTCCGCCCGGACGATCTCGGACGCCACGAGGCGTCCGTCCTCGATGGTCAGCCACCCGAACGTGCCGAACGGCTGGCGGCGCGGGTCGGTGGGGGAGCCGGGGTTGAACAGGTGCAGGCCGGTGGGCTCGTCGTAGGCGTCCCACGGGATGTGCGAGTGGCCGTAGATGACGAGCGAGGCGTCCGGGAAGCGTCGCCGCATGCGCCCGGCGCGGCCGGTGCGATCCCCGGAGTCGTGGATCATCGCGACTGCCAACCCGTCGAGCGTCTCCTCGAACCAGGGCGTAGCGCCCCAGCGGCGCAGCTCCGGTCCGTCGTTGTTACCGAGCACCGCGCGCACCGGGGCCCACTGCGACAGCCCGTTGAGCACCTCGGGACGGCAGACGTCGCCGGCATGCAGGATCAAGTCGGGTCCGGACGCCAGCGCGTCCGCCAAACCCGCCGGCGTTCCCCGCCAGCGCGACGGCGCGTGGGTGTCGGAGACGACGAGCACCCTCATCGGGCCACCATCAGTAGCCCGCTCGGTCGAGCGCCTCGAGGGCGCGCTCGCGGCCCAGGGCGATCATCTCGGTCGCGCGGAGGAAGTCGAGAGTGCCGCACGAGTCCACCGGGACGTGGACCCAGACATCGGGTGGATTGGCGGCGGTCCGGAACCGCGTCACCAGCGCCTGGCTGGCGTTCAGCGACATCGTCAGCACGTCCAGCGTCTTCAGGTCCCGCGGGAGGTCCTCGAAACCGAGATCGGACGCCGACGCGCCGTCGTCCTCGCGGCGTCCGAGGTGCGTCAGGGGCGACAGCTGAGCCGCCGCCACCTCGGCCGCGTGCACCGCGCTGCGCCGCAGGCCACCGAGCCAGCTGGCCGCGGCCGACTCGGACTCGTCGGACGACTCGGCGACCGGCTGGCCGCCGGTGCCGCGGGCGCCCGGGGCGTTCAGGTCAACCGCGAGGGTGAAGTCGGCGGACCAGGCCGTCACGGCGTCCATCGGGACGGGATTCATCAGCCCACCGTCCACCAGAACGCGTCCGTGGAGCTTGACCGGCGTGATCGCGGTCGGGATCGCGATGGACGCCCTGATCGCCGCGGCGACGGGGCCGTGCTCGAACCAGACCTCGCGCTGGGCGACGAGGTCCGTGGCGACCGCGACGTAGGGGATCGGCAGCTCTTCGATGCGCGCGCCGTCCAGCATGTCGCTGATCTTGTCCAGCACCCGCTGCGCCCGGACGACGCCCGGCATCCCGATCGCCGGATCCAGCAGCATTAACAGCTCGCGCTGGTTCAGCGCCGTGATCCACTCGGTGAACGCGTCCAGTGCGCCGGCCGCCTGGAGCCCGCCGATGAGCGCACCCACGGACGTGCCCGCGATCGCGGAGACCTCGTGCCCCCGCTCATGCAGCACCTGGAGCACACCGATGTGCGCCCAGCCGCGAGCACCGCCGGATCCCAACGCGAGAGCTACCTTCATGCCGAAAGCCTAGGACTCCTCACCGCGTCGTCTGTCCCTGCTGGCGTCAGCGAGCCCGTGGTAGCGTCGATGCGCCCGGGCGACCGACACCGGGCGCCAGGAGTATTCGTTGAATCCGATCGTCGCCAACGTGCTGCTGATCCTCGCCTTCATCCTGGTTGGCGGAGTGTTCGCAGCAGCGGAGATGGCGCTGGTGTCCCTGCGCGAGTCCCAGGTCAAGGGGCTGGCTGGCCGGGGCAAGCGCGGGGCCACGGTTGCGGCGCTCGCTGCCAGTCCCAACCGCTTCTTGTCAGCGGTCCAAATCGGCGTGACATTGTCGGGCTTCCTGTCGGCCGCGTTCGGTGGCGCGACCTTGGCTGAGGACTTGACCCCGGTCCTGGTTGCCTTGGGCCTGCCAGCCGACGTCGCTTCTCCGGTGTCCCTGGTTTTGATCACATTGGCGATCTCGTATTTCTCCATCGTGCTGGGCGAACTAGCTTCCAAACGGCTCGCGATGCAGCGGGCCGAGTCGTTCGCCATGGCACTGGCTCCCATGGTCAGCGTCATCGCCAGGGTGGCCCGTCCGGTGATCTGGTTTCTGGGTGTTTCGACGGACGTGGTGGTGCGCATCCTGGGGGGTGACCCGAAAGCCTCCCGCGAGGAGGTGACCGACGCGGAACTGCGCCAGTTGGTCAGCACGTCCGCGACCCTGGGTGCCGAAGAGCGGCAGATCGTCGACGAGGTCTTCTCCGCGGGCGACAAGAGCCTCCGCGAGGTCATGCTGCCGCGCACCGAGGTCGACTTCCTGGACGCCGACCTGCCGGCGTACCGCGCGATCCGCGACCTGGCGGGCAAGTCGCACAGCCGCTACCCGGTGGTCGGGCGCGACGTCGACGATGTGGTGGGCTTTCTGCACATCCGCGACCTGTTCGACCTGGATCCGGCCGAGCGTCAGGCGCCCATCGGCCAGCTGGTGCGTCCGATCGACTCGCTGCCGCAGACGGTGCGCCTCCTGCGAGCCATGACGCTGATGCGCTCGACGAACTCGCACATGGTGATCGTGACCGACGAGTACGGCGGTACGGCCGGCATCGTCACGCTCGAGGACCTGGTCGAGGAGCTGGTCGGCGACATCACCGACGAATTCGACGCTGTCGACGAGGAGCGCCCCACGACGTCCGCGGTGAGCGGCGAGATCGACGGGCTCACCACCCTCGAAGAGTTCGCCGAGGAGTTCGGCGCCCTGCTGCCGGAAGGCCCCTACGACACCGTCGCGGGCTTCGTCATGGCCCAGCTCGGACGCCTCCCGTCCGTCGGCGACAGCATCTCCGAAGACCTGCCGGACGCCGCCGCGAGCGACGGCGTCCAGGCGTTCAAGCTCACCGTCACCGAGTTGGACGGGCGCCGGGCCGCGCGCATCACGGTCGCGCGCGGAACTGCCGCGGAGGCGTCCGGCTAGTAAGGTGACGTCGCATTCCGCGAACGGGCCTTGAGGAGCCACCATCACCAGCATTGTCGACGACGGATCGAACCTGCTGGCGTCGGACGCCGTGGGCGCGGTCTTGGCCGCTGCCGTCGACCACGCCGGGGGCGCGCTTGTCTCGTGGGCACTTGACCACATCGACACGAACCCTGGTCATTCGACGACGGCCACGTACGCCGCTGAGGTCGACTGGCCCTATGGACGCCGTGAGGAATTCCTCGGTGTCTCGGCACGCGCCGCTGGCGTGACGGCGTCCGACGAGCGGGCGCAGATCTTCGGCGACGGCGACCGCGAGGTGGCCGTGTGGATCTACCCCGACGACCCGGACCTGCCCGGCCTGCGCCGCGCGGCGTATCCGGAATCCGTGGCCCGGCTGCTCAACGAGTACTCGGTCACCGCCCAGCGGGCGCACGCGTCCGAGCTGGACCTGGAGATGATCGGCTACCGGCCACGGCGGCGGGCGGTGCTGCGGGTTTCCGTCGGCCATCCGCCCGAGACGTTCTTCATCAAGGTGCTGCGGGAGCAGCTGTTCCGCGCCGTCAGCGCCCGCCACCGGCTGCTGTTGGACGCCCGCGTGCCAGCCCCCGAGATCGCGGCGGCCACCCCGGATCACCTGCTGGTCCTGCGGCAGCTGCCGGGGCGTCCGCTGGCGAACGCCGTCTTCGACGACGTGGCCCCCTGCACCGCCGAGCAGCTGGTCGGCCTGCTGGACTCCTTCCCGGCGTCGGTCGCCAAACTCGAGCGACGGGCCCCGTGGGCGGACGCCGTGGGTCACTACGCCGAGATGGTGGCTGCCTCGCTCCCTGCCCTCGCCCCGAGGATGACATGGCTGACGCGCGAGATCGGCGACGGGCTGGCGTCCTATCCGCCCGGGGACGAGCCGACGCACGGTGACTTCCACGAGGGGCAGATCCACGTGGCCCGAGGACGGATCTGTGGCGTCCTCGACATCGACACGATCGGTCCCGGGCGGCGCGCCGACGACCTCGCGTGCCTGATCGCGCACCTGTCGACCATCCAGCACATGACGGCCAGCCAGGCCGAGCGGGTGCACACGCTCATCCGCGAGTGGGTGCCGGTCTTCGATCGCCGCGTGGACCCCATCGAGCTGCGGCTCCGAGCCGCCGCGGTCGTGATCTCGCTGGCCACCGGCCCCTACCGCGGCCAGGAGCCGGGCTGGGAGGGCGAGACCCGGCGCATGATCGACTCGGCCGAAGCGCTGGTCCGCCAAGTTCGCTGATTTGGTACGCGTCGGGCCGGCACGGTCGCCCGGCGATAGGGTGAGACGCATGACGGAACAAGCGCTGAAGCTTGCCGGCGACTTCGCGGCACCCACCCAGGAGCAGTGGGAGAAAGAGGTCCTGAAGGTCCTCAACCGCAGGCGTCCGGAAGGCACCGAACTCACCATCGATCAGGCGCTGGGGCGCCTGCGCTCGACCTCGGTCGACGGTTTGACGATCGAGCCCCTGTACACCGCGTCCGACGCCCCCGCGCCGCTCGGCTACCCGGGCGTGATGCCCTTCACCCGCGGCACCAAGGCGCGGCTGGGTTCCGGCTGGCTGGTCCGGGCGCTGCACGAGGACGGCGACGTCCGGGCGACGAACGCCGCCGTGCTGGACGACTTGTCCAACGGGGCCGGCTCGGTCTGGCTGCGGGTCGGGTCGGACGCCGTGGCGCCCGCCGATCTCGCGGCGGCCCTCGCCGGCGTGAAGCCCGAGATGTGCTGCATCGCGGTCTCGGGTGTGGAGGATCAGCAGGCCGGGGCGGACGCCCTCGCCGCGTTCTTCCGCGCGTCCGGGAAAGCGTCCGAGTGCTCAGGCAACCTGGGCATCGACCCGCTCGCGGTGGCCGCGCTGACCGGAACCCCGGCGAACCTGGGCGGCCTGGTCAAGGCCGTCACGACCGCCAAGGAGTTCGGCGACGTTCGCGGCCTCACGGTCGACGTGCTCGTCTACGACAACGCGGGGGCCGGCGACGTCGAGGTCCTGGCGTACGCGATCGCGTCCGGTCTGGAGTACGTGCGGGCGTTGGACGCCGGCGGCGTCAGCCCGTCGGTGGCCTTCTCGCAGATCACCTTCCGGGTCCCGGCAAACGCCGACCAGTTCACGACCATCGCCCGCCTGCGCGCGCTGCGCCGGCTGTGGGCACGCGTGGGCGAGGTGCTCGGGGTGCCCGACGCCGAGCGCGGCGGGGTCCAGCACGCCGTCACCTCGTGGCGCATGGTCACCCGCGACGACGCCTACGTGAACCTGCTGCGCGGCACGATCGCCACGTTCGCGGCGGCCGTCGGCGGCGCCGAGATCATCACGACGCTGCCGTTCGACACGGCCCACGGCCTGCCGAGCGAGCTCGGCCGTCGCATGGCGCGCAACACGCAGCTCGTGGCCATGGAGGAGTCCAACGTCGGTCGCGTGGCTGATCCGGCGGGTGGCTCCTGGTTTGTGGAGTCGCTGACCGATCAGCTGGCCACGAAGGCGTGGGCGCTCTTCCAGCAGCTCGAGGCCGCGGGCGGCATGGCCAAGGCGCTCGCCGACGGCCTGGTGGCGTCCCAGATCGCCGCGGTGAACGACGCCCGGGCCAAGGCCCTGGCGACCCGCAAGCAGCCCATCACGGGGGTGTCGATGTTCCCCCAGGCCGTCGAGCCGACGGTGGACGCCAAGCCGCGTCCGGCCGCCGTGGTCCGCGGTGGCCTGCAACCCAAGCGCGACGCCGAGGTGTTCGAGTCCCTCCGGGATCGCTCCGCGGCCGCGGGGCGTCCGCCGGTCTTCCTGGCGTGCCTCGGAGCCCGACGCGACTTCGGCGGACGCGAGCAGTTCGCGTCCAACCTGCTGCTGGTCGGCGGCTTCTCGCATCCGTCCAGCGAGGGCGGGACGCCGGCCGAGATCGCCGCGCAGGCCGCGGCGTCCGGCGCGAAGGTCGCGATCCTCTGCAGCTCCGCCAAGGTGTACGCCGACCAAGCCATCGCCGTCGCGACGGCGTTGAAGGAAGCCGGTGTCGACACGGTGTACCTCGCCGGACGCCTCAAGGAGGTCGGTGACGAGGCCGCGTCCGCCGTGATCGACGGCGAGATCTTCGACGGCATGGACGTGGTGGCCTTCACCGAGGCGACCCTGGACCGAGTGGAGGCCCACAAGTGAGCACTTTCCCGAGCTTCGAAACCGTCGAGCTGGGCGCGGCGGAGGTTCCCGCGGACGCGTCGTCCCGCTTCGAGCAGGTCCGCGACAGCCTGCCCACGGTCAGCGCCGGGTGGCAGACGCCGGAGCACATCCTGGTGCCGCCGCTGTACGACGACTCCGCGTACGAGGGCCTCGACTTCCTGGCCACCTACCCGGGTCTGCCGCCGTTCCTGCGCGGGCCGTACTCGACGATGTACGTGAACCAGCCCTGGACGGTCAGGCAGTACGCCGGCTTCTCCACGGCCGAGGAGTCGAACGCCTTCTACCGCCGCAACCTGGCGGCGGGCCAGAAGGGCCTGTCGGTCGCCTTCGACCTCGCGACCCACCGCGGCTACGACTCCGACCACCCGCGCGTCGTCGGCGACGTCGGCATGGCAGGCGTGGCCATCGACTCCATCCTCGACATGCGGCAGCTCTTCGACGGCATCCCGCTCGACCAGATGTCGGTCTCGATGACGATGAACGGCGCCGTGCTGCCGATCCTGGCGCTCTACGTGGTGGCCGCGGAGGAGCAGGGCGTCACGCCCGATCAGCTGGCCGGAACGATTCAGAACGACATTCTGAAGGAGTTCATGGTCCGCAACACCTACATCTATCCGCCGACCCCGAGCATGCGGATCATCTCCGACATCTTCGCGTTCACGTCCGCGAACATGCCGAAGTTCAACTCGATCTCGATCTCCGGCTACCACATGCAGGAGGCCGGGGCGACGGCCGACATCGAGATGGCGTACACGCTGGCCGACGGGGTGGAGTACATCCGCGCCGGTCAGAAGGTCGGACTCGACGTGGACGCCTTCGCGCCGCGCCTGAGCTTCTTCTGGGCCATCGGCATGAACTTCTTCATGGAGGTCGCCAAGATGCGCGCCGCCCGCATGCTGTGGGCGAAGCTCGTGAAGGACTCGGGCGCCAAGAACGCCAAGTCGATGTCGCTGCGCACGCACTCGCAGACGTCCGGGTGGTCGCTGACCGCCCAGGACGTCTACAACAACGTGATGCGAACCTGCCTGGAGGCCATGGCGTCCACGCAGGGCCACACGCAGTCGCTGCACACCAACGCGCTCGACGAGGCCATCGCGCTGCCGACCGACTTCTCGGCCCGCATCGCCCGCAACACTCAGCTGTTCATCCAGCAGGAGTCGGGCACGTGCGCTTCCGTCGACCCGTGGGCCGGCTCCGCGTACGTCGAGAAGCTGACGAACGACCTGGCCAACGCGGCCTGGAAGCTCATCGAGGAGGTCGAAGCCGCCGGCGGCATGGCCAAGGCGATCGAGGCCGGCATCCCCAAGATGCGCATCGAGGAGGCCGCCGCCCGGACCCAAGCCCGCATCGACTCCGGACGCCAGCCGCTCGTCGGCGTCAACTGCTACCTCGTGGAGAACGACGTCAAGCCTGAGGTGCTCAAGGTCGACAACAACTCCGTCCGCGACACCCAGATCGCCAAGTTGGCGCGGCTGCGCGCCGAGCGCGATCCGGACGCCGTGGCGGCCGCGCTGGCGAAGCTCACGTGGGCGGCCGAGAACGCCGATCCGACCGATCCCGAGCGGAACCTGCTCAAGCTGAGCATCGACGCTGCCCGCGCCAAGGCGACGGTCGGCGAGATCAGCGACGCGCTGGAGAAGGTGTTTGGGCGCTACACCGCGCAGATCCGTACGATCTCCGGCGTGTACAGCGCAGAGGCGGGGGAGACCTCGGCCGTGGCCAAGGCCCGGTCCCTGGTCGCCGACTTCGAGAAGGCCGAGGGACGCCGTCCGCGCATCTTGGTCGCCAAGATGGGCCAGGACGGCCACGACCGCGGTCAGAAGGTCATCGCGACGGCGTACGCCGACCTCGGCATGGACGTGGATGTCGGCCCGCTGTTCAGCACGCCCGAGGAGGTCGCCCGCCAGGCGATCGAGGCCGACGTGCACGTGGTCGGCGTCTCGTCGCTGGCGGCCGGACACCTCACCCTGGTGCCTGCGCTCCGTAAGGAGCTGGACGCCCAGGGCGCGAACGACATGATGATCGTGGTCGGCGGCGTCATCCCCGAGCAGGATTTCGACGAGCTCCGCGCCGCCGGGGCCGACGCGATCTACCCGCCCGGCACGGTGATCCCCGAGGCTGCGATCGACATGCTCACCAAGTTGGTGGCGAAGGCGACCGCGTGAGGAAGTCCCCGACGGTCGAGGAGTTGGCGGCGGGAGTCCTCGCCAACTCCCGGCCGCTGGTCGCAAAGGCCATCACCCTGGTCGAGTCGTCGCGTCCGGTCGATCGTGATCGCGCTCGCCAGCTCTTGACGGCCCTGAGTGACCACACCGGACGCGCCGTGCGGGTCGGCATCTCGGGGGTGCCCGGCGCTGGCAAGTCGACGTTCATCGACGCGATGGGACGCCGCCTCGTCGACCGCGGCCACAAGGTCGCGGTGCTGGCGGTCGACCCGTCGTCGACGCGCACGGGTGGCTCGATTCTGGGCGATCGCACCCGGATGGGCGAGCTAGCCTCCGAGCAGAACGTGTTCATCCGTCCGTCGCCGTCGGCGGGTCACCTGGGCGGCGTGGCGCGGGCGACCCGCGAGTCGATGCTCGTGCTGGAGGCGGCCGGCTACGACGTCGTGCTGGTCGAGACGGTGGGCGTGGGCCAGTCCGAGGTCGCGGTAGCCGACATGGTCGACACGTTCCTGCTGATCACGCTCGCTCGGGCCGGCGATCAACTGCAGGGCATCAAACGCGGGATTCTGGAGCTGGCCGACGTCATCACGGTCAACAAGGCCGACGGCGATCACGAGGCCGAGGCTCGCGTGGCGGCGCGCGACCTGGCGTCCGCGATGCGGCTGATGATCTCGGACCCCGCCGCGCGGCGTCCGCCGGTGTTGACGTCTTCGTCATACACGGGCATGGGGCTCGACGACGTCTGGGCCGCCATCCTGGAGCATCGGGTCTACGTCGAGGATCACGGGGGCCTGGCCGCCCGCCGCAACGCCCAGCAGCTCGAGTGGCTGTGGTCGCTCGTGGAGGACGGCGTGCTGGACGGCGTCCGACGCTCGGAGCGGGTCATGGCGATCCGGGGCGAGCTGGAGGCCAAGGTGGGGCACGGCGAACTCAGCGCGCTGGAGGCGTCCGAGGAACTGCTACAGGCGTTCGTCCAGGACGTTCCCCAGCTCTGGCCAATGGGGCGCTCAGACGAGGCCTGAGCCTCATGGCCGAGTCCTGATCTGACCGCCATGGTTCGGGCTTCGACGCTTGTCAGGACGTGGTTCAGGTGCTGCTCGCCGGTTGGTGGGGGCTCGTCGCCGGGCTCGCCCTCCTGCTCGGGGCGGTGCTGGGGCTGTACGCCCGGGCCAGCGTCCGGACCATCGGGCTCGTCATGGGCTTCGGCGCCGGCGTCCTGATGAGCGCGGTGGCGTTCGAGCTGACGTTGGAGTCGTTCGAGGGCGCTGGCCATCTCGCGACGATCACGGGCCTCGCGGCCGGTGCGCTGACGTTCTTCGTCGGCGACTGGCTGATCGACGCCTGGGGCGGTCATCGCCGCAAGAGCCCCACGATGCAGACGCACGCGTCCGCCGGGGGAGCGTCGGCGCTCGTGCTGGGCGCGATGCTCGACGGCATCCCGGAGTCGGCGGCGGCCTCATGCTCGTGGCCGGCTTCACCGCGGCCTTCGTGCTGAGCCACGCTACCGCCCACCAACCTCGCGTTGGCTAGGCTGGGACTTTCACCGCGTCCCGATCGTGGACGCCCCGGAAAGGACCGGCGATGCTCTCGGACGCCCCCGTGGTCACGGCTGATCCCTCAGCCCCCATCGCGATCATCGCGGGAACGGGGTTCTACAACCTGGCCCAGCTGACCGATCCGACGATGCGCGACGTCGAGACCGCGTACGGGCCCGCCCGCTACGTCGAGGGCACCTGGCACGGCGTCCGGGTGCTGTTCTTGACCCGGCACGGAGCGGGGCATTCCGTGCCGCCCCATCTGGTGAACTACCGGGCGAACATCGCCGCCCTCGCCGACGCCGGCGTCCGGGACGTCTTCGCCATCAACGCCGTCGGCTCGATCGACACCTCGCTCGCCAACGGCGCACTGGTCTGCCTGGACGACTTCCTCGACTTCACCAAGTCGCGGGTGCTGACGTTCTTCGACGGGTCTGGTCCGCGCGGCGTCGTCCACGTCGACGTCGCCGACGCCTACCATCCGGCGCTGCGTCGCGAGCTCTTGGACGCCGCCGCCGCGGTCGGCGTCCAGCTGCGGGACGGGGGCGTCTACGCCTGCTTCGAGGGGCCGCGGTTCGAGTCGCCCGCGGAGGTGCGCATGGCCGCGCTGCTCGGCGCGCACGTGGCCGGGATGACGGGGGTGCCCGAGGTGACGCTCGCCGTCGAGGCCGGGCTGCGCTACGCCGCGGTCTCGTTGGTCTGCAATCCCTGCGCCGGGTTGTCAGACGTCCCGATCACGATTGAGGACGTGAACGCCGTGCTCGCGGCGTCCGGCGAGCGTGTGCTGGCCGTGTTGGACGAGGTGCTCGCGCGGAGGGCCGCATGACCACGTTGCTGAAGAACTGCGCCTACGTCGTCACCCTGGACGCCGACGCGTCCGTGCTGCGCGACGTCGACGTGCTCATCGACGCCGGACGGATCGCCCGGATCATCGACGCACGCGACCCGCTGGCCGAGCCCATCGAAACCCTTGACGAGACCATCGACTGCTCGCGGCGCGTGGTCATGCCGGGGCTGGTCAACCTGCACACCCACCTGGCGATGACGCTCCTGCGCGGCCTCGCCGAGGACGTCGATCTCGACGGCTTCCTCACTAGGGTCTGGGCCGCCGAGGGCGCCATCATGGACGCCGCCACCGTCCGGCTCGGCACGTCGCTGGGCGCCTTGGAGTCGCTGCGCGCCGGCACCACGATGGCCGCAGACATGTACTTTCATCCGGACGCGGGCCGCGCGGGTGCCGCCGAGGTGGGGCTGCGCCTGGCCACGGGACCCGTCCTGTTCGACGGCCCCGGCCCGGACGGCCTCGCCTGGGAGCGCCGCCTCGCCGACGTCGAAGCCTGGCCCGCCCTCGCCCGGACGCTCGGCGGTCCGGACGCTCCCGATCTCGCTTGCCCGCACAGCACCTATCTCGTCTCGCCCGGACACCTCGCCGACCTGGGCCAGGTGGTCCGCGTCTGGCGGCGTCCGCTGATTCACACCCACGTCAGCGAGACCGCCGCCGAGAACGCCCAGGTCATCGCCCAGACCGGACGCCGCCCCGTCCAGGTGCTGGCCGACGCCGGATTGCTGGACGGGACGATCGGCCTGGTGTTCGGCCACGGCGTCCATCTGGACCTCGCGTCCGATCCGGCGCTGATCGGCGGCCACGCCACCATCGCGCACTGCCCGGCGTCCAACCTGAAGCTGGCCTCGGGCGCGCTGCACTGGGCGGCGTCCGTCTCTGCCGGCCTGGCGCTCGGCATCGGCACGGACGGCACGAGCTCCTCCAACGATCTCGACCTATGGGTCGCGATGCGGCTCGCCGCGATGCTCGCCCGGCTCACCTCGGGGCGTCCGGACGCCGTGACTTCCGTCGACATCCTGCGGGCGGCGACGCAGGTCGGCGCCCGCGCGCTCGGCATGGGCGACCGGCTGGGCAGCGTCGAGGTCGGCAAGGACGCGGACCTGCTCCTGATCGACTTGGACGCCGAGCACCTGACCCCGGTCCACGACGTGCACGCGCTGCTGGTCTTCGCGGCCGGCCGCTCGGACGTCTCCGACGTGTTCGTCGCGGGGGAGCGGGTCATCGCCGACCGGGTGTCCACGACGGTCGACGCCGAAGCCCTGCGGGCGCAGTCGCGCGAGCGTGCCGCCGCCGCTGTCGAGGCATGGCCATGAGCTGGCCGGACGCGTCCGCGACGCCCCAAGAAGTCATCGACCGCTTCGGCCTCGAGCCGCTGGCGATCGAGGGCGGCTGGTGGGGCACGATCGAGCGGACCGCGGCTGGCAACGGCATCTGGTTCCTGATGACCCCGGACGGCGCCGGCTTCTCCGCGCTGCACCGCCTGTCGGTCACCGAGACCTGGACCTGGCTCGCCGGAGCCCCGGCGTCCATGCTCCTCTTGAGTGACGCGTCCCGCGACGTGACGTTGGACGCCGCCCGGCCGGGTGTCGTCGTCGAACCCGGCACCTGGCAGGGGGCCTCCACCCTGGGCGAGTGGACGCTCGTCGCCTGCTGGTGCGTCCCGGCTTTCACCGACGACTGCTTCGAGCTGGGTGCCCGGGCCGATCTGGCCGCCCGCCACCGCGAGCTGGCCGGACGCATCACAGAGCTGACCCGATCATGAGCCGCCACGCCCTGGTCACGGGCGCCACCGGCGGGCTCGGACGGGCCCTCTGCCGAGCCCTCGCCGAGACCGGCTGCGACGTCACGGTCCACCATCGATCGGACGCCGCCGGCGCGGCCCTCCTGGCCGACGACTTGCGTCGACTCGGCCGCCGGGCGGCGGTCGTTGCCCAGGACCTGGCGGTCGACGACGTGGACGCCGCGTGCGCCGCCCTGCTGGACGCCGCCGAGCGCGAGCTCGGACCGGTCGACGTGGTCGTCGCCAACGCGTCCAGCCAGGAGCTGACCCCCTGGGCCGACCTGGACGCCGTCGCCTGGGACCGCCTCTACTCCGGGACGCTGCGCCATACCGCCTCGCTCATCCACGCCGCCGCGCGCAGGATGACGCCGGAGCGGCGTCCGGCCATCGTCGTGGTCGGCAGCATCGAGGGGTTCCGCCCGGCGCCGGGCCACGCGGCGTACGCAGTCTTCAAGGCGGCCGCCAACGCGCTCGTCGCCGCGGCAGCTCAAGAACTCGGACGCCGCGGCGTCCGCGTCGTCGGGGTAGCGCCCGGACTCATCGAGCGGCCGGGGCTCGCCGAGGAGTGGCCGGACGGACACGGGCGGTGGTCGCAGACCGTGCCCCTGGGGCGTCCGGTGACGCCGGACGAAGTGGCGGCCGCGGTGGCGTTCCTGGCATCGCCGGCGGCGTCCGGAGTCACGGGGACGACTCTGGTCGTGGACGCCGGTTGGTCCGCTGCGCCGGGTTGGTGACGACTTTGCCGAAGATTCACAATTTTCGGGTGAAGATGGGACTCGCGGAGCCCCGCTTCGATCGTTAGGGTTCATGCTCGGGGTTGCGCGCTCTACAATCAACGAGCCGGTTGTCATACAACTGCTCGAGACCAGAGCCGTGAGCACCCGGTACCCATGGAAACATCCTCGGCAGTCGAGGGAACGAAGGAGTATCCCGAATGAAAGCAATTCGCGCCCTGGCGCTGGCGGCAGCCGCCGCACTGGCCCTGTCCGGTTGCGCCGGAGGCACAGCGGCCGCCCCGGCAGCTGAGTGCGGAACCGCCGACGCCTTCTGCATCGGTCTCGTGACCGACAGCGGCAAGGTGGACGACAAGTCCTTCAACCAGTCCGCCTGGGAAGGCGTCCAGGCTGCCGTGAAGGCCATCCCCGGCTCCCAGTCGAAGTACGTCGAGACCACCGACACCAAGGACTACGCGGCGAACATCAAGCAGTTCACCGACAAGAAGTACAACGTCGTCGTGACTGTCGGCTTTCTGATGACCGAGGCCACCCAGGCCGCGGCCAAGGCCAACCCGAACGTCAAGTTCATCGGCATCGACCAGTTCCAGGACACCGCCAAGGTCGGGGAGATCGCCAACCTGGCCGGTCTGACGTTCCCCGAGGACCAGGCTGGCTACGCAGCCGGCGTCCTCGCCGCCAAGCTGAGCAAGACCAAGGTGCTCGGCCAGGTGCTCGGCATGCAGATCGCCCCCGTCGAGAAGTTCGCCAAGGGCTTCGAGGCTGGCGCCAAGTCGGTCGCCTCTGACATCAAGGTCATCACGGTCTACCACCCCGCTGGCGACAACGCGTTCACCGATCCGGCGTGGGGCGCCGCCGAGGCGCAGAAGCAGCTGGACCAGAAGGCCGACGTGATCTTCGGCGCCGGCGGCAAGACCGGCAACGGTGCGCTGGGCCAGGTCGCCAAGGCGTCCGGTGCGGGCGAGTCGATCTTCTGCATCGGCGTCGACACCGACCAGTGGAACACGGTTCCCGAGGCGCAGAAGTGCCTCGTGACCTCCGCGATGAAGCTCATTTCCGAGGGCACCGCCGATCAGATCAAGGCCATCAAGGGCGCCACCTTCAAGGGCGGCAACGTGACGGGCAAGGCCGGCCTCGCCGAGTACCACGCGTTCGACAGCAAGGTCCCGGCTGACGTCAAGGACGCCGTGTCCAAGGTCGTCGCCGACCTCAAGTCCGGCGCGCTGCAGACCGGTGTCAAGCTCGGCTGAGCCTGACTGAACACCATGGTTGACGGCGGGTACCGCAGGTGCCCGCCGTCAACCCGTTTTGAACCAACCCCTCCACCTACGTTTCGCGCACCCTGGGGAGCCCCATGAGCCAACAGCGGCCAACGTCGACGCTAGCTAGGTTCCAGTCATTCCTGGTCCCGGTCCTGGCACTCGTCGTGGCATTCACCATCGGTGGGATCCTGATTTCGCTGCAAGGCGTGAATCCGTTCCTCGCCTACAAGTCGCTCTTCTCGTCCGCCTGGTTCACCAGCGACGGCCTGCTGCGCACCCTGCAGAAGACGACGCCGTTGATCCTGACCGGCCTCGCGGTGGCGATCCCCCTCAAGATCGGCCTGTTCAACATCGGCGCGCAGGGTCAGCTGATCCTGGGCGGCCTGATGACGGCCTGGATCGGCTACTCGCTGAACCTGCCGGGCATCCTCCTGATCCCGCTGTCGATCCTGGGTGGCATCTTCTTCGGCGCGCTGTGGGCCTGGGTGGCCGGCATCCTCAAGGCGAAGCGCAACGTCCACGAGGTCATCAGCACGATCATGCTGAACTCGATCGCGGCTGGCCTCGTCGACTTCTTCATCAGCGGGCCCATGAAGGAGCCCGATCAGTCCATCCCCAGGACTCCCCAGATTCACTCGGGCGCCATGCTGCCCAACCTCGGCTTCATCCCGATCGGCTTCCCGGTGGCCATCGCGCTGGCGATCGCCGTCTGGTGGATGCTCAAGCGGACGGTCCTCGGCTTCCAGTTCATCACCGTGGGTGAGAACTCCCACGCCGCCCGGTACGCCGGCATCGACATCGCCAAGACGATCATGCTGGGCATGGTCTTGGCCGGTGGCCTGGCGGGCCTCGGCGGCGCCATCGAGACGATGGGCGTCACCCACCGCTACGAGTCGGGCTTCAACGCGGGCCTCGGCTTCGACGGCATCACGATCGCGCTGCTGGCCCGGGGCAACCCGCTCGGCACCATCCCGGCGGCCATCCTGGTAGCGACCCTGCGCGCTGGCGCAGCCAGCCTGCAGTTCGACACCGGCATCCAGCCGGAGGTGGTCGACATGCTCCTGGCCATCACGCTGCTGCTCGTGTCCATCCCGATCCTGTCGGGCCTGCTGGGCAAGAAGAGCTCCGAGCCGCCCGCAGTGACCCCCGTCAGCAAGGAGGAGGTGCCGGCATGACCGACTTCATCCGCAACAACCGCGTCGCCGTCATCGGCGCCGCCGTCGTCCTGCTCGCTTGCATCGTGCTGACGCTCGTAGCCGGCACCGACTCCGACATCGTGCGCAAGACCACGTCGATCCTGCGCTTCGCGTGGACGTTCGCGATCCCGCTCGTCTTGGCGGCCCTGGTCGGCGTGATCGGCGAGCGCTCCGGCGTCGTCAACATCGGCATCGAGGGCCAGATCCTCGCCTCCGCCTTCGCGGGTTTCTTCGTCGCCGCGGCGTCCGGCAGCGTCTGGATCGGCATCCTCGCCGGCCTGCTGACCGGCATGGTGATGGGCGCCTTCCTCGCGTGGCTGTGCGTCCGTCTCCGGATGGACCAGATCATCGCCGGCGTCGTGTTGAACATCGTCGCGACGGGCATCACGTCGTTCTACTACGTCCAGGGCAAGTCGCTGCCGTCCGGGGTTCCGGTCTGGGAGGTCCCCCTGCTCAGCAAGATCCCGATCATCGGACCGGTCTTCTTCCGGGGCGGCCCCATCGCGTTGGGCACCCTGGTGGTCGTCGTCGGACTGGTATTCGCCCTGTTCCACACCCGCTGGGGCCTGCGGACGCGCGCCATCGGCGAGTACCCGACGGCCGCCGACACCGCCGGCATCAACGTCAACCTGATGCGCTTCGTCAACGTCACGATGGCCGGCCTGCTCGCCGGAGCGGCCGGTGCGGTCCTGTCGATGGAGCAGAGCTCGACCTTCGAGCGCGGCATGAGCGCCGGCAAGGGCTTCTTGGCCTTGGCGATCATGATCTTCGGTGCCTGGTTCCCGGGCCGCGCCTTCTTCGCCGCGCTCTTCTTCGGCCTGATGTCGGGTCTCGCGTCGCAGTTGCAGGCGGACAAGGTCGTCAACATCCCGCAGCAGTTCATCAACCTGCTGCCGTTCGTGCTGACGCTGATCATCTTGTCCGTCGCGGCCGGTCGGGTTCGCCCGCCTGCGGCGTCCGGCCAACCGTTCGTCAAGGGAGAGGGGTCGTGATGGCCGAGCGCATTCTCGACATCGAGGGCCTGGTCAAGGTCTACGGCACGGTTCGGGCCAACGACGGCATCACGTTGCACGTCAACCGGGGCGAGATCGTCGCCCTGCTCGGCGAGAACGGCGCCGGCAAGTCGACCCTGGTCAAGCAGATCTTCGGCCTCGTCATCCCCGACTCGGGCACGATCTCCATCAACGGCAGCGTGGCGAAGATCAAGGACCCGACGGACGCCATCGCGCGCGGCGTCGGCATGGTGCATCAGCACTTCCAGCTCGTCCCGGTCATGACCGTCGCCGAGAACGTCGTCCTGGGCAACGAGCCCCTCAAGGGCCTGCGCCTGGACCTCAGCTCGGCACGGGAGCTGGTGCGCACGATCTCCGAGCGCCACGGCCTCGAGGTCGACCCGGACGCCATCATCGAAGACCTCCCGGTCGGGACGCAGCAGCGCGTCGAGATCATCAAGGCGCTGTCCAGGAAGGTTGAGCTGCTGATCCTGGACGAGCCGACCGCCGTTCTGACGCCGCAGGAGACCGACGAGCTCCTCGCCGTCATGAAGGAGCTGGCCGCCGCCGGCACCGCGATCGTCTTCATCACGCACAAGCTCCGCGAGGTGCTCGCTGTGGCCGATCGCGTCTACGTCCTGCGTCGCGGCAAGACCGTAGGCGAGGTCAAGGCGTCCGAGACGGACGCCGCGGGCCTCGCTCAGTTGATGGTCGGCCGCACGGTGGTCCTCCAGGTGGACAAGGAGGACCCGAAGGTCGGCGCCGAGGTGCTCAAGGTCACCGACCTCGAGGTCATGGACGACCGCCACCTGAAGGCCGTCAACGGCTTCAACCTCACGGTGAACGCCGGCGAGATCGTGGGCGTGGCCGGAGTCGAGGGCAACGGCCAGCGCGAGCTGGTGGAGGCCATCGCGGGCATGCGGCGTCCGGTCAAGGGAGCGATCGCGCTCGGCGGCGTCGACATCACGCTCGCGAATCCGTACCAGACGCACGCCGCCGGCCTCGGCCACATCCCCGAGGACCGCGAGAAGCACGGCCTGGTCTCGGACTACTCCATCGCCGACAACCTCGTGCTGAACCGCTTCGACGAGCCCGAGTTCCGCAATGGACCCGTCCGCGACACCGCGGCCATCAACGCGAACGCCGACAACTGGATCAAGACCTTCGACATCCGGACGCCGTCGGGCGACCTGCCGGCGTCCAGCCTGTCGGGTGGCAACAAGCAGAAGGTGGTCGTCGCCCGCGAGATGAGCATCGAACCGCGGCTGCTGCTCGCTGCGCAGCCGACCCGTGGCGTGGACGTGGGCTCGATCGAGTTCATCCACCGCCGCATCGTCGAGGCGCGCGACCGGGGTGCCGCCGTGCTCCTGGTCTCGGCCGAACTGGACGAGATCCTCGGCCTCGCCGACCGCATTGCGGTGATCCACTCCGGCAAGGTCGTCAAGGAAATGCCGGCCGAGGGCGCCGACCGGACCTACATCGGCGAGCTGATGGCGGGCGGCCATTAGCCGCGACGTCGACTGGGACGCCCTCCGGGCCACGGCACGGAGGGCGTCCGAGTGCGCGTACGCGCCCTACTCCAAGTTCCACGTCGGCGCGGCCGCGCTGGTCGACGACGGTCGCGTCGTCAGCGGCTGCAACGTCGAGAACGCGGGCTACGGAGTCACGCTGTGCGCGGAGTGCGGCCTGATCAGCGAACTGGTCCTGGGCGGGGGTGGACGCCTCGTCGCGTTCACCTGCGTTAACGGCGCGGGCGACGTCATCATGCCGTGCGGCCGCTGCCGCCAGCTGCTGTGGGAGCACGGGGGAGCCGCGCTGCTCATCGAAACGCCGCGCGGCGTCCAGACGATGGACGCCGTGCTGCCGCAGGCGTTCGGCCCCGACGACCTCGGGATCCGCTGAATGGGGCTCGATCAGCAGCTGATCCGCGCTCTGCCCAAGGTCGCTCTGCACGAGCATCTGGACGGTGCCCTGCGCCCCGCGACCGTCGTCGAGCTCGCTGCCGAGGACGGGCATCAACTTCCTACGACCGACCCGGACGCCCTGGGCCGCTGGTTCTTCGACGCCGCCGATTCCGGCTCGCTCGTCCGCTACCTCGAGACCTTCGAACACACGCTGGCCTGCATGCAGACGCGTGAGCACCTCGTCCGGGTCACCCGAGAGTTCGTCGAGGACTCGGCATCCGACGGCATCGTCTACGTCGAGGCCCGGTGGGCTCCCGAACAGCATCTGCGCGGCGGATTGAGCCTCGCGGACGCCGTCGAAGCCGTCCGCGACGGTCTGGTCGAGGGCATGGACGCCGCCGCGAGCGCGGGGCGTCCGCTCGTCGCGCAGCAGATCGTGTCGTCCATGCGGCACCTGCCGCCGCGCCGCGACGTCGCCGAACTCGCCGTCATCTACCGCGACGACACGGTGTGCGGCTTCGATATCGCGGGGCCTGAGGCGGGGTTCCCGCCCAGCCTGCAGGCGTCCACGTTCGACTTCTTGCGGCGCAGCAACGTGCCGTACACGATCCACGCGGGGGAGGCCGCCGGCGTCGAGTCCATCTGGGAGGCCGTGCATCTGTGCGGGGCGAACCGGCTGGGGCACGGCGTCCGTCTTCTCGAGGACGCCGACGGCGGCCGGCTCGGACGGGTGGCCCAGTATGTGCTGGACCGGCAGCTCCCGTTGGAGGTCTGCCCGACCTCCAACCTCCAGACGGGCGTCTGTTCGTCCGTCGCGGATCACCCGATCGGACGCCTCGCAGCGCTCGGCTTCAACGTCACGGTGAGCTGCGATAACAGGCTGATGAGCTCGACGACGCTCTCGCGGGAGCTCGCGCTCGCCTCGGACGCGTTTGGCTGGGGGCTGGACGACTTACGACGGCTCACGCTCAACGCGGCGCGTTCGGCCTTCTACCGCTACGACAAGCGGGAACGGCTCATCGCCGACGTGATCCTTCCCGGCTTCGAGCGGGCGGGCGTCGCTACTTCTTCGTGAAGGTCGGCACGATCCCGTTGAAGCCGATGGACCAGCCGAAGCCGTGGGCGATGATGTACGACAGGCCCAGCAAGATCGCCAGGACGACGATCGCGAACAGCGCATAGGCGATCGCGCGGTGCAGCCCCCGGCGACCTCCACTGACCTGGTCGTTCAACGCACCATCGGCAAAGGCCAGGTTCCGGAGCCCGATCGTGTACAGAGACGGCAGGCCGGCGCCCAGCAACAGGCAGGTCAGCAGGACACGCCAGGCGCCGTCGACGGCGGCAAGAAACTGATCCATCAGACGCTCGCCTTCTCGGGTGCCGGGGTGGTGGGCTCCCACTCGTCGTTGACGTTGTGGGGGTCGACGATGTCGCGACGGCTGTGCAGGAACATCCACAGCGCAAGCCCGACCATGATGCCGAAGATGACGATCGGTCCCCAGATGGGCCCGAGCAGCGGGTCGAGCAGGTACATCAGGGCGCCGACCGCGCCTGCGCACGGCAGGGTGATCAGCCAGGCGATGACCATGCGTCCGGCCACGCGCCAGCGCACCTTGCCGCCGGGCGCGCCCAGCCCGGTGCCCATGATGGATCCGGTGGCGACGTGCGTCGTCGACAGGGCGAAGCCCAACTGGCTCGACGCGAGGATGACGCAGGCGGAGGACGACTCAGCGGCCACGCCCTGCGGCGGGGAGATCTCGACGAGGCCCTTGCCCATCGTGCGGATGATGCGCCAGCCGCCGAGGAAGGTGCCGAGCGCGATGGCGATGGCGCAAGCGACCTTGACCTCCCAGGGAATCGCGTGGGTGTCGTGCCACATCCCCGCCCCGATGAGGGCCAGCGTGATGACGCCCATCGTCTTCTGGGCGTCGTTCGTGCCGTGCGACAGCGACACCAGGGACGCCGTGCCGATCTGTCCCCACTTGAAGCCCGCGTTGGCGTAGCGCTGCGAGATCGTGCGGCTCAGTCGCATGACGAGCCAGGTGCCCGTCGCGGCGACGATCCCGGCGATGACGGGAGCAAAGAGGGCGGGCAGGACGACCTTGCCGATCACGCCGTCCAGCTTCGCGCCGGTGCCGATCCACTTGACCGCGTTCGGGCCGACGGCCGCGAGCGTCGAGCCGATGAGGCCGCCGAACAGGGCGTGCGAGGAGCTCGACGGCAGGCCGAACAGCCAGGTGAGGAGGTTCCACGTGATCGCGCCCGCCAGGCCAGCCAGCAGGATCACCAGCAGCAGGTGGCCACCGCCGGCGAGGAACTCGCCCTTGGGCGAGCCATCCGCGTTCTGGATCTTGATCACCGAGTTGGTGACCGTGAGGGCCACCTCGACGGACAGAAAAGCGCCGACCAAGTTGAGGACGGCGCTCAGGGTGACCGCTGCCTTGGGGGTCAGCGCTCGGGTGGCGATCGACGTCGCCATGGCGTTCGCGGTGTCGTGGAAGCCGTTGGTGAAATCGAAGGCGAGTGCGGTGAGCACGACCAGTCCCAGCAGGATCAACTCGGGGGTCACGTTGCTCATCGTAAGGGCATCCGAGCGCCCGTCTGCAACCGTCCGGACGCCTCCCGTTGCCGCCCCGTTCATGCCGGACGCCTCCGGGGGAACGTTTGCCCTACTGGGAGCACTAGTTCTCCTTGCCGATACGGAAAGGGCTTGTCAGACGGGGATTTCGTGCCGTGTCGGTTCGATCCGTCCCAACATCGACGCCGCCGACCGTCGCGGTGGGAGAGGCGCCGATCCTGCGGCGATAGTCTTGCGCGCATGACCTCTTCGATCCTGACGCTCGCGGCGTGGCCGTACGCCAACGGCCCGCGGCACATCGGCCACGTCTCCGGGTTCGCGGTGCCGTCCGACGTGTTCGCGCGCTACCAGCGGATGGCCGGTAACGACGTGCTGTTCGTGTCGGGCACTGACGAGCACGGCACGGCGATCCAGGTCAAAGCCGACTCCGAGGGGCTGACGGCCCGCCAGACGGCCGACAAGTACCACCAGGTCATTGTCGAGGACCTCGCCGGGCTCGGCCTGTCCTACGACCTCTACACGCGCACCACGACGCTGAACCACCGCGCCGTCGTGCAGGAGCTGTTCCGGTCGCTGCACCGCAACGGCTACGTGGTGGCGAAAAAGCAGCTGGGCGCCATCTCGCCGTCCACCGGACGCACCCTGGCCGACCGCTACATCGAGGGCACCTGCCCGTTCTGTGGCGATCCCGGGGCCCGCGGCGACCAGTGCGACAACTGCGGACGCCAGCTCGACCCGTCCGATCTGAAGAACCCGCACAGCCGCATCGACGGCGAGGTGCCGGAGTTCCGCGAGACCGAGCACTTCTTCCTCGACCTGCCCGCGTTGGCCGAGCAGCTGCAGGCCTGGCTGGCGACGCGCCAGGACTGGCGTCCGAACGTCATCCGGTTCTCGACGCAGTTCGCCAAGGAACTCCAGCCGCGCGCGATCACGCGTGACCTGGACTGGGGCATCCCGATCCCCGTCGAGGGCTGGGAAGACGACGCGATGAAGCGCATCTACGTGTGGTTCGACGCGGTCATCGGCTACCTCTCGGCGTCCGTCGAGTGGGCGCGGCGCCAGGGGCGTCCGGACGCCTGGAAGAAGTGGTGGCACGACGCCGGCGCCGAGTCCTACTACTTCATGGGCAAGGACAACATCACCTTTCACACGGTGATCTGGCCGGGCATCCTGCTGGGCGCGAATGGCCAAGGCTCCCTGGGTGGGACGCCGTCGGAGGTCCTCGGGACGCTCGATCTGCCCACCGAGATCGTCAGCTCTGAGTTCCTGACGATGTCGGGCTCGAAGTTCAGCTCCTCGCGCAACAAGGTCATCTACGTCACCGACTTCCTGCGCGACTTCGGTCCGGACGCCCTGCGGTACTTCATCGCCGTCGCGGGCCCCGAGAACCAGGACACGGACTTCACCTGGGACGAGTTCATTCGCCGCGTGAACTTCGAGCTCGCCAACGAGTGGGGCAACCTCGTCAACCGGTCGATCTCGATGGCGCACAAGAACAACGGCGCGATTCCGGCCGCCCACGAGCTGACGGACGCCGACCGCGCGCTGCTCGAGGCGTCCAAGCTGGCCTTTGAGACGGTGGGGGAGCTCCTGAAGCGCGCCCGGCTCAAGCAGGCCATCGGTGAGGCGATGCGGGTGGTCGGGCTGGCGAACAAGTACCTCTCGGATTCGGAGCCCTGGAAGCTCAAGGACGACACCGAGCGGCGCGACACCGTGCTGCACGTCGCGCTGCAGGTCGTGAGCGACTGCAACACGCTGCTGACGCCGTTCCTGCCGCACGCGTCCCAGAAGGTCTTCGAGGCGCTCGGCGGCGAGGGGGTCTGGGCGGCGCTGCCGGTCATCACCATGGTCGACGAGGACGGCGGGCCGTCCTACCCGGTGTTGACGGGCGACTACGCGTCCGAACAGGCGGTGTGGGCGTCGCGTCCGATCGTCGCCGGGACGCCGTTGGCCAAGCCGTCGCCGATCTTCGCCAAGCTGGACGAGAAGCTGGGCCAGACCGGTCCGGAGTGGGCGCCGGTCGAGCCGAGCTGACCTACCAGGTCAGGATCCGGGGGACCTCAAGGGCGGAGATCGCCCGGTTGACCGTGACCAGCGTGGCGTTCTCGATGATCGCCTGTGCCACCAGGAGCCGGTCGAAAGGTCCTGATGGGACCAGGACATTGAGCCCGCGGGAAGGGCATGGCGGGAGGTGAACGGCCAGGCCATCAGGCCTAGCTCATCCGTCTCTGCATCCCTGGTCCAAACCGGGTTAGTCAACCTGGTGGTGAGGCAAGGTCACGCGTCTAGGTGGCGTCCGTCTGGCGCGCATACCGGGACGCCAGCGCCGAGCAGGCCATGAGTTGCGCCTGGTGGAAGACCATCAACGGCAGCATGATCAGGCCGATGGGATGCCCCGCGAACAGGACCGTCGCCATCGGCAGCCCGGTCGCGAGCGACTTCTTGGTCCCACACATCTGGATCGCGATGGCGTCCGCGCGGTTGAAGCCGAGCCGGCGCGCGGTCACCCAGGTCAGCCCCAGCATGAGCGCCAGCACGACGAGGCACACGGCCACGAGCACGACGATGTCCGCGACGCCCACCATGCCCCAGATGCCCTCGCGCATGCCGGCGCTGAACGCCGAGTAGACCACCAGGACGATCGAGCCCTGATCGAACAGCTTGAGCTTCTTGTGGCGGGCGACGAATGCGCCGGTCCAGCGGCGCGACGCCTGACCCAGGACGAACGGCAGCAGGATCTGGACGCAGATGTCCACGATCGACCCAAACCCCACCGACGCGTTCCCCGTCGTGTTCATCAGGGCGATCGCCAGAAGGGGCGTCACGAACACCCCCAAGAGATTGGACGCCGACGCGCTGACGATCGCGCCCGCCACGTTGCCCTTCGCGATGGACGTGAAGTTGATCGAGCTCTGAACGGTCGACGGGCACAGCGTCACGTACAGCAGGCCCGGGTAGAGCGCGGCCGACAGTGGCGCCGGCGAGAGGGCGCCCAGCGCCAGGCCGAGAAGCGGGAACACGACGAACGTGAACCCCAGGATCGTCAGGTGCAGGCGCCAGTGCTTGAGGCCCTTGATGGCCTCCTCGGGGTGCATCCGGGCGCCGTAGAGGAAGAACAGGCAGAAGATCGCGACCTTCGTCGCCCACGCGACGACGTCAACCATGGCGCCGCGCGCGGGGAGGAATGACGCGATGACGGCCGCCGCCAGGATCGCCAGCAGGAAGGGGTCGATCCTCAGTTTGCCCGGCGCAGCCACGAGGGCCACCCTAGTCGCCGTGCCCCTCGTGCCGATCGACGACCCGTCCGACCCGCGGCTGGCCGACTACGTGTCGCTGCGGGACGTGTCCCTGCGCCGCTCGCTGGAGTCGGAGCGGGGACTGTTCATCGCCGAGGGCGAGAAGGTCATCCGGCGCGCGGTCTCGGCCGGGCATCGACCGCGGTCGTTCCTGCTGGCCGAGCGCTGGTTGCCCGGTCTCGCCGACATTCTGGACGCCGACGCGTCCGTCCCCGTCTACGTCGTCTCCGAGGCCCTGGCGGAGGCCGTCACCGGCTTCCACGTCCACCGGGGCGCTCTGGCGTCCCTGCATCGGGCGGAACCGGCGCCCATGGCGTCCCTGCTCGGGCTGAGTCGGCTGATGCTGGCCGAGGACATCGTCGACCACACCAACGTGGGCGCGATCATCCGCAACGCCGCGGGCCTGGGCTGGGACGGCGTCTTGCTGTCGCCGCGGGCCGCAGACCCGCTGTACCGCCGCTCGGTGAAGGTGTCGATGGGGACGGTCTTCTCCCTGCCCTGGGCGCGCGTGGACGACTGGGCGACGGCGATCCCGGCGCTGCAGTCGTCCGGGTTCGTGGTCGTCGCGTTGGCGCTGACGCCGGACGCCGTCGCGCTCGACGAGTTCGCGGCGCGTTCGCGCCCGGAGAAGCTCTGCCTGGTCGTCGGCACCGAGGGCGAGGGCCTGTCGCGACGCTGGATCGAGCAGGCGGACGCCCGCGTGCAGATCCCGATGTCGCACGGCGTCGACTCGCTGAACGTCGCTGCGGCAACGGCGATCGCCTGCTACGCGCTGCGCTGACTGCGGTTCGGCGCCCGCGCACCCGCTGGCCAGCGGCATCGCCCCGTGTGAGGATGCGCCCATGATGACGATCTTCGAGGCCGCCGGCGGGATGGCCGGACTGCTCGGGCTCGCCCACGCGTGGCACCGGCGCGCGTACGCCGACGAGGTGGTGGGCCACGCGTTCGCCCACGGGGACCTGCTCGACCCGGACGGCGCCAAGGTCGCGGCCTACTGGGCTGAGGCGCTCGGCGGGCCAGCGGAGTACTCGCGCCTGATGGGCGGCGAGTCGTACGCGCTGCGTCGTCACGCCGGCAACGGCGTGCATCCGGACTTCGACGCCCGGGGCGAAGCGGTCTTCGACGCGGCTGTCGACGACTGCTTCGAGGGGGAGTTGGCGGTGACGCTCAAGGCGTACTTCCGCTGGGCGAACCGCCACATGACGGCTTACCCGCACGCCGTCGAGGACGTTCCGGACGGCCTGACCGTGCCGCACTGGGATTGGGGCGGGCCCGTCGGCTAGTCCTGTGATTGCGCGCCTGCGGTGCGGGCCAGGGCAGGTTCGAGCGGGGAAGCGTGGGCTGTCACGGCCGGGCTCCGCGCCGCTCACGGTGAGCCCGTGCGGGTGAGGGACGCCCTGACATCGCCGGCTGGAGCCTGTCGACACCGCAATGTGCCCGGGGCTTCGACAGGCTCAGCCAACGGCTTCCCGCATGGGCAAGGGGCTTCGACCAGCTCAGCCAACGTCCGACCCCGTTGAACCAGGGCCTCCCCCCAGTGATCGGGGCCTTAGGCCTCGGGGTCCTCGTCGCCCTCGGACGCCGACGTGCGGCGCGGCGTGATGGGCCAGTCCTCGGGGTAGAGGTGATTGGTCGCGGACTGGCTTTCGTCCAGTTTCCGGCGCGCGCGCGACGACAGTCGATCGCCGAAGACCAGGCCGTTGAGGTGGTCGGTCTCGTGCTGGAGGCAACGGGCGAGCAGTCCGTCGCCGACCACGACCACGTCGCGCCCCCAGGGGTCCTGCCCGCGGCAGACGCACGTGTCGGGCCTGGCCAGCGACTCGTAGGCGCCGGGGAAGGACAGACAGCCCTCCTCCTCGGCATCCAGGTGGCGTGCCCTGCCGGTCGGCAACTCGACCACCGGATTGCAGATGGCCCCGACCTGGCGCTTGGAGTCGGCGTCCGGGCAGTCGTAGATGAACAGCGACACCCCGCGGCCGACCTGCGTGGCGGCCAGTCCGACCCCTTCTGCGGCCTTCATGGTGGCGAACATGTCGCGCACCAGCGCGCGCAGGTCGTCGTCGAAGTCGACGACGGGCTCCGTCTTGGCGTGCATCACGGGTTCCGACCAGCGGGTGATCCGCAACACGGAACCTCCCGAGCGCAGGTCGGCGATGGTCTCGTCAGGCACGCGGTCCTCCTTCGTCAGCGCGCAGCGCCGACATTCTCTCATCCCGGACGCCGTGGGTCGGACTCCTCACGCTCAGCCTCTGGCACGCTGGCGTCCATGGCGACGGACCAGCAGCGCGGGGCGACGGACCCCACGGCCGACTGGCCGGCGCCCATGCGCGCGGACCTTGCCGCCTACCGCAGTCACCTGGCCGACACCCGCAACCTGTCGGCGCACACGGTCCGCGCGTACCTGGGCGACCTCGTCGATCTCGGAGATCACCTGCTGGCTCACGCTCGCGCCGACTTTGCCGAGGCGGACCTCGCCGCGCTCCGGGCGTGGCTGGCCGCGCAGCACGCGAGGGGTTCCGAGCGCACGACGCTGGCCCGGCGGGCCACGGCGGTCCGGGTCTTCTACGCCTGGCTGCACGACCACGGACGCGTGCCGCGGGACCCTGCGGCCGCCCTGCGCTCGCCCAAACCGGCCCGGACGCTCCCGCCGACGCTGGACCGCGGCCCCACTTCGGCCCTGTTCGAGCACCTCGCCCGACGTGTGGACGAGGCGTCCACCGATCACGCGCGCGCCATCGCGCTGCGCGACGCGGCCATCATCGAGCTGCTCTACTCCAGCGGCCTGCGCGTGTCCGAGCTGTGCGGCTTGGACGACCGCGACCTGGATTGGGATCGCGGCCTCGTCCGCGTGCTGGGTAAGGGCGGCAAGGAGCGGACCGTACCGCTGGGGCGTCCGGCGGCGAACGCCCTCGTGGCCTGGCAGCGGGAACGCCGGCACCTCGCGGAGTCCGGGTCGCCGCTCTTCGTCGGGGCGCGCGGTGACCGCATTGATCCGCGGGTGGTCCGGCGCGTGGTCCACGAGGCCCTGGACGCCGTGCCGGACGCCCCTGCTCTGGGTCCGCACGGCCTTCGGCACGCGATGGCGACGCACCTGCTCGAAGGGGGCGCGGATCTCCGCAGCGTCCAGGAGATGCTCGGGCACGCGTCGTTGGCCACCACGCAGATCTACACCCATGTCTCCAACGAGCGTCTGCGGGCGGCCTTCGAGCAGGCGCATCCGCGGGCCTGATCCCTCCTAGCACCGTGACGGTCTGAGTCAGCCCCCTCATCACGTCGCTCACCCGCCCCTGATCGCCGCGGCGTCGGCGTCCGACAGCAGGATCACCTCGCCGCCGAGCAGGCTCAGCGGGTTCAGATACGTCTCGCCCCGCCGTAGTCCCCAGTGCAGACAGACCGGGGCGGCGCACGAGTGCCCCGCTTCGAGCACGCCCATGACCTGACCCCGCGACACCCGCGTGCCCACGTCGACGGACGCGACCACAGGCTCGTAGGTCGACCGCGTGTCGCCGTGCGCCAGCACCAGCACCGGGCGCCCCGCCAGGTCCTGGGCGAAGGTCACGACACCGTCGACGGGAGCCACCACCGCCACGCCTGCGGATGCCGCTAGGTCGACCCCGCGGTGACCGGATCCCCACCGCACGTCGGGCGGCGCGAACGCGCCGACCACGCGACCTGGCACCGGCAGGACGCCCCGGGCGGCGGCGTCCGCGGGGGCCGCGGCACCGATGACGAGGCAGAGGGCGGTCACCAGGGCAATCAGTGTGCGCATGAGGGTCCTTTCCCTGATCGAGCGCACACACATTAGGCGGGTCGTTCCACCCCTTGTCAGCTCACAATTGCCCCCCGGCGCTCGGTCCCGACGGCGTCCGCACCTGCCAACAAGCGAGGCGGCGCCGGCAGCGGTTTGGCCGAGCCCAGAAGGCGGTCGTAGGATGAGCGCTGCGATCCGGCAGATCCGGGTCGACATCGCATGAGCCGAACCGTCGCCAGACGGCTGGTCCCCCGAGGTCCCCGCGAGGGGTGGGGCGTCCAGGGCCCATCAGGCGGACCGAACAGCTCGGTCCGGACAACTCAGCTGCGGCAATTCCCGCAGGCCGACCGGCCTGCCTGCCGCGAGAAAGGAACGGCCATGGCCGTCGTTACCACGCGCCAGCTGCTGGAGGCCGGCGTCCACTTCGGACACCAGACCCGCCGCTGGAACCCCAAGATGAAGCGCTTCATCTTCAACGAGCGCAACGGCATCTACATCATCGACCTGCAGCAGTCGCTGAAGTACATCGACAACGCCTACGCCTTCGTGAAGGCGACCGTCGCCCGCGGCGGCCAGATCATGTTCGTCGGCACCAAGAAGCAGGCCCAGGAGGCCATTGCCGAGCAGGCGACCCGCGTCGGGATGCCCTATGTGAACCAGCGTTGGCTGGGCGGCATGCTCACCAACTACGGCACGATCAGCAAGCGCATCGGCAAGATGAAGGAGCTCGACGCTCTCGACTTCTCCAACGTCGCGGCGTCCGGCCTGACCAAGAAGGAACTGCTCCAGCAGAAGCGTAAGAAGGAGAAGCTGGAGAAGACCCTCGGTGGCATCAAGGACATGGGCAAGCTGCCCCAGGCCATTTGGATCGTCGACACCAAGAAGGAGCACCTCGCGATCGACGAGGCGCGCAAGCTGAAGATCCCGATCATCGGCATCCTGGACACCAACTGCGATCCCGACGAGGTCGACTTCGCGATCCCGGGCAACGACGACGCGATCCGTTCCGTCGCGCTGCTGACCCGCATCATCGCGGACGCCGCCGCCGAGGGTCTGCTGGCCCGCAGCTCCGGCGGCATGACCACCGGTGAGGTCGCCCAGCCGATGGCCGATTGGGAGCGCGAGCTGCTGGGCGCCGTCGAGCAGCCCACCTCCGAGGCTGAGGCCCTCGAGGGCAGCGACGCCGAGGGCGCCGCACTGGCCGATGAGGTCACCGCGGGCGTCGAGTCCGCCGCGATCGCCGAGCCGGCGGACGCCGTGGCCGCCGTCGAGGCTGCCGAGGCCGCGAACGAGTCGGTGGACCCGGTCGTCGAGGCCGCCGCCGACGACGCCAACTGAACAGATCCAGGACTAGAACGAGAAAAGAGACGCTCACATGGCAATCACCGCCGCTGATGTGAAGAAGCTCCGCGACATGACGGGCGCGGGCATGATGGACGCCAAGAAGGCCCTCGATGAGGCCAACGGTGACTTCGACGGCGCCATCGAGATCCTCCGGGTCGCGGGCCAGGCGAAGACCGCCAAGCGCGCCGACCGCGACGCCAAGAACGGCCTCGTGGCCGGCGCCGGCAAGACGGTCATCCGTCTGGCCGCCGAGACCGACTTCGTCGCCAAGAACGACGAGTTCGTCTCGCTGGCGTCCGAGATCGTCAAGGCCGTCGCTGCGGCCGGTATCGCCGACCTGGACGCCGCCCGGGCCGTGACCCTGGCGTCCGGACAGACCGCCGCCGAGGCCGTCGACGCGCTGGCCGCCAAGATCGGCGAGAAGCTGGAGCTCGCCGAGGTCGCGACCTACGACGGCGACACGGTGACCTACCTGCACCGCCGCAGCCAGGACCTGCCCCCTCAGGTCGGCGTGATGGTCGAGTACACGGGCGGCTCCGAGGAGTTCGTCCGCGGCATCGCCATGCAGATCGCCGCCATGTCCCCGCAGTGGGTCACGGCCGATCAGATCCCGGACAGCGTGATCGCCCAGGAGAAGCACGTCGCCGAGCTCAAGGCCGCCGAGGAGGGCAAGCCCGAGAAGATCATCCCGAACATCGTCGCGGGTGCTCTCAAGAAGTTCGCCCAGGACAACTGTCTGGTCGACCAGGCCTCGGTCTCCGACGACAAGAAGACCGTCGGGCAGCTCCTCAAGGAGAACGGTGTCACCGTGACGCGCTTCGTGCGCTTCAACGCGGGCGCCTGATCGAACCTCGAACGGCCCAGCCACCCCCGGGGTGGCTGGGCCGTTCGTCGTGTGGGCCGGGCCCCGAGAGCGAGCCGTGCTCCGAGGTCCACTAGAGTGATCCACGACCCTCACAGCGTGACCGGCGCCCTCGGCGTCCAACCAGCGAAGGAGCCCTATGGCCAGCCCCTACCGACGCGTCCTGCTCAAGCTCTCGGGCGAAGCCTTCGGCGGCGGCAAGGTCGGCGTCGACCCGGACGTGATCTCCGAGATCGCGGCCGAGATCAAGCAGGTCGTCGAGTCCGGGGTCCAGGTCGCGATCGTGACGGGCGGCGGCAACTTCTTCCGCGGCGTCGAGCTGCAGCAGCGCGGCATGGAGCGGCGTCGCGCCGACTACATGGGCATGCTGGGCACGGTCATGAACTGCCTCGCCCTGCAGGACTTCCTGGAGCAGGCCGGCGTGCCCACCCGCGTCCAGACCGCCATCGCCATGGGCCAGGTGGCCGAGCCCTACATCCCGCTGCGCGCGGTCCGGCACCTCGAGAAGGGACGCGTGGTCCTGTTCGGCGCCGGCTCCGGCATGCCGTTCTTCTCCACCGACACGGTCGCTGCGCAGCGCGCGCTCGAGATCGGCGCCGATGTGCTGCTGATGAGCAAGAACGGCACGGACGGCGTCTACGACTCCGATCCCGCGAAGAACCCGGACGCCAAGCGCTACGACTCGCTGTCCTACAACGACTTCCTCGCCCAGAACCTCAAGGTCGCGGACGCCACGTCCATCAGCCTGGCCCGCGACAACAAGCTCCCCATGATCTTCTTCGACCTCGGCGTCCCCGGAAACATCGTCCGGGTCGTCCAAGGTGAGAAGATCGGCACGACGGTCCACGCCTGAGCGCCGACAACGAAAGGACGCCGACATGATCGACGACATCATCAAGGACGCCGAGCGGAAGATGGGCTACACGGTCGATCACACGCGCGAGGAGTTCGCCGCCATCCGCACCGGACGCGCCCACCCGGCCATGTTCAGCAAGATCATGGTCGACTACTACGGCTCGCCGACGCCGCTGCAGCAGCTCGCCACCTTCCAGGTGCCCGAGGCGCGGACGGTCCTGATCTCCCCGTTCGACCGGGGGTCGATGAAGGCGATCGAGAAGGCCATCCGTGACTCCGACCTCGGCGTCAACCCGGCCGACGACGGCAACGTGATCCGCTTGGTGATGCCGCAGTTGACCGAGGAGCGTCGCCGCGAGTACATCAAGGTCGCCCGCCACAAGGCCGAGGATGGGCGCATCGCCGTCCGCAACGGACGCCGCCACGCCCTCGACGCCATCAAGAAGCTCGAGAAGGACAAGGAGATCGGCGAGGACGACGCCAAGGGCGCCGACAAGAAGCTCGATGTGATCACCAAGAAGTACATCGATCAGATCGACGCCGAACTCAAGGCCAAGGAAGCCGAGCTGCTCGAGGTCTGATGGCAGACGACGTCCCCACCACCGCACCGACGAAGCGCTCGGCGGGTCGCGACCTGCCCGCAGCCATCGGGGTGGGCGTGGGGCTGATCGCCCTTGTCGTCGTCACGTTGGCGTTCTTCCACTGGGGGTTCATCCTGCTGGTCGCGGCCATGTTGAGCCTGGGCGCCTGGGAGCTGTTCCGGGCTTTGGAGCGACTCAAGGCCCGCGCGGCGATCTGGCCGATCATCCTCGGCACGGTCGCGATGATCGCGGGGACGTACGCCTCGGCGCGCGAGCTGGCCTGGCTCGGCATCCCGTGGAACTCGGCGCTGCTGATGTTCCTGGCCGCCACCGTCCTGGCCGCCATGATCGTCCGGATGCCGCGGGGGGCGTCCGGCTTCGTGAAGGACGCCGCCGCGAGCCTGTTCATCATCGGCTACATCGCGCTGCTGGGCTCGTTCACCGCGCTGATCCTGGCGCCGAAGGACGGCGCCGCGCGCATGGTGACGTTCCTGCTCTGCGTCGTCGGGGTCGACACGGGCGGCTACGTGGCGGGGGTCCTGTTCGGCAAGCACCCGCTCGCGCCCACGATCTCGCCGAAGAAGACGTGGGAGGGGTCGGTCGGCTCGGTCATCTTCGCGGTGGGCGTCGGCGTGGCCATGAGCGTGCTCGTCTTGGGTGCCCCCTGGTATGTCGGGGTGGTGCTCGGCATCGTGACGGTGATCTTCGGCACGCTCGGCGACCTGCTGGAGTCCATGATCAAGCGCGACGTCGGCATCAAGGACATGAGTTCGATCCTGCCCGGCCACGGGGGAGTGATGGATCGCCTCGACTCGATGCTGGTCGCCGCCCCGGCCGCCTGGCTGGTGCTCTTCCTGATGGTGCCCGGCGGATGAGCGAGCTGACGGCGTCCGACCGCGAACGGCTGGCCCGCGAGGCGGACGAAGCCGCCGCCGAGCTGGACGCCCACGCGCGTGCCGGACGCGCCCTGCCGGTCGTGATGAAGGCCCCGAAGGCGGCCAAGCCGCCGCGACACTGGGCCGATCTCAAGGCGTCCGAGCGAGTGGACGCCGTCCTGGCCGCGGGCCTGCCGAAGTTCCGCGCAGGCCAGATCGATCGCCACTTCTTCAGGTCCGCGTCGGACGACCCGCACACCTGGACTGACCTACCGACCGCCGTCCGGACGCAGCTCGCCGACACCTACTTCCCGACGCTGATCGCGCCCCTGCGCGTGCAGACCGCCGACGAGGGCACGACGATCAAGACGCTCTGGCGCCTCCACGACGGCAACCTGATCGAGTCGGTGCTGATGCGCTACGGCGTCCCGGGCATCGCCTCCTCCGGCCCCGGACGGCAGCGCTCGACCCTGTGCCTGTCCAGCCAAGCCGGCTGCGGCATGGCCTGCCCGTTCTGCGCGACCGGCCAAGGCGGGCTGCAGCGCAACCTCAGTGCTGGCGAGATCGTGGCGCAAGTCAAGGCGGCCACCAAGGACGGCCCCCTCAACAACGTCGTCTTCATGGGCATGGGCGAGCCCCTGGCCAACTACAAGCAGCTCATCAAGGCGCTGCGGGTCATGACGGGCGACATGGGGCTCTCGGCGCGCGGGATCACGGTCTCGACGTCCGGACTCGTCCCCCGCATGATCGAGCTGGCGTCCGAGGGGCTGCCGGTCACCCTGGCGCTCAGCCTGCACGCCCCGGACGACGAGCTGCGCAACACGCTCGTCCCGATCAACCAGCGCTACCCCGTCTTGGACGCCGTCGGCGCGGCCTTCGCCTACTTCGAGGCCACCGGACGCCGCGTCTCGATCGAGTACGCGCTGATCCGTGACGTCAACGACCAGGCCTGGCGCGCGGACGCCCTGGCCGACCTCCTCAAGGGCCACGGACGCGGCGGCGCGTGGGTCCACGTGAACCTGATCCCGCTGAACCCGACGCCCGGCTCCAGGTGGACGGCGTCTCGTCGGCGCGACGAGCGCGAGTTCGTGGCCCGGCTGGAGAAGCGTTCGATCGCCGTCACCGTCCGGGACACCCGCGGACGCGAGATCGACGGGGCCTGCGGTCAGCTGGCCGCAGGCGAGCGTTCGGACTGATCAGGACGCGTCGACGGCGACCGTCGTCGGAAACGTCGGCCCGAGCCGGCGCACCACCCCGATCAGCAGGATCGCGACGACCGCGATCAAGGCGAACTCGACCACCGCGATCGGGACCTTCGCCTGCACCGCCGAGATGACGCCCAGGTTCACGACCCCGTGCACGACGACGGCCACGACCCAGGCCAGCAGCTTGCGCCCGTGGACGATGCCGGCGAGCACCACCAGCGAGAGCGCGATGTGCAGGCCGATCGCGCCGATGCGTTCGAGCCCGGCCAGTCCGAAGTCCCACCAGGGGGTCTGGGTCATGGCCTTCTCGATCTGGGCGGCCACCTCGGGGGTCAGCGTCTTGGTCACGGCTGGCCACTGGCCGGTGTTCATCATGACCGCGATGACTAGGTTGTTCAGGTTGACCAGCCCGACGAGCAGGATCGCCTCGAGTCCGCCGTGGCCGAGGCCGAACGCGACCCCGTCCGCGAGCCGGTGGAAGGCCTTCATCAGCAGCACCAGGACGACGAGGCGTCCGGTCTCTTCGAACAGCCCGGCGCTGAAGCTGGCCACCGGCGCCGACAGGAGCACCGACTTCGCCGGATCGCCCAGGCTGGGCACGACGATCGTCATCAACGGGATCCGCAGCACGACCTGCGAGACGAAGAACGCCAACATGCCGCACCAGAAGGCGCGTCCGACCTTGCCGAAGCGGCGGAGCAGTAGGACGGCGCCTCCGAACGGCAGCGCGATGCAGACGATGACGGTGAGCGCCATCAACACGATGGCCGCAACGGGCACCATGGCTACCTCCTCGAGCTCGGGTCCAACCTAACGCGCGCCTCAGTCGAGCGCGGCGATGGCGTCCTCGATCGTGTCGACGAGGTGGACGTGGGGCTGCATCAAGCGTCCGGACGCGAGCGCCGCCAGCAACGGGTAGGCGGGAACGGTCTCGGTCCAGTAGTCGAGCCCGACCAGCACGAGCGGACGCAGCTGGTGCAACTCGGCGGCGTAGTAGTTGCGGGTGACGGACTGGAAGATCTCCTGCACGGTGCCAGCGGCGCCCTCGGTGAAGATCAGCCCGCCTCCGCACAGCGACAACAAGACGTCCTCGCGGATGGCGTTGTCGAAGTACTTGGCGATGCCGGTCGCGAAGACGTTGGGCGGCTCGTGCCCGTAGAACCACGTCGGGACGCCGAGGGTCGGTTTCGTGCAGTGATAGCGGTCGCGGACGGCCAGGCCCAGGGACGCCCAGGCCTCGATGCTGTGGTGGAACGTCGGCACGCTTGCCAGTTCGTCGCAGGCGGCGTCCAGGTCGGCCGCCGTGCCCCCGAAGGACGCCCCCAGGTTGGCCGCCTCCATCGCGCCTGGTCCGCCGCCGGTCACGACGAGGCGTCCGGACGCCGCGAGCTGGGCTGCCAGCCGGGCGGTCCGCCGATAGGCCTCTGAGCCCCGGGCGATCGCGTGACCGCCCATGATGCCCACGCCGAGGGCCTGGTCCGGGGCGGCCTCGGCCAGGGCGTCCGAGATGGCGTGGTCGTGCAGGGCACGGGCCAGGGCGGCGTCCAGCAGTGACGACGCTCCCCTCAGCGTCCAGGAGTAGTTGCGGCCGTCCGGGGTGGAGGGGTAGCCGCGATCGAGGCCGCGGTACAGCTCGTCGGCGTTGTAAAGGCTGGCGCGGTAGGCGTTGAACGGCACGTCCGGGAGCCGCGGAAAAACGAGCGCCCCGCGGCGCGCCAGCGAATCGGCCGCCGAGGCCGACAGGTCGCAGCCCAAGAACAGGGCGTTGTGCACGTCGGTGCGCTCGAGGATCGGCTGCCGTGCGGTCAAGTCCAGGCTCTGCACCGCGCAGCCGCGCAGCGTGCCCTCGCCTGCCACGTGGGCGTCGAAGGCGTCCAGAGTCTCGATCTCGCGGCGCACGGTGAGAGACTAGCGCCGTGCGTGACGTCATCATCCTGGGAAGCACCGGCTCCATCGGCACCCAGGCGCTCGACGTCATCTCCCGTAACCCGGACGCCTTCCGCGTCGTCGGGCTGGGCGCCGGCGGCGGCAACGTGGCGTTGCTCGCCGAGCAGATCGCGGCCTTCCGGCCTCGGCTCGTTGCAGTCGCCACCTGGGACGCCGCGAAGGCCCTGGCCCGAGCCCTGCATGAGGCGGGGGTCGGCGTCCACGAGGTCGCGGTGGGGCACGGCGACGCGGCGATGGAGGCGCTCGCGGCGTCCCCGTGCGACGTCGTGCTCAACGGCATCACCGGCGCCGCCGGGTTGAAGCCGACGCTCGCGACGCTGAGGGCCGGCACGACGCTGGCGCTGGCCAACAAGGAGTCCCTGGTGATCGGCGGACGCCTCGTCACCTCGGCCGCCGCCCCCGGCCAGCTGGTCGCCGTCGACTCCGAACACTCGGCGCTCGCCCAAGCACTGCGGGCGGGCGCCCGGGGTGAGGTTCGGCGGCTGATCCTCACGGCGTCCGGCGGCCCCTTCCGCGGACGCACCCGCGACGAGCTCGCCGATGTCACCCCGGACCAGGCCCTCGCGCACCCCACCTGGGCCATGGGCCGCGTCGTGACGATCAACTCCTCGACGCTGATGAACAAGGGCCTGGAACTGCTCGAGGCGGCGCTGCTGTACGACGTCGACGTCGACGACATCACCGTGGTCGTCCACCCCACCTCCGACGTGCACTCGATGGTCGAGTTCTGCGACGGCGCCACCATTGCCCAGGCCAGCCCCCCCGACATGCGCCTACCGATCGCCCTCGGCATCGCCTGGCCCGACCGCGTCCCGGACGCCTCGCCGACCTACGACTGGTCCGTGCCGCGCACGTGGTCGTTCGAGCCGCTGGACGACGAAGCCTTCCCGGCCGTGAACCTCGCCCGCCGCTGCGGCAAGGCCGCCGGCACCGCGCCCGCCGTGTTCAACGCCGCCAACGAGGTCTGCGTGGACGCCTTCTGCGACGGACGCCTGCCCTATTTGGGCATCGTGGCTACCGTGTCGGCCGTGGTTGACGAGCATCTGGCAGGGACCGCCGCGTCGGCGTCCGGACGGCACGTCGGCGACGACGAACTCACCGTGGACGCCGTCTTGGCCGCCGACGCCTGGGCGCGAGAGCGGGCGTCCGAGCTGACCGGGACCCCGACGTGACGATCCTCCTCAACGTCGTCTTCGGGCTCCTGTTCTTCGCCGCCCTGATGGCCTGCGTCGCCCTGCATGAGGTCGGGCACATGCTGCCGGCCAAGCTGTTCGGCGTGAAGGTGCCGAAGTACTTCGTCGGCTTCGGCAAGACCCTCTGGTCGACCAAGCGCGGCGAGACCGAGTACGGCGTGAAGGTGTTCCCGCTCGGTGGATTCGTGCAGTTGCTCGGGATGTACCCGCCGAGGCGTCCGGACGCGCGCGACACCAGGCTGCAGCGCTTCGCCGACGACGCCCGCGAGGCCGAGTGGGAGGACATCGAGC
The DNA here is from genome assembly GCF_900182665.1 of Propioniciclava tarda. Taxonomy (GTDB): domain Bacteria; phylum Actinomycetota; class Actinomycetes; order Propionibacteriales; family Propionibacteriaceae; genus Propioniciclava; species Propioniciclava tarda. The sequence goes on from NZ_FXTL01000003.1 coordinate 107,381, forward strand.
CGGCCGACCAGGCCGCGCATCGCCTCTTCTACCAGCAGAAGACCTGGCAGAAGCTGGTCATGATGGCCGGCGGCATCACGATGAACCTCCTGCTGGCCTTTGTGCTGACTTGGGGCGTCCTGGGCTTCCACGGGGCCGTCCGCCAGCAGACCACGGTGTCCGGCGTCGCTGCGTGCAGCAAACCGTCCAACCCGGACGGCACCTGCGCCGCCACGGACCCCGCCTCACCGGCCGTCCAGGCGGGCCTCACCGCGGGCGACAAGATCGTCGAGTTCAACGGCGTCGCGATCACGTCCTTCGACCAGCTCACGGCCCTGATCCGCGCGAACGCCGACCGGGAGGCGTCCGTCGTCGTCGAACGCGGGGGCGTCCGGACGCCGCTGAAGACGGTCCACACGGTCGTCGACGCGCGCCGCGACAACCTGGACCCGAGCAAGTTCGTGCAGGTCGGCACCCTCGGCTTCGGCGTGACGGCTGTGCTGCAAAAGGGGGGTCCGGTCGAGGCGATCGGCGACCTGAAGACGATGACCGAGCAGTCCGTGGTCGCCCTCGTCCAGCTGCCGGTGAAGGCGTTCAACGTGGTGGCCGATCTGGTCACGGGCAAGCCCCGCGACGTCTACGGACCGATCAGCGTCGTGGGGGCGTCCACGGTGGCCGGCGAGGTGGCGACCGCGGATCTGCCCGTGGGCTACAAGGTCGCCATGTTCGTCAGCCTGCTGGCCTCGGTGAACCTCTTCCTGGCCCTGTTCAACCTGGTGCCGTTGCCGCCGCTCGACGGCGGGCATATCGTCGGGGCTTTGTACGAGGTGGCACGCCGTGGCGTCGCGCGACTTCGGGGCTTGCCCGACCCGGGGCCCGCCGATACCGCCAAGATGTTGCCCGTGGCCTACCTCGTCGGTGGGCTCGTGCTGCTGATGGGCGTCGGACTGATCGTCGCCGACATCGTGTCTCCGGTGAAGATCTTCTAGCGAAGGAGAAGTCATGGCCGTCAACCTGGGCCTGCCCGCCGTTCCGCCGCCCGTGCTGGCCCCGCGTCGTCCGACGCGGCAGATCCGGGTGGGCAGGGTCGGCGTCGGCTCGGACCACCCGGTCTCTGTGCAGTCGATGACCACCACCCCGACCGACAACATCGACGCGACGCTGCAGCAGATCGCTCAGTTGACCGCCGCCGGTTGCGACATCGTGCGGGTCGCCGTCCCGAACCAGTCGGACGCCGACGCGCTGCCGATCATCGCGAAGAAGTCGGCGATCCCCGTGATCGCGGACATCCACTTCCAGCCCAAGTACGTCTTCGCCGCGATCGACGCCGGCTGCGCGGCCGTCCGGGTCAACCCGGGCAACATCAAGGAGTTCGACGACCAGATCGCCGCCATCGCCAAGGCGGCCACGGACGCCGGCGTCAGCTTGCGCATCGGCGTCAACGCCGGCTCGCTCGATCGTCGGCTGATGGCCAAGTACGGCGCGGCTACGCCTGACGCGCTGGTCGAGTCGGCCCTGAACGAGGCCCGCCTGTTCGACGAGGTGGGCTTCCGCGACTACAAGATCTCGGTCAAGCACCACGACCCGGTCGTGATGGTCCAGGCCTACCGCAAGCTGGCCGCGGCCACGGACGTGCCGCTGCACCTCGGCGTCACCGAGGCCGGACCGGCCTTCCAGGGCACGATCAAGTCGTCGGCGGCCTTCGGCATCCTGCTGGGCGAGGGCATCGGCGACACCATTCGCGTCTCGCTGTCAGCCGATCCGGTCGAGGAGGTCAAGGTCGGCCTCAAGCTGCTCGAGGCGCTGAACCTGCGCCAGCGGCAGATGGAGATCGTGTCCTGCCCCGGCTGCGGGCGCGCCCAGGTCGACATCTGGGGGCTCGCCAATGCGGTGACCGACGGGCTCGCCGACCTCAAGGCGCCCTTGCGGGTCGCGGTCATGGGCTGCGTCGTCAACGGTCCGGGCGAGGCCCGCGAGGCCGACCTCGGGGTGGCCGCCGGCAACGGCAAGGGCCAGATCTTCGTGAAGGGCGAGGTCGTCAAGACCGTGCTGGAGTCGGAGATCGTCGCCACCTTGATCGAGGAGGCCAACAAGATGGCCGCCGAGATGGAGGGCGCCGAAGGCTCCGCGGAGGTTGTCGTCGCCCGATGAACGTCCGGGTCCTCGACCGGTCCGACCGCCGGGCGGTCGCCGCGCTGGTCGATGCCGACCCGGTGCTCAACGTCTTCGTCGCGTCCCGGCTGGCCGCCGGCGTCCTGGAGCGGCACGCTCCGGGCGAGCTGTGGGGTTATCCCGGCCGGACGCCTCGCAGCGTCGTCCACGTGGGCGCCAACTTGGTGCCCGTCAACACCGACGAGGCGTCCAGCAGGGCGTTCGCTGACCGGATGGGTCCGGTGCGGCCGTTCTGCGCCATCGTCGGGCTGACCGATGAGGTCACACGCCTGTGGCGCGACCTGTCCGACGTCTGGGGTGACACCTACGCGGGCGCCCGCGCCGTGCGTGAGCGCCAGCCCGTCATGGCGACCGGCCGGCTGTGCCCGATCGCGGAGGACCCCCGGGTGACGCGCGTGACGGCGTCCGACTTCGACGCCTACTTCGCCGCGGCCGTCGCGATGTACACCGAGGAACTGGACGAGAATCCGCTGGAATCGAACCCGTACGGGTATCGCCGCTACGTGAAGACGCTGATCGAGACCGGACGCGCGTTCGGGATCATCGAGGACGGAGAGGTCCTCTTCAAGGCCGATCTCGGGGCGGTCGGCGGGGGAGTGGCCCAAGTCCAGGGCGTCTGGGTGGCGCCGAAGCTTCGTGGCCGCGGGCTCGCCGCGCCCGCGATGGCGACCGTCACCAACACCGTCGTACGCTCGGGGCGGACGGCGTCCCTCTACGTCAACGACTTCAACACCCCGGCCATCGCCACCTACCGGCGCTGCGGCTACACCGACCGCGGCATGTTCACCACAGTTCTCTACTAGTCCGACGCCGCTCGGCACCCGGGCCTACAGTCGGCGTATGAGCGAGCACCTGTCGGCCCACCTCAAGATCCAACGACCCGTCAGCGAGGTGTTCGACTTCGTGCGGCGTCCGGAGCACCACACCGACTTCGACGCATCCGGCATGGTCGGACGCGCCGTCACGCCCGGCCCCATTCGCAACGTCGGGGACGTCTTCACGATGGAGATGACGTACACGGACGCCGCGGGTCGCGAGACCCGCTACCGGACCGACAACCACGTCACGGCGTTCGAGCCCGGACGCCTCGTCGAGTGGGCGGTGGCGCCTGCGGGCGGCGAGCTGCTGGGGTGGCGATGGCGCTACGCGTTCCACGCGGACGGCGACGCGGCCACGGTCGTCACCGAGACGTACGACTGGGCGGGCACGTCCGAGCAGAACCGCCGCGACTACGGCGTCCCGGCGTTCAAGAAGGCCGACCTGGAGGCGTCCCTGGCGCTGCTCCAGTTAGCCCTCGTCGCCGCCCACGGTGACCAGCCGAGGCTCGAGGGCGACTGACGCAGTTCGGCCCGTCCGGGGCCGACGCACTAGGCTGCGGGGCGTGATTGCCCGCCTGTCGAATCTGTTCGTTCGTACCCTTCGCGAGGACCCGGCGGACGCCGAGGTCCCGAGCCACCGCTGGCTCGTCCGCGCCGGCTACATCCGCCGCGCCGCGCCCGGCATCTACACCTGGCTGCCGCTGGGGCTGAAGGTACTGGCGAAGGTCGAGCGGATCGTCCGCGAGGAGATGGACGCCATCGGCGCCCAGGAGGTCCGGTTCCCGGCCCTGCTGCCGCGCGAGCCCTACGAGGCGACGAACCGCTGGACCGAGTACGGCCCCAACCTCTTCCGGTTGAAGGACCGCAAGGGCGTCGACATGCTGCTCGGACCCACCCACGAGGAGATGTTCACCCTGCTCGTCAAGGACCTGTACGGCTCGTACAAGGACCTGCCCTTGAGCCTCTACCAGATCCAGACGAAGTACCGCGACGAGGCGCGTCCGCGGGCCGGACTGCTGCGCGGACGCGAGTTCGTGATGAAGGACTCCTACTCCTTCGACATGGACGCCGAGGGCCTGCAGGCGTCCTACGACGCGCATCGCGCGGCGTACATCAAGATCTTCGACCGGCTCGGCCTGGAGTACGTGATCGTCAAGGCGACCTCCGGCGCCATGGGAGGGTCGGCGTCCGAGGAATTCCTGGTCATCGCGGACAACGGCGAGGACACCTTCGTCCGCTCGCCCGGCGGCTACGCGGCCAACGTCGAGGCCGTGACGACGCTGGCCCCCGCGCCGGTCGACAGCTCGGACGCCCCTGCGCCGTACGCTGTGCCCACGCCCGGGACGCCCGGGTGTGACGAGCTCGTCGAGCTGCTGAACCGCGACTTCCCGCGCGCCGAGGGTGCCTGGACGACGCCCGAGACGCTGAAGAACATCCTGTTCACGCTGCGCTTCCCGGACGGGAAGACCAAGCCCATCTGCGTCGGCCTGCCCGGCGACCGCGAGGTCGACCTCAAGCGCCTGGAGGCGTCGGTCGCGCCCGCCGAGATCATTCCGTTCGGCGACGAGGACTTCGCCAAGTACCCGACGCTGGTCAAGGGCTTCATGGGTCCGGACGCCCTGGGCTCGGCGTCGGCCTCCAAGATCGAGTACCTGGCCGACCCGCGCCTGGTCGCGGGCAGCCGCTGGATCTCGGGCGCCAACCGCGTCGACGAGCACGTCATCGGGCTGGTCGTCGGCCGCGACTTCACCCCCGACGGCTACCTGGACGTCGCCGAGGTCCGCGAGGGCGATCCCGCGCCGGACGGCTCGGGCCCGCTGACCCTGGCCCGCGGCATCGAGATGGGCCACATCTTCCAACTCGGCAAGAAGTACGCCGAGGCGCTCGGCCTCAAGGTGCTCGACGCGAACGGCAAGCTCGTCACCGTGACCATGGGCTCCTACGGCGTCGGCGTCTCGCGGGCGGTCGCGGCCGTCGCCGAGAACACCTGCGACGACAAGGGGCTGGCCTGGCCGCGGGCGCTCGCGCCCTACGACGTGCACCTGATTCCGGCGGGCAAGGACGAGTCGATCTACGCCGCGGCCGAGGCGCTGGCGTCCGAGCTGTCGGCGCGTGGCGTGGAGGTGCTGCTGGACGACCGCAAGGCCTCGCCCGGGGTCAAGTTCACCGACGCGGAGCTGCTCGGCATGCCCACGTCCGTCGTGCTCGGACGCAGCCTCGCCGACGGTCTCGTCGAGGTGCGCGATCGTGCGTCCGGGGAGCGGACTGACGTTCCGCTGGCCGAGGCGGCGGACCGCATCGTCGCCCTCGTCCAGGGTCGCTAGTCCGGACGCCGTGGCGGTCCCGCGGACGGCTCCTGTCCGGCGACCCGCACGGTCGTCCGGGCTGGCCTGCCTGCCGAGGGTTCGCTGGGCGGCCGGCGAGCGGCGAGGACGGCGTCGGGACGGGTCGCTCGAATGACCGGGCTCGAGCTGCCCCTGGCGGCCATCGTTGCCCTGATCGCGGCGGCCTTCGTCGCCGGGTGGATCGACTCGATCGTCGGCGGGGGAGGGCTGATCCAGCTGCCGGCGCTGCTCATCGGCCTGCCGCAGGGGACGCCCGTCCCGACGATCGCGGGCACCAACAAGGTCCCCAGCTCGATGGGGACCGCGGTGGCGGCGTCCACGTACCTGCGGAAGGTCAAGATCGACTGGTGGGGGCTGCTCCCGCTCGTCGCGGGCTCGGCGATCGGGTCGGCGCTGGGGGCCCAGCTGACGCACTTCCTCGACCGGAAGGCGTTCAACCCCTTGGTGCTCGGCGCGATCATCGCGGTCGGCTGGTACACCTACCGGCGTCCCGCCCTCGGCCTGCACGCGAACGTGCGGCACTCGGGCTGGCGCGGCTACGCCTGGCTAGGTGGAATTGGGCTGCTCGTCGGTCTGTGGGACGGCTTCGTCGGGCCGGGCACTGGCACGTTCTTCCTGATCCTGCTGGTGGCGATCATGGGCTTCGACTTCCTGCTCGCCACGACGCTGGCCAAGCTCGCCAATTTGACCACCAACCTGGCCGCGATCGCCGTGTTCGGGGTGTCGGGCAACATCCTGTGGGGCCTGGCCCTGTGCATGGGCGTCGCCAACCTCACCGGCGGCTTCCTCGGCTCGCGGACGGCCCTGCGCAACGGCAACGCCTTCGTCCGCAAGGTGTTCCTGGCGATGATCGTGATCCTGGGCGCCAAGCTGGCGTGGGACACGATCGCGCAATTCGTCTGACACACCAGACCGGCTTGGGGTTGCCCTGGCCGCCCGATATGCTGCGCTGATCGTCCGCCAGGATGGTTTTGAAAACTGCACCGCACAACTGGATCCCCTTCGCGGCGGTGCCGTCATCGAAGGAGTGGGTCATGCGCGTTGCCGACATCGAAGACGTGATCGCGGCCGCTGCCGCCGCGTCCGAGCTGGAGATCGATCGCATCGAGACCGCTGCCGCCGGACGCCGCACGGTGCTGCGGATCTTCCTCGACGGTGACGGTCCGGACGGCCGCGGGCCCAGCCTCGACCAGATCGCCCAGGCCACCCGCGCGATCTCGGCGGCCCTCGACGAGTCCCCGAAGGTCGGCGATGCGCCCTACGTGCTGGAGGTCTCCTCCCGCGGCGCGACCCGGCCCCTGACCGATCCGAAGCACTTCCGCCGCAACCTCGGACGCCTCGTCGAGCTGTCACTGGCCGACCACAGCAAGGCGAGTGGCCGCATCAAGGCAGCCGACGCCGACGGCGTCCGGCTCGACGTGGCCGGCGCCGAGCGTGACGTGCCCTTCGCCGACATCACCAAGGCGGTCGTTCAACTCGAACTGACCAAGCTCCCCGACGAGGACGAGTCCGACGTCTTCGACGACGACACTGACGACACAGAAGAGGTGTGACGTGGACATCGACATGACGGCCCTCCGCAGCCTGGAACGCGACAAGGACATCCCGCTCGACGTGCTGGTGGACGCCCTGGAGGACGCCATCCTCAACGCGTACGCCAAGAGCACCAACCCCGTGAAGGGAGCCCGCGTCTCGCTCGACCGCAAGTCGGGCAAGGTGACCGTCTGGGCGCCGGAGCTTGACGACGAGGGCAACGCCATCGGCGAGTACGAAGACACCCCCGAGGGCTTCGGACGCGTCGCCGCCGCGACCGCCCGCCAGGTGATCTTCCAGCGCCTGCGCGAAGCCGAGGACGAGCAGAAGTTCGGGCACTTCTCGGCCAAGGAGGGCGACATCCTGATGGGTGTCATCCAGGCCGACCGCGACAGCCGCACGGTCCGGGTCGACCTGGGTCCGCTCGAGGCGATCATGCCGCTGGCCGAGCAGGTGCCGACCGAGGATTACGCCCACGGCAAGCGCCTGCGCGTCTACGTGGTGTCGGTCCGGCGCGAGCCCAAGGGGCCGGTCGTCGTCGTCTCCCGGACGCACCCCAACCTGGTGCAGCGGCTGTTCAAGATGGAGGTCCCCGAGATCGAGACGGGCGTCGTCGAGATCAAGGCCGTCGCTCGCGAGGCCGGACACCGCACCAAGATCGCCGTCGTCTCGAACGACAACAACGTCTCGGCCAAGGGCGCCTGCATCGGCCCGATGGGGCAGCGGGTGCGCGCGGTCATGAACGAGCTGAACGGCGAGAAGATCGACATCATCGACTGGTCGGCCGACGGCGCGACGTTCGTCCGCGAGGCGCTCTCGCCGGCGAAGGTGGCGTCGGTGACGGTCACCGATCAGTTCGCCAAGGCCGCCCGCGTCATCGTCCCCGATTACCAGCTGTCGCTCGCCATCGGACGCGAAGGCCAGAACGCCCGCCTCGCCGCGCGCCTCACTGGCTGGCGTATCGACATCCGTCCTGACACCGCTCAGGACTGACGCCGACAGGCCCAGAGCCGCCCTTCGACAAGCTCAGGGATCGTTGGCTGGGCTTGTCGAAGCCCTCTGGCCCCGCCGTTGGCTGAGCTTGTCGAAGCCCTCCGCCGCCGTCTGGCCCCTGCGGCGTTCGATCTCGATCGTGGACGCCGACGCGAACGAAACCGGCCGCCTCCTGACGGGGACGGCCGGTTCGTTGTTGGTCGAGGCTAGTGCGCGATCGCCTTGCCGGCGCCGGCGCCGGTCATGGACCGGACCTCCATCTCCTTGGCGAGTTCCTCGTCGCCGCGGACCTTGCTGGTGAGGGTCCCGATGTAGCCGGCCAGGAAGGCCAGCGGGATGCTGACCAGGGCCGGGTTGTCCAGCGGGAACCACGCGAAGTTGATGCCGTCGCCCAGCATGGCCGTCTTCGCGCCCGAGATGGCGGGGGAGAAGACGATCAACACGACGGCCGAGATCAGGCCGGTGTAGATGCTCCACACCGAGCCGCGGGTGTTGAACCGTGGCCAGTAGAGCGTGTAGAGGATCGAGGGCAGGTTCGCGGACGCCGCCACGGCGAACGCCAGCGAGATCAGGAACGCGATGTTTTGGCCGTTGGCGAAGATGCCACCGACGATCGCCAGGACGCCGATCACGACGCTGGTGATACGCGCGACCTTCACCTCCTGCTCGGGATCGGCCTTGCCGTCTTTCAGGATCGAGTTGTACACGTCATGGGCGAACGACGCGGACGCCGTGATGGTGAGCCCGGCGACGACGGCCAGGATCGTGGCGAAGGCCACGCCCGAGATCACGCCCATGAAGACCTCGCCGCCCAGGTTGAGCGCCAGCAGCGGGGCCGCCGCGTTCGCGCCGCCCGGAGCCGCCATGATCGTCTTCTGACCGACCAACTGGGCAGCGCCCATGCCAAGGATGAGCGTCAGCAGGAAGAAGACGCCGACCAGGATGATCGCCCAGACCGCCGAGCGGCGGGCCTCCTTGGCCGTGGGGACGGTGTAGAAGCGCATGAGCACGTGCGGCAGACCGGACGGGCCAGCGATGAGCGCGAGGGAGAGCGACAGGAAGGAGAGCTTCGTCCAGTCGGTCGTGCCGTACTTCATCATGGGCGACAGGATGTCCTTGCCAAGACCGGTGTTCTTGTCGAGGCCAGCGGTCTGAGCGGAGACCAGCAGGTGGTCGAGGCTGAATCCGTTGTGGAACATGACCAGCGCGGCCATGATCACGGCGCCGCTGATGAGCATCACGGCCTTGATCATCTGCACCCAGGTCGTGCCCTTCATGCCGCCGATGAGCACGTACGTGATCATCAAGACTCCGACCAGCCCGATCACCAACGATTGCATGTTCTTGTCAGAGACGCCGAGGAGAAGGGCGACCAGGCCGCCCGCGCCGGCCATCTGGGCGAGCAAGTACACGAACGAGATCACGAGGGTGGACGTGGCTGCAGCGGTTCGGACCGGCTTTTGCTGCATCCGGAAGCTCAAAACGTCGGCCATCGTGTACTTGCCGGTGTTTCGCATCGGCTCAGCCACGAGGTACAACGCCAACAGCAGGGCGACGAAGAAGCCGACCGAGTAGAGCATGCCGTCGTAGCCGGAGATCGCGATAGCGCCGGTCACTCCGAGGAAGGCGGCCGCCGAGAGGTAATCGCCCGTGATCGCGAGGCCGTTTTGGCGTCCGGAGAAGGCTGCTCCGCCGGTGTAGAAGTCGGACGCCTTGGACTTTTGCCGCGTGACGATGATGACGATGGCCATCGTGGCCACGACGAACAAGGCGAAGACGATGATGTTGATCGTCGGATTGCCGTAGGTGGCGAGCGGGGTCATGCCGCGGCTCCCTTCTCGAGCTTGGTGCGGAGGGCGGACGATGCCTTGTCGAGCTTGGTGTTGGCGAAGCGGACGTAGAGCCAGGTCCACAGCCAGACGACGACGTACTGGACGAGACCGAAGGCGAACCCGACGGTCAGGCCCTTCATGCCGAAGAACGGCTGCTTCATGAAGCCGACGGCGTAGATGGAGAGCACGACGTAGGTGAAGTAGACGACCAGGGCGGCGATCGTCATGGGGAAGGCGAAGTTGCGGAAGGTGCTGCGCAGCTTGGCGAACTCGGGCGAGCCGTGCACCGCGACGAACTGCGACGTGGACGGCTCCGCGTGCGGGGCGTCCAGGTGGACCAGCGCCGGCAGCGGCCAGTGGTCGGCGGGCAGGTGGAACTCGGTGCCGTCCTCGGCGTAACCGCCGCCGGGATGGTAGGGCTGCGAGGCGTGCGCCTCGTCGGTGCGTTGATCCTGCATGGGACCCCCTCGTTGGGATGTAGGACTGCATGGATGCGCCCCCGGAGATGGTGCTGGGTGAGGGGCTCAGGCAGGAGGCTATTGTCTCGACGTCAAGATTGACTAGATCGAGAGATATCGGGTTGATCACGTTCCGTTAAGCTGAACGGATGCCGACCAGGACGTGCGTCGGCTGCCGCGTAGCAGCCGAGCAGGACGAGTTGACCCGCATCGTCGTCAGCGACGGGGTCTTCATCGTGGACGCCGCACGTCGCCTCCCCGGACGCGGGGCCTACGTCCACCCGGGCTGCGTCGCGCAAGCGATCCGCAGCCGCGGCGTCCAACGAACCCTCAAGGTGGCGGCGGTTCCGTCCGACCAGCTGGACGAGCTGCTCCGAGGCCTGGCGGCCGGTTCGGCCGTTTAGGCCAAACGGCGTCCGTCGCCTTAGACTTGGCCCGCGCTTCGCACGCTCAGGTGTGAACACAACCGACGAAAGTGAGCTCCGCTCATGAACGCTCGATGAGTACCCAGAAATGAGCACAAACTAAACCGGTCCGCGCACTGACGCGGACCTGAAGGGAACATACCTCGTGGCCGTGTCCAAGGTCCGCGTTCACGAGCTCGCCAAAGAGCTCGGGATCGAGAGCAAAGTCCTACTCGCCGACATTCAGGCGATGGGCGAGTACGTGAAGTCAGCGTCCTCCACGATCGAAGCGCCGGTCGTCCGGCGCGTCACCGACAAGTACAAGGCTGCGCGCGCCGCGGCCGAAGCCGCCGCTGCGCCCGCACCCGCGGCGCCCGCCGCTCCGGCCCAGCCGCAGCGACCCGCCGCGCAGCCGGCGGCACCGTCCGCCCCTGCCGCGCCTGCTGCGTCGACCCCCGCGCCGTCCGCTGCGCCTGTGACAGCGCCCGCGCCGACGGCCCTCGCGGCGCCGCGCGTTGCTGCGCCGACGGCCAGCCCGGAGGCCTCGGCGGCTCCCGCGGCCCCCGCCCAGCGTCCGGTGCCCGGACGTGTTCCGCCGGCTCCGTCCGCCCCGGCACCCCGTGCGCCCCAGCCGCCGGCTGCGGCGTCCGCTGCGCCGTCGGCGCCCGGTCCGCGCCCGGTCACCCCGGGTCCGCGCCCCGGCCCGCGGCCCGCGGGCCCCGGTTCGGGCAGCCCGTCGGCGTCCGGCCAGCGGCGTCCCGGTGGCGCACCGCGTCCCGGCAACAACCCGTTCGCTCCGTCCCAGGGCATGGGCGTTCGTCGCCCCCGTCCCGAGGGTGCAGCGCCGGCCGACGGACGCCCCGCGCCCCGTCCCGGCGTCCCCGGCATGCCTCGCCCGCAGGGTGGGGTCGCCGGCATGCCGCGTCCGAACCCCGCGATGATGCCGCGCCGTCAAAACGACGGCGTCGTCGCCCCCGGTCGTCCAGGTGCTCCCGGACGCCCCGGCGCCGCCGGTGCCGGACGCCCCGGTCGTCCCGGTGCTCCCGGACGCCCCGGCGCGCCGATGGGCGGCCCCGGGGGTGCACCCGCTGGCGGTGGCCGCGGTGGCCGCGGTGGCCGCGGTGGCTCAGGCACCCAGGGTGCGTTCGGTCGCGCAGGCGGCCCGAACAAGCGCGGAAAGAAGAGCCGTAAGCAGCGCAGGCAAGAGTTCGACCAGATGGAGGCGCCGTCGATTGGCGGCGTCCGGATCAGGCAGGGCAACGGCGAGACGATCCGTCTCCGCCGCGGCGCTTCGCTGACCGACCTGGCCGAGAAGATCGGCGTCGACGCGGCGTCCCTGGTGCAGGTGCTGTTCGCCCAGGGTGAGATGGTCAACGCGACCCAGTCGGTCTCCGACGAGACGCTGCAGATCCTGGGCGTCGAGCTCAACTACGACATCGAGGTGGTCTCGCCCGAAGACGAGGACCGCGAGCTGCTGTCGAGCTTCGGTGTCAGCTTCGGCGAGAACGAGGGCGACGAGGACGACCTCGAGGCTCGTCCGCCGGTCGTCACCGTCATGGGTCACGTCGACCACGGCAAGACCAAGCTGCTGGACGCCATCCGGCACACCAACGTGGTCGCCAAGGAGGCGGGTGGCATCACCCAGGCCATCGGCGCCTACCAGATCGACACCGAGGTGGACGGCCGCGAGCGTGCCATCACCTTCATCGACACCCCGGGCCACGAGGCGTTCACCGCCATGCGCGCCCGTGGCGCGAAGTCGACCGACATCGCGGTGCTGGTGGTCGCGGCCGACGACGGCGTCATGCCCCAGACGATCGAGGCCTTGAACCACGCGAAGGCGGCCGATGTGCCGATCGTCGTCGCGGTCAACAAGATCGACAAGGAGACGGCCGACCCGGTCAAGGTCCGCGGTCAGCTGACCGAGTACGGGCTCATCCCCGAGGAGTACGGCGGCGACACCATGTTCGTCGACGTCTCCGCGGTCAGCCGCCTCGGCCTCGAGGAGCTGCTGGAGGCCATCGTCCTCACGGCCGACGCCTCCCTGGACCTGCGGGCCAACCCGGACATGGACGCCGAGGGCGTCGCGATCGAGGCGCATCTCGACAAGGGCCGTGGCCCCGTCGCGACCGTCCTGGTGCACCGCGGAACCCTCCGCATGGGCGACTCGATCGTCGCCGGCTCGGCCCACGGCCGCGTCCGCGCGCTGATCAACGACCAGGGCGAGACCGTCACTGAGGCACCGCCGTCCATGCCCGTCCAGGTGCTGGGCCTGACCTCCGTCCCTGGAGCCGGCGACAACTTCCTGGTCGTCGAGGACGACCGGATGGCTCGTCAGATCGCGGACAAGCGTCAGGCGCTGCAGCGGGCGGCCATGCTGGCCAAGTCCACCCGTCGCAAGACGCTGGAGCAGCTGTTCGCCGAGCTCGAGTCGGGTCAGACCCAGGAGCTCAACCTCATCCTCAAGGGCGACTCCGCCGGTGCCGTCGAGGCGCTGGAAGATGCGCTGTTGCAGATCGAGATCAACGACGAGGTCGCGCTCCGCGTCATCGACCGCGGTGTCGGTGCCATCACCGAGACCAACGTCATGCTGGCGGCGGCGTCCAACGCGGTCATCATCGGCTTCAACGTCCGTCCGCAGGGCAAGGCGACCCAACTGGCGGACGCCGAGGGCGTCGACATCCGCTACTACTCGGTCATCTACGCGGCGATCGACGACGTGGAGGCGGCGCTCAAGGGCATGCTCAAGCCGATCTTCGAGGAGAAGACCGCTGGCACGGCCGAGATCCGCGAGGTGTTCCGCAGCTCCAAGTTCGGCAACATCGCCGGCTGTCTTGTCATGTCGGGTCACATCCGCCGCAACGCCAAGGCGCGGCTCGTCCGCGACGGCGTCGTGGTGCACGAGACGTCCATCGGATCGCTGCGTCGTGAGAAGGACGATGTCACCGATGTCCGCGAGGGTTACGAGTGTGGCATCACGCTCCACAACTACAACGACATCCAGATCGGCGACATGATCGAGACGTACGAGATGGTCGAGAAGGCGCGGGATTAGTCGATTCGGCAGCTGAATCTGAGTGGGGCGGGGCCGGGACACCCCGGTCCCGCCCCCTCCAGATGATCCGGACGAGGCCCTCGTCCGCATCATCTTCCGGACGCCCGACCGAACCCTGACCGGGGTGTCCCGGCCCCTTATTCGCCGTGGAGGCTTCCGCTGCCGGGTGCGGTGGGGATGGAAGTCAAGAAAGAAAGGGCTTGTCACATGGGAAACCCTCGGTACATCAAGACCGGTGAGCAGATCAAGCAGATCGTGGCCACCTACATCGAGCGACGCCTGAAGGACCCGCGCCTCGGCTTCGTGACCGTCACCGACGTGCGCATGACCGGGGACGGGCGCGAGGCGTCCATCTTCTACACCGTCATGGGCGGCGAGCAGGAGCGGACGGACACGGCGGCAGCGCTGGAGTCCGCGCGCGGAATGATCCGCTCGACGGTCGGCAAGCAACTGGGGATGAAGTTCACCCCGAGCATCACCTTCATCCTGGACGCCATCCCCGAGACCGCCGCCGAGATCGAGGCGGTTCTGGCCAAGGCGCGCGGGCTGGACGCCGAGGTCGCGGCGAAGGCCGAAGGCGCGGTCTACGCGGGCGAGGCCGACCCGTACAAGAAGCCGCACGTCGACGACGAAGACGAGGACGACGAGGAGTGACCTCGGGCTTCCTGGTCGTCGACAAGCCGCAGGGCTGCACGTCGCACACCGTGGTGGCGCGCGCTCGGCGCGCGCTCGGCACCAAGAAGATCGGCCACGCCGGGACGCTCGACCCGTTGGCGACCGGCGTGCTCCTGCTCGGCGTTGGCGCCGGGACGCGCCTGCTCGGTCACCTGACGCTCGCTGACAAGACGTACGAGACGACGATCCGGCTGGGCGTCTCGACCGTCACGGACGACTCCGAGGGCGAGATCACCGCCGCACCCGGGGCGTCCGGTCTGGATCGCGGCCGACTGGACGCAGCCGTCGCCGCCCTGACCGGCGACATCGTCCAGGTGCCGAGCGCGGTCTCGGCGATCAAGGTGGACGGCAAGCGCGCCTATGCCCTCGTCAGAGCTGGCGAGGCGGTCGAGCTCAGGGGCCGCCCGGTGACGGTCTCGGCCTTCGACGTCCTGGCCGTCCGCGAGACCGACGCCGACGGCGTCCGCGTCATCGACATCGACGCCCGGATCGACTGCACGTCCGGCACGTATGTGCGGGCCTTGGCGCGCGATCTCGGGATCGCGCTCGGGACCGGCGGGCACCTCACCGCCCTGCGCCGGACGCGCGTCGGCCCCTTCAGCATCGACGACGCGACCTGGGACGCCGCCCCCCACGACCCAGGGGCGGGGGAGTGGCCCCGCCCGGCCCTGATGGATCTCGCGGACCTGGCGCGCCGTTGCTTCCCCGTCGTAGAGGTGGACGCCGACGCGGCCCGCGACATCGGCTACGGACGCCCGCTGGCCCTCGAGGTGCCGGCCGACCCGACGGCACTGATCTACGACGGACGCTTGTTGGCCCTCTACCGGCCCGCGGCTGGCGGTTCGGTTCCGGTGGCGGTGCTCCCGGGGTGAGGCCCACGGAGCCCCTGAGCCGTGCCGTGCTCGGCACGGCTTCGGCGCTCGCGGCTGCGCTGGGGGTGGCGGTCTTCGAGTTCATCGCGGTGGTCGAGCGCGGCGCTCGCGAACAACTCGTAGACCTCACGTTGTACCGGGACGCGCTCGCGTCCCTGTTCGCGCTGGCTCTACTCGGCTCGTGGCCGGTGGTGAACAACATCATCTCGGGGCAGGGCAGCGCAACTCGTGGGCCTGGCCGTGTTCCCGGGCGACTCGGTCGCCTACTGGACGCGCTATCTCGTGGACGGCCTTCGCGGCGGTCCGCCGGCCAGCTTCGACAACCGATCGATCCTGGCGTTTTGGCTGCGTCGCGGCCTGGATCAGCCGTGGCCGATGATCCTCGCCGGGGCGTGCGGGGTCCTCGTGGCGATCGTGGCCTTCCGGCACGCGACCCAGCTGTTCAAGGCCGGACACGCCGCGCGGGCCGCAATCCTGGTGGGCTGCCTGGGCGGACCGTGGACGCCGGTGAGGTTGGTAGTGTTCTCCAGGCGCGCCGACGGCGCGGGATCGGGGATGAGGTGAGCCAGTCAGTCGTCGTGATCGGCAACTTCGACGGCGTCCACCCCGGACACCGCGAGGTGCTGAAGGCCGCCCGCCAGGCTGAGCCTGGGCTGCCGCTGATCGTCGTCACGTTCTGGCCCCACCCGCTGGCCGTCCTGCGGGCGACCGGCGCGCCGCTGCTGCTGACGCGGCTGGCGGAGCGGGTCGCACTCCTCAAAGAAGCCGGGGCGGACGAGGTCCGGGTCATCGACTTTACGCCCGCCTTCGCCGCCTTGACCCCGGAGGCGTTCATCACCGACGTCATCGCACCGCTCGACCCGGCGCGGGTGGTGGTGGGGGAGAACTTCCGCTTCGGCCGGGGGGCGTCCGGCAACGTCGAGACCCTGCGGCAGCTCGGAGCCGGGCGGTTCAAGGTCACGGGCCTCGGGCTGGTCGGCCACGAGGACGTCGACACGTGCTCGACCCTGATCCGGACGGCCTTGGCGGACGGCGATGTCGCCCTGGCCGCCGAACACCTGGGGCGTCCGTTCCGGTTCAGCGGGGTCGTGCGGACCGGCGACAGACGCGGACGCCAGCTCGGCTTCCCGACCGCGAACCTGCCGGTGCCCGCTGAACTGGCCTGCCCGCTCGACGGCGTCTACGCCGGCTGGGTCACGCGGCTTGACGGCCTGGACGCCCACGGCGCGGCGCTCGCGCCCGGCGCGGGTCCCGAGCGGTGGCCGGCGGCCATCTCCGTCGGGACGAACCCGACGTTCGACGGCATCGACCGCCGGGTGGAGAGCTACGTGCTCGATCGCACCGATCTGGAGCTGTACGGGGCCCCCATCGCCGTCGACTTCGTCGATCGCATCCGCGGTCAGGTCCGGTTCGACGGCATCGAGGCCCTGATCGTCCAGATGGACGACGACGTCCTGCGCTGCCGGGAGATCCTCGGTTCCTGACGGGCCCCGGCCGGAGTCTCGTCAACGTTCGCGTTCTCGATGCACGCATCGGCGCGGACTCGACTCATCGCAGCAATCCAGCCCCCGACACATGGCGGCGTGCCCGACCTCGGCGCCGCACACCCGGTGGACGCACCATGGGTCCGTGGAGTACCTGGCAGTCCTGCTGATCGGCGCGGTGGCGCTGACCTGGGGCCTGCTCGCCGGCCGTCGGCGTCCGCCACTGCCGGTCGACCCACAGGACGCCGACGAGCTTGATCGGCTCGGACGCGAGGTCCTGCTGGAGGAGCACCTGAACCGCGCCGCCGCGCTGGTGATGGCGCTCACCCGCATCCACGCTCGGCGCGTCCCGCTCGAACACGTTGACCCTGACCCCGGCATCAAGGGGCAGGGCTACCTGCGGTTTGCGGACTCCACCACGATCCTGGCACGCTCGTCCGACACGGGGGACCTGGGCATGGTGGCGTCCGCGTTGCTCCTCGGACGCGTCCTCGTCGCGACCTGGGCAGACGACGGAACGGCGGTGAAGATCAACCTCGCCTGGGCGTCCGGAAGCCGAACGGTCCAGGCCGTGGCCCTCGCGGACCCGTCAGCGGTTGATCGTGAGTGACTTGCGGAAGATGGCCTCGCGGGTCTCGGCGCCGTCCTCGTCGGTGACGACCCGGTGGTCGCCGGTCGGCGTGTAGTCGAGCCCGATGTACATCGGGATGGCCGCGGGGTTCTCCGGGTCGACGCCCAGCTTGACCGAGTTGAAGCCCTGCTGGGCGGCGATGCCCTCGATGAACCGGGTCAGCTTCACGCCAAGGCCCTGGCGCCGGTACTCGGGGTAGACCCACAGCGTCAGCATCTCCGGACGCAGTTCGTTGTCGGCCCTGCAATCCAGGGCCACATAGCCGGCGACTTCGTCAGGCGTGAAAGCGCCGACGAAGAAGAAGTCGCCCGAGGCAGCCAGAGCCAGGTTGCGTTGGGCGAAGTTCGAGCCGGGCCGCACCTCGCGACTCTCCAGCAGGGCAAGGTCGTCCGGAGTGCACAGGCGCACGTCAACGGGATGATTGCTCATCGGTTTGCTCCTCGTGGGTGATGTGCTCGTGAGCCCTCAGTCTCCTCGCTCCGGCGCGAGGCGTCCAACTGAGGGCTTGCCCAGCGAGTGCACGGAGCCTCCCTCAAGCGGACGCCCCAGGCGCGCCGAGGGCCCGCCCCGCCGAAGCGGAACGGGCCCTGCGGCGTCCGGACTAGGACTGCGTGTTCAGCGCGGTCAGGATGTCGGTGACGGCGTTCTTGGCGTCACCGAACAGCATCTGCGAGTTCTCCTTGAAGAACAGCGGGTTCTGGACGCCGGCGTAGCCGGTCGCCATCGACCGCTTGAACACGATCACGTTCTCGGCCTTCCAGACCTCGAGCACCGGCATGCCGGCGATCGGGCTGGTCGGGTCGTCGAGGGCCGCCGGGTTGACCGTGTCGTTGGCGCCGATGACGAGCACGACGTCGGTCTCGGGGAAGTCCTCGTTGATCTCGTCCATCTCCAAGACGATGTCGTACGGCACGTGCGCCTCGGCGAGCAGGACGTTCATGTGGCCCGGGAGGCGTCCGGCGACCGGGTGGACGCCGAAGCGCACCGTGACGCCGTGGGCGCGCAGCTTGGAGGTGAGCTCCGCGACCGCGTGCTGGGCCTTGGCGGTGGCCATGCCGTAGCCGGGCGTGATGATGACGCTCTTGGAGTTCCACAGGAGCTCTGCGGCTCCGGCGGCGTCGATCTCGCGGTGCTCACCGGTGACCTCAGCTCCGGACGACACCGGCGTCGCGCCCTCGCCGAACCCGCCCGCGATGACGGACACGAACGACCGGTTCATGGCCTTGCACATGATGTAGCTCAGGATCGCGCCGGAGCTACCGACGAGCGAGCCGGTGATGATCAGCAGGTTGTTGTTGAGCATGAAGCCCGCTGCAGCCGCGGCCCAGCCCGAGTACGAGTTGAGCATCGAGACCACGACCGGCATATCGCCGCCGCCGATAGCCGCCACCATGTGGAAGCCGAGCAGGAAGCCGATGACAGCAATGGCGATGATCAGCGCCCAGCCGAGCGGTGTGGGTCCGTGCTCGCCGCCGGCGCCGATGACGACGAACCAGATCATCAGGGCGAAGAACGCCAGGAACCCGATCAGGTTCAGCATGTTGCGTCCCGGCAGCATGAGCGGCTTCGAGTTCATCTTGGCCGACAGCTTGAGGTACGCCACGACGGAGCCCGTGAACGTGTAGGCGCCGATCAGGACGCCCAGCGCCACCTCGACGAGGTGCACGGTGGGACTGGTCTGCTCGCCGGCGCCCGGGGGCACCGCGAACGAGTTGAAGCCCACCAGGACGGCCGCCATACCCACGAAGGAGTGGAAGATGGCGATCAGCTCGGGCATCTGGGTCATCTCGACCTTGCGCGCGATCGGGGTACCGATGATGGCCCCGATGGCGAGGACCGCGATGATCAGGCCGGCGGTGACCAGCACCGACTGCCGCTCACCCGGCAGGGCGGTGGCCGACCGGTGCAGGGAGTCGATGATGACGGCCGAGAGGCCGAGGACCATGCCGACCATGCCGGCCTGGTTGCCTGCGCGGGCGGTGGTCTGCTTGGACAGCCCGGCGAGCGACAGGATGAACAGGATGCCTGCGATCAGGTACAGGCCGTTGATGAATCCCTGAATCAACGTTGCATTCATGGCTCAGGCCTCCTTCCGGAACATGCTGAGCATCCGGTACGAGACCAGGAAGCCGCCGAAGATGTTGATGGCCGCGATGGACGCCGCGATGAACGACATCGCCAGCACCGCCGGATTGGTCGAGCCCAGCTGCAGGATCGCGCCGACCAGGATGATGCCCGAGATCGCGTTGGTCTGGGCCATCAGGGGCGTGTGCAGCGAGTGCGCCACGCCGCTCACGACGTAGAAGCCCACCGCCACGGCGAGGCAGAACACCGTGAAGTAACCGCCGAAGGTGGCCGGCGAGAACGCGACGCCAGCGATCACCAGCAGCGCAGCGATCACGCTGCCCGTCAGGGTCCGCTGGGACGCCTTGGCCGCCTTCGCGGCCTCCTGCAGCGCCTTCTGAGCCGGGTCGACCGTCACGAGTGCGGCGACGGGTGCGGCAGCCGCGGAGACCTGCACCGGCGGCGGCGGCCACATGACCTCGCCATCGCGGGTGACCGTCATGCCGCGCAGAACGACGTCATCGAGGTCGAGCACGACCTCGCCGTCCTTGCCTGGTGTGAGCAGCTTGAAGAGGTTCACGACGTTGGTGCCGTAGAGCTGGGACGCCTGCGTGGGGAGGCGTCCGGGCAGATCGGTGTAGCCCAGGATCTTGACGCCGTTGGGCGTGACGACGACCTCGTCGGGCTTCGATCCCGCGACGTTGCCGCCGTTGGACGCCGCCATGTCGACGATGACCGAGCCGGGCTTCATCGACGCCACCATCTCTTCGGTGATCAGGCGCGGGGCCGGCTTTCCGGGGATCAGGGCCGTCGTGATGATGATGTCGACGTCCTTGGCCTGCTCGGCGTAGAGGCGCTCGGCAGCCTTCTTGAAGTCGTCGCCCATCTCCTTGGCGTAGCCGTCACTCGACACCTCGGTCTTGACGTCGACCTTGAGGAACTCGCCGCCCATCGACTCGACCTGGTCGGCGACCTCGGGGCGGGCATCCGTCGCGCGGACGATGGCGCCCAGCGACTTGGCCGTTCCGATGGCGGCGAGGCCGGCGACGCCGGCGCCCGCGACGAGCACCTTGGCTGGCGGGACCTTGCCCGCGGCGGTCACCTGGCCGGTGAAGAAGGAGCCGAACTCGCCGGCGGCCTCGATCACGGCCCGGTAGCCCGCGATGTTCGCCATGGAGGACAGCACGTCCAGGGCCTGCGCGCGGGAGATGCGCGGGACGGCGTCCATCGCCAACGCGGTCAGCTTGCGGGCGTTCAGCTTTTCGACCAGCTCAGGGTTGCGAGCGGGGGCGATCAGCGAGATCAGCGTCGCGCCCTCGCGCAGCTGCTGGATCTCAGCGTCGCTGGGCGCGTTGATCTTGGCGACCACCTCGGATGCCCACGTCGTGTCCTTGTCGGCGATCATCGCTCCGGCCGCCTCGTAGTCGGCGTCCCGGTAGGAAGACTTGTGTCCAGCTCCCGCCTCGATGATCACCTCGTATCCCAGCTTCATCAACTGGGCGACGGTCTTGGGGGTCGCGGCGACGCGCGTCTCACCCAGGTTCGTCTCCAGTGGGATTCCGATCCTCATCGTTGAGTTCCTCCACTCCTGCGGCCGACCTTGGCCACCGCTTCCGAAGCCTAACCCGTGCGCTCGCCGCCCGTGGCGAACCCGGTATCTCGATGCCGACATTTTTTACGGGTTCAGTTCTTTCGACCAAACGGACGCCGCGGCGTCCGATTTAGTCGCCACGACAGCCGTCCGGTAGAGTTCGTCACTGCCGTCTGAACGGCCGCGGAAGCCCAAGAGCCTCCCCGCTGAAGAAGGGGAAGCGCCGCGCAACGGGAAACCGAGAGGAGTGCCTCCTTCAATGGACGCCGAGACCAAGAAGAAGATCATCGACGAGTACGCGACCAAGCCGGGAGACACCGGGTCGCCCGACGTTCAGATCGCCCTGCTCACCAAGCGCATCGCGCACCTGACCGAGCACCTCAAGGAGCACAAGGGCGACCACCACAGCCGCCGGGGTCTGCTGATCCTGGTCGGCCAGCGTCGCCGCCTGCTCAACTACGTCATGAAGGCCGACGTCGAGCACTACCGCGCGCTCATCGCGCGCCTGGGTCTGCGTCGGTGACCTACAGCCTCCGGTAAGGGAGTGGCCAACAACGGCCACTCCCTTACCTGCATGTCCGGGGCCCGCCCCGGTCGACAACTCAACAAGCAACAAACCACCGCTCACCGGGCCCCGCGCCCCGGCCGGTCCTCGGTAGTGGCTTTCGGGATGCGACACGGTCGTTCCCGCGGGCCTCGATCGAAGACCGACATCCACGACGCGGGTCCCGCCGGGCACTTTCGAAAGGAGTGCTTCCATGGCTATGGAAGGACCTGACGTTCGCTTCACAGAGGCGATCATCGACAACGGTAAGTACGGCAAGCATGTCGTCCGGTTCGAGACCGGCCTGCTGGCCCGCCAGGCGTCCGGCTCGGCCGCCGTCTACCTGGACGGCGACACGATGCTGCTGTCCGCCACCACCGCCGCCAAGAACCCGCGCGACGCCATCGACTTCTTCCCGCTGACGGTCGACGTCGAGGAGCGCATGTACGCCGCGGGCCGCATCCCCGGCTCGTTCTTCCGCCGCGAGGGACGCCCCAGCGAGGGCGCCATCCTGGCGTGCCGCCTCACCGACCGCCCGCTGCGTCCGTGCTTCGTCAAGGGCCTGCGCAACGAGGTCCAGGTCGTCATCACGGTGATGGCGCTCAACCCCAACGTCCGCTACGACGTGCTCGCGATCAACGCGGGCTCGGCGTCCACGACCCTCGCCGGACTGCCCTTCTCGGGCCCCGTCGGCGGCGTCCGCGTTGCCCTCATCGCTGATCAGTGGGTCGGCTTCCCGACCGTCGAGCAGAGCCAGGACGCCACCTTCGAGATGGTCGTCGCCGGCCGCGTCCTCGAGGACGGCGACGTCGCGATCATGATGGTCGAGGCCGAGTCCACCGAGTACACGTGGAACCTGGTCAAGTCCGGACGCACCGCCCCGACCGAAGAGGTCGTCGCGGCGGGCCTGGAGGCGTCCAAGGCGTTCATCAAGGCCCTGTGCGACGCGCAGGCCGAGCTGGCGGCGCAGTGCCCCAAGGCGAGCGCCGATCTGCCGATCTTCCGCGACTACGAGCCCGACGTGTACGCGGCCGTCGAGGCGGCGGCGTCCGATCGCCTGAAGGCCGTGATGAGCATTGCCGGCAAGGCGGAGCGCGAGACGGCGACCGAGGAGCTCAAGGCCGCCATCAAGGCCGAGCTGGCGAGCCAGTTCGAGGGCCGCGAGAAGGAGATCTCGGGCGCTTTCTACGCGATCACCAAGAAGGTCGTCCGCCGCAAGGTGCTGACCGAAGAGGTGCGCATCGACGGCCGCGGCGTCCGCGACATCCGGACGCTGTCCGCCGAGGTCGGGGTCATCCCGCGCGTGCACGGCTCGGCGCTGTTCCAGCGCGGCGAGACCCAGATCCTGGGCGTCTCCACGCTGAACATGCTCGACATGGAGCAGAAGCTCGACACGCTGGCGCCCGAGACGACGAAGCGTTACATGCACAACTACAACTTCCCGCCCTACTCGACCGGAGAGACGGGCCGCGTCGGCTCGCCGAAGCGGCGCGAGATCGGCCACGGCGCCCTCGCCGAGCGTGCGCTGGTGCCGGTGCTGCCCGGGCGCGAGGAATTCCCCTACGCCATCCGTCAGGTGTCGGAGGCGCTGGGCTCGAACGGCTCGACGTCCATGGGCTCGGTCTGCGCGTCCACGATGTCGCTGCTGAACGCGGGCGTCCCGCTGAAGGCTCCCGTGGCGGGCATCGCCATGGGCCTCATGTCCGAGGAGATCGACGGCCAGATGCGCTACCTCGCGCTGACCGACATCCTCGGCGCCGAGGACGCCCTGGGCGACATGGACTTCAAGGTCGCCGGCACGCGTGACTTCGTCACCGCGCTGCAGCTGGACACCAAGCTCGACGGCATCCCCGCCGACGTGCTGGCGTCCGCCCTGCTGCAGGCCAAGGAGGCGCGCCTGACGCTGCTCGAGGTCATGAACGAGGCCATCGATGTTCCGGACGAGATGTCGCCGTACGCTCCGCGGATCATCACGGTGCACATCCCGGTCGACAAGATCGGCGAGGTCATCGGCCCGAAGGGCAAGATGATCAACCAGATCCAGGCCGACACGGGCGCCAACATCTCGATCGAGGACGACGGCACGATCTACATCGGCGCCGACAACGGCGAGGCCGCAGAAGCCGCCCGCCAGATCATCAACGGCATCGCCAACCCGACGATGCCCGAGAAGGGCGAGCGCTACCTGGGCACGATCGTCAAGATCATGCCGTTCGGCGCGTTCGTGTCGCTGATGCCCGGCAAGGACGGCCTGCTGCACATCTCGAAGCTGCGGGGGCTCAACAAGGGCAACCGCGTCGAGAACGTCGAGGACGTCGTGAGCGTGGGCCAGAAGGTCCAGGTCGAGATCTCCGAGATCGACGAGAAGGGCAAGCTGTCCCTGATCCCCGTCGAGGACGAGAAGTCGGACGCCGCCGCGGAGGCGCCCTCCGAGGCGTCCGCTGAGGTCGAGTCCGAGGGCCGCTCCGAGGGTCGGACCCGCGTCCGCCAGCGTCGCGAGGACTGAGCTTCGCTCGAGCTGAACGCAACGGCGCCGCCCCGGTTTGGGGCGGCGCCGTTTGCGTTGGTCGGTGGGTGCGGGCTCAGCCGAGCAGCGGCGTCAGGTCGGCGATCGAGTTCAGCACCCGCGAGGGGCGGTACGGGAACGCCTCGATGTCCTCGGGCTTGGTCGAGCCCGTCAGCACCAGCACGGTGTGCAGGCCGGCTTCCATCCCGGCGACGATGTCGGTGCTCATGGTGTCGCCGATCATGCCGGTCGTCTCGGAATGCGCCTGGATGCGGTTCAGGGCCGTCCGGAACATGATCGGGTTGGGCTTGCCGACCACGTAGGGCTTCCGTCCGGTCGCCGCGGTGATCATGGCCGCGAAGGCGCCCGTCGCGGGGACGAGACCGTCGGCGTCCGGACCGGCGACGTCGGGATTGGTGCTGATGAACCGAGCGCCGCCGAGGATCAGCCGGATCGCTCGCGTCGCCTGCTCGAACGACATGCCGCGGGTCTCACCCAGCACCACGAACTCGGGGTCGACGTCGGTCAGGACAAATCCCGCCTCGTGGAGCGCGGTCGTCAGCCCGGCCATGCCGAGCACGTACGCCGTCTTGGCACCGTTCTGGTTGGCCAGGAAGGCTGCGGTGGCCGTGGCGGACGTCCAGATGTGGTCCTCGTCGACGTCGAGGCCGGCGCGGGCCATCCGCGCCGACAGGTCGCGGGGCGTCTGGATCGAGTCGTTGGTGAGCACCAGGAAGCGGCGCCCTGTGTCGCGGAGCCGTTGGATGAACTCGCGAGCTCCGGGCACGGGCACGTCCCCGTGCATGAGGACTCCGTCCTTGTCGCACAGCCAGCACTCGAGATCTTTCGGGTCACGCATGGCTTCAGCCTTTCATGCCCCCATGACGAGCAGGTAAACCGGACGCCGATGGCGTCCGGATCGCCTGCTGCCGAGTTGGGCGGGGGTCAGGGATACCCAGACGGGTCAGGGCTGGCACGCCTGGTCGCTGCGCAACGTGGCGCTGATCAGGTCGTGGTTGGCCGGGGTCAGCCCGTCGCCGCCGTCGGTGGTGCCGGTGAAGAAGAAGCTGTGCGCGCACCCCGCGGGGAGCGTCGCCCACGTGAGCGTGATCGACGAGTCGGCGTTGTAGGTCACGGTCGGGGCGGGCATCTCCACGGCATACTTTTGGTCGCCCTCGAAGCGCCAGAACCAGGACAGGCCGAGCGCGCTCAGGTCCTTGTTGAGGGTGACGTTGGTGCTGGCCGGGCGCAGGGTCACCTTTGCAGTGGTGCGGGCGGCCCGCCACGGGAGGGGTCGTTGTTGCGCGTGGTGAGATTCGGTGCGGGGTCACGGTTGTCTCCCGAGCAGGGGACGGCGCCGGACCGTCCGCCGCCTACGATGACTGCCATGAAGGTCGGTGTCATCGGATCCAAGGGACGCATGGGCGTCGAAGTGTGTAACGCGGTTCGGGCCGCCGACGACCTGGAGTTGGTGGCAGCCGTCGACGCCGGCGACGACTTCGGCCCGCTGCTTGACGCCGACGTCGTGGTGGAGTTCACGGTTCCGGACGCCTCGATGGGCAACATCGCGTGGTGCATCGATCACGGCCTTGATGTCGTGGTGGGCACCACGGGCTTCGACGACGCCAAGCTGGACCAAGTCAGGGCGTGGCTCGACGGCACGTCCTCGCGCGTGCTGATCGCGTCCAACTACAGCATTGGCGCCATCTTGATGATGGAGTTCGCCCGGCAGGCCGCCCCGCATTTCGAGTCCGTGGAGATCATCGAACTGCATCACCCCCACAAGGTGGACGCCCCGTCCGGTACGGCTGCCACGACGGCCCGCAAGATCGCGACCGCGCGGGCGGCGTCCGGTCTCGGTGAGGTCCCGGACGCCACCACGCACGATCCGCACGGGGCGAGGGGCGCCGACATCGACGGGATCCGGGTGCACTCTGTGCGCCAGCGCGGCCTGTTCGCGAACCAGCAGGTGCTGTTCGGCAACCCAGGGGAGGCGCTCACGATCACGTGCAACAGCTTCGACCGGGCGTCCTACATGCCGGGTGTGCTGACGGCGGTCCGGGCGATCAAGGGCCTGTCGGGGCTCACCCTGGGCATCGAGGGTCTGCTCGGTCTCGCCTGAGTGGGGGGCGATTCTGCCTCGATCGCGTTCGACCCGCTTGGATCCCACGCCTGGTCGTCAGGCGACCAGAAGCGCGTCTTGGCTGCGCTTTGCCGCCCAGAAGGGGCCTTTCGCAGGCATGAAGCGCCTGCGGCGTCGGACGTCGTCGCCCCGGCAATGAAGCGCGCTCAGGCCTCAGCCGATCAGCGCTCGTCCATGCCCCACGCGGAGCCGTAGCCAGCGGGCTTCGGCGCAGCGAGCAGGTCCAGGAACGGAGCGGCGTCGAAGGCCTCCGGTCCGAGGACGCCGGCGCCGGACCACACCCCGGACGCGAGCAGCTCGAGCGCCACGACCGGGTTCACGGCCGTCTGCCACACGACGCACTGCGCGCCGTACTCAGCCATCGAGGTCTGGTTGTCGACCACGTGGTAGAGGTACACACGCCGGGGGCGTCCGTCCTTGCCGGTGCCGGTGACGTACAGGCCGGCGCACGTCTTGCCCTCCATGCGGGGGCCGATGGTCGCCGGATCAGGCAGACACGCCGCCACGACGTCGCGGGGCGACACCTCGACGCCCTTGACTTTCACCGGACGCGTCGAGTCGAGCCCGAGCGTGTGCAGCGTCTTGAGCACCCCGATGAACTCGTCGCCCAGGCCGTACTTGAAGGTGACGCGCTTCGCGTCCACCCAGCGCGGCATCAGCAGCACTTCCTCGTGCTCGACGTTCACGCACTCGACCGGACCGATGCCCTCGGGGAAGTCGAAGACCTCGGGCTCGCTGAACGGGGGAGTCGTGTACCAGCCGCGGCCCTTCTCCCAGATCACGGGCGGGTTCAGGCACTCCTCGATCGTGGTCCAGATCGAGAACGACGGCGCGAAGATCTCGTTGCCAACCTCGTCGCGCACGACGAGGTTGGCCCCGTCCCGCGTCCCGAGCTCGTCGATCTCGCTGAAGAGGTGATCGGCCGCGTAGCGGGCGAAGACGTCCGAGAGGCCCGGCTCGACGCCGATGCCGACCAGCGCGAGGCGTCCGGCTTCTTCCCAGTCGGACGCCGCCGCGAACTGCTCGTCGCCCAGCTTCACGCCCGACTGGGCGTGGGGCTCGTCCGGATGGGGCTGCGACAGGCTCATCGCCATGTCGAGGTAGTCGGCCCCGGCGGCCTTCGCTCCGTTGAAGATCGGCATGACGAAGCGGGGGTCCACGGCGTTGAATACGTGCGTAGCCCGGTGTTCGCGGGCGAGCGCGGCGACTGCGTCGGCGGACGAGGCGTCCACCTGCGCCGCCACGAACCGGCTCTCACCCGGACGCCTCGCAGCGACGGCGTCCACCGTGCGTTGCGCGCGACCCAGGTCGTAGTCGGAGACGATCCAGGACTCGAAGAAGTCCCGCTCGGAGGCGATGCGGGCGGCGGCGTCCCCGACGCCACCCGAGCCGATCATGAGGACGCGCACGTCAGACTCCCTTGGCCGCACGGTTTTGGATGAGCTGGCCGGCCACGGTCAACAGCACCGCGATGACGAACATGGAAAAGCCGACCACGTTGGCTTCGGCTGGGATGCCGCGCAAGTAGCTGACGTAGACGAACTTCGGGAACGTCGAGGCGTCGCCGGAGACGAAGTTGGTGATGATGAAGTCGTCGAAGCTCAGCGAGAACGACAACAGGGCCGCCGCGGTGATGCCCGGCAGGGCCAGCGGGAAGGTCACCTTCCAGAACGTGGTGCGGGGGTCGGCGTACAAGTCGGACGCCGCCTCCTCCAGTTTGGGATCCATGCTCAGCAGTCGCGCTTTGACGTTCACCACGACGAAGCTGATGCAGAACATGATGTGGGCGATGAGGATCGTCCAGAAGCCCAGCTCCAGGCCGACGCGGTAGTAGCCCTGGACGAAGATCGTCAGCAGGGACGCCCCCAAGACGATCTCGGGCGTCGCCATCGGCAGGAACACGAGGGTGTTGGTGGCGCCGCGTCCGAAGAAGTTATGCCGGACGAGGGCGAACGCGATCATCGAGCCCAACACGGTGGCCACCAGCGTGGCCAGCGCGCCGATCTGCAGCGAGTTCACCAGCGACTGGCACAGGCCGGGCGGACCGCACGGGTTGAGCCAGTGCTTCAGGGTCGGGCTGCCCTCGGGCACCCAGGCGATGTTCGACTTGCCGTGGTTGTTGAAGCTGAACACGAACGTGTACGCGACCGGCAGGAACAGGTACAGCAGGACCAAGATCGCCGACATCATCACGAAGTTGTCCGCGATCCAGTAGCGAAGCCTTCTCACAGCAGGTTCTCCGTTCCGAACTTGCGCGTGTAGGCGAAGAGCATCACGAGGATGATCGCCATCAGCGTGAACGACAGGGCCGCGGCGGTGGGATAGCCGCCCGGCACCCGGAAGAACTGGCTCTCGATCGCGTTGCCGACCATCTTGGTCGAGATGTCCGAGCCGAGCAGTTCGGCGTTGACGTAGTCGCCGGACGCCGGGATGAACGTCATCAACGTGCCGGCCAGCACGCCGGGCATCGACATCGGCAGCGTGACCTTGTGGAACGTGGTGAAGCCGTTGGCGTACAGGTCGCCGCCCGCCTCGATGATCTTCGGGTCGATGCGCTCCAAGGAGGAGTAGATCGGCAGCGTCATGAACGGCAGGAAGTTGTAGGTCAGGCCGGCCACGACGGCCACCCAGGTCTCGGTGATGTGCCCGCCGGGCAGTAGGTGCAGCGCGTTGAGCGTCGAGGCCACCGGGCCCTCGTCCGCCAGGATCTGCCGCCAGGCGATCGTGCGCAGGATGAACGAGGTGAAGAACGGCGCGATGACCAGGATCATCATCACGTTGCGCCACTTGCCCGCCTTGAAGGCCATCGCGTAGGCGAGGGGGTAGCCGATGATGAACGCCAGGATCGTCGCGACGCCGGCGAACACGAACGACCGGATGATGTGCGGCCAGAACTCGCTCAGGGCGTCGCGGTAGTTCCAGACGGCCAGGTCGAGGTAGTAGTAGCCCGGGTAGCCCGGGAACTTGCTCTCCAACGACACGACCGCCAGCTGCACCATCGGCACGATGAAGAACAGCACCAGCCACGCCAGGCCGGGGATCAGCAGCAGGTAGGGCGTGATCTTCCGAGCGCCGACAGCCCGGGCCTCGTCGGGCTGGTCTGCGGCCGGATGTGAGCCCGTGGCGTGCTGGGTCGCGGACGCCAGCGCGGTCACTTCTGCTCCTCCGGGGCGACGGCGAAGGCGTGGCTAGCGTTCCAGCGCAGCCAGACCTCGTCGCCCACGTGCGTGACGATCGGGTCGACGTCCAGGTTCTGCTCGAACACGGACGCCGGCGGGAAGCCGGGCACCTCGACGATGTACTGCGTCGAGACGCCCGTGAACGACACGTCGGTGACGCGTCCGGGGCCGACCAGGCACTCGTTGGGCCTGAGGTCCGTGGGCTCCGTCTCGTCGAGCCGCAGCTTCTCAGGCCGGACGCCGTAGCTGACCGTCCCCGAGGTCACGGTGGAGCGGGACTTCTTCACCCCGAAGCGCTGACCCGCGTTCTCGACGATCAGGTAGTCGCCGTCGGTCCCGACGATCGGGGCGTCGAACAGGTTCGCCTGGCCGAGGAAGCGGGCGACGAAGCGGGTGCGGGGGAGGTCGTACAGTTCCGCCGGCGCGCCCTGCTGCTCAATGCGGCCATGGTTCATGACGGCCACGGTGTCGGCCATGGTCATGGCTTCTTCTTGGTCGTGCGTGACGTGGATGAACGTCAGGCCGACCGAGGTCTGGATGCGCTTCAGCTCGACCTGCATCTCGCGGCGGAGCTTGAGGTCGAGCGCGCCCAGCGGCTCGTCCAGCAGCAACACCTCGGGACGGTTGACCAGCGCGCGGGCCACGGCGACGCGCTGCTGCTGGCCGCCGGACATCTGCGGGGGCTTGCGTCCGGCGAGGTGCGACATCTGCACCAGGGCGAGCGCCTCGTCCGCCTTGGCCATCGCGCCCGACTCGCCGCGCCGCTTCGGGCCGAACGCGACGTTCTCGCGCACCGTCAGGTGCGGGAACAGGGCGTAGCTCTGGAACACGGTGTTCACCGGACGCTGGTACGGACGCGAGCCCGTGAGGTCGACGTCGCCGATCATGACGCGGCCTGAGGTGGGCTGCTCGAGGCCGGCGATCATGCGCAGGTTCGTGGTCTTGCCGCAGCCGGAGGGGCCGAGCAGGGCGAAAAACGAGCCGCGCGGCACCGTGAGGCTGAGATCGTCGACGGCCACGAAGTCGCCGAACCTCTTCGTCACGCGGTCGAGGTGCAGGTCACCCTTCGCCGTCCGAAGCTCACCCATCGAGGAGGAGGAGAAGAAGCCGGCCATCAGTTGCCCATCACTTTCGCCCAGCGTCCGGAGAAGTCCGCGTCCTCTTCAGGGGTCAGCGCGCGGAAGGACTGCACCTTGTGTTCGGTCAAGAAGGATTCGCTGGGGAAGATCAACGGATCCTTGGCCAGCTCGGCGTCCGTCTTGGCCAGTTCATCCTGAGCGCCGATCACCGGACAGATGTAGTTCACGTAGGCGGCGACGAGGGCGGCAACGTCCGGCTGGTAGTAGTAGTCCATCAGCTTCATCGCGTTGGCCTGGTGGGTCGACGTGATCGGGATCATCAGGTTGTCGGTCCACAGCGTCGCGCCCGAGTCGGGCAGCACGAACTCCCAGTTCTCGTCGCCCGTGTCGGCCTTGAGCATCGACACATCGCCCGACCAGCAGATGCAAGCGATCGCGTTGCCCGACTTCAGGTCCTCGATGTAGGAGTTGCCCTTGATGCGCCGGATGTTGCCGTCGCTCACGCGCTTGCTGACCTCGTCCAGCCCCTTTTGGAACTGGTCGGCGGTGAACTTGCTGGTGATGTCAACGCCCTGGCTCTGCATGATGACGCCCACGGTGTCGCGGAACTCGCTCAGGACGGTCACCTTGCCCTTGAGGTCCGGCGCCCACAGGTCGGCGATGCTCTTCAGCTCGCGTCCGACCTTGGCCTTGTTGTAGCCGATGCCGCCGTAGCCGCCCTGCCAGGGCAGCGAGAAGCGGCGTCCGGGATCGAACGACACCTCGCGCAGCGACGGAATGAGGTTCGGGGCGTGCGGCATCTGGATCAGATCCAGCGGCTGGGCGAGGTTCTGCTGCAGGACGCGGTTCGCCATCCAGTCCGTGAAGACGAAGATGTCCTTGTCGATGCTCTGGCCCTGCCGCAGCTGCGGCGCGATCTTGTTGAAGTACGAGTCGTTGTCGTCGATCGCCTCGTCGTAGCTGACCTTGATCCCGGTGGCTTTGGTGAAGGCGTCCAGGCTCGGGTGGTTCTTGTTGTCGTCCACGTCGAGGTACAGGGTCCAGTTGGCCCAGTTGACGATCTTCTCGCTCGCGGAGACGTCCTTGGGGTACTTGATCTCGGTCTTGTTGGCGGCCGGTGGCGGCGGCGGGGCGCAGGCGCTGAGCGCGGCCAACGCCGCGGCGGAGCCGCCCAGGCCCAGCATCCGGCGCCGGCTGAAGCCGGATTGGGCCAGCTGGATCAGGGCGCGGACGGCCGGATCCGCGGGCGGTGGGACGTGCTTGGTCATCTTGCTCCTCTGCGTCAGGACTCGATGTTGGCCATCACATGCTTGATGCGCGTGTAGTCCTCGAAGCCGTACATGGACAGGTCCTTGCCGTAGCCGGACTTCTTGTAGCCGCCGTGGGGCATCTCGGCCACCAGCGGGATGTGGGTGTTGATCCAGACGCAGCCGAAGTCGAGCTTCTTGGAAGCCCGCATGGCGCGTCCGAAGTCTTTGGTCCAGACGCTGGACGCCAGCGCGTAGTCGACGCCGTTGGCCAGCGCCAGCGCCTCGTTCTCGTCGCTGAAGCGCTGGACGGTGATGACTGGCCCGAAGATCTCGCTCTGGATCAGCTCGTCGTCCTGGCGCAGGCCCGCGATGACGGTGGGCTCCAGGAAGTAGCCCTTGCCCAGCGCAGCGATGCGGTTGCCGCCCGCGACGACGGACGCGTGCTTCGGCGTCCGATCGATGAAGCCGGAGACGCGCGCGAGCTGCGCGGCGTTGTTGACCGGGCCAAACAGGGCATCCTCGTCGTCCGGCAGGCCGACCTTGGCCGAGTTCTTGGCGTACTCGGCGAGCGCCGCGACGAAATCGTCGTAGGCGGCGTCCTGGACGAGGACGCGGGTCGCGGCGGTGCAGTCCTGGCCGGCGTTGAAGTAGCCCGCGATGGCGATGCCCTCGACGGCGGCGTCCAGGTCGGCGTCCGCGAAGACGATGACGGGCGCCTTGCCGCCGAGCTCCAGGTGGACGCGCTTCACACCGGACGCCGCGCCGCGCGCAACCTCCATGCCCGCGCGGACGCTTCCGGTGATCGACACCATGGCCGGCGTCGGGTCGGCGACCATCGCCTCGCCGGTCGTCCGGTCGCCGGTGATGACGTTGAAGACGCCCGCCGGCAGGAACTCCGACGCCACCTCGGCGAGCAGCAGGGTGGTCTCGGGCGTGGTGTCGGACGGCTTGAGCACGACCGTGTTGCCGGCCGCGATCGCGGGGGCGAACTTCCAGGTGGCCATCAACAGCGGGTAGTTCCAGGGCGTGACCTGGCCGCAGACGCCCACGGGCTCGCGGCGGATCCAGGACGTGTGGCCCTTCATGTACTCGGCCGAGCCGCGGCCCTCCAGGACGCGCGCGGCGCCAGCGAAGAAGCGGATCTGGTCGACCATGGGCGGAAGTTCCTCGGACGCCGTCAGCCCCCACGGCTTGCCGGTGTTCTCCGCCTCGAGCTTCACGAACTCGTCGGCCCGGGCCTCGACGGCGTCCGCGATCTGCAACAGGGCGTGCTGGCGCTCGGACGGGGTCGTCTCGCGCCACTCCTCGAAGGCCTTCGCGGCGACCGCGTAGGCGTCCGCGACGTCGGCCGCGGACGAGATGGGCGACGTGGCGACAGTCTCGCCGGTCACGGGGGAGACGACGTCGATCGTCTCGCTGCCGCTGGCTCGGCGGTGCTCGCCGCCGACGAAGTTGGACAGGACCCGAACGCTGCTCATGGGGCGCACCTTCCGTCGAGG
This sequence comes from Propioniciclava tarda, assembly GCF_900182665.1. Classification (GTDB taxonomy): domain Bacteria; phylum Actinomycetota; class Actinomycetes; order Propionibacteriales; family Propionibacteriaceae; genus Propioniciclava; species Propioniciclava tarda. Next base: position 140,487 of record NZ_FXTL01000003.1, read on the forward strand.
AGAGGCTGGAACGCGACGTCAGCGGTCCGGCCGTTTGGGGGAGCCTAGGGGGCCAGGTTGCGGATTGGCTAGGCTCAAATCTTGACTACCTTCGGAATCCGTTGTTGCAGATCGATAACGCGACGGTTTCCGTCGGTTCTCCCTTGCTTCCGTGACGCTTCCGGGCAAGGATGCTGAGCCATGGACACCCAGGGCACAGCGGACGCGCGGCAGTCGCGCGGCGCCAACGGCGTCCTCGATGACCTCAGCAAGCGGATCATCGAGCAGTTGCAGGTCGACGGCCGCCGCAGCTACGCGTCCATCGCCAAGGACGTCGGCCTTTCGGAGGCCGCCGTGCGCCAGCGCGTGCAGCGGCTGGTGGAGACGGGGGCCATGCAGATCGTGGCCGTCACCGACCCGCTCCAGGTGGGCTTTCAGCGGCAGGCCATGATCGGCGTCCAGTGTTCGGCGGACCCGGTCGTCCTGGCCGACCAGATCGCCCAGATCGAGGCGGTCGACTACGTCGTCGTCACGGCCGGACGCTTCGACCTGCTGGTCGAGGTGGTCTGCGCCGACGACGCGGAGCTGCTCGACCTGGTCAGCCACCGCATCCGTTCGCTGCCGGAGGTCGAACGCAGCGAAATCTTCGTCTATTTGAAACTCGTCAAACAGCACTATGACTGGGGAACACGATGACTGAAACCGACGCACTCGGTACCACGGCGTCCGGGCAGTCGTACGCGGATGCCGCGCGCGACCACCTGTGGATGCACTTCACCCGCCACTCGGTCCTCGAGCCGGTGGCGTCCGGGGGGCTCGGCGCCAAGGTGCCGATCATCGTGAAGGGCAAGGGCCACCTCATCTACGACGACGCCGGCCGCGAGTACATCGACGGCCTGGCTGGGCTGTTCGTCGTGCAGGTCGGCCATGGCCGCGAGGAACTGGCCGAGGCCGCCGCCAGGCAGGCGCGCGAGCTCGCCTTCTTCCCGCTGTGGAGCTACGCGCACCCGCGCGCCATCGAGCTGGCCGACCGCTTGGCGGCCAACGCGCCCGGCGACCTCAACCGCGTCTTCTTCACCACGGGCGGCGGCGAGGCTGTCGAGTCGGCCTGGAAGCTGGCGAAGCAGTACCACAAGCTGACGGGCAATCCCGGCAAGTACAAGGTCATCTCCCGCTCGATCGCCTACCACGGGACGCCGCAGGGCGCATTGTCCATCACGGGCATCCCGGGCGCTCGGACGCCGTTCGAGCCGCTCGTCCCGGGCGCGTTCAAGGTGCCGAACACCAACATCTACCGCGGTCCGGAGCACCTGCGCGACGACGAGGAGGCCTTCGGCCGCTGGGCCGCCGACCGCATCGCCGAGGCGATCGAGTTCGAGGGCCCCGAGAGCGTGGCCGCGGTCTTCCTGGAGCCGGTGCAGAACTCGGGCGGCTGCTTCCCGCCGCCGAAGGGCTACTTCCAGCGCGTCCGGGAGATCTGCGACGAGTACAACGTGCTGCTGGTCTCCGACGAGGTCATCTGCAGCTTTGGACGCATCGGCTCGATGTTCGCCTGCGACGACTTCGACTACGTCCCCGACATCATCACCTGCGCCAAGGGCATGACCTCGGGCTACAGCCCGATCGGCGCGATGATCGCCTCGGATCGCCTGTTCGAGCCGTTCAAACACGGCACGACCTACTTCCCGCACGGCTACACGTTCGGCGGGCACCCGGTGTCGGCCGCCGTCGCGATGGCCAACCTCGACATCTTCGAGCGCGAGGGCCTCAACGACCACGTGAAGCAGAACGCGCCGGCGTTCCGGGCGTCCCTCGAGACGCTGCTGGATCTGCCGATCGTGGGCGACGTCCGCGGCGCGGGCTACTTCTACGGCATCGAACTGGTCAAGGACAAGGCGACCCGCGAGACGTTCAACGACGCCGAGTCCGAGCGCCTGCTGCGCGGCTTCCTGAGCAAGGCGCTGTTCGACGCCGGCCTCTACTGCCGCGCCGATGACCGTGGTGACCCCGTCATCCAGCTCTCGCCGCCGCTGACGATCGGTCCGGCCGAGTTCGCCGACATCACCTCGCGTCTGCGTTCGGTGCTCACCGAGGCCCAGAAACTGCTGTGATGTCGGGCATGGACATCGCCGAGCTCCTGGGACGGGTCGAGAAGCGGCTGCTGATCGGGGGTGAGTGGCGGGACGCCTCGGACGGCGGCACGTTCGACGTCGAGAACCCGGCCACCGGCCAAAGGATCGCCACGCTGGCGTCCGCGACGGCGTCCGATGCCAAAGACGCCCTGAACGCGGCCTGTGCTGTGCAGGACGACTGGGCGCGGACGCCGACGCGCAAGCGCTCGGACATGCTGCGGGCGGGCTTCGAGCTGGTGCGCGCGCACGGCGAGGAACTCGCGTGGATCATGACCACCGAGATGGGTAAGCCGCTGGCCGAGGCCCGGGGCGAGGTCACCTACGGCAACGAGTTCCTGCGCTGGTTCAGCGAGGAGGCGCCGCGGCATGACGGGCGCTACGTGGATACGCCCGAAGGCAACCTGCGGATGGTCGTCCGGCACAAGCCGGTGGGTCCGTGCCTGCTGATCACGCCGTGGAACTTCCCGCTCGCGATGGCGACCCGCAAGATCGCTCCGGCGCTCGCGGCTGGCTGCACGATGGTCGTCAAGGCCGCCAAGCTCACGCCGCTGACGACGCAGTACTTTGCGCAGCTGATGATCGAGGCGGGGGTGCCGGCGGGCGTCCTCAACGTGCTGCCCGGCTCGGACGCCGCTGCGATCAGTTCGACGCTGATGGCCGACCCGCGGCTGCGCAAGGTGTCGTTCACGGGATCGACTCCGGTGGGCAAGTCGCTGCTGAAACTGGCCGCTGACAACGTCCTTCGTACGTCCATGGAGTTGGGCGGCAACGCCCCGTTCCTGGTCTTCGCGGACGCCGACCTGGACGCCGCCGTCGAGGGCGCCATCGCCGCCAAGATGCGCAACATCGGCGAGGCCTGCACCGCCGCCAACCGCTTCCTGGTCGAGGAGAGCGTGGCCCAGGAGTTCGGCTCGAAGCTCGCGGCCCGCCTCGGCGCGCTGGCCGTCGGGGACGGTACCGCCGACGGCACCCAGGTCGGACCCCTCGTCGAGGGCAAGGCACGCGACAACGTCGACCGACTCGTCCAGGACGCGACCGCGCGCGGAGGCCGGGCTCTGGCGGGCGGGCGTCCGGTGGACGGCCCCGGCTACTTCTACGAGCCCACCGTGCTGCTGGGCATGGGCACGGACGCCGGAGTCTTCCGCGAGGAGATCTTCGGCCCGGTGGCGCCGATCTTCACCTTCCGCGACGAGGACGAGGCCGTGGCGATGGCCAACGACACCGAGTACGGGCTGGCGTCCTATGTCTACACGTCCGACCTGAAGCGGGCGCACCGCATCGGTGACCGCCTCGAGTTCGGCCTGCTGGGCCTCAACGCGGGCGTCATCTCTAACGCGGCCGCGCCGTTCGGCGGGGTCAAGCAGTCCGGTCTCGGACGCGAGGGCGGAGCTGAAGGCATCGCTGAGTACACGACCATCCAGTACATGGGGATGGCCAACCCTTGGGCCTAGCCGCCCAATCCCGACTTGTGCATGGTTGTCCAGGCAGAAGTCGGGAATGAGATCGCCTGCAAGGAGAATCATGAGCATCACCTATCGGCTGCCGCAGGTCCGCAACCTGGTGACGGCCTTCCCCGGACCCAAGTCGGCCGAGTTGGCGACCCGCCGCAAGGCCGCGATCGCCGCGGGTGTCGCGTCCTCGCTGCCGGTGTACGCAGCGGACGCCGACGGCGGCGTGATCCTCGACGTCGACGGCAACTCGCTCGTCGACCTCGGGTCCGGCATCGCGGTGACGACCGTGGGGGCGTCCAACCCGGGCGTCGTCGCGGCGGTTCAGGAGGCGGTGACCCACTTCACCCACACCTGCTTCATGATCGCCCCCTACGAGGGCTACGTCGCGGTCGCGGAGAAGCTGATCGAGCACACGCCGGGCGATCACGCCAAGAAGGTGGCCCTGTTCAACTCCGGCGCCGAGGCGGTCGAGAACGCCGTCAAGATCGCGCGCATCGCCACCAAGCGGCAGGCGATCGTCGTCTTCGATCACGCCTACCACGGACGCACCAACCTCACGATGGCCATGACCGCCAAGGTCATGCCCTACAAGCAGGGCTTCGGACCGTTCGCGGGCGAGGTCTACCGGGTTCCGATGTCGTACCCGTACCGCGACCCCGAGGGCCTGACCGGCGCCGAGGCCGCTGCCCGGGCTCTGCTGCTCGTCGAGAAGCAGGTCGGAGCCGAGAACGTGGCTGCGGTGGTCATCGAGCCGATCCTGGGCGAGGGCGGTTTCGTGGTGCCGGCCGAGGGCTTCCTGCCGGCGCTGTCGGCCTGGTGCACCGCGAACGGGGCGGTGTTCATCGCGGACGAGATCCAGTCGGGCTTCGCCCGGACCGGCGCCTGGTTCGCCTGTGATCACGAGGGCGTCGTGCCCGACCTGATGACGGTCGCTAAGGGCCTCGCCGGCGGCATGCCGCTGTCGGGCGTCGTCGGACGCGCCGAGTTGATGGACGCCTCGCACGCGTCCGGCCTGGGCGGCACCTACGGCGGCAACCCGGTGGCCTGTGCGGCGTCCGTGGCGGCGTTCGAGGCCGTCGAGGAGCTGAGGCTGTTGGAGCGGGCCCGGCACATCGAGGGGCTCATCCGTCAGGAACTGGGCGACCTCGTCGGCGCCGGCGTCGTCGGCGAGCTGCGCGGACGCGGCGCCATGATGGCGCTGGAGTTCGTCAAGCCCGGCACGTCCGAGCCGAATCCGGACGCCGCGAAGGCCGTCGCCGGAGCGTGCCTCGCCGAGGGCGTCCTGATCCTGACGTGCGGCACGTTTGGCAACATCGTCCGGCTCCTGCCGCCGCTGGTGATCGGAGACGACCTGCTGACCGACGCCCTCGGCGTCCTGAAGAAGGAGATCCTGGCCGCGGGCTAGCCCTGATCACGGATCCGTAGGCTGAGCCTGTCGAAGCCCCGAGCCGTTCGGCGTCGACACGGGTCAGCCAGCACGATTCGTCCTTCCTAACTCAGGGCGGTCACGAGTCGGACGAGCTTGAGGCTGGGGGCGTCGTCGTCGAGGGCCCACTGGGTGTGGGCGCCGTCGGCGATCCAGCCTGACTCGGTGACGAAGGCCCGCAGCGGGTCGTTTTTGGACGGAATCCACCAGGAAGCGCGCCGGAAGCCGTCGGTGCGCAGGGTGTCTGCCACGGCGTTCAGCAACCGCGAGCCGTGACCCTGGCGCTGGGCCTGGGGGTCGATCGTGAACTCGGCGACCTGACCGTCTTCGGACGCCACCGCGTCCGGGTCGCCGGACGGGCCGACGGCCGCGAAGCCGACGATCCGCTCGTCGCCGACGGCGACCAGCACCCGGTGCTGCGCCAGGGGCGGCTTGACGATGGCCGCGATCCAGGCGTCCGTCATCTCGGCCAGCGTGATCGAACGCTGCAACGACGTCGCGACGCCCGGCAGCGTCTGCTCCCAGGCTCGGCGCTGGATGGCTGCGATGGCCGCCGCCTCGCCGGGCAGGGCCAGCCGAACGGAATCGGCGATCATGAGAGTCCTCCCGGTTGTCGAGCGAGTACGTGGAGGCGCTGTTCGGTGTCAGCCCCGCCACGCAGGTACCACTCGGTCAGTTCCAGCCCCGCCGAGCGCACCGCCGCGCGGACGGCGTCCGGCTCGTGGTTGACGAACACGAGGTCCACGGAATGTCCGAACCAGTCGTCGACGTGCCGGACGCCTCGGCCGGTCGGCAGCGACAGGCTCAGCCAGCCGCCCGGACGCAGCCGCGCCGCGAGACTGGCGACGGCGTCCGGCAGCTCAGTCGCCGCGAGATGGACGAGCGCGTCATGAGCGACGATGACGGCCCAGCCACCGTCGGGCTTGGGCAGGTGTCGCAGGTCGGCGACTTCGAAGCGGACGCCAGGGTGCTCGGCCCGGGCCCGCTCGACCATCGCGGGGGATAGGTCGAACCCGATGATCTTGGCCCCCAGCGACTTGAGCTGGCTGGTCTCGCGGCCCACCCCGCAGCCGACGTCGGCCATGGGTCCGCCCTCGGCCAGCCCGACCAGGCGACCCAGCAGCCAGTCGCCGAAAGCGTCGTCATGCACCGAGTAGTCGCCCGCAACCTCGGCGTAGGCGGCCAACACCTTGGCGTCGCGCGCGTCCGGCCCATCCACGAGGACGTCGACGGCTGGCTCCGCGCCGACCGGCAGGTCGACCGGACCCAGCAGGTGGATCCATCGCGGGTCGTGCTGGCCGGGCAGCCGAGGAAGCTCGCGCACCAGCGGCGGATCAGCCACGGCCATCGCGGCCAGGCACGACTCGACCTCGCCGCGATCCGCGAACGGGTGCAGCCGCTCGGTGCGCGTCTTCAGCTCGCCGCCCGACTGCGCGCCGCGAAGCAGGAGCACGGTCAGGAGGGACCGCTCGGGTCCGTCGATGCCCATCGTCTCGCTCAGTCGTTGGGCGTACTTGACGGTGCGTCCGCCGTGTTCACGGACCAGCCGGATCAGCCGCCGCTCCTGCAGGCGCAGGCACACGGCGCTCAGCTCAGCCTCGTCGTAGGCCGTCACGGGCTCGCGGCTGCTGGTCTGGTTGCAGCCCGACCGCAGGCCGTTCAGCGACAGGGGATAGGTCGCCGGGACGGTGATCTCCTTCTCGAGCAGCGTGCCGAGGACGCGCTGTTCGGCGGCGTCGAGGGTGGGCAGGTCAGGCATGAGGCCTGATGCTACCCGGGGATCAGGCGGGCATCCCGAGGGCGAACGACCTGCCCGCGGTGGCCGGGTCCTCGATGCAGTCCAGGATGAAGGACGCCACGTCCGCGCGCGCGACGCGCGACTGCAGCGGTCCTGGCGTTTCCAGCGCGAGGGCGCGTCCGGTCGCGGGCCCGTCGGTCAGCCCGCCGGGGCGGACCAGCGTCCAGTCGAACCCGGATGCCTGCACCAGCTTCTCCTGCCCGGTGTGGTCGGCGAGCGCCTTGCCCAGCAGCAGTTTGATGACCGGACGCGAGAGGGCGGGCAGGAACACCTCGGAGCCGTCCGCGCCGATGGACGAGTGCACCACGATCCTGCCGACCGAGCCCCGTTCGAGGGCGGCCAGGACGCCCCGCGTCGCGTCCGTTCGGGCGGTGGGGGAGCCCTTGGTGCCACCGAACGCGAGCACGACCGCGTCCGCGCCCTCGCCTACGGCGCGCCGGACGACGGACGCGTCGCCGGCGTCCCCCGTGATGTTCTCGGCTCCACCGAAGGCCGTCCCGCGGCGGGACACCGCGACCAGCTCGTGCCCGCGCGCCAGCCCCTGCTCGACCAACAACGCGCCCGTGCCACCGCTGGCGCCCATTACGATGATTCGCATGGGGTCATCCTGCCTGCCTTTGAGGCTGGTGGCGATCGCCCCTGATGCGGGCGCTGTCCGAGGCACGGCCTAGGGTGGCCTCGTGCGTGAGAATCTACGAACCCCGCCCGAGCTGGCCCCCGGCACCCTCCGCGTGACCCCGCTCGGAGGCTGCGGCGACGTCGGCCGCAACATGACCAGCTTCGAGATCGACGGACGCATCCTGCTGGTGGACGCCGGCGTCCTGTTCCCGGACGACTCGCAGCCGGGCGTCGACCTGATCCTGCCGGGCCTGCATCTCATCTCGGACCGACTGAACGACATCGAGGCCCTGATCCTCACCCACGGCCACGAGGACCACATCGGCGCGGTCCCGTACCTGCTGCGCCGGCGTCCGAACATCCCGATCTTGGGCACGCGGCTGACGTTGGCGCTGGTCCGCAGCAAGCTCAAGGAGCACGGCATCCGCAACCACGACCTGCGCGAGGTCGCGGACGGCGAGCACGTCACCCTCGGCGGCTTCGCGTGCGAGTTCCTGCCCGTCAATCACTCGATTCCGGACGCCGTCGCGGTCGTCATCACCACCCGCGGCGGGACCGTGCTGCACTCGGGCGACTTCAAGATGGACCAGCTGCCGCTCGACAAGCGCCTCACCGACCTGCGCGGCTTCGCGCGGGCCGGCGAGAAGGGCGTCGACCTCATGCTGGTCGACTCGACGAACGCCGAGACGCCGGGTTTCACGACCTCCGAGATCGACGTGGCCCCGGCCATGGAACGGGTCTTCGCGAAGGCGTCCGCGAAGATCATCGTGGCCTGCTTCAGCTCGCACGTGCACCGGGTGCAGCAGGTGCTCGACCTCGCCCACGCCACCCGCCGCAAGGTGTGTTACGTCGGCCGCTCGATGGTCCGCAACATGACGATCGCTGCCGAGCTGGGCTACCTGCACGTGCCCGGCGACACCCTGATCGCGCTCGACGACCTCGACCGCTACCCGGACGATCGCGTCGTCATCGTGTCGACCGGCTCGCAGGGCGAGCCGCTCAGTGCGCTGTCGCGGATCGCCGCCAAGGAGCATCCGGTCATCGAGGGATGCCCCGGCGACGTCGTGCTGCTGGCGTCCTCGCTGATCCCCGGCAACGAGATGTCGGTGTCGCGGGTGATCAACGGGCTCACGCGCAACGGCGTCAAGGTCGTTCACAAGGGCAATGCGCTCGTCCACGTCTCGGGCCACGCCTGCGCCGGCGAGCTGCTGTACGTCTACAACATCGTCAAGCCGCGCAACGTGATGCCCGTCCACGGCGAGCTGCGCCAGCTGAAGGCCAACGCCGACCTGGCGATCGCCACGGGCGTCGAGCCGCGGCACGTGTTCGTGGTCGAGGACGGCACGGTGGTCGACCTGCGCAAGGGCCGCGTCCAGGTCGTCGGACGCCTCGAGTGCGGCTACATCTTCGTCGACGGTTCGACCGTCGGCGACATCACCGACGCCGAGCTCGAACACCGCCGGATCCTCGGCGAGGAGGGGTTCATCTCGGCGATCGCCGCCGTGAACCTGCACTCGATGGAACTGGTCAGCGAGCCGCAGATCACCGCGCGCGGCTTCGTCGAGGGCGATGCCGTCTTCGACGAGATCGCGGCCGAGCTGTCGGACGCCCTCCGCGCGGCCCTGGCCGACGGCGCGGAGGACACTCATGAGCTGCAGCAGCTGATGCGCCGCCGGATCGGACGTTGGGTGAGCCGGACCTACCGGAGGCGTCCGATGATCGTGCCGGTCGTCATCGCGACCTGAGCCCAATGACGGCCACCCTCGGGGCGGGGGGCGGCGGTGGCGCAGGAACCGGGGCCAAGTGACGCCACCAGCTACCCAGGACCACCCCCATCAGCGCCAGCAGGCCGTAGGCGAACCCGTAGGGCAGGGCTGACTCGTTCAGTGAGCTGAGCGCAGCGGGAATCCAGAGCAGGGCGCTGGCGAGGACCAAGGGCCAGACCCAGCCTCGTTCGCGCCCGGCGACCCCGCCGATCACGAGCGCCGCCAGCGGGCACACGACGAACAGGTAGGTGAGCTGCAGCCCGAGCGAGTCGAGTTCGGCACCGGCCTGTGGGGCAACCAGTTCAGTGAGCTTGGCTACCAGGGGCAGCGAGAAGTAGACGCCCGCGAGGACCAGGGACGGGACGATCGCGTCGCGTAGCGCTCGAGTGTGTCGTTGCATGGTGTGCATTTGAGGCTCCTTCGTGGGGGTGATGGCCACGCTATGGAGTCGTCGCGCGGCGCATCAGAGTCGGTGACCGCCGGGGAACCTGGGGCCGGGCAGGCGTCCCCCTGATTTCGCCACGGCTGGCCGCATCGGATACCATCGACCGGTTCCCTGTCGTGGGGAGCCAATCCCCATCGGCCCCTCGGGCCGGTTCCGAGACTGCAAGGAGAGCTCCGAAGTGGCTGCCGTGTGTGACATCTGTGCCAAGGGCCCGAGCTTCGGGCACAACGTGCCTTGGTCGAAGAAGAAGACCAACCGTCGTTGGGATCCGAACATCCAGCGCGTCCGCGCCGTCGTGAACGGCACGCCGGTGCGCATGCACGTCTGCACGTCGTGCATCAAGGCTGGCAAGGTCAGCCGCTAGTTCCCAGTCGACAAGGGCCCGCTCGTCTGAGCGGGCCCTTGTCGCGTCCGGACGGCGCCGCGCGGTCGGCGTCCGCCTGACGCCCGTGCCGCCGCGGAGGAATCCCGGGCCGCCGCGGACGGGAGGACCGCGGAGCGCGGGACGGGTCTGACTGTCCGAGCCACCCCATAAACTCAGCCGCGTGAGACCCGCGTTGAGGCTCGTTGAGGACGCCGCCCTGTCGCCTTGGCGTACCGAGATGTTTCGACGCCTGAACGCGCCGCTCGCGCTCACGGTCGGCGCGAAGGCGGCGAAGGCGTTCGAGTCGGTTCGGGTCCAGACGGTGGGCGATCTGCTCAAGCATCTGCCGCGCCGCTACCTCGCCGGCACCGAGCTCACGGACCTCAGCTCGCTGGAAGAGGGCGAGCTCGTGGCCGTCATGGCCAAGGTCACGCGCGTCGAGGTGAAGACGGCGAAGTACGGCTCCCAGGGGCGTCCGAGCAGCCGCGTCGAGGCGGTGTTGAGCGACGGTCACGGAGTCCTGACGGCCACGTTCTTCGGCAAGCCGCACCTGTGCGAGTGGTGGCGCAAGCAGCTCGGGCACGGCGTCCGCGGACTGTTCGTCGGCAAGGTCGGCAGCTTCCGCGACGCGCTTCAGATGTCGCATCCCAAGTTCATCATGTTGGACGCCGACGGCTCGGTCGTCGGACGGTCCGAGGAGGACGAGCGCATCGTCGAGCTGTCGCGTTCGGGGCTGGTGGGCATGTACCCCGCGACCGCCAAGCTGCCGACCTGGACGATCGCCGAGTGCGCGCGCATCGCGCTGGAGACGGTGCAGGACGCCGACGACCCGTGGCCCGAATGGGTGCGCCAGGAGGGCCACGTGATTGGCTTATCGGACGCCTTCGCCGGGGTGCACCGTCCGCGTGGGATGGGCGACGTAGACGCCGGGAGCGACCGGCTGCTGTTCGACGAGGCGTTCAGCGCTCAGCTGACGATGGCCTACCGGCGGGCCGAGAACGCCCGGCATTCCGCGGGGCCGCGCCGACGGCGTCCGAACGGGCTCTTGGACGTCTTCGACGCACGGCTGCCGTTCACGCTCACGGCGGGCCAGGTGGAGGTGAGCGAGGCGATCTTCGCCGACCTGGCGCGCGAGCGTCCCATGCAGCGGCTCCTGCAGGGCGAGGTCGGGTCGGGCAAGACCCTCGTGGCACTGCGGGCGATGCTGGCGGTCGTGGACGCCGGCGCGCAGTGCGTCCTGCTGGCGCCCACCGAGGTGCTCGCGCACCAGCACTTCCGCACGATCACGGGCCTGCTCGGCGACCTGGGTGCCGGACGCACCCTCGGCGCGGCCGACGAGGCCACCGATGTCGTCGTCGTGACCGGCTCGATGACCGCGATCGCCAAGCGCAACGCCCTGCTGAAGGCTGCCTCGGGCGAGGCGGGCATCGTGATCGGCACGCACGCGCTGCTGAACGAGCGCACCCAGTTCGCCGAGCTGGGGCTCGTCGTCGTCGACGAGCAGCACCGCTTCGGCGTCGAGCAGCGTGCCCAGCTGACCGACCGGGCCGAGGCGCGTCCGCACGTGCTGGTGCTGACGGCGACCCCGATCCCGCGCTCGGTGGCGATGACGGTCTTCGGAGACCTCGAGGTCTCGACCCTGGCGGAGCTTCCCGGGGGCCGGGCCGACGTCTCGACGACGGTGGTCGACGGGCTGCGGCAGCCGGCTTGGGTCGAGCGCGCTTGGGGGCGCGTCCGGGAGGAGGTCGCCCAAGGCCGTCAGGTGTTCGTCGTCGCGCCGCGGATCGCGTCCACCGACGACAAGCTGGGCGACGGCACCACGCGGCACTACCTGGGGGTCGCCGAACTGCACGAGCGCCTCAGCGTCGGCGAACTCGCGGGGCTTCGGGTCGGCATGCTGCACGGCCAGCTGCCCACCGACGACAAGGACCGGGTGATGGCCGAGTTCGCCCGGGGGGCCCTCGACGTCCTCGTGGCCACGACCGTCATCGAGGTCGGCGTGGACGTCCCGAACGCGGCGATGATGATCGTCTGGGACGCCGATCGCTTCGGCATCTCGCAGTTGCATCAGCTGCGCGGACGCATCGGCCGCGGCGAGCACCCGGGCGTCTGCCTGCTGGTCAGCCACGCGCCGTCGGACGCCGACAGCTGGCTCCGCCTCCGGGCCGTCGCGTCCACCCGCGACGGCTTCGAGCTCGCCGAACTCGATCTCGCCCAGCGCCGCGAGGGCGACGTGCTCGGCGCGGACCAGTCGGGCGGCCGATCGTCGCTGCGCCTACTGAGGGTTCTCGAGCACGGCGAGGTGATCGCCAGGGCGCGCGCGGTGGCCGAGAGGGCCGTGGCTCTCGACCCGGACCGGACGACTCCTGGCTTCGCCGACGCCGTCACCTACACCGAGCAACTGTCCGACGGTGACTGGATCGACCGCAGTTGAGTTCTAGCCGCTGGTGAGCGAGTAGTCCTTCTCGGGTTCGGGGCCGAAGTGGAACTGGCGTCCGGTGACCTCGGTCGGCACGATGCGCACCCAATGGGTCTTGACGATAGGCACCCAGGGGCGCAGGGGCAGCGTTTCGAGATGGTCGATCTCGCTGTCGCCGCGGACCTGCTCGGCCGCTCCGCGGGCGATGACGCTCCAGCCCCCCGTGCCGTCCCAGCCGTCCACCTCGAAGGCCACCTCGGAGCCGATGGTGACGGTGAAGAGCTTGGTGCCCTCGGCGGTCCGGAAGACGATCGAGCGTCCGTCGGTGACGAAGTTGATGGGGAAGATCTCGGGATGGCGGTCGACGCAGGTGACGAGGCGTCCGACCTTGCAGCCGGACAGCACGGCCCAGCACTGGTCGTCGGTGAGGTTGACAACAGGATCTGGGGCAGCGTTCATGGGGAGCTTTCTACTCCGGCTGCGTTCGCCGCGCAGGGTTTCCATCAATAAGCTCACGCCCATGTCCCGGATCGTTGCGGGTCGCCGCGGCGGCCAACGGCTGGTCATGCCGCCCCACGACCGCACCCGGCCGACGTCCGACCGCGTCCGGGAGTCCGCGTTCAACCTCATCGCAGCCTGGGCCGGGACCGCGGGGGAGCCCGCCGACACCCAGCTCGACCGGTTCTCGTTCCTCGACCTGTTCGCCGGCTCGGGCGCGGTCGCCCTCGAGGCCGCCAGCCGAGGCGCCGGGCCGGTCGTGGCCGTCGAGAAGGACGCGCCCACGGCGTCCGTCGCTCGCCGGAATGTCTCCACGCTGGGGCTCGCCGTCGACGTCGTGGTCTCCTCGGTGGACGCCTACCTGGCCGAGCGGGCCCGGCGTCCGTTCGACATCGTCTGGCTGGACCCTCCGTACGCCCTCGACTCGGACGCCGTCGCTCGCGTCGGCGCCCGCATCGTCGAGAGTGGCTGGTTGGCGGGCGACGGGCTGATCGTCACCGAACGGTCCGCGCGGGACGTCGCTCCTCCGTGGCCTACGGTCCTGCGTAACACGTGGTCGCGGCGCTACGGTGAGACCACGTTGTACTTCGCCACCCAGGAGGTCGAATGAGGGCCATCTGCCCGGGCTCGTTCGATCCTGTGACGTACGGGCACCTGGACATCATTGATCGCGCCCACGCCATGTTCGGCGAGGTCCTCGTCGCTGTCGGCCGCAACAGCGCCAAGAACTACCTGTTCGACGCTCAAGAACGGGTCGCCCTGCTCAAAGACGCCCTAGGCGCCCGGGACGGCATCGAGGTCGTCGTGCTGGAAGGCCTGTTGGTCGACTTCAGCAGAGCCCACGGGTGTGGGGTGATCGTGAAGGGCGTCCGGTTCGCGGGCGATTTCGAGTTCGAGCTGCCCATGGCGCAGATGAACAGCCGGCTGACCGGGATCGAGACCGTGCTGCTTCCGGCGACAACTCGCTGGGGAGCCGTGTCGTCGACCATCGTTCGCGAGGTGGCGTCATACGGTGGCGACGTGTCAGAGTTCGTTCCGGCAAGCGTGAACACCGCCATCAGGGACAGGGTCGCCCAACGCAAGGAGGCAAAGTCATGACGCAGTCAGCAGCCGATCTGGTTGCCGCGATCAAGACGCTCGTCGAGCAGGCGAAATCCGTGCCGATGTCGGCGTCCTGCATGGTCAACCGGTCCGAGGTGGTCGGGCTCCTCGACCAGGCCATGTCGGCCGTGCGTGAGGAGCAGGACGCCGCGACCAAGGCGTCCGGTGCCGAGGCGATCGCCGCAGCCCAGGCGGAAGCCCACCAGATCGTGGCGGACGCGCGCGCCGAGGCCGAGCGGATCGTGACCGAGGACGAGTTGCACGCCGAGGCCGTGGCGAAGGCGTCCGAGCTCACGGATCGCACGAAGTCCGAGACGGACGCCCTGAGGCGCGAAGCGGACGCCTACGTGGACCAGCGCATGGCCGAGCTTGAGGCCTACATGTCCAAGACGCTGAACCAGCTGAAGACCATGCGTTCGCGCCTGTCGGAGCGCTCCGGCCTGGACGACCCCACGGACGCCTGAGCCGTTTTGCCGCCCCATCGGCGGCACGGTAGTCTTGCCCCTCGGTTATGGCGCTGTCGTGCCAAGGGTGAAGGGGCGTTACGGTGCATCGCGTTCTTGACCCGCGTTCCGGGCTCGTATTCGACATTCACGATATGGGTCGCCACGCGGGTGGGATGAAGCAGGTGCAACGGGAAACCCCGGCTCCCGAGGGCTTTGGCAACGACGTAATCGGGGTACCCGTGGGCTCTCCCATCCAGCTCGATCTCATGCTCGAGGCGGTCGTGGAGGGCGTCCTGGTCACCGGCGTCGCCGAAGTCCGGCTCGCCGGGGAGTGCGCTCGGTGCTTGAAGCCGCTCGTCTCGTCCGAGACGGTGGACGTTCAAGAACTGTTCCTCTTCCCGGACAAGGACTCCGAGGACGACGAGGCCAGCCGCGTCGAGGGAGACTTCGTCGATCTCGAGCCCGTCCTGAGGGACGCGGTGGTGCTCGACCTGCCGTTCATTCCGCTGTGTTCAGCGGACTGCGCAGGGCTCTGCCCCCGGTGTGGGGCCGACCTCAACGCAGATCCCGAACACGGTCACGCCGGTGAAGTCGACCCTCGTTGGGCCGCCCTCACCGACTGGGCGAACGACAACGGATAGTGATCCCCAGGCCTTCCGGCCGATACGAGGAAAGAGTTTGACGTGGCTGTTCCCAAGCGGAGGATGTCCCGCTCCAACACGCGCTCGCGCCGCTCCCAGTGGAAGATGGCGGCCCCGACGCTCGTGACGTGCGCCAACGCGGCCTGCCGCGAGAAGCACCTGCCGCACACGGCGTGCCCCGCCTGCGGTCAGTACGGCCCCCGCGCGTCGCGTCGGCAGATCCTCGAGCCGTGAGCGACGCGGCTGACAGCCGCATCCAGATCTTGCTAGGCGAGCTGGGGATCGGAGTCGATCCCCAGCTCGTTGAGCTTGCCCTGACACACCGTTCGTGGGCGTTCGAGCACGACGCTGCTCCGCACAACGAGCGTTTGGAATTCCTCGGTGACTCCGTGCTCGGGCTCGTGGTCACCGAGCACCTGTACCGCCACTACCCCGACTACACCGAGGGTCGCCTGGCCAAGTTGCGCGCCGCGGTCGTGTCGACCGCGGCCCTCGCCGTGCGGGCTCGTGAGTTGGACCTGGGCCGCCTGATCCGCCTCGGCCGCGGCGAGATCCTGACCGGCGGTGCGAACAAGGATTCGATCCTCGCCGACACGATGGAGGCCCTGATCGGGGCCGTCTACATCTCGGCCGGCCGGGACGCCGCGACGACGTACGTCCACAGCATCGTCGACGAGATGATCACGGTCGCTGACACCAAGGGCGCCGCTTTGGAGTGGAAGATGTCGCTCCAGGACCTCTGCTCCGAACTCGGTCTGGCGATGCCCACGTACGTGCATGAGGCGTCCGGACCAGACCACGACAAGCGCTTCGAAGCGCGGGCGTCCATCGGGGGCGTCCTGTACGACGGTTCCATCGGTCGCTCGAAGAAGGAGGCTGAGCAGGGGGCTGCTCAGTTCGCCTACGAGGCCATTCTGGCCGGCCGCGCGAAGGCGTCCGAGTTGGATCAGACGGACGTCCTGCAGGACGCCGCCACCGACGGCTGATGCCTGAGCTGCCCGAGGTCGAGACCGTCAGGCGCGGTCTCGCGTCCGTCGTCACGGGCCGTCGGGTGGACGCCGTGAGCGTCCTCCATCCGCGTCCGGTTCGGCGTCACGCTGCCGGGCCCGAGGACTTTGCCGCCACCTTGACCGGACGCCGCTTCGGCGAGCCGCGCCGGCGCGGCAAGTACTTGTGGTTGCCGCTGGAGGACGGCGATGCGGTCCTGGCGCACCTCGGGATGAGCGGCCAGTTCCGGGTGGACGCCCCCGCCGCCGAGCTGCCGCGCAACACGCGCGTCCTGTTCAACCTGGACGACGGGCGTCAGCTGCGCTTCGTCGACCAGCGGATGTTCGGCGGCCTGTCGGTGAGCCCGGGCGGCGCGGAGCTACCGGACGAGGTGGCCCATATCGGACGCGACCTGTTCGATCCCGACCTCGATGTCGACGCGTTGGTCGCCCGCATCCGGCGGCGGGGGAGCGGCATCAAGCGGGTGCTGCTCGATCAGACGGTGACGTCCGGCATCGGCAACATCTACGCGGACGAGGCGCTCTGGCACTCGGGCGTCCACTACGACCATCCGGCGGACGGACTCGCGCCGCGTCGCGTCCGGGCACTGCTGGACGCCGCGCGCGACGTCATGTCGGACGCCCTCACCGTCGGCGGCACGTCGTTCGACGCGCTGTACGTCAACGTGAACGGCGAATCGGGCTACTTCGATCGGACGCTGAACGCCTACGGACGCGAGGGCCTGCCGTGCGCGCGCTGCGGGACGCCGATCGTCCGCGAGCACTTCATGAACAGGTCGTCCTTCTTCTGCCCACGCTGCCAGACCGTGCCCAGGCGCGAGAGCTGACTTCGTCCAAACACCAGCACCACGCAGCGATGCAGTTCGTCGCGGTGAGGCTCACTGTTGATGAAGTGGCCGCCCTGGACGCCATCGCGGGTCGGGACAGCGTCAGCCGCTCTGAGGCGATCCGACGCGAACTGGCTCACGTCGCGGCGTGAAGGTCCACCCGAACGCACTCAAGCACGGCGTCAGTCACGAGGACGCGGTGCAGGCGGCCGACGGGGGACGAACTTGCGCCGACGGCGTCCACAGGAGGCCACCGCTAGACTCTCGCGCTTGTGAGGCGCCTCTACGACCAGCATGGGATCGTGCTGCGCCAGTTTGTGAAATTCGGACTGGTCGGCGGCGCCGGCGTCGTGGTGAACATGATCGTCACGGTGATCCTCAACAAGCTCAACGGCGGCACCGTCAACGCTCAGCGCGTCCTCATCTCGCTGCCCGGCACGCCGTACAACATCCGCTACACCACCTTCGTCTGGATCGGCGCCTTCTGCGTCGCCGTGGTGTTCAACTTCGTGCTGAACCGCTACTGGACGTTTAGGCACGGCGACAAGGCGCCCTTCTGGCACGAGTTCTGGCCGTTCGTCGCGGTCGGCTCGGTGGCGGCCGTCGTCGGGATCTTCATCAAGATCGCGCTCACGAACCCGATCTCGCCGCTCGTCCTGCCCGAGCCGTACTGGCACGAAAACGCCGGCCTGCAGTCGCGCGAGTATTGGAGTCAGCTCATCACCATCGTCGTCACGATGCCGATCAACTTCATCGTGAACAAGCTCTGGACGTTCACCTCGGTCCGCGACCGCCACTCGGCGAAGTCCGCCTGACGGCTCGCGATCGTTAGGGTGTGAGCCGTGTATCTGAAGAGTCTGACGCTGCGGGGATTCAAGTCCTTCGCATCGGCGACGACCCTGCTGTTCGAACCGGGGATCACCGCCATCGTCGGGCCCAACGGATCCGGTAAGTCCAACGTCGTGGACGCCCTGAGCTGGGTCATGGGCGAGCAGGGCGTCAAGTCCCTACGCGGCGGCAAGATGGAGGACGTCATCTTCGCCGGCACGGCCGGACGCGCCCCCCTCGGCCGCGCCGAGGTTGCCCTCACCATCGACAACTCCGACGGCGCCCTGCCGATCGAGTACACCGAGGTCACGCTCAAGCGCACGATGTTCCGCTCGGGCGGCTCCGAGTACGCGATCAACGGCCACCCCGCCCGCCTCCTGGACGTCCAGGAACTCCTGTCCGACTCCGGCATCGGACGCGAGATGCACGTCATCGTCGGTCAGGGCCAGCTGGACGCGATCCTGCAGGCCACGCCCGAGACCCGCCGCGGCTTCATCGAGGAGGCCGCCGGCGTCCTGAAGCATCGCAAGCGCAAGGAGCGCGCCCTCCGCAAACTGGAGTCGACCCAGGTCAACCTCGATCGCCTCCAGGACCTGTTGGCCGAGATCCGCCGCCAGCTCAAACCTCTTGGACGCCAAGCCGAGGTCGCGCGCAAGGCGGCGGTCGTCCAGGCCGAGCTGAGGGACGCGAAGGCGCGGCTGCTCGCCGATGACTACGTGCTGGCCACCCTGGCGCTGGAGTCCGAACTGGCGGCGGAGGCGTCCCTGCGTCAGCAGCGACTCGACCTCGAGGCCGCCCTGGAACGCGCCCGCGACGACGAGGCCGCCGCCGAGCGGGCCGCTCAGGCGTCCGCTCCCGCGGTCGCCCGCGCGCAGGAGACCTGGTACGCGCTGGCAGCCCTCAAGGAGCGCATCTCGTCGACCCGCGCGATCGCGTCCGAGCGCGTCCGCAACGCGGCGAACGTGACCATCGATGATCGCCGCGGACGCGACCCGGAGGCGATCGAGGCGGAGGCGTCCGAGATCAAGGCCGCCGAGGACGCCTTGGCGGCCGAGATCGCCCAGCTCGCCGAGGCGCTGAAGGCGGCCACCGCGGAGGTCGTCGCCACGGAGTCGGCCCATGCGGCCGCCGAGAAGACGTACGCGGCCCAGGTCCGGGCCATCGCCGACCGCCGCGAGGGCCTCGCCCGGCTCACCGGCGAAGTGAACTCGCTCAAGTCGCGCACCGACGCTGCCGAAGGCGAGATCGGACGCCTCGCAGCGTCCGCCGCCGAGGCGCGCGATCGCGCCGGGCTGGCCCGCAAGCGGTTCACCGACCTCGAAGTCCAGATCGCGGGGCTCAGCGAGGGCGAGTCCAGCCTGGACGCCGACTACGAGGCCGCCGAAGCTGAGCGGGGCGCGGCCGAAGCGCAGCTCACCGAGCTTCGCCACGCCGAGCAGCGGGCAGCCCAGGAGCGCGCCGCGCTGGCCGCCCGGCTGGACGCTCTCAAGCTGGGCCTCGACCGCAAGGATGCCTCGGCCGCGCTGCTGGCGGCGTCCGACCGGGTCGGGGGCGTCCTCGGCTCCGTCGCGGCCCTGTTGACCGTGCGGAACGGCTACGAACAGGCCGTCGCGGCCGCGCTGGGCGGCGCCGCGGAAGCCGTCGCCGTCGTCGGTCTCGACGCGGCCGTGACCGCGTTCGACCACCTCAAGGCGGACGACCTGGGGCGCGCGGGCCTGCTCGTGGGCGGCGCCCGCGCCGCCGACGATCGCGCGTCGTGGCCGGTTCTGCCCGCGGGGGCGTCCTATGCCGCGGATGCTGTCGAGGTCGACGAGGGGCTGCGGCCGAGCGTCGTGCGGCTGCTGCGCAAGGTGGCCGTGGTTGACGACCTGCCCGCGGCCCGCGCGCTGGTCGCCGCCCTTCCGGACATCTCGGCGGTGACGAGGGACGGCGACCTGCTCAGCGAGTGGTTCTCCTCGGGTGGGTCGTCGGCGAAGCCCTCGCTGATCGAGATCCAAGCAGCCGTCGATGAGGCGTCCGAGCGCCTCGTCGCCGCCCACAACGAGGTCGAACGGGTCGGCTTCGCGCTGGCCGCCGCGAAGGTCGTCCTGGACGCCGCCGCCGAGCGGTCGGAGGCGGCCCTCGCGCGCCTCAACGAGTCGGACGCCGCCTTCTCGGCCCTCGCCGAGGAGTTCGGACGCCTCAAGCAGACGATGGCCGCCGCCGTCGCCGAGGCCGAGCGCTTTGACGCGGCCATCGCCAAGGCCGAGGCGTCCAGGGTCGCGGACGCCGAGCGCCTGGCTGCGCTGCAGCTGCGCCTCGAACTCGCGTCCGAGCAGACCGAGGTCGCCGAGGCGGACCCGACCGAGCGCGACCGGCTCGCCAAGGCGTCCAGCCAGAAGCGCCAAGCCGAAATGGAGGCGCGGCTCGCCCTCCGCACCACCGAGGAGCGCGCCCGCGCGCTCGCCGGACGCGCCGACTCGCTGATCCGCGCGGCCCAGGCCGAGCGCCAGGCCCGCCAGCAGGCGGCGCAGCGACGGGAGCAACTGCTGCGCGAGGCCGAGGTGGCGAAGGCCGCGGCGGCGGCGTCCGACTGGCTGTTGACGATCGTCGCCTCCTCGCAGCTCGCCGCCGGCGAGGTGCGCACGGCGGCCGAGCGCGAGCGGCAACAGGCGGACGCCCACGTGACGGCCGCGCGCCAGGCGTCGCGCGAGCTCGCCAAGCAGTTCGAGTCGCTGGTCGACACCGTGCACCGCGACGAACTGGCCCGCGCCGAGCAGCGGATGCGGGTCGAGGCGCTGGCGTCCAAGGCCCTCGACGAACTCGGTCTGACGCCCGAGGTGCTGACCGACGACTACGGTCCGGACAGCCTGATTCCCGTGCTGACCAGGCCGGACGGGTCCGCTCTGACCGATGAGGACGAGACGCCGGATCCGGTGCCCTACGTCCGCGAGCAGCAGGAGAAGCGGCTGCGCGCCGCCGAACGCAACCTGCAGACCCTCGGGCGGATCAACCCGCTGGCGCTCGAGGAGTTCGACGCCATGCAGGAGCGCCACGCGTTCCTCGCCGAGCAGCTCGAGGACCTCCGCCAGACCCGCTCCGACCTGGCCGGGATCATCGACGAGGTGGACGCCCGCGTTCAGCAGGTGTTCGCAGAGGCCTACGCCGACGTCGAGGCGGCCTTCGCGGCGTCCTTCGCGCGCCTGTTCCCGGGCGGCGAGGGACGGCTCATCCTGACCGAGCCGGGGCAGTGGCTGACGACGGGCGTCGACGTCGAGGCGCGTCCGGCGGGCAAAAAGGTCAAGCGCCTGTCGCTGCTGTCGGGCGGCGAGCGATCACTGGTGGCCGTGGCTTTCCTGGTGGCGCTCTTCAAGGCCCGCCCGAGCCCGTTCTACATCCTCGACGAGGTCGAAGCCGCCCTGGACGACGTCAACCTTGGCCGCCTGCTCGCCATCTATGAGGAATTGCGCGAGAACAGCCAGATGCTGATCATCACCCACCAGAAGCGCACGATGGAGGTCGCCGACGCTCTCTACGGCGTCACGATGCGCGAGGACGGAGTGTCGACGGTCATCAGTTCGCGGCTCCGCGACGGGTAGCAGGTAGAATGACCGTCGAAATCCTTCGAAGGAGCTTTGTTTCGTGCTGCCCACCATCGTCGCGCTGATCTTGATCGTGCTGCTGGCCATCGCCGTCGTCGCCATGGTCGTTGTCGGCATGGAGGGCGCAGGCCGGCACCGCATCCCCGAGGTCGCACACACGCTGGCCCGCGCCGGCAAGCACCTGAACGGTGAGGCTGATCCGCCCGCTGGCCTGGTCGCGTTCTTTGAAGAGGTGGAGGACAGCGCCGAGGCGCTGCGCCGTCGTACGGCGTCCGCGCGCTCCGCATTGTCGGCCAAGTCGGCCAGCACGGCGCGGTCTGCTCGGACGGCGATCTCGGCTCGCTCGGCCGCGTCGGCGCGGTCCGCCGCGCGTCCGGACGAGGATCCGGTCGAGCGGCCCTCGGTCACGTCCGATGCCTCTCCGGCTCCCCGGACCTGGGCGAAGGTCGCTGACCCGGCTGTGCAGCCGACCGTCGCGTCCGTGACCGGCGAGGCGGCCGAGGCGGCCGCACCGGCGTCGTCGAACGCCTGGACCACCTGGACCGCCGAGAACTCCTAGCCCTTGGCGGCGCCGGGCCCTGCCCTCCCGCTCGCCTAAGCTGACCGCGTGGAACTGCCTCTGCTGATAGCCGCGATCGTCGCGGTCGCCCTCGTGATCGTCGTCGCGGGCGTGATCGTCTCGATGAACCGAACCCGTCGACTCGCGTCCCGACGCCCGTCTGAGCTTCCGTCCGCGAGCGTCCCGTCGGTCGAGCCGGACGCCGACGCGCCGGCTACGTCGTCGGCTGAGGAGCGCGCCCCCGAGCCTGCCCCGGACGCCCCTTCTATCGAGGCTCCCGAACGTGCCAGCACCCGGATGTCGCGGCTGCGCCGTCGGCTGGCCGGCAGCAACAACGCGCTGGCATCCGCGCTGCTGGGCCTGCTCGCCCGCGACCGCATCGACGAGTCCACGTGGGACGACGTCGAAGAGACGCTCATCACCTCTGACCTCGGTGTAGGACCCACCACAGAACTGATGGGCAACCTGCGCCGCGAGCTGTCGATCGACGGCGTCCAGGATCCGGCCGTCGCCCGCGCCAAGCTGCGCGCCGAACTCATCAAGCTTGTTGACCCGACCCTTGACCGCGGCCTGCGCATCACCGGCGCGGACGGTCAGCCCGGCGTGGTCATGGTTGTCGGGGTCAACGGCACCGGCAAGACCACCACCATCGGCAAGATCGCCCGTCTGCTGGTCGCCGAGGGCAGGACCCTGGTGCTCGGCGCGGCCGACACGTTCCGCGCGGCGGCGGCCGATCAGCTGGCCACGTGGGGATCGCGCGTCGGCGTCCAGACGGTGCGAGGCCCCGAAGGTGGGGACCCGGCGTCCGTGGCGTTCGATGCCGTGGCCCAAGGCGTCGCGCAGGGCGTCGATGTGGTGCTGGTCGACACGGCCGGACGCCTCCACACCAAGACGGGCCTGATGGACGAGCTCGGCAAGATCAAGCGCGTCATCGAGAAGAAGGCACCCGTGACCGAGGTGCTGCTGGTGATCGACGCGACGACGGGCCAAAACGGCCTCATCCAGGCGCGCATCTTCTCCGACGTCGTGGCCGTGACCGGCATCGTGCTGACCAAGCTGGACGGCTCCGCCAAGGGCGGCATCGTCGTCCAGGTGCAGCGGGAGCTGGGCGTCCCGGTGAAGCTGATCGGGCTGGGAGAGGGCGCCGACGACCTGGCGCCGTTCACCGCCGAGGGCTTCGTGGACGGGCTGCTCGGCGCGTGAGCGTCGTGATCCGGCGAGCGACCCGGAACGATGTGCCCGCCATTTTGGCCATCTACAACGACGCCGTCGCGACGACGACCGCGACCTGGGACCACGGGCCGGTGACCCTCGACGATCGGCTTGCCCGGTTCGACGCCGCCCAGGCCAACGGCTGGGCCCTCCTCGTCGCCGAGCAGGCCGGACGCGTCGTCGGCTGGGGCGCGTGGGCGCCGTTCCGCGCCAAGGCGGGCTGGTCGAAGACCATGGAGCACTCGGTCTACCTCGCCCCGGACGCCCGCGGCGCCGGCATGGGACGCCTGATCATGGAGGCCCTCATCGACGCCGCCCGGGCGTACGGCGTCCACGTTCTGATTGGTGTCCTGGACGCCTCGAACGAGGCGTCCGTGCGGCTGCACGAGCGCCTAGGCTTCGTCGAGGTCGCCCGGATGCCTCAGGCCGGCTTCAAGTTCGGACGTTGGCTGGACGCCACGTTCGTCCAGATGATCCTGGACGCCGACGCGCCGCCCGCCTGAGCCCGTCGACCCTTGACTGGGCGCCGTGACGTCCGCTCTGGGTGATCGGGACGCCGTCCGGCTCCACGGGTGGAACCGAGCAGATCGGAGCGTCAGCGCCCGGCCGGTAGGATGTGCGCGATTCGACCGCTACCACGAGGTGCCCGTTGTTCGACACACTGCAAGATCGCCTAACAGCCACGTTCCGCAACTTGCGTGGCAAGGGACGCCTCAGCGAGTCCGACGTGAACGAGGCGCTGCGCGAGATCCGCTTGGCCCTGCTCGAGGCCGACGTCAACCTCTCGGTCGTCAAGGAGTTCATCGCCGCCTGCCGCGAGAAGCTCACCGGCGCCGAGATCTCCCAGGCGCTCAACCCCACCCAGCAGATCGTCAAGGTCGTCAACGAGGAGCTGATCGGCATCCTCGGCGGCCAGACGCGCGAGGTGCGGTTCGCGAAGAACCCGCCCACGGTCATCATGCTGGCTGGCCTGCAGGGCTCGGGCAAGACGACCCTCGCGGGCAAGCTCGGCAAGTGGCTCAAGGATTCCAAGCATCACCCGCTGCTCGTCGCCGCAGACCTCCAGCGTCCGAACGCCGTCAACCAGCTGCAGGTCGTCGGCCAGCGCGCCGGCGTGGCCGTCTTCGCTCCCGAGCCGGGCAACGGCATCGGCGACCCGGTGGCCGTCGCGCGGGCGTCCATCGAAGAGGCGAAGCGCAAGCTGTACGACGTCGTCATCGTCGACACCGCCGGACGCCTCGGCGTGGACGCCGAGCTGATGCAGCAGGCGATCGACATCCGCAACGCGGTCAACCCGGACGAAGTGCTGTTCGTCGTCGACGCGATGATCGGCCAGGACGCCGTCAACACGGCCCAGGCCTTCGCGCAGGGCGTCGGCTTCGACGGGGTCGTCTTGTCCAAGCTGGACGGCGACGCCCGCGGCGGCGCGGCGCTCTCGATCGCGCGCGTGACCGGCAAGCCGGTCATGTTCGCGTCCAACGGCGAGAACCTCAAAGACTTCGACCTGTTCCATCCCGACCGGATGGCCTCGCGCATCCTCGACATGGGCGACCTCCTCACCCTGATCGAGCAGGCCGAGAAGACGTTCGACGCCGGGCAGGCGCAGAAGGCCGCCGAGAAGCTGATCTCGGGCAAGCAGTTCGGGCTCGACGACTTCCTCCAGCAGATGCAGGCCGTCCGCAAGATGGGTCCGATGAGCAAGATCCTCGGGATGATGCCCGGGATGGGCCAGTACAAGGACCAAATCGGCAACATCGACGAGAAGGAGATCGACCGCATCGAGGCGATCATCTACTCGATGACGCCAGCCGAGCGCGCCAATCCAGACATCCTGAACGGCTCGCGGCGCACCCGCATCGCGAAGGGCTCCGGCACGACGGTCGCCGAAGTCAACGGGCTGGTCAACCGGTTCGCCGAGACCCGCAAGATGATGTCTCAGCTCGGCGCCATGGGCGCCCTGGGCATGCCGGGGATGGGCCGCAAGGGCAAGCAGGCGCCGCAGGCCAAGAAGAAGAGCTCCAAGGGCGTCTCGGGCAATCCGCTCAAGCGGGCCCAGCAGGCAGCAGCGGCGCAGGCCGCGCCGGCGGCGTCCGAACAGCCGAAGGCCGTCGCGCACGACGAGTTCGGGCTCCCGAGCAGCAAGGCGCCGGGCGTCAACCCATTCGGCTTCGGCGGGGGTGCTTCGCCCGGCATGGACGAGTTCCAGCTGCCGCCCGAGCTGGCCAAGCTGTTCGACCAGAAGAAGTAGGTTCTCAGCCCGACGAACGGGTCCTTGTGCGCTGACTCGGGCATCGTCAGGCTGGGTCCATGTCGCACAGTCACGAGCCCGCCCTGGACGCCCTCGGTCAGCCCATCAGCGCCGTCACCCATACCCACGACGGCCACACGCACACCCACGTGCAGGCTGAGGTGTCGGCGTCCGGGCCCGCTCCGCGGCTGCATCTGCAGGGCACGTTCCTGCCGTCCGGCGAGGTCCGGGACGCCTGGATCGTCGACGGACGCCTGACGTTCAGCCGCGTCCCGGACGCCGTCACGGTCGCCACGGACGCCTGGATCCTGCCCGGCCTCGTGGACGCCCACTGTCACGTCGGCCTGGATCATCACGGCGCCGTCGATGAGGCGACGGCCGAGACGCAGGCCCTCACCAACCGTGACGCGGGCACGCTGCTGATCCGCGACGCCGGCAGTCCGGCCGACACCCACTGGATTGACGACCGCGAGGACCTGCCCCGCGTCATTCGCGCCGGACGCCACATCGCGCGTCCGAGGCGCTACATCCGCAACTTCGCCGCCGAAGTCGAGCCGGACGCCCTGGTCGACGAGGTCCGGACGCAGGCTGCTCGCGGCGACGGCTGGGTGAAGATCGTGGGCGACTGGATCGACCGCGACAAGGGTGACCTGGCACCCCTGTGGCCCGCCGACGTAGCCAAGGCGGCCATCGACGCCGCGCACGAGGCCGGTGCTCGGGTGACCGCCCATTGCTTCGACGAGCAGTCCGTCGCCGAGCTCGTCGATGCCGGCATCGACGGGATCGAGCACGGCACGGGCCTGGGCGACGCCACCATCGCCGCGATGGCCGAGCGCCAGGTCGCCCTGGTGCCGACCATGGTCAACCTCGAGACGTTCCCCGACATCGCCGCTGCGGGCGAGGAGAAGTTCCCGACCTACGCCGCCCACATGCGCGACCTGCACGCACGCCGCTTCGAGACGATGAGCAAGGCCGTCGAGGCGGGCGTCCCGGTGTACGCCGGCACGGATGCCGGGGGAGCCCTGGCCCACGGGCTGATCCCGGACGAGCTGCTCCTCTTGGCGATGGTGGGCGGCAACGAGTTCGCCCTCGGTGCGGCGTCCTGGCGGGCCCGCGAGTGGCTGGGCGTCGAGGGACTGGACGAAGGGGCGTCCGCCGACCTCGTCGTCTTCGACGAGGACCCACGCTCCAACCTCGCGATCGTGCGCGAACCGAGACTGATCATCCTGCGCGGGCGCGTGAGCTAGCTCCCTGAATCAGGGCTGCATCAACATGATGCAGCCATGAGAACGACCGTCGACGTGCGCTTCCAGCATGTCGTCGGAGACCGCGACGACGACGAGCCCGACGTCCGGACGCGCGCCCGAGAGGGGCAGTCCCGGGCAGCCCAGCCGCCCGGCGAGGGCGGACACGCGCGTCGGCGTCCGACCGGCGACCCAGCCCACCCGGACGCCCGCCGCGAGCGCGGCAGCACCCCAGGGCGGACGCCACGCGGCCCGCTCCGACGAGTCCGATGCTGCTCGGCAGGGAGTCGCTCATGGCCGCCATGGTGCCGCCCAAGGCCCGACAAGCAGCCAGCCATCCCGGACGGCTCCCGGCGGCGGCAGTCCGGTTGGGTGTCCAAGCGAAAGGTGTGGAAGAATGACCGGCGCATCTGTGTCCGGATGGTGCCCTCTCTAGCCCTCCGGATGCGGTTCACCCGAGGACCCGCGTTCGGTACACCCACGCCGCACGAGGAGAATCACCCGCTCGCCCAGGCACGTGTCTGGGCTGTTCCAACAGGAGTAACCACAAACGTGGCTGTCAAGATTCGCCTGAAGCGGATGGGCAAGATCCGCTCCCCGCACTACCGCATCGTCGTCATGGACTCGCGCAGCAAGCGTGACGGCCGTGCGATCGAAGAGATCGGCATCTACCACCCGAAGAACGACCCGTCGGTGATCCGCGTCGATTCTGAGCGTGCGCAGTACTGGCTCGGCGTGGGCGCTCAGCCCACCGAGACCGTCATCGCGCTGTTCAAGGCGTCCGGTGACTGGCAGAAGTTCTCCGGCGACAAGTCGCCGTCGGGCATCAAGCCGCAGCCGGAGCCCGTCGACAAGGTCGCGCGCTTCAACGCCGCCCTGGCCGAGGCCGACGACGAGCCGGCGACCGGGGCCATCTCGACCAAGAAGAAGAAGGCCGCCGAGGCCGAGGTCGAGACCGAGGCTGTCGAAGCTGTCGCCGACGAGGCCTGAGATGCTGGCCGACGCGTTGGAGCACCTCGTCCAGGGGCTGGTTAGCCGCCCGGACGACGTGTCCATCTCTGATTCCGAGCGGCGTCGGGTGCGCACCCTTGAGGTGCGCGTCCACCCCGAGGACATCGGCAAGGTCATCGGACGCCAGGGCCGAACGGCCTCCGCGCTGCGGACGGTCATCGGCGCCCTGGCTGGGCGGGATCAGGTCCGGGTCGACTTCGTCGACGTCGACCGCGCCCCCCGCCGCCGGCACTGACGTACCAACTCTGGCGCCCCGCGCCCGGACGCCTCGTCCGGACGTGGGGCGTCTGCCGTTCACGAGGAATTGAGGACGCCGCATGGCCACACCGACCGAACGCGTGCTGATCGGCACCCTGGGCAAGCCGCACGGACTCCGGGGCGAACTCACCGTCTACCTGCGCACCGATGAGCCGGAGCGCCGGTTCGCGCCCGGGGCGTCCATCGAGGTCGGCCAGGGCGGCAAGCCGATGACGGTCGCCGCCACCAAGTGGCACTCCGGCGTGTTCCTGCTCTCGCTGACGGGCGTCAGCGATCGAACGGCCGCCGAGGGTCTGCGCGGAAGCGACGTTTGGGCGCGGGTCGCGTCCGATGAGGTGCCGGACGCCGACGGCGAGTTCTACGATCGGCAGCTCATCGGGCTGTCCGTGCGGGACGCGTCCGGGGCCACGGTCGGCACGGTGGCGTCCGTGCTGCACAACCCCGGCCAGGACCTCCTGGTCATCGACATCGCCGGCGACGAGCGATTGGTGCCTTTCGTCGAGGCGCTCGTCCCCGTGCTCGATCCGGACGCCGGCTATCTGCAGGTCGCCGACGTCCGCGGCCTGTTGAGCGATGACGAGGACGCCTGATGTCCCCGGCCGCGCCCGTCCTCCAGCTGGACATCATCACGATCTTCGGTGACTACTTCGCCCCGCTCGAGCTGTCGCTGCTCGGCAAGGCGCGCGAGCAGGGGCTGCTGGCGTGGCGCGTCCACGATCTGCGTGACTGGACGCACGACCGCCACCGCACCGTGGACGACACCCCGTACGGCGGCGGGGCCGGCATGGTCATGAAGCCCGAGCCGTGGGGCGAGGCGCTGGACGCCGTGCTGGACGCCCACCCGGACGCGCGACCCACGATCGTGGTGCCCACGCCCGCCGGTGAGCCGTTCCGCCAGGCCACCGCCCACGAGCTGGCCGGCGCCGGGCACCTGATTTTCGCCTGCGGGCGCTACGAGGGCATCGACGCCCGCGTCCTCGAGTACGCCCGGACGCGCGCCGCCGTGCGCGAGATCTCCCTGGGTGACTACGTGCTCAACGGGGGAGAGGTGGCCGTCTTGGCGATGGTCGAGGCCATCGGGCGCCTCATCCCCGGCGTCGTCGGCAACCCGGAGTCCCTGGTCGAGGAGTCCCACGCGGCCGACACCGACGGCCTGTTGGAGTACCCCGTCTACACCAAGCCGGCCTCCTGGCGCGGCCTCGACGTGCCGGAAATCCTGTTGTCGGGTCATCACGCCGCGATCGCTGCTTGGCGGCGCGAGTCCTCGATCGAGCGGACGCGGCAGAGGCGTCCGGACCTGCTCGGCGAGGCGTCCGAACCGGACCCGACCGGGGAATAGCGGGCTCGCTGCCTCGGACGCCGTCGATGTTGTTCCATTACTCGGCGTCGTAGGCCCGCGACGCGACTTCTTTGTCTAGGGTGGGCTCCGTGGCGACAACTACTCTGACCCCTCACCAGAAAGCAGTGCGGTCAACGGTCGCGATGAAGGCCCTCATGGCCGTCACCGGGATCATTCTGATCGTCTTCCTGCTCATGCACATGGTCGGCAACCTGAAGATGTTCGTGGGTGCCGATTCCTTCAACCACTACGCCGAATGGCTCAAGGGAATGACCGAGGACGGCGGCATCGCCTACCCGATTCTGCCCCAGGGCACGTTCATCTGGCTGTTCCGGCTGGTCCTCCTTGCGTGCATCGTGGCGCACATGGTGTCGGCCTGGCAGCTCACCGTGCGCGACCGCGCGGCCCGCGGCGGCACGAACTACGTGGTCACGAAGCGCCGGGCGCAGACCTACTCCGCGCGCACCATGCGCTGGGGCGGCGTGATCCTGGCCGGCTTCCTGGTCTTCCACCTGCTGCAGTTCACGGTGAAGGCCATCACCACCGGCTTCAAGGCCAGCGATGACCCCTACACGATGTTCGTGAAGAGCTTCAGCGGTCCCATGAGCTTCATGGTGGTTGTGTATGCGATCTGGCTCGTGTCCGTGTGCATGCACGTCCGGCACGCCGTGTGGAGTTCCCTGACCACGCTGGGCCTCAACACCTCGGAGCGGGCCCGCGGCGTCCTCAACGCCCTCGCGATGGCCGTCGCCGTGCTGTTGTTCCTCGGCTTCATCGCCGCCCCCCTGGCGTGCGCTCTCGGATGGATTCACTGATGACGACTACGAAGATTG
Source organism: Propioniciclava tarda (assembly GCF_900182665.1). Taxonomy (GTDB): domain Bacteria; phylum Actinomycetota; class Actinomycetes; order Propionibacteriales; family Propionibacteriaceae; genus Propioniciclava; species Propioniciclava tarda. Next base: position 170,518 of record NZ_FXTL01000003.1, read on the forward strand.
CTCCCGCCGCTGACTTCTGGACCGTCGGCGCCGACATCGAAGACACCAAGGCGCCCAAGGGCGTCCCGGTGCAGGAGAAGTGGTCCGAGCACAAGGCGCACGTCCGGCTGGTCAACCCGGCCAACCGCCGCAAGCTGACCGTGATCATCGTGGGCACGGGCCTGGCGGGCGGCGCCGCTGCCGCAACGCTGGGCGAAGCCGGCTACAACGTGCAGAACTTCTGCTACCAGGACAGCCCGCGTCGCGCGCACTCGATCGCCGCCCAGGGTGGTATCAACGCCGCGAAGAACTACAAGAACGACAACGACTCCACGTTCCGCCTGTTCTACGACACGGTCAAGGGCGGCGACTACCGCGCCCGCGAGACCAACGTGTACCGCCTGGCCGAGGTCAGCGCGAACATCATCGACCAGTGCGTCGCCCAGGGCGTCCCGTTCGCTCGTGAGTACGGCGGCCTGCTCGACAACCGGTCCTTCGGTGGCGTCCAGGTGCAGCGCACCTTCTACGCCCGCGGCCAGACCGGCCAGCAACTGCTGATCGGCGCCTACCAGTCGCTCGAGCGGCAGGTCGCGGCCGGCACCGTCACGATGCACACCCGGCACGAGATGCTCGAAGTCATCCTGAAGGACGGCAAGGCTCGCGGCATCGTCACCCGCGACATGGTGACGGGCAAGATCGAAGCCTGGACCGGTGACGCGGTCGTCCTGGCCACCGGCGGCTACGGCAACGTGTTCTTCCTGTCGACCAACGCGATGGGCTGCAACAACACCGCCGCGTGGCGCGCGCACCGCAAGGGTGCCTACTTCGGCAACCCTTGCTACACGCAAATCCACCCGACGTGCATCCCGGTGCACGGCACCTCGCAGTCGAAGCTGACGCTGATGTCGGAGTCCCTGCGCAACGACGGACGCATCTGGGTCCCGAAGCGCGCCGAGGACTGCGGCAAGGATCCCCGCCAGATCGCCGAAGAGGACCGCGACTACTACCTGGAGCGCATCTACCCGGCGTTCGGCAACCTGGTGCCGCGTGACATCGCGTCCCGTCAGGCGAAGAACATGTGTGACGAGGGCCGCGGCGTCGGCCCGAAGGTGGCCGAAACCGATCACCACACCGGTGAGACGGTCATGCGGTCCCGTGGCGTCTACCTCGACTTCGCGGACGCCATCGGACGCCTCGGCAAGAAGGCCGTCGAGGCCAAGTACGGCAACCTCTTCGACATGTACGCCCAGATCACGGGCGAGAACCCGTACGAGACGCCGATGCGCATCTACCCGGCCGTGCACTACACGATGGGCGGCATCTGGGTCGACTACGACCTGATGACCTCGATCGAGGGCTTGTACGCGTGCGGTGAGGCGAACTTCTCCGACCACGGCGCCAACCGCCTGGGGGCGTCCGCCCTCATGCAGGGCCTCGCGGACGGCTACTGGGTGCTGCCGAACACGATCAACGACTACCTCGCGGATGCTCCGTTCCCCAAGCTGGCGGCGGACGATCCGGCGGTCGTCGAGGCGCTCGCCAGCGTCCAGCAGCGCATCGACAAGCTGCTGAGCATCAACGGCAACCGGACGGTCGACGACTTCCACCGCGCCCTCGGGCACATCATGTGGGAGTACTGCGGCATGGAACGCACCGAGGAGGGCCTGAAGTACGCCATCGGCGCCATTCAGAAGCTCCGCGAGGAGTTCTGGACCAACGTCAAGGTCACCGGCGTCAACGAGGACTTCAACCAGACCCTCGAGCGGGCCGGCCGCGTGGCCGACTTCCTCGAGCTGGGCGAGCTCATGTGCGTGGACGCCCTGCACCGTCGCGAGTCCTGCGGCGGCCACTTCCGGGCCGAGTCCCAGACCGAGGACGGCGAGGCGCTGCGCCATGATGACGAGTACCTCTACGTCGCCGCCTGGGAGTACACCGGCACCAAGCCCATCCTGCACAAGGAGCCCCTGGTGTACGAGGCGATCGAACTGAAGCAGAGGAGCTACAAGTGATCATCAACCTGCGTGTTTGGCGCCAGCCGAATGCCCAGACCCCGGGCAAGATGGTCGCGTACCGGGTCGAGGACGTGTCCGAGGACATGTCGTTTCTGGACATGCTCGACCTGCTGAACGAAGACCTGACGGTCCGCGGCGAAGAGCCGGTGGCGTTCGACTCCGACTGCCGCGAGGGCATCTGCGGCATGTGTGGCGTCGTCATCAACGGCTCGGCCCACGGGCGCGCGTCCTCGCACGGCAACGTTCCGACCACCACGTGCCAGCTGCACATGCGCAGCTTCGCCGACGGTGCGACGATCGACGTCGAGCCCTGGCGTGCGGGCGGCTTCCCGGTCATCAAGGACCTGGTCGTCGACCGGTCCGCGTTCGACCGGATCATCCAGGCCGGCGGCTTCATCTCGATCAACGCGGGCTCGGCCCCCGAGGCTCACTCGGTGCCGGTCCCCAAGATGCAGGCAGACCGCGCGTTCGACGCGGCCACCTGCATCGGCTGCGGTGCGTGCGTGGCCGCCTGCCCCAACGGGTCGGCAATGCTGTTCACGTCCGCGAAGATCACCCACCTCGCGATGCTTCCCCAGGGCCAGCCCGAGCGGTACCTGCGCATCAAGAACATGGTGGGGCAGCACGACGCCGAGGGCTTCGGCGGCTGCACGAACATCGGCGAGTGCGCGGACGTCTGCCCCAAGCAGATCCCGCTCGACGCCATCTCGCAGTTGAACCGCGACCTGATCAAGTCGCTGTTCAAGGCGGACGGCAAGACGGCCTGACGTCTCGCTTCAAGCACGGCGGCGCCGGCTCCCTCGGGACCGGCGCCGTCGGCGTCCGCTGAAGAAAACGATCGGACGCCGGCCGAGCCGTTGGCTTCAGGGCGGGCGGCGTCCGGATTGGCTCGGACCGGATGCCTTGTGGCAAACTTGGCCCTCGTTGTGCCGTGACGCTCCTGCCACAGGGGGTTCCGTGTCCGGACGACCACCAAGACGATTCCAAGGTGACCTGTGGCACCGGCGAGGACTGAACTGATGAACAAGCTGGTCTCCGAGATCACGCAGGCGGCGCTGCGCGACGACATCCCCGACTTCCGCCCCGGCGATTCCGTCAAGGTGCACGTCAAGGTTGTCGAAGGCAACCGCTCCCGTATCCAGGTGTTCGCAGGCAATGTCATCGCCCGCAACGGCTCCGGCATCGCCGAGGCTTTCACCGTTCGCAAGGTGAGCTTCGGCACCGGCGTCGAGCGCACCTTCCCGCTGCACTCCCCGATCATCGACAAGATCGAGATCGAGCGCCGCGGCGACGTGCGACGCGCCAAGCTGTACTACCTCCGCGGTCTGCGCGGCAAGGCTGCCAAGATCAAGGAGAAGCGGGACCACTAGCCCGCGGGATGCGGGAGGACGCCATGACGGACGCGAAACGTGCGCTGAAGAAGGGCGGTGGCGTCCTCGGAGCAGTCAAAGAGATCGGCATCATCCTGGTCGGGGCGCTCGTCGCCTCGACCTTGTTGCGCATGTTCCTGCTGCAGGTCTTCGTGATCCCGTCGGGGTCCATGGAGAACACCATGCTCATCGGCGACCGGGTCGCGGTGCAGAAGGTGTCCGGCTTCCAGCGCGGCGACATCGTGGTGTTCAAAGACGATCTTGGCTGGCTACGCTCCACCACCAAACCGCCGCAGCAGTGGTGGCAGTCCGGGCTGACGTTCGTCGGCCTGCTGCCGGACGAGAGCCAGAATTACCTCATCAAGCGCGTCATCGGCATGCCCGGCGACCACATCTCCTGCTGCGACTCGGCGGGCCGGCTGGTCGTCAACGGGTTCGCGCTGGAGGAGTCTGAGTACCTGTTCAAGGACGCGTCCGGCAAGCAGGTGCAGCCCTCCGAGATGGTCTTCGACATCGTCGTGCCGCAGGGCAAGATCTTCGTGATGGGCGATCACCGCAACGCCTCGTCGGACTCGCGCTGCCACCTGGACGCTACGTATAACGGCGTGGCCGGGGCGTCCGCCTTCGTCAGCCAGTCCTCGGTCGTCGGCCAGGCGGTCGCCACCGTGTTCCCCTTCTCGCGGATCGGCGGGCATCCACGCCCGGCCACCTTCGCCGGGGTGCCGGCGGCGACGGGTACCGCTCCCGCTTCGCCCGTCATCAACGGCCAGCCGCCGCCCGCCTGTTAGGGGGGCCATGGCGTTCGTGATCCGGCGGGCTGCCGGTCTGTACGGCTACGAGCGTGCGCTCGCCCGGGCCGGGTTCGTCCGCGTCGCGGGGGCCGACGAGGCCGGACGCGGGGCCTGCGCTGGCCCGCTGGTGGCCGGCGCGTGCATCCTGGGCAGCCGGGCTATCGAGGGCTTGGACGACTCCAAGAAGCTCACGGCGCCCGCCCGCGAGCGGCTGTACGACATCATCACGAAGCGCGCCGTGGCCTGGTCCGTGGTGAGCATCTCCCCAGCGGAATGCGACGCGCTCGGCATGCACGTCGCGAACCTGGAAGCCCTGCGCCGAGCGGTCTGGCGCCTCGGCGTCCAACCGGATTTTGTGCTCACCGACGGCTTCAGCGTCGACGGTCTGGGGCAGCCTTCGCTGGCGATGTGGAAGGGGGACGCCGTGGCGGCGTCCGTGGCGGCGGCGTCCATTCTGGCGAAGGTGACCCGAGACCGGATCATGGCTGATTATCACGCTGACTACCCCGATTACCGGTTCGACGTCCACAAGGGCTACTGCACCAAGCTGCACCAGGACGCGCTGGATGCGGTGGGGCCGTGCGCGATCCACCGCCTGAAGTGGGACAACGTGGCTCGGACTATTAGGCTGGGGGAGTTATGAGCGCCGAGGATCTTGAGCAGTACGAGAGCGAGCTGGAACTCCAGCTGTACCGCGAGTACAAGGACGTCGTCGGCATCTTCACCTACGCCGTCGAGACCGAGCGGCGCTTCTACTTATGCAACGCGGTCGACCTCAAGGTTCGCACCGAAGGCGGTGACGTCTACTACGAGGTGTCCATGGGGGATGCCTGGGTCTGGGACATGTACCGTCCGGCGCGCTTCGTGAAGTCGGCGAAGGTGTTGACCTTCCGCGACGTCTCGATCGAGGAGATCGCGCACGCGGATCTGAAGATTCCCGACGACCTCCGCTGAGCTTGAGCCGGGTAACTGAACAAGAGTTATCCACAGGCTGCAAATATTCGCCCTCCCGCGCCCAATGTGTGCGCGGAGGTGGCAGATGACACATGGGGTGAGTGACCGGCGCGAGACCGGCGTTTCGGGCGAGGACATCGCGGCCGTGCACCTGGCGCGTCGCGGCTGGCTGATCGTGGCCCGCAACTGGCGGTGCAGGTCCGGCGAGATCGACATCATCGCGAGGGATCCCGACGGCGTGCTGGTCGTCGTCGAGGTCAAGACGCGGCGCGGGCTCGGCTTCGGCGACCCGTTGGAGTCGTTGACCTACGCCAAGGTCCGCCGACTCAAGGGCCTGGCCATGGAGTGGGTCCGATCGCAGGAGGACGCCGTCGGCCCGGTTCGCCTGGACGCCATCGGGGTCTTGTTGGACGCCGACGCGGCTCCCCGGCTGCGGCACGTCCGCAACCTGGAGCAGCCGTGAGGCTCGCGCGGGCGTGGTCGATCGCGCTGGTCGGCATGGAGGCGACACTGGTCGAAGTCGAGGTGTCGATCGGTGGCGGCCTGCCCAACACGATGATCGTCGGGCTGGGTGACACGGCCGTGAAGGAAGCGAGCCAGCGGTGTCGGTCCGCGGTCGCAGCGGCCGGTTTCGCCTGGCCGCCGTCGTCGGTCACCGTCAACCTCACCCCCGCGGACATGCCCAAGAGCGGATCGCATTACGACCTGCCCCTGGTGGCGGCCACGATGGCCGCGTCCGGTGTGGTGCCCCGGCGCGCGCTGGAGGCGACGCTGTTCCTGGGCGAGCTGGGTCTGGACGGGCGGGTGCGATCGGTCCGCGGGGTGCTGCCGGCGGTGCTGGGCGCGAGCCGGTCCGGGTTCGAGCGGGCGGTGGTGCCGCTGGGCCAGATCCGTGAGGCGCAGCTCGTCGAGGGCATCGGCGTGGTGGGTGTGGAGTCGCTGGGGCACCTCGTGGCGGTTCTGACGGGCGAGCCCTATGACGTGGACGTGGTCGATCCTGCCGCTGGCAGTGACGAGGTGGCGGGGAGCAAAGACCTGGCCGACGTCGTCGGTCAGCCCGAGGCGCGGTGGGCGCTCGAGGTCGCTGCGGCAGGGGGCCATCACCTGTCGATGGTCGGCCCTCCTGGGGTGGGCAAGACGCTGCTGGCCGAGCGGCTGCCGGGCATCCTTCCCGATCTGGCCGTGGACGAGGCTCTCGAAGTGTCGGCGATCCACTCGATGCTGGGTGCGTCCCTCGAGGGCGGACTCATTCGGCGGCCCCCCTATGCCGACCCCACCACTCGGCGTCCCTCCCCGCGCTGGTGGGCGGGGGTCCGCACCTGGCACGTCCGGGAGCGGTGTCGAGGGCCCACCGAGGCGTCCTGTTCCTGGATGAGGCGTCAGAGTTCTCGCCGGCGGCCCTGGAGGCGCTGCGGACGCCGTTGGAGAAGGGGGTGATCGTGCTGGCGCGGTCCCAGGGGGCAGCCGCGTACCCCGCCCGGTTCCAGCTGGTGTTGGCCTCCAACCCGTGCCCGTGTGGCTGGTACAACGTGGCGGGATTCGCGTCCCGGTGCCGGTGCCAGCCGTACGCGATCAAGCGGTACTCGAGCCGACTCTCCGGGCCGATCATCGATCGGATCGACATCCAGCTGCGGCTGCAGCCCTTGAGCAAGTCTCACCTGCGGGGCAACCACCCCACCGAAGAGACCTCTGCCGTCGTGGCGCAGCGAGTGCTGGAGGCCAGGTCGCGGCAGCGACACCGCCTCGACCGGCACGGGTTCTCGCGCAACGCGGAGGTCCCCGGCTCTCTGCTTCATCGGGACCTGCCCAACCCGACCGGTGTGGAGGACGTCGACGCCGCCGTTCGGCGGGGCGTGCTCAGTTCGAGAGGCGTCGACAAGGTGCTCCGGCTGGCCTGGACGATCGCCGATCTCATGGGGCACGGGGTTCCCGATCGGGGCGACGTACACACCGCGCTGGCCATGAGACAGGGCGAGACCGAGGAGGTGAACTGTGCCTGACGAAGAGCGAGAGGCACGCAGGGCTCTCGCCTGCGTGGTGGAGGCGGGTGAGCCGCGGCTGGCGTCCGCGCTGGGCAAGGCGGAGCCGCAGGTGATCTGGGAGCGCGTCGCGGCCATGGCGGGCAGACGGCTGGAGGATGGGAGCCACGACCCTTGGGTGCGCCGGGCGTCCGCGATCGATCTGGACGCGGTCCGTGCAGGTGAGGTGGCCCATGGGCTGCGGTTCATCATCCCTGGCGACGACGAGTGGCCGGCTGGTCTGTCCGCTCTCGAGGGGTGCCCCGCGGTTCAGGGCATCGCAGGGGCGCCGATCGGTCTGTGGGTGCGTGGTCCCCGTCCACTGGCGGCGTTGTCGGAGGTGTCGGTGTCCATCGTGGGGTCGCGGGCTGCGACGTCCTACGGGGAGCGGGTCGCGTCCTCGCTGGCGGGAGGGCTCGCCGAAGCCGGCGTCTGCGTGATCTCCGGTGGCGCGTACGGCATCGATGCCGCCGCGCACCGGGGCGCACTGGGGGAGAAGGGGACGACGGTCGCGATGCTGGCCTGCGGGCTCGATGATCCGTATCCGAAGCTCAACGTGGGACTCCTGGAGTCGGTGGCGCGGGCGGGGGCGTTGGTGTCCGAGTACCCGCCCGGAGCACATCCCACGAGACCCCGGTTCCTAGCCCGCAATCGCCTGATCGCGGCTCTATCCCAGGGCACGGTGCTCGTCGAGGCCGCCGCCAGGAGCGGCGCCCGCAACACCGTGAGCTGGGCGACCGGGTGCGGTCGCCCCGTGATGGCCGTGCCGGGGCCCATCGGCAATGCGACGTCCTACACGCCCCATCGGCTGATCCGGGAGGGCGAGGCGGTGCTGGTCAGCAGCGTCGACGAGGTGCGGGAGCTGATCGCTCCGCTCGGAACGGTCGCGCTGGGGCGGCCTCGTGCCGGACGCCTCCTCGACACGCTGACCGACGATCAGCGGTCGGTCTACGAGGCCCTTCCTGCGCGCGGAGGACGCACCGTCGACGACCTCGCGATGCGCGCCGGCCTGCGGATGCCGCTGTGCCTAGCGGCCTTGTCGATCTTGGGCGACGCCGGGCTGGCGACCTGCCGCTCGGACGGCCGATGGCGGCTCGGATCGGTCTCCGACCAGCCGGTCTTGATCCCCGACGTAGCGACCCCGCCGGCCCTGCAGCCCGGGAGTCGTCCAACCGAACCGACGATGCCGCGCTCGGTCGCGCCGAAGGAGTCACAGCGATGAGTACGTTCCGACCCAGGCCCCGACTCACGCTTCGTCACGCGGTGGTCTTCGTCGCACTCGTGCTGGTCTGGCAGCTGACCGGGGCGCTGGGCGCCCTCGCCTTGGTCGTGCCCTATGGCTACTCCGGCTACAACAGCATCGGCATCTCCGACACTCCGGCCGGCCAGGACCAGTCGTCCGCCACCCACATGGGCACCTTCTTCGGCCGCGTCGCGTCGAACGGGGGAGCTGGGACGGGCGCCGACCGCGTGGTGTGCATCAACGCCGACCGCAGCACTCCGACCTATCTCGATGCTCACAAGGACGTGTCGACCAACAGCCAGCTCGGCTACCTCGTCAACAGGTACGTCAACGTGGGAGACGACCGCACCCTCTGGACGCCAGGGGGAGCGGTCAACAGGAACCACCTGTCCTACCCGGCCGGAGGCGCCGCAGCGCTGCAAGCGGGGGCGCTGCAGTACATCCTTCGAAACGCCCTCGATTCGTCCGCGACCTGGACGGGGATCAAGGCCACGTTCGCACGCGGGAACCCCATGGCGTACAACGCGATGGTCGACCAGGCTGCCCAGCTGTCCGCAGAGGCGATCAGCATGACCTCACTCTCGGCGGGCCCGGCCGTGGCGGACGTCAACGCGAAGCACTCGGGCGGCACCGTGACCGGCATCGGCGTCCGCACAGGAACGGGTGACTTCCTGGCGGGCCAGACCTACACCGCCAAGCTGGTGGCCACGCCCGAGGGGTCTGCCACGTTCCACGGCGGCAAGACGACCCTCACCGGTACGACATCCGCGACGCCCATCCCCCTGGCGTGGGCGGTGACCGACCTGGCCGTCGGGACCAACGTGACGTTCGAGATCACCTATACGGGGCCCCTGATCGGTTCGCACTCGTACAAGGTCTACTCGTCGAACGTGGCTGGTCAGCAGGACATGGTGTCGGCCGGCGCTTTCGCCCCCTCCAGGCTGTCGGCGCAGGCGCAGGCGACCGTCGCACCAGTCGTTCTTACCCCCACGGTGGACTCCAAGGCCGCCGTCCGTGTCGACCTCCCAGGGGCCGCCTTGAGCGACACCGTGACCGTTGCGGGGCTGGAGCTCCTGGCTGGTCATGAGGTGGCCGTGGTCAACACGATGTACGGGCCGTTCGCGAGTCGTCCGCCCGCCGGCGGGCCAGTCCCGGACGGGGCGCCGGTGTTCGCGCGGCTGACCAAGACCGTCGTGCCCGAGGCGTCCGGTGCCGGCACGGTGACGTTCACGAGCCCGGAGGTGACCGCCAAGGGCGGCTACTACGTCTTCGTGGAGTCGGTTCCCGAGCAGCGGGTCGCCGGCTTCCTCGTGAACGGCGTGGTGGGGTCGTTTGGTCGGGACGCCGAGACCACCCTCGTCCGGGACGCCGAGGTCACGACCACCGTGTCGCGGCAGGACGCTGTTCTTGGACAGTCGGTCGCCGACGCCGTTGTCGTGAAGAACGCCGATGGACTCTCAGGCAAAATCGTGGCTCGCCTGTACGGACCCTTCCCCGGACAGGTGACAGCGCCGCCCACGGATGCGGACTGGCGCAAGGTGGTCGCGGCGGGTCTCGCCCCGGTGACCTCCGAGACGCTGGCCTTCCACGGAAGCGGCACCTACACGACCAAAGCGGTCAAGCTCAGCTCACCCGGCTACTGGACCTGGCATGAGACGTTGATCGTGCAGGAGACCGGCAGGAAACTCGAGACCGCGTACGGGGTTCCAACCGAGACGACACTCGTGATGCGACCGGCGCTGGCGACGAAGGCCAGCGCGCGGGTGGTGCTCATCCGCGGCGCCGCCGTCACCGACGAGGTCATGGTGACCGGGCTCGGCGAGCAGACCGGGCACGTCGTGGCCAAGCTCTATGGCCCCTTTCCCGAGAGCCGACCAGCAAGCACTGTCCAACCGACTGACACGGAGTGGCGCGACGCCATCAAGGCCGGACTAGCGCCCGTCTTCGTCACGTCGCTGGACGCCGTGGGTGACGGCACCGTGACGACAGCGGGGTTCGCGCCGCTGCTGCCGGGCGTCTACACGTGGTACGAGTCCATGACGGTCGAGGGATCATCTGAGGAGTTCGAGACCCCACTCGGTGTCAGCTCCGAGACCTTCAGCGCCATTGAGCCGCGCCTCACGACCGTGGCGAAGGCGACCACGACGATGGTCGGCGGCCACCTCTCGGACACCATCGTGCTGTCGGGCACCGGTGGACAGCCCGGGACCATTCTGGGCGAGCTCCTGCACGCGGAGGGCGTTGACTGCACCCGCGTCGACTGGGCGACGGCGACCCGCCAGCGGATCAAGAGCATCACGACGTCAGGGGACGGAACGTTCCAGACCGAGTCGTTCACCGCCGATCGAGCCGGCTGCTGGACCTTCGTCGAGACCTGGACCGCAGACGTCGACCCGGCTGTCACGGTCGCCACGTCGCCGGGGGAGCCGTCCGAAACGGTGCGGATCTCCCCCAAGCCGAGCGCCGAGGGCGCGGGTGCCGCCACCGGCTGGTCGCCCGACGCGCCGAACGAGGTGCTCGTCGGGGTCGGCGCGGCCGCGGGCACCGTCGGGGTGGCCCTCCTCCTGGCTCCCAGCTTCCACTCCCGGCGGAAACCGTGAGGCGGGCACGTGGCCGGCGGGTGCTGGGTGCAGCCACCGGGCTCCAGTCTGCGGGACTCGGTCGAGCGGGGTGCCCTCCGCGACGGGCCGTGAGCGGCTGGCCGGTCCCGGGCCCGCCGAGGTGGGGACGGCTCATCCGGATGGCCGGCGTCGGACTGGTTCTGGCCGGTGCGGTGCTGGTCGGGCTGGGGCAGTGGTGGCTCAGGGTTCCCGGCATCGAGCCTCCCGCGCTGCCGTACGCCTTCGATCTGGACGCGTCCCAGTCCACGACGCCAACGACCGATGCCTCCCCGGCATCGTCGTCGCCAGAGGACGGGGCCAACGCCGGCATTGTCCAACCGACGCCATCGGCCGCGCCGGAGCGGATGTCGGTGAGCATCCCGGCTCTAGCGCTCAAGGCGAGAATCGTGCCCGCGGACTCGTTCGAGCAGGTCGGCGCCCTGAGGTCCCTGTCGATCCCATCGGACGCCAGCGCGGCGGCCTGGTTCAGCGGCGGCGGGACCGTGGCCAACCTGGGCCGCGGTACGACGCTCGTCGCCGGCCACGTGGTCAACGACGGGCGGCGAGGGGCCTTCTTCTCGTTGTCCCTGGCCAAACCCGGCATGCTCGTCTACACCACGGACGCGGACGGCCGACGACGCGAGTGGTCCGTCGCCGGGTCGCGCCAGACCCCCAAGGCCCCGTTTCCCGCCGACTTCTGGTCGGCCGAAGGCCCGGCGCGACTGGTCCTGGTGACGTGCGGTGGCCGAGTTCTCCCGGACGGTCATTTCGAGGACAACATCATCGTGACCGCGGTGCCGACCGGACGACTCGAACCGGGCGCCGCAACCGGGGGGGCCTAGTGGACGCCGCAGCCGGGCTGTCGTCGCGCAGACTGGTCTCCTGCCGGCGGCGCGCCCCGCCCGCGGTCAGTACATCCGCGCGCAGGGATGGCTCTTCGGGCGACTCCACCCGGCTCATCCGCCGGCGATGCGTTGCTCAGCGAGGCGCGTCGGGTGGCGGGGGCCGATGCAAGCCACCACTGTCGCCAGGCGTACCGGGGCTTCGGCCAAAGAGCAGGCCTCAGTGTTCGAACTCCGCTGCCTCTTCGTTCGTGTAGAAGGTGACCTCTTCGGGCCCCGGCAACCGGTCGTCGGGAAGGGCGAGCAGGCGCTGTCGCCGCGCCTCCCGGTTGGTCGTGGCCAGCGCTTCGAGGGCGCGGAGGCGTCCAGGGACGTCGTTGTCGCGGAGCAGCGCCAAGCCCTCTTCATAGACCGCGGCGCTGCCATAGATCAGCTCCGCTTCGTCGAAGACCTTGCAGGCGACCATCGTGGTGAAGCTGTCGAAGGACGCCTGATCGGCGAGGCGAGCCATCGGCTTGATCACGTAGTCGACCTCTTCCCGAAACGCCGGGTTCCGCAGGTAGAGCCACTTGCGACCGAGCAAGGCCTCGTCCAGCACGGGCATCAGGGCCGCGGCGTCGGCGTCCCGAACGAGCACGATGATGTCGAGGTCGGAGCCCTCCACGACCGACTGCGTGCTGGTCTCCCGCCGCGCCACATCGTGCGACATCCCGTACACGATGTCCCCGGCGACCAGCGCGCAGAAGGCGTCCAGGTTCGCGCGTCCGGCTCGGACCAGTGGCCCGAACGCCTCCTGGACGATCCGGGTGGCGAGGCGGTGTTTGTTACGGCTGATCACGGTGATCCGAGCCTGCAGTCGTCGGGCCGCCTCGTCGACCGCGTCGGCATCGGACGCCAGCCCCACGATCGTGTAGGTCATGAACTCGCGCAGGATCGAGGGCGACAGGCGGGCGAAGCCCTCGATGGTGCGGTCGAGGCGGACGTAGCGGCGTCCCACGGTCTTCAGCAGCAATGCGTCAGCGGTCGTACACGCCTTCCACAACGCGAAGATCTCCCCGCCCACGGCCTCGTGCAGCTGAGCTCCGGTCAACGGACCCTGCTCAGCCAGGACCTTGAGCACGTCATCGATCGCCGCACCGGCCACGACCGTCAGCCGATCGCCGCGCGCACCACGTCCGCGATCTGCTCGGCGTAGCGGTCGGTGACGTCTTCGCTCGGCCCCTCCACCATGACTCGGCACATGTTCTGGGTGCCCGAGTAGCGCACCAGCACGCGTCCGCGTCCCTCGAGCTCCGACTCGACCCGGGCGATGGCGTCGGTGAGACCGGCGATGTCCTCGACGGGCGGCTTCGACGTGACGTCGATGTTGATCAGCTTCTGCGGGAAAATCGCCATGACTGTTGCCAGCTCCGACAGCGGACGGCCCGACTTCAGCATCGTCGCCACCAGTTGCAGCGCGCTCAGGGTGCCGTCGCCCGTCGTGTGGTGCTTGAGGAAGATCATGTGGCCGGAATCCTCGCCACCGAGCACTCCGCCGAGCCGCTGCATGTCCTCCAGGACGTTGCGGTCGCCCACCCCGGACGCGTGGTGCACTATGTCGAACGTGCGGCAGGCCTCGCGCAGGCCCAGGTTGCTCATCACGGTCGTGACGAGGAGGTCTTTGACCAGCTTCCCCTCGAGCTGCAGCTGACGGGCGCAGATCATCAGCACCTGGTCGCCCCGGATCTCTTGGCCGCGCTCGTCCACCGCGATCAGTCGGTCGCCGTCGCCGTCGAACGCGAGCCCCACGACCGAGCCGGTGTCCAGCACGACCTGGCGCAGCCGCTCGGTGTGCTGGGAGCCGCAGTTGTCGTTGATGTTGTAGCCGTTCGGCTCGTCGTTGATGACGGTCACGTCGGCGCCCAGCTCGGCGAACACGGCCGGCGCCACCTTGTAGGTCGCACCGTGGCCCACATCGAGCGCGATTTTCACGCCGTCGAGCGACAGCGATCGCGGGAACGTGTTCTTGAGGAAGACGACGTAGCGCCCCATGGCGTCCTCGAGCCGGTGCGCGCGGCCCATGTCGCGGGCATGCGGCACCATCGTCGACAGCTGCCCGCCCAGGATCAGCTCCTCGATGTGCGCCTCCTCCTCGTCCGACAGCTTGAAGCCGGAGCCGGAGAAGATCTTGATGCCGTTGTCCTGGAAGGGGTTGTGGGACGCCGACACGACGACTCCGGCGTCCGCGCGCATGCTTTCGGTGATGTAGGCGATGCCGGGCGTGGGCAGCACCCCGACCATCTCGACCGACCCACCCATCGAGGTGATGCCTGCTTCCAGCGCGCTTTCGATCATGTAGCCGGAGATGCGCGTGTCTTTGCCGACGACGACCCGGCCGTGCTTGCCCTCGTCCTTCAGGACCCTTGTGAGCGCCTGGCCGACGTCGAACGCCATCGTGGCGTTCATCGGGTACTGATTGGCCTCGCCGCGGATTCCGTCCGTGCCGAAGAGCTTGCCCATCGCGCCTCCTGACTAGTGCGCTCAGCCGAACAGCCCAAGGTCAGGTGCGAGGGCCGCGCTGCGCGCACGCAACGCCGACACGATACCGGTCAGCCAGGCGGTCCCGTCGGCCTTGACCGAGGGCTCGAGTGCACGAACGGCGTCGACATAGGCGAGGCCGCTCGCTGCGGCGTCCGATAGCGAGGCCACCAGCGAGACTGGAGCGACGGCGTCCGAGGGGTCGAAGAGTCCGGGCAAGTCGGACGCCGCAGCCACGAGTTGCGCGCGTCCAGGATCGCCGTCGGCGGGCACTTTCGCGATCATCGCCAGGAGCCGCTTGATGCGTTCCGCACGGCCGGCCGCGAGGGCATCCAGGGCGCCCTGCAACACGAGCGGTCCGAGGTCGACGGCGTCGAAGAAGGGACGCCGCGCCGCCCGGTACCACGCGTCGAGGGCCACCAGGGAGGCCAGGTAGTCGACGTTGTGCTCCAGGACGCGCCGTAAGGCTCGGTAGGACGCCTTCGCCGCCGGACGCCGCAGGTCGCGGTGGACGCCTTCGAGGACCAGCAGTCCGTCCTCGTCGACGTCGCCGCGCAGGATGCTGCCGGCCCCGACGATCGTTCCGAAGCCGGTGTGGACGGGCCCGACCGCGCCGCCTTGGCCGCCGAGGAAGATGGGCGGCTGATCCAGCATGACGCCGCGCGGCACGTCGCCGAACAGGGACGCCGTCGTCTTGTCACCGTCCGGGGTGAAGTTGAAGTGGATGTAGGAGGAGCCGACCTCGCTGTGGTCCGATCGGCTCGTGCCGCCCGACAGGAGGCAGTCGCAGAAGTTGATGAGCGAGCCCAGGGTGACGAACGGGAACAGGATCGTCTGCTTGAGCCCGACGCAGTGCGCCCCGGACGCCTCCTCCTCGAGGATGCAGCCCTCGCGCACGTGGGCCCCCAGGCCCAGGTTCGCTCCGTCCAGGAACGTCGAGTTGGCGACGTAGCCGCCCTTGAGGTGGACGCCGCCGCCGAGTTGGCAGTTCTCGACGGTGACCGGGGTCTCGGCGCCCAGGACACAGCCGGCGGAGATCACGGTCTTCGCGCCGCGGAGTCGGGTTCCGGGGTGGAGCACCACCCCGTCGCCCGAGATGCGGTCGATGTCGACGTCGTCGTCGACGTCGAGGCTGCCGGGGTTGGGGATGACGACGCCTTTGGCGAGAAGGTCCGCGACCGCGGTCTGGCCGCGTGGCAAAAGGGTCATGTGGGCGTCCTCACTACGTCGTCTGCGCCGGACGAGGGGAGTGTATCGCCGGGCTCAGCGCACGATCAGGAGGCTGGCCCCGACGGCGGTTGCTGCCAGCGTGGCGTATTCGAACTGCCGCTGCGAGACGCGGTGGATCGCCGCCCGCCCGGCTGCGGCGCCGATCAGAACAGCGGGCACGGTCAGCGCAGCGATCGTGAGGACCTGCGGCGTGAACAGGCCGAGGGACGCCGAGAACGGCACCTTGCAGACGTTGACGATCCCGAGGTCGTTGCCACGATCGACGATGAGGCGGCTAAACGGGGGACGGGCGGTCGTGGGCGCTCCTGGATGAATGCCAGCGGACGGGACCTAGCCCTCCGGCCGGTGGGTTCCCGGACCTTCAGCCCGCGTCTCGACCTCCTGATACCAAGTGCGCGAACGCAGGGGCTTACCGAACGATCGGTGGTCATGCACGCCGGGATCAGCGTCCGATGTCGTGCACTCTACGTGCACTTCGGGGCAGTCAAACCCGGACGACTCCGATCGAATCCGGACGCACGAAAAGAGCGAACCCCCGGTCAACGTGCGTTGACTAGGGGTTTCTCTAGTGCGCGAGAGAGGACTTGAACCTCCACGCCCAATCAAGGGCACTAGCACCTCAAGCTAGCGCGTCTACCTATTCCGCCACCCGCGCAGGTGGTGACCCGGTTCCCCGGAGCAGCCCGGCAACTATAGCAATCCCGTCCGGCCAAGACGAATCACGCCGAGGCCGCGACGTCGGCGTCCGGACGCCCCAAGTTGGGACCACCCGAGACGTCGTCCAGCGCCAGCGCGATTTCGGCGGGCAGGTCGACGTCGTCGAGGCCGAGGTACGTGTCCAACTGCTCCACCGTGCGGGCGCCGAGCAGGGGAGCGGTGACGCCGGGGGCGTCACGGACCCACAGCAGCGAGACCTCGGCCGGCGTGAAGCCCAGCCCGGACGCCGCCGTGGCGACCGCCTCCACGACGGCCCGGGAGCGCGCCTCGAGATAAGGGGTGACATACCAACTGAAGTGCTCCATCGAGGCCCGCGACCCCTTCGGGATCGACGCCCGATACTTGCCGGTCAACACACCCCGTCCGAGCGGCGAATAGGGGAAGAACCCCAGCTCGAAGTGCCGGATGCACGGCAGCACCTCGACCTCGGCCCGCCGCGCCAGCAACGAGTACTCGACCTGGGCCGAGACGATCGGCGTCCGGCCGGGGAACGCCGCTTGCCAGGTCACGGCTGCGGCCGTCTGCCAGCCGACGAAGTTCGACACCCCGGCATACCTCACGGCGCCTGTGGCGACCGCATGATCGATGGCAGCCAGCGACTCCTCCAAGGGCGCCTGCCCCCAGGTGTGCAGCTGCCACAGGTCAATGTGGTCGGTGCCCAAGCGCCGCAACGAGTCGTGCAGATCGGCCAGCAACGCCCCCCGCGAGGTGTCGACGATGCGCGAGCCGTCCCGAATGCTGAAGCCGGCCTTCGTCGCGATGACCAGATCGTCCCGCCGGACCACGGTCCGCATCAGCTTGGCGAGCATCCGCTCCGCATCGCCCTGGGCGTACGCCGCCGCGGTGTCCACCAGGTCGCCGCCGGCGTCCACGAAGGCCTTGATCAGCCCGCGGGCATCGTCCATGCCGGTGTCCCGACCCCAGGTCATCGTCCCGAGCCCGAGGCGTCCGACCGCAAGACCGGACGCCCCCACCGACCGCCGTCGCACGCTAGACCGCCAGGATCGTGCCTTGCCAGAGCAGGGCAGCGATGGCCAGACCGACCAGGATGCGGTAGACCACGAAGGCCGTGAAGTTGTTGGACGCCACGAACTTGAGCAGCCAGGCGATCGACGCGTACGCCACCACGAACGACACCAGGATGCCCACGACGGTGGCCCCCCAGCCGACGCCGGCCGAGATGTTCTTCGCCTGCGTAACGGCCTCGAAACCGCCCGCCGCCAGCAGCGTCGGGATGCCCAGGAAGAAGCTCATTCGCGTCGCGGTCACCCGGTCGATCCCCATCAGCAGGCCGCCCGAGATCGTCGCGCCAGAGCGCGAGATGCCCGGAATCAGCGCGATCGCCTGGATCAGGCCCAGCAGCAGGCCGTCCTTGATCGTGATCGAGTCCTCGCCGCGCGTCTGCTTGCCGAGCTTGTCGGCGACCAGCATGACCAGACCCCACACGATGAGCGCGGCGACGATCACCCACAGGTTCCGTAGCGGTCCCTCGATCTGCTTCTTGAACGCCAGCGCCACGACGGCCGTCACGAAGACACCCGCGATGACGGCCCACCCCATCTGGAAGTCAGGGTTCTTGCGCCGCGAGGCGTCCCGCAGGCCACCCAGCCAGCCTGTTGCGATCCTGACGATGTCCTTCCAGAAGTACACGATCGCCGCTGCCATCGCGCCGACCTGGATCACCGCCGTGTACGCCGTCACGCCCGGATCATCGATGGGCAGGCCCATCAGCTTCTGGACGACGTTCAGATGGCCGGTGCTCGAGATCGGCAGGAATTCGGTGACCCCCTCGACGATTCCGAGAATGATCGATTGCCACCACTGAAGCATGGGTCCACTTTCTGCCTGGGAGTGCGCGTTCGCGCGGCCGTAACACTACCCCGGACGCCCTGAAGGGCGGCTGAGCCGGGCCGGTACGCTGACCCCGCCGATGAGAGAGGAATGCCCCATGAAGGCCTGGACGCGCCCCGAGGTGCCCGTTCTCGATCCGTCTCCCGGACGCCCCCGCGTGCACGACACCGCGTCCGGCCAGCTCGTGACCGTCGGTCCGGACGACGGCGCGGCCCGCCTGTACGTGTGCGGTATCACGCCCTATGACGCGACCCACCTCGGCCACGCGAACACCTACGTCACCTTCGATCTCCTCAACCGGGCCTGGCGCGACGGCGGCCTGGACGTCGTCTACACCCAGAACGTGACCGACGTCGACGATCCGCTGCTCGAGCGCGCCGAGGCGACCGGCGTCGCCTGGGAGGAGTTGGCCGCCGACCAGGTCGAGCTCTTCCGCACCGATATGGAGGCGCTCAACGTCATCCCGCCCGATCACTACATCGGGGCCGTCGAGTCCATCCCGCTGGTCATCGATCTCATCGGACGCCTCCAGGCCACCGGCCTGATCTACGCCGTCGACGACGCCGAGTACCCCGACCTCTACTTCGCCTGCTCGCAGGCCGCCGGCTTCCTGAGCGAGTCGCACCTCGACGTGGACGCCGCCATCGCGATTTTCGGCGAGCGCGGCGGAGACCCGGATCGCCCCGGCAAGCGCGATCCGCTCGACTGCCTCGTCTGGCGGCTGGCGCGACCGGGGGAGCCGTCCTGGGAGTCGAACCTGGGCCGGGGGCGTCCGGGCTGGCACATCGAATGCACCGCCATCGCGCTCGAACACCTGGGCGAGCACTTCGACGTCCAAGGCGGAGGCTCCGACCTGATCTTCCCGCACCACGAGATGTGCGCCGCGGAGGGCACGGCCGCGACCGGGCGCCCCTTCGCGCGCGCCTTCGTGCACGCCGGCATGGTCGGGTACGACGGCGAGAAGATGAGCAAGTCGAAGGGCAACCTCGTGCTCGTCTCCAAGCTGCGCGCCGCCGGCGAGGACCCGATGGCCATCCGCCTGGCCCTGCTCGCACACCACTATCGCGACGACTGGGAGTACACGGACGCCGACCTGGCCGCCGCCCGCGAGCGACTCGCCCTGTGGCGTCGCGCCGCCCATGGCGATGCCGGACTGCCGGCGTCCGACACCATCGACGCCATCCGCGCGGCCCTGCGCAACGACCTGGACGCCCCCGCAGCCCTGACCGCCGTGGACGCCTGGGCGGCGGCGTCCGTCGACATCGACGTCGACGACACGGACGCCCCGAGCGCCGTGGCCCGAGCCCTGGACGCCCTCCTCGGCGTCCGGCTGTGAACTAGGCTGACCGGCCGTGAAGACGTTCGAGGGACTGTTCGCCGAGTTGTCCGAGAAGGCGCGGACGCGCCCCGCAGGCTCCGGCACCGTGGCCGAGCTGGACGCCGGCGTCCACTTCATCGGCAAGAAGCTCGTCGAGGAGGCAGCCGAGACCTGGATGGCGGCGGAGTTCCAGTCCGACGCGCAGTGCGCCGAAGAGGCCAGCCAGTTGCTGTATCACCTGCAGGTCATGCTGATCGCCAAAGGTCTCACCCTCGACGACGTGTACGCCTACCTCTGAGGCCCCCTTTATCCTCATGGGGTGAGTGAGGATCGTGCCCTGTTGAAGATCGCCCTGCCGAACAAGGGCTCCCTGGCCGAAGAGACGACCGCGATGCTGCGGGAGGCCGGCTACAAGCAGCGCACGGATCTGAAGGACCTCGTCTTGGTCGACGAGGCGAACGGCGTCGAGTTCTACTACCTGCGTCCGCGCGACATCGCCGTCTACGTGGGGGAGCGCACGCTCGACCTGGGCTTCACCGGACGCGACATGCTGCTCGACTCCGCCGCCGAGGCCGACGAGATCATGCCGCTCGGCTTCGGTGGCACGCGGTTCCGGTTCGCCGCGCCGGGGGCGTCCGAGTGGACCGTCGCCGACCTCGAGGGCAAGCGCATCGGCACGTCGTACCCGGGTCTGCTCCGCAGCTACCTCGACTCGCACGGCGTCACCGCCCGCCTCATCAAGCTGGACGGTGCGGTCGAGTCATCGGTCCGGCTGGGGGTCGCGGACGCCGTCGCGGACGTCGTCGAGACGGGCAGCACGCTGAAGCGGGCCGGACTGGTGATGTTCGGCGACTCGATCCTCGACTCCGAGGCGATCTTGATCAAACAACGCGGCGTCGCCGACCCGTCCGGGCTGGACCTGCTGAAGCGTCGCCTGACCGGCGTCATCGCCGCCCGCAACTACCGGATGATCGACTACAACGTGCCCGTCGAGGAGCTCGAGGCCGCGTGCTCGATCACGCCCGGCATCGACAGCCCCACGGTCTCGCCGCTGCACCGCGAGGGCTGGGTGGCCGTCCGGGCGATGATCCCGTCCAAGCAGGCCCAGGCGATCATGGACGAGCTCTGGGACGCCGGAGCCGAGGGCATCCTCGTGACCGACATCGCGGCCTGCCGACTCTGAGCCCCAACGCAGACGATGGCCCCCGTGATCGGGGGCCATCGTCTGCGTTGGGCCTAGGTGGTCGTCGTCTCGGACGCTGGCGTCTGGTCGTAGATCGGACGATCGCGGACGGCGGTGGCGCCAGGCGTGCTCGGGGGCGTCTTCTTCTTGCGCGGGCGGTGCGGGATCACGCGGCTGAGAAGCATGAGTGCCAGGCCGACTCCGAGCACGATGAGTCCGGCCATGGCGACGGGGGCTAGCGGAGCGCCCATGAGCAGCTGCCACCACTCCGCCATCCGGTTCCAGCCGTCGATGAGGAAGGGCACCGCCCCGGCCAGCAGCGCACCCACCGGGAGGCAGGCGAGGCCGACCCACCAGACGAGCGCCCGGACGGTGGCGCGCCGCAGCATGACGGCGACACCCACCAAGATGAGGAGCGAGACCGCGATGCAGATGATGGTGATGAACAGGTTGGGGTCCATGGCGAACACCTTAGAGGGGGGCCCGCACTGCGCTGCTTCGGCACGCATGCGAATTCGGCACCGATTTGAGTTCCACTAGGTTGCTGCGCGTGAACAGCGCTTCGTGGCAGCCCACCTCATCGGTCGACCGGGGCCAGGCGGACGCCGACGTCCGGGCGGCCCTCGCGGCGGCCTATACCGGCGGCGACTCGTACGCGCGAGCGATCGCCGCCCTGTGTACGGCCCGGCTGATCCTGCCGACGGTGGATGCGCCGGCCGAGGCCGAGCCCGGGGCGTCCAAGAAGGGCGACGATCACGACCACGACCATTCGGACGCCGACGGTCACGGCCATCCCGAGCTGGCAGCGGTGCTCTTGCGCTCGGCGTCCGGGGAGAAGGCCGTGCTGGCGTTCACCGGCATGGACGCCTTGGCTGCGTGGCGTCCGGACGCTCACCCGGTGCGCTGCACGCTCGACGATGTGGCCGCGACGGTGGCCGAGACGGAGTCGTCCACCATCGTCATCGACGTGGCGGGCCCGCATCAGCTCGTGATCGAGTCAGAGCTGGTGGCCGAACTGGCCCAGGGTCATCGCCTCGCCGAATTGGAAGACGGCAGCTTCGCCTGGGTCTGGGTGGACGGGTCGTCCGGAGCCTGACCGCTGACGATCATCGCGGCCGCCTGAGCCCGCGTGTTCGCCCCCAGCTTGCGCAGCACCTGCTCGACGTGACCCTCGGCCGTCCGGATCGAGATGGTCAGCGCCGTCGCGATCTCCTTGTTCGACAGGCCGCGAGCCAGGTACGTCGCGACCTCCGCCTCACGGCTCGTCAGCCGGACGCCGGGCAGCGGCTCCGTTGAGGGCTTGGCCTGGGAGAATTCGAGCGACTCAGCCTCAGCTGAGCCGACGCGGCAGGGCCCGGGACGCATGGTCCCGCGCCCTGCCGCCTGTTGGAATCGGCGGTCAGGCTTCGGTGCGGTTGGCGATCACGACGGGGGCGCCCACGACGGCTTCGCCCGCGCGACGAGCATGTCCCAGCCCGAGAACCGACAAGACCAGCATGCCGAGGCCCGCGAGTCCCGTGGCTACGAACCCCCAGAATGCGATCTTGCCGATGGTGCCGAAGGCGTAGGCGGTGAGCAGCATGCTGCGCAGCGTGTCGCCCATGAACAAGGTCTCGCGGAGATCGCAGGCCTGCTTGGTGGCGTCCTGTGCCATCGTCGGATCGGCCTTCTTGGCTGCGTTGCAGACCCCGGAGACCTCTGCGTAGGTCTTGCCGCCGGAGGAGGCGTTCATGTGAGCCTGGATGTAGTGGTCCGCGTAGGCCTTTGCTGCGTCGCCGTTGTCGAGGGGCTGGCCTGCGAACGGTGTCAAGGCAGCCTTGTCGGCGTCCGACAGCCCAGCCATGGCGGCGGCGACGGGCATGGTGATGCGCTGGGCGGCGAGCTGGTCACGCACCGTGCCGGTCGCGAATGATTGGCCCCAGAAGGCAAGACCTGCCACCACCAGCAGCACGGCGGCGATGAGCAGGCCGACATAGGACACGAGTCGGTCGAAGGTCGAACGAAGCATGGTTGATCTCCTGAACCTGGGGGCGGCCGCCTGGTCGGCGACCACCTCGACGATACCCCTAGGGGGTACGTGGGTGGGCGCAGGAATGCTGAAGCTCGCATCGTTGGTTACGTGTCGAGCGGCCGGGCGGCTGCCGAGCTCGCGGTCGATTAGGACGCCGCGCTGGCTTCCACGTAGACTGCTCGGGTTCGATTCACCCGACAGGGTGCGTCCGCATCAAGTGGGGCCCCGGCTCCCACCCGCACGATTCACGTCGTCGGGTCACCAAGGTGCCCTCGCCGATGGCGAGGTGAGTGCCTGTGGCTGGGGCTTTCGCGTGCGCGGAGGCCCTTTTCGTTTGTCCGGACGCCATACCAGTCAACCTTGGAGGAACCCATCAGCACCGAACCGCGCATCAACGAGCGTATCCATGTGAACGAAGTGCGTCTGGTCGGCCCCAAGGGCGAGCAGGTCGGCATCGTCCGCATTGAGGACGCGCTGCGGCTCGCCAGGGACGCCGATCTCGACCTGGTCGAGGTCGCACCGCAGGCACGCCCCCCGGTGTGCAAGCTCATGGACTACGGCAAGTTCAAGTACGAGGCCGATCAGAAGGCCCGCGAGAGCCGCCGTAACCAGGCCAACACGGTCATCAAGGAGATGAAGTTGCGTCCGAAGATCGACGGGCACGACTACGACACCAAGAAGGGCCACGTCGTCCGGTTCCTCAAGGCCGGCGACAAGGTCAAGATCACGATCATGTTCCGCGGACGCGAGCAGTCGCGTCCGGAACTGGGTTACAACCTGCTGAAGAAGCTGGCTGACGACGTGTCCGAGGACGGCACCGTCGAGTCCGCGCCCAAGCAGGACGGCCGCAACATGCTGATGGTGCTCGCACCGACGCGCAAGAAGTCCGAGGCCAGGGCCGAGCAGGAGGCCGAGAAGGTCGCCCGCATGGCGTCCCGCGCGGCCGCGACCGAGGCGGAGGAGCGCGAGCTCGCCGAGCACCGGGCGGCCACCAAGGCCCAAGCAGCACCGAAGAAGAAGAGGGGTCCGGCCGACAACCTGGACCCGGACATCGACCTGTAAGACGTCCGATCGCCCCGGCCACGCGAGTGGTCGGGACCGTATGACCGAGAGAAAGAGAGCGGCCTAGATATGCCGAAGATGAAGACGCACTCCGGTATGAAGAAGCGCGTTCGCGTGACCGGGAGCGGCAAGTTGATGCGTCAGCGCGCCGGCAAGCGCCACCTCAACGAGCACAAGCCCACCAAGCGCACCCGTCGTTTGAGCGTGGACGTCGCCGTCGCCGCGGCAGACATCAAGATCGCCAAGCGCCTTCTGGGCAAGCGCGCCCGCTGACCCGCTGCCCTGCAGCAACCCGACACGAGCAACAAGGAGTACTCCCATGGCACGCGTGAAGCGTTCCGTCAACGCGCAGAAGAAGCGCCGCGAGGTCCTCGAGCAGGCATCCGGCTACCGCGGTCAGCGTTCGCGGCTGTACCGCAAGGCGAAGGAGCAGATCCTTCACAGCTACGTCTACAACTACGCGCACCGCAAGGACCGCAAGGGCGATTTCCGCGCCCTGTGGATCCAGCGCATCAACGCCGCGGCGCGCGCGGAGGGCATGACGTACAACCGATTTATCTCGGGCCTCAAGGCCGCTGGCGTTGAGGTCGACCGGAAGATGCTGGCCGAGCTGGCCGTCAGCGACACGAACGCATTCGCCGCGCTCGTGACGCTCGCCAAGGCCAACCAGCCCGCTCCGGCCGCTGCCTGAGACATTCTGCACACAACGCCCGCGGCGCACCCCGGCGATCCTCGCCAGGGGTGACGCCGCGTTCGCGTCCCACCGCCCCCATCCGGCGCGACCGCGCCACACCGAGTGGAGATTGAGATGACCGAGAGCTTGTTGCTGGAGGAGCCCTCGCAGGCCGTCCTGCGAGATGCCCGGAAGCTGGTGCGGAGCAAGGACCGCAGGGCCGCCGGGAAGTTCCTGGCCGAGGGGCGCCAGGCGGTGCGTGAGGCGCTGAAGGTGCCCGGCGTCGTCGATTCGCTGTTCCTGCGCTGGTCGAGCGCTCGCGAGAACGTGGACCTCGTCGAACTGGCTCGCGCCGGGGGCGTCCCGGTGTACGGGGTGTCCGAGCAGAACCTGGCCACGATGTCGGACACCGTGACGCCGCAGGGCGTCATCGCGGTCGCGAACGACGTCGACATCTCCCTGTCCGAGCTGATGGGCACCAAGCGCAAGAACCCGACGCTGCCCAAGAAGAAGCATCAGCGCAAGGACGTTTCGCTGGTCGTCATCTGTGCGCAGATCCGCGACCCAGGCAACGCCGGCACGGTGATTCGCTGCGCGGACGCCTTTGGTGCGGACGCCGTGATCCTCAGCTCCGACTCGGTCGAGCTCTACAACCCCAAGGTCGTGCGGGCGAGCGTGGGCAGCATCTTCCACCTGCCGATCGTGACCGGGGTCGACCTGGACCAGGCGATCCAGGCTTGCCGCGCGGCCGGCATGCAGGTGCTCGCCACCGACGGCGACGCGGGCATCGACCTGACAGACCTGGAAGCCGACCTGGGTGGTCCGACCGCCTGGGTGATGGGCAACGAGGCGTGGGGGCTCCCGTCGGAGAGCCTCGAACTCGCCGATCACACCGTGGCCGTGCCGATCTACGGGCAGGCCGAGAGCCTCAACCTGGCGACGGCCGCGGCGATCTGCCTGTACGCCTCGGCGACTGCACAGCGGGCCAACCCGGGCCAGCCGTTGCCCTCGGCTGACCAGCCGGCCCTGCCCTGCGCGGAGCCCTTGGCCTAGTCGGCCCACGAACCACCGAAGGGGAGTGCCCATGACGGGCGAGCAGAACGGACCGCTCAGCGAGGCGTCCATCGAGGCGATGGTCGCGGACGCCGTGGCGGCGATCGCGGCGGCGTCCAGCATCGCCGAACTCAAGACGGCGCGGCTCGCGCACAGCGGCGACAAGTCGCCGCTGGCGCTGGCGAACCGCGAGATCGGACGCCTCACGCCCGATGCCAAGCGCGAGGCCGGCCAGCGCATGGGCGCGGCACGCGCCCGCGTTACCGCGGCGCTCGCCGAGCGGGAGGCCGAGGTCGCGTCCGCCGAGCTGGCCGCGACGCTGGCGTCCGAACGGGTGGACGTCACGCTGCCCGTCAGCCGGACGCCCCAGGGCGCGATCCACCCGATCACCGGCCTGATCGACGAGCTGAGCGACGTGTTCGTCGCGATGGGCTGGGAGATCGCCGAGGGACCCGAGCTCGAGGCCGAGTGGCTGAACTTCGACGCGCTCAACATCCACGGCGACCACCCGGCGCGCGGCACCACCGACACCCTGTTCGTCGAGCCGGTGACCGCCCACCAGGTGCTGCGCACCCACACCTCGCCGGTCCAGATGCGAACGATGCTCGACCGCGAGCCTCCCATTTACGTCGTCTGCCCCGGACGGGTCTACCGCGCCGACGAGTTCGACGCGACGCACGTGCCGGTGTTCCACCAGATCGAGGGACTCTGCGTCGATCGCGGCATCACGATGGCGCACCTGAAGGGCACGCTCGATCACCTGGCCCGGTCGATGTTCGGCGACATCACGACGCGGCTGCGTCCGAACTACTTCCCGTTCACCGAGCCGTCGGCCGAGATGGATCTGGAGTGCTTCGCCTGCCACGGCGCCTCGGTCGGCAATCCCGAACTCGACTGCAAGACCTGCCGCAACGAGGGCTGGATCGAGTGGGGCGGCTGCGGCGTGGTCAACCCGCGCGTGCTGCGCGCCGCCGGGATCGACACGGATGTCTACTCGGGCTTCGCGTTCGGCATGGGCATAGAGCGGACGCTGATGTTCCGCAACAACGCCGCCGACATGCGCGACATGGTCGAGGGCGACGTCCGGTTCAGCCGCTCACTGAAGGGAGAGGCCCGATGAAGGCCCCGAAGAGCTGGATCGCCGAGTACGCCGCGCTGCCCGCGGGCCTGTCCGGACGCGAGCTGGGCGAGGCCCTGATCAAGGCCGGCCTCGAGGTGGAGAGCGTCGAGACCATCGGCGGCGAGCTGTCCGGCCCGATCGTGATCGGACGCGTCCTGGACTTCGTCGAGGAGCCGCAGAAGAACGGCAAGACGATCCGCTGGTGCCACGTCGACTGTGGTCCTGATCAGGCCCCGGACGCCGCCCCGCAGCCGGTCCGCGCGGGGGAGATCACCGCCCAGCTGCCCGGCCCTTCGACAGGCTCAGGGACCGGTGATGAGAGGCTGGCTGAGCTTGTCGAAGCCCCTGCCTCGGCGTCCGGGTATTGGCCGCGCGGCATCGTCTGCGGTGCCCTGAACTTTGCGCCGGGCGATGTCGTCGTGGTCGCGCTGCCCGGCTCGGTGCTGCCCGGCGGCTTCGAGTTGGGCTCGCGCAAGACCTACGGGCACCTCTCCGACGGCATGATCTGCGCGGTCGACGAGCTCGGGCTCGGCTCGGACCACTCGGGCATCTTGATCCTTCCGGACGCCGCGCCGTCCGGCGAGCCGTGGGTGCTGGGCTCCGACGCGCTGGACGCGATGGGCGTCCGCGACGACGTTCTCGACATGCCCGTCACGCCCGACATGGGCTACTGCCTCAGCATCCGTGGGCTGGCGCGCGAGGCGTCCCAGGCCCTCGACGTGCCGTTCACCGATCCGATCGATCGCGCGGTGCCGGCCGAGAAGCACGAGGGCTACGGCGTCCGGCTCGAGACGCCTGGCTGCCCGCTGTTCGTCGCCCTCACCGTCACGGGAGTCGACCCGACGCGTCCCACGCCGTCCTGGCTGGCGACGCGGCTGGAGGCGTCCGGGATGCGTTCCATCTCGCTGCCGGTCGACATCTCGAACTACGTGATGCTCGAGACCGGTCAGCCGAACCACTGCTACGACGCGGCGCTGTTGGACGGCGACATCGTCGTCCGTCTCGCGGCCCCCGGCGAGCGCCTGGTGACCCTCGACGACGTCGATCGGGCCCTTGATCCGGCCGACATCGTGATCGCGGACGCGGCCGGAGTCATCGGTCTTGGTGGCGTCATGGGCGGTGCGCGCACCGAGCTGAGTGACTCGTCCACCACGATCGTGATCGAGTGCGCGCACTTCGATCCCATCGCGATCGCCCGCACCTCGCGGCGCACCAAGCTCAGCTCGGAGGCGTCCCGTCGGTTCGAGCGCTACGTCGATCCGGGCGCGACGTATGCGGCGGCCCATCGGGTCGCGCAGCTGCTGGTCGAACTGGCCGGCGGCACGTTGGCCGCGGGGGAGACCGTCGCAGGTTCGGTGGCGCCGTTGCCGGCGACGACGATCGCCGCGGACCTGCCCTCGCGCGTCCTCGGCATGCCCGTCACCCCGGAGCGCGTGGTGGCCATCCTGGAGCGCTCGGGCGTTGCGGTGGCGCAAGACGGCGACCACCTGCACCTGCAGCCCCCGACCTGGCGTCCGGACCTGGCCGAGCCCTACGACTACGTCGAAGAGGTCGGCACCAAGGTCGGGCTCGATCAGCTGCCCTCGATCGTCCCCTCGGCGCCGGTCGGCCGCGGGCTGACGCGCGAGCAGCGCCTGCGGCGCGCGATCAACCTCGCACTGGCGTCCGCCGGCTTCGTCGAGGTGCTGACGTTCCCGTTCTCGTCGAGCGCGGATCTGGACGCCCTCGGCGCCGGTCCCGACGACGAGCGCCGCCGGACGGTTCGGCTCGCCAATCCGCTGGCGGACACGGCTCCGTTCATGCGGACGACGCTCCTGCCCGGCCTGTTCGCCGCCGTCGCGCGCAACACGTCGCGCGGCAACGACGACCTGGCGATCTTCGAGGCCGGACGCGTGTTCGTGGCAGGAGAGGGCGGCCAGTCGCCGATGCTGTCCGTCGCGTCGCGTCCGTCGGAGGCCGAGATCGAGGCCCTGGACGCCGCCTTGCCCGCCCAGCCCCGGCACCTGGCCGCGGTGTTGACCGGCAACTGGACGCGCGCCGGCTGGCAGGGTGCCGCGGAGCCCGCGTCCTGGACACAGGCGCTGGCCTTCGCCGACGTGGCTGCGTCCGTGCTGGGGCTCACGCTGGACCGCCGCGCGGTCGAGTACGCGCCGTGGCACCCGGGCCGCTGTGCCGAACTGTCGGTCGCGGGCACGGTGGTCGGTCATGCGGGTGAACTGCACCCGACGGTCTGCGCGACCTTCGGGCTGCCGGCGCGCACGGCGGCAGCCGAGCTTGACCTCGACCTTCTCCTGACGCTGTTCGGCGGGCCGGGCTCGATCGCGCCGGTGTCGTCACACCCGGTGGCCAAGGAGGATGTCGCCCTCGTCGTGGACGAGTCCGTGACGGTCGGTGACCTCGAGCGCGCGTTGCGCGACGGTGCCGGCGACCTGCTCGAATCGCTCGCGCTGTTCGACATCTACCGCGGCTCCCAGGTGCCGGAGGGCAAGAAGTCCGTCGCGTTCGCGCTGCGGTTCCGGGCGCCCGATCGCACGCTCAAGGACGCCGATGCCGCGGCCGCCCGGGACGCGGCCGTCGCCGTCGCAGCCGAGCGCCACGGGGCCGCGCTGCGGGCCTAGGGCGCGATGCGCCTCGACCCTTTCCTCCCGCCGGACGGCTCCGCCGACCCCGACGACCTCTACGACGGGTTCGTCGCCTGGGCGAAGGCGTCCGAGGGGGTCAGCCTGTACCCGCACCAGGAGGAGGCGATCCTCGGCGTCCTGACCGGCGCGAACGTGATCGTGACCACCCCGACGGGCTCGGGCAAGACGCTGATCGCGACGGCGTCCCATTTCGCCGCTTTCGCCGCCGGACGCCGCACGTTCTACACAGCCCCGATCAAGGCCCTGGTCAGCGAGAAGTTCTTCGCGCTGTGCGCGATCTTCGGTCACGAGTCCGTCGGAATGGTGACCGGGGACGCCTCGGTCAATCCTGACGCGCCGATCGTGTGCTGCACCGCCGAGATCCTGGCGAACATCGCGCTCCGACAGGGGGAGACGGCCGACGTTGGGCAGGTCGTCGTCGACGAGTATCACTTCGTCGCCGATCGCGATCGCGGCTGGGCCTGGCTCGTGCCCCTCGTCGAGCTGCCCCAGGCGCAGTTCGTGATCATGTCGGCGACGCTGGGCGACGTCACCGGTCTCGCGCGCGACCTCGAACGCACGACGGGGCGTCCGACGTCGATCGTCTCGGACGCCGTCCGTCCGGTCCCGCTGAGCTACCGCTGGGCGTTGACGCCGATCCACGAG
The DNA here is from genome assembly GCF_900182665.1 of Propioniciclava tarda. GTDB lineage: Bacteria > Actinomycetota > Actinomycetes > Propionibacteriales > Propionibacteriaceae > Propioniciclava > Propioniciclava tarda. Next base: position 200,349 of record NZ_FXTL01000003.1, read on the forward strand.
ACGATCGCCGAGATCGTCGACACCCACACCGCGCCCGTGTACGTCGTGCACTCGACGCAGAGCGCGGCCGTCGACCGGGCCCAGGCGCTGCTGTCGTCGGGCACGGTCAAGGCCGCCGCCGCGTCCGGACGCCGCGAGCTGACCGAGGCGCTGCGCGGGTTCCGCTTCGCGGGCGGCTTCGGCAAGACGCTCTCGTCGTTGTTGCACGCGGGCATCGCGGTTCATCACGCGGGGATGCTGCCCCGCTACCGGCGTCTGGTCGAGCAGCTGGCCCACAAGGGCCTGCTGACCGTCATCTGCGGCACCGACACCCTCGGGGTCGGCATCAACGTGCCCATCCGGACGGTCCTGTTCTCGGCCCTGACGAAGTTCGACGGACGCCGCGGGCGCACGCTGCGCGCCCGCGAGTTCCACCAGATCGCCGGACGCGCTGGACGGGCCGGCTTCGACACGGTGGGTTACGTCGTCGCGCAGGCGCCCGAGCACGAGGTCGAGAACGCGCGCATCCTGGCGAAGTTCGCCGACGACCCGAAGAAGCTGCGCTCGGTTCGGCGCAAGCAGCCGCCGGAGGGCTTCATCAACTACACCGAGGCGACGTTCACCAAGCTCATCGAGTCGGTGCCGGAGGAACTGCACGGACGCCTCCGCGTCACGCACGCCCTCCTGCTGAACCTGCTGCAGCGCGACGCCGACACGGCGTCCGCCTTCCAACATCTGGTGGACGCCTGCGTCCCGGACCGCTCAGGCCGCCGCAAGCTTGACCGGCGGGCGGCTCAGATCGGACGCTCGCTGATCCGCGCAGGGGTCGTCAGCCGCCTTGAGACGCCCACCGCCGGTGGCCGCCGCTACGCGCTGAACGTTGACCTCCAGCGTGACTTCGCGCTCAACCAGCCGTTGTCGGCGTTTGCCCTGGCGACCTTGGACGTCCTCGATCCGGAGTCGCCCACGCATGCCCTGGACGTCGTCAGCGTCATCGAGGCGACGCTGGAGGACCCCCGCGTCATCCTCGTCGCCCAGCAGTTCAAGGCTCGGGGCGTTGCCGTGGCCGAGATGAAGGCCGACGGCGTCGACTACGACGAGCGCATGGAACTGCTCGAGGACGTGACGTGGCCGCGGCCGCTGGCCGACGTCATCGACGCGACGTACGCGCTGTTCCTGCCCGCCCATCCGTGGCTGTCCGAGACGCCCCCGTCGCCGAAATCGATCGTCCGCGACTGCTTCGAGCGGGCGATGACGTTCGGGGAGTATGTGGCGTTCTACAAGCTGCAACGCACCGAAGGGCTGCTGCTGCGCTACCTCTCTGACGCCTACCGGGCCCTGCGCCAGACGGTCCCCGCCGCCGCTCGGACCGAGGAGTTCACCGACGTCCTGGAGTGGCTGGGGGAGGTCACCCGGCTGGTCGACTCGTCCCTGCTGGACGAGTGGGCTGCCCTGGGTCAGCTGTCGTCCGGGACGCCCTTGGCTGCCGACGACGCCCCGCCGCCGAACCGGACCGTCACCTCCAACGCGCGGGCGTTCCGCGTGCTGGTGCGCAACGCGATGTTCCGGCGGATCGAGCTGGCGGCGTCCGACGACGTCGACGGCCTCGCCGCGCTGGAACCGGCGGGCACCGCGATGACCCGGGCCCGCTGGGACGCCGCCCTCGGCGACTACTGGGACGCCCACGACGAGATCGGCACCGGCCCGGACGCCCGCGGTCCGGGCCTGCTGGTCATCACCGAGGCGGGCCGCACCTGGGGCGTCCGGCAGATCGTCGACGATCCGGCGGGGGACCACGACTGGTCCATCACGGCGACGGTTGACCTGGACGAGTGCGACGAGGCCGGCGAGCTGATCGTCCGGACGCTCGACTTCGCTCGTTTGGACTAGTCAGGCGGACGCCGCGCCGCGCGTCCCCGCAAGGCTCTACGCTCGCTCCATGGCCATGACGGTGGAGCAGTTGACGAAGATCCTGGCCGAAGCCGACCCGGTCGGGCTGATGGCCGGGGGTGCGGCCCAAGACGAGTACGCCCGCGAGGCGGAGGCGATCCTGGCGCTCAAGGGGGTGCCGACGCTGACCGAGATCACCGGCGTCTTCGCGGTCAGCTTCAGCGAGCCCGGGGCGTGCACGCGCGAGACCGCGCGGTGGATCGCCGAGCAACTGGCGCAACACCGCGACTAAGTCCGTTTTGCATAGTTATGTGAGCTGAGGAATACTCGGGCGCATGACCGTCAAGATCGCCGTTGCAGGCTGCTCGGGATACGCCGGGGGTGAACTGCTCCGGTTGCTGCTGGCCCATCCTGAGGTCGAGATCGGTGCGCTGACCGCCAAGTCGTCCGCGGGGTCGACGCTGTTCGAGCATCATCCCCACTTGACCCCGCTGGCCGGACGCACCGTCGTCGAGACCACCCCCGAGAACCTGGCCGGCCACGACGTCGTGTTCCTGGCGTTGCCGCACGGGGCGTCCGCCGAGGTCGCAGAGGCCCTCGGCGACGATGTGCTCGTCATTGACGCCGGCGCCGACTTCCGGCTCAGCGACGCCGCGGTCTGGGAGCAGTTCTACGGGACGCCCCACGCGGGCACCTGGCCCTACGGCCTGCCCGAACTGCCCGGGAACCGCGCGATCCTGGCCACCACCAAGCGCATCGCCGTGCCGGGCTGTTACCCGACGGCGTCCACGCTGGCGCTGCTGCCCGCCCTGACCAGCGGGATCGTCGACGGTCACGACGTGGTCGTCGTGGCGGCGTCCGGCACGTCGGGGGCCGGCAAGGCGCCGAAGACGCACCTGATCGCCGCCGAGATCATCGGGTCGGTCAGCGCCTACGGCGTCGGCGGCGTCCACCGGCACACCCCCGAGCTGCTGCAGAACTTCGCCCGCCTCGGTGCGCCGAACCCGAGCGTGTCGTTCACGCCCGTCCTGGTCCCGACCTCCCGGGGCATTCTGGCGACCGTCTCCGCCCCGCTCGCGCGGCCGACGACGCCGGACGAGGCCTACGCCGCGTACCAGGCCGCCTACGCCGATGAGCCCTTCGTCACGCTCCTGCCCCGGGGCGCCTGGCCCATGACCCAGTCGATCGTCGGCTCTAACGGCGTCCACCTTCAGGTCACCGTGGACGCCGCCGCGAACCGCCTCGTCGCGGTCTGCGCGATCGACAACCTGACCAAGGGCACCGCGGGCGGCGCCATCCAGTCCATGAACATCGCCCTCGGCCTGCCCGAGACCCTGGGCCTGACCGCGATCGGAGTCGCCCCGTGAGCACCACCGCAGCCCAAGGATTCGTCGCCGCCGGCGTCACCGCCGGCATCAAGGCGTCCGGACGCCCCGACCTCGCGCTGGTCGTCAACACCGGTCCCGACAAGGTGTGCGCCGCCGTTTACACCTCGAACCGCTTCCAGGCGGCTCCGGTGCTGTGGTCCAAGGGCGTCACCGCGTCCGGAGTGCTGGACGCCGTCGTCCTGAACTCGGGCGGAGCGAACGCCTGCACCGGCGCCGACGGCCTCGCGGACTCGAAGGCGACCGCGCAGCTGGTCGCGAGCGCCATCGGCACCACGCCCGACCGCGTCGCCGTGTGCTCCACCGGACTGATCGGCGTCCGGCTGCCCATGGACGCCATCACGCGCGGGGTCTCCATCGCTGCCGAGACCCTGGACGCCCAGGGCGGCAGCGACGCCGCCCAGGCCATCATGACCACCGACACCGTGCCCAAGACCGCGGTCGAATCCGTGGACGGCTGGACGGTCGGTGGCATGGCGAAGGGCGCCGGCATGCTGGCGCCGGCGCTGGCGACGATGCTCGTCGTCGTCACCACGGACGCCGTCCTCACGGCCGCCGAGGCGGACGCCGCCCTGCGCGAGGCGACGCGGCTGACCTTCGACCGCACCGATTCCGACGGCTGTATGTCGACCAACGACACCGTGATCTTGATGGCGTCCGGCGCCAGCGGCGTCCGGCCGTCGACGGAGGCCTTCACCGAGGCACTGACGGCCGTCTGCGGTGACCTGGCCTCCCAGCTGCTCGCCGACGCCGAGGGCGCGGCGCACGACATCGCGATCCACGTCGAGAAAGCGGCCACCGAGGACGACGCCCTCGACGTCGCCCGCTGCATCGCCCGCTCGAACCTCTTCAAGTGCGCGGTGTTCGGCAACGATCCCAACTGGGGACGCGTCCTGGCCGCGGCCGGCACGTCGAAGGCGACCTTCGATCCGGACGCCGTCAGCGTCAGCTTCAACGGGGTCGAGGTGTTCACCTCCGGCGGCCTGGGGGCCGACCGGTCGCTGGTCGACCTGAAGTCCTCGCGCGACGTCGACGTGACCGTCGACCTAGCCGCCGGCGATGCGTACGCCACCGTCTGGACCAACGATCTGACCTACGACTACGTCAAAGAGAACGCGGAGTACAGCTCATGACGGACGCGCGCCACTCGACGAAGAAGAAGGAGCTGTACCGCAAGGCCGCCACCCTCATCGAGGCCCTGCCGTGGCTGGAGCAGTACGCGGGCAAGATCATCGTCGTGAAGTACGGCGGCAACGCGATGCTCAACGACGAGCTCAAGCAGGCCTTCGCCGAGGACATCGTGTTCCTGCGTCGGTGCGGCGTCCTGCCGGTCGTCGTGCACGGCGGGGGGCCGCAGATCAGTCTCATGCTGAAGCGGCTAGGCATCGAGTCGGAGTTCAAGGGCGGCTTCCGGGTCACGACGCCGGAGGCCATGGACGTCGTCCGGATGGTGCTCGTCGGCCAGGTTGGACGCGAGCTCGTCGGCCTGCTCAACCAACACGGCAACCTGGCGGTCGGCCTGTCGGGCGAAGACGCCGGGCTCTTCCGCGCCGCACGTCGCGGCGTCATGGTGGACGGCGAGCAGGTCGACCTGGGCCTCGTCGGCGACGTCGTCGAGGTGCATCCGGAAGCGGTCCTCGACCTCATTCAGGCCGGACGCATCCCCGTCATCGCCACCGTCGCCCCCGACGAGGCCGGCGACGTGCACAACGTCAACGCCGACACGGCGGCGTCCGCCCTGGCCGTCGCGCTGGGCGCCGAGCGGCTAGTCGTCCTGACCGACGTCGAGGGCGTCTACGCCGACTGGCCGAACTCGACCGAGATCATCGCACGCATGAACTCCGCCGAAGTGGAGGCGCTGCTGCCGACGCTCGAGTCCGGCATGGTCCCGAAGATGGAGGCCTGCCTGCGGGCGGTCCAGGGCGGCGTCCCGCGGGCAACCGTCGTCGACGGACGCGCACCCCACACGCTGCTGCTCGAGGTCTTCACCGATGACGGCGTGGGAACGATGGTGACCAAGTGAGCGGCCTGGTCGCGCCCGGATCGGACGCCGCCGGCCTGAGCCAGGCCGACTGGCTGGACCGCTACGGCGCGGTCATGATGAACACCTTCGGGACGCCGTCGCGCGTCTTCGTCCGCGGGGAGGGCACCCAGCTCTGGGACGCCGACGGGCGGCAGTACACCGACTTCCTGGCCGGCCTCGCGGTGAACGCGCTGGGTCACGCCCATCCGGCGGTTCTGGCCGCGATCACGGCCCAGCTCTCGATGTTGGGCCACGTGTCGAACTTCTTCGCGACTCCCGCGCAGGTCGCGCTGGCCGAGCGTCTCGTCGGCTTTGCGACCGAGAACGCGCCGGGGACGCCAGCGCGCGTGTTCTTCACCAACTCGGGCACCGAGGCGAACGAGTGCGCGTTCAAGGTGACGCGCCTCACCGGACGCACCCGCATCGTCGCCATGGAGGGCAGCTTCCACGGACGCACGCTGGGCGCCGTGGCGATCACGGCGAACCCCAAGTACCGCGAGCCCTTCGAACCGCTGCCCGGCGACATCGTCTTCACCCCGTATGGGGACGCCGACGCGCTCGCCGCCGCGGTCGATGAGACCACCGCCGCCGTGGTCCTGGAGCCGATCCAGGGCGAGAACGGCGTCGTGGACCCGGGCGACGAGTTCCTCCGAGCCGCCCGCCGCATCGCGACCGCGAACGGCGCGCTGCTCTGGATCGACGAGGTGCAGACCGGGATGGGCCGCTGCGGCGGCTGGACCGCCTCGGCGGCGTCCGGCGTGACGGCCGATCTCGTTACGTTCGCGAAGGGCCTCGGCAACGGCTTCCCGATCGGGGCCTGCGTTGCGACCGGCGAGGCGTCCGGCTTGCTGCAGCCGGGCCACCACGGCAGCACCTATGCCGGCAACCCCGTCGCGGCCGCTGCAGGCCTAGCCGTGATCGGCGTCATCGAGAGGGACGGGCTGCTGCGGCGCGCGTCCGAACTGGGTGACGCGCTGGCGTCCAGGATCGCGGCGCTGGGTAACCCTCGGGTGCAGGCGGTCCGTGGCCGCGGTCTGCTGCGCGGGATCGTCCTGGCCGACGAGTCCGCCCCGGCCGTGGTCAAGGCCCTGCTGGACTCCGGCTGGGTCGCGAACGCGCCCCGGCCCCACGTGATCCGCGTGGCGCCGCCCCTGATCGTGAGCCCGGACGAGATCGAGCGCTTCGTCGCGGCCCTGGACGCCACCCTGGCCGCCACCTCGGACGCGTCGTGAACGACCGCGCGCCGCAGACCAAGGCCGCCCGCCAGGCACGGATCGAGGACCTGCTGAGGGGGGCCCAGATCCGGTCGCAGCACGAGCTGGCCGAACGGCTGGCGTCCGAAGGCTTCAACGTCACCCAGGGCACCCTGAGCCGCGATCTGGTGGACGTCGGAGCCCTCCGCGTCCGGTCGCGCGACGGCGAACTCGTCTACGCCCTTAAGGGCGAGGAGCCCGGAGGCGGCGCCCAGCGGCTCGCGAAGCTGGCCCAGGTCTGCGAGGAGATCCTGGTGTCGGCGGAGGCGTCCGCAAACCTGGTCATCGTCAAGACGCCGCCGGGGGCGGCGCAATACCTGGCGTCCGCGATCGACAAGGTGGGGCTCACCGACGTGCTCGGCACCATCGCCGGGGACGACACGATCATGTTGGTGTCGCGTGACCCCGACGGCGGACGCGCGCTGGCCGCCTACCTGCTGGGACTGAGCGAGAGGGAAACAAGGGCATGAGCGAGACCGAGGGACGCCTGTGGGGCGGCCGCTTCGAGGGCGGTCCGGCCGAGGCGATGTTCGCCCTGTCGAAGTCGACCCAGTTCGACTGGCGACTCGCCCGCTACGACCTGGCCGGCTCGCGCGCCCACGCGCGCGCCCTGCAGCGCGCAGGCCTGCTGACCGAGGGAGACCTCGCGGGCATGCTGGCCGGACTCGATCAGTTGGACGCCGACGTCGCGGCCGGCCGCTTCGTCGCCGCGCCGACCGACGAGGACGTCCACGGCGCCTTGGAGCGCGGGCTCATGGAGCGCGTGGGTCCTGAGTTGGGCGGACGCCTCCGCGCCGGCCGCTCGCGCAACGACCAGATCGCCACGCTCATCAGGCTGTACTTGCGCGACGAGTTGCGGGTCGTTGCGGGCGGCGTCCAGTCGGTCGTTGAGGCCCTCACCCAGCAGGCCCGGACGCACCTCGGCGTCCCCATGCCCGGACGCACACACCTGCAGTCGGCGCAGCCGATCCTGCTGTCGCATCATCTCTTGGCCCACGCCTGGCCGCTGCTGCGCGACGTCGAGCGGCTGCAGAACCTGGACGCCCGCCTGGCCGTCTCGCCCTATGGCTCGGCTGCGCTGGCGGGCACGTCGCTCGGCCTCGACCCTGAGTTCGTCGCGTCCGAACTGGGCTTCGACTCCTCCGTGGCCAACTCGATCGACGGCACCGCGGCGCGTGACCTGGTGGCCGAGGCGGCGTTCGTGCTGGCGATGATCGGGGTCGACCTGTCGCGCATGGCCGAAGAGGTGATCTTGTGGTCGACCGTCGAGTTCGGCTTCGTCACCCTGGACGACGCCTGGTCGACGGGCTCGTCGATCATGCCGCAGAAGAAGAACCCGGACGTCGCCGAACTCGCGCGTGGCAAGGCCGGACGCCTCATCGGCAATCTCACCGGCCTGCTGGCGACCCTCAAGGGGCTGCCGCTGGCCTACAACCGCGACCTTCAAGAGGACAAGGAGCCCATCTTCGACGGACTGGACCAGCTCCGCGTCCTGTTGCCCGCGATGGCGGGGATGATCGGCACGCTGGTGTTCCATCCGGAGCGGCTGGCGTCGCGGGCGCCAGCCGGCTTCTCGCTGGCGACCGACGTCGCCGACTGGCTCGTCCGGCAGCGCGTCCCGTTCGCGCAGGCGCATGAGGTCGCCGGCAAGGCGGTCCGGTACTGCGAGGGGCGGGGCATCGAGCTGACGGATCTGACGGCGTCCGATCTCCCCGAGATCGACGGACGCCTCACGCCGGCCGTCCTGCACGTGCTGACGGTGGAGGGCTCGATCAACTCACGGGATGGCCGCGGGGGGACCGCCGCGGCCCGAGTAGAGGAGCAGGTGAGGGAGGTATCCGCCGCCCTCGAGGCCGTTCGCGACTGGCTCACGGTTCGAGGCGACGCGTAGGCGTCCGTTAGTGTGAGCGCCGTGAATGCGGTGCTCGACGAACTGACCTGGAGGGGCTTCATCGCCCACTCGACAGACCCGGACGCGTTGGCGTCCCACCTGGATGCCGGGCCGATCAGCTTCTACGTCGGCTTCGACCCGACGGCGCCGAGCCTGCACATGGGCAACCTGGTTCAGCTCATGCTGGCGCGTCGGTTCCAGGCCGGCGGCCACCGTCCGATCCTGCTCGTGGGTGGCTCCACGGGCCTGATCGGCGACCCGCGCCAAAGCTCCGAGCGGGTCATGAACCCCAAGGATCTCGTGCACGAGTGGGTGGAGCGGATCCGCGCCCAGGTGTCGCAGTTCGTCGACTTCGACGGGCCCAGTGCAGCGACCGTGGTGAACAACTACGACTGGACGGCAGAGCTTTCGACGCTGGACTTCCTGCGTGACGTGGGCAAGCACTTCTCGGTCAACCGCATGTTGGATCGCGAGGTCGTCAAGGCCCGACTCGAGACCGGCATCTCCTACACCGAGTTCAGCTACGTCCTGCTGCAGTCACTCGACTTCCGCGAGCTGTACAAGCGCCACGGCTGCACGCTGCAGACCGGCGGCTCGGACCAATGGGGCAACATCACCGCCGGTGTCGAGTTGATTCGGCGCTCAGAAGGTGCCCGGGTCCACGCGCTCGCGACGCCCCTCATGACGAAGGCGGACGGCACCAAGTTCGGCAAGACCGAGTCGGGTGCGGTCTGGCTCGACCCGGCGATGACCTCGCCCTACGCGTTCCACCAGTTCTTCCTGAATGCAGAGGACGCCAAGGTCGCTGAGTACCTGCGCATCTTCACCACGCGGTCCCAGGAGGAGATCGACGATTTGGCGCGCCAGACCGTGGAGACTCCCCACCTCCGCGCTGCCCAGCGCGCCCTGGCCGACGACATCACCGACCTGGTGCACTCGCCGGCCGAGCGCCAAGCCGCGACTGACGCCGCCGCTGCCCTCTTCGGACGCGCAGAGCTCGCCTCACTGCCGGAAGCGACCGTGGCCGCCGTGTGCGAGGAGTTAGGCGCGCATCGACTGGACGTCGGCACGGAGCTGCCCACCGTGGTGGATCTCTTGGCTGCGTCTGGAGTGGTGGCCAGCAAGTCAGCTGCACGCCGCGCCATCGAGGAAGGCGGCGCTTACCTCAACAACGAGAAGGTGACCAATCCGGACGCCCGCGTCCTAGGTGACCAGTTGCTCCACGGGCGGTACGTCGTCACCCGGCGGGGCAAGAGAACGGTCGGCGCGATCGAGCTCGCTCGCTGACCAGTCCCGCTCCCGCTACTGCTGAGCCCGACGGGTGGTGATCGATCGGTCGACTGCAAGTGTGCCGCGAGGCAGGCCGCGCCGATTTGACTCTCGCGTGGGGGCAACGTAACGTTGTCCAAGCCTTCCGGTGAGACGGACGCGCTGGCTAGCCAGAGCGGACGGATCGGAGGCGTCTCCCAACACAACGCTCCACGGATCAAATCGTTCAATCGATTCGGAATCCGGCGGATCTGCGTCGCGGAAATGAGGCAAACTCGCCGATTTGACATGGCGATTCGGCCTCAATAATGTTTACCGAGTTGCCCCACGGCGTTCAGCAATGAGCAAGGTGGTGTGCTTCGGAAGTTTGAGAACTCAACAGCGTGCTTAGGTCAATGCCATTTTTTGGTGCACTATAAACAAGATTCGTTTTGTTTGTGTG
>NZ_FXTL01000004.1 GCF_900182665.1 Propioniciclava tarda
GAACCTCCATCCTCGGAAGACCTCGACCCCCGTCCCGCCACCGACACGCCGGTCACAACCCGGGCCCCCGACTACACCCTCGTCTGTGAAGAGCCCCTTTGAAGTTGCCTTGGCCTACGCCAAGGACGGGCATCGCCACCAGGGGCAGGATGCGTCCGCCGTGACGTTGCGCCTGAGACGCGGCGAGGCGTACTGCGTCCAACGAACGAGTGACCATGGCCGCGATGTCGTCGACGCCGACGGTGTCGACCAGGACGCGAAGCCCGACGACTTGATCCGGGGTCGGGTCTTCCGGTGTCGTGTCGGGCAGAACGGCCATGCCACTCTCGAGCTGGACGCCCTGCGGCAGGAACCAGTCCTCTTTCGCCTGCGGGGAAGCGCCAGGTTCGAGGAACGGACGCCAAGTCCCGGAGACGTTGAGCTCGTCGTCACACGGGACGAGGAACGCGTCGGCGGCGACCCTGGTCAGGTCGGCCTGGACGATGAACAGGTGTCCGCTTTGCGACATGCCCAGACGCTACAAGGGAGCTCGATGGAGTCACGGCTATCAAGGCCGATCCGCCTTCAAGTCTCTACGAGCTGCCGAGTAGCTGAAGGAGCTGCTCCATGTCATCGGGATTTGCCCACCCGGGCCGCCCCGGAATCATAACTTTTGAAACTATTGGGTCCGCCTCCCAAAACGGGGCCCGTACCCAACAGCTCATCACTCATAACGCGCCAGCGTCGACAATCGGATCCTCCGGTCTGTCGGGCCTGCGTACTTTGAACGCGATCCGCCCAGCCGGGGCCGAAGCCAAGGGCAATGCGTACGAGAACAACGTTGCGACGTCCTTGGAGTTCGTTGGATCAGGCAGCTTCACGGGATCGGTGACGCCCTTGGCGTCGTGAAACCGTGCCGACGCGCTGTCCCCGGCAAAGGTCAGGAGGAACGCCCCTCGAGTCGGCACTTTCAGGGCCTTGACGTGCGCATAGTCCGGCAAGGCGAGTGCGGTGGCGATGTGGCCGTCCTTGTCGACCGTGTCGGCATCGATCCCGCTGGAGATGGCGAGGAGGGCGGCGCGTTGACGGGTGGACGACCCGGAGAACTGCCACGGGCGGTCTGAGCGTCGGTAGCGGCGCATGAGCTTCAGCTTGCGACCCTCAACGGTACGGGTGGGCAGTGAGTCAATCTCAGGGACGATGATCGCCCAGTCCTTGAGAGTGCCCTCGGCGATGGCCTTCTGCATGAATGCGAGGTACGGAGAGATCTTGAAATTGTTTGCCCAACTGAACTGGCGAATGACCTCGATGAGGACGTCGGCGTCCATGATCCCGTAGCGAGCGCGCCATGGTCGGGGGGCGCCTGTTTCGTTGATGTAGAAGAAGTCGCCCACGGTGCTGGCAGCGTCGAGCAGTGGCTGAACAGCCTCGAAGTGCGTCCTGTTGGCGGTGTCCTTGTGCTCGCCTTGTTGGTTGAAATCGACGACCTTGCCACCTTCGCCCTGCTCGGTCAGTTCAGCGTTGTACATCTTGTTCGCACTGGTCGGCTTGAGATACGGAAGGCTTTGATAGACCAAGGGCGGGACGTCCATCGGGCGGACCCGCGGGCGGCCGTCCTCCTCGAACCCCTGGAACCTCCTCAGCTCGTCGCGGAAATCCTCTTCATCGCGAACGATCGCCTCAAACGACTTGTAGAGGTCGATGACCTCGTGTCTAGGAGCGGGGACATTTCGCCCGATGTAAAGCCTCACCAGATCCCGGTAGTGCGGCCGGTAACCGAACCAGCGGCCCATCTGCATGAGTGTGTCGGCGGCGATCGTGCGACGTGTGTAGTAGGAGATCGTGAGACCTTCGACGGTGAACCCTCGCGAGAGCTTGGCGCCCCCGACAAGGATCTTCCACACGTCGCCGGACTGGAAGTTGATGTCTGCTTGTAGGTAGTCCTTCTCGGCAACACCGTTGACGATGACCACCGGGTTCACGCCTTGCTGGATCTTGTCGACTGCATGCCCGATGAAGCCGCGCAGCGCGTGGAAGCCGGGGATTACCGGAGCCTCCGGCGCACGGGCCTCCGTCACGGGACGGAAGTCGGAGACCCAGAGGTCATGCAGCCGCTTGAGCCCTGCGGGTAGCTCATATGCCGCGGAGGCCCAGACGCGCCGGATGTCGGCCGCAAGGGCTTCGTGCTCGGCGGTTCGCACTGACTCGTGTACGAGCATCGTGTGGTGTCTGAAGAGCTTCGGCTTGCCGAGCGCCGCGGCGCGGAAGAGCTTGATGGCACCAGACAGGACGTACGCGTCGAGCGCGGCGAGCACCTCCTTGTCGCGGGCTTCGAGTTCGTCCGGGCCGGCGACGAGCGACCGGACGAACGCCTTCTCGTTAGAGTTCGCGACCGTCTTCGTGGCGGGCTCGTCGTCGACGTCGTCCTCGGACTCGTCGAGGTCATGGAAGTCGCGGCCTCCCATGTAGTCGTCAGGTGGATCGAGGCTGACGATGAAGTCCTTGGGGAAGATGTCCTCGGCGTCCTCGGGGTCGACGAAGACGTTGGCGAACGGCGTCGCCGTGTAGCCGATGTACTGAGCTCGCTTCAGTTCGCGGAGAAGCTGTGCGATGAGCCGGTTGATCGCGGTCCGTTCCTTCTCCTCGGCTGCATCCTTCTTCGGCCGCGTCGTGTTGATCGACGCCTGGTCCGCTTCGTCGTCGATGATTAGCGCCGGGATTTCCCCAAGGTCCGTCTTGGTCGCCTGCAGATCTCGAACGAGCTTCTTGAGCACCGTCGAGTTCTTCTTGACGACGGCGATGCGGATGTCGGGTCGGTAAACGTTCTGCTCGTGGTATAGCGGTCGCGCCGGGTCGACGAGGTGATCGGTCTGCCGGAAGTCGAGGTACCCGAGACCTGCCTTGAGTAGCTTGTAGTCGTCCTTGGCGCCGGTGAGCCGACGGATTCCCGGGAGACCGAGCTCCTTGGGATCCTTGCCGTACGAGACGAACCTGCCCTCATACCAATCGATGTCGCCGTCTCCGATGTAGTCGACTGAAGCCGCGAGCTCCGCGTTGTCGCGGGGGACGCCGCCCAGAATGTTCTCCTCGCCTATTAGCTCCATGTCCAGTCGACGCTGGGTCTGCCCGCGGAGCAGCTCAATCGTGCCGGTGAGGACGATGACGAGCTTGTACCCAGCGTCGATCGCCTTGGCTATCACACCGGTGAAGTTGGCTGTCTTCCCGGACTGGACGTGGCCCACGACCAAACCCTTGGACTGGTAAGGGTCATCTCGTGTGGGGTCTGCCAGTCGCTTGACGACCTCGTCCGTGGCACGTCCGAGCTCGCCAACAGCGTACGAACTCCAGCCCTTCTCCTCCAGAACGCCGCGGTATCCATCCCAGTAGAACGACCGCTGGGCAACGAGGTCACTCGAATACCAAGGATCCCAGTCGGAGGGTTTGCCAGAAATCACCACTGCCCCGGTCATGCTCACCGGGAATGCGTGGTCGATCCGTGCCTTCGCATCCGAGGAAAACCCGAGCGCGTCCAAGATCGCGGCCCGGCGTTCTGCCGTGTTCGGTGCCGAGCCCGCCGACCATGCTGTGTCGGCTGCGGAGTCCCACCTCGTGAGCTGAATGTGAAACTCGTACCGGGCAGGCTCGTTCACGTCAGCGGATGTGAGCTTCTCGACCAGATCGGATTCGGTGAAGTCGCCCCGGACGTCAGTTTCGTCGAGTTCGAACTGGACCCGTTTGAGCATGGGTTTGGGGCTGCCCTTGCTCATGCCTCGGACAACTCCGACGACGGCCTCGGTGTAGAGATCGGTCACGTCATGCCTCCTGGGGTTCGGTACTTGCGACGAAGGTGTCGAGCGGTTCACCAGGCACCCCGGGCATCCTGCCGGACACGTCCACACGGTAGGTCACGTCACTGACAAGGTCGCTGTGGGGCACCGTCGAACGCAGGCGCGCCGGCGTCACCGCTGGGAAGTCGTCGTCTACAAGGTACGCGGCTGGCGTGGTGCGCAGCACATAGGGAGTCGGATACATCGCTGCGTCATCGTCATCCCAACCTTGGGACGCTAGGCAGTTCAGGAAACGGCCCCGGGTAGCCGTGAGGCGTTCACGAATGAGGTGAATCAGCCCGGGGAGCGCAATCCCCTTCGGGTCGCCCCCGGCGCGCGTGATCTGGATGGACACGAGCCACAGCGAGCGGCCCGGGCTGGGTTCAAGCTGGCTGGCACCGTGAATTACGTGTGTTCGCGACTCGCCAAGGGTGGTCTTGACCTCGACGTCGAATGCCGGGAACGCGAAGTCGCGTTCCTCCGCCAGCGGTCCGAGCCACCAGTCGATGACGGCGTACTCGTCGAAGCTGTCCAGAAGAGCACGGAACAACAGGAGCTCGCCAAACAGTCCGACTTGCTTTTCCTCCGAGATTCGCGGCTTGGCGGCGAGGAGCGCCTTCATGTTCGTCATGGCCGCGGATGACGCCGCGGCGAACGTCGCGCCACCGCGCATCGCCTGGACGACGGAAAGCACCAACCCGTACGCCTCGGCGTACATGCCACGCGCGTCCAGAGTGAGGCGGGCCCACTCCACGCCGCCGCGGACTTCCAAGCCGGTCGTGACCCGGCGGAGGTCATCCGTGTGGAGCACCAGACCGTTTCGGGGCGTGAGGACGGAGATCTTCTGGCCCGGGGAGTCGATGGTGATGATGATCTCTGGGGAATCGTTGACCAGGTGGGTCGTGACCGCCCCGCTGCTGAAGTACTTCTCGAGCGTGTCTGGGCTCAGCTGGTCCGTCGGTGTTGTCATACCGGTCAATCTCCTTGGGTGTGCACTGATTGAGCTCGGACCGCAGAGAACAAGATGGCTTGCCATGCGGCGTCCTGGCGCTTCCTTTTCGCACCGCCACCTGTGCCGACGAAATGGTCCTCCAACAGCAGGAGCAGAAGGCTCTTGACGAGCGGTGCGTCGTCGATGTCGAGGCTCTTGCGACCAACCACCGCTGTGCGGTACGCCGCGTTCAGAAGGAGTGCGTGGTCGTCGACGTCGATCTCGTAGACCCGGCCCTCGGGTAGCACACGCCACTTGATGTCGATCGGGAAGACATCGTTCGGATCGGTGTGCACGGTGAACGCATCCTTTACAACACCGGGCAGGCCGTTGCCGGGAAGCGGCGCCTCGATGGGGGTAGCCGACCGCCGCCTGGAGACTTTCGCCTCCATTTTCGCGTCCTCCCGATAGGTGGCCAGTGTTGTTCCGTCGGTTGTCCGAGACCGCACCAGGGCGTTGCGGAGCTCGTCGTCGAAGGCGGTGCCAGCTTTCTCGGGGTTGATGATGACGTGGCGCTCCATGTCGGCCGTGAGATCAATGGCCACGCGGGCATAGCTGAGGTCGACCGTCGGTGTCGCCAGGCCGTTCCAGCCGCCGGCCTGTAGAAGCCGGTCGTTGCGGTAGATGTACAGCCCTTGCGACTCGATCGGTGATCGGTTGCCCTGGACGAACCCTGGCCCCCTGTGCCAGTGCGGCCAGATGTGAAGGCGCGCATTCGTCGCTGCATCACCGACCTCGACGGACAGGTCCTTGGGGTAACCCGGACGCCCGACCCCTCGGCACGCGAAGGGGTCGATGGGGGTCACGGTCCGAGGCGCACCTGCGAAGGCCAACTGAACGTCATAATTCTCGATCCTGAGCGACAACTCGCCGCGGTCGAGGATTCGGTGTAGAACCAGACCGAGGTGATCGACAAGCTCTTGGGTCGTCCCGTTCACCCATGCTGCCTGCTCACTATCGCTCGAGGAAGTCAGGAACGTCTGCACGTCCTGCCATTCAACGATCGTCCCGGTCTCCATAGGGAAGTCGACATCGGCCTTCGATAGACCCTCCGCCGCGTCGGCCGCGGAGAACTCCTCGACCACTGGGCCGGTCTCTAGCGTTTCACGGCGTAGGCGTCGACCAACCGGTGGCGAGCCGTACCGCTTCGACCACACCAGGAGCGTGCGCGCCTGGCTCAACGACGCTGCTTTGAGTCCGATGCCGAAGTGCCCCAGGTCTCGTCCGTTGTACTCGCGCTTCTTGGCGTAGGTCATAGCGTCGTCGATGGCGGCAGAGTCCATGCCTGACGCGTCGTCGATGATCTGGAGCCCGATGGGTCGGTAACCCTCCAGCAGGAACCGGATCAGGACATGGGTCGCACCGAAGTCGATGCTGTTGTCGACGAGGTCAGTGACCGCAGTCGCCAGGGTGTGGTGGCGTCCGATCGCAGCCGTGATCGACGGATCGGGTGGGACGACCTTCGATCCAACCGGCTGCGGAGCGAACGGAGCGACCACTACAGATCCCCGAACCTGCTTGTCGACACTCCGAGGTCGCCAGCGTTCTGTTTGATCGCGCGTACGGTGTTCTCGTCGAACCCGGCTGCCTTCTGGGCATCAACCGTCAACGTGATGTCCAGAACGTCGGGGTCCGCGTTGCGAAGCAGGTCGAGGATCTCTCGAGCGATCGCCTCCAAGTCCGCTGGCATGTCTCCGGTCGGGGAGACGTCGTGTCTGAGTGAGTACGTCGCGTTCGCCACTGGTGGACGCGCGGGAGTGGGTGTGGACCCCCGTGTTCCTCCCGTCCCGCTACTGGGGCCCAGGTCGCTGCCCGGCTGCGGGGAATCGCTCTCACCACCTGGCCCCGGCTTCGTCTTCACCGCCCGAGAACGCTCCCGTTCTCTCTGGGCGACCGCGAGGTCAGGTCGCACGACCAGTGTTCTGTCGTCGAACGGCCCGAACTCCGTGTCCTCCAACGGCACTGCCAGGCCGAGGAAATCGCCTGTCGCGGAGTCGAAGCCTGTCGCGAGAGCGAATCCCGTGTCGACGAACGCGGCGTCGAAGAGCGACTCCTCCAGTGCTCGCACAAGCACCGATTTGTCTCGCAGCCTGTGCAAATAGGGGTAACGGGTGTAGTACGCCCAGAGCTCGGTGAAGCCGATGAACCCTCGCGTCCATCGCGCGCGTAGGAACTCCTCGACATCGAGCCTGACCACTCGATCAGCGACGTAAGGATGTGCGACGTCGACCGAGGCCAGTTTTGCGCTGATGCGCTTGGTGAGGTTCTTTTCCTGCCCGTCAGCGCGTACCTGTCCGACCACGAAGGGGGCCTGCGGGTCTTCCTGCACAGCGTGCAGACACCAGATCCACGTGTGAGCGAGGCGATCGTCTACCGTGCGGTTCGCCGACTCCAGCATCGTCTGTGCCTGCGCTGCGGCCGACTGGGTCAGATCAAGGCGGGCCGTCTCGTCGAAGATGGAATTCCAAGCCAAATATGAGCGCACCGCGGACTCCAACGTGCCCCACTGCTTCTCGTCGGCGGCCACGGCGACGATGGTGTTGACGTTCGAGCGCGGGGCCTGGCCACGCTGCCGTAGTAGATCGTGGACCCACTTCGACGCACTGGAATCCTTGTCCTTGCCGTTGTGGGCGTACTGAGGCGGCACGACGACCAAGCGAAGGTAGTCGGCCTCCTCCACGTCGGATGAGGTCTCGGGGTGAACGACGTCCGCGATGACGTCCGTCGAGCCCTTGAACACGCGCTTGAGTCGAACCGCAACCTCGCCGTGCACCGCATCGAGAGACAACTGACCAGCGCGTTCGGCTGCGAGGCGGTTCAGCGACGGCTGGGTGTCGTACCAGAAGCGCCCGTCCTCGGCGTAGTAGTGGGAGGACTTCTCTTGAAGACCGTCGAGTGCCGACCCGATGTTGCCCAGGACATCCCCCGGCATGGCGACCCCGAGCGTGATGCTCTTCCTGTCCTTGCCCTTGAGCGCTGCTTCGAGCGTCGGCGTAGCCTCGGCGAAGATCGTCCGAGCGGTCCGCAGGGCAAGTGAGCGGTCCCCAAGCGCGGGTCGTTCCAGGTCCACGGTGCGGGCGACCGAGTTCTCTCCGTCGATCTCGGACTGGATGATCGCGTCCCAGGCGTTGTCGAGGTATTGCACCATCTCGCTGCGCACAAGCTGAGCGTCCAGCGGGATCGATCCGGGCATGATCAACGGGGAGGGATCGTTGCGTTCATAGAGCTGGTGAACGACGTGACTCATCAGCCGAAGCACTCCGCGTGTGCGCTGGAACTTCTCCAGGGTCGACCAATCCGAGTACAGCCGATCCAGCAATTCAGGATGAATCGGGTAGGCCGCCCTGATGCGCGACTCGTACGCGGACTGCCCAACACCTGTTGGGAACTCCTTCTGGTGTATTCGGTAGTACTCAGTGAACCGCCGGGCCGCCGTGGCGATCATCGCAATCGCCTTGGCATCTGGCTCCTCGAACAGCCGCTGGCGCACAATCTCGTACGACTCCGCCCTAGTTGCCGGGCTCCATTGATACGCGACACGGCGGATGACGTAATCCAGACGGTGCAGCGCGTCTCGGCCACGCTGTCCACCGACTTCTAGATCACTCGCTCTTGGGCCCTCAGGCGCAGCCGAGCTCTCCTCATCTCCTCCGCCGGTATCGGCGGGCCGGCCCTCACTGGCCGGAACGGACACCAGAACCAGGGTGCCGGGCACGCTCTCCGCGGCCAGTGTCAAGGACTGGGCGAACGTGAACTGGGTCTCAAACAAGCCACCGGGCACCGGACGCTTCGGGTCAGGTGCGTCGGGAAGCTGGCGGGCGTAGGCCACCCATTCATCGATCAAGACGACGGCAGGGCCGAACTTCGTGAACAGTTCCCGCATGAGGTTGCCGGGGTTGGTACCGGTGCAGTCGGCGTCGGCGACGATCGCGTACCCCTCCGGACCGCCGAGCTGCCAGGCCAGCTCGCCCCACAGCGTGTGCACCACCGTGCCGTCAGGCTTGCGGGACGGCGTCGAGGGCGGGATCTCGTTACCCACGAGCGCGGCCTTGCGGACCGGACGCCCCAGGACATCGGCGTGCTCGCCAGCCAAGAGGTCTTGAACGCTCTGCGGGAACTCGTGCAGCGAGCGACCCGAGAACAAGTGCCACACCGCCAGCATCGAGTGGGTCTTGCCGCCACCGAATGTGGTCTGCAGGTTGATCACCGGGTTGGCGGACCCCGAGCCCGATATCCGGTCCACCGCGCGGCGCAGCAACTCCTTAAGACCGTCTGTTAGATACGTGCGCCGGAAGAATTCGACCGGGTCCTGATACTCCTTGGCCGCGTTTCCCTGCACGGCCACCGAATAGAGATCCGCGGCGAACTCGGCATTGCTGTAACGGCCCGAAGCCACGTCTGGATGTGGCTTGAGCACCTCGCGCCAAGGAGGGAGCTCCGCGTCCGCCGTGCCAGGCAGCCCAGTGGCCGCTCTCACTGCTTTTCGAGTTTGCTGCTCGAAGTTCCCCCGTAGGATGTCTTGCCGCGACTTGCGGACGGCGTCGGCCTCGCGGACTGCTCCGATCGCGCGCATGACCCGTTCAATGGTGTCCAGGGCGCGGACCGCGTCATCCGGAGAGAAGGGCTTGAAGTGCGCAACATCGTTGCGAACGTTGCGCAATTCCCCGACGAAGCCTTGCTCCCCACGAGATAGGTGATCGTTGAAGACATAGCCGAGCGAGCCGATTGGCTCGGTGATGATTCGGAACTGGTCCTGCGGATCGGTCCGTGAGTACTCCTTGCCGCGGATGCCCCTCTCGGCATCCTTCGCGGCCAAGAGCACCGTCCAGTCCTGACCTGCGGCCACCAGCTTCGCGGTGACCCGCTCGATGTACGGATCGAGCATTTCCGACAGCGACTGCAGCGCCGTTCGCACCGCCTCGATGTTGCTGGTCGCCATTAGTTGTCCCCCCCGAAGTCGAAACTACCCTGCACCGCTGTCCCTAGTCGCACGCGACCAGCAGCCTCGGTCAGATCCGACCACGAACCACCGAGCAGGTTGAACAGCCGCGCGTCGTCAGGGCGCGACTTTTGCGTCATCTCGTACAGGCGATAGGCCAGCCGCTGAATCGAGTCGACGTCCACCTCGGAGCGACGGCCTGCCGCAGACATGAGCTTCGCGGCTGCCTCGATTCCACCGCCCTCGGCGGACAACACCCTGGCCAACTGCAGGGTCACCTCCCAGACTGAGATGCGGTGGTCGGTAACCGGATTCCAGGTCGCTGGCAAGTCCTGCGGGCGCACCAGCTGGACGACACCTTCACCTTGCGTGAGCACTCCAGCATCCTCGAGGCCGCGCACCGAAGTGTTGTACGCACGCGCCAAGACGTCCGCATGACCGAATTGGGCCCTAGCCCAGCCGTACTGCTCGTACCACTTCAGACAGAACCGCGTGTCTGCGTCGAGATCCCCCTCCTGCTCGGCCAGCACTTCGTCGAGCACCTGATTGATTAGCGCAAGTGCTGTCTTCACTGGCATATCAGAACCGTCGTTCTCGACCACCTGTCGGAAGCCCGAGAACACCGCCATCCCCGGGCCGATCGTGGCCTGGGCCAGGTCTACCGGTGCGATGGCGCCCTCACGCATCCGTTTCAGAGCTGCTGGTAGCTCGCGTTTCAAAGCAGTGATGAAGCCTCGTCGCGTGGTCTGTCCAGCTGTCGTGTGACGTGGACGCAGGACCAGGACAATCGACGAGGCGAGGGCATTCGTGCCGACCGACGTCATGCGACCAGCCCGTTCGGTGCGCACTGGCCAGGTAGCAGTAATAGCCCAACCTTCACGAATGATTCCTTCAAGAATCGTTGCCCATCCGGTGCTGCTAAGGCCTTCCTTCTGAAGTTCGGATTGCTTGAAGGCATAATACACCGTAATGGGGTAATCAGTTGATGCTTCCATTCTGACCTTGGCGAAGACCTGCGCGAAACCTCGCTCAAAGAAATTCTCCGCACCATCCTTGCCATTGTGGCGATAGGGGTTCGCGACCAGCTCCTCCGCTTTCGGCACGAGGATTGATCCGAACAGTGAGGGATGCACATCACGCAATGATCGCCTCAGCCACACATAGAAAAAGTCGGAAAGATCAGAGTATCCGATGTTGTCATAGTATGGAGGGTCTGTGGACACCACTACGTTTGTGTAATCACGTGAGGCCGCATCAGACTGCGAACCACGCCCTTGAATCGGGCCGGCGGGTAGGTGGTCGATTCCGGCAGCGACCCATTCGACATGGGCACCGAAGTTCCCCACCGAGTTTGAGAATGGATTGATCTCGACGTAGTCCCATGTCATCGCGATCGCATGACGCGGGAAGGTGTTTCTGACGCCCTCAATCTGCGAAATCCAACTGCAGATGGAGGACGACCAATCTGCAAATTTGCTAATTGCCATGGCGATGTACGTAACTACCGCGTCGGCGTAAGCTTCGGCGCCAACGCCCCCCTCCGCGAGACGATCTCCTGACGGCAGTCCCGCCGCCAGAGCATCCTTCAAGACCTCTGCCCGCGCCTGGCGCACGAGGTCACTGAACGTCGTCAGGGCGACTAGCTGCCTGTTCGTGAAGAGGTCCGAGAAACTGGTCAGGCCGTACTGGGGAGGTGAGAACCAACGGGGATTCTCCGCAATCTTCCCGGTCGGTAGCGAGCCCGGACGCGGAACATCAGATGCCGCTATGTGTTCAGGCGTCGGCTCGGTGTAGATGCGCCGTCGATTCCCCTCGGCGACGATAGCGAGCAAGCGAACGCCGTATCCATCTGCGATCGCGCTGCTCCGGATCTCCGCCAACGAGCTGAAAGATCACGCAGGCGACACACGTCGCGCCGCGCGAGGACGTGATAGTTCCGTCCCTTTCCTTCGTCGGCGCGTTCGCTGAATCGTGACGGATCGCGAACTTGATCCGCCGCCCGCTGGGCTCAGCCACATCGTCAACGACGGTGGGTTCGAGGTACGTCAGCTTCCCCTTCTTTGTGCTGAGGAGCCAAGAGCGCACGAGCGGCATCTCGATGCTCACAGGCAGGGTTGGGGCATGTAAGCGTGCGAGCCCAGATCCAGGCGATAGTCGTCGTGGGCTCGCTTCGTTTGGTCTTGTCGTTGATGATCTGCGCGTCAGGGTACAGATGTCCTATGCGCTCCCTAGCACTATCGCGCACCCATGCCCCATACCGTCGCACATCCTCGGCGAGGCCAGTGGCGCGTGGCCACTCGCCGAGTTTCGCTTCGGCCGCTCCCGGGAAGACCGGCGACTGACCAGCGAACGTCGGGGGAAATTCTATGAGTGCCTTGGTCTTCAGAGCGGGCACCGGATTGAGGTCGCTGCCATGAGTGCTCAGCCCGAGGCGTTGCGCCTCCAGTGGGATTGTGCCGCCACCCGCGAAAGGATCAAGGATTGTGGGCGGCCTACCGCCCGCGGATTTTACGATCTCCGCATGTGCCTCGCGGAGCAGGGTCTCGTTGTTAATGCTTTCCCACTTAACTAGGCGCCGGATGATGTCGTGAAGCCGCTCGCGTTCCGCCTTCTGCTGGCACTCGCTGAGGTTCGGATTTGAGGAAGGGTCGTCGACTAATTGGGCGAAGAGTACGGCGCGGGCGGCTGCCAGGGGCCTAGGCGCCCACCACAGGTGCATAGTCGCGGGATGGCCTTTGCGGGGGACCGACTTCTCGTGGGCAGAGGCCGCGTTGATGTCCTCCAGCGGGATCGACACTTCGATGAGTTTCTTGCGGATCGGGGCGTCGGACGTCGTCGTCATTGATGTCACTCCAAGTGGATGGGTTGATCCGATGCTAACGGTCAGGGCTCTCACCGACCTTGAACCCCGGCGACGGTCCCGTTGTTCGCCAGCAGGACTGGCGACACAGTGCCACCTACCGGGGGCCGTCGCGGAGGGCCGCGGTCTACCTGGTCGGGAGTGCGCCCTGTTACGCCGAGGGTCGGAGCCAGCTCCGATCAGAGGACTTCACCAAAGCTCCTGGCGGGCTCATTGCACATCTCGAGCTCCCAGATCCTGATGACTCTCCAGCCCATTGCGACCAGATGGAAACCGTGCCCCACGATCCCGCTCGATGTTGCGCGCGGGTTTCGTCGTCCACCACGCGGCCTTGCTCGCGGGTGGCGCCTTGTTGTTCCGGTTCTCTCGTGTCAGAGGTAGCCGTCGACGAACGCGCGAGGTAGGCCGGACCGTGCGAGCGGCGTGGCGCCGGTGCGCGGTGTGGCGCTGGTGGTAACTGGATGGGGTTAGCTACCCTCAGGTGGTATGTCGCCCGCCCCCGCTATCATGCTCGGCCCGCTGATGCCCGAGCCATGTGATCGGGCAATTCGCACCCTTGACTTGTTCGCCGGCGGGGGTGGTTTGACCACAGGTCTGAGCCTCGCCCGAGGACTGAAAGTCGACCCTGTCTCCGCGGTCGAGTTCGATCTGTCCGCCGCAGCAACCTACACACTCAACCACGGCGGGCGCATCGAAGACGGTCGAGTAGTCGGCGGAACGGTATACGCGGGGAGGATTCAGGACTGGCTTCAAGAGGTTGAGCCACTTGAGGTGGATCTCGTCGTGGGGGGGCCGCCGTGTCAGGGGTTTTCGACACTCGGCAAGCAGGATGTGGACGACGATCGCAACTTCCTGTGGCGCCGGTACGCCGAGGCGGTCAAGAGGTCGACGCCGAAGTTCTTCGTGCTCGAAAACGTTCCTGCATTCCTTACCTCTCCGCAGTGGGCTGTCTTCCAGAGCGAGCTCCAGTCCGGGGTGCTCACCGACTACAAGATCGAGTTCGACATTCTCAACGCCGCTGACTACGGAGCTGTGCAGGCACGAAAGCGCGTGATCGTCATCGGTCACCACAAGGACCTTCCTGCTCCCGGACTACCGAGGAAGACGCACGAGCCCCAGCACCGCACGCTCGACGAGATCTTCCAGCACATCCCGAACGCCGTTGATCGGGTCGGCCTCCCCGAGGGAACGGTCACGTACGGCGGTGTGGATCGGCCAGGCGCGTTCTCGACCCGGGAGCTGCACTTCGGACGCTTCTACACGGACTTGTCTCTCAAGAGATTCGCTTCGATCCCCGCAAAGGGAAACCGCTTCGACTTGCCGGATGAGTTGCTAGCGCCCTGTTGGCGCAAGCACCGAACGGGTACAGCGGACGTCATGGGACGCTTGCACCTCGACAAGCCATCGGTAACCATCCGCACCGAGTTCTTCAAACCGGAGAAGGGTCGCTACCTGCACCCCACAGAGGACCGAGCCATCACACACTACGAGGCGGCCATGATCCAGGGATTCCCCGAGGACTACCAGTGGGTCGGAACGCGCGAAGAGATCGCTCGGCAGATCGGCAACGCCGTACCGATCCCGCTGGGCATGGCCATCGGTTGCCAGATCCACAAGGCGTTCAGCGGCTGCCTCGAAGCTCCAGAGGAAGCTGAGACGTCGCGGGCTGCTTGATCGGCCTCAGATCATCGAGGCGATCAGACCCAAGGTTGCTCATGAGTTCCCTGCAGCTCTGCCGGAGTGGGTCGCCATGTCTCGTCACTCACTGACATATCAGTTGCTGTACTTCTTGACGCCCTTGAACCATGCCTCAATGAGGTCGACTTCGTGCTGCACGTCACCAATCTCTGGGGGTGTCCAGTTGTTCTCAGGGTGATTGTCGTGGCGGGGTGCCCACCCGGAGATGCGGGAGTAGGACTGCTGGAACACGGTCTCGTCATCAGCCGAGATGTGGGCAACAACCTTCATCATCTTGGGTTGCACGTTGAGGGTTCTGTGATCCACCAGCCGTTCAGCGATCTCTTGACTGATGATGCGCTCCCAGGTCTCGGACATCTTGCCTGCGATCCTGCGCACCTGCTCGCAGTACTGGTCGTGCGTCATGCCCTCCAGCTCCCTGGCGAGAGCGGCAACCTCATTCTTGAGTTCGTGGATACGGGAAGCGGCGTCCTTGACAGTCCAGGGATGCTTCTCGCTGGTAAACCCCGGCACCTTGGCTGCCGAGCGTTCTACAGCGCGTTCCGTGAAGGTCAGCTTGTGGTAATCGCACGCACGCCTGAGGTCAGCTGTGAAGGAAGCATCGTGCGTGAAGACAATGACCTGACGGTCTTCCGCAAACTCGACCAATCGGTTGGCGACCTTTTCCCGGCGCATATGGTCGAGGCTCGAGACGGGGTCGTCGAAGATGAGCGCTGACTTCGACACGTCGAGATACGCCTCAGTCAAGAACCCGGCCAGACCAAGCGCGGTCTGTTCGCCCTCGGAAAGGACAGATGGGAGGGAGGCCGAGACTGTGGCGGCAAGGAGTCCAGGGCGCTGATAGACGGCGCCCTTGCGTGCGTGGGCGTCGCGCAGCGTGACGTTCTCCAGAGCGAGCCGGTCGGTCTCACGAGTGAAACGGTCCGTGGACGCCTCCGTCACGAAACGCCTAGTCCAGTCCGCGATCTTCTCTGTAATGCCACGTGTGTTCGCAGAGGAGAAGCCAATGTTCAGACGCTCCCGCTCCTTCTCGCGGTCACGCTGCTTCTTGACTGCGTCGATGCCGTTCCGCATTGCGATGACATCCTTCAGCGCGCGCTGCTCTCCTTGCACCTGGGTCAGGGTCTGATTGAAGGAGTCGGCGGAGATCGTCGCTGACTGTTCCGCCAACGCGTTGCCACGGGCGCGGAGTTCCAGTGCAACGGGAGCCGCCTGCACTGGCCCGACGTAAGGCGCAGTTGGGTCGAGGAGGCATTCTTGTCTGGCCCGCTGGGAGTCGAGTTGCGAGTCGGCGCTGGCCCCCAAAGGCTCATTGGCCCCCTCCAAAGTCGCGATACATCGGACGATGTGGGCGGGCTCAGTCTCAACAGCGCGGATGTCCTGCAACAGTCGGGTGAGCGCTGCTTGGGCAGCGGCTGCCCTCTGCGCGGTGTCGTCGGTCACATATTGAGCGAACCGTTGGAGGCGTGTCCTCCCTACCTCAGAGAGCGGCTGCTGGCATAGGACGCAAACTGCATCTCTCTGCAGTGTGGGGAAAGTCGTGCCCGGGGTATGCGCTCTCGCTGAAGGCTGCGGCCGACTCCCACATGGCCCGCCATGCAGCCTCACCTACACCTGGCAGCGGCTCGTGATCGAAGTTGACTTGGGCCGCCATCTCAGCGGCTCGCCTTGTCGTTTCAACGGCTACCCGGGCTCCGTTGAGTCCCTCTTCCGCGGCGGGGCTGAAGGCGTAGCTGAGTGAATCGAGGTGGGCGGCGAGGACGTTCGTCGCGGAGGCAAGACCAGTCAAGCGTTGCTTCTCTGAAGTCGGATCTGTTGCGACGAGCCGCGCTTCCTCGGTCCGGAGTGCCTGCAGCTGCTCCTCCGCGTCGGCGGGTGCCACGCACTGCGACTCGATGGCGGCGTCAGTGTTCTGGGCGACGAGACCTTTCAAGAACTTCTCCTTGGATGACCCTGGGGTCACGGCGGGGAGTGCAATCTGCTGTGAATCAAGCGCGATCTTCTGGTCGCTGATCCGCGCCCTGATGCGGTCACATGTCGTGGCCAAGTCATCCAATACCCGGAGCATCGCCGGGCGGTACAGCACTTCAGACTCAGTCATGAGGTAGTCGTTGCCCGTGTTCTCGTCGTAGAAGGCGGCCCGTGCCAGCTCCACTGGCGGTTCGCCATCGAGGCTCGCTGTGCGCTCGGATTCTCCGACGCGATAGACGAGTTCAGCGCGGCACTCGCCGGTGCTACCGAAGACGTTCGGCAGGATGTTGGCCTTGGTGCGAGTGCGTACCATCGACTGGATGATCCGCGCGTAGCCACTCTTGCCGGAGCCGTTCTGGCCGAACACGACGGTGATCCCCTGCGCTGCGAAAGTCAGAGTCTGGCCCGTAGTCAACCTGTTGACGTTTCGGACGTCCCTGATGCCAAGAAGCACGACCGGCTCACCCACAGTCTCCTGCGCTTCAATCAGTGACGCCACCCATCCCCCCGCCGGTGGGCTGGGCTCCGGGGAGAACACATCCGACACGAGCGACGCGACGTCGGCCTCATCGAACACCTCGCCTCGCGCAAGCCGAACGAGAGCCCGTTGCTGCCACCATGGACGGCTCGCCGCCCATGTGACAACTTCATCATGCAAGGACACGCTTCAGGCTATCGGCCCACGTCGGAACGGCAGTACCCGACACGGAACGCGACCCCGAAGACTCGAGCGTGCTCTTGCTGTTGCATGCTGGCCACGACTGCGTCGGTGACGCACGGGTCTGCGACGTCCCCACCGCGTGGCTGGAGTACGTCGTTGACGTACGAGAGAGCGCTTGGTTGTTGACGAATGCGCCTACCGGACGCTGTCCGGTCCCGACAATGAACTCGCTCGCGAAAAGACCGGTCGTCATTCACGTAGCGCTCAAGCATTTACCGGACTCTCGGCTACCGCAGCTCGCCCCCAGTCAACAGAGCGGCGGCTCCCTTTGCGTCGAGTCAGTTCCCGCGATCTGGCCGCCGAGTTGTTTGCTCCGCAACCCCATCACGGCCCCGTCGATAGAACTGCATCACACCTGGTGCACCGCCGGAAGGTTCCCCCTGGTTGGGCGTCCGGGAGGAGGGCTCATCCGCCGGTAGGTAGGCGTGATGAGTCTGCACAAGATCACGGCCGGGGCGGGGTATGACTACCTGACCCGGCAGGTCGCTGCTATGGACTCCTCCGAGAAGGGCCACACCGGCCTCGCCTCCTACTACGAGCAGAAGGGCGAGTCACCCGGAGTCTGGGTCGGGTCCGGGCTGGTTGGCCTCGACGGCCTCAGCGCCGGCGATCCGGTGACGGCCGAGCAGATGCGGCTGCTGTTCGGATCCGGGATGCATCCGCTCGCCGACCAACGTCTCGCCGAACTGCCAGCTGACGCCTCGGACGCCGACCGGCGGACGGCGTCCAGGCTCGGAAATCCCTTTCTGGTTATCGAGCACGATGTCCCCGAGTTCCAGATCGCGGTCGCGAAGGCCTACGCCGCTTACAACGAGGCGAAGGGCGTCCCGGGTGATTGGCCGGTGCCGAAGGAGGTCCGCTGGCAGATCCGCACGGACCTGGCGAAGGGGTCCTTCACACAACTTCATGGACGCCCGCCGGCCGACTCCCGCGAGTTGCACGGCCACTTGGCGACGTTGTCGCGTCCGCAGACGACGGCCGTGGCCGGGTTCGATCTGACGTTCTCGCCGGTCAAGAGCGTGTCGGCGTTGTGGGCGTTGGCCGATCCCGCCACGGCGGCCACCATCGAGCGGGCCCACAACGCGGCCATCGGTGAGGCGTTGCGGTTCATCGAGCGGCGGGCGTTGTTCACGCGGACAGGCGCCCAGGGCGTCCGTCAGGTCGACGTGACCGGGCTTGTCGGCACCGCGTTCACTCACCGCGACTCCCGCGCCGGGGACCCCGACCTGCACACGCACGTGGCCGTGGCGAACAAGGTGCAGACCGTCACCGACGGGCGCTGGTTAGCGATCGATGGGCGGCTGTTGTTCAAGGCGAAGGTGACGGCGTCCGAGGTGTACAACACGGCTCTCGAGCGGCACCTGGCGGCGAGCCTGGGGGTGCGGTTTGCCGAGCGTCTCCAGCCGGACGCCCGTAAGCGCGCCGTCCGCGAGCTGGTCGGGGTCGATCCGGCGTTGAACGCCCGCTGGTCCGCGCGGCGGGCCGCGATCGAGGACCGCCAAGGCGAGCTGGCGGCGCGATTTCAGGAGGCGCAGGAGCGTCCCCCGACCGTGATCGAGGCCCGTACCCTCGCCCAGCAGGCCACCCTCGAGACCCGTCCGGCGAAGCATTCGCCGCGCTCGCTGGCCGAGCAACGCCAGGCGTGGAGGTCGGAGGCGGACGCCGTCCTGGGCGCAGGCGGCGTGGAGCGGATGATCGCGGCCACCCTGCATCCGGGATGCCGCCGCAACGTCCGCACCAACGGACGCTGGGTGCGCCGCGAGGCTGCACGGATCGTGGCGACGGTTGAGGCGTCCCGGTCGACATGGCAGGACTGGCACGTCCGCGCTGAGGCCTTCCGCGTGGTGCGCGCGGCCGAGGTCCCCGCGGATCGGGTCGACGAGGTCGTCGGACGCCTCGTCCACGCCGCACTCACTCGGCACTCGATCCGGCTCGCGCCTCCCCCGGACGACATCGTCGAACCCGCCCAGCTACGCCGCCTCGACGGCCAATCCGTCTACAGCGTCGCCGGGGCCACCTGGCACACCTCGGCCCGGATCCTCGCCGCCGAGCAACGACTCGTGGACGCCGCCGGCCGCGTCGGCGGGCACCTGATCTCGGACGCCGTCATCGATGTCGCCCTGTTGGAAGCCGAGGCGAACCGGACGCCATTGAACGCCGGCCAGGCCGCCCTGGTGCAGGCGATGAGCACGTCCGGACGCCTCGTCCAGTTGGCCATCGCCCCCGCCGGCGCCGGCAAGACCACCGCCATGCGCACCCTCGCCCAGGCGTGGCAGTCCGGCGGGGGCACCGTCATCGGACTCGCGCCGTCGGCGTCCGCAGCCGCCCAACTCGGCGAACAGATCGGCCACCAGGCCGACACCCTCGCCCTGCTCACCCACGCCCTCGCCACCGGGCGGCCGCTGCCCGACTGGGCGCAAAGCATCGACCCGCAGAGCTTGGTGATCATCGACGAGGCCGGGATGGCCGACACCCTGACGCTGGATCGGGTGGTCGAGTTCGTCCTGGACCGCGCTGGGTCGGTCCGGCTGATCGGCGACACCCAGCAGTTGGCGGCGATCGGCGCCGGTGGCGTCCTACGGGATATCGAAGTCACGCAGGGGGCGCTGCGACTGAACGAGCTCGTGCGGTTCGCCGACCCTGCAGAGGCCGCGGCCAGCCTGGCGTTGCGTGACGGAGATCCGTCCGCGCTGGGGTTCTACCTGGACCAGCGGCGCGTCCACGTTGGCGACCAGACCGCGTGTGTCGAGAACCTCTTCCAGGCTTGGGCCACCGACCGGGCCGCCGGCCTCGACGCCCTCATGCTCGCCCCCACCCGCGACCTCGTCGCCGCACTCAACCAACGCGCCCAAGCCCACCTGCATGGCCACCGACCCGGTCCGACCGTGCTGCTGGCCGACGGTAATACCGCCGGCATCGGTGACGTGATCATCACCCGAACGAACAACCGCCGACTCGCGACGACGGCGTCCGATTGGGTGAAGAACGGCGACCGCTGGCACATCACCACGCTCAACACGAACGGGTCGATGACGGTTGTCCATCAGCACACCTCTGCGCGGGTCGTGCTGCCGGCCGCCTACGTCGCGGCGTCGGTCGACCTGGGGTACGCGTGCACGATCCACGCCGCGCAGGGCGTCACCGCCGACACCATGCACGGACTGCTCACCGCCGACGAAACCCGCCAACAGCTGTACACGATGCTCACGCGCGGACGCCTCGCCAATCACGCCTACCTGCAGGTCGTCGGCAGCGGCGACCCGCACTCGCTCATCCGGCCCGAGGCGATCTTGCCGCCGACCGCGACCGACCTCCTCGAAGCGATCCTTGGCCGCGACGAGCAGCCGCTGTCGGCATCCAGCACCGCCCGCCAGCTCGCCGACCCCGCCGGACGCCTCGCCGGCGCTGCCCACCGCTACGCCGACGCGATCGGATTCGCCGCCGAAGCCACCACCCCGCCCGCGACCCTCGCCGCCCTGGACGGCACGGCCGAACAGCTCGTGCCCGGACTCACCGACTCCCCCGCCTGGCCAACCCTGCGGTCACATCTGATCCTGGACGCCGCGTCCGGCATCGATCCCGTTCGTGCGTTGACGGACGCCGTCGGCAAAGGTCCGCTGGCCGACGCCGCAGACCCGGCGGCGGTCCTCGACTGGCGACTCCAACCTCTCGGACGCCTCGACAGCCTTCCCGGACCGCTCCCTTGGCTGCCCGGCATCCCCGACGGCCTTGCGGGACATGCGGACTGGGGCGATTACCTCCGCCGCCGACACGAGCTCGTCATGGAGCTGGCGCAGCAGGTGCGCGCCGATGCGGTCGCGGCTGAGGGGCGTCCGGGATGGTTGCCGTCCAGCATCACCAGCCCCGACCCGGCCACGATCGGTGACGTCGCCGTGTGGCGGGCTGCCCACGGCATCCCCGACCAAGACACCCGACCCACCGGCGAACGCCAACACGCACCACTCGAGCGCCGCCACCAGCGGCAACTCGACCAACGCGTCGTCGACCACCTCGCCCCGGCCGCCGCCGAATGGACGCCGACCATCACGACCCTGGCACCGGCCACCGCGTCCGATGCGTTCGTGCCTGTTCTGGCGTACCGGCTCGCCCAAGTCGCGTCGGCCCGCCTGGACGCCGCGGGACTGCTCCGCGCCGCCATCACAGAAGGACCGCTGCCCGACGACCACTCCGCCGCCGCGCTCTCGTGGCGGATCAGCCGCTACATCAACCCAGCCGTCGCCACCCAACTCCACTCCGACTACGCCGAACTGCTCACCCACTGGCTGCCTGAGATGGAGCGGCTCGTCGGACCCGAACGGTCCCGATCGCTGCAGGACTCCGCTTGGTGGCCGCCTCTCGTCGCCAGCGTCGAGAACGCCCTCCACCGCGGCTGGCACCTCGACCAACTCATCAACGCGAACCCGCCCGAGGACGGCATCGACGAAGCCCAAGCCCTCGTCTGGCGCACCAACCTGCTGCTCGCCCCGATCCCTGACGACGTGCCCGAACCGGAGCCCCGCTGGGAATCCATCGACCTGCCCGACTCCGCGCCGATCCACCTTGGCGGACCCGATCCCGGTCTAGGCACCCAAGAGCGGCCCAGTTGGGAATCGGTCCGGCCCTCACTGGATCATCTGCAATGTAGGACCCCGTCTTGTGCGCCACCGAGTGGCAGACCCAGCGAAGGTCCTCCACGCGTCTGATCTGTGCTTTGGTCGAGCGGCTGAGCCTTCTTGTCCTGCGCTGCCGATACGGTACGGAGCATGTACATCAGGCCCCTCGCCCCGGACGGGGCTAGGGGCGTCCTGCGAGCTTGGCACCCTCTTGAGCGCGACCCTGGCGACACCAGAGTGACGACGGAACTGGCGGCCTCAATCCGGCACAGTGAGAACGGTCTCGCACTCACCGATTCGGAGGTAGAGATAAGGCTCGGGGAACTCAGGTCACTGATCAAAGCGGCCCAACGTGGCGAGCTGAGTTCAGCCAGCTGGACTCCAGTCCGACGACAACCCGACCTCTGGGAACTGCGCCTTTGGTGGCCAGGGGACACACCGGTTCGAATCTACTTTCACGAGCCCGACCAGCCGGCCCATCAGACAGTTGTGGCTCTTGTCCATGTCAAAGTGGTGGTTCCGGGGAACCCATCAGTCACCAACGCCCTGCAAGACGCCCAAATGGACGAGGCGAGTCGCCGTGTGATGTTCGGCAGGGGCAATAGCTGGGGCCTCGACTCGTCCCAGCCGCTCTTCCCTGACGCACAGCCCGGCCTACCTCCGGCCGCTTGACAGCCTTCATAGAGTTGCGTCTATGAGCACCCTGGAAGATCTGCTGGGCATCAACGCGTCTTCTCCCAGCATGATCCGCGCGGAACTGCTGGCGGACAACGATCGCGCGCTCCTTCGGGGTCTCATCCAGGTTCGACGGGCGCGTGGCTTCTCCCAGGAAGCGGTAGGCGCCATCATGGGGATCACTCAGCCCTCGGTGGCCTCCTTTGAAGCGCACGATAGCAACCCCACCTTGGCTACGATCCGGCGCTACGCTCACGCCGTCGGCGCCCTCATAAAGCACGATGTCGAGATGGATGAGGGGCAGTTGCTCGACGATCAGACACGGGGAAACTGGGTAACGACCAGCATCAACGATCTCCCAGTACGTGACGTTGCGGAGCTCAGCCCACCGTCCGAGAACGTGGTCAGACTCCGAGCCGTTGGGGCCGCCGGGTTTCCAGTGGCGGAGCCTGCAGGACCCACAGACTTCGCCCTGGCCGCCTAGCCCCTCCCTCCACGCATGGACATCCAGGAACTCCTTCAAAGCGTCACCCTGAGGGATGTACGAACCATCCAGACTGAGGCGACCCTCAAGTTGCCTTCCACTCCTGACACTGGGTTGTCGGCGTTCGGAGACGTCACTTCCGCTGGTGAAATTGCCATCAATCTCAACCCCATCTCCTGGGGATCAGCGCTAGAGACATGGTTCAGGGCGGTCGTCGAGAGCGAACAGTTCAAGCTCGTGGCTGCAGTGGCCGTCTTGTATGACCGTGCCGATGACAGCCAGATCCCGGACGACGTCCGAATCGAGTTCACGGAGAAGGTCTCGATCATGGCGGCTTACCCCTACCTAAGGGTCTTGATTCAGGGCCTCGCTGCGGATCTACGCCTCGGCACGATGACTTTGGACGTCCTCAGACAGGGCCAGTTCAAAGTTGACGCGCCATCCAACCCCGCCACTCCAATCGAACCGAGCACTGACTAGAACCGTGACATCCCAGCCCCACCGCCAATTTCTGGCGGGGCCGTCTCCCGCTGGGAGGGTTCTTGGCCTGGTCGTCTGTTCACTCCGAGATCACCCGGACAGTCACAATCGGTCGATAGAGCGCGCTACATGCCTGGTCCTAATGCGTACCCGGAACTCATCGACAATCAGACGGTTGTGCGTTCCCACCGGCATCTCGTCCGTCGGCCGGCTCATCGCCCACCAACTGCCAGCTCCAGGACAACGAAGTCCAGGCCGCCGGCCGGCGCCGTGTGGAACATGCCGTCCACGTCGTCGGGATCCACACGCAAGATGCGCCCGGACCTGTACGCGTGCAGCGCCCCCTTCGAGATCCGCCGCCGCAACGTCTTGATGCTGACGCCCGTCCGATCGGACGCCGCCGCCAAAGTCTCGTACCGCCTTGCCATCGCTCCTCCTTGACTGGAATCAAGGCGCAACAGCAGCAGGGGAACGTTCCTCGACGCGTACCCCTGGTGTGACGAACTGGTTCCCTCGTGGGGGAACGAAGTTCAACTCAGTTGGCCCGCTGGCGTCCGTGGGAATTGCGATGCGGAGGCCTCGCGAGCCCGGTGTAACAGAGCTGCGAAGGCGTCCCGAAGCTGTTCGGGCTCGACCTCGGATATGTCGGCGTCGAAGGTCGCGTACAGGCCGGCGACGCCGGCCCAGGACCAACCTCCGAGCGTGAGTCGGCATCGGGTGGCGTCGACGGGCTCGACGACGGAGCCGCCTGGGGCCCACTGCGCCGCCACGGATGCCGGAAGGTCGATGACTGCTGAACCGAGGCATTGCCAGTGTGCTGGCGTGTCCCCTCGATCGGCGTTGTGGGTGACGTAGGCGACGATGTCGTCCTGCGGCAGGGGCCGCGGAGTGAACGACGGGCCGGGGTGGGTGCGCGGACGTATCCGCTCGATGCGAAGAATTCGCCAGGCCTGGACGCCGAGGTCGAAGCAGACGAGGTACCACCGGCCGGCCCAGACCAGGACGTGGTAGGGCTCGACCTGTCTCGGGGGCGAGGCATGCCCGGCGTCCACCGGTTCGTAGTCGATCGCGAGGATCTGACGGTTGCGCAGCGCCGACCCGACGGCTCTCAGGGTGGACGCACTGATGGGCGGCGCCGAGAACTCCCAGTAGTTCCTCAGGGCGGTGACCTGAAGATCGTCCGTCGTGGTCCGCAGCCGGGCGGGCATGACTTGGCGCAAAGTGGTGAGCGCGCGGGCCAACGACTCGTCCATGCCGGCGATGCTCGCGGGGGCAGTCTGCAGCGCCAAGGCGATCGCGATGGCTTGGTCGTCGTCCAGCACCAAGGGTGGAAGCTTGCTGCCCGCGCCAAGCCGGTAGCCGCCGCCCGGGCCCCGGACCGAATCGATGGGGTAACCCAGATCGCGCAGCGTCTCGATGTCGCGGCGAAGCGTCCTCGTCGTGATCTCGAGGCGGCCCGCCAGGGCTTCTGCCTGCCATTCCTGTCGTGCCTCTAGCAGTGACAGTAGCGTCAGAACCCGCGCGGACGACTGTGCCACGCGTCCACGATGACACGAATAGCGGACATTCGGCGTCCACAACCCCCAGCACAGTGCCGTTCATGGCACACGCACCTCTCCCGCAAGCGACCGCTTCGGCAGCCGTACCCCGCGCTCAAACTGGCTGGACGCTCCTCGTCGTCCTGCTCGCCTCCTTCATGGACCTCGTCGACGCGACGATCGTGGTCGTCGCCGCCCCAGCGATCGTCCGCGATCTGGGCGCGACCCCCGCCCAACTCCAATGGGTCCTCGCCGCCTACACGTTTGCGCTGGGATCGGGCCTGATCACCGGCGGACGCATCGGCGACGACTACGGGCATCGCCGCGTCCTGCTGGGCAGCCTGACCGCGTTCGCCGTGGCGTCCGCGCTGTGCGCGCTGGCACCGACGGCGCCCCTGCTGATCGGGGCGCGCGTCCTGCAGGGGGTCGCCGCCGGCCTGTTGGTGCCGCAAACCCTCGGCATCATCCGGTCCTGTTTCGACGCCGCTGGTCAGGCAAAAGCATTCGGCGCTTTCGGCGCCACCCAAAGCCTGGCCGCCGTCGTCGGCCCGCTGCTCGGCGGCTTCCTGGTCATCGCGAACCTGGGTGGCCTCGGCTGGCGGACCATCTTCTGGGTCAACCTGCCCGTCGCCGCCCTGGCCCTGCTGATCGGCCTCCGCGTCCTGCCGCAGTCGCGGCAACCCCAAACCACAAGACTGGACGCCGTCGGCGCGGCCCTCGCCGCGGCGTCCGTGGTGTTGGTGCTCCTGCCGATCGTGCAGGGACGCGACTGGGGCTGGCCGACTTGGGGATGGGTGATCCTCGCCTGCGGCGTCCTGCTGTTCGTGGCCTTTCTCGCCTACGAGCGGCGACTCGCCGCAGCGGGCGGTGCCCCTATCCTCGACCCCGCCCTGCTGCGCAACCGCACGTTCAGCCTCGGCCTGGTGGCGTCCCTGCTGTTCTTCGGGGGCATCGGCGGCTTCTTCCTCACCCGGTCGATCTACCTGCAGCAAGGCACGGGACGCACCGCCTGGGACACCGGCCTCATCATGCTGCCGTACGCCCTCG
Source organism: Propioniciclava tarda (assembly GCF_900182665.1). Classification (GTDB taxonomy): domain Bacteria; phylum Actinomycetota; class Actinomycetes; order Propionibacteriales; family Propionibacteriaceae; genus Propioniciclava; species Propioniciclava tarda. The sequence goes on from NZ_FXTL01000004.1 coordinate 25,824, forward strand.
GGTCCATCATCACCTCCGGGATCGGCATCGCCTCGGCGCCAAACTCGGCCGCCAACTGCTCGTTGCCGGCGCGCTCACCCTCGCAGCCGCACACCTGTTGACCTGGTTCCTCGTCAAGGACGGGACCGACCCGGGCACCTGGCCTCTTGCCGGAGCACTCTTCCTCGGTGGCCTCGGCCTGGGCCTCACGGCCCCCATCCTGCTCAGCACCATCCTCGCCGGCGTCCCCGGACGCTCAGCCGGCACCGCCAGTGGCGTCCTCACCAGCATCACTCAGTTCGGTGGCGCGGTCGGCATCGCCGCCCTGGGAACCATCTACTTCAACACCCTCGCCAGCAACACCGGCGCCCCGAACACCCTTCACGCGCACGCGTTCGCCAACGTGCTCGCACCGTGGGAAGTCGCCTGCTACCTCATCGCCGCGCTTCTGGTCGCCAACCTGCGAGCCCAACCTGCCAACGGAGCGAATTGATCCGCGCTGTCTTGTTAGTAACAAACGTTAGTGACTAACATGAAGGGGTGATATCGACCGAGGGAACACCAGACCGGATCAGACGCGTGGCGCTGCAACTGTTCACCGAGCAGGGCTTCGACGCGACGCCCGTCGCTGCCGTCGCCGCTGCGGCGGGGGTGTCGCACATGACGTTCTTCCGGCACTTCCCCACGAAGGAGTCCGTGGTCGTCGTCGACGTCTTCGATCCCGCGATCGCAGCTGCGGTGGCTGCTCAGCCCAGGTCGTCGACGCCGCTGGCGCGAGCCGTCCGAGGGTTAGCCGCCGCGATGGACTCGCCGGAGGCCCTCGCCGAGTTCGCCTCGGTCGAGTTTCGTCAGCGGGTGGCGTTGGCGGCATCCACAACGAGCCTGCGAGCGGCACTGTGGGCCTCCGGCCGAGAGACCGAGGACGCCGTCGCGCACGCGCTCATCGACGGCGCGGCGAGCGTCGAGGACGCCCGAGCGGCGGCCGGAGCTCTGCTGGGGGCGGCGACCGCGGTGCTGTTGTCTTGGGCGTCTGGACCTTCGGACGCCGACCCGTCGGCTTTGCTGAAGACTGGCCTGCTCGGCCTTATCGGGGACCCGTCGTGACGACTGCGCTTGCGGTGGATGGCGTCCGCCGTGATCTGAAGGGACGGCGGGTCCTGAACGGACTCGACCTATTCCTAGACGCAGGCGAGTGCCGTGCGATCGTCGGGTTGAACGGCGCCGGGAAGACGACCGCACTGCGGGTCATGCTGGGCATGCTGCGCCCGGACGCCGGCACCGTCACAATCCTGGGCACTCGGCTGCCCAGCGCCGACCGCAGCGTCTGGCGTTCGGTCGGGCACCTCGTCGAGACCCCGTTCTGCTACCCCGAGCTCACCGCCCGGCAGAACATCGAGGCATCCGCAGCCCTGCACGGCGCGAGTCGCGCGTCGGCGTCCACACGAATCGTTGAGCTCGCAGACCGCCTGATGCTGACCGCCTGGCTTGAGACGCCGGTGCGGCGGCTGTCCCTCGGCACGCGGCAGAAGGTCGGGCTCGCGGCCGCGTTGGTCCACGCGCCGCGGCTGATCGTGCTCGACGAGCCCACCAACGGGCTCGACCCGCTCGCCGTCGTCGCCCTCCGTACCCTGATTGCTGACGCCACCCGCGACGGGGCGGCGGTGTTGGTCACTAGCCACCACTTCGACGAACTCGCCCGCCTCGCCGACCGGGTCGATGTCCTTCACCACGGACGCATCATCGACACCCTCACCCCGGACGGACCAGACCTCGAGCAGAGGTTCTTCAACACCGTCCTCGCCGCTGACACCGCGGCGGTCTCGGCATGAGCATCTTCGGCACCGTTCTCGCGTTCGAGGCCCGCAAGCTCCTCGGCGCGACCGTGACCCGCGTCGCCACCCTCGCCTCCCTGGGACTCGTCACCATCACCACCGCCGGCGGGTACGCCGCCGCCCAAGCCGGACCAGCCAGCCAACTCGGACGAAAAGCGTCCGGCCTGGTCGACGCGCCCGGCTGGGCTGGCTACACCGGACTGGCCGCCACCAGCGTCGGGATCACCACCCTGCTCGCCGTCGGCATCGTCATGGCCTGGACCGCCGGACGCGAGTTCACCGACAACACCATCGTCGGCCTGTTCGCCTTGCCAGCCGCACCAGCCACCATCGCCTGCGCCAAAATCGCCGCCGCCATCGGCTGGGCCGTTGCGCTCGCCGCGGCCGAAGGCGTCCTGGTCGCTGGCATCGGCCTCCCACTCGGACTCTCCGCCGCGAACGCACCGGTAGCCGCAGCGACGGTCGCACTCGTCGGAGCGCTGCTCGGCGTGGCCGCCCTGCCCGTCATGTGGATCGCGACCCTCGGACGCGGCTACCTCGCCGGCATCAGCGCCACTCTCGCCCTCGTCATCGTCACTAACATCGCCGTCGGCTTCGGCCTTGGCATCGCCATCCCTTGGGCCATTCCCGTCCTCTGGGCCACCCCCAACGCCGGCATCCCAACGGTCAGCCTCCTACTCCCAGTTGCCGCGGCCCTAGCCGGCGCAACGCTCACCGCCCACTCCTGGACGCGACTCCAACTCGGCGATCGCTAGCGGTCCCTTGGAGAGTCACAATCGCCCTGGCCCGAGGGCACCCGGTTCCTGTCACCCAGGGAACTGAGGGGATCGGAGGCCTTGAACCAGACGTGGCGTCAGGTCCTATGGTCAAAGTCATGGACGACAAAGACTCGGACGGCTTCTCAAGAGTCGAGAGCGTACGTGTAGGGGAGCTCTCTGTGAGGACCGGACTCACCATCAGGACCCTGCACTACTACGAAGAATTGGGCCTCGTGACTCCCGACAGGACTACGTCTGGCCATCGTATTTACGGTAGCGAACAGGTCCAGCTGCTCTATCGAGTCCAACTCCTTCGTGCCCTGGGACGATCTCTAGCGGAGATTGCGCAAATCACTGCGTCCCCTGAGTGGGATCCGGCGAGCTACACCAGAACCAGGATCGCGGAGTTGGACGCCCACGTGGCCAATACTCTGCGACTGCGCGACCGACTGGATGCCGCTCTTCATGACCCGGGCATCCACGATGACACCTCCGCCCTACTCGACACCCTGAAGGAATTGGTGATGACCATTAGCCCAGTCCTCCGACGCATTCCCACCCTCGTCTATCGGGATGTCGCCGCCGCTCGTGAGTATCTCGTCCGAGTCTTCGGGTTCGAGTCGGGCCGCCTAGACACCGACGACCAGGGCATCGCGATCCACGCAGAGGTCACGGCTGGCGACGGTGTGATCTGGCTCCACCGCGTCGCCCCGGAGTTCGGACTTGAGTCTCCGGCCAAACTCGGCGCCGAGACGGCCGGGATGTCAGTCATTGTCGACGACGTTGACGCGCACCACACACGCGCAGTAGCGCAGGGTGCAACGATCGATTACCCACCGGTTGACCAACCCTACGGCTATCGCGAATACGCCGTCCGAGACCTAGATAGCCGCCTCTGGGCCTTTATGACACCCATCCAGTGAATGGACTGGGGCCACGCGCAAGATCCGCCCGGACGTTCAGCGCTCCCACTCGAGAGCCGCCCAGGCAACGTCTTGATGCTGGCGCCGGTCCCACCAGACGCCGCCGCCAACGTCTCGTGGATCAAGGCGCTACAGCAGCAAGGGAACGTTCCTCGACGCGTACCCCTACCGGAGGTGTTCGTCGGCGAATTCGACTACGGCTCGGACGACATCGGCGAAAGCCAGCGGGAGGTGCGCCCCGTCCGGCCCCAAATTGGCTCGATAGGACGCGTACGTACCCGCACGGGCCGTGGCCAGATCACCGATTGCGTCGGACAGTGGCATCAGTTGGACTCCCCGGAAGGCAGCAGTGGCGATGAGAGCGGCGCGCAACTCGTCGCGATCGATGTGCTCGTCTCGAGTGAGGGTGAAGATGTCGACAAAGTCCCTGACCCGGGTGTTGGCGGCCCTCAGATCGATCGCAGTCACCAACTTCTCCGCCAGGACCGTGGCCAGCGGGTAGCCCAGGATGCGCACCGGCGGGAACCCCGGCCGCAACGCGGGCAGTTGGATCAGTTGCGGCCCCGGCGTCACCGGGTCACCGAAGTTCACGTCGAGTTGGAGCTTGACTCGGGCCGTCGCAAGTTGGGCGTCCATCAGAACCCGGACGCCCGCGTAGAGCGCATCATCGCGGATGACCGACGCCCGAACCGTGTCGGTCAGAAACTCCACCCCGTCGTCCCCCGGGATGGCCGCCACCTCGACGACCCGGGCCATCACCGACTCGACATCGCTGGCCAGATTCTGCGCCAAGGCGTCGGCGTCCGATGTTGGCCGTCGATGACCGAACGCGGCCAGCAGCATCCCGCCTTTGAGGACGAAATCGCCGGCATACGGCGATCGACTCAGCCGTTCCCACCAGCGTTCAACCACGTACATCGTGAGTAGTTCCTGCGTGCCGCGCCTTTCGCGCCGGGCTCTGTTCTGCAGGTCCAGATAGGCGCGCCCGGCGGCAGTCGCCTCTGTCGGGCCACTCATCGCGCCATCGCCACATCGAGCGCCAACCGCATTGGTCCGAGCACGTCGAGCGCCTCGGCGTAGCGCAGGAGGTCAGCCGGACGCGCCACCCCGGCAGCCAGCGCTCTGGTCAAGGCGCCGTGCGCGAGCGGCTCTCCGAACCGATGCCGCAGGCGCATCAAATCCACGACCGTCCGGGCCGGGTCGTACACCCGCACCCACTCCCCGGGAGCCGCCTCGACCCGCGACAAGCCCAACTCAAACGTCGCCTTGGCGAACCGCAACACCTGCGTCGGCGGGAAGTCGATCCGAGGCGGATAGCTATTGACCGGCACCGCGATCTGCACCGCTGGTGGCAGCTCGTCCGTCAACTCATGAACCGCCGCCGCCGACACACAACACACGATGGACGCCGTCGCCCGAGTGCTCACTGCCAAGAGATCGGGGTACGTGGCCAGTGGCGCATCGCCGCGCCGGAACACCCCTCGGGACAGTTCAACCACGTCACCGCTGTCGCGCCAGGCGTAGAGCTCCCGCGGATGTACTCCTAAGCCCAGCGCGGCCTTTGTCGTGAAGGTCGACGGCAGATCTCTCAGGAGCTCCATGGATAAATACCATACAGGATGAACCTTTACGTGAGCGGATTTTATCCAGAGACCGCTTGAGCTCACCGGTCACGTTCATCAGCGAGCAGGTCGTCGATTGAGGCGGCAGTGCGCAACTCGTGGCGAGGCAGCCCAGCCAGGTTTGAACCCGTCGATGTGCTCGCCGACGCATGATCGGCGAACTTTTCCACCCACGCCCTCTGGCCATCGGTGTCCGGCACCTCAACGCCCCTGGCCGTGCTGATGAGCGGCCAGGCTTCGCTCGGATGCATCCCTTCCAAACTCAATACGCAGGCCGCCAGGAGCGAAGCCCGACCGATGCCCGCGCGGCAGTGAATCGCGACCCCGTGGCCCAGCCCCAATTCGTGCAGCACCCGTCGAGCGACACCGTGGGTGGCTCCCACGCCCGGGACGCAGCGATTGGGCGTCGGTAGTCGAACCAGGCTGATGCCCGCTTGGGCGGCAGCCTCTTCCTCGTGCAGGAGGTCGAGCTCCCAGTCCTCCGCATCGGTCAACAGACTCACCACCATCACGATCCCCGCGTCGGCGAGGGCACGCATCTCGTCGGGCAGCGCATCACCACCGGCCGGCGCCGCCATCGTGGACAAGCGACCCGGTCCGGTGCGCTCGATGGTGAAGAGTCTGGGTCGAATCACGAACTCACCTCCCGCTCAGGGTGATGAGCGCCCGGACCCACGTCCGGACGCCGCCCGCCACCCAGCCGTCCAGCGGGCTCCGAAATCACTCCTGAAGTATGTACGCAGGTCGCTGCGGGGGCTCCGCCCGGGAGTGAGGTTCCGGGAAGCACAAACACACGTTCCCTGTTGAGTACCCCCTCACCCAGGAAGACCCCGGCACGCTCCCTCGCCTCCCCGCGCTCCTCTTACTCGGGATCGCCCGCTCCAGCCGACTCCTTCGCGATCTCGGACAGCCGCTCCGCGATCCGCTTGTCTGAGCCCTGGGTCGCGTGCTGGTACACCAGCGCCGCCGAGACGGTCGAGTGTCCGAGTCGCTGCATCAACTCCGCCAGCGTCGCTCCGGACGCCGCCGCCAGCGTCGCGCCCGTGTGTCGCAGGTCGTGGAATCGCAGATCCGGACGCCCCGCCGCCTCGCGCGCCTTCCGGAAATGCGACGAGTGGAACGTCGGCGCCCGGTACTGACCACCGCGCGTCGTCGGGAACAACAAGCCGTCCTTGCCCCACTGGGCATGCTTCTCGAGGTGCTCCTTGATCGCCTGGCCGATGTGCGGCGGGAAGGCCACCACCCGGACGCTGTCCGCCTTCGGCGCCGCGACCGTCTTGACGCCGTCGATCCACTGAACCGCCCGCCGAATCCGAATCACCCCCTCCTTCAGATCGATGTCGCCGCGCCTCAGTTCGGCCACCTCCCCGAATCGCAGCGCACACCAGGCCGCGAGCTCGATCATCAGCCGCAGCCGCTCCGGCATGGCCTCGACCAACCGCGCGAGCTCCTCCAGCGTCGCCGGCTCCCCGATGTGCCGCACCGGCTTCTTGATCCGCTCCCGACACGGGTTCCGATCGATGAGCTCGTCCTCGACGGCCGTCGCCAGCATCTCCTTCAACAGCGCGTACGCGTTCTGGTTCAGCCGCGGCGCGGACGGGTTCAGCTTCGTCAGCCACGCCCGGATCGTCGCAGGCGAGATGTCCTTCAGCCGCAGCTCCCCCAGCGTCGGCAAGATCAGCCGGCTCAGGTACCGCTTGTACTCGCTCTCCGTCTTCGGCTTCAGCTGACGGACGGCCACCCGCTGCGGCAGCCACTCCGCCGCGTACACCTTCAGGGTCTGCGTGGCGTCCAACTTCCGCATCGCCGCCCGCTGGGCCGGCGAGATCCACTGATCCCACTCGATCAACCGGCGCTCCGAACTCAGCCAGCCCTCGGCGTCCATCTTCGTCGTGAAGGTCTCGGGGGCCAGATGCCACATTCCATCCGGACCCGTGTACTTCGCCTGGTACCTCTTCGAAGGCAGTCGGCGGATCGCGCCGAACGACCGTCGTGCCGGGGTCACGGTCGCCACCTCAAACCGTCTTGAGCCCTCGTTTCGTGCAACATACGTGCAACATACGTGCAACTTCCAAGTCCCTCAGTGGCCATTGCTGACCACCACTGTCCACCCTGCTGAGCCCTCATACAGAAGCATAACCCCTAGTCAGCGAGGGTAAAACAGCAAGTACCCCGGTCCTCTGGACCGGGGTACTTTTCGGTGGGCCTAACTGGACTTGAACCAGTGACCTCTGCCTTATCAGGGCAGCGCTCTAACCGTCTGAGCTATAGGCCCGCGTGACGCGGATGCACCGGGTGGGAACTTTACTGCACCCCGAGCACCCGCCTCAAATCGCCGGACGCCTCCCGGGTCAGTCCTCGGCGAGGGTGAGCTCAAGCCCACCGAGGATGTTGGCCGACAGGTTGTACAAGAAGGCGAAGATCGTGGCCAGCGCGGTGAGGATCACGACGTTGATCACCGCGATCAGCGCCGTGACGGCCATGACCTTGTTGGTGTTGACGAAGTCCTCGAGCCGGACCTGGCTCTGGTCGTTCGGGCTCGCCAGCAGCGTCGTCAGGAAGCCGTTCAGCGTGTCGATCAGCCCGGACGCCCCGATCACCGACCACACCACATACACGGCGATCCACGACATGATCCCGAACGCGATCGAGAACAGGAACGACGTCTTCATCACCGACCACGGATCGATCCGCGAGATGCGGAGCCGCGCCCGCCGCGTCCGACGTTCTGCGGGCGCCTTGGCGCGCGCAGCCTTCTCAGGGGCGGGTGCATCCACCGGCGCCGGGGCGCTCACCGTCGGATTGCTCACTTCTCCTCCTCGCTGTCGGACGCCTCAGCCGCTGCGCTCACGTCGCTCGCCTCCTCGGCGATCGCCTCGACGTCCACCGCTTCCGCGTGGGCAAGGGTATCGTCCCCGTCGCCCGCTTCGGCAGCCGCCTCATCGTCGACCTTCGACTCGGGGTAGAGGGCGATGACGGCCACGGCGTCGTCCGGCTTCAACCCCACGAACTTCACGCCCATGGTGTCGCGTCCCTTGGCCGGGACGCCAGCAACCGCAGACCGAATGATCTGCCCGGAGGTCTTGATCGCGATGATCTCGTCTTCGGCCCGAACGACGAGGCCGCCGACCAGCGACCCGCGGTCCTCGTTCAGTTTCATGGCCTTGATGCCGAGCCCGCCGCGTCCCTGGACGCGGTACTCGCTGACGGCCGTCCGCTTCGCGAAGCCGCCGTCGGTCACGGTGAACACGAACTGTGAGTCCTCATCCACCGCCCGCTGGACGATCGCCATGCTCAGCAGCTCGTCGTCGGAGCGGAACTTCATGCCGGTCACGCCGGACGTCGCGCGTCCCATCGGACGCAGCTCAGAATCGGACGCCTGGAACCGGATCGCCTGCCCCTTGCGCGAGATCAACAGCACGTGATCGGACGCGTTGCACGTGATCGCACCGATCAGCTCGTCGTCGTCCTCGCGGAAGTTGATCGCGATCAGGCCGGCCTGCCGCGGCGAGTCGTACGCCGTGAGCTCGGTCTTCTTGACCAGGCCACGACGCGTCGCGAGCAGCAGGTACGGCTCGTCGGCGTACGTGCGAATGGTCAGCACCTGCGCGATCCGCTCGTCCGGCAGGAACGACAACAAGCCGGCCACGTGGCCCCCCTTGGCGTCGCGTCCGGCCTCGGGCAACTGCCACACCTTGAGCCGGTAGACGCGGCCCAGGTTCGTGAAGAACAGCAGCCAGTGGTGCGAGGACGTCGTGAAGAGGTGGTCGACCTCGTCGTCCGCCCGCAGCGTCGCCCCCCGGACGCCCTTGCCGCCGCGCCGCTGGACCCGGTACTGGTCGCTGCGCGTCCGCTTGGCGTAGCCGCCACGAGTGATCGTGACGACCATGTCCTCGTCGGGGATCAGGTCCTCGTCCGACAGGTCACCGTCGGCCGAGATGATCTTGGTGCGCCGCTCGTCGCCGTACTTGTCGGTGATCTCCTGCACCTCGTCGGCGACGATCTGCCGCTGCCGGGTCGGGTTGGCCAGGATGTCGGTGTAGTCCGCGATCAGTCGCTCGAACTCGGCCAGCTGGTCGACGGTCTTCTGCCGCTCCAGCGCCGCGAGGCGGCGCAGCTGCATGTCCAGGATCGCCTTCGCCTGCACCTCGTCGATGTCGAGCAGCTTCTGCAGCCGCTCGGACGCCTCGTCGGTCGTCCGCGACGAGCGGATCAGCGCGATCACCTCGTCCAGACGATCGAGCGCCTTGACCAGGCCGCGCAGGACGTGGGCCCGCGCCTCGGCGTCCGCCAAGCGGTAGGCCGTCCGACGCTGGATGACCTGGATCTGGTGCTTGATCCAGTAGGTGATGAACTGGTCGAGCCGCAGTGTGCGCGGCACCGAGTCGACGAGCGCCAGCATGTTGCAGCCGAACGTGTCCTGCAGCTGGGTGTGCTTGTAGAGGTTGTTCATGACGACGCGCGGCTGGGCGTCCCTCTTCAACACGATGCACAGGCGCTGGCCGGTCCGTGCGGACGAGTCGTCGCGCACGTCCGCGATGCCCGTCAGCTTGCCAGCGTTGACCAGCTCGGCGATCTTCATCGCGAGGTTGTCGGGGTTGCACTGGTGCGGCAGCTCGGTGACGACGAGCTGGGTGCGGCCCTTGGCGTCCTCCTCGATGGTGATGACCGCGCGCATGATGACGGAGCCGCGTCCGGTGCGGTAGGCGTCCTCGATGCCCTTCCGTCCGACGATCAGGGCGCCGTTGGGGAAGTCCGGACCCTTGATCCGCTCGATGCAGGCCTCAAGAATCTCTTCCTTGGACGCCTCCGGGTGCGCCAGCACCCACTGCACGGCGTCGTTGACCTCGCGCAGGTTGTGCGTCGGGATGTTGGTGGCCATGCCGACCGCGATGCCCGTCGAGCCGTTGACCAGCAGGTTGGGGAACCGCGCCGGCAGGACGACCGGCTCGACGTCCTTGTTGTCGTAGTTGGGCTGGAAGTCGACCGTGTCCTGGTCGATGTCGCGGACCATCTCCATGGCCAGCGGATCCATCCGGCACTCGGTGTAGCGCATGGCGGCCGCGCCGTCGTTGCCCGGCGAGCCGAAGTTGCCTTGGCCCTGCACGAGCTTGTGCCGCATCACCCACGGCTGCGCGAGGCGCACCAAGGTGTCGTAGATCGCCGTGTCGCCGTGCGGGTGGTACTTGCCCATCACGTCGCCGACGACGCGGCTGCACTTGTTCCAGCCACGGTCGGGCCGGTAGCCCCCGTCGTACATCGTGTAGATCACGCGGCGGTGCACGGGCTTGAGGCCGTCGCGGACGTCCGGCAGGGCGCGTCCGACGATGACGCTCATCGCGTAATCGAGGTAGCTCCGCTGGATCTCGTCGTTCAGGTCGATCTCCTCGACCCTGCCCTCCATGCCGCTCAGCGCGACCGGCTGGTCGTCCGCCGCTGCCGTCTCGGCACTATCGGACGCCGCGGCGTCCAGTTCGCCGTCGGTCGGCTCGCGCGACGCGTCCGGTCCCTGCGGGATGTCACTCATGCGTATGTGTCCTTGTCGTCAAACGAGAGATCGACTAGATGTCGAGGAAGCGGACGTCCTTGGCGTTGCGCTGGATGAACGAGCGGCGCTGCTCGACGTCCTCGCCCATCAGGATCGAGAACATCTCGTCGGCGGCCGCGGCGTCCTCGAGCGTGACCTGCAACAGGGTGCGCTGGTTCGGGTCCATGGTGGTGTCCCACAGGTCCGACGCGTTCATCTCGCCCAGGCCCTTGTAGCGCTGGATGGGGTTGACGTTCGGCAGCTTCTTGCCGGACGCCATGCCCTCGTCGCGCATCCGATCGCGCTGCTCATCGGTGTAGGCCAGCTCGTGCGGGGCGTTGGTCCAGCGCAGGCGGAACAGCGGCGGCTGGGCGAGGTAGATGAACCCGCCCGAGATCAGCGGCTTCATGAACCTGAACAGCAGCGTCAGCAAAAGCGTCCGGATGTGGGAGCCGTCGACGTCGGCGTCCGCCATCAACACGATCTTGTGGTAGCGCAGCTTGTCGACCTCGAAGTCCTCTTGGACGCCGGTGCCGAGGGCGTTGATGATCGCCTCGACCTCTTTGTTGGCGAGGATCTTGTCGAGGCGCGCCTTCTCGACGTTCAGGATCTTGCCGCGGATCGGCAGGATCGCCTGGGTGCGCGGGTCGCGTCCGCCCTTGGCGGAGCCGCCGGCGGAGTCGCCCTCGACGATGAACACCTCGCACTCGACCGGATTCCGGGACGAGCAGTCGGCCAGCTTGCCGGGCAGGCCGCCGCCCGACAGCAGGCCCTTGCGGTTACGGGCCATGTCGCGCGCCTTGCGCGCGGCGAGCCGCGCCTGGGACGCCGCCTGCGCCTTGCGGATGATGTCGCGACCCTCGGACGGGTTCTTCTCGAACCAGTCGCCGAGCAGGTCGTTCACCACGCGCTGGACGAAGCCCTTGACCTCGGTGTTGCCCAGCTTGGTCTTGGTCTGGCCCTCGAACTGCGGCTCGGCGATCTTGACCGAGATGATGGCGGTCAGGCCCTCGCGAATGTCGTCGCCACTAGGGCGATCCTCCGGCTTCTTGATCATGCCCCACTGCGCGCCCCAGCGGTTGACCGTGTTGGTCAGCGCCGCCCGGAAGCCCTCCTCGTGGGTGCCGCCCTCGTGGGTGTTGATGGTGTTGGCGAAGGTGTGCACCGACTCCGAGTAGGACGAGTTCCACTGCATGGCGACCTCGACGGCCAGCTGCGCCTCGTTGTTCACCGCGTCGATGGCGATGACGGTCGGGTTGATCGTCTCCTTGGAGCCCGTCAGGTACTTCACGTAGTCGATGAGGCCGTCGTCGTAGCGGTAGGACACCTCGCGCGTCTCGGTCGGCGCGTCGACGAAGTCGTCGTCGTCGGACGCCGTCTCGGACGGCCGCCGGTCGATCAGGTTGATGCGCAGGCCCTTGTTGAGGAAGCACATCTCCCGGAAGCGGGTCGCCAGCGTGTCCCAGTTGTAGTGCGTGGTCTCGAAGATCTTCGGCGACGCGTGGAACGAGATCGTGGTGCCGACCTGGTCGTCCGGGCCGAGGGGCTCGAGCCGCTTGAGGTCGTAGCTGGGCTCGCCGAGCACGAATTCCTGGCGCCAGTGGTAGCCGTCGCGGCGGACGTCCACCTGGAAGTGGTCCGAGAGCGCGTTGACTACGGACGCCCCCACGCCGTGCAGTCCGCCGGAGACCTTGTAGCCGCCGTTGCCGAACTTGCCGCCTGCGTGCAGCACGGTCAGCGCCAGCGTCACGGCCGGGATCTTCTCGGTGGGGTGCATGTCGACCGGGAACCCGCGTCCGTTGTCGGTCACGCGGACGCCGTCGCCGGGCAGCAGCTCGATGTCGATGGTGTCGCAGTAGCCGGCCAGGGCCTCGTCGACGGAGTTGTCGACGATCTCGTACACGAGGTGGTGGAGGCCCCGCTCGCCGGTCGACCCGATGTACATGCCCGGACGCTTCCGGACGGCCTCGAGGCCCTCCAGGACCTGGATCGCACTGGCGTCGTAGTTGCCCTCTTCGACGGCCGTCGACGACGTGCCGCGCACGTCCTCGTAGGTGCCGGCCACGGCTTGCGCTTCGCTCACTGATTCTCTTCCTACGCCACGGCGCCGCTTGGGCCGAGGATGGCCCAGGCGGCGTTCACAGACCTGGTTACTCTACCGGATCACCGAAAATTTCCGGTCACCGGACGCGCCCGCATGGCCCTCAACGGCGTCCGGACGCCTCTAGGACGCCCGAACAGGGGCTCTCATAGGTCCTCCCATGCGCGGCGGGCCCTCAGGGGCTCCTCTGATCGAATCTCGCAGCCATCGCCGCCTCCTTCCTCCTCGCCTCGCGCACACAGGAGGCGGGGCGTTGCAGATCGACCTCGACCCTGTGGATCACCCCCTGCCCAAGGCTGGCTGCTTCACGACGGCTCCCTCCGACAGAACGAGCCACATCATGGCGGTACTGGCGCACCGACTCACCTCGGTATCGCTGCCCGTATCCGACCGCGCGCCCCAGCGACCTTGTCGACCTTCCGAGCGCCTGGACCCGGGGGTGAAGAAGGCGGCCGGTTTGCCGTCACGACGCCGCGGTCCGCTGCCAGTCCAAGAATCGGACGCCTCGGCGTCCGCGCTCGTCAGCCGTACGTGTCGCGCGGGCCGCGACCGTCGCGGACCGACCGGATGCCGTGCTTCCAGCTCGGCGCGTCCGGACCCTTGATCGTCAGGCGCTTGATCGTGCCCTCCCCCACGGCCGCGTTGAGCTTGGCGAGCAGCTGCGGGGTCATCAGCCGCAGCTGGGACGCCCAGGCCGTCGAGTCCGTCCGGATCGTCACGATCCCGGCCACGAAACTCTCTGGCGTCGAGTGCTGCGCGACGGCGTCCCCGACGATGCTCGGCCAGCGTCCGAGCAGGGCGTGCACGCTCACTTCGGTCGTCCAGCCCTGCTCGGCGATGAGTTCGCCGAGCGCGTCACCGAGGGCGGTGGGGTCGCTGCGCGAACGTCCGGACGCCGACGCGCGAGTCCGCTTGGCCTTACGCGGCTTGGGTGGTGGCAAGGGGGACGAGTGAGCCACAGACTCCGCGATCGCCTTAGCCAAGTTGAGCCCAGTCGGGTCGAACAGGACCTCAGTCGGGGCTTCGACAGGCTCAGCCGCCGGGTTGCCTGAGCACAGCGCTCCAGTCCCGGTCCCGGTCCCGGTCCCTGAGCTTGTCGACGGGGAGCCTGTCGAAGGGTCACTCATCATCGGCGCTCACCTCCCCGGCGTTGACGACGAACCTACGCCCGGCGAGTCCGGCGGGAACATCCCCGGCGACGGCGGCGGTGATCAGCACCTGCTCGGCGCCGGCCACCCGCTCGGCCAGCCGGGCGCGACGGACCTCGTCCAGCTCGGCGAACACGTCGTCCAGGATCAGCACCGGCGCCACCCCGCCGGCTCGCAGCAGGGCGTCCGACCCGAGCCTCAAAGCGAGCGCGAACGACCAGCACTCGCCGTGCGAGGCGTACCCCTTCGCGGGAAAGTCCCCTAGTGAGAGCACCAAGTCGTCCCGGTGCGGGCCGACCAGACTGAGCCCGCGGGCGATCTCCTCGCCGCGGCGCTCAATCATGCGCTCGACGTAGCGGGCGTGCAGCGCGGCGGCGTCCAGGTGTTCGTCGTCGACGATCCCGTTGGTCTCCCCCGTGATCGAACTCGACCGGTAGGCGATGGCCGCGACGTCCTCGGCGGGGGCGATGGCGCAGTACGCCTCGGCGACGCCGGCCCGCATGTCCCCCAGCGTGTCGAGCCGCGCCCGGGTGATCTCAGCGCCCAGGCCGGCCAGCTGATCGGAGAAGAAGTCCAGCGTGATGGACGCGTCCTCGGCCAACGGCCCACGGCGTCCGGCCAGTGACTTCAACAGACTCGAGCGCTGCTTCAGCACGCGCTCGTAATCAGCCCGGACGCCGGCCATGCGCGGCCACCGCGCGGTGACCAGCTCGTCCAGGAAACGCCGCCGATCGGCCGGATCACCCTTGACCAGCGCCAGGTCCTCGGGCGAGAACAGCACCACCCGCAGCGCCCCCAGCAGGTCGCGCGGACGCTTCAGCGGCCCGCGATTCAGGGACGCCTTGTTGGCGCGACCGGTGTTGATCTCGATCTCCAGCAGGAGCGAGCGCGGATCGTCCAGGCCGGCCTGGACGCGTCCGCGCACGATGGCCCGCTCGGCACCCTTCCGAATGAGCGGCGCGTCGAACGCCACCCGATGGGACGCCAGCGTGGCCAGGTACTCGACAGCCTCGACGAGGTTCGTCTTGCCCTGGCCGTTACGTCCGGTGAAGACGGTGACGCCCGGGGACAGCTCCAGCTCGGCGACCGCATAGCTGCGGAAGTCTGCGAGGCTGAGCTGGGTGACGAACAAGGAGCAACCTCGCCTGACGTGCGGACGCTAGCGCCCGCGACCGCGGATCAAGAGGGCAGGCGCATCAGCATGATGACGTGGCGGTAGTCCCCGGACGGCTCGCCGTCCAGGTCGGCCAACGGCATGAGCAGACAGGGCTTGCCCGGGGCGGTGAACGAGAAGTTCACGTACGGGGTGTCGAGCGCGTTGAGGGCGTCCGCGAGGTAGTGGGGGTTGAACCCGGCGGCGGTCATCGACAGGCCCTGACCGGTGTGGTCCTCGACGACGGCCTCAAGCGCCTCGACGGCCTGGGCCTGGTCGCCCGTGGCGGCCTCGAGCGTGATGGCGCCGTCCGCGATCAGCATGCGCAGCGACGTGTTGCGCTCGGCGACCAGGGCCACGCGACGCACGGCCGCGATGATCTCCTGGGTGTTGGCGCGGACGGTGAGCGTAGGCGTCACGCTCATCAGGTGCCGGACCTTCGGGAACTCCCCGTCCAGCAGGCGCGTCGTGATCTCCCGGACGCCGTGGGCGCCGTCGCCGGCGAAGCCGATCAGCCCGTCGCCGGACTCACCGCCGGCCAGGCTCAATGTGACCTGCTCGCCGTTCGTCATCGACTTGGCGGTCTCGCTGAGGACGCGTCCGGGGACGAGCGCCGCACCCTCGGCGCGCGCCGAGCCCGGCGACCAGGTGATCTCCTTGAGCGCCATGCGGTAGCGGTCGGTGGCCAGCAGCGACAGCGTGTCGCCCTCGATCTCGATGCGGACGCCGGTGAAGACGGGCAGCAGCTCGTCGCGTCCGGCCGCGATGACGACCTGCGACACGGCCTGGGCGAAGACATCGGACGCGATCGTGCCGGACGACTCCGGCATCGTCGGCAACTCGGGGTACTCGGTCACGGGCAGCAGCTGCAGCGTGAAGCGGGCGGACCCGCAGGTCAGCTCCATCTTCGAGGCGTCCGCGGCGACGTCGACAGGCTTGGCCGGCAGGGAACGGGCGATGTCGGCGAGCAGCTTGCCGGAGACGAGCGCGACGCCCTCTTCGGACACCTTCGCCGGGACCGCGATCTTGGCCGACGTCTCGTAGTCGAAGCTCGACAAGACGACCTGATCGCCACGCGCCTCGACGCGCAAGCCCGCGAGGATCGGCACGCTGGGACGATTCGGCAGGCTGCGCGCCGCCCATTGAACGGCCTCAGCCAGCACGTCTCGTTCGAGTCGGATCTTCACGGCGTCTCCTGCGTTGTCGATCGGTTCTTCGGATCATATCGGCGTGGCCCGCTTCGCCCACAGTTGTGCGTCCGGGTTACTTCGAAGAGAAGAGATGTCTATTACTTCTTCTTCATCGTCACTGCTGTGGATTCGGTGGACGAGCGGCGTCCGGGCTGGTCAGCAGGCGTGTCGGCGGAGGCGTCCGATGTGGACAACCTCGAACTACACGGGTAGTAGATGTGGACGGGCGCGGACGTCGCGTCCGGTTTCCACAGGGCGTCCGAGTTCTCCCCAGAGTTGTGCGGACGCCGACGGCGTCGATCCTGGCGACCAAGATCGGACGCCGACGCAGGGCTCAGCGGCAACGCCGATCAAGGAGACGATCGTTGGCTAAGCGTGAGTCATCAGTCGACCGAGCGAAGGGATCCGTGGGCTGAGCCTGTCGAAGCCCCGGCAGGTTGCAGCTTCGTCAAGCTCGGCCAGCGATAGCTCAGCGCGTGCTGCTGCGAAGCGGCCCACGGCGTCCAGCTCAAGAAGGGAACGGACGGACTAGCGCGACGCGTTCTTGATGCGGTTGGTGAGCTCGGTGACCTGGTTGTAGACCGAGCGGCGCTCGCTCATCAGCTGGCGGATCTTGCGGTCCGCGTGCATGACGGTGGTGTGGTCGCGGCCGCCGAAGAGTTGACCGATCTTGGGCAGGCTCAGGTCGGTCATCTCGCGGCAGAGGTACATGGCGATCTGGCGGGCGGTGACCAGGACGTGCGTCCGGCTGCCGGAGCACAGGTCGTCCACGGTCACGCCGAAGTAGTTGGCGACGTTCGACATGATCGCGAGCGGGTTGATCGGCATCTCTTCGCCGTCGGGGATGAGGTCCTTCAGCACGGCCTCGGCGATCGACATGTCGACGGGCTGGCCGTTGAGGCTGGCGAACGCCGTCACCCGGATCAGCGCGCCTTCGAGCTCGCGAATGTTGGTCTGGATCTTGCTGGCGATGAACTCGAGCACGTCCGGGCTGGCGGTGAGGTGCTCGGCGAACGCCTTCTTCCGCAGGATCGCGATGCGCGTCTCGAGGTCGGGCGGCTGGATGTCGGTCAGCAGCCCCCACTCGAAGCGGCTGCGCAGCCGGGGCTCCAACGCCTCCAGGGCCTTCGGCGGACGGTCCGAGGTCATCACGATCTGCTTCTGCGCGTTGTGCAGCGTGTTGAACGTGTGGAAGAACTCCTCCTGGGTCTGGATCTTCGACTCCAGGAACTGGATGTCGTCGATCAACAGCACGTCGATGTCGCGGTAGTTGCGCCGAAACTCGGGGGTCTTGTTGTCCGAGATCGCATTGATGAAGTCGTTGGTCAGCTCTTCGGTCGACACGTACTTGATCCGCAGGCCCTCGGCGTAGGTGGCGACGTAGTGCCCGACCGCGTGCAGCAGGTGCGTCTTCCCCAGCCCGGACGAGCCGTAGATCATCAGCGGGTTGTACGCCTTCCCGGGCTGCTCGGCCACGGCCATCGCGGCGGCCTGCGCGAACCGGTTCGAGGAGCCGATGACGAAATTGTCGAACGTGTACTTCGGGTTCAGCCGGTCGCCGTTGCCGGACGCTGGCCGCGGGGCCGTGTTGCCCAGGCCGAACGTGAGCACCGGGATCGGCAGCTGCTCCGCCTCGGCCCGTTCCTCTTCGGCCAGCTCGTGTTCGAGGTCCGGATCGATCGTGACCGCCAGAGCCGTCGGACGCCCCCGCAGGTCGGTGAGCTCGTCCTCCATCCAGGACCGCAGCCGGCTCTCGATGCGGTTGCGGGTGAAGTCGTTGGAGACGGCCGCCATCAGGGTGCTGTCATGCAGGGCGAGCGGACGCATCAGGCGTAGCCAACCGAGATATGAGGGGTCGGCGCTGGCGCACAGGTGATCCCAAATGGTGCGCAATTCGGGATCCAGGTCGTCAGCCATGCCACCCCTTTACACCCGCTGTCCACACCGTTGTCCACAGGATGTGGAGATAGGCCGGGGTGATCACTCCAGGTGGGGGTGACGACCCGTCGTAGGCGAGAACGCTACTCACGTGGGGCGACCCTGGCAAACGGAATCTGAGAATCTTCATGTTCTACGGCGTGTCGTCTCGACGGACGCCGCGCCAGGGGTTCGGTTTGCCGGTCAGAGTGCCGTACGCGTATCGTTGGCAAGTCGCTGTCTTGGCGACGCCTGTGTCCGCAGTGGTCGCAGTGATCCGAACACGATCTAAGAGTGGGGAGATTGGCGTGAGCAAGCGCACTTTCCAGCCGAGCAACCGGCGTCGCAGCCGCACCCATGGTTTCCGTCTTCGCATGCGGACGCGCGCGGGTCGCGCCATCCTCGCCGCCCGCCGTGCCAAGGGCCGCGAACGCCTGGCCGGCTGACCTGCCAGCCTGAGGCGTCCCGGTGCTCCCTGCACGATCGCGGCTGACGTCCTCGGACGACTTCCGTGCCTGCGTGCGCGGAGGCGTCCGGGTTGGTCGCGAGACACTGGTCATCCACGCCCTTCGAACCTCGAGCCCGCCATCGCGTGCGGGCTTCGTCGTCTCCAAGGCCGTCGGCAACGCCGTGACCCGCAACCGGGTCAAGCGGCGGCTGAGGCACCTCGCGGCGTCCAGTTTTTCGTCGGACGCCGAGAGCTCGGTCGACATCGTGGTCCGGGCGCTACCCCAGGCCACGACCGGGGATCTGGCAGGGGACTTCCGCTCCGCTTACGCCACCGCGCTGACCAAGCTGGCCGCATGATGACGTCATGTGGCCCGTCCAGGGCCGACCGGGACGCGCGATGAAGTACCTGATCATCGGCTTTCTCAAGCTGTACCGCCTGCTGATCAGCCCGTTGTACGGGCAGGTCTGCAAGTTCCATCCCAGCTGTTCCGCCTACTCGCTGGAGGCGGTGCAGACCCACGGGGCCTGGGAGGGTTCCGTTCTGACGGTGAAGCGCCTCGGGCGCTGCCACCCCTGGTCAGCCGGCGGTTACGACCCCGTTCCCGGGACCGAACATGCGAGGTAACTCATGAACCTTCAGCCGCTGCTGACCCTGTTGGACTTCTGGGCCGACATGGGCAAGGGCCTCGACGCGATGATGCAGCCCATCTACTGGGCCATCTCGGGCATCGTCGTCGGCTTCCACTGGCTCTATTCGCACTTCTTGAACCCCGACTCGGGCCTGATCTGGCTGCTCTCGATCGTCAGCCTGACGATCGTTGTCCGGGTCGCGATGATCCCGCTCTTCGTGCGGCAGATCAACAGCTCGCGCAAGATGCAGCTCCTGCAGCCCAAGATGAAGGCGCTGCAGGAGAAGTACGGCACCGACCGGGAGAAGCTCGGTCAAGAGCAGATGAAGATGTACAAGGAGGAGGGCGTCAACCCCTTCGCCTCATGCCTGCCGCTGCTGCTGCAGATGCCGATCTTCATCGGCCTGTTCAACGTGCTGAACGCTGTGTCCAACAATGTCCCCGTCGGCCAGTTCTTCGTCGACAACCCCAACCTGGTGCACTCGCTGCGGAACTCGACGCTCTTCGGGGCGTCCCTGGCCGGCAAGTTCATGCCGATGGACGGCGGCTTCGGCCCCAATCAGGTGCTCGCCGGCCTCCTGATCATCGGCCTGGTGGTGACGCTGTTCTTCACGCAGCTGCACATGATGCGCAAGAACATGCCCCCGGAGGCCCTCACCGGCCCGCTGGCTCAGCAGCAGAAGACGATGCTCTACATCCTTCCGCTGAGCTACCTGTTCTTCGGCATCAGCATCCCGATCGGCGTCATGCTCTACTGGTTCGCCTCGAACCTGTGGACGCTCGCCCAGCAGTACATCCTGATCCACAACGCCCCGACGCCGAACACCCCGGCCTACATCGACTGGGAAGAGCGCATGCGGGCCCGCGGCAAGGATCCGGAGGCCATTCTCCGCAAGCGCCTCGGCATGGATCGTCGCCCCAAGGCCACCGAGGCCGCCGACCCCACGAAGGTCGCCCGCCAGGGCACCACGCGCTCCACCTCGTCCCCGGCGACGGACGCCACCACGACCACCTACCGCCAGCCGCCGACGTCGGGCGCTGCGGCGTCCGACGAGAACGGCGAACGGCGCAACATCGCCCGGCAGCAGCCCAACAAGCGCCCGCGCGCTGCCCGCAAGAAGTCCTGACCCGCCGACGGCGGGAACCTGCACGAGGAGTGACATGAGCGACGAACTGATGCCCGAGGGCGTCTCCACCGAGTCGGACGCCGATGAGGTCGTGGCCGACATCTTGACCGACGCCGAGGCCGAGCCGGAGGCGTCCGACGTCGTCGACGACGATGGCGACGAGGACGACGAGGCTGACGAGGACGGCAAGCCGGCGCGCAGCAAGCGCGACGAGGCGCTGACCAACGAGGGCGAGATCGCGGCCGACTACATCGAGGGTCTGCTCGACATCGCCGACCTCGACGGTGACATCGACACCTACAACGAGGGCGGCCGCGCGCACGTCTCGATCATCACCGACGCGGCCATGCTGGTCGGGCGCAACGGCGAGGTGCTCGAGGCGCTGCAGGAACTCGCCCGCCTGGCCGTGATGACCGAGACCGGGCATCGCTCGCGCCTCATGCTCGACATCGCCGGCCACCGCGAGAAGCGCCGCACGCAGCTGCAGGCCCTGGCCGCGGAGGCGATCGCCGACGTGCAGGGCTCGGGCGAGTCGGTCCGGCTGTCGCCGATGAACCCCTTCGAGCGCAAGATCGTGCACGACGCGATCGCGGCGGCTGGGCTCGTCAGCGAGTCCGAGGGCGAGGAGCCCAACCGTCGCGTCGTCGTGATGCCCAAGGCCTGAGTTGGACGCCGACGCCGCGGCCCCGTCCGGGGTCGGGTCGCGTCCGGACGCCCCGGGCGCGACGCCCGCGGCGGCGTCCGAGCTGTTCGGAGCGGCGGTCGGGCTGGCCGAGCAGTACGTCTCGATCCTGGCCGGGCGAGGCGTTGAGTGGGGGCTGATCGGTCCCCGCGAGACCGAGCGCCTGTGGCCGCGGCACGTGCTGAACTCCCTGGCCGTGTCGGGATTCGTGCCGGACGGGTCGGCCGTCGTCGACGTCGGCTCCGGGGCCGGGTTGCCGGGGATTCCGTTGGCGCTGGCGCGTCCGGACCTGAAGATCACCCTGCTTGAGCCGCTGGAGCGCCGCGCCAAGTTCCTGCAGTTGGCCGTCGACGAGCTGGGGCTGAACGATCGCGTCCGGGTCGTCCGCGGCCGCGCGGAGGAGCACAAGGGCCGCTACGACGTGGTCACTTGTCGGGCGGTCGCCCCGCTCGATCGGCTGCTCGGCTGGACGGCCCATCTGTTCCAACCCGGCGGGCGCCTCGTCGCGCTGAAGGGGCAGTCGGCTGCCGCCGAGGTCGACGCTCTCGACCGGGTGCTGGCGCGCCGCAAGCTGTCGGGACGGGTGGCGTCCGTCACCCCCCATCGGGACGTCGAGGAGACGTTCGTCGTCGTTTTGAGCTAGGACCCCTCAGGCCTCCACGACCTCGCACAGCGGGAGCGTCCGCGGCCGTCCACCTTGCGTGGCGGTTCGACGTAGCGCGGCGGCTCGGTGGGGACGGGGTAGCGCTCCAAGGTCATGCTCGCCGGGTCAGGAGGTCCAGTCCTTGCGGAACTTCTTCTTCGGCTTGCCACCGTCGTGACGATCGAACTTCTTCTCGAACTTCTTGCCCGAACGTCCGTCGTCGAGGGTCAGCTCGATGAGCTTGCCCGAGATCCGGGTCGACTTGAGCGCCGCCCACACCTCGGGGGCCAGCTGCGTGGGCAGCTCGACCAGCGAGTGGTCGGCGCGAATGTCGATGTGGCCGAAGTCCTCGCGCTTGAGCCCGCCCTCGTTCGCCAGCGCTCCCACGATGTGGCGCGGCGTGATCTTGTGCCGCTTGCCGACGGCGATCCGGTACGCCGTGAGCGGTCCGCCCTCGCCGCGCGGCCCGCGGTCCGCGCGTGCCGGACGCGCCGGCCGGTCGGCGGCGAAGTCGCCACGGCGTCCGGACGACTCGTCGAAGCGGGCGGGCTTGGACGCCTCCGGCTCGAGCAGCATCGGCTCGTCGCCCTGCAGGACGGCGGCGAGCGCGGCGGCGACGTCCACCTCGGGGACGTCGAACTCGTTGACGTAGTGGGCCACGACGTCGCGGAAGAAGTCGATGTTGTCGCCAGCCAGAGCGGCCGTGATCGCCTCGTCGAAGCGGTTCAGCCGAGTGGCGTTGATGTCGTCGACGCTCGGCAGTGGCATGTGGGTCAGCGTCTGGCCGGTCGCGCGCTCGATCGAGCGGAGCAGGTGGCGCTCGCGGGGCGTGACGAACGAGATGGCCTCGCCCGAGCGGCCGGCGCGTCCGGTGCGGCCCGAGCGGTGCACGTAGCTCTCGGTGTCGGTCGGGATGTCGTAGTTGACGACGTGGCTGATCCGGTCGACGTCGAGGCCTCGGGCGGCCACGTCGGTCGCGACGAGGATGTCGAGCTTGCCGGCCTTGAGCTGGCTGATCGTCCGCTCGCGCTGCGCCTGGTTGAGGTCGCCGTTGATCGCGGTCGCGGAGAACCCGCGGGCGCGCAGCTTCTCGGCCAGCGTCTCGGTCTCGTTCTTGGTCCGGACGAACACGATCATGCCCTCGAAGTTCTCGACCTCGAGGATGCGGGTGAGGGCGTCCACCTTCTGCGGGTAGCTGACCATCAGGTAGCGGTGGGTGATGTTGGGGGCCGTGGCGGTCTGGCCCTTGACGTTGATCTCGGTGGGATCGGTCAGGTACTGCGCGGCCAGCTTGCGGATCTGCGGCGGCATCGTCGCCGAGAACAGCGCGGCGTGCTTGTCGGCCGGGGTGTCGGAGAGGATCGTCTCGACGTCGTCGGCGAAGCCCATGTTGAGCATCTCGTCTGCTTC
This sequence comes from Propioniciclava tarda, assembly GCF_900182665.1. Classification (GTDB taxonomy): domain Bacteria; phylum Actinomycetota; class Actinomycetes; order Propionibacteriales; family Propionibacteriaceae; genus Propioniciclava; species Propioniciclava tarda. The sequence goes on from NZ_FXTL01000004.1 coordinate 48,915, forward strand.
GTCGAGCACGAGGAAACGGAGCTCGGATAGGTCGAGGGTGCCGCGCTCGAGGTGGTCCATGATGCGTCCGGGGGTGCCGACGACCACGTGGACACCGCGGGCGAGCGCCGACAGCTGGACGCCGTAGCCCTGGCCGCCGTACACAGGCAGCACATGGATGCCGTGCAGGTGCGACGAGTACTTCTCGAGCGCCTCACAGACCTGCAGCGCCAGCTCGCGGGTCGGCTCGAGGATCAGCGCCTGCGGCTTCTTCGCCTTCGGGTTCAGCCGGGCCAGGATCGGCAGGGCGAACGCGGCCGTCTTGCCGGTGCCGGTCTGGGCGAGGCCCACGACGTCGCGTCCGGCCAGCAGCGCGGGAATCGTCGCCGCCTGGATCGGCGTCGGCGACTCGTAGCCCGCCTCCTTGATCGCCTTCAGCAGCTTCTCGTCGAGGCCGAGGTCGGCGAACGTCGGTCCGGAGTCGATGGTCTCGGACGCCTCCGCGCTCTCGGTTTCGTCGCTGGGCTGGGCGTCGATGTCTGTGTTCACCCCTAGACGGTACTGACTCCGGCGCCGTTTGGCTCTTCCGGGTTAGTCGGACGCCGAGGGGGGATCGTCCAGCTCGGTGCGGATCGCGGTCACGATGCCGGGGACGTCGATGGCGACGGTCCGCAGGATGATGGCTGGGTCCATGAGGAGATAGCCGTGAGCGATCCGATTCCTCATGCCCCACATCAACCGCCAGTTTCCACCGAATAGGCGCTCGCGGGTCGGCTCATCCAGGCGGTGCAGCACTTCGAGTGCTGCAGAGAGCCGCATGCACAGGGCGTCCAGGACGAGCTGCGAGTTCATTTCACCGGCCGTTGCGTGGCCGCTCAGAAGATCGAGGTGGGCGAGCGCATCGGTGAGGAGTTCACGGTCAGTGCGATTTAGAGCGGCACCGCCTCGGTGGTTGCCCTCGACCTGACCGCGGGCTTCAGACTCGACTCCGGCACCAGGTCGACCGGCACCCCTAACAGCGCCGACAGACGTGCTTCGAGTGCCCCCAGCTCCATCAGGCTGAGTGGCCGCCTCATGTCGAAGAGGAGGTCCACGTCGGACTCGTCGCGGTCGTCACCGCGTGCCACCGATCCGAACACTCTGACGTTCCGCCCCCCCATGGCCCCAACCTCCCGATGGATCTCGCCCGCGTGGGCCCGGAGTTTCCTGGCCAACGGGGTCGTCCCGTGAAAGTGCAGGAGGCGGGACACCTCTGATTGGCTGCGCCGAATGTGCTGGGCGATTTGCTGCTGGGTCATTCCCCTCGCTGAAGCCTCGCGCACCGCGCGGACGAGCTCCGCGCGAGCAGCCGCGATCGCTTCGTCTGATCGCCGAGCGATCTCTGAGAGCACCGTCATGCGTGAAATATAGCAAGTGCGATAGAGCAGACGCCCGGAATGGAGGAGGCAAGAGGGCAGAACGGGGGCGTCGTCCGGTTGAAGACCCTCAGCGCAGCGGGGGCAGTTCGCCGTGCGCCGGATCCAGCAGTTCGGCCGTTTGTTCGATGGTGTGGCCCGCCGAGGCGATCCCCCACTGCGGCCAGGTGCCGGTGATGCGGGCCCCCGACATGTACGGCGCGTTCTCGACGCGCGCATAGGCCCTTGCCAGCACGTCTTTCACTGACAAGGGTCCGTCCGAGCCCACCAACTCCGGCAGCAGACAAGGGTGCACGCCGGCGTCCCAGAGCATGGAGAGCCCGTACGGCTCGACCAGGAACTCCGAGACGTCGGACGCTGGGCAGCGCTGGTCGATCGCCTGGTCCAGCCCGACGGTCGGGTCGGCGGCGGCGAGGGCGTCCAGGATGCGCTGGGCGACGGCGGTGACTAGCGCGGTGCTGGCGCCGAACCGCAGGGCCCAATGCCGCGGACGCCGCAGGTGCGCGGCGGCGTCCCGGACGGTGGGGAACCCAGGCTCGTCGCAGCACCGCCGGACGCGCGCGCCGATCTGCCACGAGCGGTCGACCGCGTGCGCGACCTGGGCGACGTCGAGACGCAGGCGATGCGCCAGGTAGCCGCGCACGGCCGGGAGGGCGTGGTCGGCCAGTGCGACGCAGAGGCATTGGCCCCCCAGGGCCACGCCGACGCGTTCGGCGTCCAGGTCGTGGGGGTGCAGGAGGCGCCAGTCGGGGGTGATCGTCACCTCATGTGGACGCCCGCCCGCGGGCTCCGGGCAGACGACGTCGAAGGTCACCCCGGACGCAGGCAGGACGGGTCTGCTGGGCAGCGCGCTCATCGATCCTCCTGGTCTCGCGTCGTGAGCGACCATCTCACGCCCGGAGGCGTCCCGCGGTCAACGTCGGGCGCCTCGGCGGCCCAAGTGAGCGGGAGCCGCGGGTTAGTGGCGGAGTTGCTGTTCCCCAGCAACAACAACTCCGCCAGCAAAGCAGCTCCGTGACCGAAGGGGTCAGCTCAGGTCCGTTCGGCATTCGATCGTCGTCGCCCAGGACGGCGTCTCGGGGGCGTCGGCGTCCGGGCGCAGCAGCAGCGCGATGACGACGGCGCTGCCGGTGGGTGGGGCGTCCGGCCAGGGAGTGAGTCCGTCAGTGAAGACCACGGTCAGCGTCGGTCGGGGACGCAGGCCGTCGACCGCGGTGAGCGCCACGCGCAGGTCGGTGCCGCCGCCCCCGACGAGGGCGTCGTCAGGGAGGCGCCGGACGCGTCGGACGGCGTGCACCGCCGCGTCGCACGTCAAGATCGTCATGCCGGACGCCGCCACGCCCAGCGCCCGGATCGCCCCGTCGACCTCGGCGAGCGCGCGTCCGAGCAGCTCGTCGCCGATGCTGCCGGACGTGTCGATGACGCAGGCCACCGACGGGGTCGCCCGCCGCCAGCCGGGCAGTGCCACGTTCGGCACGGACGCCGCCCGCCGGTTGGGCCGGGTGTAGGTGGTGTGGGTGCGCCCGGAGGTCCAGCCGAGTCCGCGGCGGGTGGCCTGGGCGAGGAGTTGCTCCCACGGCAGCCGTGGATTCAGGGTCGCGCGCACCCAGCGGGCCAGCTCGCCGGGGATCTCGCCGGGGCGTCCGTCCGCCCAGTGGGCCAGAGACTCGGCGACCGAGCGCCGGACGAGGTCCGCGGCCGCGGCGTCCAATCCGCCGACGCCGGCCTCGCTGGGCAGTTCCCACTCGCGGTGCAGTCCGTCGGACGCCGACCCCTCACTCCCCCGCGCCTCGGCGTCCGGCTCGCCTTCCTCGGTGTCGGGCGGCATGGCCACGGCGCCGCTGAGCTTGGCCCAGTGCTGTTCGGCGGTGGCCTGGTTGTCGAGATCGGGACGCCGCAGGCGCAGCTTCCTGGCTCGCTCGATCAGCCAGGCCGGGACGGCGCCGACCGCACCCACGGCGTCCACGATCGCCAGATCGGACGCCTCACCCCACGCCTCGGCGTTGGCAGCGTCGACACCGGCGGCGCGGGCGCGTCCGGCGTGGTCGAAGAGGAGGTGCCAGAGCTGATGGGCGATCTCGCGGGCCAGGTCGTCGATCGGGTGGTCGCTGGCCCACGTCGGGTTGACGTACAGGCGCCACTGTTCGTCGGCCGCGACGGTGGCGACGGCGTCCGATGGCACGGTGACAAGGGCATACAGTCCCTTGGACAGGTAGGGCAGGTCGGACGCCCCCGCGCTGACCAGCCGCAGCTTGGCGGCTGCGACGGCGTCCGAAAGCTCGGTCACGGTCGGTCGGGCAGCAGGCCGGCGAGGGAGAGCACGGGGGCGAAGACCATGATGTCGGGAGGCAGCGTTGCGTCCGCGGGGCGGATCCGGAGCAGCCCCCGGATCGCCGGCACGGCCGGGTCGACCGCGTTCTCGGACGCCGCCGCGCAGCACGCGTCGATGGCCGCTGCCCAGTGGGCGGGGTCGCCGGCGGCCCGCGCGACGACACCCTGCAGCGTGACGTAGACCCGATCGGGACGCTGGTCCGCGAACCAGCCCGCGCGCGGGTCGGCGAGGACGGCGTCCGTGTCCGGCAGGTCCAGGGCCGAGGCCCACGCGAGGTACTCGTTCGCGGCGGCGTCCCCGATGCAGCCGGCGACGAGCAAGCGGCTGACGGCCTCGGGGGCGTCGATGGCGGCGGCGAGGGCGAGCAGGCGGGCGGCGTAATCCCACGTGCGCGGGTTCGGGAAGGCCTTGCCGCGATCGAGGGCCGTGCTCGGGATCGACGTGAGGAGCGCCGAGCGAGCCCGGAGGAAGCCCGACACTAGAACGCGCTGGCGTCCGAGGTGTTCGGCGTAGTCAGTGGGGAGTTCGTAGACCGGCATCGCTGGCCAGACGCCGGTCACCAGCGATTCGGCGAAGACCTCGAGCGGCAGTTCCCAGTCGAGGTGAACAAAGCGGGACGCGGTCGGTGCGGCCAGCTCCCAGCCGGCCGCGGCGACGTCCGCGGGGTTCGCGGCGGCCAGGAACGAGACCGTACGCGGCAGCTGGAGCGAGCCCACCTGGTAGTGGGTGAGCGGGCGCAGCGCCGCGGCCTGGAGTGCCGGAGACGCGGTCGAGAACTCGTCGAAGAACGCGATCGCCGGGCCGTCGTGGTCGCGCAGCCGGACGGCCCAGGCGGGCGGCGCGAGCTCGACCTTGCCGTCGATCAGCATGGGCAGCCCCACGAAGTCCGAAGGCTCGTAGTGGCTGATGATCAGAGTCTCGACGTGCCAGCCGGACGCCCGGGCGGACTCAACGACCGCCGTCTTCCCCTGGCCAGGGTCGCCCCACAGCAGCGCCGGGATGCGGCACGACAGGCAGATCCCCATGGCCTGCAGCACGTTCTCGTACTCTGCGCGACCGCGGATCATGGCGCCTCCCCTAGCCCGCCGAGGTCTGGTCGGCGGATCGCGCTTCAGCATAGGTCCGGACGCCTTGGGCGTCAGTCCGTGCTGGGGGTCAGGTGTGCAGGCGCCGGGTGCGTGGGGCCGGGTGTATGCGTCGCGGGCGGGTTCCGCCTGCTTGGGTGCGATGACGCGCGGCTGCTTGCTGGACCCCGGTGCGGGCGGGTCTGAATGACAGGCGTGTAGTTCATCCACAGGATCACCCACAGGTGTGGATTTCGTCGGAAGCGAGAAAGCGACAAAGAGAGAAAAGGAGAAAGAGCTATAGCGAGTTTGGGCTTGCGTATCGGAGTGCGGGGTTGAGCCTTGCCGGGTTGATCACCAATCGTGACCGGGCCGTGGCGCCGCTTGATCGGCCGCTCGGCTGAACGGCCCACCTCTTCTAGCCCGGCGGAGCCGGCTGATGTCGTCGCGCGATTCCAGGGAGAGCTGGCTTGTCGGATACCCGACCAGCCGTACTGAGTCGGTGCGTGAGCCATGTTGGGAACGCACGGCGTGGGGCGGCTGGGCTAGGCTCGTCTCGTTCGTGAGCACGCGATTCGCACTGTCCACAGGGTCTTGACTAGGTGATCGGGTTCGTCATTGCACTTGGTAGGCTCGGCGGGGTCCAGAGCCAGTGAGGGGTTTGTGGTGTCGAATAGCTCCGCACGACGAGTCGCCTTCGATGAAGACGAGTTTGCCACCGCCGCGCCCCTGACCCCCGATGATCTGGCGATCGATGTTTCACGTGAAACGGTGACCGCGCTCCCCCGCCCTGCAGTGCCGCGGGTGATCGTCATTGCCAACCAAAAGGGTGGCGTGGGGAAGACGACGACGGCGGTGAACATTGCGGCCGGGCTGGCGTTGGGCGGACTCAAGGTTCTCGTCGTGGACATGGACCCTCAAGGAAATGCGAGCACCGCGTTGGGAGTGGAGCACCAGGAGGGGGTGCGGGGAACCTACGAGGTGGTGGTCGACGGTGAACCGGTCGAATCGGTACTGCAGTCCTGTCCGGACATTCCGGGTCTCTGGGTCGTGCCGGCGACGATCGATCTTGCGGGCGCTGAGATCGGGCTGGTGGCCACCGTTTCACGTGAAACAAGGCTGCGGAACGCCCTGGCCGACTTCTTCACGAAGTACTACGTGGACTACGTGCTGATCGACTGTCCCCCATCCCTGGGCCTTCTCACTCTCAACGCGCTCGTCGCCGCGCGGGAGATCATGATCCCGATCCAGTGTGAGTACTACGCGTTGGAAGGGGTCACGCAACTCATGCGCACCATCGACCTGGTCAAGGGCCGACTCAACGATGATCTACGCCTCACGACCGTCCTGCTGACCATGTTTGATGCACGCACGAACCTCTCGTCGCAGGTCGCGGACCAGGTTCGCCAGCACTTCGCCGCGCAAACGCTGCCCACCGCTATCCCGCGGTCCGTCCGCGTCGCGGAGGCGCCGAGCTACGGCCAGACTGTGCTCAGCTACCACCTGGCCTCGGCGGGAGCTCAGGCCTATCTCACGGCGGCACGTGAGATCGCCGAACGTGGCGCCCACCTCTGAGAGAAGGACAACGACCATGGCAACGACCCCCAAACGTCACGGCGGCCTTGGGCGCGGCCTGGGTGACCTGATCAGGGCCACCGGGCCCGAAACCCAGTCGGCCACCTCGGAAACCCACGCCCCCGTCGGAGCATCGGAACTGGGAGCGCACTTCGCAGACATCGATGTCAACCAGATCAGGCCCAACCCTAAGCAGCCGCGTACCGTCTTCGACGAAGACGATCTCGCCGAGTTGGTGGAGTCGATCAAGGAAGTCGGCTTACTGCAGCCGGTGGTTGTGAGGCCGCTTCCGGACGGTGCCTACGAACTCGTGATGGGGGAGCGGCGACTCCGCGCGACCAAGGCGGCCGGTCTGCCCACCATCCCGGCCATCGTCCGCGACACCGCGGAGGCTGACTTGCTTCGCGATGCGCTGCTGGAGAACCTGCATCGAGCCAACCTGAATCCGCTGGAGGAGGCGGCGGCCTACCAGCAAATGCTCGACGACTTCGGCTGTACTCAGGAGGAGTTGGCCGGTCGCATCAAGCGCTCTCGGCCGCAGATCTCCAACACCATCCGATTGCTCAAGCTGCCCGCACCGGTCCAACGGCGCATTGCGGCCGGCGTCCTGTCCGCCGGCCACGCGCGCGCGTTGCTGGCGCTCAACGATCAAGCCGACCAAGAGCGTCTGGCCCAGCGCATCGTGGCCGAGGGTCTCAGCGTCCGCGCGGTCGAAGAGATCGTGGCCGTCGGTACCAAGGGTCGCGCCCAGCAGCGAACCAGCCAACCGCGGACCATCAACCCGCGCGCCGCCGAGCTGGGGGAGCGTCTGACGGACATCCTGGACACGAGAGTCAATGTCGCCATGGGCAGGCACCGCGGCAAGATCACCATCGATTTCGCTTCAGAAGATGACCTCGGTCGGATTCTCAATGTCCTGCGATCCGGAATCGACACAGCGCTCTAGCAGTTTATCGATATAGCGCTTCATACTTTTCAGCACAATTGAGTCATCGCCGGCGTCGTGTTGAACATCGTCGCGGACCTCAACCCGGATGAGGGCTTTGCCCGGGGCGGCCTCCAGAACTGCGAAGCGCCCCCAGATCACCCGACGGTGAGGCGGGCGGAACACGCCTCGGCGACCTTGGCCTTCTTGCTGACGTAGCTGAAGTCCTTCCCGTCGGCGTTGGAGGGAGGAAGCCCCTGAGAGTCGCCGCTCACCGTGAGCGTCAGCTTGAACCGAACGTGAACGGGGTTGGTCACCCGCGCGACAACCTCGGCGCCCTGGCTCCCAGGACCCTGCACGAGGCGGCACGACGTCACGACCACCGTCGGCATCGTGCCGCAGGAGCCGTCCGTGGGGCTGCCGCTGACGTCACCGTTGGGGCACACGTCGATCGCCGGTTGCGTCCGGGTGGGCACCGGCCTTGTTCCGCACGATCCGTCGAACGCCGAACCGGAGTAGTCGCCTTTGGGGCACGAGTCCGGAGCCGCGGACGTGGGTGCCGGTGCGGTTCCGCAGGACCCGTCATAGGCGTTCCCCGAGAAGTCACCTGCGGGGCAGGCGTCCGGAGCGAGCGTCACCACGGACGGGGTCGGCGACGGCTCGGAGGTGCTGACCTCGTTCGGCGTGAGGGACGTCAGCGACGGGGCTTGGCTCAGCGTCGGCATGGCCCCGATCGTGACGACGGTCGGAACCGCTGACACCTTGGCGGTCGTGGGGGCGCGCCCAACCCCCTGGCTCATCACGAAGATGAGCCCGCTGAGGGCGCCGATGACCGCGACAACCATGCCGACGAGCAGCCCCAATGGCGCGCGTCTACGCGGCCCGCTGCCCGGGCGATCGAGGTCTATCAAGTGCGGTCCTCCAAAAGCACTCAACCTACTGGACGCGTGAGCGTCAACCAATGGTTTCCTGAGAAACTCTTATGATTCGGTTGCGGACGTCACGCGTCGCGGAGACCTCTGCCACGAACGACAAGAACGGCACCGTCCCCGCCAGGGCGATCGCGAGCAGCCGCTGCCACGGCCACTGGACGCGTCGTCCGAGGTTGTAGGCGGCAATCAACAGGATCGGATACAGCCAGCCGTGGGCGATCCCGACATACATCACGACCCAGCCGATGCCGCCCAGATACTTCAGGGGCATACCGACGCAGACCAAGATCACCAGCATGATCCCGACCACCCAGGCCATCACTCGGTAGAACAGCAGCGACTTCCGGATCGAGGGCACCTCGTCGGGCTCGAAATCCGGCTCGGTGTCAGGGAACAGCCCCACGATCAAACTTCCTCTCGGCCCGCCCCGTTGGCGGCATCCCGGACCACGTTAGCCGCTGCGCCCAGCGGCGCCGATTCGGACGCCTCCGCCGCAGCTTCCGCCTCGGCCGCGCGTCGATCGGCCTCGCCCACGGAGTGCGCCAGCTTCAGCCCAAAAACGAGTGCGAACGCCGCGAACAGCCACCACTGCAGCGCATACGAGCCGTTCTGCAGCGACTTTTCGCCCTGCGGCAGCGTGACGGACGCCGCCGCCAGCCCTTGGGCGGCCGCGCCCGCGGCGTCCAAGGTCACAAACCCAGGCGTGACCTGCTGGGGCCAACGCTGAGCCAACAACGGCATCCGGACGCTGCCGAGCTCGCCGGACGCGACCGACCACTCCGCGTCCCCCTCGCCGGGCAGGAACAGCCCGGTCGCGGTCTGGACGCCGGCCGGCGGGGGAGCGGCGGCGACGGCGTCCCGGCTCGACACCGCACCGCGGACGATCGGGACGACCCGGCCGTCGGCCACCTTGAAGGCCGTGAGGACGCGCACCGTGCCGTCCTTGGCGACGACGAGCAGCTGCTGGCCGGGTAGGTACTCGCCGGTGACGGTCACCGGCTTGCCGTAGATGTCGTCGAACGTGCCGTCGGTATGGATGTGGTTCAGCAGCGGCGACGGCGGCTCCGCGGCGCGCGCGGCGATGGCCGCCGCGCCGCTGTCCATCGAGCGCTGCATCTGCCAGACGCCCAGCAGCAGCATGACGCCGGCGACGGCCAAGCCGACGCCGACCCACAGCGCCTGGCGCACCAGGACGCCTCGTCGGGTCAGTCGTGGGCGTGCGGTCACCCGCCTATAGTCCCATTGACGGACTGTCGAACGGAGCGCGATGCGAACGCTGGTCACCCTGGCGCCCTCCGACGTCGCCGCGCTCACCTGCCCCTGGTGTGGGCGTTGCCCGGACGCGGCCCAGCGCGGCCTCGCCGTGGTCCGGGACGGCCGCACCGTCGGCGTCCTCGTCCTCGGGGCCGCGGACGCCGAACGCGACCTCTGCCCGGCGGGGGCGTCCGTGATCGAACGCCTTTGGGTCAGCCCGGACGACGTCGGCGAGCACATCGGCACCCAGCTCGTGCAGCGCGCCTGCGCCCTGCTCGTCGCCGAGGGGGGGCGCTGCCTGATCGCCTACGGCACGCTCGGACGCCCCGACTGCGCCCACCTGCCAGCCGGCTGGCTGGAGCGGGTCGGCTTCAAAGAGCACGTGGGCGGCGTCCAGTGGCGCATCGAGCTGCGCCGAACCGTCCCCGTCGCCGAGTTGCTAGCGGACGCCGTCGCGCGGCTTGGGCAGCTGTTGCGTCCGGGGCAGCGCCCGCAGCCAGCCGGACGCGTCCAGCGAACATCCCCCTGACAAGGCAGAACGCCCGCCGGGGTGCCGGCGGGCGTCCTGTTTCGGCGTTGCTCAGTTGCTGCGCTCGCCCATGGCGACGTAGTTGCGCTCCTTCTCGCCGACGTAGATCTGACGCGGGCGTCCGATCTTGTTCGTCGGGTCGGCCTGCATCTCGCGGTACTGGGCGATCCAGCCGGGGAGGCGTCCGATCGCGAACAGGACCGTGAACATGTCGGTCGGGAAGCCCATCGCGCGGTAGATGAGGCCCGTGTAGAAGTCGACGTTCGGGTACAGCTTGCGCTGGATGAAGTAGTCGTCGTTCAGGGCGGCCTCTTCGAGCTGCAGGGCGATGTCCAGCAGTTTGTCGTTGCCGTCGTGGCCGCGGAGGATGGCGTCGGCGTGCTTCTTGATGATCGCGGCGCGCGGGTCGTAGTTCTTGTAGACCCGGTGGCCGAAGCCCATCAGGCGCTCGTTGCTGTTCTTGTCCTTGACGCGGTTGACGTACTCCTGGACGGAGATGCCGCGGTCGGCGATGTCGTCGAGCATCTCGAGGACGGCCTGGTTGGCGCCGCCGTGCAGCGGGCCGTGCAGGGCGTTGATGCCGGACGCGATGGACTGGTACAGGTTCGTCTGCGCCGAGCCGACCAGGCGCACCGTCGACGTCGAGCAGTTCTGCTCGTGGTCGGCGTGCAGGATCAGCAGGACGTCCAGGGCCTTGGTGACCTCGTCGCTGAACTCGTACGGACGCGTCACCGAGCCGAACGACATGCGCAGGAAGTTCTCGACGTAGCTCAGGGAGTAGTCCGGGAACAGGGTCGGCGAGCCGATCGAGTTCTTGTAGCCGTAGGCGGCCAGCGTGGGCAGCTTGGCCATCAGGCGCTTGGTGGCGGCGTCCAGCTTCTCTTCGGTGAAGCCAATGGTGTCCTCGGAGAACAGGCCGAGGGCGGTGACACCGACGCTGAGGACCGGCATCGGGTGCGAGCGGCGCGGGAAGATGCGGAACATCTCGCGGATGCGCTCGTCAATCACCATGTGGTGGCTGATGTCGTCGTTGAACGTGCTCAGCTGCTCCTGGGTCGGCAGCTCGCCGTAGAGCACCAGGTAGGCGGTCTCGAGGAAGGACGACTTCTCGGCCAGCTGCTCGATGGGGTAGCCGCGGTAGCGGAGGATGCCCGCGTCCCCGTCGATGTAGGTGATGGCCGACTTGCAGACTGCCGTGTTGGCGAAGCCGATGTCGAACGTGGTGTCGCCGGTGGTCGCCATCAGCTTGCTGATGTCGAAGCCGTTGTTGCCCTGGGTCGCCTCTACGAACGGCAGTTCGAGGGACTTATCCCCGTGGCTCATCGTGGCGGGGGTTGTCATAGCTCTCCTCCTCATTGAAGCAGCCCTGCTTACGCTGGTCAGACTACCTGCGGCTGCGGCGCCGGAGCACCCCCGGCGAAGTTCTCCCATCATGGCATCGCGATGTGCCTACGTCGAGATACTTGACCTCAAGATGGAAAGGCTTGTGGACGCCGCGCGTCGCGTCCCCTGGATCGACGATCGGCCCTGAGTGAAGCCTGAGCCCAGGTAGTTGACACTTCAATGAACTGGGCCTAGAGTCGGAGTTGTTGAGACTTCAACCGATTCTTTTCAGGAGGCACTTCATGAGCACCATCCGCGATCTGCAGGGCACCTACGTCCTGGACGCCTCGCACTCGTCCCTGGCCTTCATCGCGCGTCACGCGATGGTGACCAAGGTCCGCGGCAGCTTCAGCGCGTTCACCGGCGAGGCGACCATCAACGGGGCCGAGCCCGCGGCGTCCAGCCTGAAGGTCGTCGTCGACGTTGCGAGCGTCAACACCAACGACGCTGGCCGCGACGGGCACCTGAAGTCCGCCGACTTCTTCGACGTCGAGACCTACCCGACGATCACCTTCGTGGGCACCGGCTTCGACATCGTGGACGACTCCACGGTCGAGGTGACCGGCGACCTCACGATCAAGGACGTCACCCGCTCGGTGGCCATCCCGTTCGAGTTCACCGGCGAGGCCAAGGACCCCTTCGGCAACACCCGCATCGGCTTCGAGGGCCGCGTCGACGTCAGCCGCAAGGACTTCGGCCTCACCTGGAACGCCGTCCTCGAGACCGGCGGCGTCCTCGTGAGCGACAAGATCGTGCTCGAGTTCGACGTCTCCGCGATCAAGCAGGCCTGATCCGCTAGGACTTCGGACGCCGTCGGCGTCCGTTGCCAGACGGCAGACGCCCCCGCAACCTGTGATGGTTGCGGGGGCGTCCTGCTTGCTTCGTGGGCTACTTGGCGTCGCGCTGGGCCGCGGCCTCCTCGAAGGCCTCGGTCGTCTTGGCGATGATCTCGTCGACCTGGGCGTCCGTGATGACGAGCGGGGGAGCGAACCGGATCGTCTTGGTGTGGGTGTCCTTGGCGAGGATGCCCTTGGCCAGCAGGCGGTAGCAGAGCTCGCGGGCGGTGCCGAGCGAGGGCTCGACGTCGAGTCCGAGCCAGAGGCCGGCCTGGCGGACCTCGGTCAGGTAGCCCTTGGCCATCAGCGCGCGGAAGGCGTCGCCGAGCTTCTTGCCCTGGACGCGGGAGGCCTCCTGGAACTCGCCGGTCGCCAGCATGTCGATGACCTCGGAGCCGATCGCGCAGGCCAGCGGGTTGCCGCCGAACGTGGAGCCGTGCTGCCCGGGCTGGAAGACGCCGAGGATGTCGGCGTCCGCCACGACGGCCGACAGCGGCATGATGCCGCCCCCCAGCGCCTTGCCGAGGATGTAGACGTCCGGGACGACGCCCTCGCGGTCGCAGGCGAACGTCTCGCCGGCGCGACCGAGACCGGACTGGATCTCGTCGGCCATCATCAGGACGCCGCGGCGCGCGGTGATCTCGCGGACGGCCTTCAAGAAGCCCTCGGTCGGGATGCCGACGCCGGCCTCGCCCTGGATGGGCTCGATCAGCACGGCGGCGGTGTTCTCGTTGATGGCGGCCTCGACGGCGACGGCGTCCCCATAGGGCACCGAGACGAAGCCGCTGGTGAAGGGCGCGAAGTTGTCGCGGGCGTCCGGGTCATCGCTGAAGGAGATGATCGTGGTCGTGCGGCCGTGGAAGTTGCCGTCCATGACGATGATCTCGGCGCGGCCGTCCGGGATGCCCTTGACCTCGTACGCCCACTTGCGGGCCGTCTTGATGGCGGTCTCGACGGCCTCGGCGCCGGAGTTCATGGGCAGGACCATGTCCTTGTTGCACATCTTCGCGAGGGCCTCGACGAACGGGCCGAAGGGGGCGCTGTAGAAGGCGCGCGACGTCAGCGTCAGCGTGCGCAGCTGCTTCTCGGCGACGGCGAGCAGGCGGGGGTTCTGGTGGCCGAAATTCACCGCGGAGTAGGCCGCAAGGCAGTCGAGGTAGGTGTTGCCGTCGAGGTCGACGACGGTCGCGCCGTCCGCCTCGGCGATCACCACGGGGAGGGGTGAATAGTTGTGAGCGCTGAACGTCTCGACCTGATCGATCGCCTGCTGCTGCCGTGCCGACCGCGCGCTAGCCGCCATGATGGGTGCCCCTTCGTGAATCTGGGTGAGTCCGGGCGATCCTAGCGTCAAACGGTGACGTTGCAAGCAATATTCACTGTCAACAGCGTCGAGAACTGAAAACTTTCCGAATGTCGAGCTTGGCGTTGTAGCTGATCGAGCCCGTCCGGAACAGCCGGACGCCGAGGGCCAGGAAGAGCGCCGCGAACCCGTAGATCAGGACCAGGGTCACGGCCGTCTCCCACGGGTAGAGCGTGCCGGTCGCGTTGCGGACCATCGCCGTCACCGGCGAGGTCAGCGGGAAGAACGTCAGCACCTGCGAGGCCACCCCGTGCGGATCGGCCATCAAGATGCCCATCGCATAGAACGGCAGGAACAGGGCGATGACGATGGTGCCGAACGCGGAGCCAGCGTCTTTGGCCGTCGGCATGATCGCGCCGATCGACACCAGCAGCCCGGTGAACATCAAGAAGGCGCCGAGGAACAACAGGGCGCCGACGGCGATGGCCGGCGGATTGATCGCCGACGCCAGGTCCGCCATGGACGGGAGGGCGTCCGGGGGCAGATCAGCCGAACTCGGCAGGTTGGCGCCCAGGAGCGTCATGATCAGCCCGGGCAGCACCAACATCGGCCCGATCAGGACGAGCGTCTGCACCAAGCCGACCGCCACGAGGGCCAGCAGCTTGCCGAGGATGAGCGTCGTCGGCTGGATCGTCGTCAAGATCATCTCGGTGACGCGGTTCTCCTTCTCTTCCACCGTGATGTTCAGCATCTGATTGCCCAACATGATGATGGCTAGGTAGAACAGCACCAGGAACGCCCCCGGCAGGATGACCGACGCCACGCCCGGCGCGACCCTGCCGTCCGCGTACGTCAGCTCGTGGACGCGCGGCGTGCCGGTCAGGACGCCGGCCAGCTTGGCGTCCGAGACCTTCTCCTTCGCCGAAGCCAGCAGGACGGAGCGGGCGATCCCGGCGTAGTCCGTCGGTTGCGCGATGCCCTTGTCGCGCCCGGCAACTTCGATCGTCTGCTTGGTCGGATCGGCCGGATACGCGATGAACAGGTCGGCCTTGCCCGCGACCACGGCGGCGCGGGCGGCGTCGGCGTCCGAGGTCGGAGTTCCGCCACTCTTGGCAGCGATGGTCGGGTCGATGAGCCCGGACGCGTCCGTGTAGGTGAAGGGGACCTGCTGACGCTGGGAGGCGTCCACGCTCTTCATCGCCGAGCCGTTACTGAAGATGACCAGGGCGCTGATCGCCAGCATCAGCGCCGGCACGGCCAGGGTCATCGCCCAGAACGAGCGGCGCTTGAGCGTGCGGCGGACCTCGAACGCGATGACGGTGCCGAGGTTGTGCCAGGCGCCCGGACGGCGTGTGGTATCAGCCATGTCAGGCCTCCTTCGCGGCGTCCGCGCCGTAGATGCGCAGGAACACCTCTTCCATGCTGGCGAGCCCAGCCTCGAACGAGCGGACGGTCACGCCGGCGTCCAGCAGCTGCCGCAGGACGACTTGCGCGTCGGCGTCCGATGTCAGGGACAACTCGGCGTAGTTCTTCTCGTTGGTCTCGATGACGTACGCGCTCGAGGTCGGCAGGACGCCGGCATAGGTGAGCCGGATCATGCGCCCGCCGTAGTGCTCCTGGACCTCCGTGACTGTGCCGTACGCCTCGGCGCGGCCGTCCTTGAGCAGCAGGACGCGGTCGCAGAGGCGCTCGACCTCCTCCATCTGGTGGGTGACCATGACGACGGTCGCGCCGGCGCGCTGGTGGTCTTCGATGATGTCGAGCAGCAGTCGGCGGTTCACGGGGTCGAAGCCCTTCGTGGGCTCGTCCAGGATCAGAATCTCCGGGTTCGCCATCACGGTGACGCCCAGCTGCACCTTCTGCTGCTGGCCGCCCGACAGCTTGTCGAGGCGCGTCCGGGCGTGGGAGGCCAGGTCGACACGCTCGAGAAAGTGCAACGACCAGGCGGACGCCTGCGCGCGGGGGAGTCCTTTGAGTTGGCCGAAGTAGGTCATCACGTCGATGACCGTCTCCTTCTTGTAGAGGCCGCGCTCTTCTGGGAGGTAGGACAGGCCTCCGTGGACGGCCGGGTCGTAGGGGCGTCCCTGGACGAGGAGGCGTCCGGCCGTCGGGGTGTAGATGCCGAGCAGCGCGCGGATCGTCGTCGTCTTGCCCGAGCCGTTCGAGCCGAGCAGGCCGAACGTCTCGCCTGGGCGAACGTCGAACGTGAGGCCGTCGATGACCGTCTTGTCGCCGAAGGTCATCGTGAAGTCGTCGACCTCGATCACCGGGGTGGGTTGCATGGGTCATGCCTATCAGGCGTGGCAGACAGTTCCCGAGCGACCCAGGGCGAGGCGCTGTTAGCCGATGGTCGAATCGGGTGTCGTGGGCGGTGGTGGAGAGCCGACCACCCGTGCCGAACGCCTCAAACCCAAATCTCGTCACTCTCACGGTGTCGCCGGTGGCCGACGTGCGCGATTCTGTCGGTTGAGAGGGACAGAATCCGGGTAGAGAGCAGGAGGCGTTCATGAGAGCAGCGGTGGCGGTAGCCCAGTCGGCGACGGATCCGATCGCGGGGCTGGTGGTCCAGGACGTGCCCGAGCCCGAGGTGCCCGAGGGCTGGGTGAAGGTGCGGGTCCGGGCGGCGTCACTCAACCCGCACGACCTGTGGACGCTGCGCGGGGTCGGGCATCCGGCTGAGCGCATCCCGATGATCCTGGGCTGCGATGGGGTCGGTGAACTGGACGGGCGACGGGTGCTGCTGCACGGCGTGATCGGTGATCCGGACGCCGGCGGCGGCGACGAGACCCTGGACCCGCGGCGCGAGATCCTGTCGGAGATCCACCCCGGGACGTTCGCGGAGTACATCGCCGTGCCTCGGCGCAATGTCGTTGACCTGCCCGACGGGCTGTCGTTCGACGAGGCCGCCTGCCTGCCCGTGGCGTGGGGCACGGCCTACCGGATGCTGACGACGCGGGCCGGAGTGAGCGCGGGCCAGGCGGTGCTGGTGCAGGGGGCGTCCGGGGGAGTGTCGGCGGCGTCCATCTGGATCGCGAAGGCGCTCGGGGCTCGGGTGTACGCCACGGCGCGGACGCCCGAGAAGCGCGCCTACGCGCTGGCGATGGGCGCCGATGCGGCGTTCGAGACGGGGGCCCGGCTGCCCGAACGAGTCGACGTCGTGGTCGACACGGTGGGCGAGGCGACGTGGTCGCACTCGCTGCGGGCGCTGCGTCCGGGTGGGACGGTCGTGCTGTGCGGCGCGACCACCGGCGGCTCGCCGGACCCCGAGTTGCAGCGGGTCTTCTACCTGCAGCTCAAGATCGTCGGGTCGACCATGTGCACCCTCGACGAGCTCAAGGGGTTGCTGGCGTTGATCGACGAGAAGGGTCCCCTGCCGGAGGAGCTCATTGATCGCGTCGTGCCGCTGGAGGAAATTCGCGACGGTTTCGAAGCGCTCGCGTCCGGTGAGCACCTGGGCAAGATCGTGGTGCGCCTGCCGCTCGCGTCCGAGATGGACGCCGTCGCGGGGTTCGCTGCGGCTAGAGCTGGGACGTCTCTGGCAGGCTAGATCGCGGAAGCTCGGGCGGAAGGGCGGCGCTGAGTCTCAGGCGGGGGGTGCGCCCGCCGTGACGTTCAGCGAGTGGAACGCGGTACAGCCCTTCACCGCGCCGCTGGCGGATGAGGTCATCAAGGCCGGCTAACGGCTCAGGGCGTGCGCCTACTTAAGGCCTGACTGCGTAACGCCCTGGACGAGCCAGCGTTGCAGGAACACGAACACCACCAGGGCCGGCGCGATGGCGATCAGGGCCCCCATGAACATCTCGGGATACCGAATCCCCTGCGAGGTCATGTATTGGCTCAACGCCACCTGAACCGTCCGCATGCCGGGGTCCTGCGCGATGAGCAACGGCCAGAGGAAGGCGTTCCACGTCCCGATGAACGTGATCGTGCCAACGGCCGCCACCATGCCCATGCTGTTCGGGACGACGATCCGCCAAAACGCCCGCCACGGACCAGCCCCGTCGATCGCCGCCGCCTCTTCCAGTTCGCGCGGGAAGTCGACGAACGACGACCTAAACAGGTAGGCCGCGAACGCCGAGAACAGCCCCGGGATGATCAGGCCCCGGAACGTCGAGATCCACCCGAGCGTGCTGACCATCACGAACATGGGCACGAACGTCACGGTCGTGGGCACCATGAGCGTGAACACCGTCAGCCCTGTCGCCCACCGCGCGGCCCGGGTCGTCCAGCGCGCCAGCCCGTAGCCGGCCATCATCGCGATCACGACGGTGCCGACGGTCTGCAGCACCGCCACGACTGCGGACGTGCCAAGCGCCGCCAGGACGCCGATGCCCGGGTCCGCCAGGACGCGCGCCACGTTGTCGACCCCGAACGCGTTCGGCAGCCAGTTCCAGGACGCCGCCGTGATCCAGGACTGCGTCGAGAACGCATTGCGCGCGATCACGTAGAAGGGCATCAAGAACGCCACGGCCAGCACCGTCAACGTCAGATAGCGCAACCACAGACCCAGGCCGCGGGTGCGGCGTCCGGACGAACCCGACAGCCGGACGCCGCGGGCGCCGGCCTGCTGGGCGGTCACTTGTCGGCCCCGATCGAGAGGATCCGGCTCTGGACCAGGCTGAACACCAAGATCACCATCGTCAGGATCATGGTGCCGGCGCTGCCGATGCCGAGGTCCTGGGAGCCTTCGCCGAACGAGATGAGGTAGACGTAAACCAGCGGCGGACGCGCGTACGGCGGGTAGCCGCGGACCGTGTTGAGCGTGTTGTAGAACTCGTCGAACGCCTGGAACGCGTTGATCAGCAGCAGCATCGCCACCGCGATCGAGGTGGCCCGCAGCAGCGGCAGCGTGATGGAGCGGAACACGTTGAAGCCGCGCGCACCGTCGATCGCGGCGGCCTCGTAGACCTGCGGGTCGATCGCGTTCAGCCCGGCGATGAACAGCACCATGTAGAACCCGACCTGCAGCCACAGCCGCAGGCTGACCAGCACGACCCAGTACCAGTAGTTGGAGCCGCCCTCGAGCCAGTTGACTGGGTCGAGGCCGAGCCCGCGCAGGCCCGTGTTGAACATGCCGAAGCGCGCGCCGTTGAAGAACGACATCCGCCACACCATGGACGCCACCACGTACGAGCACGCCGTCGGCAGGAAGAACGCCGACCGGAAGAACGCCTGCATGACCGGGATCTTGTGCAGCAGCAACGCCAGCCCCAGCGAACATGCGAACGTCAACGGCACGATGACAAGGGCGAACACGATGAACGTGCCCATCGAGTTCAAGAACAGCTGATCACTCAGCAGGTAGGCGTAGTTGCCCAAGCCGACGAACTTCGTCGGGGTGACCGTGTTGCGGGCGTCGAAGAACGACAGGTACAGGCTCCACGCGATCGGGATGTAGACGAACACCATCAGGCCCGCCAGGAACGGCGTCACGAAGGCCCAGAACCAGCGGTTTCGGCTGCGCGCGAGGGCGTTCCCGGGACGCGTCGGGGTCCGCCTGAGGCGTCCGGACGCCGTTGGCGCGGCCTGCGCTGTGGTCATGGGCGGTCCTGTCGAGCGAACGGGAAGTGGTGGGCAAAGGATCGTTGCCCGGAATCGGTCAGCGCAATGAGTTGTGCGCTGGGCGAATGGTGGGGGTCAGCGCAACGAACTGGTCGCCAGGGTGTTCTTGACATTGCGCTGACGGTCACAACAGCGGTCGAGACAATGCGCTGACGAGTCGGACTGAACCAGCGCCCGGACTTAGCCAAGAACCCTGGACTTGGTGGCGGGTTTGGTACCGGAGTACGAGTACCAAACCCGCCCACTGTTTCGTCCGATCAGCCGGTGACGCGCTTGAGCTCGGCGGCGACCTTGTCGGCGGCGGCGGTGAACTCGGTCTGCGCGTCCTTGCCGCTCTTGACCACGTTCGACAAGGCCGTCGAGTAGGCGGTGCCGGACGCCGGCGTCCACAGGATGTCGTCGATGTGGCCGAAGTCCGTGACGAACTTGGCGGCGTCCGCGCCGGCGCCGGACGCGACCTTGGACGCCTGCGCGAACAGCTTCGGCTTCGCCGGGATGTGCGTCCCGAACGCATTGCTGAACTCGATCTGCTTGGCGTCGTCGTCCACCCAGATGGCCTTGACGTAGGCCTTGGCGGCGTCCACGTCCTTGGCCTTGGCCGAGACGCAGGCGCTGTAGGCGCCGAACGGGACGACCTGGCGTCCGCCGGAGCCGATCGCCGGGAACGGGATGACCCCGAAATCGTCCTGATGGGCGGCCTGGACCTTCGTCATGTCCCAGAGGCCGGCCCACTGCATCGCGGTCTCGCCGTTGATGAACGGGGTGGCGTCGTACCAGTCGGTCGAGGCGGACTTGAGCATGCCGGGGGCGTCGAAGAGCGTCTTGAACTTGGCGACGGCGTCGTAGAGGGCGCCCGTGTTGAAGCCGGCGGACTTGCCGTCGGCCGAGATCTGCTCGAGGCCGGCCGCCCAGATGATGAAGGAGCCGAGGACGCCGAGGCCGCCGTCGTTGCCGGCGAAGAAGCCGCCCATGTCCTTGGTCTTGAGGGCGTTCGCGGCCGCGATGAGCTCGTCGATCGTCTTCGGGGGTTGCAGGCCGGCCTTGGTCAGCAGCGACTTGCGGTAGTAGAGCAGGTGCATGTCGACGGTCTGCGGGACGGCCCAGATCTTGTCCTGGAAGGTGAGGCGCTTCATGACCGTGGGCGTGAAGTCGGCCTTTGCGGCGCCGACGATGTCGGTGACGTCGACGACCTGCTTGGCCTGGATCATGTCCAGTGACGGTCCGGTGCCCCACTCGAAGACGTCGGGTCCGCTGGAGGTGAGGAGCGCCGCGGCTGCCGTCTTCTCGTAGTCGGCGGCGACCCAGTTCACGCTGACCTTGGCCTTGGTGTACTCGGCGGCCCACTTCTTGAGGGCCTGCTCGACGCCGTCTTCGCCGTACTTGTGGTACCAGACGGAGACGCTCGGCAGCGCGGCAGCGGCCGAACTCGCAGCCGGGGCGGCGGTGTCGGTGCGTCCGGTGTTGGACCCGCACGCGGCGAGTCCGGCGGTGGCGGCGATGCCGCCCGACAGGGTGAAGAGGTGACGACGAGAGAGGCTCATGCGCCGAAGCGTAGTTGAAATTTCTTTGATATCGACACCGGGTTTCCGCGGAGTCGGTGGGTCGACCGGATCAGCGGGCTTCGACAGAAGCTCAGCCAACGGACGCCGCAGCCGACGGAGCGTTACACCTGACGAAGGGCTAGGCCGGTTGGTGGGTCCCTGGAGCGCCCGGGTCAGCCGGCTTCGACAAGCTCAGCCAACGGAGAGCTTTGCGCCGATGGGTTGCCGGTACGTGGGGCTCGCGGCGGACCGGCGCGTGGGCGTCCGGACTGTGAAAACGGACGAACCTTTAGGATGGCGACGCCACTCCACCGCGCGCCGCGCTAGATCAAAGGTGTTTCCATGTCGCTGTTCACTGACGTCACCGCTGCCCCGGCCGACCCGATTCTGGGGCTGACCGAGAAGTTCAACGCCGACACGGATCCGCGCAAGGTGAACCTCGGCGTCGGCGTCTACCAGGACGAGACGGGCAAGCTGCCGCTGCTGGCGGCCGTTCGGGCCGCCGAAGAGCGCCTCGCCGCCGAGCCCAAGCCACGCGGTTACCTGCCGATCGACGGCATGAAGCTCTACGACGACGACGTCAAGGCGCTGGTGTTCGGCGAGGGCTCGGACGCCGTCACCTCCGGACGCACCATCACGATCCAAGCCCTCGGTGGCACGGGCGCGCTGAAGATCGGCGCCGACTTCCTCAAGTTCCTCAACCCGGACGCCCGCGTCCTGATCTCGACGCCGTCGTGGGAGAACCACCGCGCGCTGTTCACCCGCGCCGGCATCGAGGTGGGGGAGTACCGCTACTACGACCCGGCGCGCCGCGGCATCGACGTCGACGGCATGCTCGCGGACCTGCGCGCGGCGGCGTCCGGCACGATCGTCCTGTTGCACGCCTGCTGCCATAACCCGACCGGTTACGACCTGACCCCCGCGCAGTGGGACGAGGTCATCGCCGTCGTGAAGGCCGGCGGGCTCGTGCCGTTCCTCGACATGGCCTACCAGGGCTTCGCCAAGAGCCTCGAGGAGGACGGCGCGGTCGTCCGCAAGTTCGTGGACGCCGGACTGTCGTTCTTCTGCTCGACGTCGTTTTCGAAGTCGTTCTCGCTGTACGGCGAGCGCGTCGGCGCGCTGTCGATCGTCTGCGCGGACGCCGACGAGGCCAAGCGCGTCCTGTCGCAGGTGAAGATCGTGGTCCGGACGAATTACTCCAACCCGCCCACCCACGGCGCCGCGCTCGTCGAGACCGTCCTGAAGGACGCCGACCTGCGGGCCCTGTGGGTCGACGAGCTGGCCGCCATGCGCGACCGGATCAAGGAGATGCGCCAGGCGCTGGTCGCTGGGCTCGAGGCCGAGGGGGTCACGGACTTCGGCTTCATCGCCGAGCAGGTCGGCATGTTCAGCTACTCGGGCCTCACCAAGGACCAGATGATCAAGCTCCGCGAGGAGCATCACGTCTACGGCACGGACGCCGGCCGCATCTGCGTCGCCGCCCTCAACGCGGGCAACGTCGAGTACGTCTCCAAGGCGATCGCGGCGGTTCTGTAGTCGCGGGGCAAGTCCATCGCTCCCACGGGTGACGTTGTCGGGGTAGACGCCAACAAAGTCACCTGTGGAAGCACACCGGCGGCTCAGCCAGCGCTGCGCGCGTAGCCGTTCGGGTTCGCGGACTGCCAGCGGTGCGTGTCGGCGCACATCTCGTCGATGCCCTTGACGGCTGTCCAGCCCAGCTCGCGCTGGGCCTTCGCCGGGTCGGCGTAGTTCACCGCCACGTCACCCGGACGCCTCGGCGCGATGCGATAGGGAATCGCGATCCCGGACGCCGCCTCGTACGCCGCGACCAGCTCCAGGACGGACGTGCCGCGTCCGGTGCCGAGGTTCCAGACGTGGAAGCCGGGGCGTCCGCTGAGGTACTCGAGCGCCGCCAGGTGCCCGGCGGCTAGGTCGACGACGTGCACGTAATCGCGCACTCCGGTGCCGTCCACCGTGTCGTAGTCGTTGCCGAAGACGACCAACTCCGGACGCCGCCCCGCGGCCACCTGCGCGATGAACGGCACCAGGTTGTTGGGGATGCCCTGGGGGTCCTCGCCGATCCGACCGGACGCGTCCGCCCCGATGGGGTTGAAGTACCGCAGGACGCCGACCGCCAACTCATCGTCGGCGGCCGCGGCGTCCGACAAGATCTGCTCGATCATGTGCTTGGTGCGCCCGTACGGGTTGGTGGCGCCGGTGGGCGAGTCCTCGGTGAACGGCGGCTCGGACGCGCCGTAGACGGTCGCCGACGAGCTGAACACGATCCGCTTGCAGCCGAACTCGGCCATCGTCTCGAGCAGCGTCACCGTCGCCGCGACGTTCTCGCGGTAGTAGAGCAGCGGCAGCTGGGTCGACTCGCCGACGGCCTTGCGTCCGGCGAAGTGGATGACGGCGTCCGGACGGTGCTCGGCGAAAACGGACGCCAGCCGCGCGGCGTCCCCGATGTTGGCCTCGATGAAGACGGGCTCGCGTCCGGCCAACTCGCCGACGCGGACGACGGCCTCGCGCGACGAGTTCGACAGGTCGTCCACGATGACGACGTCGTGCCCGGACCGCAGGAGCGCCAACGTGGTGTGGGAGCCGATGTAGCCCGCTCCGCCGGTGACCAGAAGCTTCATGGGACGCCTTCCTTGTGGACCCCAGCCAACGCTACACCGCTCGCAGACTGATCAAAACTGCATGTTCGGTGCCATTTAGAATCAGATACGATCAGTCAACGACAGGGGGGCCACCATGATCTCGTTCGGAACCGGCGGCTGGCGCGACATCATCGGCGACGGCTTCACGCGCGCGAACGTGCGCCTGCTGGTCCAGGGCCTCTGTGACCGGATGGCCGCAGAGGGCGTCGCCGAGCGCGGCGTCGTCATCGGCTACGACCGGCGCTTCCTCTCCGACGTCGCCGCCTGGTGGGCGACCGAGGTGTTCGTGGGCAACGGCGTCCCGGTGACGCTGATCGGTCGCCCGGCGCCGACGCCGATGTTCATGTGGACGGTCCGCAACCTCGGCTGCGCGTACGGGATCGCCGTCACGGCGTCCCACAACCCCGCCCTCTACAACGGCATCAAGCTCTTCACCGAGGGCGGCCGGGACGCCGAACTCGAGATCACCGACGAACTCGCAGCGCATGTCAACAGTCTGTCGGACGCCGACGTGAGGTGGGCGTCCCCGGAGGCGACGAGGGCGTCCGGCCTTGTCACCGTGCAAACGAGCCTGAACTGGTACATCGACGCGATCCTGGACCAGCTCGACGTTGACGCCATCCGGCACGGGCACCTGAGCGTCGTCCTCGACCCCATGTTCGGCGTTGCGCAGACCTGCCTGCAGACGGTGCTACTGACCGCCCGCTGCCAGGTCGAGGTCATCAACGAGCGTCACGACGCGCTCTTCGGCGGACGGATGCCGTCGCCGACCGAGGCGTCCATGGAGACGCTGCGTCGCGCGGTCCTCGACAAGCACGCCGACCTCGGCATCGCCACCGACGGGGACGCCGACCGGCTCGGCATCGTCGACGACCGCGGCGAGTACCTGAGCCCGAACCAGGTGCTGGTGCTGCTGTACCACTACCTACTGACCGGCAAGGGCTGGACGGGTCCGGCTGTGCGCAACATGTCGACCACGCACCTGCTCGACCGGGTCGCCGCCGCGCACGGCCAGGAGTGCCACGAGGTGCCCGTCGGCTTCAAGTGGATCTCGGCGAAGATGACCGAGACGGACGCCGTGATCGGCGGCGAGTCGTCAGGCGGCTTGACGGTCCGCGGGCACATTGCTGGCAAGGACGGCATCTACGCCGGCTCGCTACTCGTCGAGATGGTGGCGAAGTCGGGCAAGAAGCTGTCCGAGATCTACGCCGATCTCGTCGCCACCTACGGAAGCCTCGAGATGGTCGAGCGGTCGTTCACCTTCACGCCCGAGCGGCGAGCGGAACTGCAGCGCCGTCTGTTCGTCGACCACGACCTGCCCGCGTTCGAGCAGGCGGTGGAGCGCGTCGCCTGGGAGGATGGCTGCAAGGTCTACTTCGCCGACGGCGGCTGGGTCACCATCCGGTTCTCGGGCACCGAGCCGGTGCTGCGGGTCTTCTGCGAGCAGGAGACGCTCGCCGCGGCGTCCGAGGTGTCAGACCTTGTCGCACGGCATTTGGGGGTGGGGGAGTGAGTTCGTTGACCACGGCGGTGGTGCTGGCCCGCGGGCTGGGCAGCCGCATGCGGGCGGCGTCCGATGTGGTCTTGGACGCCGACCAGGAGCGCGCCGCCGACGGCGGAGCGAAGGCGATGATGCCGCTGGGCGGGCGTCCGTTCCTGGACTACGTCCTCTCGGCGCTCGCGGACGCCGGCGTCCGGGACGTGTGCCTCGTCATCGGGCCCGAGCATGGCGCGGTGCGCGAGTACTACGACGCGCGTCCGGCGGGGCGGTTGTCGATCGGGTACGCGATCCAGGAGCGTCCGTTGGGCACGGCGGACGCCGTCGCGGCGGCCGAATCGTGGGTCGGGTCGCGGCGGTTCGTCGTCGTCAACGGCGACAACTACTACGCCCCGGACGCCGTCGCGCGGCTTGGCTCGGTGGCGGGGAACGCGACGCTCGGGTACGAGCGGGAAGCGTTGGTGGCGCTGGGGAACATCCCGGCTGAGCGGGTGGCGGCGTACGCGATCCTGCGGTCGGCGGGCCGGGTGCTCACTGGAATCACCGAGAAGCCGTCGGCGTCCGAGGTTGAGGCGGCCGGGCCGCGCGCGTTGATCAGCATGAACTGTTGGGCGTTTACGCCGGCTGTGTTTGACGCCTGCCGAGCGATCGGGCCGTCCGCGCGGGGGGAGTACGAGATCGCGGACGCCGTGTCGGCGCTGGGTAGAGCGGGGCACCAGGTGCGGGTCGTGCCGGTGGCGTCCGGCGTGCTGGACCTGTCCAGTCGCGCAGACATCGCCGGGGTGGCCGCCCGGGTCGCCGGACGGGAGGTCCGGCTGTGAGCGCGTCGCCTGACAGCGGGACCGAGGTCGGCGTCCGCGGGCTCGGCAGACCTCCATCGAGTTTGCTCGGTTTCGGCCAGTTTCCCGGGTTTGCCGTGCGGCAAAGGCGGGATTTCTTCCCGAAACCGAGCAAACACGTTCGTGGGGTGTGCGGGAGGGAGTGGGGGCATGAGCAGCCTGACGTGGCGGGTCCCCGGACGCATTGAGGTGCTGGGCAAGCACACCGACTACGCGGGCGGACGCGTCCTGGTCGGGGCGATCGACCACGGCATCACGGTGCGTGCGACGCTCGGGGGAGAGGGCGTGGTGGCGTCCACGGACGCCTTCGGCGACCGGGTGCGGCTGGCCGCTGGGGTTGATCCGGGGCTGCCGGACGGGCACTGGGCGCGCTACGTCCAGACGGCGATCGACCGGCTGACCGCCAACTTCGGCACCATCGCCCCTTGTGAACTCACGATCACGTCAGACCTGCCGCCGGCGTCCGGGATGAGCTCGTCGTCGGCGCTGCTGTGTGGGGTGGCGCTGGCGCTGGCCGACCTGAACGGCTTCTCGTCGACGCCGGCCTGGCAGGACGCCTGCCCCGATCGGCTGTCCCTGGCCGGCTACCTGGCCTGCATCGAGAACGGACGCACCTGGCGCGGCCTCGCCGGCTCGCGCGGGGTGGGCACGTTCGGCGGCTCCGAGGACCACACGGCGATGCTCTGCGGCTCGGTCGGCGAGCTGTTGCAGGTCGAGTTCGATCCGCTGCGGGTGATCGAGTCGGTGCCGCTGAGTGAAGACGTCGCGTTCGTGGTCGCCGTGAGCGGCGTCCTCGCCGAGAAGACGGGGCCGGCGCGCGACGCCTACAACCGGGCATCGCTAGCGACGGCGTCCATCTTGGACCTGTGGAACGAGCGGTCCGGACGCCGTGCCGCGACACTCGCCGCCGTCGTGCGCACGCTCGCCGGTGATGCGCCCGACCCCGCCGACCCGACGCTCGGGGTGCTGCGCCGGGTGACCGGGGGCGACGCCTGGCTGTCGGCGCGGCTCGAGCACTTCCTGCAGGAGTCCTACGGGCTGGTGCCCGGCGCGACCCGTGCGCTGGCGTCCGGCGACTGGGCGACGTTCGGCCGTGTCAGCGCCGAATCGCAGCGGCTGGCCGAGACCCTGCTGGGCAACCAGGTGCCGCAGACGATCGCGCTGGCGGCGTCCGCGCGCGAGCTGGGCGCGCACGCGTCCTCGGCGTTCGGGGCCGGCTTCGGCGGCTCGGTCTGGGCGCTCGTCGACGCGCAAGACGCGGACGCCTTCGCCCACGACTGGCTGGCGCGCTACCGCTCAGAATTCCCGGACGAGACCGGGGCGTCCGTGCTCGTGACGCGTCCGGGATCGGCGGCCGAGCGGATCTAGACCACGATCACCTGGACGCCGGCGGCGTCCAACTGGGCCAACGCCGAATCGGACGCGCCGGCGTCCGTGATCAGGGTCTGGACGTCAGCGAGCCCGCAGATCCGGGCGAAGGCGGTCCCACCCAGCTTGGACGAGTCGGCGAGGACGACTGTGCGCCGCGCCGCCCGGACCAGAGCCGCGTTGATGGACGCCTCGTCCTCGGTGTGGGTGTAGAAGCCGCCGTCGAAGTCGACCGCGTTGACGCCGAGGAACAGCGTCTCGATCGTGATCGACGGCAAAATCAGCTCGGCCAGGGGGCCGACCAGCTCGTACGAGCGCGTCCGGGCGACGCCGCCCGTGACAACGACGCGCGCCTGCTCGCGGATCGTCAGGTCGTTGGCGATGTTCACCGCGTTCGTGACGACGGTGATGTAGTGACCCGCGAACTCGGGCTCGCCGGCGATCCGGACGCCCAACTCATGCGCCGCCGCCGTCGTCGTCGTGCCCCCGTTGAAGCCGACGATCTCGCCCGGACGCACCATGGCCGCCGCCGCTCGCGCGATGGCCTCCTTCTCGCGGGGCTGACGAGCGGTCCGGTAGCGCAGCGGCACCTCCCCGGACGTGTGGTTGGCGGTCGCACCGCCGCGCGTCCGGATGATCAACTGCTGCGCGGCCAAGGCGTCCAGGTCGCGGCGGACCGTCGCCGGCGACACCCCCAGGTCGGCCACGATGTCGTCAACGTGCACCGAGCCGCGCTCGACCACGTAGTCGACGAGCGTGGAAAGCCGGTCCTGCCGGGCCATGGCTGCCTCCTGGTCGCTGCCGGGTTCACCGGCGTCGCTGTCGATTCTTGCCCAAACGGACGCCTCCGGCACGCCGCACCGATGCGCAACCCGGTTTTGCGCACTCTCAGTGACGGTTCGGCGGCGCTTTCGACCACCAGAGCCCGGTGAGAGTGACCAAAATCGGGTTGCGCGGCGGCGTCCGGCTTGACGCGTGAGGCGTCCGGGCCAACGCTGGACGCGATGAGACGGGCAGCGGGCATCGACGTGGGCGGCACCACGATCAAAGGCCTGCGCCTGGACGCCTCCGGCCGCCGCTTCCCAGGCCCGGTGCCGGTGCCGACCCCGACCGACGAGGCCGCGCTCGTGGACGCCGTCGCGGCCTTGGCGCGCGAGCTCGGCGAGCCGCGGGTGGGCGTCTGCGTCGCCGGCATCGTGGACGAGACCAGGGGCGTCGCGCTGAGCGGCAGCAACCTGCCCTGGCGGGACTCCCCGCTGCGGGAAAGGCTGTCGGACGCCATCGGAGCCCCCGTCGCCCTCGGTCACGACGTCCGCTGCGGTGCGCGTGCCGAGGCGCGCTGGGGCGGGCACGGCGGCGTCCGATTCTTGTACGTGAACCTGGGCACGGGCGTGTCGGCCGTCACGGTGACCGACGGCGAGCCCGCGTCCGGACCCTGGCACGGCGAGATCGGCCAGCCGTTGGTGCCGGACCCGGCCGATCCGACATCGCTGGTAAGCATCGAGCGCCTCGCCTCGGCCGAGGCGGTGACCCGCCGGTACGCCGACCGCAGCGGAGGCCTCCCGTCGGCCGGAGCCGACGTCGTCTTCGGACGCCTCGCGCAGGGCGACCCGGTCGCGGCGGCCGTCGTAAACGAGGCCGTCTCCGCGCTGGCCCAGTGCCTGGCGTTCACCGTCGCCGCCACCGCGCCGGAGGTGATCGTGCTAGCCGGAGGCATGGCGCAGGCCGGCTCGGCGCTCGTCGAGCCGTTGTCTGGACGCCTCGAGTCCCTGCTGGGCATCCTGCCGCGGCCCAGGCTGGTGGTCAGCCGTCTTGGCCCGGACGCCGAGGCGATGGGGGCGGCCGCGTTGGCGCTGAGCGCCGACTGAGGGGCCGCGCCGACCCGGGCGCTCGATGTGCCGAGAGCTTGACCGATGGGGCTGCCCGATCATGGGCGACACCGCCATACTGGTGTAGCGAACCGTCCCGTCGCTCGCAGCGCCTGCCCTTGTCGGCCTGCGAACGGCTGCGGCGGCGCGAAGACGGGCGTCGGATGACGTCGAACCTAAGAAGGGACGGGGCTGTGGTCTCCATCAATGACATCGCCGTTGTGCGTGCGGCTACTGCGTACTGCAAGGACGGAAACAAGGTTGGACGCGTCGGCGACGTCTACGTTGACGACCTATCCAACGAGCCGGCGTGGGTGACCCTCACCGCCGGACTCTTCGGCACCAAGACTCTGTTCGCGCCGCTGGCCGGCTCCCGGCTGGACGGTGACCGCCTCGTCCTGGCCTACGGCAAGGACGTCATCAACGGCGCCCCCGCGATCGCTGACAGCGGCCACATCAGCGAGGCCGAGCAGCAGGCCCTCATCGAGTACTTCACCCGGCACGCCCCGGTCGTCGCGGCCGCCGCGGCTCCCGTGGTCGCCGAGGCGGCTGACACCGTGGTGATGGACGCCACCGCTCCCGCCTACGAGGGCGAGGCGCCGCTGGTCGCCGCTGCTGACGCGGCCATGATCGCCCCCGAGGCCGAGGTCGTCGTGCCCGAGGTCGGCGTGGACGCCCACGCCCCGATGTACCAGGCCCCGCCGGCCGTCGACCCGTCCGCCGTGGTCGAGGTTCCGGTCAGCGACCACGCGCACGCCTCCGTGGTGGAGGTCCCCGAGAACCTGGTGGACACCTACCGGTCCCCGGTCGCCGACGTCGTGGACGCCGTGGAGGCGCCCGTCGTCGAGGCCGCGGATGCCGCGATGATCGCTCCCGAGGCCGAGGTCGTCGTCCCCGAGGTCGGCGTGGACGCGCACGCCCCCATGTACCAAGCCGCGCCCGCGATCGACCCGTCTGCCGTGGTCGAGGTCCCGGTCGCCGATCCGGATGCCCCCGCGATCGCGCTGCCCGAGTCGCTCGTCGACACCTACCGGGCCAGCTACGAGCCCGCCGCTGCCGAGCCGGCGGTCGAGGTCGGCCCGTTCGACGCCCCGTACGCCGCCCCTGCCAAGCAGGAGTCCTGGGAGCTGCGCGAGGCCACCTCCTGGGACGCCCCCGCGCCGATCCGTAGCTCCGCTCTCGATGGCGCCTCGGACGCCGTCGCCGCCGGTGCCGCTGGCGTGGCGGGCGTCGGTGCTGCCGCCGCAGCCGCGGCCGGTGCCCCGAACGCCGCTGCCGTCGCCGCCGCCGGCGCGGCCGCCCCGGTCGCCGCCGCCGGACTCACTGCGCTGCTGCGCGAGGGCCTCGACAAGGCGTCCTCGCAGCTGGCCGGCGTCACGGACGCCCTCCGCGACGGTCTCGAAGGCGCCATGGCGCACCTCCACGGCCACGATGACGAGGCTGCCGCTGAGCCGGTGGCCGAGCCCGTCGCCGAGGTCGTGGACGCCCCCGCCGCCGAGGCGGTCGAGGGTGCGGACGCCGTCGCCGAGGCGTCCGCTGCGCCGGTGTTCGCGAACGCGTTCGATGCCGAGGCAGCCGTCACCGAGGAGGACGTCATCCCGGTGGCTACCCCCTACGGTGGGCTCACCGAGGAAGGCGTCCTCTACGAGGAGGCCAAGGCCGGCATCATCCCGTCCGCCACCGACGGTCCCCTCGTGGTCGACGCCACCGCGATCGCTCCCGAGGACGTCGAGGCATCCGCGGACGAGGTCACCGACCTGGCCCAGCCGGGCTGGCAGGGCGAGGACAGCTGGGACGCCGCGGCGTCCGAGGTCGCCGTCGAGGACGCCGCACCCGAGGCGTCCGATGCGACCGTCGAAGGGGAGTGGGGCGCGGAGCCCGTCGAGGCCGAGGCGGATCACCACCTCCCGGCGTCCGGCGTGCTGAGCGCCCCGGTCGAGGGTGACACGGCGGCGCAGGAAGCCCACAGCGGGTCGTTCCGCATGCACCCGTCGCACACCCGCGAGACGATCTACCGCGACTCCGAAGGCAACATCCTGTACTCGATCATCCACACGTTCGAGGACATCTTCGGCAAGAAGGACTGAGCGACAGCGACACGCACGACCCCGGGAGCGCTGACTCCCGGGGTCGTCCTGCGTCTGGCCCGAGCTGCGCGTGATCATGGACGCCGCTGCGCGGCGTGGCCCCCTGTAACGCTCTACATCTCGTCGAGCGGCTCGTAGCCGGGGGCGTCCGGGGTGGTGGGAGCGAGGCGGGTGCGGCGGACGTGACGCGTCCAGATCAGCCAGGCCGTGGTGAACAGCACCAGCGAGCCGACGGCCAGCGTGACCAGGGAGCCGCCCAGCAGCGGCGCCACGACGCCCGCGATGACGGCGTTCACCAGCAGGCTCGCGAACCCCTGAACGGACGCCGCCGCGCCTCGGTCGGTCGGGAAGAGGTCGAGCATGGCGAGCGTCAGGATCGGGAAGACCACCGACATGCCGAACGCCAGCAGCGGAATGGCCAGCACCGAGTAGGGGAGTCCGCGCGTCGCGGGGATCAGCGCCAGACCCAGGTTGATGAGCAGGCCGATCGTGCCGACCAGGTAGCCGACGAACGCGAGGCGGCGTCCGGGCAGATGCGCGAGGCGTCCGGAGACCCAGGAGCCGGCGATCATGCCGACGACGATGGGCACGAACAGCTTCCAGTAGTCCTGCTCGCCGCCGCCCAGCAGGCCCATCACCAGCGGCGCCCCGCTGATGTACAGGAACAGCGCGGCGAAATGCACGGCGCCGATCAGGGCGAGGCGGCGTCCGTCTGCGTTCCGCCAGACGCGGCCCAGGCCGGCCAGGACCGGTCCCGGTGAGAATGGACGCCGCCGCTCCGGCCCGATCGGCTCGGGCAGCAGGAACGTCGCGGCGATCATCAGCGCCGCCCAGATGACGAGGAACCAGAAGATGCCGCGCCAGTTGGTCCAGCCGAGGATCCAGCCGCCCACGATCGGCGCCACCGCCGGCGCCAGCCCGAAGATCATCGCGATGCTCGCCATCATCTTCTGTGCCTTCTCACCCTCGAAGTAGTCGCGGACGAGGGCGCGTCCGATGATCTGGGACGCCCCGGCTCCGGCTCCCTGCAATCCCCGCATGACAAGCAGGAACCCCAGGTTCGGCGCCAGGGCGCAGCCCACGGACGCGAGCAGGTAGACGACCAGTCCGACGAGGATGACCGGACGCCGTCCGCGCGCGTCCGAGAGGGGTCCGTGGAAGAGACTGAAGGCCGCGTAGACGATGAGGTAGACGCTGACGAGCTGTTGCAGCGCCACCGGGGACGCCGCGAGGTCCGTCCCCATCTGGGCGAAGGCCGGGAAGATCGTGTCGGTCGAGAAGGGTCCGAACATGCCCAGCCCGGCCAGGACCGTCACGATGATCGAATCCGGGGGACGCCTGCGCATGGTCGTCAGTCTGGCCCTGCTCTGTTGTCGATGCCCTTCGCGGTCGGTTGCTGGGATGACCCGGATCAAGCGGTTGCCGGGTCGGTACCCGCAGCGTCCGAGCACCAGACCGGACTCGCGGCCGACCTGACCAACGCGTCCGGCGCGCACGGCACGGCCTTCAACCACACCCCCCGAGGCGGCCTCCTGGGGCGCAACGCGACCGAGTACGGGTTCATCGTCCGGTACCCGAAGGGTGCGAAGGCGATCACCGGCTACGAGAGGGAACCCTGGCACGTGCGCTACGTCGGCAAGGCCGTGGCGGCGGAGTTCGAGAGGCGTCCGGGGTTGACATTCGAGCAGTATCTGGGCGTCGCCTAATTCCCCATCGTGCTGGTTGGACCAGCCTTCATGTTCGGGACGCCGATGATGGGCGCACGTGGGTGGCCTTTCGACGTCCTTGCTCTCGCGCGTGACGTTTCCTGTTCCGATCGTTAGGCGCGGCTGCCACGGAGCCTGGGCTGGGCACGCTCGGTCACGGAGCTGGATGGCACGTGCGGCCTCCGGGTTAGCGACACCTGAGCGGTCTGGTCGTACGACGGAACTCCGTGATGTGCGACCGGCGTGATCCTGCGAACCGGACGCCTCCGCGCGATCCGCCGGGTAGGTTACGGCCCGTGACTCAGCCTCAGACGCGTCCCGGACACCCGACAGGCCATCCCGGCGGACACCCCGGCGGGCACCCAGGAGGCCACCCGGGCGGGCACCCGCACGGGGCGTCCAGATCGGGACTCGACTTCGACTCGGCGCCGTTCATCGCGATCTGGGAGACGACGCAGGCCTGTGATCTGTCCTGCAAGCACTGCCGCGCCTGCGCGCAGCCGGAGCGCGACTCCGGCGAGCTGACGACCGCCGAGGCCAAGGCCCTCATGAACCGGCTGCGCGAGTTCGGACCCATCGTGTTCGTGTTCTCGGGTGGCGACTGCTTCAAGCGTCCCGACATCGTCGAGCTGGTCGGGCACGGCGCGAACCTCGGCCTGCGCATGGGCATCACCCCGGCGACCACGTCGCTGGCCACGAAGGAGCTGATGATCGAGCTGAAGCGCGTCGGGCTGACCCGGCTGGCGATTTCCCTGGACGGCTCGAACGCCGCGATTCACGACGAGTTCCGCCAGGTGCAGGGCAGCTTCGATCACGGGCTCCGCATCCTCCGCGAGGCGCAGGAGGTGGGCCTGACGACCCAGGTCAACACGGTGATCCGCAAGGCGAACATCGACGACATGGACGCCATGACCACACTGATGACGACCCTCGGGGTCGTGTTCTGGGAGGTCTTCTTCCTCGTCCCCATGGGACGCGCCAAGGCCGACGATGTGGCGTCCGCTGAGGAATTCGAAGCCGTCTTCAACCAGCTCTACGACCTGTCCAAGACGGCGCCGTTCGACATCAAGGCGACGGCCGCGCCGCAGTACTCGCGCGTCGTGATGCAGCGCAAGCGGGCCGAGTCCGACGAGGACGTCACCGAGG
Organism: Propioniciclava tarda; assembly: GCF_900182665.1. Taxonomy (GTDB): domain Bacteria; phylum Actinomycetota; class Actinomycetes; order Propionibacteriales; family Propionibacteriaceae; genus Propioniciclava; species Propioniciclava tarda. The sequence continues at coordinate 82,714 of NZ_FXTL01000004.1, forward strand.
TCATGACCCGCGGCATGCACTACAGCCAGCTCGACGGCATCGGACGCGCCCGCAACGTCAACGACGGCGACGGGTTCGTGTTCATCAGCCACACCGGCGACGTGATGCCGTCGGGCTTCCTGCCGCTCAAGTGCGGCAACATCCGCGACGCCGACATCATCGACATCTACCGCAACTCGCCGGTCTTCAAACAACTCCGCGACCGGACGCTCCTCAAGGGCAAGTGCGGCACCTGCGGCTACCGCGGCTCGTGCGGCGGCTCCCGCGCGCGGGCTTACGCGATGACCGGCGACTACCTCGCCGCCGAGCCGTTCTGCGTCTACCACGAGCACGGCTGAGGTCGGGTCTGTCGAACCCGTCGGACGCCTCGCCGGGTTAGTTGTCGAGGGCGCGTCCGCGTAGCTCGGGGAGCGCCAAGGCGCCGATCGCCGCCACCACAAACGCCGCCGCGAACACGCCGAACACCGCGGGATGCCCGCCAGCGACCAGCAGCACCGGCACCACCAAGGGCGCCAGGATCGAGGCGATCCGACCGAAGGCTGCCGCCGCGCCGGTGCCGGTGCCGCGCAGTCCGGTGGGGTAGAGCTCGGGTCCGACGGCGTACAACGCCCCCCACGCGCCGAGGTTGAAGAACGACAGCGCGCAGCCCGCGGCGATGATCGTTTCGGGTGTTGTCGCGAACCCGAGCAGCGCCGCCGCCACGGCCGAGCCGACCAGGAACGTCGCCAACGTCGGACGCCTCCCCCAGCGCTCGATCAGGTACGCGGCCGCGGCGTAGCCGGGCAGCTGAGCCAGCGTGATGATGAGGGTGTACTCGAAGCTCTTCACGAGCGTGAAACCCGACTTGACCAGCAACGATGGTAGCCAGATGAACGCGCCGTAGTACGACAGGTTGATGCAGAACCACACCACCCACAGGGCCGCCGTCCGCCGCCGGTAGACAGCCGACCAGATGCCCTCGCCCGCGACCGCAGGCGACGGCGTCCACTCACGGGTCTCAACCGGCGCGACGCCGGCGGCGTCCTCGAAGACGCGGACGGACCGCTCGGCCTCGGCGTCCCGATCGTGGTTTTCGAGCCAGCGCACCGACTCGGGGATGCCGAACCGGACCACCAGCGCGTACACCGTCGGCACCAGCCCGACCGCGAGCGCCCAGCGCCAGCCGTCGGGCTGCGTCGGGATGATGAGGTAGCCGATGAGCGCGGCCAGGATCCAGCCCACCGCCCAGAAGGCTTCGAGCGCGACGACCATCCGGCCGCGGATGTGCCGCGGCGCGAACTCGCTGATCAGCGTGGACGCCACGGGCAGTTCGGCGCCGAGCCCCAGCCCGACCAGGAACCGCAGGATCATCAGGGCCGCGACGCTCCCGACCAGCGCGGACGCCCCCGTCGCCAGGCCGTACACCAGGAGGGTCAGGGCGAAGACGTTGCGGCGTCCGAGCTTGTCAGCGAGCAGTCCGCCCAGGGACGCCCCCAGCGCCATGCCCACGAACCCGATCGAGCCGATCCAGGACAGGGTCGTGGCGTCCAGCTTCCACTGCACCGCGAGGGCGGCCATGACGAACGAGATGAGGCCGACGTCCATGGCGTCCAGCGCCCAGCCCACCCCGGACCCGACCAGCACCTTCGCGTGGGCGCGGGTGAAGGGCAGGCGGTCCAGCCGCTCGGAGCGGGTGAGTGGTCCAGTCATGGGAGCCTTCGCGATGGTGTGGCGGTCGTGTGCAGCGTAGGCGAGCCGCTGACGGGCCGTCTGGCGCTTTGAATCCCAACTTTTGCTTGGTCCACCATGTCAAAGCCGGGAATGTGACGAGTACTCGACGTCGATTCCCTCGAACCGTCGCCGCATGACCTCGATCGCCTCGGGGTTGGCGTCCACGAGGACGAACCGACGACCCAGCTCGGACGCCGCCGCGCCCGTCGTCCCGGACCCGGCGAAGAAGTCGAGCACCCAGTCGCCCGGACGCGACGACGCGGCGATGATCCGGCGCAAGACCCCGAGCGGCTTCTGCGTCGGGTAGCCCGTCTTCTCGCGCCCCGTCGGCGACACGATGGTGTGCCACCAGACGTCGGTCGGCAGCTTGCCGCGGGCGGCCTTCTCGGGCGTGACAAGGCCGGGTGCCATGTACGGCTCGCGGTCGACCTCGGCCGAGTCGAAGTAGTAGGCGTCCGGGGACTTCACGTACACCAGGATCGTGTCGTGCTTCGCCGGCCAGCGCTTGGTCGTCCGGGCGCCGTAGTCGTAGGCCCAGATGATCTCGTTGAGGAAGCACTCGCGGCCGAACAGCGCGTCCAGCAGCACCTTCGCGTAGTGCACCTCGCGGTAGTCCAGGTGAAGATACAACGTGCCGGACGCCGTGAGCAGTCGCCAGGCTTCCTCGAGTCGGGGCTCCAGAAAGCCCCAGTAGTCGGCGAACTCGTCGTCATACGACGTCACCCGGCCGCGAACGGTCTCGTACGTCTGCCCCTTGAAGCCGACGCGACCGCCGGCGTCCGATCGTCTCGTCGTCAACGTCGAACGGGTCTGGCGGCGTCCGGTGTTGAAGGGGGGGTCCAGGTAGATGACCTGGAACGAGGCGTCCGGCAGGTCGCGACAGACGTCCAAGTTGTCGCCACCCATGACCAGGTTGGGTCCGTCTGGCGTCCAGGTCACGGCGCGAATCTATCGTGCGAGCATCGCGGTCCAGCGCTGCGGACCGAACCGCGCGCGGGCGGTGAGCCAGAGGCGGTGCAGGGTCATGACGACGCCGAGCCACGCCAGCCCGAACACCCAGCCGGCGATGACGTCGGTGAGCCAGTGGTGGCCGAGGTAGACCCGCGACAGCCCCATGGCTACGGCATACACCGCGGCGACGATCACCCAGAGCGTCCGGACGCCTCGCGTCCGGAACCAGTGCAGCATGAGGTAGCAGAGGATCCCGGCGATGACTGTGCCGTTGAGGGTGTGCCCGCTGGGGAAGCTCGGCGAGTACTCGTACGGCGGGATCGCGTCGCTCAGCGGCGGCCGGACGCGTCCGTAGAACTGCTTGCCCAGCGTCGTCATCGCGAGCGAACCACCGGCCGCCACCAGGGCGAGGACGACCGGCGTCCACGACTTCCAACGCCAGCCGAGGAACAGCACGACGAGCGCCGTCAGGATCGGCTGCAGCACCGGCCCGCCCGTGTTGGAGAAGAACGCCACGGCGGCGTTGAGCGACGGCGTCCGAATGCCCTCGACCCAGGTCAGGACGGGACTGTCCAGCGCCGCGAGCCCGACGTTGTCGAGCACGGACTCGAACAGCTCCTCGGCCGCCCACTGAGCCCCGACCAGCAGTCCGGATGCCGCCACCAGCATCGCGATCAGCGCCACGTTCGCGCCCACCCAGCCCCGGGTCGAACGCACGACGGACGCCAGCGCGCGGCCCGCGCGGCTGGTCCAGACGGCGTGGTCGTCGGAGCCGATCGCGGCGTCCGCACGATCAGGGTTGGACGCCGCCGGCGGGCCCCCCATGTCGCGGGGGCTGATCTCGCCGTGCGGCGTCGAGGTTGAGCTCACCGGGGAAGTCTCGCAGCCGCTTTGGCGCGTCCCAACCGGTGCACGACCCCATCTCGGCGCGGACGAGCACCCACCCTGAGTAGCGGAAGAGCCTGCGGAAGCCCAGTTGGGTGAGCTTGTCGAAGCTGGCCCTTCGACAAGCTCAGGGATCGGGAAAGCGTCACGTCCTTCGATGAGCTCCCGGACCGATCGACGGGACAGGGATCTGGTCCGGTGGGCGGAGGACGGCGAGGCACCGTAGATTTGCCTTTCCACGTCAGCTTGCGTAACTGAGGCGTCCCAGGGAGTCGGAATGATCAAGAAGGTGCTCGTCGCCAACCGCGGAGAGATCGCGGTGCGCGCGTTCCGCGCCGCCACCGAGCTCGGCATCACGACGGTCGCGGTGTTTCCGCACGAGGACCGCCTGAGCGAGTACCGCCTCAAGGCCGACGAGAGCTACCAGATCGGCACCGAGGGCCACGCGGTCCGCGCCTACCTCGACGTCGAGGGCATCGTCGCCGCCGCGAAGGCCGCCGGCGCGGACGCCATCTACCCGGGCTACGGCTTCCTCAGCGAGAACCCCGACCTGGCGACCCGCTGCGAGGAGGAGGGCATCACCTTCGTCGGCCCGTCCCACGAGGTGCTCGAGCTGACCGGCAACAAGGCCCGCGCGATCGCGGCCGCCCGCGAGGCGGGCCTGCCAGTCCTCAAGGGCTCCGAGCCGTCGTCCGACATCAAGCAACTGAAGTCGGACGCCGACGCGATCGGCTACCCCGTGTTCGTCAAGGCCGTCTCCGGCGGCGGCGGACGCGGCATGCGGCGGGTGGACGACCCGGCCAAGTTCGAGGCGTCCGTCGCCGAGGCGATGCGCGAGGCGGACGCGGCGTTCGGCGACTCCCGCGTCTACCTCGAGCAGGCCGTGGTGAATCCGCGGCACATCGAGGTGCAGATCCTCGCGGACGGCGAGGGCAACGTCATCCACCTGTTCGAGCGCGACTGCTCCGTGCAGCGGCGTCACCAGAAGGTCGTCGAGCTGGCCCCGGCGCCGAACCTAGACCCGGCCCTGCGCGACGAGATCTGCGCGGCCGCGGTGAAGTTCGCGCGGCACATCAACTACAAGAACGCGGGCACGGTCGAGTTCCTCGTGGGCTCCGACGGACGCTTCACGTTCATGGAGATGAACCCCCGCATCCAGGTCGAGCACACGGTGACCGAGGAGGTCACCGACGTCGACCTGGTGAGCTCGCAACTCCGCATCGCGTCCGGCGAGACCCTCGCCGACCTCGGCCTGCGCCAAGAAGACATCCATGTCCGCGGCGCGGCGCTGCAGTGCCGGATCACCACCGAGGACCCGGCCAACGGCTTCCGTCCCGACACGGGCACCGTCCAGGTCTACCGCTCGCCGGGCGGCGCGGGCATCCGCCTCGACGGCGGCACGGTGTTCGCCGGCGCCCAGGTCGGCGCCCACTTCGACTCGATGATGGTCAAGCTGACCTGCCGCGGACGCGACCTGCCGACGGCGATCCGCCGGGCACAGCGCGCCCTGGCCGAGTTCCGCATCCGCGGCGTGAACACCAACATCGGGTTCCTGCGCGGCGTCCTGGCCGACGCCGACTTCCGTGCCGGCAACGTGACGACGTCGTTCATCGACGAGCGTCCGCAGCTGCTGACGCCGCACGAGTCCGCGGACCGCGCGACCAAGCTGCTCACCTACCTCGCCGGCGTCACGGTCAACAAGCCGCACGGCGAGCCGCGCACGTCCATCGTCGCGCGCGAGAAGCTGCCCAAGCTGACCAGAAAGCAGCTGGACGCCCCGGCGTCCGGCTCGCGTCAGAAGCTGCGCGAGCTGGGACCGGCCGGCTTCGCGAAGGCTCTGCGCGAGCAGACGGCCGTCGCGGTCACCGACACCACCTTCCGGGACGCCCACCAGAGCCTGCTGGCCACCCGCGTCCGGACGCGCGACCTGATGAACGTCGCGCCGCACGTGTCGGCCATGCTGCCGCAGCTGTTCAGCGCCGAGGCGTGGGGCGGGGCCACCTACGACGTCGCGCTGCGGTTCCTCAAGGAGGACCCCTGGGACCGCCTGGCGACCCTGTCCGAGGCCATGCCGAACATCCCGTTGCAGATGCTGCTGCGCGGCCGCAACACGGTCGGCTACACGCCGTATCCCCTAGCCGTGACGAAGACGTTCGTGCACGAGGCGGCGTCCACCGGCCTCGACATCTTCCGGATCTTCGACGCGCTCAACAACATCGACCAGATCCGTCCGGCGGTCGAGGCGGTGTTGGAGACCAACACCGCGGTCGCCGAGGCGGCCCTGTGCTACACGGGCAACATGCTGTCGCCCGGCGAGAAGCTGTACACCCTGGACTACTATCTGCGCCTCGCCCAGCAACTCGTGGACGCCGGCGCGCACATCCTCGCGATCAAGGACATGGCCGGGCTGCTCCGCGCCCCCGCCGCCGCGCGCCTCGTCCGCGAGCTGCGCAGCAACTTCGACCTGCCGGTTCACCTGCACACGCACGACACCGCGGGCGGCCAGCTGGCCACCCTGCTCGCGGCCATCGACGCCGGGGTGGACGCCGTCGACGTCGCGTCCGCGGCGTGGGCCGGGACGACCTCGCAGGTCTCGATGTCGGCGCTCATCGCGGCCACGGACGGCACCGAGCGCGAGACCGGCCTGTCCCTGGACGCCGCGACCGCGCTCGAGCCGTACTTCGAGGGCGTCCGGCTGCTGTACGGGCCGTTCGAGTCCGGCCTGGCCGGCCCCACCGGACGCGTCTACCACCACGAGATCCCGGGCGGCCAGCTGTCGAACCTGCGCCAGCAGGCCATCGCGCTCGGCCTCGGCGACCGCTTCGAGCAGATCGAGGACATGTACGCCGCGGCGAACAAGATCCTGGGCAACATCATCAAGGTGACGCCGTCGTCCAAGGTGGTGGGCGACCTGGCGTTGGCCCTGGTCGGCCAGGGCATCGACCCGGATGCCTTCGAGAAGGACCCGGGCAAGTACGACATCCCCGACTCCGTGATCGGCTTCCTCAACGGCGACCTCGGCGACCCCGCGGGCGGCTGGCCGGAGCCCTTCCGCACCAAGGCCCTCGCCGGACGCCGCACCAAGCCCGTCGAGACCGAGCTGTCGGACGCCGACGCCGCGGCGCTGGCGTCCGACCCCAAGCGGACGCTCAACCGGCTGCTGTTCCCCGGCCCGACCAAGGACTACGAGGACGCCTGCGAGGACTACTCCGACCTGTCGGTGCTGACCACGCGGCAGTTCCTGCACGGGCTGAGCCTCGGCGTCGAGCACCAGGTGCCGATCGAGAAGGGCAAGACGCTGCTGGTCTCACTGCAGGCGATCGGCGAGGCGGACGAGCGCGGGATGCGTCCGGTCATGGCGACGATCAACGGCCAGATGCGCCAGGTCTGGGTCCGCGACCACTCGGTCAAGTCGACCGTCGTCGCCCGCGAGAAGGCGGACGCCACCAAGCGCGGCCAGGTCGCGGCGCCGTTCGCTGGCGTCGTCACCCTGACGGTCGAGGTCGGCCAGCGGGTCGGCGAGGGCCAGCCGGTCGCGACGATCGAGGCCATGAAGATGGAGGCGTCCATCACGTCGCCGATCAGCGGCGAGGTGAAGCGCCTGGCCATCGGCCACGCGCAGGCCGTCGAAGGCGGCGACCTGCTGCTGGTCGTCGAGTAGGCGTCCGGCCGGGACCAACACCGACGCGTCCGGCCGCCCGGTCTCCACGACGCTGGTCTGAGTGCTGAACCTTTCGGAATTCCGACAGGTTGAGCACTCAGACAAGCCACCATGGGTGGTCGAGTTCTGGGCCGCAGGATCAGAGAAGGGAACGCGATGAGTGAGTCTGGAGCGATCGGTGTCACCGACTACGAGCTGGCGGCGCTGATCTGCGGCAACGACACCGCGTCCGGACGCCGCGTCGCCGAGGCCGTCGGCATCGCCGAGTTGATCGACGACCCGACGGCCCAGCGCGCCGGGCTCACGAGCTTGCTGGTGCGCGACCTGGCCGGGCTCGACGAGGGGCTGATCGTCGCCGAGGGGGCCGCGACCGCCATCGGGACGATCGTCTCGACCGCCGACGACATCCTGCGGCTGGTGCTGCGCCACGACGACACCCCCGTCGGCCGGACCATCCTCGTGGACGCCGCCCAGGGCTGCTTCCTGCTCGACATGACGGCGTACGGCGTCCACGCCGCGCAGCCGCTGCGGCTCGACACCGACCTGCTCGCGCTGGTCCGCGACATCATCGCCAACGTCGCGTCCGACCACGCCGACGAGCTGCCCTTCGACGTGACCGTCAGCCGCTTCCCCGTCGGCGGCGAGGTGCGCGAGGCGTTCCTGGTGGTCACGGGCGACATCGAGCCGGACGTCTGGTCCGGCGTCCAGGCGGCGTTGGGCAAGTCGGACGCCGAGGCCGGCAGCCTCGCTCGGCGCGGGCTCTGACGTTGCCCGAAACAGGTGTCTGCCCTTGCGGCGGCGGACTTCTGGACGCCTGCTGCGGTCCCTACCTGGCCTCGCAGAGCTGGCCTGAGACGGCCGAGCGGTTGATGCGCTCGCGCTACAGCGCGTTCGCCCTCGGGGACGCCGAGCACCTGATCAGGACCTGGCATCCGCGGACGCGTCCCGAGACGATCGACCTCGACGACACCGTCTGGACGCAGCTCGACATCCTCGACGTGGTCGACGGCGGCGTCCACGATCGCGACGGTGTGGTCGAGTTCACAGCCCACTGGCGGCGGGGCCGCCGCGGCGGCGTCCAGACGGAGCGGTCGCGGTTCGAGCGTCGCGGCGGACGCTGGTTCTACCTGGACGCCCAGGCCTGACGGGTTGGCCAACCCATGGGCGTGCCGCGGGTCGTGGGCTAGATTCGGGGCGTGTCCACCACTCGCCGGGCACGATGTTCACCGCCGCTGGCGCGGGCCTGTTCCTGGACATGTCGGACGCCAAGAGCTCCCCGTCGGAGTTGATGGGCGGCGTGGACGATTTCCTGGGCTTCGCGCAGGCGTACGTCCTCGGCGGCGTGGATTTCGCCGCCGATGAGGGCGAGCGGCGCGAGTACTACCGCAAGATGATCGATATGAACGGGACGTCGCGAGCTCAAATCGAGCGCATCTTCTCCGACGTCAGCGCGGCGGACCGAACGTTCGCGTCCGAGATGAACACGTGGACGAGCGACGCTCGATCCTGCCTGCACAGCCTCAACGAGATTGCGGGCAAGGTCCATGGCTAGGAGAAACGCATGAGTGAGGTTAGGCCGATCCAGCCGGAACCGCCGCTCTCGGACGAGGAGCAGGCCAACAAGGAGGCCTTCGACGCCTACGGCATGCGACTGGCGTTGTGGTTGATGGACCGGCGCGTCCAGCCCGTCGCCACGGGCAGCCCCGTGGCAGGCACGTGGCTGCTGGTCGACGACCCTGGCGTGCTGGTGTTCACCGAGTCCGAGTTCACGTGGCTGCGTGACCGCAACGAGCCTGCGGGCGACTACTACCGGGGCACCTACTCCTACATGCAGGGCGCCCTGACCCACGATGGGTTCGTGATCTCGAGGGATGGCGCCGACCTCTACTCCCTTTTCCAGCGCTACACCGTTGAAAGCGATGGCGGCGACCCCCGAGCGGTCCACTTCTACGGCGTTTTCATGGTGCAGCGGAGGGGCGACGAGCTGCACATTCGCAACCAGCGGACCGGCGGCGACCTGCAAGCCCGGCGATCCGCTTTCAGGCCCGGGGCCGCCGAAGGGCTCTGAGGTCAGCCGTCAGAAGGAGCTGCCGCATCGGCGTCGTCGAGCGATAGGAACGTGATCGTCCCGGACGTCCCGTCCAGGCGGATGCGGCGTCCGTCGCGCAGGATCTCCGTCGCGCCGCCGACCCCGACGACGGCCGGCAGGCCGTACTCGCGGGCCACGACCGAGCCGTGCGTCATCAGCCCGCCCACCTCCGTGACCAGGCCGGACGCCGTGAGGAACAGCGGCGTCCAGGCCGGGTCGGTGCCGCGGCAGACCATGATCTCGCCCGGCTGCAGCTCGGACGAGCGCGGGTCGTCGACGACGCGGGCGCGCCCCTCGACCACGCCGGGCGACACGCCCAGGCCGGCCAGGTCGGCGTCCGTCGCGATGCCGGCGTCGAAGAACGTGCGTCCGTCGCCGACCAGCACGATCGGGATGCGCGTCCGGCGCTGCTCCCGCGCCCGAATCGCGCGGCGCTCGGCCACCAGCGGACGCAGGTCGCGGCGTCCGAACGCGCCGTGCAACTCCTCGACGCGCAGGAAGAAGACGTCGTCGGGATCGTCCAGCACGCCCGCCGCCACCAGGTCGCGGCCGGACGCCTGCAGCGCCAGCCGGATCATGCCCAGCGCCCGAACCAGCGTGAACTTGGGCGTCTCGCGGGCGCCGAACATGGCCCGGATGCGGCTGCCGATGAACCGCACCTGCCGCGCCTTCGCGGGCGTGGACGCCGCCGCGATCCGCTCGATGGCCTCTTCGGCCTCGCGGCGTCCGGCGGCGTAGGTGACGTCGGGGGCGCGGTCCGGATCAATCGTGAGGTAGGACGCCAGCGTGCGGAACAGCCCCTCGGGACCCTCCCGCCAGCGGGGCGTCCCGAGGTCGATTTCGGCGACACCGCGCATTCCGTACCGATCCAGGAAGGACGCCACGGCCTGCTGGGCAGCGGGCGCCAGGGTTCCGGCGAGGTAGTCGGCGGCCAGGTCGGCCGCGTCGTAGGTGGAGACGGCCGCCCGCGCGGCCGGGTCGGCAGCGATGGCCCGGGAGGTGGCCCAGAGCTCGAGGTCCATCTCGGCCGTGACGTTGCCGGGCAGCGATCGCAGCACGGTGAAGGCCGCGGCGTCGGCGTCCGGAAGTCCCGCCTCGGACGCCAGCGTGCGGAGCCGCTGCATCATGCCGACCGACGGGCCCATGATGGGGAAGAAGTCCGGCAGCAACACCCGGAAGGCGCCCGGGGCGGCGCTCTCCAGCGTCCGGAGCCGGGCGGCCAGGCGCAGGTGCGGGAAGGTGACGTTCGCGGCGGCGTCCAGTCGGACGCGAAGGTCGGCGAGGTAGGCGTCGACGTCGCGCTCGAGGCGCAGCCGGGCGTTCGTGGGGGCGAACAGCGTGTGCCGCAGGCGCGGGAGGACCGGAGCGAGGGTGCGGGCGAGGGTGGCCGCCGCGCGCGGGCTCGTGCCCTTGATCGGCGCGTAGGCGGGGTCGTCGGCGAACCGCTTGACGATCGCCGCGGCGTTGGGGTCGAGGCCGTGCGCGATCGCGGGGAGGACCCGGTGGCCGATGCCGTTGCGCAGCATGCGGTCGACGCGGATCCAGAGGCGCTCGCCGGCCGGCACGAGGAACGGGATCGTCCGGTAGTCGAGGGTCGCGCCGAACAGGCTCGCGGCGCCGGTCAGCATGAGGCGCAGGGCGTCCTGGCCGAGGGGCGTGATCGGCTCCAACATGCCCTGGAAGGCGCCGAAGCTGAACCACAGGGCCTCGTCCGGGCCGGCGGGCAGGGGGTAGAGGCTGGTGATCGCGCGGCTCTGGACGAGGTTGATGGTGCCGCCGACGCGGGTCCACTCGATGTCCTGGGGACTGCCGTAGTGGTCGGCGACCCGGCGGCCCAGGGCGACCAGGCTGGCGAGTTGCGCGTCTGACAAGGTGCTGTGATCGCCCTGGACGGTGCGCTCGATGGTCGAGCCGTCGGCGTCCACCTCGAAATGGTCCGGGGTGACCTGGCCGGAGACGAGCTTCTCGCCGAGCCCGAAGACGGCGTCCACGACGGTGCGGTCGCGGCGTCCGGTGAGGGGATCGGCGGTGAACAGGACGCCGGACGCGTCGGCGTCCACCAGTTCCTGAACGACGACCGCGAGGGCAACGGAGCCGGCGGGCACGTCGTTGCGGGCGCGGTAGGTGATGGCGCGCTCAGTCCAGAGGCTGGACCAGCATTCAACCGTGGCGTCGCAGATGGCGTCGAGGCCGCGGACGTCGAGGAACGTGTCCTGCTGGCCGGCGAAGGACGCCTCGGGCAGGTCCTCGGCGGTGGCCGAGGAGCGGACGGCGACCGGGCGGTCGGCGAGGTCAGCGACGGTTGCGGCGATGCGTCGGCGCTGGTCGGCGTCGATCGGACGCCGGAACGCCGCCCTGATCAGCTCGGACGCCTCGCGCGGTTCGCAGGTCCGGACGGCCTCGGCGATGACGGCGTCCAGGTGGTGCTGGGCGACGAACGCGCGGTACTCGTCGGTGCCCAGGATGACGAACGGCGGCACCGGGAAGCCCGCGTCGCGCAGGGTGATCAGGTTGGCGCCCTTGCCGCCCAGGGATTCGATGCTCACCCTCGCGATTCTTCTCCTGATCGGGGGCGCGGGGTAGGGGTCGGGTGGTTGGGGCCTGGGTGCGAGGCTCGGCCGTTGAGGTGGTCGAGGACAAGGCCGGAGGTCGGCTGGGTCGGACGAGCGCTGGGACGTCAGCGGACGTGGTCGTTCCTCCGGGTGAGGGCCACGTCCCGATGCCAAGGTCAGGCGTCGGCGTCCAACAGGCTCGGCGGACGCGTCACCGTCACCTGATCACCCGGACGGATCTCGCCCGGCACGACGACCTTCGCGTTGAGACCTCGCAGGCGCAGGGGGCGTCCGTGCTCGCCGTTGACGAACTTCATGGCCTCGGGCCCGAAGCGGGCGACGAACTTCTTGCAGCCCGTGTGGGGCTGGGCGGTGACCTCGATGGCGGGGGCGTCCGGGCGGGCCGGGTCACCGAACGTCAGGCGCGTCCCGGCGGGCAGGTTCTCGTGCGACAGGTCCAGGTCGAGGTGCACCTGGTCGCCGGCGAGGGCCTGGCGGGCGGCGTCCGAGTACGACAGGAACTCGATCAGCCGGTGGTTGATGACGTTGAGCTGCATGTCCGGGTGGCTGGACCCGTCCGGCGTCCGGCTGCTGCCACGCTCGATCCAGTTGTCGCCGACCAGGCCCGTTTCGAGAGACAGGACGCCGACGTCCAGCACCTCGCGCCGCTCGGTCTTCGGACGCCGGACGACCATCGTGAGCGTGCCGACGTCCTTCGGGCTGGCCTCGATGACCGGCAAGTGCCCGAGCATCTCGTCGGGGGTCCGGCAGGGCTCGGTGGTCTGGGGCAGGTCGGTCATGGGTGAGATTCAACACGATGCGTCCGGCGTGCGAGAACAGCCCCACGACCAACACCGCGACGCCTTGGCGCCAGTGTGTTGCGCGGATGTTTTCGCCGATACGCGCAGATTGCGTCCTGTAACGATCTCGTTTCCGGACGCCGACGCGCGGCCCGGTCTGCGGTTGGCACATCCCACACAGTCGCAGGGCCCCCACGGCGCCCTCACATCAAACCCACAGGACCGCGGCGCACCGTGGACACGTAGCCATTGCAGCCCCAGAAGGATCCACACCATGAGCACTCGCGCACAGGTCGCATCGGCCCTGGCCTCCATCGGCGTCCTGACGCTGGGTTGGCAGGTCGGGACGGCGAATGGGCAGACCGTCGCGGCGACCACCACCACGACGACCTCCGGCACGTCCGGCACATCAACGACTTCCACCGCGTCCGGCACATCAACGACTTCCACCGCGTCCGGCACATCAACGACTTCCACCGCGTCCGGCACATCAACGACTTCCACCGCGTCCGGCACCACGTCGACGGCGGCCAAAACCACGACGACCACCACGGCCACGTCGACCTCGAGCCTCAAAGACGGCACCTTCGCGGGGGCGTCCTCGTCGAACCGATATGGCAGCGTCCAGGTGACGATTACGGTCGCGGGCGGCAAGATCACGGCGGTCAACGCCACGGCGAACGCGAACGACGGCCACTCGGCCCAGATCAACAGCCGTGCGCTGCCGACGCTGAAGTCCGCGACGTTGTCGGCGCAGAGCGGCAACATCTCGACGGTGAGCGGCGCCACGTACACCTCGGTCAGCTACCAGACCTCCCTGCAGTCGGCGCTGGACCAGGCCAAGGCCTGACCATGACCGAGCCGTTCGTCTTCGAGGCCATGGGGACCGTCGTCAGCGTCACCGCCGCCGACGGCGTCCGACCCGAAACCCGGACCCGCCTGACGGACGCCTTCGAGGCCCTCGAGGACCGGTTCAGCCTCTGGCGTCCGGACGCCGAGGGCGCGCGCGTCGCGCGCCGCGAGGTGCTGGTGCCGCATGCCAGCCCGGAGTTTCGGGCGGTGTTCGACCAAGCGTTCGACTGGCGTGAGGCCACGGAGGGCAGCTTCACGCCGATGCGTCCGGACGGGGTCATCGACCTGTCCGGCATCGTGAAAGCCCTAGCCATTGCAGAAGCGGCCGACATCCTGGACGCCGACGGCCCCGACTGGTGCATCAACGCCGGCGGAGACGTGCTGGTGAGCGGCGTCCAGGTGGACGGGCGTCCGTGGGTCGTTGGGATCGTCGACCCCGACGACCGGACAGCCCTGCTGAGCCAGTTCACCAGCCGCGGCGGACGCCACGCGGTCGCTACCTCCGGCGTCGCCGAGCGCGGCGAGCACGTCTGGCGCACGGGCGCGGACGCGACCTTCGGCCAGGTCACGGTGGCCGCCGACGACATCGTGACCGCGGACGTGCTGGCGACTGCGATCCTCGCGGGCGGCCCGGATGCCCTCGAACGCTGCCAGGACCGCTGGTCCATCGAGGTCCTCGCCTGCGCCGTCGACGGACGCCTCTGGGCGTCCCCCGTCTTTCGCGCCTGAGGCGTCCGGGGGCTCCCGAGAACGCGATCGCAAAGGCACTGCAAAGCGGCCTCCGGGCTGCGTGCTGACGCTGATGCCTGCCTGTGCAGCCATTTCTAAACTGGGGCCATGCGGCTACCGGGAACGCTGGATGCGACGGTGCGCTACTTCGTCGTGACTGGGCTCGGCTTGCTGGTGTTGGCCGTCGTGCCGGCGTCCGTCCTGGGTCCGGCTCCACTGTGGCGGCTCCCCGGCCGATCCGGCCCCACCGCCGCCAACCTCCTCGCGGTCGCCTTGATCATCGCGGCCTGGCTCTACCTGAGCCTGATCGTCGGGCGGGTTGCGGTGGCCCAGCCGGACGCCGTGGCTCGCGTCCTACTCGCGGTCAGCTTCGTGGGTCTCGTCGTGTTCGTGCTGACGGCGTCCTCGAGGTTGGACGCCGTGAGCGTCGGCTCGCTAGCCGTCGCGACCGCGGCCCAGGTTGGGATTTCATGGCGGGTGGCCCGCGTCGGCGTCCGAATCGCCGCAAGCGAACCTGAGGTGCCTGCCGGGCTGAAATGATGTCGCCCATGGCGGATGAGCGGGAAGTGTTGACGTGGGAGCGGTTCGGATCGGCAACGCGTGAGCTCACGCAGATGGTCCTGGACTCGGGATTCGAGCCCGAGATCGTGTTGTCCATCACGCGCGGCGGCCTGCTGCCCGCGGGTGCGATCGCCTATGCCCTCGACAACAAGAACATCCACATCATCAACGTCGAGTTCTACACCGGCGTCGACCAACGGCTGCCCGAGCCCGTCTTCTTGCCGCCGCTGCCGGCGACCACGTACCTGGACGGCGCCACAGTGCTCATCGTTGACGACGTCGCCGACACCGGCGAGACGCTGAAGCTGGTCCGGGAATTCTGCGACAAGCACGCCGTGGAGTCGCGCGTGGCCGTGCTGTACGAGAAGTCGCGCTCGGTGATCAAGTGCGACTACGTCTGGAAGCGCACCGATCAGTGGATCACGTTCCCCTGGTCCGCGCTGCCCCCGATGACGGCGTCCACCCGGGTCGACAACTAACCAAGCCAACCCGCAAGACGTGTTCTTGGTGGTATTTGGGCCCTCGGAAGGGCTCTAACACCACCTTGATCCTCGCGCGCCGCCGCTAGCAGCAGCCATGTGAACACCAGGAGGAAGCCCAAGACGCCTGCCGCTCCCCATCGCACGCGTGTCGTGACCACCAGGACCACAGAGGTAGCACCCGCCACCAGCAGCACCGCGTCGCCGACGATGAACGCGACCGTGGTCGTGCCACCTGGCATGGCATCAAGCCAGTTCCGCAGCACTAAGGGCTCACGCCGTCGGCGTGGTGGCGGGTACCGAATCCCCCGGCCATCGACGTCAGATGAAGTCGGCGAGCGCCTTGATCAGGGCGGCCTTGGTCTTCCCGCCGGTCATCGAGTGCACCAGCTCGCCGTTGCTCCAGATCTGCAGCGTCGGCAGGCCCATGACGCCGTAGCGGGTCGGGACGTCGGTGTTCTCGTTGGTGTCGAGCTTGAGGAACCTCACCTTGTCGCCGTGCTCGCGGGCGAGCTCGTCGATGATCGGCGACAGCTGCTTGCAGGGCGAGCACCAGTCGGCCCAGTAGTCCACCATCACGGGCTTGGTCGACTTGAGCACCAGCTGCTCGAACGTGGTGTCCGTGACCTCTGCAACGTCTGACATGGGTTCCTCCTCTGCGGCGACGACGCCACTGTAATAGGCCGCTCCGACATGTCGGACGGCCGACTCTTGGGGGCCTGATTTGTTGGCGGAGTTGTTGTTGCTGGACAACAGCAACTCCGCCCGCTGTTCACCGGACCGGCGCCCGCGGCGTCCGATCGACTACGACTGGGCCAACAGGTAACGCTCGGCGTCCAGCGCGGCCGCGCAGCCGGTGCCGGCGGCGGTGATCGCCTGGCGGTAGGTGTGGTCGACGAGGTCGCCCGCGGCGAAGACGCCCGGCAGGTTCGTCGCCGTCGACCCGGACGCGACCTTCACGTAGCCGGCGTCGTCCAACTCGACCTGGCCCTTGACCAGCGCCGAGCGCGGGTCGTGACCGATCGCGATGAACACGCCCTGGACGGCCAGTTCGCGTGTCTCGCCGGTGACCGTGTCGCGCAGGACGAGCGCCTCAACCGAGTTCTCGCCCTTGATGGCCTCGACGGTTGAGTTGAACACCAACTGAACCTTGGGGTCGTTCTCCACCCGGTCGACCATGATCTTGGACGCCCTCAGCTCGTCGCGGCGGTGCACCAGGTACACGACGGTGCCGAAGCGCGACAGGAACGTCGCCTCCTCGACCGCCGAGTCGCCGCCGCCGATGACGGCGATCGCCTTGTTCCGGAAGAAGAACCCGTCGCACGTCGCGCACCACGAGACGCCCTTGCCGGACAGACGATCCTCGTCGGCGAGCCCGAGCCGCCGGTAGCCGGACCCCATCGCCAGGATCACCGTCTTGGCCTCGTACCAGGTCCCCTCCGAGTCGCGCACCCGCTTGATCGGACCCGTCAGGTCGACCTCGACCACGTCGTCGGCGATCAGCTCGGCGCCGAACCGCTCCGCCTGGGCCTTCATGTTCATCATCAGGTCCGGACCCATGACGCCCTCGGGGAAGCCCGGGAAGTTCTCGACCTCGGTGGTGTTCATCAGCGCGCCGCCGGCCTCCAGGGCCCCCTCGAACACCAGCGGCTTCAGCGCCGCTCGGGCGGCGTAGATCGCCGAGGTGTAGCCGGTCGGGCCGGATCCGATGATGATGACTTCGCGGACGTCGCTCATGATTCCTCGCTGGACGGTGGCACTGCGGGACAGCCTATCGGCGTCCCACGAGCCTGGAACGCCCCAACCGGACGCGCCTATTCCGATCACTTTCGCCGCGCCCGAGCGCCTACGACGACACTGAGATGTCGGCGATCGCTGCCTGGAAGCCGGCCCCCGAGCCGAGGTCCGGCAGCTTGGTGATGTAGACCAGCACGTACCGCGTCTGGACGGGCTTCGTCGGCGTGAGCGTGCTCTCCCCGAGGCTGCCCGGCCCGGACGCCACCACGCGCCAGTCCTTCTGCGTCGCCATGGACGCCGCCCCTGGGTCGCCGGCGGGCACCCTGATCTCGAGGTCGGTCGGACCAGTCGCCACCGTCACCCGGACCGACGTCACCGTCTGCACGGCCCCCAGGTCGAGCAGCAGCCCGACGCCGGGCTTGCGTCCGTTGAACGCAGCCGACTTGCCGTACTTCTCGGTCTTCCACAGCGTGCCGGCCTGGCCGTCGGTCGCCAGCGCCGCCTGCGTGCCGTTCTCGGAGTCGTCGCCGCCGTCCGCCTTCGGGTCGAAATCGCGGACGCCGACGATCGCGATCGGCGTGTGGACCGGCGCGACCGGCCTGGACGCCCGGTACTGGTTCACGAAGACCCCCGCCATGCCGGCGACCAGCGCCACCAGGAAGCAGACGATCAGCAGTCGGAACCAGAAGTGCTTGCGCGGCTGGGTGATGGCGACGAGGTCGCGCTCCGGCGTCGGGGCCGGGATGGGCGTCGACAGCTCGTCGTGCTCGCTCGGCGTCGAGGACGACGGGGCGCCCTCGAACGGGAAGGGGATCGGGGCGGTGGCGTCCAGGGCCGGCAGCCCCGGGTCGTCCGAGGCGTCGGCGTCGACGACGGCGTCCACGCGCAGCGGTCGCCGCTGCCCGGCCGGCAGCACCGGGGCGGGCGGGGCGGGGGTCGACACCTGGGGTAGGGCCGCCGCGGTCGGCGTCCAGGTCTCCTCCTCCTCGTCCGTGGGCGCCCAGGCGGCGGTCTCGTCCAACGTGGACGCCAACACGGCCCGCTGCGGACGCACCACCGGCACGGGCGGCGGGATCGGCGTCGCCCCGTGCGGCAGCGCCGGACGCGTCGTCGCCACCAGCGGGATCGGGTACTGCAGCCGTTGCTCCAGCAGGCGCGAGGCGTCCGCGCCCTGCAGGATGTCGGCCAGCGCGGACGCCACCGCGGACGCCGTCTGCAGCGGCGGCTGGGGGCTGGCGATGGGGGTCAGGATGCGGTCGATGACGTCGGCCACGGCGTCCGACAGTTCCGGACGCAGCTCGCCGGGCGCGAGGACGCGACCGCGGGCGTCCCGGGGCGACTCGGGCAGGCCGTAGGCCGGACCGTCAGGCCAGCAGCCCAGCAGCGACGCGAAGAGCACGAGCCCGAGCCCGCGGACGTCCGCGCGCTCGCCGCTGACGCCGCCGTCCGGGCTGGGGGCGAGCGCCTCTTCGAGCAGGAAGCCGACGATCTTGACGTTGCCGGACGCCGTGATGACGACCGTGTCCGGGTTGAGGTGCCGGTGGTAGAGGCCGTCGGCGTGCAGCGCGATCAGGCCCTCGGCCAGCTGCCGGACGATCCAGCAGGCCTCGATCTCGCTCATCGCCCCGCGGCGCAGGGCCAGCTCCAGCGACTGCCCAGGCGCGTACTCGCAGGGCACCATCGCCCCGTACGTCTGGCCCTCGACGAGCACCGCGTCCCACACGCGCAGGAACCGCGAGTCGAGGACGCGTCCGGACTCGCGTGCCGCGTCCAGCACGTCGAGCGCCCGCGGCGCCCCGGCGGGCAGCACGTGCAGCAGCACCGGACGCGACAGCGTCTGGTCGCGCGCCAGCCAGGTCAGCGCCTGGCCGCGGCGCACCAGCAGCCGGTCGAGGCGGTAGCGCCGGTCGAGCACGTCGCCGGGCTGGACGAACGCGTCGGCGTCCACCTCGGGCGCCGAGATGGGGGCGTCCGGGTCGGGGTAGTTGAGCAGCGGCGTGAGCCGGATGGCGTCCGCCTCGGTCAGCTCGGACGCCACGACGTCGCCTTCGTCGGTGCCGGGTGCCCAGTCGTCTGCTCGGACGCCGCCGCGGCCTCGCCGCAGGCCGAGGCGGCGCGCCACGGCGTCCAGGATGACGGCGACTTCGCTGAGGCCGAGCAGACGGGCCAAGGGGATGAACAGGCCGCCGAAGACCAGTCCGGCGACGACGAACCCGGCCGCCACGATCGGCTTGCCGCGGTCGGCCGCGAACGCCGTGATGCCCCAGGCGAGCGCCGCCCCGGGCAGGGTGGCGGCGAGCACGCGGACCACGTGGCCGAGCATCGTGCCGCCGCCCAGATCGGGCAGTCGCCGGGCGAGCGAGCGGAAGGTGATGAAGGCGCCGAGCAGGTACGAGATCGAGTACGCCAGCGCGAGGCGCGGGGCGACCGTGAGCGGGTTCGGGTCGAGCTGGACCCAGCCCCAGGCCAGCAGCGCGTTCGCGCCCGAGATCCAGATCTGGAGGCCGAAGACGGTCCGCATGTTCTCGAGCGCGTAGAAGCCGCGCAGGTAGACGTACTGGATCGTGTACGGCACCAGCCCGACCGCGAAGCACATCAGCGTCAGCGCGACGGCGTGCCAGTCGGACGCCCCCGCGCCGTTGCCGAACACCAGGTTGGCGAAGGGGTTCGCGAGCACGCCGAGCCCGACGGCCGCGGGGACGATGAAGGTGTTCGCCAGGCGGAGCGTCCGGCTGGTCTCGCCGGCGACCCCCGGCAGGTCGCCGGCGGCGGCGAGCCTGGACGCCGACGGCAGCAGCGCCGTCGCGAGGCTCACGGTGAGCAGCGAGTGGGGGAGGATCCAGGTCAGGTAGGCCTCGTTGTAGGCCAGCAGTCCGGGGCCGGGTTTTGCGGGGTCGACGATGGTCGCCGCGCTGGCCAGGCGTGTGACGACGACGGCGGCCAGCTGGGTCAAGACGACGTAGCCGATCGCCCACTTGGCCAGGTGGAACGTCGCGCCGAGTCCCGAGCCGCGCAGGTCGAAGCGCGGACGGTAGCGGAGCCCTAGCGCCCGCATCGCCGGGATCAGGACCAGCGTCTGCGCGATGATGCCGACCGTTGACCCGACGCCGAGCACCAGCACCTGCTCGCGGGTGAAGGGCACCGAGTGATCGGACTGGGATGCCCACGCGATCGCGTACCCGCCCAGCACCACGATCTGGACGAGGTTGTTCACGATCGGCGCCCACATCATCGGGCCGAACTTGTCGCGCGCGTTGAGCACCTGCCCGATCAGGAAGAACGCGCCGTAGAAGAACAGCTGCGGCATCGTCAGGTAGGCGAGGAAGAACAGGGCGTCGCGGTGGCCGGCGAGGCGTCCAGCAGTCCAGGCGTCGCCCATCCACAGGCTCATCAGCTGCGGCGTGAAGACGAGGGCGAACGCCGTCACCACCGCCAGCGCCACCAAGAAGGCGGTCATGATGCGGTTGATGAAGGCGACCCCGCCGTCGGCGTCCGAACGAATATGCCGGACGATCTGCGGCACCAGCACGGTGTTGAGGGCCCCGCCGGCGAAGATCATGTAGAGGTTGTTGGGGACGACCGTCGCGAGGGTGAAGGTGTCGCCTTGGGTGGTCACGTTGCCGAGGGCGAACGCGACGAGCATGGTCCGGACGAAGCCCAGGATGCGCGAGACCATCGTCCCGGACGCCATCACGGCGGTCGCGCTGAGCAGCCGCTTGCTCGAACCCGATGCGGCGTCAGTCACGGCGTCCGCCCGGGGTGTGGACCGTCGCCAGCCGTGCCACGGTCGTGCCGACCCAGCGCGGGCGGCGGCGGGACGGCTCGCTCACCCGCCCATCGTAGGCCCGGTAAGCTGGCCGACCGTGTCATCTCTGAGCCCGTCGCAGCGTCAGTCGCTGGAGCGCGTCGTGCTGGACGCCCCCGCGATCGGCTCTCTGGCGTCCGCTTTCGCCGCGGCTGGGCACGAGTTGCACCTCGTGGGGGGCTCGGTGCGCGATGCCCTGATCGGTCGCCTCGGCAACGACTTGGACTTCACGACGGACGCGCGTCCGGACGCCATCGAGCGGCTGCTGCGGACGGTGACCCGGGCGACGTGGGACATGGGACGGGAGTTCGGCACCATCGGCGGACGCGTCCGGGAGGCCGACGGCCGCGAATGGATCGTCGAGATCACCACCTATCGTGCGGACGCCTACGACCCCGCCTCACGGAAGCCCCTGGTGGCCTTCGGGGACGTGCTGGTCGACGACCTGAAGCGGCGCGACTTCCGGGTCAATGCGATGGCGTTGTCGGTCGTGACTGGGGCGTTCACCGATCCGTTCGACGGGCTCGCGGACCTCGAGAACCGGGTGATCCGGACGCCGGCGTCCGCGGAGCTGTCGTTCGGAGACGACCCGCTGCGGATGATGCGGGCGGCCCGGTTCGTGTCGCAGTTGGGCTTCGTGGCTGATCCGGCGGTGGTGACGGCGATGCGCGAGATGGCCAGGCGGCTGTCGATCATCTCGGCTGAGCGGGTGCGCGACGAACTGTCGAAGTTGATGCTGTCGGCGTCCCCCTGGCCGGGACTGGACCTCTTGGTCGACACCGGACTCGCTGAGCTGGTGCTGCCCGAGGTCGCTGCGCTGCGCGCCGAGGTGGACGAGCACAAGCGCCACAAGAACATCTACCTGCACACTCTCACCGTGCTCGACAACGTCATCACGTTGGAGCGGGAGCGGGGGCACGGGCCCGATCTGATCGTTCGGATGGCGGCCCTGCTGCACGACATCGGCAAGCCCCGGACGAAGCGGTTCGAAGCCGGCGGGGTCACCTTCCACCACCACGACGTGGTCGGCGCCAAGATGGCGAAGAAGCGGCTGACGGAACTGCGGTTCTCGTCCGACGAGATCAAGTCGATCTGCCTGCTCATCGAGCTGCACCTGCGGTTCCACGGGTACGCGGAGGCGGACTGGTCCGACTCGGCGGTGCGGCGGTACGTGCGCGACGCGGGGCCCGAACTCGAGCGGCTGCACATCCTGACCCGCGCCGACTGCACCACGCGGAACGTCCGCAAGGCCCACCGGCTGCGGACGGCGTACGAGCAGTTGGAGTTCCGCATCGACGCGCTGGCCGAGGCCGAGGAGTTGGACGCCATGCGTCCGGATCTCGATGGGGTGGCGATCATGGGCCTGCTCGGGATCGGGCCAGGTCCGGTGGTCGGGGAGGCCTACCGGTTCTTGCTGGAGCGTCGGCTGGACGAGGGTCCGCTGGGCGAAGAACGAGCGCGCGAAGAGTTGCTCGCCTGGTGGGCGTCCCGGCCAAGCTAGGTTCCCTGAGCCCGTCGACGGCCGTTCCCTGAGCCTGTCGAAGGGCGGCGTCCGGACCTGGCTTAGGCTGACGGGATGCGCGTCCCACCGGTGTTGTTGGTCCTGGTGTCGATCGCGTCGGTGCAGCTGGGGTCGTCGTTCGCGAAGGACCTGTTCTCGTCCGCCCCGCCCCAAACCGTGGCGTGGCTCCGGCTCGCGTTCGGGGCGCTGATCCTGACGGTGATCGCGCGTCCGCGGCTGGCCGGACGCACCCGCGGCCACTGGGGCATCGTCTTCGCCTACGGCCTCGCGATGGCGGTGATGAACCTGGTGTTCTACCTAGCCATCCAGCGAATCCCGATCGGGATGGCGGTCACGCTCGAGTTCCTCGGACCCCTGGTCGTCGCCATCATCGGCTCCCGCCGCGTCCGCGATTACCTGTGGGCCGGGCTGGCGTTCGTCGGGGTGGCGATGCTGGGCTTCACCCCGGGAGACCTCGATCCGCTCGGCATCGTCCTGGCCCTGCTCGCTGGCGCGTTGTGGGCGGGCTACATCGTGCTGGCGGGGCCGACCGGACGCAGCTGGTCCGGCGTGACGGGTGTCACAGTCGCCTGCTGGGTCGGGACGTTCGCGCTCGCCGCTCCCGCGCTGGCGTCCGCGCCGCAGTGGGTGACCAACCCGAAGGTGTGGCTTCTCGGCGCCGTCGTCGGGCTGCTGTCGTCCGTGGTGCCCTACGGCCTCGAGATGATCGCCTTGCGCACCATCGACCGCGGGGCCTTCGGCATCCTGATGAGCCTCGAACCGGCCGCCGCCGCACTGTTCGCGTTCGCGCTGCTGCACGAGCAGCTGCGCCCGATCGAGTTGGCCGCGATGGCCTGCGTCATCGTCGCGAGCGTGGGGGCGACCCGCTCCACTCGCCACCCCTGAGGGCTGCTCGGACGCCGATCCGTCGCGTCGGCGTCCAACGTCTTGGTCCGAGCATCGGAGCGAGCGCCCGGCCGGAACCCACCTGAGGACTGTTCGGACGCGCCGCTGGCGCCAGTCCGAGCTCTACTCCGGCGCCGGCCCGATGATCGAAGGACCCCGCACCCCGGCCGCGCGCAACGCTTCCTGCGACCGCTCGAGGATGTCACGCTGGACGCCCCAGTTCTGGTTTGGCGCGCACTTGGCGAAGATGCGGATCGTCATCGCGGCCCCGACGACCTTCTCGACGCCGGCCACCTCCGGACGCTGCAGCAACACCGTCTCCCACTTGGGATCGGCGTACACGGCGTCCATCGTCTTGTTCAAGATGCCGACGACGCGCGGGGCGTCCTCGTCGTAGGCGACGGGGATGTCGACGGTCGCCGTGGACCAGCCCTGCGACCGGTTGCCGATGCGGGCGATCTCGCCGTTGCGGACGTACCAGACCTGGCCGGACGCGTCCCGCAGGCGCGTGGTGCGCAGGCCCACGTCCTCGACGGTGCCGGTGACGTCGCCGGTGTCGATGAGGTCGCCGACGCCGAACTGGTCCTCCATGATCATGAACATCCCGGACAGGAAGTCCTTCACCAGGCTCTGAGCGCCGAAGCCGAGGGCGACGCCGCCGATGCCGGCGGAGGCGACGATGGGTCCGAGGGGGACGCCGAGGGCGTCCAGAATCGTGAGCACCGCGATCGTGGCGATGACGGCCGTGGTCATGCTGCGCAGGATCGAGCCGATCGTGCGCGTCCGGGCCTCGTGGCGGGCGCCGTTCACGCCGGTCGCCGCGGCCAGGATCCGGTCGGCCCTCGACCCGTGCCCGGCGTTGCGGTCGCGGGCCCGCTTCAGCGAGGCGTCCACGCCGGCCTTGACGGCGCGCACGATGATCCAGCGGACGGCGATGCCAAGCACGACCACCAGCCCCACGACGATGGGGGTCTCGGGCCAGGTCCAGGTCAGTAGCGGCAGCACCCGTCCATTCTTCCCGGTCGGCACGTCCGCGGGAAGCGCCGGTCTGTCCGCTGATGAGGCCGGACGCCGACGCGCCCGTCCGACTTCACGGCAACCCGGAATCCGGCACGCTCAACCCGGCTGCTGATCCGAGAGGCGCCAGGTGCGAGGTTGAGTGCGACGACATCCGTGGTCACGGATGGACCCTGGACGACCCGAATCTCGTGGCTCTCACCGTCTCGTGCGGTGACAAACGTGCTCAGTTCAACCGTGAGTGTGACCGAATCCGGGTGGTGGTCCCGAGGCTGACAGACCGCGTTAATGGCACGAGGCCGGACGACTCGCGTCGTCCGGCCTCGGGTGTTGGGTTCTTCTGACCTATCAGGCCTCGGACTGCTTGGCAGCCTCGATCATCTCGGCCTCGGTGTTGTGAGCGCCGTTGAAGAAGAAGTTCAGGCCGACGGCCACGATCGAAGCCAGCAGGATGCCGGAGTCGACCATCGGGTGGATCTGGGCGGGCATCCACTGCTTGAAGTCGGGGGCGATGAGCGGAATCATGCCGAAGCCGACGGAGACGGCGACGATGAACGGGTTGAACCGGTTCTTGAAGTCGACGCCCGCGAGGATGCGGATACCGGTCGCCGCGACCATGCCGAACATGACCAGGCCGGCGCCACCGAGGACGGCGGTGGGCAGCGCGGCGACGATGGCGCCCATCTTCGGCACGAGCCCGAGGATCAGCAGGATGATGCCGCCGGTGATGGTGACCCAACGGGACTTGATGCCGGTCACGCCCACCAGGCCGACGTTCTGGGAGAACGACGTGTAGGGGAACGTGTTGAAGATGCCACCGATGAGGGTGCCGAGGCCGTCGGTGCGCAGACCGGCGGACAGCATCGGCTGGGTGACCTTGCGTCCGGTCATCTCGCCCAGGGCGAGGAACATGCCCGTGGACTCGATCATGACGACGATCATGACGATGGTCATCGTGAGGATCATGACGATGTCGAAGACCGGCACCCCGAAGTGGAACGGCATGATCAGGGCGAACCAGTCGGCCTTCATGACGTTGTCGAACTTCATCATGCCCGTGGCAGCGGCCACGATGGCGCCGATCACGATGCCGATGAGGACGGCGACGTTGGCCAGGAAGCCCTTACCGAAGCGCGAGATGATCAGGATGATCGCCAGGACGAGGGCTGACATGCCGATGCCGGCGGCAGAGGCGTAGGCCGGGTTCATCATGGTGGCTGCCGGGGCGAAGCCCTTGGGCAGCTCGGGGATGCCGGGGGTGGCCTTGGCAGCCTCGACCCACTTGGCCCAGTCGGGGTTGACCATCTTGGACGTGACGGCGGACGACGGAGCGAAGATCCAGCCGATGCCGATCTTCATCAGCGAGACGCCGATGACGAGGATGATCGTGCCGGTCACGACCGGCGGGAAGAACCGGATCAGGCGGCTGACCAACGGGGCGATGATCATCGCGATGACGCCGGCGCCGATGATCGTGCCGAACAGGAGCCGTGCGCCCTGGGCGCCCGGGTTGGCGGCGGTGATGGCCAGCATCGGGCTGACGGAGGCGAACGTGACGCCCATCATGACGGGCAGCTTGATGCCGAACCACTGCGAGGCGCCGAGCGACTGAATGATCGTGACGATGCCACAGGCGAACAGGTCGGCGGAGACCAGGAATGCGATGTCCTGGGGGCTCAGCTTGAGCGCGTTTCCGACGATGAACGGCACGGCCACGGCGCCGGCGTACATGACGAGAACGTGCTGAAGGCCAAGGGTGATGAGTCGGGGTACTGGAAGGATCTCGTCGACAGGTTCGACCTGCTTCGAGACCGGTGCTTCAACGGTAGACACCTGCATTCTCCATCTTTGCTGGTGTGGGCAGGCAGCTGATCGTCCAACACGTTGGGGCAGCTGACGCCACAGGCTTTGTCGAGTTCCCGAGTTGGCCTTCTCAACAACGTTGCCTTGAGACATGGTGACTACCCCGGGTAGTCGTCATCCTAGGAGTGAGGATTCACGCTGTCAGGCGAACCGAATAACTCATCAATTCAACGTGACACAGCCAGGAATCACCCCAAGTCAGACCCGGATCAGCACTTGTCGTCGGTGGCTCAGTTGGCGGCCTCGGGACGCCTCGCGGCGTCCAAATTCCCGCAAAAGGTTTGGCGACAGTGCGTCTACCTTGCCCAAGGTTGCGCGGACGCCCCCCGTTCGAGGAGCGTCCGCGCGGCAACCTGGGGCCTTGTTGATCCGGGCCGGCGTGACCTCGGGCTCTGGACCGTCCCGTGCTCGGCGCGGGTCGGGCCTCCCCGTCTCGGCCTAGTGGTCGGCGTCCACCAGGGTCTTGAGCTGGTCCTCGGTGACGGCGCGGGCCGGCGCGTGGGCGTCCGTGACGTGGACGCCGGACGTGTCCGACTTGCCCCACACGTTGAACGCCAGGTTCAGCACGAAGGCCACGAGGGCGGCCGAGCTGATGCCGGAGTCGAGGACGGTCGAAAGGGCGTCCGGTAGCCGATGCCAGAAGCCGGGCAGGACCACCGGCAGCAGGCCGAACCCGAGGGACGCCGCCACGATCAGCAGGTTGTTGTTGCCGTCGTAATTGACCTTGCCGAGGCTGCGGATGCCGGACGCGGCGACGGTGCCGAACAGGACGATCCCGACGCCGCCGAGGACCGGGGTGGGCAGCGCGCCGATGATGGCGGCGAGCCAGGGCGACAGGCCGAGCACGGCGAGGATGCCGCCGCCGACCGCGACGACCCAGCGGCTCTTGATGCCGGACAGGGCGACCAGGCCGACGTTCTGGGCGAACGCGGTGGCGGGGAAGGTATTCATGACCGGCGCGAGGACGCAGGAGAGCATGTCGGCGCGCAGGCCGTTGGCGACGCGCTTGGAGTCCACCTCGGTGCCCACCACGGTGCCCACGGCGAGGATGTCGGCGGTCGTCTCGACCATGATCACGATCAGGACGATGACCATCGAGACGATCGCGCCCACCTCGAAGATCGGCAGTCCGAACGCGAACGGACGCGGCACGTCAACCGGCAGCTTGCCCGCGAAGGACGGCGCCTTGATCATCCCGGACGTCGGTGATATGAAGTTCCAGATGACGGCGAGCAGGGTGCCCGCGACGAGGCCCAGCAGGATCGCCATCCGGGCCAGCCGCTTGATCATCGACAGGCCGAGGGTGATCGCGAGGGTCAGCAGCGCGAGGACGATGTTGTTGGGGTTGCCGAAGGCGGGATTGCTGACGAGCTTGCCGTCCACGACGACCTGCGCGGGCATGGAGCCGACGATCCACTTGCCGGCGGCGGGCACGAGCGACAGGCCGATGACGGCGATGATCGAGCCGGTGACCACAGGCGGGAAGAACCGGATCACCTGCGCGAAGAACGGCACGATGACCAGGGCGACCAGGCCGGCGACGATCACCGAGCCGAACGCCATCCGCAGCCCAGTGACGCCGCCACCCTTGGCGATGATCGCCGTCAGCGTCGACACGGACGCGAACGAGATGCCCTGGACGAGCGGGAGCTGCGAGCCGAAGCCGACGGGGGTCTTCGTGAAGACGCCGACCGTCTGCAGGATCGTCGCCAGCCCGCTGAACAGGATCGCCGACGACACGAGCAGCGCGTTCTCGGCCGGGCTCAGGCCGGCCGCGCCGCCCACGATCAGGGGCACGGCGATGACGCCGCCGAACATCGACAGGATGTGCTGGAGGCCGTAGACGATGCTGTCGCCCACGCTCAGGCGCTCGTCCTCGGGTCGTGTCGTGCCAACCGGGGTGGGTTCTTGCTTGCTGCGTCCACGAGCGGACATCGAGTCTCCTTTGATCACCAGCCGCTGGTTCCAACTTCGGCAAAAGTATCGATAACTATAACCTCAGTTTGAGGATAGGTCGGACGCCGCGTGCTCGCTGGGCTTTCGCCAGATTGCCTCGACGTCGAGGAAAGAACGGATTGAGGGGCTTCCCGGACGCGTGACGTCCGGAACGATCTTGAAAGCCCTTGTCAACAGCAGAAAGCCGAAACCGGACGCCTGTGCCCACTGGTGGAGTCGGCTTCCGGTTGGTGCCACTTGTTGCACGGGGATGCCCGCGGAGGGCCCGGCTTCGGGGCAGCGAGCCGGGCCGGCGGCGTCCGAACTCGTTCGCCACCTGGGCCGAAACAATCGGAACTTTATTGGCAACTCTGCCAACTGGTGACGCCAGGCCGATAGGCTAGTGACGCCGATAACCAGTGCATGAAGGGTCATCATGGGAACCGCACGCCTCGTCCTCAACCCCTACGTCGACCGCGACCATGTGAAGGCCCCGGTCTTCACCAGCGCCAGCTTCCACAAGTCGATCCCGGGCTTCGTGCCCACGCCCCTGCGCGAGGCGGAGGAGGCGGCGAAGATCCTCGGCGTCCGGTCGGTGTGGGTGAAGGACGAGTCGACGCGCCTCGGAATGCCGGCCTTCAAGATCCTCGGGGCGTCCTGGGCGACGTACCGCGCGCTGATGAAGCACCTCGGGCTGCCCGAGCACAAGAAGCCCACGATGGCGAAGCTGAAGAAGGCGGTCGCCGAGTCCGGACGCGAGCTCGCGCTGGTCGCCGCCACGGACGGCAACCACGGACGCGCCGTCGCCCGCATGGCCCGCGACATGGGGCTACCGTGCACGATCTTCGTGCCCCAAGGCACGGTGAAGAGCCGCATCAAGGCGATCGCGCGCAACGGCTGCGAGGTGATCGTCGCTGACGGCAACTACGACGAGGCCATCGAGCGCGCCGCCGCCCTGGCGGACGATACGACCGTCGTGATCCAGGACACGTCCTGGGAGGGCTACACCGAGGTCCCCGACTGGATCATCGACGGCTACCAGACGATGATGAAAGAGGTCATCGACCTCATCGACGAGGAACTCACGCCCGAGCCGTCCGTCGTGGTGGCGCAGATGGGCGTCGGCGCCTTCAGTGCCGCGGTCGCGGCGGCGTTCGCCCACCGCCCGGCGCGGCTGCTGGTCGGCGCCGAGCCGACCGTCGCCGACTGCCTCACCACCAGCATCGAGAACGGCGGCCAGCTGACCGTCATCGACGAGACCCCGTACACGTCGATGGCCGGCCTCAACTGCGGGACGCCGTCCGACCTGGCCTGGATGACCAACCGGTCCGCGTTCAACGCCTTCGCCACCGTCGAAGACGCCGACGCCGAAGAGGCGACGCGCGTCCTGCACGAGGACTGGATCGAGTCCGGCGAGTCCGGCGCCGCCGGCCTAGCCGCCCTGCTGCGCTGGGGCAAGGACCTCGGGCTGCGCGCCGACGACGATGTGCTGGTCTTCGTCACCGAGGGCGTCACCGATCCGATCAACTTCGCCCGCATCATCGGCCCGGAGTCGGCTGACTGAAAGGGAAGAGAACTCGATATCAAGATACGTGATATCGAGATAGTGCGGATCTCGTCTGTCGCCGTAAGTTCTCCGCTGCGGCCGCTCGTCTGGACGGTCTTTGCCCCTTCGGTCGTGTACGCGGCGGCGGCGTCCACGATGGTTCCGGCAACCGTCGTCCTCGGGCTGAAGCTCGGACTCTCCGGAGGCGCGCTCGCCCTACCCTGCGGGCTTGGGTCCTGGACCGCTACGGCACCTTCCGCGTAGGCGTCCGACCGGCGTCGTCGCTTGAGTCACCTGTCACGCGGTTTGACCGCCCATCCCGGCGACTAACTGGGTGACCCGAACTCCGGGAAGTGCTCGGCGAACAGGACGTCGACCGCGGCGTCCACCTCGTGGCTGAAGCGGGCGAAGCGGTGCAGGAGCGTCCGGCACTCGGGGGTCAGGGACGCGCGGCCGCCGCCCACGCCGCCCTGCTGGCGGGTGACGCAGACGAAGCCCAGCTCGTTCTCGAGCGTGTGGATGAGCCGCCAGCCCTTCGTGTACGACAGCCCGATCGTGGCGCAGGCGCTCTTGACCGAGCCGGACGCGTCCACGGCGTGGAGCAGTTGCACGACCCCGGGCCCCAAGAAGCGGGACGCCGACCCGAGCAGCACGGTCTTCGCCTGCGCCCGGACCACGCGCGCGCCGGCGTCCGACGAAACGCCAAAGGGCGAGGCAACAGCCTCGCCCTCGACGTCGAACTCAGCCATACCGCAGAGCCTAAGCCCCGTGGCGTCCGGACTAGCGGTTCTTCTTCGGACGGTAGAAGGTGCCCTCCAGCGGCAGCTTCGTGCGCCACTCGCCGTCGAACAGGTAGTAGGCCTCCTGCGCGGCCGGCGCGACCAGGCAGCAGACGATCTCGCCGATGCCCTTGGCGCCGTAGGCCGGGTCGTCGTACGTGCCGCGGTTGACGAAGATCGTCTCGACCGGCGGCATCTGATTGGCCTTGACCAGTCCGAGCTGGGCGAGCTTCTGATCCGGGACGCCGTTGGTGTAGGTGAAGTTCTCGGTGAGCGCGTAGCCGATACCCATCGCGATGCCGCCGACGACCTGGCCCTCGGCTGCGGGCGGGTTGATGATCGTGCCCGAGTCGTGGGCCGCAATGATCTTGAGCATCTCGCCCGTCTCGGCGCTGATCACGACCAGCTGGGTGCCGTAGGCATAGCTGATGTGGCTCACCGGGTTCGGCTTGTCGGACGTGATCGGGTCGGTCTCGGCGTCGAACTCGCCGTGGTAGATCTTGCCGTTCAGATCGTCGAGGGACGCCCCGGCGTCCAAGTCCGCCTTGAGCTGCAGGCCTGCGATGCGGGCCGCCTGGCCGGTGAACACCGTCTGCCTGGACGCCGTGGTCGTGCCCGCGTTCGGCGAGTAGGTCGTATCGGGCATGGTGTAAACGAGCTTGTCAACGGACAGTCCGGTGGACTCAGCGGCCATCTGGACGACCACCGTCGCGACGCCCTGGCCGATGCCGGCCGCGGACGACCGGACCTCAACCTTGCCGTCCACGACGGCCAGGTCACAGCGGCCCGGATCCTTCAGGCCGACGCCGACGCCGGCGTTCTTGAGCCCGCAGGCGATGCCCACGTGGACGGACGGGTCGGCCGCGTACGCGTAGTAGGCGTCCTTGACGGCGTCCAGGGTCTCGACGAGCGCGGCGTCGTCGCCGACGATCTGGCCGTTGGGCAGCTCGAGCCCCGGACGGATCGCGTTGCGGTAGCGGATCTCGAAGGCGTCGATCCCGACCTTGCGGGCCAGCTCGTTCAGCAGCGGCTCGATCGCGGCGGCCGACTGGGTGACTCCGAAGCCGCGGAACGCGCCGGCGGGCGGGTTGTTGGTGTAGACCGCGTCGCCGACGATGTCGACGTTCGTGTAGTTGTAGGGGCCACCGAGGTGGGTGCAGGCGCGCTGCAGGACGGGTCCGCCGAGGGAGCCGTACGCGCCCGTGTCGGAGACGACCTTGGCCTGCATGGCGTGCAGGATGCCGTCCGCGTCGCAGCCGAGCTTGATGTCGATCTTCATCGCGTGGCGCTTGGGGTGGTAGTTCAGCGAGTCGGTGCGGTCGAACTTGACCTTGACCGGACGCTTCACCAGGAAAGCGGCGAGCGCAGCCTGGTGCTGGACCGACATGTCCTCCTTGCCGCCGAAGCCGCCGCCGACCCACGCGGACCGGATGCGCACCTTGTCCATCGGGATGCCCAGGTAGTCGCTGACCTCGTGGTACTCGTCGTAGATGCCCTGGCCGCCGGAGATCACCATGATCCCGTCGTCGCCCTGCGGAATGCCGATCGCGGCCTCGGTCTCCATGAACGCGTGCTCCTGCGGCGGAAGATCCCAGGACGCCTCCGCGAAGTGGACGCACTTGGCGAAGCCGGCCTCGACGTCGCCACGCTTGACGACCTCGTGGTCGAAGACGTTGGACGTCGGCTCGATCCAGCGTCCGAACTGCTTGTAGCCCTCGCCGTGGATCAGGTGCGCGCCCTCCGCGAGCGCCTCTTCGGGCGTGTTCAGCGGGGGCAGCTCGTCGTAGTCGATCTTGACGGCGTCCGCGGCCGCGAGGGCCTGGTCGAGGGTCTCGGCGATCACGAGGGCGACCGAGTCGCCCTTCATCTTGGTCTCCTCGCCGACGGCGATCATGCCGGGCCAGTCCTTCGCGAGGTGGCCGATGTAGCGGGAGCCGGGGATATCGGACGCCGTGAGGATGCGTACGACGCCGGGCATCTTCTCGGCCTCGGACGTGTCGATGCCCTTGATCAGCGCGCGGGCGCAGGGGCTGAAGACGTTGCGGCCATGGATCAGGCCCTCGACCTCGATGTCGTCGACGTACTCGGCGGTGCCGAGGGTCTTGGCGTAGGAGTCGACGCGGTGCAGGTTCGTGCCGATGCCGCCCGCGGTGGTCGGGGCGGGGATCGGGGCGCCCGTGCGCTTCATCTCGGCGTAGTCGAGGATGGCGTCCTCGATCTGCTGGTAGCCGGTGCAGCGGCAGATGTTGGTGCGGATCGCGAACTTGACCTCGTCGCGGGTCGGCTCGGGCTTGGCGTCCACGAGGCCCTTCGCCGAGACGACCATGCCGGGGATGCAGAAGCCGCACTGCGTGGCGCCGTGCTTGGCAAATGAGTACTCGAACAATTCCTTCTCGCGCTGCTCGAAGCCCTCGATCGTGATGATCTTCTTGCCGACCAGGCGCTTCGTGCGCTGCGTGCAGGCCCGGACCACCTTGCCGTCGACGAGCACCATGCACGTGCCGCAGGCGCCCTGGTTGCAGCCGTCCTTGGCCGACTTGATGCCGAGCCGCTCGCGCAGGACGACGAGGAGGTCGAGGTCCTCGGCGAAGTCGTGGTCGACGCCGTTGATGTTCAGGGTGAAGACCTGGGTGGGGGTCTCGGCGGCTGTCGTCATTGATCTGGCCCTTCTCGCGTCACGATGTCGGTCGCCGTTTGCTGATCAGCTTGGACGGCGTCCCCGGGGTCGGACGGTCCGGATTCCCCAGCGATACCGGCGAGGGATACGGACACTCCTGCTCAGGTAAAGGATACCTAGGCGAAAGTATCCGGGGGTCCGTCTAGGGAAATCAGCGAATCACACGTCGAAGGCACTCGGTAGCGGGTGTCGACCGACCACGATTCGGCCGGTGAGGTCGCCGGACCTGCCGCATGGTGCGCTCCTGACTGGTCAGCGCATCCGGCCGGGAGACCCCACCGGCGGACGGTGCGCGCGCGAGGTGCTCGGTCGAGTCCGCTCACAGCCGCTCGAACAGCACTCGGACGCGTCCGCCGCAGATCATGCCCAGCTCGGCGCCCTGGGCGTTGGAGAGTTCGTAGTCCTGGACGCCGACGCCCTGGGCGTCCGGGTCGGCCAGCAGGGCCAGCGCGTGCGCGATGGACTCGGCCTCGATGGGCCCGCCGCCGACGGAGCCGGCGACCGGCCCGGAGGCGTCCACCAGCATGCGGCTGCCGGCACCGCGCGGGACCGAGCCGCCGTGGCCGACGATCGTGGCGAGCACGGCCGGACGTCCGGCGGCGGCTGCCAACGCACGGATTCCGGTGGCGACGTTCGGGTCGAACGACCTCGCACCCGACCGCGCCCGCACCTGGATGATCTCGGCCGCGATCGCGACGGCGATCTCGGCCGGCTCGCGTCCGCCGAGCTCGAGTCCGATCGGGGCGCGGAGCCGCGCGACGGCGTCCGGAGAGATGCCCTGCGACGTCAGGGCCGCGCGCACCGTGGCGCACTTGCCGCGCGAGCCGATCATGCCGACGTACTCGGACGGGCGGGCGAGGCAGGCGGCGGCGGCTTCGCGGTCCATGCGGTGGCCCGGGGTGACCAGGACGTAGCAGGCGTTGCCGTAGGGCGGCAGCGCGGCGAGCGTGGTGCCGTAGTCGCCGCAGAGGACCTCGGCGACGCCGGGGAGGCGCGCTGGGTCGGCGAACTCCGGACGCTCATCGACGACGATCACCCGGAAACCCAGCAGGACGCCCAGGTGCGCGACCGCCACCCCGACGTGACCGGCGCCGGCGATGACGAGGTGCGGAGTCCCCTTGAGGGTCTCGACGAAGACGAGGTCGCCGCCGACGTCGCGGCACGCCGAGCCCAAGCCGGTGACGGGTTGGCCGGGGGCGTCCGTGGTTGGGTCCCAGGGGTCGTGAGCGCCGGTGCGGGCGCCGGACAGGTAGTGGATCCGGGAATCCTCGCCCGCGGCCGCGATGCGGTCGAGCAGGGCGACGTAGTCGTTGCGGTTCATGCTGGCTCCCTTGTCAGATGGGGTTTCGGTTCGATGCCAGCAGCACCAGCTCACCGGGGAGGTAGGCGGCGAGTTCGCGTCCGAGGTGGTCGAGGTGGGCGTCGTCGGCCTGATTGAGGACGACCGCGCGGCGGCCCACCCAGGTGGCCAGCCGCGGGTTGTCGAGATAGCCGGCCTTGATCAGGGACGCCGCCAGTTGGGGGGTGAGGAGCTCTGCTCCGGGATCGTGACTGGGTGCCGAGCGTCCCGGGTTTCCGGGACGTTGAGCACCCAGATCGACGGTTTCCAGGATCCGGGACGCCTCGTCGAGCCGGCAGCAGACCTCGGCCAGGGGGCGTCCGAGGGCGGTGAGGCCGACGACGATCAGCAGCACGTCGGTGGCCTCCGGCACCACCGGCTCGTGCGCGGCCGGCACCTTGAACGGCAGGCGCCGGCTGCCGTCGCCCTCGATGACCGTGAGATCGGCGGCCCTGATGAGTCGGTTGAGGTCGGACGCCTCGGGTCCGGTGAACTTGTCGTCGGCGACCTCGCGTCCGACGACGATCACGAACCCGGTTTTGGTGACTCTCAGTGAGGCTTCCGACGCGGCTTGGGGCTCGACGGTGTTCGTGAGGGGGACGACATCCGGGTTGGGTGTTGGAGTCGCCGGTCCTGGGGTGACCAACCCGGTTTTGGTCTCTCTCAGTGTGGCGTCGGGCGCTGCTGGGGGCTCGACGGTGTTCATGAGAGTGACGAAGACCGGGTTGAGCGTGGCGAGCGCGAGGTCGACGTCGGTGATCAGCGCCGGTTCGCGGACCATGTGGGTGGTCGTGGTGAGCAGGACGCGTCGCCCCCGCGCGGACGCCTCGTCGGCGAGCGCGTTTATCAGCGACGTCTTGCCCCCGGCGCCGACGGCGGTGATGACGCGTGCGCCCGGCAAGAGGTCCAGCAGCGGACGCCGCGTCGGATCGTCAGGCGTCCAACCGAAAGTAGGCGTTGTCGACAAACCGATACACCCCCTCGTGACGCATGCCCGCTACGGCGGCCAGCAGCTCCACCGCTGAGCCGGACGGCAGCTTCCACGCCAGCCCGCACGTCGCCGCGATCCCGGTCGGTAGCGGGATCAAGCGCCCCGGCAGCCCGGCCGCGCGTGCGGCGTCCTCGAACGCGAACGCGTCCAGGGTCGAGCCGAAGGTGACGACGATCGCACCGGCGTCCATCAGAAATCCCCGCGGCGGCTCGTGACCATCACAGGCCCGCGATCTCGCGGACGGCGGCCAGGGCGGTGTCGACGTCGGCGTGCGAGGTCAGGTGGCTGGGGCTGAACCGGACCATCCCGGACGCCTCCGTGCCGCAGCGGCGATGGACGAGCGGCGCGCAGTGGAAGCCACCCCGAACGGCGATGCCGCGCTGGGCGAGGGCGTCCGCGACGTCGGCGACGTCGAGGGGCTGGCCGGCGGCGTCCAGGATCAGCCCCGACACCACCGGGACACCCCAGGCGTCGGCGTCGACGTCGGGGGTCCAGAAGCGTCCGGACGCCACGAGCCCATCCCGCAGCCGGCGCGCTTGGGTGAGGGCACGGGCCAGGTGCGTGCCGCCCGCAGAGAGAACGACGTCGAGGGATGCCGCCAGCCCGGCGAGCCCGGGCACGTTCGGCGTGCCGGCCTCCAAGGCCTCGGGGAGGGCGGCCGGCATGGACTCGTTGAACGTGTCCTCGCCGGTGCCGCCGACCTCGAACGGCCGCGGTCGGACGCCGTCGCCCAGGACGAGAAGGCCGGTGCCCGCGGGCCCGAGGAGGGACTTGTGGCCGCCGGTTGCGAGGGCCGCAAGGGGGGTCTGGGTGAAGTCGAGGGGGAGGAGTCCAGCGGTCTGGGCGGCGTCGACGATCAGGTGAATGCCCTGGTGGACGCAGAGTTGAGCGATCGCGTCGATCGGTTGCACGGTGCCGAGGACGTTCGAGGCGTGGCCGATCGCCACCAGCCGAGTCGACGGACGCAGGGCCGCGGCGACGGCGTCCGGGCTGATGACCCCGCGCTCGGATCGGACGATCGTCAGCTCGACCCCGCGGGCCCGGGCCGCGTACAGCGGACGCAGCACCGAGTTGTGTTCGAGGTCGGTGGTGATCGCGTGGTCGCCGGGGTTGAGGAGTCCGGCGATCGCGAGGTTGAGGCCGTGGGTGGCGCTGTGGGTGAGGATCACCCGCTCGGGTGCGGCCCCGAACAGCCGCGCGGCCCGGGTCCGGACGCGCAACAGGATACGTCCGGCATCGAGGGCCTGGTCGTGCGCGCCGCGTCCGGGATTGCCGGCGCCCAGGGCCGCGGTCATCGCCTCGGCGACGCCGGGGGCTTTCGGCCAGGACGTGGCCGCGTTGTCGAGGTAGATCATCGGACGCCTCGCAGGCTTGGTCCCTCGGCGGGGGGCACGGGGGTCGGGATGCTCATGGCGACCGTCAAACCCTGGCTGCTGGCCAGCGGCCGCTCGCCATGAGTCCCTGGAGCACGGCGTCCAACGCCCCACCGCCGACGGCACGGGACTTGTCGGAGATGGTGTCCACCGAGGACGCGAGTTCCACGCGTGGATCGACGTCGGCGATCTTCATGCCCGCGTGCACGCGCGCGCCGTCCGGGATCATCCCGCGGATCACCCCAGCGATCGCTGCCCGGACCTCAGGGGGACGGTGAGGTCTCCCGGCCGCGGCGGATTGCCTGCCGTAAGAGGGGATATCGCCCGGTCCGGCGACGCCACCGTCTTGAGGCTCATCGTCGGCCTCGATCAGACACACCACCTCGTCGGCCTCGACGACGTCGCCGATGCCGCGGACCACCCGAACCACCCCAGACGCCGGCGCATGCAGCACGCGCTCCTTGGCGCGTCCGGCGATCAAACCCGGGATGCCGGTGTTGGGCAGCGCGGGACCGTCTCCGATGACGCGTCCGAGC
Source organism: Propioniciclava tarda (assembly GCF_900182665.1). Taxonomy (GTDB): domain Bacteria; phylum Actinomycetota; class Actinomycetes; order Propionibacteriales; family Propionibacteriaceae; genus Propioniciclava; species Propioniciclava tarda. The sequence continues at coordinate 119,988 of NZ_FXTL01000004.1, forward strand.
TCGTGGCCGCGCATGGTCTCGATGACGTAGTGGCAGTCGACTCCCGCGGTGAACCCCGGCCCGAGCCCGACCACCACGGGTGCCATCTCGATGGTGGTGCCCACGTTGCGCTTGGCCAGCACGGCGTCCACGACCGCCCACGGCCGGACCTCCCCCAGCAGCGCACCCTCGGGGTCGACCAGAACCGGTACCTGCCACCCGCTCCACGTGTGACTTTGTTGGCGACGACCCGACGAAAGTCGCACGTGGGACTCGGCGAGCACCCCGGACGCCTCCGCCCAGGACGCGACTCGGACGCCCTCCAGGTCCTCGACCACCCACCGGGCCTCGCGCACGGCCGTCGCCAGCGCCGCCCGCCACCGAATCGCCATCGGCTCGGCCGTCTCGAGCGCGACCACGGCGAACCCGGCGTGCACCAGCTTCTGGATCACCCCGGTCGCGATGTCGCCGGCCCCGCGGACGACAACGAGTCCCGGCACCTCAACCGTCATGGCTTGATGATGAGATCTGCCGCGCTGAGGATCTCGACGATCGTGTACATGTTCGACACCCCGCCGACCGCCAGCTTGTCGCCGAGCCCGTAGTGGTTCAGGCAGGTGCCGCACGTGAGCACCTGGACGCCGGCGTCCTCGAGCCGCTTGAGGTCCTCGATCGACTCCGAGCCCTCGGTCGTCAGGTAAGCGCCGCCGTTGTAGAAGAGCACCGAGTCGGGCCACGCGTCCGCCTCGGTGAGCGCGTACAGGAACCCCTTCAGCAGCGTCGCGCCCAGGCGCTCGTCGCCTTCGCCCATGGTCCGGGACGACACTGCGACCACCCGCACCTTCCGTCCGGACGCCGCCGGCGCACCCTCAGCGGAACCGGCGGCGTCGGCGTCTGGGCTGGTCAGCTGGACGCGGAACTCGCCCGGGGCGTCCGAGCCGCGCACGAAGCCATAGCCGCGCTGGGACGCGAACTTCGCCAGGTTCTCGACCGAGGTCGGGTTGTCGACGATGACCTCGAACGTCGTGCCGGGCGCGGAGGCTTCGAGCGCCTTCTTCGTCTCGATCACGGGGATCGGGCAGGACTTTCCGGTGAGGTCCAGGGTCTGCATGGCGTGCCTTTCTATCGGACCAGGATCGTGTGCTCGGCCCGCTCGGTGACGGTCCCGATGATGGACGCCGCGAGTCGCGTCCCGCTGGCGGCGCGGTCGTCGGCCAGGGCGGCGACGTACGCGTCGGCGTCCGGACGGGGCATCGCGACCAGCAGGCCACCGGACGTTTGCGCGTCGAACAGCACCTCCTGGACGCCGAAGGGGACGCGGTCGAAGACGAGCCCGTTCGCCTCGGCGTGGGTGCGGTTGCGTTGGGCGGCGGCGGTGAGGAAGAAGCCTTCGGCCAGCGTCCGGACGTGCGGGATCAGGGGCAGCGCGAGGGTGTCGATAGTGGCGCTGAAGTCGGTGCCGAGCATCTCGAGGAGGTGGCCGGCGAGTCCGAATCCGGTGACGTCAGTGACGGCGTGCGGGGTCTGGAGGAGTTCGGCGGCGCGCAGGTTGAGCTCGGTCATGGACGCGACGGCCGCCTCGAAGGCGCCGGGCGGGGCCGAGTCGAGGCGGTGCGCGGCGCAGGCGATGCCGACGCCGAGGGGCTTGGTCAGGACGAGCGCGTCGCCCGGCTGCGGGGTGTCGTTGCGCCACAGGTGGCGCGGGTCGACGGTGCCCGTGACGCTCAGCCCGTACAGGACGCCGTCGCCGGTGATCGAATGCCCGCCCGCGAGCGAGGCGCCGGCCGCGGCGACCCGCTCGGCGCCCCCCGCCAGGATCGCGCCCAGTTGGTTGAGGTCGCCGTCCTCATCGAAGGCCACGATGTTGAGCGCCGTGCGGACGCGTCCGCCCATGGCCCACACGTCACTCATCGCGTTGGCCGCTGCGATCTGGCCGAACGTGTACGGGTCGGCCACGACGGGCGGGAAGAAGTCGAGGGTGCTGACGACCGCTAGGTCGTCGGTGAGGCGCAGCACGGCGGCGTCGTCGGACGAGGCGAAGCCCACCAGGAGGTCAGGGTCGGTGGGGGCGGGAAGCTGCGACAGCACCCGCGAGAGCGCGCGGGGGCCGAGCTTGGCCGTGCATCCGCCGCCGGAGCAGAACAGTGGCGCGATGGTCGCGTCCATGCGTCCTCCTCCCGGCGAGTGGTATCGAAATGGTAGTCCCGGGGGCGGTAGTGCGGCGCCCGGGGCGTCCGCTGGGCAACTACCAATCGTGTGCTACTCGACAAATCGGGGACAGGGCGGTGGTCGATGGCTGAATCGGGGCGAATTCGCCCTCAACCCGGCATCGGGAACCACGCTGCACCGAGATCCGATCGCGACGGTCCGGGTGCGGGGCCGGTGCAGGGGTCGGACGCCGATGCGGTCCCCGACGCGGCCTGGCTCGACACCATCGAGGACGCCGCCGCCGGGGCCGACGTCCTGCTCGGGATGCCGGTGGCGGGCTTCCACGCCGGCTCGGCCGCGCTCGCCGTGGGCGCGACCAGGGTGTTCGGGGTCCTGCAACCGTTCGAGCCGACCCGCGACTTCCCGCCCGCCGGACTCGGGCTGCGTCGCGTGCCGCGGTGGCTGAATCGTCCGCTGGGGAGGTTCGTCGAGTCCCTGGCTTGGCGGGTCGCGGGGCCGCCGCTCAACAAGGCCCGCCGCGCGAGGGGACAGCCGCCCATCGGAGATCCCATCCGTGGCCAGCGCATGCTGTGCGGCTGGTCACCGACCCTGCTGACCGCGCCGGACGACTGGCCCGCCGACCGCTTCACGGTCACCGGGGCGTGGCGGCTGCCACCCGACTCGGGCTGGCGTCCGGACGCCGATCTGACGACCTTTCTGGACGCCGGCGAGCCCCCGATCTACCTCGGCTTCGGGTCGATGCCGCCCATCTCGGGCATGGACCGCCTGCTCCGCACCCTTCTCGACGGCCTCGTCGGACGCCGCATCCTGGTGTCGGCCGGCTGGGCCGAGCTGGGCTCAACCGCGCTGCCATCAGGGGTCTTGCGCATCGGACCCGTCCCGCACGAGTGGCTGTTCCCGCGCTGCGCCGCGATCATCCACCACTGCGGCGCCGGCACGACGCACGCGGCGGCGGCGTCCGGGGTGCCGTCGATCCCGGTTCCGTTCACGCTGGACCAGCCCTTCTGGGCCGGACGCCTCCGGGCCGTCGGCATCGGCTCGCGTCCCCTGGATCCCCGTCGACCCCGTTCGGACGCCGTCGCCGCGGCCCTGGCTGAGGTCGAGTCTGCGGCGATGCGTGAGCGAGCCCGGGAGGTGGCCGAGGCCATGGCGTCCGAGGATGGCGTCCGGGTCGCGGTCGCGGCGATCGAGGCGCTCGTCGCCTGATCGCCTGACGGGGCGCGAGCGTCCAGGTGGCCGACGGCGGGCCCAGGCCAACCGATGACTGAGTGCTGAACGTTTCGGATGTCCGACACATCGAGCACTCAGACGCCATGCCGGGCTCGGAGGCATCCCGATCGCTGTCGTCCGTGGCCCGCTGCGGGCCCGACGACGTGGACCGGTGCCCGCGGCGTCCGCATCTGCGACAGGCTGGGGGCAGCCGACGGAAGGGACTGCCATGACCCACGAACTCATCAGCGAGGGGCTCGCGGCGGCGAGCGACACGCGGGTGGTCGAGGTGGCGCGGGGGCTGCTGCCGCGGATCCCGGCGATCCTGGCGGAGGAACTGTTCGACGGACGCCGTCCCGCGCTGGTCGTCGCCGACGAGCGCACCTGGGACGCCGCCGGCCGGTCGGTGTTTGAGGGGCTTCAGGGGCTGGGCGTGCCGACGGTGGAGCCCGTGATCTTCCCCGGCGAGCCGCCCGTGTACGCCGACCTCGCGATCAGCCGCGACATCCAGGCGCGGCTGGCCGAGACGGACGCGACCGGCGTGGCCGTCGGCTCGGGCACGATCAACGACCTGGTCAAGCTGGCCTCGGGCGACCTCGGACGCCCCTACGCGGTCGTCGGGACGGCGGCGTCCATGGATGGGTACTCCGGCTTCGGGGCGCCCATGAGCGCGGACGGGGTCAAGCAGACGCGTCCTTGCGCGGCGCCGGCCGTGTGTCTGATCGACCTCGACGTCGCCGCGGCGGCGCCCGGGTGGCTGGTGGCGTCCGGGTACGGCGACCTGTCGGCGAAGATCCCCGCCGGAGCCGACTGGATCCTCGCGGACGCCGTCGGCCTCGACCCGATCGATCCGCTCGCGTGGAAGCTCGTGCAGAGCGGCGTGGCCGAGGCGCTGTCGCGTCCGGAGGCGCTGGCCGCCGGCGACGCCGACGCCTACTCGGGCCTGGTGTCGGGTCTGGTGCTGTCCGGTTTGGCGATGCAGGTCTACCGCGGGACGCGTCCGGCGTCCGGCGCCGAGCACTACTTCGCCCACCTGTGGGAGCTCGACCACCTGGGCGTCGACCGGAATCCGCCCTTGTCGCATGGGCAAAAGGTCGCCATCGGCACGCTCGCGATGTGTGCGTTCTACGAGCGCTTCCTCGCCCGGGACCTGACCTCGCTTGATGTGGACGCCGCCGCTGCGGCGTGGCCGACCTGGGACGAGCTGGAGGCGTCCGTTCGTGGTCGCTTCGCGGGGTCGTTGGGCGACTACGCGGTGGGGGAGACGCGGGCGAAGTACCTGGATGCGGCTGGCGTCCGCGAGCGGTTGCGGCGCTTCGTGGACGGCTGGCCGAGCCTGCGTCCACGGGTCCAGGCGCAGTTGGTGCCCGCCCGGCGGTTGCAGTCGATGCTGCGTGGCGCGGGTGCGCCGTCGGTGCCCGCCGACCTCGGACTCACCCCGGACGCCGTCCGCGCGACCTTCCCGCTGGCGATGTTCTACCGCTCGCGCTACACCGTCTTGGACCTTGCACACGAGGCCGGCTGGTTCGACGAGCTCGTCGACGAGGTCTTCGCGTCCGGGGGGCTTTGGACCTGAGGCGTCGCGGGTCTCGCCGCGTGGGTGTGAGTTCCCTGGACGATGCGCGTCGCGCCGAGGAGGACGGCGCACGATGTGAGCGGCTGGCAGATCAGGCCGCCAACCCGGATTTGGTGTCTCTCACGATGGGTGGCTGCGCGTTTCGGCGATCTCGCGTCCTTGAGAGTGACGAAAATCGGGTTGACGCCCGCGCTCGGGAAAACCCGGTTTTGGTGTCTCTCGGCGAGGCTGGGGCGTCGGAATCCACGTCCGGGCGAGCGTGGGAGTGACCAAAATCGGGTTGAAGCCGATGCGCGGTCCCGGGAGGGTGCGGAGGGTCACGCCCAGGTGCGCAGGTCCCGCAGCGCCGGTCCGTGCAGGGGCGAGGTCAGCCAGGCCACGCCCGTCCGAGCGCCGAGGCGGACGACCAGCACGTGTGGCGTGTCGGTGAACACCAGGTGCGCGACGGCGTCCGACCCCTCGGTGCCCATCGCCAGCGCGACCGGCACGTTGTCGGGGCCGACCAGTTGGCGCGTCCAGCCGGGTCCGCCGGCCAGGCTGAGCGGGACGCCGTCCCAGGTCAGCGCCAGCGTCCAGCGGTCCCCGTCCCGTGAGGCACGGGCGTCGGTGACCTCCGGGACGCACCCCTGAACCGATCCCGGCGCGAGAACTGGACGCGGCGGCACGACGGCGGCACTCCACGGTCCGGACGCGCCGGCGTCCGTCGGCATCGGTAGCGCCAACTCGCCGGGCGATGCCCACGGCTCCGCCAGTGCCGGGACGAGGTGCTCGAACACCAACTCGAGCACCGCCTTGCCGCCCTCGATTCCGCCGCTGGTCAGGGTGATCGTCGCCTCCGGCTCGGGCAGGACGAAGCTGAACTGCCCGTACGCACCGTCCAGTCGGTACCCCTCGCGGCCGCCCCACACCTGGTAGCCGTAGCCGAGCGCCCAGTCGGGGTTCTCCTCGAAGCGGGTATCGATGTGCATCGTGGACGCCGCCGCGACCCAGCCCTCCGGCAGCACCCGGCGTCCATCGTGAACGCCGTCGTTGAGATAGAGCTCGCCGATCGCCGACAGCTCCCGCGTCGTCAGCCGACACCCGCTGAAGCCCCATTCGCGGCCGAGGCGATCGACCTCCCAGGCCGGCGCGATGCCCAGCGGCTCGAACAGTCGGGGACGCAGGAACGCCATCAGCGAACCGCCCGTCCGGCGCCGTACGAGTTCGCCCAGCAGCCAGGACGCTCCGTTGTTGTAAACGTGTCGCGACCCGACGGGCGTCTGCGGCGGGATCGACAGCAGCGCCCGCGCCCCGTCGCCGTCGGGAGCCGCGCGAACCGCGTCGAGGGTGTCGGCGTCGTGGCCGGTCGACATCGACAAGATGTGGTGCACGGTCAGCTCGGCCGTGCGATCGTCGACACCGTCCGGCACACTCTCGGGCAGCAGGTCGACGATGCGGTCGTCCAGTCCGAACAGCCCCTCCCCAACAGCCAGCCCCACGGCCGTGGCCGCCACCGTCTTGGACGCCGAATAGACCAGCGTCCGGTCGGACGCGACGTACGGCGTCCAATAGGCCTCGACCTTCGTTTCACCCCGGACCTTCACCAGCAGCGAATGCAGGCTGACCAGGGGCGATGCGTCGGCGGCGGCGAGAAAGGCGGCGAGGGCGTCCATGCCCAGCAGCCTACGGTCGCGGACCCTGCCGCCGTCGCGTCCATCTGGACGCCGTTTGAGCCGGCGGACGCTGAAGGCTGGCCTGGACGCCGAGGTTCTGCGCCGCGTCCGACGCCCAGTGCCCCCGGACGCCTCTCGTCCGGGACCCGGGGCGATCACTGCGAGGTCGAGGCCCTGATGGGGGCGCTTTCCCCACAGTGATGACTCGGACGCGTCGGCGTCCAAGAATCGCCCCCGGCAACCCAACCGACAGGACGTTGCCCGCCGCCCTCACGGGACGGCGGGCTTCGAGCGATGACCTACGACACCGTCCAGGTGTTCCGGCCGGCCAACAGGGACGCGATGTCCTGATCGGTCGGCAGCCCGCCGGCGGCGTCCACGTAGGTGCGGATCTGCTCGCGCACCTCGTCGTCGTACGCCGGACGCACGATCTCGCGGAACACCCCGATCGGCAGGAAGTCGCGGTTGTCGGCGCCCTCGATGGACGCCAGCGCGAACGCGATGCCCGGGTTGTGGGCCTTGGGGTCGTGTTTGAGGATCTTCGACTCGTCCACGGCCGAGGTGGGCACCACGGTGAGCCCGTGCAGCGGATCCCGGACCACGCACCGCTCGCCCGCGATGAGCGGCTGGCCGGCCTCCATGCGCAGGATGCGAGCGCCGTCCGTCGTGTCCTTCAGCCCGTCGAAGGCGCCGTCGTTGAAGATGACGCAGTTCTGCAGCACCTCGACGAAGGACGCCCCGCGGTGCAGCGCGGCCTGCCGCAGCGTCGCCGTCAGGTGCTGGCGATCGGACGCGATCGTGCGGGCGACGAAGGTGGCGTCCGAGCCGAGCGCGAGCCGGATCGGGTTGAACGGATGATCCACCGAGCCGAACGGAGTCGACTTGGTGACGAGTCCGGCCGGGGAGGTGGGCGAGTACTGGCCCTTGGTGAGCCCGTAGATCTCGTTGTTGAACATCACGATGTTCAGGTTCACGTTGCGGCGCAGCGCGTGGATCAGGTGGTTGCCGCCGATCGCGAGGGCGTCGCCGTCGCCGGTCATGATCCAGACGGACAGGTCCGGACGCGACGTCGCGATGCCCGTGGCCAGCGAGGGGGCGCGCCCGTGGATGGCGTGCATGCCGTAGCTGTCGACGTAGTACGGGAACCGCGACGAGCAGCCGATGCCCGAGACGACGACCATGTTCTCGGGCGCGATGCCCAGCTCGGGAACGAACTGCTGGAAGGCGGCGAGGATGGCGTAGTCGCCGCACCCCGGGCACCAGCGCACCTCCTGGTCGGAGACGAACTCCTTCTTGGTGAGGACGCGGTCGGAGTGCACCCGGGGGACGAACGCCGTGCCGGCCAGTTCGGTGAGGTCGCTGTAGTCGGTGGTCATGTCAGGCCTCCTGCAAGGTTTCGGCCAGGTCGGCCACGTGCTGGTTGATCAGGTCCTCGATCTCGGGCACCGCGAACGGCAGGCCCCGCACCGACGTCACGGATTGGATGTCGACGAGGAACTCGGCCCGCAGGATCTTCGACAGCTGGCCGAGGTTCATCTCGGGCACGACGACCCGCTTGAACCGGCGCAGCACCTCGCCCGTGTTCTTCGGCAGCGGGTTCAGGTGCCGCAGGTGCGCCTGCGCCACCGGGACGCCGCTCTCCCACAGGTTCTGGCAGGCGGCCGTGATCGGCCCATACGACGAGCCCCAGCCGAGGATCAGAAGGTCGGCCTCGCCCGTCGGGTCGGTCACCGCCAGGTCGGGGATGTCGGCCACCATCCGGTTGACCTTCTCCACGCGGAGGCGCGTCATGCGGTCGTGGTTGGCCGGATCCTGGGAGATGACGCCTGACCCGTCCGCCTTCTCGAGTCCGCCGATGCGGTGCGCGAGGCCGGGCGTCCCGGGCACCGCCCACGGACGCGCCAGCGTCTGCGGGTCGCGCTTGTACGGGTGGAAGGTCGGCTCGCCCTTGGCGTCCACGGCGTTGTGCGCGGTGGCCAGGTCGGGGGTGATCGCCGGGATGGTCGACACGTCGGGCAGCTTCCACGGCTCGGACCCGTTGCCCAGGTAGCCGTCGGTCAGCAGGATCACCGGGTGCCGGTACTTGATGGCCAGCGCGCAGGCCTCGTACGCCGCCGCGAAGCAGTCCGCCGGCGACTGGGCCGCGATGACGGCCACCGGCGACTCGCCGTGGCGTCCGTACAGCGCCTGCAGCAGGTCGGCCTGCTCGGTCTTGGTCGGCAGGCCGGTCGAGGGGCCGCCGCGCTGGACGTCCACGATGACGAGCGGCAGTTCGGTCATCACGGCCAGTCCCATGAACTCGCTCTTCAGGCACATGCCCGGACCTGACGTCGTCGTCACGCCGAGTTTTCCGGCGAAGGACGCCCCGAGCGCGGCCCCGATGCCGGCGATCTCGTCCTCCATCTGCATGGTCATGACGTTGTAGCGCTTGAGCTGGCTGAGCGCGTGGAGGATGTCGGTGGCCGGCGTGATCGGGTAGGACCCCAGCACCAGCTGCAGCCCAGCCCGGTGCGCGCCCATGACCAGGCCGTACGCCGTCGCGGTGTTGCCGGTGATGTTGCGGTAGACGCCGGCCTCCATCGTGGCGGGGGCCACTTCGTAGCGGACGCCGAACACCTCGGTGTTCTCGCCGTAGGTCCAGCCGGCCTCGAGTGCGGCCACGTTGGCCTGCAGCACGTGCGGCTTCTTCGCGAACTTGCTGGTGAGGAACGCCTTGGTCGAGTCGAGCGAGTGGCTGAACAGCCAGCTCACCAGGCCGAGCGCGAACATGTTCTTGGAGCGTTCCTTGTCCTTCTTGGACAGGTCGAACTCCTCCAGCGCCGCCAGCGTCATCGATGTCATGGGCACCGCGTGGACGTAGAAGTCGCCCAGCGTGCCGTCGGTCAGCGGGTCGTCCGCGTAGCCGAGCTTGTCGAGGGCGCGCTTGTTGAAGGTGTCGGCGTCCACGATGATGTGCCCGCCCGGACGCACCTCCTTCGAGTTGGCCTTCAGTGCCGCCGGATTCATGGCGACCAGCACGTCCGGCTTGTCGCCCGGGGTGTGGATTCTGTGGTCGCCGAACTGCAGCTGGAAGTTGCTGACGCCGGCCAGCGTGCCCTGCGGCGCGCGGATCTCGGAGGGGTAGTTCGGCAGCGTCGCCAGGTCGTTGCCGAACAGCGCCGTGTCGGACGTGAAGCGGTCGCCGGTCAGCTGCATGCCGTCGCCGGAGTCACCGGAGAACCGCACCGCGATCCGATGGACCTGCTGAACTTCGTGGGTGGTCATGGGCCTTCAACCGCCTAACTCTGCCGACACCGCCGTTGGCTCTGGCTCGGGCCCAACCTTGGTGCCCTTTGGGCCATCACCATACAAAGTCAAACCGTACGCCGGGCGAGATTTGACGATGTCGTGATAGTTCAGTTACTGGACACCGCGGGCGCCAGACGCGCGGGTCCAGGGCCGGTCGGGGCCCGGCGAACAAGCCGACGCCGGGGGCGGCGTCCGGCGATCGAGACCATCCCACCGTTCTGACCTCGGACGCCAACCCTCCGGTCGACTCGGGTCGGCGTCCGATGGATCAGGACACGATGATCGGACGCGCCCGAACCGAACCGCGCCGCGACAGACGCGCGCGGAGGCTGTCCGGGAGGCTGAGGCGTCCGATGGACCGCCACGTCTGCCCGACCTGCCGCAGCATCGGACCACTCACGTACGGCAGTCCGTACTTTTGGCACAGCGCTCGGACGCGCGGCGCGACCTCGGCGTAGCGGTTCGACGGCATGTCGGGGAACAGGTGGTGCTCGATCTGGTAACTGAGGTTGCCGGTCATGAGGTGCATCAGCGGACCGCCGTCGATGTTGGCCGAGCCGGCGATCTGCCGGACGTACCACTCGCCGCGCGTCTCGCCCTCGACGGACGCCTCGTCGAACGCCTCGACGCCGTCGGGGAAGTGGCCGCAGAAGATCACGGCGTGCGTCCAGAGATTGCGGACCAGGTTTGCCGCTGCCGTTCCAGCGAGCGAGGCTAGGCCGGAGCCGGTCAGCAGCTGGGCGAGCAGCGGGGTCGCGGCGTAGTCCTTACCGACCTGCCGGGCGGCCTTCTTGAGGAACGCCAGCACGTCCTTGCGCAGCGCCTGCTTCGACTTCTTGCCCTCGCGGGCGTCCGGCAGTTCAAGGCCGTAGATCGCGATGCCCCACTCGAAGAACGGCGCCAGCACCATGTTCAGCGGCACGTTGAAGACCGCCTTCGGCGACCACGGCTGCCGTTCGGTGACCCGGAGAATGTCGTAGCCGACGTCGTCGTCGCGCCCGAGGACGTTGGTCCAGGTGTGGTGCAGGTTGTTGTGGGTGTGCTTCCAGCCGTCGGCGGGGGCGACGACGTCCCACTCCCAGGTCGTGGAGTGGATGTCGGGGTCGCGCATCCAGTCCCACTGCCCGTGGATGACGTTGTGGCCGATCTCCATGTTCTCCAGGATCTTCGCCACGCTCAGCATGCCGACGCCGCCGGCCCAGGCCACCGGCTGCCCGCCGAAGAGCAGGCAGATCCGTCCGGACGCCTCCAGCACCCGCTGCGCCGTGATCACGCTGCGGATGTAGCGGGCGTCGTTCTCGTCGAGGGACGCCATGATCTCGGCCTTGATCGCGTCGAGTTCGCGGCCGAGTTCGGCGATCTGCTCGGGGCTCAGATGAGCGGACGCCGACGCGCGAGTCCGCGGTGTGGCTTCCAGGATGGCCAGGGTCATCGGGCGCTCCTCACGCGTCCAGGGTGACGTCGCCCGCAGCAGCGGACACGCAGGTTCGAATGTGTTCGCCGGGCTCGCCGGTGAGGGAGCCGGTCACGAGATCGCGCACCTGGCCGTCTTTGAGGGTCTTCAGACACGTCCGGCAAATCCCCATCCGGCAGCCGCTGGGCAGCTCGATTCCGGCCCGTTCGCCGACCTCCAACAGCGAGCTGGCGCCGGGGGCGTCCAAGGTCTGACCGGCCCTCGCGAACGTGACCGTGCCGCCGACGGCGTCCGGGTCGACGATCCGCGGAATCGTGAACCGCTCGACGGTCAGCGGCAGGCCGGCGTCCGACCAGAACGCCTCCGCGTCCGCGATGAGGCTGGTGGGGCCGCAGACGTACGCCGCGCGGTCGCGCCAGTCGGGCACCAAGGTGTCGATGGACGCCGCGAGCTTGAGGCGTCCGGACTCGCGGCTGTGCCAGTGGATGACCTTCAGGCCCTCATGACGGGACGCCAGGGCCGCGAACTCGGCGGCGAAGATCGCGTCCTGCGGGGTGCGGGAGGCCTGGAGCAGGACGACATCGGCGTCCGGAAGCCGGGCGAGCAGGGTGGAGATCAGGGCGTACATCGGGGTGGCGCCCGTGCCGCCGGCGACGAGCAGCAGGGGGGTGGTGAGGGGCGCCGGCAGCAAGAAGTCGCCCTCGGGCTGGTCGATGAACACCACATCTCCGGGCCGCGTGTCGTTCACCAGCTTGGTCGAAACGTCGCCGGCCGCCCCGACGGTGATCGACGGCGCCTCGCCCTCCGGCGATGAAATCGTGAACGGACGCCACTGCCGGACGCCTCCGACGTCGACGCCGACGCGCATCCACTGCCCGGCCATGTGGGGGAGCCATCCGCGCCCGGGACGGAGCGTCAGGGTGGCGACCCCAGGCGCCGCAGGCGTCACCTTCGTGACCACCGCGCGCAGCTGGCGTGAGGAATGCCGCGGATCGATGACGGCCAGGAAGTCGTCCAGGCGCAGCGGGTAGGTCAGAGCGGACGCCAGCCGAGTCAAGGTGTTGGCCTTCGGCATCCGGATCCTCGCGCGAAAAACCTACGGTGGCGTAGGTAGTGCTGCCAGGGTACCCGACGGCCGGACCCGTCCGCGGGCTTGGTCCAGCAAAGCCCCCGACGATGAGCGCGTCGGTTGATGCGGCGGCGCCGCTGGAGTGGGCTCGGGTTCGCGGCGGGCGTCCGAGGCGCGAGCGCTCGGGGGAGAGGGGCGTGGGAGTCAGTAACCCGGGCGGCGCGGAGCGATCGGGGGTTGTGGAAAGGCGCTGGGGCGACGCCCTACGGCGTCGCCCCAGCGGTTTAGGGTCCTAGCGGATCAGCGGCAGAACGGAGCCCAGGGGAACCACAGGCAGAACGAGTTGGCGTTGGTGGTGGCGCCGGACGAGGGGGCCGGGGCGACCGACTTGGGCGCAGCGTTGGCCGGGCTGGCGATCCCCGCGGTCAAGACGAGAGCGGCAGCGCTAGCGGCGAATAGTTTTTTTGCATTCTTCATGGCGTCTCCTGGTACGTAATCTTGGCGGATCCTATGAGGTTTTCTCCGTGTTCGCACGGGGGACGCGTGCCCCTGTCGCTAAGACTCACGGTCCACGAGGCCCCATTCGTAGGCGCGGACCACGGCCTTGAGCCGCGAATTCACCAACAGTTTCGACATGATCGCGGAGACGTGCGTCTTGACGGTCGACTCCGACAAATACAGCTTCTCGGCGATCTCGGCGTTGCTGTGGGCATGGCAGAGCTCGCGCAGGATGTCGAGCTCGCGGCCGCTGAGGTCGACTTTGCGCGGCGGCTGAGGGATTTGCCGGTGCGTTGCCGCCGACTTGCCGCGCACCAGTCGCCCCAACGGTTCCGGCGAGATCACGGTCGTTCCGTTGTGGACGGCCAGGACGGCGTCCACGAGGGCCTTGGGGGAGGCGTCTTTGAGCAGGAAGCCGGACGCCCCGGCCTTGAGGGCATTCATCATGTAGTCGTCTTCGTCGAACGACGTCAGCAGCAGGACCTTGACGTTGGGGTTCCCGGCCCGCAGCTGCTCGGTGGCCGTGATGCCGTCCATGACCGGCATGCGGACGTCCATCAGCACCACGTCCACGCCGAACCCCGGCGCGCTGACTGCCGCCACCGCCTCGGACCCGTCGCTGTAGGCGCCCACCACGGTCAGCTCCGGCGACGCGCCCACGTACGCCCCGAGGGCCGAACGCACGATGGCGTCGTCGTCCACGATGATCACGCGCACAGGACCGTTCCCAGCCCCATTTCCCACGTCAGCCTCCCAGGGGGATCAGCACGCGGACGACCCAGTCTGGGCTCTCGCTGGCCACGTGCACTTCGCCCCCCAAAGCCTCAACTCTTTCACGCGCCCCGACAAGGCCCAACTGGGCAGACTGGACTTTGGAGCCGGCATTGCTCGGCCGGTTGATGAAGACGGCTTCCACGTCCTGGTCGCCAACCTCGACCATGATGCTGACGGGGCTCCCTGGGTCGCCATGCTTGACCATGTTGGAGGTCGCTTCGACCACGACCTTGCCCAGCGCTTCACGCACCGACTCCGGCAGCGTCAGTGGGTCGCCGTCGATGTGGCTGGTGACGTGGAAACCATGAGAACGCAGCTCGGTGGTTCGTTCAGCCAACACGTCAGTCAGTTGGGCGATCTGCCACGGGGAGCGGGGTGAGTCCGCGCCTTCGGGCTCGTTGCGGCGCAGGGTCTCCATCATGCCGCGAAGGTCGCGCATCGAGTTGCGCCCCGCGTTGATGATGTAGTCGAGGTCCGCGAGCGTCTCCTTATCGCTCACCCCGCGCAGCTTGGCCTGCTCGGCCCGCAGGATGATCGAGGTGGTGGCGTACGCGACCGTGTCGTGCAGGTCGCGGGCGATGCTGCGGCGCTGCGCCTGGACGGCCACGGTGCGATCCACCTGACTCTGGGCGCGTTCGGCGGAGATGCGCCTGATGGCCTCGCCGATCGCCACGGCGAACACCACGAGCACCAGGTAGCCGATGATGCCGGTGACGGCCTTCGACGTCGGCTGCGGGGGTGTGTTCTCCGTGACAACGATGAGGACGACGAACCAGACGGCCATCATCGTGCGCGGCCAGACGAGCCCTTTGGCTCCCAACGACGCCACGATGACCAGCGCGACGAGAAGCCCAGGGCGCTGCTGATCCATCGGCAGGGCAAGGATGGCCGCCATGATCAGCCCGGCCACCAGGGTCGCCGGCATGGGCCAGCGCCCCACCACTGCGGCAGCCAGACATAGACAGAGCTCAAGGGTGAAACCGAGCCGATCTTCCTTGTGCTGGGTGTAGGTCAAAATCGGCATCAGAGCCACGAGGGAGGCGCACACCACTTCGACCATTCCGGGCGGCAGCGCGGGCAGCCTCAAGCGCCAACGCTCGAGGAGGCTGCGCCGATCGGGGCTGGGTGACGCCACGCGTTGAGTATCCCAACGGAATCGAAGGATTCACCCAGGTTGGCGGTACTTCGAACGAAGACGGTACGAAAGTACCAATCCACCGCGACGCTCGTCGTCTGAGACAATCCCCGTTGTGACAGACCCCTTCGACCCCCTCACCCTCCGCGGACTCACCCTGAACAACCGGCTCTGGGTGCCCGCGATGTGCATGTATTCGGTGGACGCCGGCGATGGCGTCCCCACGGATTTCCACCTCGCCCACTACTCTGCGCGGGTCGCCGGCGGGTTCGGGCTGATCATCACCGAGGCCACCGCGATCCACCCCGCCGGACGCATCAGCCCCGCCGACACAGGTCTGTGGTCGGACGCCCAGGCCGCGGCCTGGGCGCGGATCGTGGACCAAGCCCACCGGCTCGGCGGAGCCATCGGCGTCCAACTGGCCCATGCCGGACGCAAGGCGTCCACGCGGCCGATGCGTCCGGGCGGACCCGACGGGGCGCTGCCGGTGGCCGACGGCGGCTGGGAAACGCTCGGGCCGTCGGCGTCCGCTTTTCCCGGGCTGGCCGTCCCGCACGAGCTGACCCGCGACGAGATCGCCGGCATCGTCCGCGACTTCGCGGACGCGGCGACGCGCGCGGCGGCGTCCGGCTTCGACGTCATCGAGTTGCACGCGGCGCACGGCTACCTGCTGCACCAGTTCCTGTCGCCCCTAGCCAACACGCGAACCGACGCCTACGGCGGCTCACTGGAGAACCGGCTGCGGCTGACGCTGGAGGTGACGGACGCCGTCCGTGCGGTCTGGCCGGACGGGCGTCCGCTGTTCGTCCGCATCTCGGCGACCGACTGGGTCGAGGGCGGCTGGGACGTGGAGCAGTCGTGCGCGCTGGCGTCCGAGCTGGCGGCGCGCGGCGTCGACCTGATCGACGTGTCGTCCGGCGGGGTGGCGCCGGCGTCCATCCCGGTCGGGCCGGGCTACCAGGTGGAGTTGGCGCGGCAGGTGCGGGCGACCGGCATGCCGACTGCGGCCGTCGGGCTGATCACGACGGTGGCGCAGGCGTCCGAGATCATCGGGTCCGGCGCGGCGGACGCCGTCCTGTTCGGACGCGAAGCGCTGCGGAACCCCTACCTGCCGGTGCAGGCGTTGGCCGCGCGAGGTGGGGACGCTGCGGGGCTCGCTCCGGTGCCGTACGTCCGGGCCTGGCCGAGCGCGTCATGACGGGGGCGTCCGTCGAGCGCGGTGAACTGTTAGGTACTTTCGACTGAGGTCGACCCTCGGTCACTCCCCTAGCGTCAAGACGGGCGCGCACGTCGCGCGCGCTCGTCAACCGCGACGGAGGGAGCCCTCATGGGGCGACGTACGACGACCGCTGCGCTGGGTACCAGCGCAATACTCCTGCTTTCGGGTCTGAGCACCCCGGCCCTGGCGGCCGACAAGGTCACCACGCTGGACCCCAGCCTCACCCAGGTGAACATCCTCAACCTCAACGACTTCCACGGCGCCTTCGACACCGGGCTGGACGGCGTCAACGGACGCAACCTGGCCTGTTCGGTCGAGACCGCCAAGGCCACTCTCGGCGAGGACAAGACGCTGCTCGTCGCCGCCGGCGACCTGATCGGGGGCTCGACGTTCGCGTCCATGGTCGCCCTCGACGAGCCGACCATCGCCTATCTCAACGCGCTCGAACTCAAGGCGTCCGCTGTCGGCAATCACGAGTTCGACAAGGGCTTCGGCGACCTGACCGGTCACGCCATGCCGCGGGCCGCCTGGCAGTACCTCGGCGCCAACGTCTACCAGCGCGGCACCACGACCCCCGCGCTGCCCGAGTACGCCCAGCTCACCGTGAACGGCCTGCGGGTCGCCATCATCGGAGCGGTGACGGCCGAGACGCCGAGCCTCGTGGCGCCGACGGGCGTGTCGGGACTCGACTTCGGCGACCCCGTCGTGGCCGTGAACCGGGTCGTCGACCGCCTCTCTGACGGCGTCGAGGCCAACGGTGAGGCGGACGTCTTCATCGCCGAGTACCACAACGGCGCCGTGAGCAACCGGCCGCTGGCCGACGAGCTCGCCGCCAGCACCGACTTCGCGCGCATCGTCAACGACACGTCCGGCAAAGTGGCCGCCATCTTCAACGGCCACACCCACCAGCGCTACGCCTACGACGCTCCCGTCCCCGGCGGCACCGGGACGCGTCCGGTGTTGCAGACCGGAGCCACAGGTCAAGCCCTCGGCCAGGTCCAGCTGGGCTTCGGCGCCGACAAGAAGCTTGTCCAGTACAGGGCCACCAACGTCATCCCGGGTGCGCCGACCGCCGCCTGCCTGGCCGACCCTCAGTACGTCGCCGCCGCCAAGGTCGTGACGGACGCCGTCTCCTACGCGAAGGTCGTGGGCGCCAAGGTGGTCGGCACCATCACCGCC
Organism: Propioniciclava tarda; assembly: GCF_900182665.1. Classification (GTDB taxonomy): domain Bacteria; phylum Actinomycetota; class Actinomycetes; order Propionibacteriales; family Propionibacteriaceae; genus Propioniciclava; species Propioniciclava tarda. Next base: position 137,149 of record NZ_FXTL01000004.1, read on the forward strand.
GACATCACGCGCGCCTACGTCTCGACGCCCACTGGGCCCAGCGAGGACCGCGCGTCCGAGTCCACGCTGTCGAACCTGCAGGCCGAGGTGTGGAAGGAGACTCTCGACAAGGCCGCCTACGGCTACGCCGACATCGGCGTCCAGAACCCCGGAGGCGTCCGGCGGGACCTCAAGTTCGCCAAGTCCGGCGACGAGACCGTCGACGGACAGGTCACCTTCGCCGAGGCGGCCATGATCAACCCGTTCGCCAACGTCCTGCAGTCGATCGACCTGACGGGCGCGCAGTTCAAGGCCGTCCTCGAGCAGCAGTGGCAGCCGGCCGGCTCGTCGCGTCCGTACCTGCAGCTGGGCCTGTCAAAGAACGTGACCTACACCTACGACCCGAACAAGGCCGTGGGCGACCGCATCACCTCGGTCACCATCGACGGCCAGGCCCTGAGCCTGACCAAGACCTATCGGGTCGCGACCAACTCGTTCCTGACGGCCGGTGGCGACAACTTCACGGCCTTCCGGGACGGCACCAACAGCAAGGACTCCGGTCTCATCGACAGCGACTCCTTCATCAACTGGCTCGGGACGCATCGTCCGGTCACGCCCAGCTACGCGAAGCAGGCCGTGGCCGTGATCGGGCAGCCGACCCGCATCCCGATCGACACCCCGACGGTCCTCGATGTGCAGGGCCTGGTCATGACCAGCCTCGGGACGCCCGTCGACACCACGTTCACGGTGTACGCCGACGGCAAGAAGGTGTCGTCCTTCGCCACGTCGCCGATCGCGGCGGCGACGGTGAACGCGTCGCCGGTGCCGGTGCGCGTCGGTCAGTCGTCGGTGACGGTGCGGCTGCTCGGCCGCGACTTCAAGTCCGGCATGAAGACCCCGTGGCACACGATCACGCTGGTCGCCGACCAGACCGGCACGCTCGTCACCGTGCCGATCGCCGTCAAGTAGGCCGATCGGCGTCAGATCATCGGACGCCGTCGCCGGGCCCCGCACCTTCGAGTGCGGGGCCCGGCGTGGTTTTATGAGGCGTCTGCGAGGGCGGTGAGCGTCTCGGACGTCCCCGCGTGCAGCCGGACGTCGGCGAGGTCGTCCGCCCTGGTCGCGCCGCGGTTGACGATCGCGATCGGCGTCCCGTGGCGGGCGGCGTGCCGGACGAACCGCAGCCCGGACATGACGGTCAGCGAGCTGCCCAGGACCACCAGCGCCTCGGCGGCGTCGACGCGCGCGTAGGCGTCCGCCACCCTCGGCGGCGGCACGGACTCGCCGAACATGACGACGTCGGGCTTGAGGACGCCGCCGCAGTCCTCGCAGGCGACGACGACGAAGTCGTGCCAGTCGTCGACCGCGGCGTCACCGTCGGGGCGGACCTCGGCGGTGCCGGCGGGGATGGTGCCGTCGACGCCCGGGTTGGCCGCTTCGAGGCGGCGCTGCAGCGCGGCGCGGTGGCTGAGGCGTCCGCACTCGAGGCAGGCGACGGAGTCGATGCGTCCGTGCAGATCGAGGACGTCGGAACTGCCCGCGGCCTGGTGGAGTCCGTCGACGTTCTGGGTGATGACCGCAGCGCCCAGGGTGGCGAGCGCGAGGTGACCGGCGTTGGGCTGCGCGACGCCGAAGCTGCGCCAGCCCTGCATCGAGCGGGCCCAGTAGCGGCGACGCTCCTCGGGTCGCTTGAGGAACTCGTTGAAGAGGATGGGGTTGTACGGACGCGAGCCGTTGCCGCGGTAGTCCGGGATGCCCGAGTCGGTGCTCATGCCGGCGCCGGTCAGGGCGAGCCAGCGGCGTCCGGACAGGAGCGCGGCGAGGTCGGACGCGTCGTGCACGGGCGCCAGATTAGGCGGTCGGGATCGTGCAGAAGCCGGCGGGTTGGATGCCGAGCGCCTGGATGGTCCGGGCCCAGAAGTTCACCTGCGCCGCTGTCGTGGCGAGGATCACGATCTCGCGCTCGGTGAAGAGCCTGGTCACGTCGGCTTTCAGCGACGGCGGGAAGTCGAGCGGGGTCGACGAGATGGCGCGGGCGTAGGCGATGGCGGTCCGCTCGCGTTCGTCGAGGGACGCCGCCAGCTCGGCGTCCAGGTCGCCGACCCAGCGCTGCAGGGAGCTGAGCTCGCCGTCGGTGACGCCAGCGGCGTCCGGCTCGAAGCTGTTCATGTCGACGCAGAAGGGGCAGTTCGTGGTGAGCGAGGCGGTGACCCGGACCAGCTTCAGGATGCGCGCCGACGGCTCGTCGTGGGCCACGAGCGTCTCCAGGACGCCGGCGCCGATCGCGGCCTTGGGGTACCAGGCGAGGAGGCGGGCGGGCTGCATGCGGCGTCCGGTGACGCGCTCGGACGCCCAGACGCCCAGGCGCAGCAGCGGATTGAAACGGCGGGGCTCGCGGATCAGGGCGTCCATGCTGCTCAGTGTGGCGTCCACGGGCCGTACTGGGTGCTCCCTGTTGCGGAAAACCGGGAGTTGGAGCACCCAGTCGGGCGTGGGTGGGGCCGGAGGCTGGCTCGTTCTTCGGTCCGGGTGGGCGTGTGCCCGGCAGGAAGGGGCGCGCGACGGCGTCCGATGGCGGCGACAGGATCCGCCGCGGGACGGCGAGCGGACGCGAGAATTCGGCGTCCATGTGCCGGATGCGAGACGAGTTTTCGGTGATGGGCGGCATCCGTCCGCTGTGGTCGGGCAGGATGGAACGGTGCGAGCGCTAGCGAAATTGAAGGCCGGACCAGGCCTCGAACTCATCGACCGTCCCGAGCCGACGTGCGGGGAATGGGACGTAAAGATCCGTGTCCTGCGTGCCGGACTGTGCGGCACCGACCTGCACTTGCAGGAGTGGGACGAGTGGGCGGCGTCCCAGATGCACCTGCCGCAGACCATCGGGCACGAGTTCTACGGCGAGATCGTCGAGGTCGGGCCGTCGGTGGAGGAGCTGAAGGTCGGCGACCACGTCTCGGGCGAGGGCCACATCGTGTGCGGCTACTGCCGCAACTGCCGCGCCGGACGCAAGCACCAGTGCATCCGGACCATCGGGCTGGGCGTGAACCGCGACGGGTGCTTCGCCGACTACGTCGTGATGCCGGTCGAGAACGTCTGGAAGCATCCGGACGACATCGATCCCGACCTGGGCGCGATCTTCGATCCGCTCGGTAACGCCACGCACACCGCGCTGCAGTGGCCGATGATCGGCGAGGACGTGCTGATCACGGGCGCCGGCCCCATCGGCTGCATCGCCGCCGCCATCGCGCAGCATGCGGGCGCCAAGCACGTGGTCGTCACCGATCTGAGCGACTACCGGCTTGAGCTGGCCAAGGCGGCCGGCGCCGACCTGTGCGTCAACTCGTCGACGACGCGGCTCAAGGACGTCCAGAAGTCGCTGCGCATGGTCGAGGGCTTCGACGTCGGCCTGGAGATGTCGGGTGCGCCGCAGGCGGTCGCCGAGATGCTCGAGAACATGAACCACGGCGGACGCGTCGCCATGCTCGGGCTGCCCCACGGCCCCTACGCCATCGACTGGGGCCGCGTCATCACCCACATGATCACCATCAAGGGCATCTACGGACGCGAGATGTTCGAGACCTGGTACCTGATGAACTCGATGCTGCACAGCTCGGACGTGTTCCGCGAGCGCGTGAAGTCGGTCATCACCCACAAGTTCGCCGCCGAGGACTGGGAAGAAGCCTTCGCCACCGCCCGCGCCGGCAAGTGCGGCAAGGTCATCCTCGACTGGAGCTGATTTCTGGCGGAATAGGTATCGCCAGGCGAGACCTATTCCGCCATCAATGGGAAGGACCCTCATGTACGGAACCGTCCGCGAGCAGTTGGCCGCCACGTTGGCCGAGATCGATGACGCTGGGCTCTACAAGCGCGAACGCGAGTTGACCACCCCCCAGGACGCGCGCATCGCGACCACCGCGGGCGCGTCCCTCAACTTCTGCGCCAACAACTACCTGGGCCTCGCGGATCACCCGGACGTCGTCGCCGCCGCCCGCGACTCGCTCGACCACTGGGGCTTCGGGATGGCGTCCGTGCGGTTCATCTGCGGCACGCAGACCCAGCACAAGGCGCTCGAATCGGCGATCTCGCACTACCTCGGGACGGACGACACGATCCTCTATTCGTCCTGCTTCGACGCCAACGGCGGCGTCTTCGAGGTGCTGTTCGGCGAAGAGGACGCGATCATCAGCGACGAGCTGAACCACGCGTCCATCATCGACGGGGTCCGGCTGAGCAAGGCCCAGCGGTTCCGCTACCGCAACGCCGACATGGCCGACCTCGAGGCGCAGCTGAAGGCGGCGGCGTCCGCGCGGCGTCGGGTCATCGTGACGGACGGCGTCTTCTCGATGGACGGCACCTACGCGCCGCTGGTCGAGATCTGCAACCTGGCGGACGCCTACGACGCGCTGGTGTTCGTCGACGATTCGCACGCGGTCGGGTTCGTCGGCGCAACCGGCGCCGGGACGCCGGAGCTGTTCGGCGTCCGGGATCGCGTCGACATCGTCACGGGCACGCTCGGCAAGGCGCTGGGTGGGGCGTCCGGCGGGTACGTCGCCGCGCACCAAGAGATCGTGGACCTACTGCGGCAGCGGTCGCGTCCGTACCTGTTCAGCAACTCGGTCGCGCCGATGGTCGTCGCCGGCTCGCTCAAGGCGCTCGACCTGGCCGCGACAAGCTCGGACGCCCGCGCGCGGCTCTTCGACAACACGGCGCTCTTCCGACGGCTGATGACCGAGGCCGGCTTCGAGGTGAACCCGCCGAGCACGATCGGGCCGCATCCGATCACGCCGATCATGTTCCCCGGCGAGGACGGCGCCCGGCTGGCCACCTCGATCGCGAACCACATGCTGGGGGCCGGCGTCTACGTGATCGCGTTCAGCTTCCCGGTCGTGCCGCGCGGCAAGGCGCGCATCCGGGTGCAGCTGTCGGCAGCCCATTCGGACGCCGACGTCCGGGCCTGCGTGGACGCCTTCGTCGCCGCCCGGGACGCCGTGGGCTGAGCCCTAGCCAACTCCGGGCCCGTGACGCACCTACGCTGCGTGCTCAGGCAGACCAGGCCCCAAGCGTCCGGGCCGGGGTACGGACGGCGGGCACATCGTCACGGGACCTCGCGGACGACGTCGGCAGGGTCCTTGTCCGGACGCCAGCCTCGCCACACCGGGTGCCGCAGGGTGCCCGCCGAGGTGAACTCCGTGAACGACACCTCGCCGACCAGGGTCGGCTCGACCCAGTGGGCATCGCGCGCGTCCAGGCGCGGGACGCCGTCGAGCGGCGGCGTGTCCCGGTGCAGCGGACGCAGCTTGGCCAGGGCCTCCGCGAGCCCGCGGTCGGTGAAGCCGCTGCCGGCGCGTCCGATGTAGGCGAGGCGTCCGCCCTCGTTGACGGCCAGGAGCAGCGACCCGACCGTCCCCGCCCGTCCGCGCTCGCCCGGGCTCCAGCCGACGACGATGGCCTCCTGGTGGCGGACGTTCTTGAGCTTCAGCCAACTGCGGCTGCGGCGTCCGGGCGCGTACGTGCTGGACGCGCGCTTGGCGATCAGTCCCTCCAGGCCGCCCTCTTTGGACGCCGTAAAAGCCAGCTCGCGGTCGGTGCCGAACGTGGACGGGACGTGGACGAAGCGTCCGCCGTTGCCCAGCAGCGCCTCGAGGGCGGCGCGTCGCTCGGTGTAGGGGCTGTCGATCAGAGACTCGCCGTCCAGCCAGAGCAGGTCGAACGCCATGTAGTGGGCGGCGGCGTCGGTGCGTCCGTGGTTCTGCAGCAGCTCGAAGTGGGAGCGCCCATCGGGTCCGAGTGCGACGATCTCGCCGTCGATCACCGCCGCGTGGTCGCCGACCACCTCGACCAACTCGGCAAGCTCGGGGTAGGTGGCGGTGTAGTCCTGACCCTTGCGGGTCTTGATGGTGTGGACGCCGCCGGCGACCGTCGCGATGCCGCGGTAGCCATCCCACTTGACCTCGAAATGCCAGTCCTCGCCGCGGACCTCACTCTCGGACGCCGCCGTGGCGAGCATCGGGTCGAAGGTGGGCAGCGGGTCGGTTGATGGAGCCGGAGACGGGTACGGCGTGGTTGTCGATGCCGATGTCGGGTCGATGTGGGGCGAATTTGAGGATCGAGAACCACGCTGTTCCGGATTCGCGCCCGGGATCGCAGGGTCGGCGTCCGCTCTGAGGTGGATCAGCCAGTTCTTCTCGTCGCCGTGGGCGGTGTGGATGAGCACGTAGGTCCGCGGCACGCCACCAAGCCCGCCGTCGTGGCGTCCGTGCAGCGTGACGATGATCTCGCGTCCGTCGCGCCACTTCTCGAGCTCGTACGTGCCGGAGTCCCAGATCGACATCTCGCCGCCGCCGTACTCGCCCTTCGGGATCGTCCCGGAGAACGTGGCGTACTCGAGCGGGTGGTCCTCGGTCTGCACGGCGAGGTGGTTGACCTTGGGCACCAGCGGCGTCAGCTTCGGCACCGCCCACGACACGAGGACGCCGTCGCGCTCCAGCCGGATGTCGTGGTGGTGGCGGCGGGCGTGGTGGTCCTGGATCACGAAAGTCTGAGCGTCCCGCGGCGTCGGCGCCGCCGTTGGGACGGGCTCCGGCGTCTTGGCCGCGTCCCGCATGGAGCGGTACGTGCTCAGCCGATCGGACGCCGACCTTACGGCTGGCTCCGGGATCGCCCCGGCGGGTGTGCCGCTGGAACCGTTGGCTGAGCTTGTCGAAGCCTTCGGACCCAGCCCTTCGACAGGCTCAGGGAACGTCCCTTCGACAGGCTCAGGGAACGTCCCTTCGACAGGCTCAGGGATCGACCTGTTGATGAGATCTCCGTGGCCCGGCAGGAGCACCGCCAGCGGATCACCGATCGTGTGCAGCCGGTCCAGAACCTCCAGATAGCTGAGCTGCTTCAGCCCCGGACCAATCTCGTCCCACGTCCTCGGAGCCGCGACGTGGGGCAGGGTCCGTCCGCGCAGTGAGTACGGCGACACCGTGGTCTTGGAACCGTTGTTCTGCGACCAATCCAGCAGCACCTTGCCGCCGCGCAGCTCCTTCTTCATGTCCGAGACGACCAGGTCCGGATGCGAGCCCTCCAGCGCCACCGCCAGCTGTCGAGCGAACTCGGACGCCTCGCCGGACGTCAGGTGCCCGTCGAGTCCGGCGTACAGGTGGATGCCCTTCGACCCGGAGGTCACCGGCACCGACACCAGCCCGACCCCGTCCAGGATCTCCTTCACGATGAGCGCCAACGTGACGCACTCCTCCAGCCCCGCCCCCTCGCCGGGGTCGAGATCGAGCACGAGCCGGTCCGGGTGCTGCGCCGTGAGCAGGTCCGCTCCGTCCCCAACGTCGGCCAGCCCAACGCCGGACGCCTCCCGTCCGAACCGCCACTGGGGCACGTGGATCTCCAAGGCTGCCAACTGCGCCATGAACACCAGCGTCGCGGCGTCGTCGATGATCGGGTAGCGCAGCGTCTCGCGGCTGTGCTCGATCCCCACGGTGCGGATCCACTCCAGCGTCCCCGAGTCGGCGTTCTTGGTGAAAAAGGCCGGGCCTTCGACCCCGTGTACCCACCGCTTGCGGGTCGCCGGCCGGCCGGCCACGTGCGGCACCATCCACGGCGCGACCGCCTGGTAGTAAGCGATCACGTCGCCCTTGGTCGTGCCGGTCGCCGGGTACATCACCTTGTCGAGGTTGGTGACGCGCAGCGTCCGTCCGCCTACTTCGATCTGGGACGCCTTCGCTGCCACGGCGTCCAGTCTGGGCTAACGGACGCGTTTTCCCTAGCGATCAGGGACGCCGCTCGTGGCGGAGCGGGCGGGGCAGCCAGCGTTTGGCGTCCCGGCCCTGCTGGTCGGGGGAGATCCCCGAGCGGACCACCCCGTCCGCCGACGACGCGCTGCGCGGCAGCACCGGGGGCTCCGGGATCGGCGTGGTCAGCAGCGCCGAATCCTCGACGACGTAGTCACTCGGGTCAGCCCGGCGCGGGACGTGCCGTCCTTCACCTCCGGACGCCTCCGAAGCCGCCCGACGCGGTGAGGCCTGGACGCCGGACGCCAGGTCGGCGAACCCCACCGGCCCGGTCGCAGGGGGAACCTGCCGCTCGACGAACGCGCGCGACGGCGTCCGATCGATGACGTTCGGAGGCGGCGCCAGGAGGGCGCGCGCCGGAAGGATCTGCGTGCCGGGCGACTCGGGGGACTGCGGCGACTCGGGCGACGCCGGCGACGCCGACACGGCGCGTCGGGGCAGCTGGGTCACGGTCACTCCTGTCAGGGCAGTCGACTCAATGATGCCTTGAGCACGCGTCCTCCGCGCGGGCAGCACACGAGCTGGACGCTGCCTCGGCCTGGGTGCGTTGGCCTAATCTGAATCGAACCAGCCGTCGCTGGTCTTTGTCGCAGCCTACCCCTGAGGAGCACCCGTGCAGACGTCGCCGCGGATCGTCCTGGCTCCCGACTCGTTCAAGGAGTCGATGACGGCCGCCGAGGTCTGCGCGGCGATGGAGGCCGGATTCCGGGCGGCCTTCCCAGCAGCCCGGTTCGTGCGCGTCCCGATGGCGGACGGCGGCGAGGGCACGCTGCGTTCGCTCGTGGACGCCCGCGCCGGACGCATCGAGCGGGTCACCGTCACCGGCCCGCTGGGGCGTCCGGTGGAGGCTGAACTGGGACTGCTTCCCGATGGTGTGGCGGTCGTCGAGATGGCGTCCGCGAGCGGCCTCGGGCTGGTGCCGCCGTTCGAGCGCGACCCGCGCGTCACGACCACGCGTGGCACGGGCGAGCTGGTCCTCGCGGCCCTGGAGCGCGGCGTCCGGTCGCTCATCCTCGCGATCGGCGGCAGCGCTACCAACGACGCCGGCGCCGGTTTCGCGCAAGCGCTCGGCTTCAAACTGTTGGACGCCGAGGGCCGCGAGCTTCCTTCCGGAGGCGCGGCTCTCGCCCGATTGCACCGGATCGATGCGTCCGGCGCGGACCCCCGACTGGCCGGGCTGGCCATCAACGTGGCTTGTGACGTGGACAATCCGCTGTGCGGTCCGGCGGGGGCGTCCGCGGTCTATGGTCCGCAGAAGGGGGCATCACCGGGGGTGGTCGCCGAGCTGGACGCGGCCCTCGCCCACTTTGCCATCGTGGTGCGCCGGGATCTCGGGCGGGACGTCGCTGGCGTCCCCGGGTCCGGCGCCGCCGGCGGCCTCGGCGCCGGGCTGTTGGCCTTCACCGACGCGGAGTTGCGCCGCGGCGTCCAGATCGTCATCGACGAGGCCCGACTGGTGGACGCCGTCGCCGGAGCCGACCTGGTCGTCACCGGTGAGGGGCGGGTAGACGGGCAGACGCGGCGCGGCAAGACCCCGTTCGGGGTCGCGCAGATCGCGCGGGCGGCGGGGGTGCCGGTGATAGCGGTGGCCGGCTGCCTCGGGGATGGCGCCGACACGCTGGCGGATGTGTTCGGCGCGGTGATCCCGATCGTGGATCGGTTGGCGCCGCTGGACGAGGTGTTGGCGGCTGGTCCGGTGAACGTGGAGCGGACCTGTCGCGAGGTGGGCCGGTTGTTGCGGCTGGGTGGCTTCGGGCGTTAGGGGACGCTGATCACTGGCGCGCGGTTCGACGCGGTAGTCCCGATCGTGGATCCGGCGGCGCCGGTGGGTGAGGTGTTGGCGGCTGGCCGCGGAACATGCGAGCGGACCTGTCGCGATCTCGGTCGGTTGCTGCGGCTGGGTGGTTTCGGGAGTTGGTGATCGCCGATCATTGGCGCTCGCTGGCTGAGCTTGTCGAAGCCGCTTCTGCGTCCGTGCGACATCCGGTGGCTGAGCCTGTTGAAGCCCTTGAGGAGGCCGCCTCGACAAAGCTCAATCAGCGCCAGTGCTGGCCTACTCTCCGGTTTCGCCGTCGATCGCCTCGCGCAGCAGGTCAGCGTGGCCGTTGTGTCGCGCGTACTCCTCGATCATGTGGACCAGCACCCAGCGCAGCGACACCGCGCCGCGTCCGCCCCAGGCGGGGTGCGTGCGGTCGAGAGCGTCGGCGTCCGCTGTGATCAGGCGTCCGACGAGACGATTGGACGCCGCCACGCGCGAAGCCCAGAAGGCGCGCAACTCGTCGCCGGACTTGGTGGGGGCGGCGTGCCACTCCCAGTCGGGATCGCTCGTCCAGTCGACGGACGCCCAGGGCTCGGGGGAGGGCTGCTCGGCGACGACGGTGGCGAACCAGTAGTCCTCGACGTAGGTGAGGTGGTGGAGCAGTCCCGCGAGGGTGATCGTGCTCGGCGGATGCGGGGTGCGGAGCTGGTCGTCGCCCAGCCCGCGCGTGCGCCACTCGAGCGTGGCGCGCTGGAAGTCCAGGAAGCCCAGGAGGGTGTCCAGTTCGCCGGCTGAGGTGGGGGGTTCCGGGCGGCCCTGGTCGTCGATGACAACATCCATGGGCTGAGGCTAGGCGCCAACCCGGTTTTGGTCACTCTCAGCGAGCCCGGAGGGTCGATTCGGCGTCCAGAAGAGGTTGAGGGTGACGAGGACCGTGTCGGGAGCGGCGCTTTGGGTCGAGCGGATCAGGGTCGCGCGACGGCGTCCGAACGGGAGAACTCAGCTGACGAGGGTGCGCAGGAAGGCGGCGTCCGTCTCGTAGCCGCGGACGTGGTCGAGCAACTCGGTGTTGCCGGTGCTCTTGGACTGGCCGCGGGTGAAGTCGGCGAGGTCGTCGAGGCGGGTGACGACCATCCGCAGGATGTCTTGCGTGGAGGCGTCCGAGCCATAAGTGTCGCGCAGGAGGCGGAGGCGTCCCATGAGGTTGTAGGACGCGGTCGGCGCGTCCGGGTTGTCGGGACCCATCAGGGGCACGAGCCGGTAGGCGAGGTAGGCGAGGTCCCAGAGGCGGGGGCCGGGGGAGGCGAAGTCCCAGTCGATGACGCCGACCAGCTGACGGTCGCGGAAGACGAAGTTGTAGGGCGCGAAGTCGTTGTGGCAGACCACCTCGGCGGGCTGGTGGCGGGCCGCGCGCCAGACATGCGCTGGGGCGTCGAAGCCGACGGTCGCGTCGTGCAACTGCCGTAGCCAGGTGGCGGCGGTGGTCAGGACGGCCTCGTCGTAGACCCAGTCCGGAAGCGGGTAGGTGGGCACCTTGCCCTTGAGGTAGGTGAGCGACTCGCGTCCATCGGCGTGCCAGCCCTGCGGCTCAGGGCACCAGTCGATGCCCTGGTCGCGCAGGTGCGTGAGGAGTTTCTGGACGGTCGCCGTCCACGGGCCCGACTCGCGCAGCACCTGCTCCCCCAGCCGCGCCACGGGCGTGGTGTTGCCGCCCTTCAGCTGCTTCTCGACCGGCTCGACCACGGACGCGACTCTACTTCACGCGATGCCGAGAAGGTTTCGGTGGAAGAGCGTCGTTCCGGTCAGTTCCGGATGGAACGCGATGCCGGTGATGTTTCCCTGTCGGACGCCGACCGTCGCCTCCCCACGGCGCGCGATGACCTGGACGCTGGGGCCGACGCGGTCGACCCGTGGGGCGCGGATGAAGGCGACCGTGGCGGGGCCGTCCGCGGTGTCGAGGTCGACCTCGGCCGAGTCGACCTGCGAGCCGAACGCGTTGCGACGGACGTCGATGTCGAGCAGTCCGAGCGATTGCTGGCCGGGGGCGGGGTCGAGGACGGTCTTGGCGAGCAGGACGAGTCCGGCGCAGGTGCCCAGCGTGGGGACGCCGGACGCGATCGTGGCGCGCAGGGGCTCGAAGAGGTCGAAGATGCGGAGCAGCCGGTCGATCGTGGACGACTCACCGCCCGGCAGGACCAGCGCGTCGACGCGGGGGCCGTCGGGTCCGACGAGGTCTTTCGCCGTCCGGACGTAGGTCACGCGGGCGCCCAGGCCGAACAGCAGCTCGGCGTGCTCCCGGACGCCGCCCTGCAACGCCAGGACGCCGACGGTGCGAGCCTTGGTGGCGGACTTGCTGTTCCCTGACAACAACAACTCCGCCACGAATCCCGTCGACGCGGTTTCGTGCGATGCACTGCGCGCTAAACCCGGGTGTTCGCGACCCGTTCCCGCAGTGGTCCGGTGCTCAATGCCCAAGGAGGCCGGATCCCAGATCTTGCCCTTGGCCGTGCGCGACTGGGGCCGCTCGTCGGGTCCGGGCGCGACGATCTCGCCGTCGATGGCCGCCGCACGATCGCCGCCACCTTGGGAGCTGGGCAGCCCTCCCCCCAGCCGTGGGCGTCGGCCTCCCGACGCTCGACTGGGTGCTGGGTGTCCCGGAGAACCGGGAGTCTGAGCACCCAGTCGTGGCGGGGCCGGGTTAGCGGCCGAGCGGGTGTGGCCTCCGGACGCTCGACTGGGTGCTGGCTGTTCCGGAGAACCGGGAGTCTGAGCACCCAGTCGCGGCGGGGCGGTGTGGCCGGTCCCCTCCGAGGTCGTTCCTAGCGCCAGCCCGGGCGCGGCCGTAGCCGTGCCGTCGGCGTCCAACTGGTGCATCACCAACCGCGCTCGGCGAGCCGGTGCGGGGCGGGGACGTCGGCGACGTTGATGCCGACCATGGCCTCGCCGAGTCCACGCGAGACCTCGGCGATGACGGCCGGGTCGTTGAACTGGGCCGTCGCCTTGACGATCGCGGCGGCGCGGGCGGCAGGATTGCCCGACTTGAAGATGCCCGAGCCCACGAAGACGCCGTCAGCGCCGAGCTGCATCATCATCGCGGCGTCGGCCGGGGTGGCGACGCCGCCCGCGACGAACAGCACGACGGGCAGCTCGCCGGTCTCGGCGACCTCGCGAACGAGTTCGTAGGGCGCCTGCAGGTTCTTGGCGGCGACGTACAGCTCCTCGGGATCGGAGAGGAACGTGGCCTGGAGGTTGGCGATCTCGCGGCGGATCGTCCGGATGTGCTTCGTCGCCTCGGACACGTCGCCGGTGCCGGCCTCGCCCTTGGAGCGGATCATCGCCGCGCCCTCGGTGATGCGCCGTAGCGCCTCGCCCAGGTTGGTCGCGCCGCACACGAAAGGCACCGTGAAGGCGTGCTTGTCGATGTGATTGACGAAGTCAGCAGGCGAAAGCACCTCGGACTCGTCGATGTAGTCGACCTTCAGGTACTCCAGCACCTGGGCCTCGACGAAGTGCCCGATGCGGGCCTTCGCCATCACCGGGATCGAGACGGCGTCGATGATGCCCGCGATCAGATCGGGGTCGCTCATCCGCGCCACGCCGCCTTGGGAGCGGATGTCGGCCGGCACGCGCTCGAGCGCCATGACGGCGACGGCGCCGGCGTCCTCGGCGATCTTGGCCTGGTCAGGGGTGACGACGTCCATGATGACGCCGCCCTTCAGCATGTCCGCGAGTCCGCGCTTGACGAGTCGGGTGCCGGTGGTGTTCGAAGTGGTCACGAGGGTCTAGTTTGGCGTGATACTGGTCCGGTTGCAGGTCCGGAAATGGACGGTTGGTGTTGGTCCAGTTTGGAACGGTGCCGAGTCCGGTCGAAAGCGAGGGAGAGGAGCCGAGGGAGGTCATGCGGACGCAACGCGAGGTCACCCTGCCGCTGGCTGTCCAGCGGGACGCCGACGCGCCGCTCCCCGACCAGCTGGTTTCCCAGCTCCGGACGCTACTCGCGCAAGGCGTCCTGCGACCCGGGGACGTCCTGCCGAGCACTCGCGCGCTGGCGTCCCATCTGGGCATCTCGAGGGGCAGCGTCGTGACGGCGTACGACCAGCTGCTCGCGGAGGGGTGGTTCGACGGCGCGGCGGGACGGTCGACGACGGTGAATCCGCGGCTGCACGAGGTGCATCCGGAGCCTTCCTCGCCAGCCCCGCCGGGGGTCGAGATGCCGGTGGCCCGGCCGCCGCTGATCGACTTGCGTCCGGGGCAGCCGATGCAGTCCGGGGTGGTGGGTCCGGCGTGGCGGGCGGCGTGGCGCCGCGCCGCGGACGCCCCCGTGGACGTCGGCCTGCCCGCGCTGGGTTGGCCGCCCCTGCGCGCCGCCATCGCCGACCACCTGCGCCGGATGCGTGCCGTGGTGCGCCCGCCCGACGAGGTCGCGATCACGGCCGGCGGACGCGAGGGGCTGGCATTGCTCCTGACCGCCACCCGCGCCCGCAGCGTCGGCGTCGAGGACCCGGGCTTTCCCTCCCTGCGGCGGGTGCTGACGGGCGCCGGCGTCGACGTGCGTCCGCTGCCGGTGGACGCCCACGGCCTCGTCACAGCGACGTTGCCACACGACCCCCCGGACCTGATCGTCGTCACCCCGAGCCACCAATACCCGCTCGGCGGCTCGCTCCCGATCGACCGGCGTCAGCAGTTGCTGGCATGGGCCTCGGCGAGGGGCGTCCTGGTCGTCGAGGACGACTACGACTCCGAGCTGCGCTACACCTCGGCACCGTTGCCCGCCCTCACGGCCCTGGACGCCGCCGGTCGCGTGGCCCTGCTGGGCACGTTCGCGAAGACGCTGACCCCGGCGCTGGCGACGGGCTATCTCGTCGTGCCGCCGCAGTTGGTGGACGCCGTCACACAGGCCCGGTCGCACGTCGGCCAGCCGGTGAACCTCGTCACGCAGCGGGCCGTGGCCGACTATCTGGCGTCCGGCGCCCTCGGGCGCCACACCCAGCGCATGCGCAACCTCTACCGCCGCCGACGCGCCCAGGTCGTGCGCGCGCTGCGCGACCTACCGGACGTGCGCGTCTACCCCATGGACGGCGGCCTGCACGCGGTCGTCGAGCACGATCGGCCGGAGGCGTCCGTGATCCAGGCCCTCGCCGAGCGCGGCGTGGCGGTCTCGGCGCTGAGCGACTACTGGGCCGGACGCGGCTCGCGTCGGGGACTCGTATTCGGCTTCGGCGGACCCTCCGACGCCGATCTGGCCGCTGGCCTCGCGACGATCCGGGACGTGTTGTCATCTGAGGACCCGGTGATCTAGGGGGTAAGCCGTTGGCTGAGCTCGTCGAAGCCCCTCGAGAGTGTGCGGCTTCGACAAGCTCAGCCAGCGATAGCAGGGCTTGAAAGGTGGGCCGCAACCCGATTCTGCGCACTCTCAGTGGGCTCGTGCGCATGAACCGCGCCGAACTGGGTCGTTGAGAGTGCGCAAATCCGGGTTGACCACCCTGAGCCCAGCGCGGACCAAGGCCGCCCGAGGCGTCCACCTACACTCGATGCATGCACAGCGGGGCCCTGATCGCGGGGCGCTACCGGCTCCTCGACCCCATCGGCTCCGGGTCGATGGGGCACGTGTGGCATGCCCAGGACGAGCGGCTGCACCGGGAGGTCGCGGTCAAGATCGTCGATCTCGCCCAGGCCAGCGAGACCGTCACGGCTGAGCGGTTCAACAGCGAGGTCGTCGCGATCGCCCGGCTCAACCATCCGAACGTGGTCACGACGTTCGATGCCGGCGTCGAGGACCACCTCGCCTACCTGGTGATGGAGCTTCTCCACGGCGAGTCCCTGGCCGAGCGGCTGCGTCGCGGACCACTGCCGATCCTCGCCGCCGCGCGCATCGGCGCCGAGGTCGGCCAGGCCCTGGAGGCCGGTCACGCCGTCGGCGTGGTCCATCGCGACATCAAGCCGGGCAACGTCTTCCTGGCCACGACGGGGGCCGTCAAGGTCCTCGACTTCGGCATCGCCGAGTCGTCCGGCGACGGCACGGATTCGCCCGCCGCCCTGGCCGTCGGCACCGCCGCCTACATGTCGCCCGAGCAGGCCATGGCCCGCCGGGCCGGGCCGGCGTCCGATGTCTACTCCCTCGGCTGCCTCGTCTACGCCATGCTCTGCGCCCGGCCGCCGTTCGTCGGCGTGACCGCGGTGGACGTCGCTCAGCAGCACGTGAACGTCGCGCCCGTGCCGCTTCGTCAGGCTAGGCCGGGGGTGCCCTCCGACCTGGACTCCCTTGTCAACGCCATGTTGGCCAAGGACGTCGAGGCTCGCCCCTCCGCTTCGGACGCCGCCGCGCGCCTTCGCGGGTTGGCGTCCCCGACCAGATCGGACGCCGACGCGACGGCCGTCCTGCCTGCGGCGGGAGCGGTTGCAGCGGTGGTGCTGCCCGCGGCGAGTGCGGCCGCGACGGCAGCGCTGCCGGTCGTCGCGTCCGCCGGTCCCGAGGCGACCGCGGTGCTCCTGACTCAGGACGCCGCCGCGGGAGCGACCGCGGTGCTCCCCCCGACCCCGCCCGTCCAGCCGCTAGTGACGTCACCCCTGCCGAGCTCGTCGCAGTTCCCGCCGGTGGCGCCCGCGATGGTCCGGGCGAACCAGTGGACGCCTCCGGCCGCGTCGGCGCGTCCGCAGTTCACGGCCCCGCCCCCCGGACGACCCACCGTCACGACGAACCGCACCCCGCCGGGCAGCCGGTGGTTCAAGCGCGGAGTGATCGGCGTGCTGGTCGCCATGCTGGCGGTGGTCCTGGTGGGCGCCGCCTGGCTCGGACTGCAGAAGGTGGCCTCGGTCGTCCCGACCCAACCGCCGGCGACGGCGTCCCCCTCGAAGAAGGCGACCCCGACGCCCACCCCGACGCCGAAGCCAACACCCACGCCGACGTCGAAACCGACGCTCGTCCTGCCGACCATGCCGACGATCCAGCTGCCGCCGATGCCGCCGATGCCTGATCCCGGACGCCTCGCGCTGCAGGGGGCGGTCGACACCGTCTCCGCCGCGCTGGACTCCTGGTCGCCCGAGACGGACGCCGAGCGCGCGGCGAAGCAGCAGTTGACGGACAGCTGGGCCACGGCGTCCGACCGGATTCTTGCCGGTGACAAGGCCAAACAGGCGTTGACGCAGTTCAGCAACCAGGCGAAGTCGCTGCGCAACTCCAAGGCGATCTCGACGGCCGACTACGCCACGTTGACCGTCGCCCTGCAGGCCGTCGGGCTGCTGCTGTAGGCGTTCACTTGGGCGTGTGAACGGACGCCGCCCGCGGCCCGTCGGAAAGTGTCGGTGGCCGCTGGCAGGATGATCGGCATGACCTTGGACGCCTCCAACCCCTTCGCGCGCCTCGCTGAGCGGCCGTTCCATCTGCCGGAGTACGCGGCCATCACCCCCGAGCATTTCCGGGAGGCGTTCGACGACGGCATGGCCTCGCAGTTGGCCGCGCTGGACGCCGTGGCGGCCGATTCGGCCCCGGCTACGGTGGCGGGCGTCCTGGAGGCGTGGGAGCGCGCCGGCGACCCGCTGACCAAGGCGATCGAGGTGTTCTACGGGGTGAAGTCGTCCGACACCACCGACGCGATCGACGCTCTCGAAGAGGAGTACGCGCCCAAGTGGGCTGCCCACAGCGACCGCATCTTCATGGACGCGGCGCTGTACGACCGGCTGACGTCCCTGGACGCCCGCGCCAAGGCCGGCGAGGTCGAGCTGGACGCCGAGGACGCCTGGCTGCTGGCCGATCTGTTGGCGGCGTTCGTCCGCAACGGCGTGGCGCTTCCGGAGGCTGAGCAGCGGACGCTGCGCGGCATCAACTCCCGCCTCGCCGAGCTTGAGACCGCGTTCGACAAGGTCAACCTCGCCGCGCGCAACGGGGGCGCGATCGTGGTGACCGACGTCACCGAGCTCGACGGGCTCAACGACGAAGAGCTGGGCTCGCTGCGCCAAGAGGACGGCACCTACAAGATCGACCAGGTCAACACGTCGCAGCATCCGCTGCTGGAGAAGCTGTCGAACCGCGACCTGCGGCGCCGGATTCACGAGGCGTCCGTCACGCGCGGGCTCGGTCGCGAGGGGGGTCCGGATGCGCGGGCGATCATCGTCGAGGCGGCCCGGCTGCGCGCCCAGAAGGCGACCCTCCTCGGCTACCCGAACACCACGGCCATCGTCACCGAGCGCGCCTGCGCGAAGACGCCCGAGGCCGTCGCAGAGATGCTCGGACGCCTCGGCCCCGCCGCGCTGGCGCAGGCCAAGAAGGACGCCGACGTCCTGACCGCCCGGTTCGCCGAGCTCTACCCGGGCGAGACGTTCTCGCCGTGGGACTGGGCCTACGTGGCCGAGATCGTGCGGCGCGAGAAGTACGACCTCGATCTGGACGCCCTGGCCCCCTATCTGGCCGTCGACAAGGTGTTGGCCGCCGTCTACGGCGCCGCCGAGCGGCTGTATGGGGTGACGTTCGTGAGGCGTCCGGACCTGCGCGGTCACACCGCCGAGGCCGAGGTCTATGAGGTGAAGGACGCCGACGGCTCGACGGTCGGGCTGTTCCTCATGGACTTCTGGGCGCGTCCGACGAAGCAGGGCGGGGCGTGGATGAGCAACGTCATCAACCAATCGACGCTCCTGGGTGAGCTGCCGGTCGTCACCAACGATTGCAACTATCCCAAGGGCACGACGACGATCTCGTGGGACGGCGTCATCACCATGTTCCACGAGTTCGGACACGCGCTGCACGGGCTGTTCGCGCACTCGAAGTACCCGTCGCACTCGGGGCCGAACACGCCGCGCGACTTCGTCGAGTTCCCCTCGCAGGTCAACGAGCACTGGGCCTGGCAGCCGGACGCGGTCATCCCGGCCGAGTGGGCCGCGAAGATGCAGGCGGCGTCCACGTTCAACCAGGGCTTCAACAACTACGAGATCTGGGCGGCGATGATGCTCGACCAGGCGTGGCACACGGCGACGGTGGACGAGCTGCCGACTCAAGCGTCCGAGGTGGAGGCGTTCGAGGCGTCCGCGTTGGAGAAGGCGGGAATGGCGTACGACCTGATCCCGCCCCGGTACCGGACGCAGTACTTCGCGCACATCTGGGGCGGCGGCTACTCGGCCGCGTACTACAGCTACGTGTGGGCCGAGGTCATGGATGCCGACGCGGTGGCCTGGTTCGACGCGAACGGCGGGGGGACGCGGGCGAACGGCGACCACTTCCGCCGGACGTTGCTCGCGCCCGGCGGGTCCGTGGACGTCATGTCGACGTGGCGGACTTTCATCGGACGCGACCCGGAGCTCGGTCCGCTGCTGAAACGCAAGGGCATCGCGTAGCGGGTGGGCTGACGCCTACGGGAGTTTGCTCGGTTTCGGGAACTTTGCCCGGTTACGCCGTACGGCAAATCCGGGATTCTTCGACGAAACCGAGCGAACTCGTCTCAGGGGCGATTCGTCCTCGGACGCGGTCGGCGATCCCGCCACTCGAACTCCGGCAGGACGATCGCCGAAAGCTTGTCGTAGCTGAGCGCCTCGGCCATGCCCCAACGCAGAACCGTGAACCCTGCCGCCTTGATCTTCCACTCGCGGCGCTTCTCAGCCATCACGGCCTGCTCGGGAGTCTCACCCTCTCGAAGGAGTGGCCCGTACTTGATCGCACCATCCGCCTCGCCAACGATGCCCTCCTGCTCCCACCCGAAGTCGCTGGTGGCCACCTTCATCCCGTTGAGTTTGACTGGGTACTGCACCACGGGCTCGGGGATTGGCAGGCGAGCGAGTTGCACCCGGCTGATTGATTCCAGCGGTGACTCGGCCAAGCTGTTGGCGAAACGAACCACGTGCCGCGCGCGGGCTATGCCCTTTCTACGCGCCGCCTCCCGGACAGCTCGGTCGAGCTCGCACTGAGTCACCAGCCCGTTGTGCAGCGCGGAATCGGCGGCCGCAACCGCCCACTCCAGGCGCGCGGTGCGTCCGATGTCTATGACTGTCCGCGCAACGTTGGTGATGAGCAAGCCCTCATGGACGCCAATGTCGTGGCTTGCCAGCGGCGTATTCGACTCATAGACGTCGGGGTCATGGTGGCCATGGCCGAGGCTTTGGCTGGTGATGTGGACGCGCGCCAGGGCGTCCGAATCGACGGGCAGACCCCAGGCGATGGCGGCCGTCTCATGACTCAACACGGCGTCGAGTCGCTGCTGACACAGGGCACGCGCCTTCTGCAGGTGCGCGATGCGGTGGTCGTCGGGTCGCTCTTCGGTCCAAGCTCCCCGGCGCAACTGGAGCAGAGTTCCCCGCCGCGCGTCCTTGGCCAGTTGCGCCTTCGTGATGCCAATCGCTAGGAGTTCGCGGCTGAGCCGTACCAGTTGCTTCTCCACGGAGGTAGCCAACCCCAAGACCCCGGGCGGAGAGAATGGGGAGAACTCCCCATGCGCATCGGAGGGGCGTTTGCTCGGTTTCGTCAAAGAATCCCGGCTTTGCCGCACGGCAAAGCCGAGCAAACTTCCTAAAACCGAGCAGACTCGATGGACGGGGTTATCAGATGGCTGTGGACAAGTCAGCCGCGGATGTCAGTCCAAGGCCTCGTACTGCTGCCGCTTGGCGTCCACCCGGGCGTCGAACTTGGCCCGGTCGATGATGGCCCGGCAGTGGGTGCCAGCGCCGATGGGCCCGGCGTCGTCGGACAGCTCGACGTCGAAGAACACCTTCCGTCCCTCGACGGCCGTCACGGTCGCGACCGCCGTCACCGTGAGCCCGACCGGGGTCGCCGCGGTGTGATCGAAGCAGACGTCGACGCCGACCGAGCCCTCGCCCTCGTCCAGGAAGCCGGCCAGGACCCCCATCGCCGCGCATTCGGCGAACCCCACCAGGTATGCCGTCGCGAACACGCGCGGCATGTCGTCGAAGCCGGGGAACTCCGACGAGACGCCCGGCACCGTCAGTGAGTCGTCCACGACCACCGAGACCGCGTGCCGCGCTCCGATCGCCAAACCTGCCTTCATCGCACCCACCTTCCTGGATTCCCGCGCGACGGCGTCCGCCGGTCAGCGCCCCTCATCGCACGTCCCGCCACACCATCGCCCAGGCTCAACGCGCAACCGGCTTGCGGACGGCCAGCTGCGCCGGGCTCAACTGGGACCCGTCAACGTCGAGCACCGAGCCGGACAGCACCATCAGCGAGGTGAGCGCCGTGACGGACCAGCGTCCGCCGTCGAACGCCACCCGCGGCTCGACGACCGAGCCGCCGAGCCGCTCCCACGTCTCCCGGGTCTGCAGTGCATTGAACGCCCAGCCGAGCTCCTCGAACTTCACCTCGGGCCGCAGTTTCAGGCCGTAGCGGGACAGCGACTCCGCATACAGCGGCGCCCACATCGTCTGGATCTGCTCGTGATACGCCTCGGACGCCTCGCGCACCGGCGGGTAGTCCGGCCAGAGGGCCTGCAGCGCCTCTGCCATCCGCAGCACCTTGGGGTCGCCGTCCAACCGGAAGACGGCGTCCGAGAACAGCCTCACGAACTCGCCCAACGGACGCGAGGACCAGTCGTCGAACTGGCTCCGCACGTAGTCGATCGCCCTGGTGAACCGCGACGGACGCATCACGTAGTGGATGACGTCGGTGTACCAGTCAGTGGCGAGCGGCCACCGGCGCAGCATCTGGTGCTGGCTCATGTTGAGCACCGACTCGATGAACGGCTGGTGACCGAGCGCGCCGGAGAGGGTCCGCGGCACGCTGCCGCCGCCGGAACCGGGCGCGGCGTCCTCGATGAGCCGCTCGGCGAGGTACTCGGCCGCCTGGCTCAGGATGTACTGGGTGACCGGATTGTTCGGTCCGTTCGCGCCCGAGCGGGCGGAAATGCAGGTGAGGACGTCGCTCAGGTCCTCGATGATCAGGGTGCTGCGGAGTCGTGTGTCGGACGCCCCGCGGTCCTGGATCCAGACTTCGGCCGGTTGGCCGGGGGTCCCTTCGGTGATCCGCGCCATGGCGGCAGTCTGCCGTACCGGACCTCCGCCTGGAAACGGTGTTGTTGGAGGCGGGACGAGGCGTCCGGGCGTTGGGCGTCCGGCCTCTATCTGACGCCCTGGCAGCGGGGGCAGAAGTAGATCGTCCGCTCGCGGGTGGGCGGCCCGGTGAACCGCATCGCGATGAGGGTGCCGCAGCGGCGGCAGCGCTGGTTGCGGCGCCCGTGGACGTACGTCGTCTGCCCCAGCCGCTGGCTGCCCGTCGAGGACGCCGCCGCCGACGCGCAGCTGGCCCGCATGAGCTGCTGCGTCCGGTTGAGCAGGGTCGCGATCGCCGGCGGCGCGACGCTGGACGCCGACGCGAACGGATCCAGGCCGGTGACGAACAGCCCCTCGGACGCCCACATCGTGCCGATGCCCGCGAGGTTGGTCTGGTCCAGCAGCGCGGCCGCCAGCGTGGCGTCCGCAACGTGGACGTTGGCGGCCGCGCGGTCGGCGTCCCAGTCAGGCCCGAGGATGTCGGGCCCGAGGTGCCCGACCAAGCTGGACTCATCGGCGGTGCGCACGACGTCGAGCATCCCGAGGCTCCAGCCGAGCGCGGTGTAAGCGCCCGTGCCGAGGACCGCGCGCAGTTTGGGGGACGCCGCGGGCGCACGTTCGGCTGCCGGCTGGATGCGCCACGAGCCCTCCATGCGGAGGTGGGAGTGGATCGTCCAGCCGGACTCGAGGCGATGAAGAAGGTGCTTGCCGCGCGGCACCACCTCGCGCGTCGGCGTCCCTGACAAGACGTAAGTCGACAGGCCCGGCCAGCGGAGGTCGCAGCGTGCCAGCTCGCGCCCGGAGAAGACCTGGTTCAGGCGGTGGGCGGTGCGCCAGACGGTGTCTCCCTCGGGCATTGCCCCATGATGGCACCCGACCTCAACCCTCACGCGACCGGGACCAGCGGTCGCGGCTGTGCGCGCCCGCGCCCGAATTGAGTACCGACTGAGTGTTGACCCTTGTCAGCGCGGATCGGTTAGCTGCGTCCGACCCACAAGGAGGACGCATGGTTCGGCTGGTAGGAATCGGGATCTCGGCGCTGGTCCTGTTGTCGGCGTGTTCCTCCGGGGGCGCGGCTACTCAAGCCCCCGCGCCTGCGGCGCCTGCGGCGTCAACCACGACGACAGCGGCGTCCTCGACGACGTCGTCAACGACCAGTTCCAGCGCGCCGGCCCCGGCCACCTCATCGAGCAGGGCCACCGTGGCCGTGGCCGCGCACGGCCAGTCGTCGCGCGAGTGCCAGGCGGCGTCCGAGTCGCTGATGCACCTCACCTCGGTCGGGTTGAAGGCGAACAGCGGCAAGGTCACCCAAGCCGACGCCGACAAGCCCTTCATGGACAGCCTCATGGCCAGGATCCCGGCGGACGCCAAGCCCTTCTTCGACGCCGCGAAGTCCGTCAGCGCGAAGCTCGTGGGCTTGGATGCCGCCGCCGCGAATCAGTTCCTCGGCGACTTCTCCACCGCTCTCGCGAACGTGACGGCGGCCACCGAGCAGATCTGCCGCTGACCGAACTTCCCCAGTTCTCGGCTGGATTTGGCGGTCGCCACGCGGAGTAACCTGACGGCCGTGCCGACGACCGAGCAGCACTCCTATCGCGCGCTGTTTGGGGTCCGCGGGGTGCCGGGTCTCGTCGGCTCGATGACGCTCGCGCGCACCGGCCAGGCGATGAGCAGCATGGTGCTGACTCTGCTCGCGTTGAAGGTCTACGACTCCGCGACGCTAGCTGGCGCGGTCGCGTTCGCGTCGCTCGTTCCGGGGCTCGTGGTCAGCCCGCTCGCCGGGGCTTTGCTCGACCGCCACGGACGCGTCCGGCTGGTCGCCCTCGACTACCTGGTGGCCGCCGCGGCTCTCGGGCTCATCGCCGCGCTGGCCGCCTCGCGCGCCCTGCCCGGCTGGCTGCTGGTGGTGATCGCTGCGGTCGCGTCGCTGACGGGTCCGCTGTCGAACTCGGGCCTGCGCAGCCTGTTCCCCCGCGTCGTGCCCGAGCCCCTCTGGGAGCGCGCCAACGCGGCTGACTCGTCCGGATGGGTCCTGGCGTCGCTCGTCGGCCCGCCGCTCGCCGGTTTCGCGGTCCAGTTTCTGGGGGCGCCGGCGGCGTTGGCCCTGGTCGCAGCGGTGTTCGTGACGGCCGCGGTGACGGTGCGAGGCGTCACGGACCCGGCGTCCGAGCACGACACGTCCGGACGCCTCTGGCGCGACGCCGTGGACGGGCTCGTCTACTTTTGGCGCAACCGGACGCTGCGGGGGCTCGGGGTGTCGATCATGCTGGCGAACGTGACGTGGGGGACGCTGGCGATCGCGGTGCCGTTCATCACGCTCGGACGCCTCGGCGGCGACGCCGCGACCGTCGGGTGGCTGTTCGCGGCCGAGGGCGTGGGCGGCATGGTCGCGTCGGTGTTGTTCGGACGCCTCAACTCGGCCGGACGCGAGCGCTGCTGGCTCGCGTGGTCGCTGGTGGGGACGGCGGCGGTGTTGGTGCCGCTCACCCTGCCCGGCGTCGGCCTCGTGGGGGTCGCGGTGTGTCTGACGCTGGTGGGGCTGCTCAACGGGCCGCTGGACATCGCCATGTTCACCATCCGTCAGCGCCGGACCGCCCCTGAATGGATGGGCCGCGCCTTCGCCGTCTCGATGTCGGTGAACTGGCTCGGCGCGCCCATCGGCTCGGCCCTGACCGGAGCCCTCGCGCCGCACGGCGTCGAGGTCCCGATCGTGATCGCCATCCTGTGCGGACTCGCCGCCGCGGCGTCCGCCTGGTGGCTCATCCCGGCGGACACCGACGCCCGAGTCGGCGCCTAACGGCGTCCGCCTGGTCAGGCGGGAAGTTGGGATGGTGTCATCGATCGCTTCTTCCGGCGGGCGTGTGTGACGAGTTTGTCGGCGTAGAAGGTCGGCACGGCGAAGGCGGCGATGACGCCCGTGTGCAGCAGCAGCGACGTGGCATCCGAGCCGGAGGCGCCACCGCGTGCGCCTTCCATGCCGCGTGCGCCTTCCATGCCGCGTCCCCCACCGGGTCCGCGACCCATGCCTCCGCCGGGCTGGCCGGCGGGCGGGGCCGCCCCCTCGACGTGACCGGCGCGCATGCCGCCTTCGCCACCTTGGAACGCGACCGCCTTGGGCAGCGCACCGGTGATGACCGTCGCGTATCCGCCGCCGGCGAAGACCAGCGCCGCGATGGCGGCGAGGGTCCAGCGCAGCGCGCCGGTGGCCCGCGGTCGCTTCGTGAGCCGACGCAGCGTGGACATGAGCCACTCCCAGTGCATGCCGAGGTGGACGCCGATGATGATCAACGTCAGGTAGCTGATCGGGACGTGGGTCGCGCGCCACAGCGGCGCCGACGACGCCAGTTGCGGGGTCGCGACCCGGGAGATGAGCACGCCGGAGACGATCGTCCAGCCCATGCTCAACAGCACCAGAATGTCGAGCACGTACGGGAACCGAGCCCTCGGACGCGTCGCCCCGAACAGACGCTTGGTGACGGCGACGACCCACTCCCAGCTGACCGCGACGTGGACGACGAATCCGACCAGGATCAGGATGCCCGCCCACTCGTGGAACGCGAGTCCGAGGGCGCCGTGGGTCGTGTAGAGCAGCCCCAGCGTGATCGTGATGATCACGTCGATGGCGATCTTGATCTGGTTGAGCTTCATCGGTCTCCCTGGTCGAGTCGCCCGAAAAGTAGCGAGCGCGCCTGTGAGTTTGTTGTGAGGACGCCGTGCTGCGGGTTTGTGTGCGCCGACCGAGCTCCCTGTGCAGGCGACAACCCGGTTTTGCGCACTCTCAGGGCCGGCCGAGCGGGTCCCTGGTCGGGGCGAGTCGGGATCAGCGAGTAACGCGCCAGGCGACCGTGACGTAAGGGACCTCGATCACGTCACGCCCGGCCAGGTCGGGATGGGTCGCGAGCAGGTCGTCGACCGACGCCAGGACAGCTGCGCGGTCGGCGTCCGATGCTGTGATCGTTGCGCTGCGCGAGGCGACCATGGCCACGATGTCGTCCCCGGTCATGGGCCGCTGCCAGCGCCACAGGCGCGACTCGGCGCGGGTGAACGGAGGGCCGTACGGCGGCGGCTCGGGCGAGTTGGCCATGATCTCGCCGACCGCGTCGCCGGTGAGCTCGGCGAGCTTACGGACCCACCCGACGGACTGGTCCTTGGTGTTCCAGACCAGCCCCAGGACGCCGTCGGCGGCGAGCACGCGTCCGGCTTCCAGTGAGCCGGCCAGAGGGTCGACCCAGTGCCAGGCCTGCCCGAAGGTGACGGCCTCGCAACTGGCGTCCGGCAAGGGGATTCGCTCACCTGAACCGTCCAGCACCTCAACGCCCGGCACCGCGGGCGCGAACTGCGCCCGCATGCCAGCGTCCGGCTCGACCGCGGTGACCTCCCGACCCAGGCGGGCGATGACGCGGGTCAGCTTGCCGGTGCCCGCCCCCACATCGACGACCCGCCGGGCGTCGCCGAGCAGCCACGCGATGGCTTCGTCGGGATACTCCGGCCGCCCGCGCTCATACGTGGACGCCTCCGCGCCGAAGGAGTCAGCGAGCGCCCGGTTCTGCCACGACTCGGTCATGAGGCAAATCTAGGACTGCGGGTCAGCGAGACGCGCGAATCAGATCCGCCGCGATCCGGAGATCGCGGTAGTCCGTTACCGCGAGACGAGCGGCTCGAATCAGCTCCGGCAGTTGACCGTCGGCGACCAGGAAGGGGTCGTCGATGACGTCCTGGGGTGGTGATGTGTCCCAGAAGCAGTCGTGCCACGCGAGCTCGGTCAGCTCGAGCAGGTCGAGCACGGCATCAGCGTCTGAACCGAACTCTTCCTCGGCCCTAGACCTGCGCTGAGCGCCGTCGATCGGCTCGTCTCACCTCCATTACTCCCCCTTCACTCGACGCGTTCAACCAGCCCAAATCCCACGATGATGCGCCTAGCGTCGCAGCCGGATGCCTTTCGGCGTCAGCCGGAAACCGGCGTCCAGCAGAGCCGGGACTAGCGGCTGGTCGCCGCCCAACGCCGCCTTGCCGTCGATCTTCTCCACCGTGATGGACGCCAGCCGTCCGGTCTGGATCAGCAGCGCCAGCTCGCGGGCCGCGGACGCCAGTACTGCGGGGTCGTCCGTCCAGGTCAGCGCCGTGTGGCCGCCGCGCTCGAGGTAGACCACTGGCTCGCCGTCGGCCAACACGACCATCGCCCCGGCCTTGCGCGCAGGCTTGTGGGGCGAGTCCGCCACCGTCGCCGACCACGCCAGGGCGGCGCCGTACGGGTTGGCCGGATCCGCCGCGGCCAGCACCAACGGCGCCTGCGGCTTGGCGCCGCGCAGCCGATCGATCGCGCCGACCGTCGCGAACTGCGCAGCGCCTAGCCCCTCGACGAAGTAGCCGCGCCGGACGCGTCCGGCATCTTCGGCCGCGCTCAGCACCCTGTAGACGCCCGCGAACCCGCCCTCGATCTCTTCTGCCTGGACGGAACCCCTTGTCAGCACGCCATAGCGGTCTAGCAGGAGCTCGGAGGTCAGCAGAAGCCGCTCGGTGTTCGTGAGCCCGGACGCCGGCAGCGGCCCGCTCGGTCCCTGCGCTTGTCGAAGGGGAGCCGAGGGAAGGGCCGACCAGCGACCGCCCGCGTCCGGTGGGGCCGACCGGCGCGGAACAGACGTCCGGACGCGCCCGTACCGGCCCCGCGGAGCCGCGCGCGGCGTCCGATGCGTCGTCGTGCCGGCACCCAGCCGCGCCCGCAGCGGAGCGACCGTGTCGTTGGTCACCAGCCCCTTCCAGACCAGCTCCCACAGGGCCTCCGACACCGACGCCTCGGACGCCGGCGGCGCGGCCGCCGCAAGCGCCCCGAAGAAGTAAGCGCCCCCGTCGGCGAGTGCGGCGTGGAGCGCGACCTGCAACTCGCCCTCGGGCAGGGCATCGGACGCCGCCAGGTCGGCCAACTCAGCGGGATACAGGGACACCCAGCCGTCGCGTCCGGCCAGCGAACCGTGCCCACGCCAGACGACCTCGCCAGCCGCGCAGAGCTCGTCGAGCAGGGCCGGCGCATAGTCCCGGACGCGCGCCGGCAGGATCAGCGACTCCACCGCGGACGCCGGCAGCACCACTCCGGCCAGCTGCTCGATCGCCCGCAGGACGCCCTCGGCGCCGCGCAGCTGCCCGCCGACCCCCTGCCAGGCGGGAAGGAATCGCCCGTAGTCAGCCTGAGGAACGGGCTCCACTTCGGCCCGCAGCGCGGCCACCGACCGGCGCCGGATCGTGCGCAGCACCCCCGGATCGCAGAACTCGCGCGTCGCGGCGTCCGGCCTGAACTCGCCCTCGACGACGCGCCCCTCGGCGATCAGCCGGCGAAGTCCGTCGGCCACGATCGCGCGCCCGAGCCCGAGCCAGGACGCCGCCTCGTCCAGCGTGAACGGGACATGCGTCCGGGCGTAGCGGGTCAGCAGTTCGCCCAGCGGGTCGACCGTCGGGGCCGCGAAGACGTCCGGTACCCCGCGTGGCAGGGGGACGCCGAGGGCGTCGCGCAGGCGCCCGGCGTCTTCGATGCCCGCCCAGACCTCGCGCGCGCCGACGCGCGCGCGGAAGATCCGTCCGGACGCCGAGAGTGCGGCGAGCCACCCTTCGACAGGCTCAGGGATCGGGGTTGTTGCAGATTCCGGGTTCGGTGTCCGGGCGAGGGCCTCTTCGACAGGCTCAGGGACCGGCGTTTCAGCAGCATCCCCCGCAGGGTGGTCAGTGGTCGGCGTCTCGTCGAGCGCCCCTACGACAGGCGTAGGGACCGGGACGTTGGCTGAGCTTGTCGAAGCCCCGATGGACCTGGCAACGATCTCTTCCGTCGTCAGCGGACCCAGCACCCGCAGCAGGTCCGTGACCTCGTCGGCGTCGCGGGCGCGCCGGTTCTCGGCGAGATGCTGAAGCTCGTCGTGAGTGCGCGCGATGGCCGCCGGATCGAGCAACTCGCGCAGGCTCAGCCCGGCGGACGTGCCGAGCAACTCGGCCAACAGGTCCGGGTCGAGCGACAGCGCCGCGGCCCGCTTCTCCGCCAGAGGCGCGTCGCCCTCGTACATGAACTGCGCGACGTACCCGAACAGCAGCGACGACGCGAACGGCGACGGAGTCGGGGTTGTGACCTCGACCACGCTCACCTCGCGCGTCCGGACGCGGCGCATCAGCTCGACCAGTCCGGGCAGGTCGAACACATCCTGCAGGCACTCCCGGACCGCCTCCAACACGATCGGGAACGCCGGGTACTGGGACGCCACGCTCAGCAGCTGCGCCGAACGCTGACGCTGCTGCCACAAGGCCTGACGCTTGTCCGGACGCCTCTTCGGCAGCAGGAGCGCCCGCCCCGCGCACTCCCGGAACCGGGACGCGAACAGCGCCGATCCGCCCACCTCGTCCGTGACGATCTGCGCGATCTCGTCGGGGTCGAGCAGGATCAGGTCGAGGAGGTCGGCCATCGGCTGTTCGTGGTGCCGTTTGGCTCCGCTGTCGCCGCCGCCGCCGTCCGCGGCAGCGAAGTCCGCCGCAGCCGTATCGCCCCAACCCGAGCCCCAGCCGTCGGCGTCCCACGGATCACTCCCGCCCAGATCGGGCAGCCGCAAGACGATGCCGTCGTCGGCGTGCATGGCCTGGACGTCGACGCCGTAGCGTTCCCGCATCCGCGCCGCGATCGCGAGCGCCCAGGGCGCATGCACGGGCGCTCCGAACGGCGAGTGGATGACGATGCGCCAGTCGCCCAGCTCGTCGGTGAACCGCTCGACGACGAGCTGGGTGTCGTGGGGGAGGCGTCCGGTCGCCTGCTGCTGCTCGCTCAAGTAGGCCAGCAGATTGTCGGACGCCCACGCGTCGAGTCCGGCGCCGCGGAGCCGCTCGGACGCCGCCGCGGCGTCCAGGGACGACACCTCGCGGACGAACGAGCCGACGGCCTGACCCAACTCCAGCGGACGCCCAAGCGTGTCGCCCTTCCAGAACGGCAGGCGTCCGGGCTCGCCGGGAGCCGGCGTGACCAGCACCTGGTCGGCAGTGATGTTCTCGATCCGCCAGGTCGACGTGCCCAGGGTGATCACGTCGCCGACGCGCGACTCGTAGACCATCTCCTCGTCCAGCTCGCCGACCCGCCTCCCCGGACCATCACCCGCGATGAACACCCCGAACAGCCCCCGGTCGGGGATCGTCCCGCCGGACGTGACCGCGATGCGCTGCGCGCCGCGGCGTCCGCTCAGGGTGCCGGTGACGCGGTCCCAGACGAGGCGCGGACGAAGCTCGGCGAAGTCCTCGGACGGGTAGCGGCCGGCCAGCATGTCGAGCACCGACTCGAGGACGCCCCTGGTCAGCCCCGCGAACGGCGCCGACCGGCGCACCAGGTCGAACAGCTCGTCGACGGACCAGTCGTCGAGCGCCACCATCGCGACGAGCTGCTGCGCGAGCACGTCGAGGGGGTTCGCGGGCACCCGGAGCTGCTCGATCGCGCCGGCCCGCATGCGCTCGACGATCACCGCGGACGCCACCAGGTCACCCCGGAACTTCGGGAAGAACACCCCGTGCGACACGGCTCCCACCTGGTGCCCGGCGCGTCCGACGCGCTGCAGCCCGGACGCCACGCTCGGCGGCGCCTCGACCTGCACCACCAGGTCGATCGCGCCCATGTCGATGCCCAGCTCAAGCGACGAGGTGGCGACGACCGCGGGGAGGCGTCCGGCCTTGAGGTCTTCCTCGATGCCCTTGCGCTGCTCGTGCGACACCGAGCCGTGGTGAGCCCGCGCCAGCACCGGCGGTGCGCCACCAGAGGCCCCTGCCTGGCCCATCATGAGCGCCGGTGGACGGACGGCGGCGCCGTGCCCGCCCGTGACGCGGACGACTTCGTCGCCGGCGTCTTGACGCCCGGCCACGCCCTGCCCGCCGCCGCCGTCCGTCGAAGCCTCCTCGCGCCGCTCGGCCTCGATCTCGTTCAGCCGCCCGGTCAGCCGCTCGGCCAACCGGCGCGAGTTCGCGAACACCAGCGTCGAGCGGTGGGCTTCGACGAGGTCGACGATCTTCTCTTCGACGTGCGGCCAGATCGAGGTGCGTCGCGGATCGCCCGCGGCCGGACCCGACAGGTCGCCCGTGACCTCGCCCAGCGCGCCGAGGTCGGGCACAGGAACGACGACCTGAAGGTCCCACTGCTTGTCGGTCGGCGGATCGACGATCGTCACCGGACGCCCCCCGGCCAGGAACCGCGCCACCTCGTCCACCGGCCGGACCGTCGCCGACAGCCCGATCCGCTGCGCTGGCGCCGCCAACAAGGCGTCCAAGCGATCCAACGACACCGCCAGGTGCGCGCCCCGCTTGGTGCCCGCCACCGCGTGGATCTCGTCGACGATCACCGTCTGGACGCCTCGCAGCGCTTCCCGGACCGACGACGTCAGCATTAAGAACAGCGACTCCGGCGTCGTGATCAGGATGTCCGACGGGGTCTTCGCGAAGCGTCGCCGCTCGTCAGCCGGTGTATCCCCCGACCGCACCGCGACCCCGATGTCCGGACGCGTCAGCCCGAGCCGAGCCGCCGCATGCCCGACCCCGACCAGCGGCGAGCGCAGGTTGCGCTCGACGTCGACGGCCAGCGCCTTGAGCGGCGAGACGTACAGGACGCGGCAGCGCGCCAACGCGTCCTCAGGCACCGGCTCGGACGCCAGCCGGTCGATCGACCACAGGAACGCCGCCAGCGTCTTGCCCGAGCCCGTCGGCGCGACGACCAGCGTGTGAGCACCCGTCGAGATGGACGCCCACGCCCCGGCCTGCGCCGCCGTCGGGGCCTCGAACGACGTGGCAAACCACTCCCGCGTCGCGGGGGAGAAGCGGCTCAGCACGTCGGCGTCCATCGTGCGCCCCATGGTGCCAGCCGCCTCCGACAAAACCGCTATCCCAGTCCGGCCATCTCTCCGCTCAGGCCGCCCAACTCGCCTCAGGCCGGCGTGTCCGCCGTGGGCGCGTGCGTGACGACGAAGTCCGTCCACTCGAAGGTCGCGGGGAAGTCGACCGGCGGCTCGACGCCCCACGACATCGTCCCCTGCCGCTTGCCGCCGGGCACCCCAAACGAGCCAGGCGCCCACGTCACCGAGCCCTTCAGCAGGTCGGCGTCGCCGGTGATGTCCACCGACATCATCACCGCCTGCAGGTCGTACCGCTTCCCCGCGGCCAGGTCTTTGAGCACCAGCGACCCCAGCGGAGCCGCGAAGCCGGACGCCTCGAGCCACATCGCCGGACGCGTCACGTCCGCCCCGACCGCCTTCAGCCAGGCCACGATCGACCCGTCCGGGGATGCGCCTGGTTTCACGGTGCCCTCGAACGACCAGGCGTACGAGAACTGCCCGGCCTGGTGCGTCCCGCCGAGGGTGAACGACGCGGTCGCCGCGTCGTCGAGCACGAGTTGGACGACCATGGTCCGTGAGCTCGGACGCCGTCCCGGCAGGTCCCTGGACGCGTGGACGTCACCGCGCAACGTAATCGGCCCGGTCAGGACCGCGAACGGCCTCTTCTTTCCGGGCTGCCGACACGACAGGGTGAACGTCGAGGTCCACGATGTGAGGGGCGCCGCATTGGACGTTCGGCGTCCGATGTGGACCACGACGTCGCCGCAACTGCCCGCGCCCGACCGCGGCAGCGGGCCGCACTCGATCTCGTCATCGTCCCAGCGGCTCCAGCCGACGTCGATGCCGTCGACGGTGACGCGCCGCGCGCCCGTGTACGGACCCTTGCCGAACAGCCCCGTGATCGTGAGCAGCGACGTCGACTCGTCGACCGTCATCGTCGCGATGCTCGGACGCAGTGGCCCCAGACTGCCCGCTCCGGGCTCGAAGATCAGCCGGGTCAGGTACGACAGGTCGGGGGAGTGGAAGACCCCTAGCCCTTTGCTGAGCATGTCCGTTTCGACGTGCGGCCAGTCGAAGGCCCGCTGCTCGAACCCTGTTGCGTCCCGCTCCGAGGGCACGTGCAGCCACGTGCCCCCATATCCGGTGAGGTCGACGTCGACGGCGTCCCCACCGCCCGTCAGCCGGTCGAACAGGAACCATTGCGTGCCCCCCCCGAGCTGATCAGGCACCTTCCACGACCACCCGGCAACCACGTCCGCGCCCTTCGCATGCAGCGCCTTCCGCAGCGGAGCCGCGCCCGCCGCGCCCCCGTGGCACGACTCCAAGACCACCAGCGAGTTCGCAGGCATGGCCGGGAAGTGTTTGGCTACGAAAGCGTCCGTGATCGCGTAATGCGCGAAGTCGAGTGGATCACCGCGGAAGTACTTGATGATGTCGCCGTCGGCGATCTCCCGCGCCCACCGCCGCTCCAGGTCCAGGTTCACCTGGTCGGCCGTCCAGATCGCGAACTCGCGTCCGCGGTTGAACAGGCTCCAGGCCGGCGCGGAGTGCGCGTTGATCAGCAGGACGCCGCCCGACGGCAGCGTCCGGTACGTCTCCACGCCCGCCCCCACGAGCGTCGTCACCCGATACCCGGACGCCTCCAGCCGGTCCTGCAGGTGGCGCAGCCACGGCTCGTTTCCGCTCGACACCAGGACGCCGTCGTCCGAGTCCGGGACGCTGCACCTCTTCTTGGACGCCGACCCGCCGCCCCCGCCCCCGCCGCCGGTCGCGTTCCGGGTCGGAGCGCCGAGGGCCCCCCGTCCCGCGCCCGGCCGCGCGGCCCCCTGGGCCGCCAACGCCTGGGTCATCGCCTTCAGCCTCTTGAACCGCTCCTCGGGAGGCACGGACTCGTCGTGCGCCAACGCCTTGATCTGCTCGATCTTCGCCAGGACGCCCGGGTCCGGACCCGCCGTCGGCCTTGCCGAACCTGGTGCGTCCGGCAGGGGGGCCGACGCCGGCGGCGTCCGGTCGTCGTCGAAGACGACCCAGCCGTGGGGTCCACAGTCGGCTACGACCAGTGGTCCGCTCGCCCCGCAGGCGACGACGGTGGGAAGCGATTGCAGGTGGGGGACGAGGTCGGCGGTCGAGCCGAAGCGACGCCACGCGTCGCCCATCGCCTTGAGGTCGTCGAGGTGCACGGATTCGGGCATGGCTCCTCCTCGTTGAGAACCTGGATCCATTCTTCTCCCACGGGCGAGCCTGCGACCAGGTTCGTCTGCCATGGGGGCCGAGCAGCAGGACGCGATATGGCCATTGAGGCATGCGACCCCTACCGATGGAACGCGATGAGCGAGCACCCCATCAGAACGCCCGAGCAGAGCCGTGTGGTTCGATGGGCGCGTGCGTACCCAGGCCCGCCCACTCGCCCTCGCGGCGGGCGCGCTGGCCCTGTGGGCGATCGCCAAGTACTGGTCGCTGGTGACGCAGGTGTGGCGTCCGAACGAGTACTCCGACGCCTACTACTACTTCCTGCAATGCCAGAAGGCGGCGTCCGGCGGGGGGCTGGCGGGCCTGCTGCCCGAGTACCCCACGCCCGCGGCGGCGCTGCTCTACCTGCCCTACGCCCTCGGCGGCGTCGACCACGACGCCTACCGCTGGACCTTCCTCGTCGGAGTCGTCGCCGTTGATGCCCTCTTCGTCGCGGTCCTGCTGGCCCGCGGCTGGACGGGTGCCGTCGTCGCCTGGACCGTCCTCGAAACCCTGTCCGGACGCCTCGCTCTGTTGCGCTTCGACGTCCTGCCCGCCGTGCTCGGGGCGCTGGCCGTCGCGTCGCTGCTGCGTCGACGGGACGCCGAGGCGTCCGTGTTCGTCGTGGCCGGGGCGGCCGTGAAGGCCTGGCCGGCGATCTTGGCGCCGCTGACCCTGGGTGATCGCCGGACGCGCGTCCGGGCCCTGGCCACCTCGGCGATCTCGGCCGCAGTCGTGGCGGGGGCGTCCATCGCCGCCGCCGGCTGGGACCGGCTGCTGTCGCCCTTGTTCTACCAGCGCGATCGCGGGCTGCAGATCGAGGCCGTCGCCGCGACGACCGGCATGCTGGCGCGCCTGGACGGGTCCGGCCCGCAGGTCGTCTGGACCACGTGGAACGCCTACGAGCTCGCCGGCCCCGGCGTCCAGCAGTCGCTGGCGAACGCCAACCTGGCCGCCGGGCTCGCGCTCGTGGCGTTCGTCGGGCTCGGCATCCGCTGGCTGACGCAGGGCTCCAGGCCGGACGCCGCCGCGCACCTCGCGCTGTTCGCGACGTCGGCGTTCATGGTGACGTCAAAGGCGCTGTCGCCGCAGTACCTGCTGTGGCTCGCGGCGCCGGTCGTCGTGGTGCTGGCCCACAGCCTCACCGACCGTCGACGGATCAGCGCCGACGGCGTCCGGGCGGTGGTGTCGTTTGTCCTGGTGGGGGTGCTGGTGACGCTCACGGCGTACCTCTACCCGCTGCACTACGACGACCTGCTGGCCGGGGCGGGGCGTCCGACGGAGGTGTTGGCGGTCCGAAACGTCGGACTGCTCGTCTTCATGGCGTGGAGCGGCGCCGCGGCGTGGGCCGCGGCTAGGAGCGAACGAGGGTCTCGGGGGCCAGCAGCCACGGGATGACCGCGGCCAGCGTGAGCACGCCGCTCACCGCGAACGCGGCCCCGAAGCCGAACCGGTCGGCGATCAGGCCCGCCACGATCGGACCCGCGAAGCCGCCGAGGTCCCCCATCATCTGGAAGGCCGCCAACGCCGGACCGCCCGAGCGTTCCTGCCCGACCACATCGGCCAGCGCGGCCTGCTGACTAGGGGCGATGAGGGAGGCGCCCGCGCCGGCGAGCGCCGACAGCGCCAGGTAGAGCGGGATGGACTCGGCGAAGCCGAACACGAGGCCGACCAGGCCGCTCATGACGAGTCCGGCGATGGCGACCGGACGCCTCCCGCGGCGGTCGACGAGGCGTCCCGAGACCTGCAGGACCGCGAAGTTGCCCACCGCGTACGCCGACAGGCCGAGGCCGGCCATGGCCGGTCCGAGCGTCGGGACGAGCGCCGCGAACAGGGGCACCAGCGAAATCCGGACGCCGAAGTTGGTCCAGCCGTTGGCGAAGCTGCCCGCGAGCAGCGCGCGATAGGCGGGATAGCGGACGGCCTCGGCGAAGGTGAGCTTGGGGCGGGCGTCAGCGCGGACGTCGGCCAGCGACGTGCGCGACAAGAACACCCCGGCGACCGTCGCGGCGGCGAGCAGCGCGCCCGCATAGATCAGGAACGGGATTCGGAAGCCCAGCCCGGACGCGAGCGTCCCTAGGGCGGGTCCGGCGATGTTGCCGACGAGGAACGCGGTGCCGTATAGGGCCGAGACGCGGCCGCGGAGATGGGCGGGGGCGGTCCGGACGATGAGCCCCATCGCCGAGATCGTGAACATCGTCGAGCCGATGCCGCCGAGCCCGCGGACGATGAGCAGCATCGGGAACGAGGACGCCGCCGCGCAGGCCGCGGTCGACAGGGCCACGATCACCAGGCCGGTCAGGTAGACCCAGCGCTCGCCGAGGCGTCCGACCAACGAACCGCCCGCCGGGGCGAACAGGAGCCTGGCTAGGGCGAACACGCTGACGATCGTGGACGCGGCCCCGACGCCCACGTCGAACGACTTCGCGTACTGCGGGAGGATCGGCGCGATCAGCCCGTAGCCGAGGGCCACGATGAACGCGGCCGCGATCAGCACCCAGATCTCGCGGGGCACCTGGCTCGCGGTGGACGCCGAGGCGCGCGAGGCGTCCGGTCTAGGCAACGCCGGCGGTCGCGAGGCGCGGGCGGGCGGCGACGCGGCCGCGGTCGCGCAGGACGAACCAGACGAGATTGAAGCCCGAGATGACCCCGAGGACGGTGGCGCAGATCACGATCGAGACGTCGCCCACCGCGACGCCCCACGACAGCCACATGTACTGAATCAGGGCCACCAGACCCAGGTAGACGCCGGAGACGCCGCCGAGGTTGGGGGCGCGAAGCAGGTCACGCGTCTGGCCGAGCATGCCGATGGCCAGCGGGATCAACACCGCGGCACCGAACAGGGCCGGCGTCGTGAGGTACTCGACCGCGACCAGGGCCGCGGCCACCGCGGCGACGAGGCCCCAGGTGCGGACGGGGTCGAGGTGACGGTCGCTGATCACCATGTTCATGATCAGGACGCCCGTCACGACGATCAGGGCGTTCGGGATGGTGATGTTCCACCAGCCACCGCGCAGCCCGTGGAAGACCCAGGCGACGGACGCCGCGCAGCTCAGCTGCCACATCAGCAGCGAGATGCCGGCGGAGGTGTGGGCGCGGAGGAGGCGCAGCACCTGCGGCAACGAGATGAACGACCCGACGACCGCACACGTCCAACCCCACACATCCACCAGCTGCATGATGCGCAACCCTAGTCGTCTCGCGTCCGGTTATCGAATCGATTCGGCACGAGGTGGCAACCTGGGGTCCACGGTCCGGAATCGCCATCGGATCCCGCGGCGCCCTGCGGGGCGCGCGCTGGGGCCCCGCCTCGGGACGCGACGTGCGGCGTCCAAATTGGTTTCGTAGACTCGACCCATGGCGCGCAGCAACATCACGTCGCAGATGCTCACCGATCACGTGAAGAGGATCGGCGACGAGCACCCGGCGATCCCGATGGATTCGGTGGACTTCACCGTGAAGAACCCCGAGCTGGTGCGCGACCGGTTCGGCGTCATGTTCGACTACCTCGCCCGCGTCGAGCTCGAGGTCGAGCGCAACGTGAAGGAGCTGGACACGATCCTGCCGGGGGCGCCGGCCGTCGACGTCGCGTTCTACCGGCACGTGTGGCACGACCAGGAGATCCAGCACGGACGCATCCTGGACCGGCTCAAGGCCGAGCTCGGGCTGCCGCCGGCGCAGCCGCTGACCGAGGTCAGTGGTCCGGTGAAGCTGCTCGGTGCGCTGGCCCGGGTCCCCGCCATTCAGGACGTCGCCCGCTGCGTCTACTACTTCACCGGCGCCTCGACCGAGCGCCAGGCCGTGCTCGCCTACAGCGCCCTGATGGACCGCCTCGACGAGCTCGGCGAGACCGCGCTGTTGACCACCGTGATCCATCCGATCAAGCGCCAAGAGCCCGGTCACTTCGCCTTTTACCAAATGTCGGCGACCAAGATCGTCGGCGAGCTGCGTCCGTGGCAGCTCTACCTCGCCCGGCAGTTGCGCACCCGCACCTACGAGCTCGTCGGCACCCACCGCGACCCCAAGTACCAAGCGCAGATGGGCATGGTGTCGGACGTTCTCGGGTTCGGCCACGACCCCGTCGAGTACGCCCGCGAGATCGGACGCCTCGAGGCGCGCCTGCTCTGGGCCAATTCCCAGGGAATGGAGTTCCCGCCGTACGTCCTGGCCGCCATCGAGGAATCTCGCCGGCTGGCGTCCGAAGGGCTGGCGACCGCCGCCTGACGCCGGGGATGCCGGCGGCTTCCGGGCGCCGTCATTGACCGTCATCGGTCTGTCGAGATGGAGATAGTCCGTCGCTCAGTCGCATCCATCGACTCGGGGCCACTCGATAGATCTTTCCGTCTGGACCTCGCCAACGAGGCAGAAGCGCCATAACGTCCGGACATTGGTGGCGTCAGGTGGCGCTTTTGTGGCCGACCGTGGACGCCGCCCTGGGCGTCCAAGAAGGGACATGGCCAGATCCACCGGCCCACCATCGTCGAGCCCACCAAGCCGCATCGAGATCGCACCCACTGGCTCTACAGCGGGTTGGCGCCGACTTGCCGCCTCCCTGTGGACCGTTCGGACGGCGTCCGACTTGGCGGGGCCGCTCGGGACGGGGCGGGAATGCGCGGGACGACCGACGTGTTAGGGCTCGGCGGAATCGCGGTCGGTGATTCCGCCCACGACGAAGGATCAGCGTGAACGTACTCGTGCTGCAGGGCTCTCTGAAGCCCGGCTTCAATTCCGCCCTGGCGGACGCGGTGGCTGCCGCCCTGCCCGAAGGGTCAGCCGTCCGGTTTGACGGGCTCGATCAGCTGCCGTTCTACCGCGAGACCCTGGACGCCGCCGGCGCCGATGAGCGCGTGGACGCGTTCCGCCAGGCCATCGCGGCGTCCGATGCGCTGGTCATGATCACGCCCGAACACAACGGCATGCCGACGGCGGTGCTGAAGAACGCGCTCGACATCGCGTCGCGTCCGAAGGGGGCGTCCCCGCTGGCGGGCAAGGTGGTCGCGGTCGCGTCGGCGTCCCCGTCGCCGGGTGGTGGCAGCCGCGCGACGGCCGCGCTCGTCGGGGGGCTGCGGGCGTCCCGGGCGCTGCCGTTGGAGCCCGTCCTGAATATCCCTGCCGCGCACACCCGGATGGCGGACGGGCGCTACGACGATGGCGTCCTCGCTGACGTCCGTGAGCTCGCGGAGCGGCTCCTGGCCGAACTGGACGCCGCCCGCTCGGCCGCCTGAGTCGACTGTTGATATCGCCCCGTCGCCCCTGGTGGGCGGCGGGGCGGATCTTTGTCCGAACCGATAACGGGCCGACAGCCTCCGCACAAAGAGCCACCCGACTCTGGTGATCAGGCAGGTCGATGAGAGGCATCGACCGCTACCTGACAAGGAGATCGACATGGCATTCAACAAGCTCGGAATCGCGGCGGCGGCCGTGGCAGCGGCGGCCCTCATCGGCGGCGGTGCGTCGGTGGCTGTGGCCGCGGGCAACACGGCAGCCCCGACGACCGCACCCGCGGCGTCCGCACCGGCCGTGGCCGGCCAGCAGGGCGGCACAGGCATGGTGTCCCAGGACACCCCCGTCACGGGCGACCAGGCGACCAAGATCACGGCCGCCGTGACGGCGCAGAACGCCGGTGTCACCATCACCGAGGTCCGCCAGGACCCGGACGGCACGTACGACGCGCTCGGCACCAAGGCTGACGGCAGCGTGGTGTTTTACGACGTGAGCGCCGACCTCGCCACGGTCACCGAGAACGTCGCGCCGGCCGGCGCGCCGGGTGGCCGGGCGGGCGCCCAGGGTGCCTCGTCCGGCCAGGCCCAGCCGGGCACCGCCGGAGGCTGATCCGGCGTCCGGGTGCCGTTCTGATCTCGGAACCGGCGCCCTGTCCGGCCTCAGCGGCCCGCATCCTCACCGGATGCGGGCCGATGTGTTTGTCGCGCTTTGGTCCGACCACGAGCCGGTCGGTAGCTGGACCTCAGCGGATTTCAGCGGGCACTCAGGGGCTCGTCAGATCTCGACGTGCAGAGTGACCGTGATGTGGTCGCCCGTCGCGATGCCCTTGGCGCGCCGCAGGTCGGCGCGCAGCGGGACGACGTAGCCGCCGTTGCGCGGCCAGAGTGCGGTGGCGCGCGTGACACCGTCCACGTCGACCGTGACCGGGATCATCCCCCAGCCGTACGTCACAGCCTTCGCGATCGACGCGAGCAGGGTCGCCTCGTGCTCCGGCACCGCCACGAAGTGGTGCGGCGCCGGCCCGCGCCACTCGAACACGGTCGCCGTGAACGTCAACTCCATCCCAGCACTCTGGCAGCCCACCCGGATTTGGTCACTCTCAGCGCGGGAGTTCGCCGAGGCGTGTGCAGCTGGGCCGTTGAGAGTGCCCAAAATCGGGTTGGCTCCCGTCGCCCGCCGTGGGCACGCAAGCCGGACGCGTCCCGCTGAACTCCCAGCCGACGGTCAGGGGTGCCACAGAGACTTCACAGCCTCGCCCAGGACCGTTGACCCATGAGCACGAACACCTCCTACGCCACGGACGCCTCCGTGGACGCTAAGGCTGACCCCGGACGCCGCAGCCGTTGGGCTGACCAACTCGCGGCCCGGTACCGCGACCAGGGCCGCGCCCGGAACCTGCGGCGTGACGGACTCATCGTCGGCGGCTGGACGGTGATCGCCGGCTCGGTGGCGCTCTTCCTGGCCGACCACGGCCCCACGTACTTCAAGACCTTCGGCGGCCTCATCACCGCGTACGGCATCATCGCCGGACTGGTCGCGACGGCGTCCATGTGTCTGATGCTGATCCTCAGCGCGCGCGTCCCGCTGATCGACCGCACGATCGGCCAGGACCGCGCCCTGTCCCTCCACGCGACCCTGGGCCGCGGCCTGGTGTTCGGGCTCCTCGCCCACGCCGTCCTGCTGATCGCCGGCTACGCGATCACCGCCGCGATCAACCCGGTCGCGATGTTCCTCCAGCTCTGGGGAACCTTCGACTTCGTTCTCGCGTGCCTCGGCCTCGTCGGGCTAGGCCTGGTGGGCGCCAGCTCGATCATGGCCGTCCGCAAGAAGTACCCCTACGAGGCCTGGTACGCGATCCACCTGCTCAGCTACGTCGCGATCGCCGCGTCCCTGCCGCACCAGTTCTCGATGTCGGGCATGTTGGCCGTCGGCACCATCGGACGCCCCTTCTGGCTGGCCCTCTGGGGCATCACCGCCTTCGCCCTGCTGACGTGGCGCGTCTTCCTGCCGCTGTTCAGCACCCTGGGTCACGGCCTGCGCGTCTCCCGCGTGGTGCCGGCTGGCCCGGACGCCGTCAACATCGAGTTCACCGGACGCCGCCTCGACCGCCTCGGGGCGAAGGGCGGCCACTGGCTCAACTGGCGCTTCCTCACGCCCGAACTCGCGCTGCAGCCGCACCCGTTCTCGCTGTCGGCCGACCCGACGAACACGACGATGCGCGTCACCGTCCGCAACCTGGGCGCCGGCACGTCCCGCCTGATGAGCCTCAAGCCCGGCACCCGCGTCGCGGTCGAGGGCCCGTACGGCATGTTCACCGACGCCGCCCGCACGCGCAGCAAGGTCGTCCTCGCGGGCGCCGGCATCGGCATCGCGCCGGTCCGGGCGTTGCTGGAGTCGACCAGCTTCGTCCCCGGGGACGCCGTGGTGATCCTCCGCGCCTCGACGGCCCACGAGCTCTACCTGGCCGACGAGGTCCGCACCCTGTGCGTCGCCAAGGGCGCCACCCTCTTCGTCTTGGTCGGACGCCGCGCCGCCGACGACTCCTGGCTGGACGCCGCCCACGCCGGACTGCGCCTGACCGATTTCGCCCCGTGGGCGTCCGATGCCGACGTCTTCTTCTGCGGACCCAACCCCTGGATGGACGCCTTCGCCGCGGACGCCGAGCGCTGCGGCGTCCCGGCGGAGCAGCGGCACGACGAACGCTTCGACTGGTAGTCGACCGGTCGCCTGGGCCGAGCCATCGCGGCCACCGGGGAGGGGAGACCCGCCCTGGTGGCCGTTCGGCGGTGGCCGGGTACCATCGAGGCATCCGCGAGAGGAGGGGAGCTATGGTCCGCTATCTGCCCATGCTGTTCGCGGTTGCACTGCTGCTTTACAGCTTCATCGACTGCGCCTCCGCCGACGCGCGCCGGGTGCGCAACCTGCCCAAGGCGGCCTGGTTCCTGGTGATCCTGATGCCGATCGTCGGTCCGCTGGCCTGGCTCTTCGCCGGACGCCCTCCGCGCGAGTCGCAGAGTTGGCCGCTACGGCCGGGGTCGCGTCCCGAGCAGCCCCGAACCCTCGCGCCTGACGACGATCCCGCCTTCCTGGAGGCGTTGCGTCGCCGCAAGGCCGACGAGGACCTGCTCAAGAAGTGGGAAGACGATCTTCGTCGCCGCGAGC
The DNA here is from genome assembly GCF_900182665.1 of Propioniciclava tarda. Classification (GTDB taxonomy): domain Bacteria; phylum Actinomycetota; class Actinomycetes; order Propionibacteriales; family Propionibacteriaceae; genus Propioniciclava; species Propioniciclava tarda. The sequence goes on from NZ_FXTL01000004.1 coordinate 179,100, forward strand.
AGCAGCTGCGCGGGGACGAGTCCGAGGACGCGGGCTAGCGTCCGCTGGCGGCGGTATTTCCCGACTTTTGCTTGGTACACCATGTCAAGGTCGGGAATGGAGTCTCCGGGTGTGCGCACCCGTCGTGGAGCCGCAGGAGCCACGCCGCAGGTCGGCCCCGGAGGTGGACGTCTGGGGCACCGAATGGTGCGCGGCTGATCTGGGACGGCGCGACACCGGGGTCTACGTCCGGCCTTTCTCGAACCCTCACGGGACGATCCGCGTATCGCCTGACCGGCCGGTCGGCCGTCCGAACGTCACCGTCGCTGTCCCGGCCGGACGCCGAGCGCTGACCGTCCCGAGCCCTGCGGCGGCGCAGTCAGGCGACTTGCCAGACGTCCTTGCCGTGCAGGTGGGCCTGCAGTGTGGCGAGTCGTTCCTCGCCCCGCGGACGCCGGACCTGGGCCCGCGCATCGTCGTCGAACACGGGCGCGTCGACCGAGCGGAAGATGCCGATCGGGGCCCTGGTCAGCCCGGACGAATCGATGAGCTGGGCCAGGGCGAACGCGGTGGACGGGTCCGGGTCGTGAGCGTCGTGCACGAGCACCCGCTCGATGCCGACCTCCGCGACGGACGCCAGCGCCAGCTTCCCGGACGCCTCCCGCACGACCCCGAACTCGCCACCACCGACCAGCACGGGCGCGCCGTGCCGCAGCCGGACCAGCGCCTCCGGACCCCGCACCGCGTCGTACGCGCCGTCGTTGAAGATCGGGCAGTTCTGGTAGATCTCCACCACGGACGCCCCGCGGTGCGCCGCCGCGGCGCCGAGCACCTCGGCGAGCCCGGCGCGATCGGAGTCCAGCGCCCGCCCGACGAACGTCGCCCCCGCCCCGAGCGCCAGCGCAACCGGATCGAAGGGGGCGTCCACCGAGCCGACCGGGCTGGCCTTGGTGACCTTCCCCCGCTCGGACGTCGGCGACGGCTGCCCCTTGGTGAGCCCGTAGATGCGGTTGTTGAACAGCAGGATGTTGAGGTTCACGTTGCGTCGCAGCGCGTGGATCAGGTGGTTGCCGCCGATCGAGAGCGCATCGCCGTCGCCGGTCACGATCCAGACCGAGAGGTCTTCGCGGGCGAGCGCGATGCCGGTCGCGAGCGTCGGGGCGCGTCCGTGCAGCGAGTGAATTCCGTAAACGTCCATGTAGTACGGGAACCGCGACGAGCACCCGATGCCCGACACGATCACGGTGTTCTCGCGGGCGATCCCGAGGTCGGCCAGCACGCCCTGGACCGTCGCCAGGATCGCGTAGTCGCCGCACCCCGGGCACCAACGCACCTCTTGACTGGACGCGAAATCCTTCTTCGACAAGGCATTCAACGCCAGCGGGACGCCTCGCAGGCCCTCGCGTCCGGCTGTCGGCTCCGCGGCGGGGACGGGGGCGGCGGCGTCCAGATCGATGCTCATGAAGCCTCCTCGGCGATGACGGTCAACAGGTGGGCAGAGAACCTGCTCGGCGAAATCGGCTGGCCCTTGACCCAGGTGTAGGGCTGGGCGTCCACTAAGTAGCGGGCGCGCAGCACGGTCAGCAACTGTCCGGTGTTCATCTCGGCGACGATGACGCGGCGGTAGCGCCGCAGCACCTCACCGGTGTTCGCGGGCAGCGGGTTGAGGTGGGTGAGGTGCGCGGTGGCGACCTTGCCTCCCGCCGCCCGGACGCGCCGCGCGGCCGCGTCGATCGGACCCCACGTCGAGCCCCAGCCGACGACGAGCACGTCGGCGTCGGCGTCCGGGTCCTTGACGACGAGGTCAGGAACGGCGAGGGCGTCCACCTTGGCCTGCCGGAGCGCGATCATGCGCTCGTGGTTGTCGGGGTCGTTGCTGACGGCGCCGGTGAGGTCGGCCTTTTCGAGTCCGCCGATGCGGTGTTCGAGGCCGGCCGTCCCCGGGATCGCCCATGGCCGCGCGCCCTTGGCGTCGCGTCGGTAGGGCAGGAAGGTTCCGTTGACAAGGTCGGACGCCGTCGCGAACGTCGGCTCGATCGCCGGGAGGGTGGCCAGGTCGGGCACCAGCCAGGGCTCGGCGCCGTTGCCCAGGTAGCCGTCGCTGAGCAGGATGACGGGCGTCCGATGCTCGACGGCGATCCGGGCGGCCTCGTAGGCGGCGTGGAAGCAGTCGCCGGGTGAGGACGCCGCGATGACCGGGAGGGGGGCCTCGCCGTGGCGTCCGTGCAGGGCCAGGTTCAGGTCGGACTGCTCGGTGCGCGTCGGCATGCCGGTGGACGGTCCGGCGCGTTGGACGTCGACGATCACGAGCGGAAGCTCGAGCATCACGGCGAGGCCGATCATCTCGGCCTTGAGGCTCATGCCCGGACCCGACGTCGACGTGACGCCGAGTTGGCCCGCATAGGACGCCCCGATGGCGGCGCCGATGGCGGCGATCTCGTCCTCGGCCTGGAAGGTCATGACGCCCTGGTCCTTCACGCCGGAGAGTTCGTTCAGGATGTCGGTCGCCGGCGTGATCGGGTAGGCGCCCAGGAACAGATCGAGGTCGGCCTTCGCTGCGGCGGACATGAGTCCGAGCGCGAGGGCCTTGTTGCCGCTGATCTGCCGGTAGGTGCCGGGCTTCGCGGGAGCCGGCGGCACCTCGTAGCGGACGGCCACCCCTTCGAGGGTCTCCCCGAGGGCGTAACCGGCGCGGAAGGCCGCGGCGTTGGCGTCCCGGATCGTCGGCTTGGACGCGAACTTGCGGTCCAGGTAGTCGAGCGTGCGCTCCGGCGCGCGCGAGAACAGCCAGCTGATAAGGCCCAACGCCAGCATGTTCTTGGTGCGGGCGGCCTCCTTGCGGGCGAGCCCGAGGCCGTCGGACGCGGCGATGGCGAGTCCGGTGAGGTCGATCGCGTGGACGGTGTAGTCGGCCAGCGTGCCGTCGGTCAGGGGGTCGGTGGCATAGCCGACCTTGGCGAGGTTGCGGGTGGTGAACTCGCTGGCGTCCGTGATGAGGGTGCCGCCGCGGCGCAGGTCGGCGAGGTTCGCGCGCAGGGCGGCGGGGTTCATGGCGACGAGCACGTCGGGGGCGTCGCCGGGGGTGGTGATGTCGCTGCCGGCGAAGTGGAGCTGGAAGCTCGACACCCCGGCGACCGTGCCCTGGGGCGCCCGGATCTCGGCCGGGAAGGCCGGCAGGGTGGCGAAGTCGTTGCCGACGAAGACCGTGTCGGACGTGAACCGGTCGCCGGCCAGTTGCATGCCGTCGCCGGAGTCCCCGGCGAACCGGATCACCACGCGGTCGAGGGTCTTGAGTGTGGTCACGGGCGTGCTCTCATGCTGGGGCCGACGGGCGCGCAGCTGGGGGAGCCTGGTTGCCGGGCGACGGCCCGACGGGTGTGCGGGCGGGTCAGGACCAGCAACACATGGACGAACCGACGCGACCCAGGTCCACGTGGGGGCGTCCCACGAGGAGGGTGCTGGCTCGTCCGGTCATGGTGGTGACTGTACGTCGTGAGGGTGAATCTTCAACTTTCCGCGTCTCGGTGTTTGGGACGCCGTGTCTCGACGCTGGTTGGGCGCCACGTGTGCGGATTCCCGCGATCGGGTGGCACCGAGTGGACGGAGGCTCGAGGTCGACGCGGCTGACGCGCACCCGCACGTCCTCAGCTGTCCAGGGCTAGGCAGCGAGACCGGCTGTGATGTTCGAGGCGATGCAGTCGGGCGCGGGGATCCTCTACGTACGGCATAGGGAGCAGTTGGCCGTACGGTTTCCAGGGTCGCGGCGAAACTGCCGACGATCAACCTTCGCCATTCGGCGGAACCGACTCCTATCCGCGGCCATCTCAGCTCAGGCAGACTCAGGGCAGGTGAGCTGAATGATTGAATTGCGCTTAGAGGTCGACAAAGGGCGTGAGGCACTGGCCGAGCGCTTCTTTGACGCGGGCCAACGCCTTCTCAGTTCGTTGGATTCCCTTGCCGACACGAGCAATAATCAAATCCTGTGGATGGGTGGGGCTAGGAGCCTGCTGAACAATCCGTCCGCGAGTCCGCCGCGTTGATCGGTTCTGGGCTGGAATTGTTGGGTTGTGCAGGGTGAGTCGAGTCCGCAG
>NZ_FXTL01000005.1 GCF_900182665.1 Propioniciclava tarda
CTGACTCACCCTCGCCGCTCGACAGCCGCGACGGCGACCCACCCGCCACCCACGACCAACCCGCCGTCAGATAGACGCCTTGTTCAGCAGGCTCCTAGGCGCCGAGCTGGCCCGGGTCCACGCAGCCCTGGCAGAGAAGTTCGCGACCTCCACGGCGTCCGGCGACGACCTCGCGAATGAGATGACCCGCCGGCTCGACGCGGCCGTCGCAGCGGCCCCCGCGCTGGCGCCCTACCGCGACGCGCTGGCGTCCGAGTTCGACACCCTGCGGAGCGCGGACCTGGCGGTGCAGCGCGTCCACGGCGACTTCCATCTCGGGCAGACGCTGCACTCGCCCAACGGCTGGACGATCATCGACTTCGAGGGCGAGCCGGCGAAGTCGGCCGCAGAGCGACGTGCTCCCGACTCGGTCTGGCGCGACGTCGCGGGCATGCTGAGGTCGTTCGACTACGCCCGCAGCGCGCACGCCGAGCCCCTCGGCGACAGCGCTCGAAACTGGACGCGACAGGCACAGACGGCGTTCTGCGAGGGCTACTGTGGGGCCAGGGAGGCACCCCGTGCCCTCCTGAGTGCATACGAGGCCGACAAGGCCGCGTACGAGGTGGTTTACGAGACGCGCAACCGTCCGGACTGGGTGGCGATTCCCCTGGGAGCCGTTGCCTTACTAGCAACATCGGTGAAGGAGTAGTCATGGCAATAGACCAGTTCGGCGGGCTTGGTGGCTGGGATTTCGAGGGGTTTCACTCCGGCGGAGACACCGAGTGCTGGAAGCGCCTCGGCGCCCACCTCGTCACCCTGCACGACGACGAGCGCGGTGAGGTCAAGGGCACGCGCTTCACCGTGTGGGCCCCCAACGCCCAAGCCGTGCGCATCAACGCCGACTTCAACTGGTGGACCGGCGACGCTATGCAACTGATCCCCAACACGGGCGTGTGGGTGATCTTCGTCGAAGGTGTCGGCGAGGGGACGCTGTACAAGTACAACATCCTCGGGGCCGACGGGGTCTGGCGCGAGAAGGTCGACCCCATGGCGACGTTCGCCGAGCAGGCGCCGGCCAACTCGTCGATCGTGTACGAGTCGAAGTTCGTCTGGGACGACGACGAGTGGATGGCCAAGCGCGCCACGACCCAAGCCCACGCCGCCCCCATGTCGATCTACGAGGTCCACCTGGGCGGCTGGCGCAAGGGTAAGAGCTACCTCGAGTTGGCCCACGAGCTGGTCGAGTACGTCAAGTGGCAGGGCTACACCCACGTCGAGCTGATGCCGGTGGCCGAGCATCCGTTCGTGCCCAGCTGGGGCTACCAGGTGACCAACTACTTCGCGCCGCAGAGCCGCCTGGGGCGTCCGGACGACCTGCGCAACCTCATCGAGGCGCTGCACAAGGCGGGCATCGGCGTGATCCTCGACTGGGTGCCTGGCCACTTCCCCAAGGACGAGTGGGCCCTCGGGCGCTTCGACGGGACGGCGCTCTACGAGCACGCCGATCCGCGCCAGGGTGAGCACAAGGACTGGGGCACCTACATCTTCAACTACGGCCGCAACGAGGTGAAGTCGTTCCTGGTCAGCAACGCGCTGTACTGGGTGAGCGAGTTCCACATCGACGCGCTGCGGGTGGACGCCGTGGCGTCCATGCTCTACCTGGACTACAGCCGGGAGCCGGGTGAATGGGTCCCGAACCAGTTCGGCGGCAACGAGAACCTCGAGGCGATCGACTTCCTGCGCTACGTCAACAAGCACCTCTACGAGCGCGTCCCGGGCGTCTGCCTGATCGCCGAGGAGTCGACGTCGTTCTCGGGCATCACCCGTGAGGTTCACAACGGCGGGCTCGGCTTCGGCTTCAAGTGGAACATGGGCTGGATGAACGACTCGCTGCGCTACCTCGCGCTCGAGCCGATCTACCGGCAGTGGCACCACAACGAGATGACCTTCGCGATGGTGTACCAGTACACCGAGAACTTTGTGCTACCGATCAGCCACGACGAAGTCGTGCACGGCAAGGGCTCGATGATCAACAAGATCCCCCAAGACGACTGGCGTAAGTTCGCGACGCTGCGCGCCTTCTACAGCTACATGTGGGCGTTCCCCGGCAAGCAGTTGCTGTTCATGGGCTGCGAGTTCGGCCAGCGCTCGGAGTTCAACGAGGACGCCTCGCTGGAGTGGTGGGTCACGGATCTGTGGGGCCACCACGGCCTGCAACGCCTGATCAAGGACCTCAACGAGCTGTACGTCGCCCATCCGGCTTTCTGGAAGCTGGACAGCGATCCGGCGGGCTTCCGCTGGATCAACGCCGACGACGTCAGCGGCAACACCTTCAGTTGGGTGCGCAGCGACGGCGAGGGTCAGCAGATCGCGTGCGTCATCAACTTCAGCTCCGAGCCGCGGCATGACTACCGCATCGGCCTGCCGGCCTCCGGCACCTGGACCGAGATCCTCAACAGCGACGCGGCCGTCTACGACGGCTCCGGCGGCGTGGGGAACCTGGGTCGGGTCATCTCGACCGCCGATCCGAGCAACGGCTTCGACCACAGCGCGCTGGTGCAGGTGCCACCGCTCGGCGCGGTGTTCTTCCGCTACGAACCCGAGCCGGTCGCCATCGAGGAGAAGGCGGACGCCGACTACGTGCCCAAGCGGTCGGGCGCGACGCGCGTGACGGCCCCCTTCGACCTGGACGCCGCCCCCGAGCACCTGGCCGTCGAGCGGGAGTGAGCGACGACGTTCTGCGGCTGAGCTGGGACGACGCTACCTCCGTTGACCGGCTGCGCGGCGTCCTGGCTGCCCTGGACGCCGCGGGCGGTCCCGTATCGGGGCGGGTGGAGGTGGCGGTCGCGTCGCCTTCGCCACGCGGCGTCCGGACGCTGCTGCACCAGCACGGCTTCCGGCTGGAGGGGCGGTCGCGACAGTCCCGCCAGACGGCGTCCGGGCCGGCCGACGTGCTGCACTACGCCCGCCTCGCCGACGATCCCGCCGAGGGCCGGGAGCGGTTCACCGCGGTCATGAACTCGGTCACGCCGCGCAAGCGGCTGATCGCGCACGCGTTGGTGACGGACGCCGCGGGTCGCGTCCTGCTGTGCGAGACCTCGTTCAAGGCCGACTTCGAGCTGCCGGGCGGCATCGTGGAGCCCTTCGAGTCGCCTCGCGTGGGTCTGGTCCGCGAGCTCACCGAAGAGATCGGACGTCCGCTGGCCGTAGGCCGGGTGTTGGTCCTCGACTGGCTGCCGCCCTACCTCGGGTGGGAGGACGCGCTGGAGTTGATCTTCGATGCTGGCATGTTGGACGCCGACGCTGCGGCCGGCCTCGTGCCCGACGGCGCCGAGATCGTCGCCCTGCACTGGCTCGAGCCGGACGCCGCGGCGTCCGCCATGACCCCGATCGCCGGACGGCACCTGCGAGCGGCGCTGAAGGCACGGGAGGCTGGGGAGTCCGTCTACCTCGAAGCCGGCGACGTCATCGGCGCTTGAACGCCCCGCGATCGATCATCTGGGCGGCCATGTCTTCCAGCGACTCCCACAGCGGCCGGTAGTTCACGCCGAGGCTCTCGCGGCTGCGGGTGTTGTCGACGAGCAGCACGTGCCCGATGTTGCGGGTCACGTACCGGCGCTGGATGGTGACCAGCGGCCCGACCGCCCACACCAGGGGCTTGGGCAGCGCGAACCGGGGTAGCGCCAGCGCCCGTCCGAATCGAGGACGCAGCAACCGAGCCATCTCCATGGTGTCGGTGTCGTGGCCGCACAGCAGGTAGCGGCCGGAGGCGTCCGGCAGGAAGGCGGCCGCCACGTGCGCCCGCGCGACGTCGCGGACGTCCACCGCGGGCAGCGGCAGCCGGACCCCTCCGAAGCGCATGGTGCCGTCGCCGAGCATCTTCATGATGGTGAAGGAGTCCGACGTCGGATCCGGGTTGAGCGCCGGCCCGAGGACCATGCCCGGGTTCACCGCCACGAGCCGCCAGCGGTCCTGGGCGTCCGCGATCCGCCACGCCTCACGCTCGGCGAGGGTCTTGCTGTACAGGTAGGGCTCGTAGGTCAACGACGCGGTGGTGTTCCAGAGCGACTCGTCCAGGACGCCGTGCGGCGCCTGCTCGGACTCGATGGCGTCGCTGTAGACGGCCGCGATGGAGCTCGTCAGCACCACCCGCTCGACCGACGGCGTCGCGCTCGCCGATTCCAGCACCGAACGCGTGCCCAGGACGGCGGGGTCGACGAGGTCGCGCTGCGGGTCGGCGACCGCCCGGGTGAACGGCGATGCCGTGTGGATCACGACCCGGCAGCCCCGCATGGCCTCGGTGTAGGCCCCGGGGGTGAGTAGGTCGGCGGCGAACAGCTTCAGCTCCCCGGGAGCGGCGTCGGCCATGGCGACCAGGTGCGCGACGCGAGCGGAGGCGTCCGGATCGCGCACGGCCGCATGAACGGTGACGCCGGCGTCCAGCAGCGCCTTGACGACCCAGCCCGCGACGTAGCCGGTGGCCCCGGTGACGAGGACGGGCGCGTCAGTCGGGACGTCGATGCCGCTCAGGTCGACGCTCAGGCGCGCCATCAGTAGAGCGCCGACATCAGGTCGCGGCGGGCCTTGAGGACCATCGGGTCCGACGAGCCGATCGTCTCGAACAGGGCGAGCAATCGAACCCGGGCCTTGTCCCGATCGGCGCCGGACGTGGCGCGGACCACTCCGATCAGCCGGGCGAACGCTGCCTCGGGCACACCGCCGGCCACCTCCATGTCGGCGGCGGCCAGCTGGGCGTCGACGTCGTCGGGGTGGGCCGTCGCGCGGGCGATCACGAGGTTCGGGTCGGCGTCCCCGAGCCGGACCAACAGCTCCGCCCCCGCCTTGCCCGCCGCCGCCTCGGAGTCGCCAGGGGTGGCCGACAGGATCTTGTCGAACTCGGCCACGGCGAGGGCGTAGTCGCCGGCCTCCATGGCGGCATCGGCGGCTGCGAACCGAACGTCCGGCTCGAGCGGCGCCTCGGCCTCCGCACCGGCCGCGACGGGCTGCGCCTTGGCCACAACCCCATTGGCGACGGCCGCCTGGATCAGCTGATCGATCAGCGCCGACACCTCGGATCTCTCCCGGGTGCCCTGGAACAGTGGCATGAGCTGCCCCGACAGCACGCCGACGACCATCGGGACCGCCTGGATGCCGAGCGCCTGCGCGATGCGCGGGGCGGCGTCCACGTTCAGCCGGACCAGGAGCCAGCGTCCGGCGGCGGCGTTGGCGAGGGACTTGAGGTCGGCCGACAACGCGTCCGCGTTCGCGCGCGGGCTGTAGAACTCGATGACGACCGGATGCCGCATGGACAGGTTCAGGACGTTCTCAAACGTCTTCTCGTCGGCCTCGACCACGTAGGACGCCCCGGCGGGCGTCTTGGCGGCGGCGGCGAGTCCGGACAGGTCCATGGCATTGGCACCGAAGCTGGCGTTCATGGCGCCCATTCTCGCATCACCGAACCGTACGCTCCGTCACGCGATCGAGCGCCCGGGAGGCCGACCCGCTCCACCCGACGCGCCAACAAGCGACAACCTCACCGGCGCGAGCACCGGGCACGGCAAGATGGGGGCATGGTTTTCGAACGAGCAGGACAGCGCGCGCTCCCCAGCGACCTCACCGACATCGACGCCCTGATCGCGGCGTACTACGACCTGATCCCCGATCCGGCCAACCCTGACCAGCAGGTCGCCTTCGGCACGTCCGGGCACCGCGGCTCGTCGCTCAAGACGGCGTTCAACGAGGCCCACATCGCGGCCACCACCCAGGCGATCGTCGAATACCGGGCCGCCCAGGGCGTCACGGGGCCGCTGTTCATCGGCAAGGACACCCATGGGCTGTCGCTGCCCGCCTGGAAGACCGCCCTGGAAGTGCTGCACGCCGCCGGCGTGGACGTCCGCGCCGAGCGCGACGACGAGTACACCCCGACGCCGGCTGTCTCGCGGGCGATCATCGTCTACAACCGCGATCACAGTGGCCCGCGGGCCGACGGCATCGTCGTCACCCCGTCGCACAATCCCCCGCCGGACGGGGGCTTCAAGTACAACCCGCCCCACGGCGGCCCGGCCGACAGCGACGCCACCAAGGTCATCGCCGCCCGCGCCAACGAGCTGCTGGGCGACTGGCGTTCCATCAAGCGGACGCCCTACGAACGCTGCGAGTCCGAGATCGTCCGCCACGACTACCGGACGCCCTACTGCGCCGACCTCGCAAACGTCATCAAGCTGGACGCCATCCGCGCGGCCGGACTCAAAATCGGGGCCGACCCGATGGGTGGGGCGTCCGTGCAGTACTGGGAGTACATCGCCGACACCATGGGACTCGGGCTCTCGGTCGTGAACCGCACCGTCGATCCGGCGTGGCCGTTCATGACCCTCGACTGGGACGGCAAGATCCGCATGGACTGCTCCAGCCCGTACGCGATGGCGTCCCTCATCGCCAACCGCGACCGCTACGACCTGTCGACCGGCAACGACGCGGACGCCGATCGCCACGGCATCGTCACCCCGGACGCCGGCCTGATGAACCCCAACCACTACCTGGCGGCGGCCATCCAGTACCTGTTCGCCCACCGCGAGGGCTGGAACCCGGACGCCGGCATCGGCAAGACGCTCGTCTCGAGTTCGATGATCGACAACGTCGCGGCCAAGCTGGGCAAGAAGCTGGTCGAGGTGCCCGTCGGCTTCAAGTGGTTCGTGCCCGGCCTGATGGACGGTTCCATCGGCTTCGGCGGCGAGGAGTCCGCGGGGGCGTCCTTCTTGACGCTCGACGGCAAGACGTGGACGACCGACAAGGACGGCCTGATCCTCGACCTGCTGGCGTCCGAGATCTTGGCCGTCACCGGACGGACGCCGTCGCAGCACTACGCCGATCTCGAGGCCGAGTTCGGCAAGACCGCCTACGCGCGCGTGGACGCCCCGGCGAACCGCGCGCAGAAGGCCAAGCTGGGTGCGCTCTCCCCCACCGACGTCACCGCCACGGAGCTCGCGGGCGAGCAGATCGTCGCCAAGATGACGAATGCGCCGGGCAACGGCGCCGCCATCGGTGGGCTCAAGGTCGTCACCAAGAACGCCTGGTTCGCGGCGCGGCCGTCCGGCACCGAGGACGTCTACAAGATCTACGCGGAATCGTTCAAGGGACCCGAGCACCTCGCCCTGGTCCAGGCGGAGGCCAAGAAGGTCGTGGACGCCGTCCTGTCCTGAGTCCCGCACAGCACGAGGGCCCCGGAGCAATCCGGGGCCCTCATGGTTTTGAGGTCAGCTGCCGTCTCCGGCCGATTGCGGGCTGCGCCTGCGCCTGAGGCGTCCGGCGATGCGAGCCAACCGCGACGGGTCGGCGTCCGAAGCTTCGTCGAAGAAGTCGTCGTACTCGCTCGCGTCGCCAGCCTGCGCGCGCAGGCCCGAGCGCTGGATGACCGTTTGGATCATCAGGTCGCGGCGGACGATGTCGGGCACGTAGGGGACGCGTTTGAGGCCCTGGTCCTGGGCGGCGGTCTCGAACACGAAGTGGCCATAGTTGAGCACCTGGCCCAGCAGCGGACGGTTCATCGTGATGTCCAGCAGTCGCGCGATCGGCACGCTCGCCATCTCTTGGTTCAGCACCCCGTGCACGCGGAACACTCGCATGTTGGTGACGACGAACCTGTCCATGTTCTGCGTGTGGATCTTCCAGATGCCGACCAAGCCGAGGATCAGACCGGCCCAGAGCCCGGCAGCCCACCATTGGCGCAGGAGCGGCATCGCGACGAAGCAGACGATCCCGAGCAGCACGAGGCCCAGGCCCGGCACGCGGGTGATCCAGTGCCGTTCCACCTGATCGACGACGAACTCCCCCTCCGACGACAGCAGGTGACGCTCAACTCGCGGACTCAGCAGGCCCGCAAAGAACGACATCGCTAGGCGGCCAGTTGGGTGAAGAACCGGCCGATGGAGTCGAATGCGGTGAAGACCGTCTTCACGATGCCGGCGGCCGCTTCGGGACGCGTGACGAGGTAGAAGATCAGGAACGCGACGATGAGCGCCCAGATGGCGTTCTTGATGAGTTTGCCCATGACAAGCCTCCGGGGAAGATGGCGAGACTACGCGGACACTCTTCCGGACGGCGCCTGCGTCCGGCCCGCGACGCGCCGACGTGGATCGCGGCGTCCGAAGTCTCGACCGGGGCTGGAGCGTCCGGCAAGGCCCCCTTGAACCGCCCAATTCATGGCCGCCCTTGCCTCGAACGCGCGCCCCGGCGGCTGGCGTCTGTGCCAAGGTTGTGGCATGGATAATTCAGATCTCTTCGTCTGCATCGATCACATCGGTCTCGCGGTCCCCGACATGGACGAGGCCCTCCGGCTGCACGTTGACGTGATGGGCTGGCGCTTGCTGCATCGCGAGCAGAACCAGGAGCAGGGCGTCGACGAGGCCATGTTGGGCACCGGCGCGCAGGGCGACGAGAACGCCATGATCCAGTTGCTCGCCCCGCTGTCCCCTGAGTCTGCCGTCGGCAAGTTCATCGAGAAGAACGGCGGACGCGGCGGCATCCAGCACATCGCCTACCGCGTCGCCGACATGGACGCCGTGGACGCGACCCTCCGCGAGCGCGGCGCGACGCTGCTCTACCCGGCACCGAAGTCAGGAACGGGCGGGGCCCGCATCAACTTCATCCATCCCAAGAGCACCGGGGGCGTCCTGCTCGAGATCACGGAGCCACCGGCGGCGCCGCATCACTGATCCCTCGCCCCGAGCGGGGTCGACGGCTCATCAATGTCGGATTCTCAGAGACTCCATAGCGCCCGGAGCGTCTACCAGCGGCGGCGCCCGTCCGCGCTCCGACTAGCATGGGCACGGAGGAATGAGCGTTCAAGATGTGAGAAGAGGATCTCGTGAGCCAGCACCCCAGTGGACTCGACCTGTTCGATGAGAAGGCCTCCGCCGTGCGCGGTTTCTCGACCGTGATGCGGGGCTACGAGAAGAAGTCGGTGGACGATTACATCCGCGACATCGAGCAGCAGGTGGCCCAGCTCAAGCACCAACTACGCCAGACCCAGCAGGAGCTCACGGCGGCGAACCTGCGGCACGACGACACCGACTACAGCAAGCTCGGCGCGCACACGGCGTCCATGCTCAAGGTCGCCGAGTCTCAGGCCGCCGAGCTGGTCATGAAGGCCGAGAGCCAGGCCGAGGTGATCCGGGCCCAGGCGCAAGAAGCGGCGGACAGGCTCAAGAGCGAGCGTGAGCGGACGCACCACGAGCAGCGGGCCTTCGGGATTGCCGAACTTCAGGGGCTGCGGGCCGAGCTCGACGCCCAGACCAAGCGCGAGCTGGACTCCGCGCAGGCGGAAGCCCAGGCCCTGCGCCAGTCGGCCGACCAGCATCGGCAGATGGTGATCAAGGACGCCGAGACGCAGGCGTCCGCCCTGATCGCGGCGGCGCGCACCGAAGCTGCGCACCTCGTGGCCGTCGCCCAGGCCGACGCGGACGCCCTTCGCGCCGAGGTCGCCCGCCACCGCGAAGAGTCGCTGGCGGCGCTGGCGTCCGAGCAGGCCGGCCTCCGCGACGAACTGGCGTCCCTGATGGCCGACGCGCGGTCCAAGTCGGACGCCCTGCAGGACACCCTCGCCCAGGCCGCGGCCGACCTGCGCACCCGCCAGCAGGCCGCGCTGGCCGACGCCGAAAGCCTCAAGGCCGCGGCCATCACCGAGGCGGCGGCGCTGATCGACCGCGCGAAGGCCGAGGCCGAGGCTCATCGCGTCGAGACCGAAACCGCGCTGATCAGCCGCTCCGAGGAGCTGCAGCGCGAGCAGAACCTGCTCAAGCAGCGCAAGGAAGCCCTCATCGCCCAGCTCAGCAACCTGAGCTCCTTGGCGACCATGTCGGCGCTCGAGTTCCCCGATCAAGACGGCAACCATCCCATCTCGGCCGAACTCATCGACATCGAGGACGCCGCACCGCAGGCTGAGAGTTCCAAAGGTGCTGATCCCCAGGCCGACCACGCTGAGGACCACCGAGCCCAAGACCGCAAGGCCGAGGACTCCGAAGAAGAGCCTCGGTGACGGATCCCGGGGCACCGTCGAGCAGACCGCGCACGCGCCGGACGCTCCTGGAACGCTCGCCGTTCGAGGCGGGCTTCCTGGCCGTCCTCGGCGGCATCGCCGCCATCGGCCTCGTCACGGTGTTGGTCAACCTCCAGTCCGTCCTGGTGGTCGTGGTGCTGTCGCTGTTCCTCGCCTTGGGCATCAACCCGATCGTGGACTGGCTCGTGCGCCGCAGCGTGCGGCGTTCGCTGGCCGTGGTGGCCGTCACGCTCGCGGTGCTCGCCGTGCTCGGACTCGGCATGTGGGCCGTCGTTCCGATGGTCAGCGACCAGGGCGTCCGGCTGCTGCGCAATGCCCCCGGCTACCTTCAGGCGCTCCGGGAGAACGGCCAGATCGCCGCGCTCGACCACCAGTTCAACATCATCGGCAAGATCACCGAGCTCGTCACGTCCGGAGCCTGGGTGAACGCGCTGTTCGGAGGGCTGTTGGGGGCGGGCGTTGCCCTGGCGACGACCATGGCGTCCGTGGTGATGACCCTGGTGCTGACCCTCTACTTCCTGGCGTCGCTGCCGGCGATCAAGAACCTGATCTACCAGTTCGCGCCGGCGTCCCGACGCGATCGGGTGCGCTTCCTCGCCAACGAGATGTTCGAGCGGATCGGCGGCTACCTCACCGGGATGTTCCTCGTGGTCCTGCTCTGGGGACTCGGCAGCTTCCTGGTGCTCAACGCGGTGGGTCTGGGTCAGTACGCCCTCGCGCTCTGCATCGTCGTCGCCGCCCTGGCCTTCATCCCCATCGTGGGGTGGATGGTCTCGGCCGCCCTCGTGGTCACCATCGCGATCTCCGTGTCGCCGACCGCCGGGGTGATCTGCGCGGTCTACTTCCTGATCTACAGCCAGCTGGACGCCTACGTCGTTCAGCCGCGCATCTTCAGCTCGTCGCTCAACGTGCCTCCGGTGCTGATCGTGCTGGGCGCGCTCAGCGGTGGCCTCCTGCTGGGCATCGTCGGCGCACTGCTGGCGATTCCGACCGTGGCGTCCCTGCTGCTGCTCTACCGCGAGGTACTGGTCCCGCATCTGGACGCGAGCTAGAAGAGACGATCCTCGGCGTTGTCGAGCCCGCGGAGGGCGTCGTAGTCGACGGTCACGCAGGTGATGCCCCGGGCGCTGGCCAGGACCCGCGCCTGCGGCCTGATCAGCTGGGCCGCAAACACCCCTGAGACCGGACGCAGGTGGGGGTCGGCGTTCAACAGTTCGAGGTAGCGGGCCAGCTGCTCGACGCCGTCGATGTCGCCGCGCCGCTTGATCTCGACGGCTACGTAGGCACCGGCCCCGTCGCGACACAGCAGGTCAACAGGGCCGATCGCGGTCGGATGCTCGCGCCGGACCAGCCGCCAGCCGGGTCCGAAGGTCTCGGGATGCTCGGCCAGCAGCGCCTGCAGGTGGGCCTCCACGCCGTCCTTCACCAGGCCGGGGTCGACCCCGAGCGGGTGATCGCTGTCGTGCAGCACCTCGGCGATCGACACCCGCAAGGTGTCGTCGTCGCGGTTGCGCACCTCCCAGACCTGGACGAGTCCCTCGTCGTCGGGATCATCCGGGTCGGCATCGCGGACCGTGATGGTGCAGGGCGGGTTCATCCAGTTCAGCGGCTTGTAGGCCCGGTCGTCCGCATGCACCGAAATCGAGCCGTCCGCCTTGCACAGGATCAGCCGCGGCGCCATCGGCAGGTGCGCGGAGAGGCGTCCGGCATAGTCCACCTGGCACCGGGCTATCAACAATCGCACCCGGCGAAGCCTACCCGTTAGGGTGTTGTGCATGGCTCGACGTCCCAGCAAGCACGTGCGTCCGGCTAGGGCGCTGGCAAGCTCGTTCGCTGGCTCGCAGGTCAAGAGCGACGGCGACTGGGTCCTGCAGAGCATCGGGGCAGGACGTTCTGAGAAGGCCTACCTGTGCCCCGGCTGCAACCAGCAGATCGCGGCTGGCGCGTCGCACGTGGTCGTGTGGCCCAGTGTCCCGGCGATCGGCGCGACGTCGGGCCTGGACGACCGCAAGCACTGGCACCGGCCCTGCTGGGATCGGAGACGCTGATGAGCCTGCACGTCCGCCTCGTCGGCCCCGGACGCCCCAACCTGCTGTTCCTCCACGGCCTCTTCGGCCAGGGTCGGAACTGGACCGGCATCGCCCAAGGCCTGCTGCCCGAGGCGACCTCGCTGCTGGTCGATCTGCCCGACCACGGGCACAGCCCCTGGTCGGCCGAGTTCTCCTACGAGTCGATGGCGGACGCCGTCGCCGCCGACGTGAGCGAGCGACTGGGCTCGGCCGCCGCCCTGACCGTCGTCGGTCACTCGATGGGCGGCAAGGTGGCCATGTTGCTCGCACTGCGGCACCCCGAGCTCGTCCGCGGACTGGTGATCGTCGACATCGCCCCCGACGACTCGTCGCACGGCTACGGCTTCGGACGCCTCGTCGACGCCCTGCTCGGCCTGCGACTGGACGGCCTGGAGAGCCGCGCGGCGGCGTCCGATCTCTTGGCCGACGAGATCGCGGACCCGGTCGTCCGGGACTTCCTGCTGCAGAACCTGCGCCGCCACAAGGGCCAGTGGCGCTGGCAGTGCAACCTGGACCTCCTGTCCGGGGCGCTGCCGCAGATCAGCGGCTGGCCGGCGGACGCGTCCGGCAGCTACGGCGGACCGGTGCTGTGGATCCGCGGGGAGCGGTCCGAGTACGTCCGCGAGGAACACTTCGCGGCGATGCTCGCCCTCTTCCCGAGGGCGGCGCTGCTGACGGTGCCGGACGCTGGCCACTGGGTCCACAGCGACGCCCCGGACGCCGTGACCGACGGAATCCGCCACTATCTGGTGGCCGAGGGGCTCAACCGCGACCTGCCCTGACCGACGCCCCCGCCCCTGCGCAGCGACGCTTGGACGTCGGCCGCATCGTGGACCGTTGGCGGACAGGGCTGCGACGGTGGCCTCGCCGAGGTCGAGCCGGCGGACGCTCAGCCGACGGTGACCTGGGTGATGGTCGTGTTGGCAAGGGGGCGTCCGGCCATCGGAGCCTCGGACTTGTCCGTGCCCTGCTCCCCCATCGCCTGCAGCACCGCCAGCCCCTTGGCGTCGATGCGTCCGAACACCGTGTAGTTGGGCGGGAACGGCGAGTCGCCGAAGACGATGAAGAACTGGGAGCCGTTCGTGTTGCGTCCGGAGTTCGCCATCGCCACCACGCCCTCCGTGTACGCCTTGGTGTGCGACAGCTCGTCGTCGAACCAGTACCCCGGGCCGCCTCGACCGGTGCCGGTGGGATCGCCGCACTGCAGGAAGCGGTACCCGCCGCCGCTGCTCATCCGGTGGCAGGTCGTGTTGGTGAAGAAGCCTTGCTGCGCCAGCGACTCGAACGAGTTGGCGGTGCACGGGGCCGCGGCCCGGTCGACGGTGACCTGCACCGGCCCGCTGGCGAAGGTCAGGGTCACCACGCCGACCCCGGAGTTGGGCACGTTGCTCGTCGGGGGCGGGTCCACGGCCTTGGCCGGGGTGTTGGTCGAGCGGTAGATGCAGGTCGCCCCCGCGCCGGCGCTCGGGGCCTTGGTGGGGTTGGGGGCAACGGCGCATGCGCTCAAGGCGAGAGCAAGCAGGACGGCGGAAACGGCTGCGCGGAACACGACAGCTAACGTCACATAGGGTGGCGTCATGGTCAACCTGACACGCATCTACACGCGCACCGGAGATGCGGGGAGCACGCGGCTCTCCGACAACTCGGAGGCGTCCAAGACCGACTTGCGTGTCGAGGCCTACGGCGACGTCGACGAGGCGAACAGCACGCTGGGCATCGTGCTGGCCCTGGGCGTGGAGGAGCCGCTGGCCGGCGTCCTGCGCGAGGTGCAGAACGAGCTCTTCGACGTCGGAGCCGACCTGAGCACCCCGTACGACCCCAACCCCGAGTGGCCGCCCCTGCGCATCGAGGCGGCGAGCATCGAGCGCCTAGAGGCGTGGTGCGACGAGTTCTCGGCCGCTCTGCCCGATCTGCGCTCGTTCATCCTGCCGGCGGGGACGCCGGCCGGGGCGCACCTCCATCTGGCCCGTACCATCGTCCGCAGGGCCGAACGGACGGCCTGGCGCGCGGCGGAAGTCCACGGCTTGTCCGGCCCGGACGCCGCACCGGGCGGCATGAATCCGCTCGCCATCACCTATCTCAACCGGCTCTCGGACCTGCTCTTCATTGCCTCCCGCGTGGCGAACGGGACAGACCACGAGGTGCTCTGGGTGCCCGGCAAGGATCGCGCGGCCCCCTCGCCGAGGGCGCAGGCGCAACGCGACCGGATCACCGAGTCTCAGCGGTAGCCACTCCCAGGCGGAGCCGCCTCGAGCCAGGACAAAAAGGCGGTCATCCGGGCGGGCGCCATCGCGAGTTCCACGGAGCGCCCCTCAGGATCGGTGAGCTGGACGACTCGGTCCTGATCGACCAAGAGCGCCCGCTCCGCGGGCTCCAGGACGCGACTGGCGGTCGGCTGGGCCTGCCCGCGGCGGAGGGTGACCTTGGGGCGCAGCGACCACGAGAACACGCGGTACCACTCCACCAGCTCACCGTTAAGCCGCACGACTCCGAGCATCCAGGTGCTCGGAGTCATGATGGCGGAGCGCAGCGAACAGTCGAAGACCCACCCCGATCTGGCCAGCCATCGCCGCCGGCCGATCAGCCAGACCACGGGGATCAGGGCCGCCACGAGGAGAACAGCCAAGGTCAACTCGGCTAGCGTGAGCCCGTCTGCCAAGAGCCGTCTCCTTCGTGTTGGGCGTCAGCGAAGACCGCTGGACGCCTTCTGCGCGGCCTTGAACTGCGCGGCCGCCCGGTTGTAGTGCCGCTTCGTCTCCTCGTCGACGTTGCCGGCCTCGAGCGCCTTGGCAGCGCTCGCCATCTCCAGTTCGGCCTCGTGCAGGGAGATCGTCTCGGCGAGCGTCGCGTACTGGCTCAGGATCGACACCTTGTTGTCGTTGACCGACAGGAAGCCGCCGTCGACGGCCACGATCTTCCGCTCGCCCCCCGTCGTGAGGACCTCAGCAGCGCAGGGCACCAGGACGCCCAGAATCGGCTCGTGCCGAGACAGGATGCCGATGTCGCCCTCGGTGGTGCGAGCGACGACCGACAGTGCTTCGCCTTCCCAGACCCGGCCATCCGCGCTCACCACCTCGACCCACAGGGAGTCGTCTGCCATGTCAGCCTTCCTTCTGGATCTTGTCCCACTTCTCCATGACCATGTCCATGCCGCCCACGTTGAAGAAGGCCTGCTCGGCGATGTGATCGACCTCGCCGTTGCAGATCATCTTGAACGACTCGATGGTGTCTTTCAGCGGGACGGTCGAGCCCTCGATCTGGGTGAACTTGGTAGCCATGTAGGTGTTCTGGCTGAGGAACTGCTGGATGCGGCGGGCCCGGGACACGATGATCTTGTCCTCTTCGGACAGCTCGTCGACGCCCAGGATGGCGATGATGTCCTGAAGCTCCTTGTTGCGCTGCAGGATCTGCTTGACGCGGGTCGCGGTGTCGTAGTGGTCGCGCCCCACGAACTGCGGGTCGAGGATGCGCGAGGTCGACGTGAGCGGATCCACGGCCGGGTACAGACCACGCGAAGCGATGTCGCGGCTGAGCTCGGTGGTGGCGTCCAGGTGGGCGAACGTGGTGGCCGGAGCCGGGTCGGTGTAGTCGTCGGCGGGCACGTAAATGGCCTGCATCGAGGTGATCGAGTGGCCCTTGACCGAGGTGATGCGCTCCTGGAGCTGGCCCATCTCGTCAGCCAGGTTGGGCTGGTAGCCCACGGCCGAAGGCATGCGGCCCAGCAGGGTCGACACCTCGGAGCCCGCCTGGGTGAAGCGGAAGATGTTGTCGATGAAGAGCAGCACGTCCTGCCCGGCGACATCGCGGAAGTACTCGGCCATCGTCAGCGCCGAGAGGGCGACGCGCAGACGCGTGCCCGGCGGCTCGTCCATCTGACCGAACACCAGGGCGGTGTCCTTCATGACTCCGGCCTCGATCATTTCGTGGATGAGGTCGTTGCCCTCACGGGTGCGCTCCCCCACGCCGGCGAACACCGAGGTGCCACCGAAGTTGTGGGCGATGCGGTAGATCATCTCCTGAATCAGCACCGTCTTGCCGACGCCGGCGCCGCCGAACAGACCGATCTTGCCGCCCTGCACGTAGGGGGTGAGCAGATCGAGGACCTTGATGCCCGTCTCCAGCATCTGGGTCTTCGGCTCGAGTTCGTCGAAGTTGGGCGCCTGACGGTGGATCGGCCAGCGCTCGGTGATCTCGAGCTTCTCGCCCTCGGCCAGGTTGAGGCAGTCGCCGGTCACGTTCCAGACGTGGCCCTTGGTGATGTCACCGACGGGAACCGAGATCGGCTTGCCGGTGTCGCGCACCTCGGTGCCACGGCGCATGCCATCCGTGGGCTTGAGCGAGATCGCGCGGACGATGTTGTCGCCGATGTGCAGGGCCACCTCGGCGGTGATCGTGCGGCTCAGCTCGCCGGCCTCGATGTCGATGAGGAGGGCGTTCATGATCTCGGGCATCTGGTCCGGGGGGAACTCGATGTCCACCACGGCGCCGATGACCCGCGCCACGCGGCCTACGCCCGGAGCCTTCGCTGCGGCGTCCGGCGTCTTATCAAGGGTCACAGTCATTGGTCTATCTCTCGCTCTCGATGCCCTAGTCGGCTGCCTGGGATTCGTTCAGCGCACTCGCGCCGCCGACGATCTCGTTGATTTCCTGGGTGATCTCGCTCTGCCGCGCCTGGTTCTCCTGACGCGTCAGGTCCTCGATCAGTTGCTCGGCATTGTCCGTGGCGGACTTCATGGCGCGCTGCTGGCTCGCCAACTGCGACGCGGCCGCCTGAAGCAGGTAGAACCACACCCGGCTCCGCACATACAGCGGCAGAAGCTCGTCGAGCACCTGCTCCGGGTCCGGCTCGAACTCGTACAGCGGCGGAATCTCGCCCTGCCCGACCTCGCGGACGCCCTCCACCACTTCGAGTGGCAGCAGGCGACGGACGCGCGGGGTCTGGGTGAGCATCGACTCCATGCGCGTGTAGACGGCGTAGATCTCGTCGACGCCGCCTTCCTCGGTGGGCTTCAGGAAGTCGGCGATCAGACGATCTGCGATCTCGTGGGCGTCCGAGTACCTCGGCGTGTCGCTGAAACCGTGCCAGCTGGCCTCGACGTGCAGCGCGCGGAAGGTGAGGTAGTCGATGCCCTTCTTGCCGACGGCGTAGCGGACGACGTCCTTGCCCTCGGCGTGCAGGCGATTCGCCATTCGCTGCATGGTCTTGATCGCGTTGGAGCTGTAGGCCCCGTTCATGCCCCGATCAGAGGTGAAGAAGATCAGGGCCACCCGCTTGCGCTCGCCCTTGGCGTTGGTGAGCGGGTGGTTCACGCGCGAGCGCGTCGCAACGGCCGACACGGCCTTGTTCAGCTCACGCGTGTACGGCAGCGCGTCGTTGGCGGCGTGCTGTGCCTTGATGATCTTCGAGGCAGCGATCAACTCCATCGCCTTGGTGATCTTCTTGGTCGAGGTCACAGACTTTCGTCGCTGCCTCAACTCGCGCAATCCGGCGCCCATGGATCAGACCCGGATCTGCTCGTTCTGGGCGACGCCGTCTTCCAACGGCTTCGCGTGCGTCTCCTCGTCGGCCGCCTTCTCCTCGGTCGTCCGGAAGGACGCCTTGACCTTGTCGATCTCGGCGACGACGGCCTTCTGCGTGTCCTCGTCGAAGGTCTTCGTCTCGGCGATCGTCGTCAAGATCGGCGTGTTGCGGCGCAGGTGCTCCAGCAGGTCACTCTCGAACCGCAGCACGTCGGCGACGGGGATCGAGTCGAAGTAGCCGTTGTTGCCGGCCCACACGCTGACCACCTGGTCCTCGACCGGGAACGGCGTGTACTGGGGCTGACGCAGCAACTCGGTCAAGCGAGCGCCTCGATCGAGCTGGCGGCGGGACGCAGCGTCCAGATCGGAGGCGAACATCGCGAACGCCTGCATGTCACGGAACTGTGCGAGGCCGATCTTCAGCGTGCCGGCGACACCCTTCATGGCCTTGATCTGGGCGGCGCCGCCGACGCGGGACACCGAGATGCCGACGTCGATGGCGGGACGCTGGTTGGCGTTGAAGAGGTCGGACTGGAGGAAGATCTGGCCGTCGGTGATCGAGATCACGTTGGTCGGAATGTAAGCCGAGACGTCGTTCGCCTTGGTCTCGATGATCGGCAGGCCGGTCATCGAGCCACCGCCGAGCTCGTCGGAGAGCTTGGCGCAGCGCTCCAGCAGGCGGCTGTGGAGGTAGAAGACGTCGCCGGGGTAGGCCTCGCGGCCCGGCGGGCGGCGCAGCAGCAGCGACATGGCGCGGTAGGCCTCGGCCTGCTTGGTCAGGTCGTCGAACACGATCAGGACATGCTTGCCGGCGTACATCCAGTGCTGGCCGATGGCCGAGCCGGCGTACGGCGCGATGTACTTGTAGCCGGCCGGAGCGGACGCCGGGGCGTGCACGATCGTCGTGTACTGCAGCGCGCCGGCGTCCTCGAGGATCTTGCGCAGCGAGGCGACCGTCGAGCCCTTCTGGCCGATGGCGACGTAGATGCAGCGGACCTGCTTGGTGGGGTCGCCGGTCTCCCAGTTCGCCTTCTGGTTGATGATCGTGTCGATCGCGACTGCGGTCTTGCCCGTCTTGCGGTCACCGATGATCAGCTCGCGCTGGCCGCGTCCGATCGGGATCATGGCGTCGATGGCCTTGATGCCGGTCTGGAGCGGCTCGCGGACCTCCTGGCGGTCCATGACGCCGGCGGCCTGAAGCTCGAGGACGCGGCGTCCCTCAGCCTTGATCTCGCCTAGGCCGTCGATCGGGACGCCCATCGCGTCGACGGTGCGTCCGAGGAAGGCGTCGCCCACCGGAACCGACAGGACGTCGCCGGTGCGCCGCACCGTCGAGCCCTCTTCGATGCCGTCCGACTCGCCGAGCACGACCACGCCGATCTCGCTGACGTCGAGGTTCAGGGCGATGCCGCGGGTGCCGTTGGCGAACTCCAGCAGTTCGTTCGCCATGACCGACGGCAGCCCCTCGACGCGCGCGATGCCGTCGCCGGAGGTGGCGACGATGCCGACCTCGTCGCGGGATGCGGTATCGGGCGTGTAGTTCTGCACGAATCGATCAAGGGCGTCCCTGATCTCCTCGGGACGAATCTGGAGTTCCGCCATGATGGGTCCTTCTCGCTTCGAAATGGTCTTGGGTTAGCTCAGCTGGCGCCGCACGTCCGACAGACGCCCGGCCACGGTGCCCTCGATGACTTCGTCACCGATCGACACGCGTACTCCGCCGAGGACGGCGGGATTGACGATCACATTGAGGGTGACGTCGCGGCCCAACTGACGGCTGAGCGCCGTCTTGAGCCTGGACGCCTGGTCGTCCGACAAGGGACGTGCGGTTTCGACGGTAGCGATGCCGCGGTTGCGCAGCTCGGCAGCCGTCGCGAGGTAGCTCTGCAGCGTGAGATCGAACGTGCGCTGCCGGGCCACCACGGCCCTCCGGGCCAGCGTCGCGGTCGCCGCGAGCGCGTTTCGGCCCAGCACGTCGACGATCAGCTGCTGCCGGTGCGCCACGGGAACCTGACGCTCGCCCAGGGCGACGCGCAGCTCGGGATGGGCGTCGACCGCACGTCCGACCTTGAACAGCTGGTCTTCGACCTCGTCCAGCTGGCCGGCCGCCCGGGCCTGCTCCAGCACCGCACGGACGCCCTGGCGTTCGATGGCCGCGACGAACGAGCCGGTCGTGGACCACGCGAGCTTCACCGCTCCCAGCAGAACGGAGAGGGCGGCGTCCGACACTTTGCCCTTGAACAGCGACGTGGCGACGTTCACGCGTGCTTCCTCGGCCGTGCCCGCGTCGGTCAACGCCCGACGGAGACTCGGTGATCCGCTCAGCGCGTCGGCGACGGCGAACAGTTCCTCGCCCACCGCGGCGGTCGCCGCGGCGGGATCGAGAACCCGGTCGAGCGCGTTCTGCCGGGCATCGGCGTTAGCGCTCATGCCCGCCCCGCGGGTGCCTGAGATTCCAGCTCGGCCAGGAAGCGATCCACGGTGCGCTTGGCGCGCTCGTCGTCGCTCAAGGACTCGCCCACGATGCGTCCGGCCAGGCTCGTGGCCAGGCCACCGACCTCGGTCCGCAACTGCGTCACGGCGGACGCGCGCTCGGCCTCGATCTGCGACTTCGCGTTGGTGAGCAGTCGAGCCGACTCCTCCTGGGCCTGCTGACGCATCTCGGCGACGATCGCGGCACCCTGGGCCTTGGCTTCCTCGCGGAGACGGCCGGCCTCCTCGCGGGCACCGGCAAGCTGCGCCTTGTAGTCGCTCAGGGCGGCCTGCGCCTCACGCTGGGCAGCCTCGGCGCGCTCGATGCCGCCTTGGATCAGCGAGCTGCGCTCGGCGTACGTCTTCTCGAACATGGGGACGACCACCTTCGACATCGCGTACAGGATGATGAAGAAGAGGACGAGGCCCACGATGATCTCGGACGGATCCTGCGGCAGCAGGGGTCCGAAATCCAGCAACGGTCGCATCGCGCGCGACCTACTTCAGGACGAAGGCGAGGGCGATGCCGATGATGGCCAGAGCCTCGACGATCGCGAAGCCGATCCAGGCCGTACCCATCATGGCGCCGCGAGCCTCGGGCTGGCGGGCGGTCCCGTTGATGACCGAGCTGAAGACCATGGCGACACCGATGCCGGGGCCGATCGTCGCAAGGCCGTAGCCGATCATGTTGAGAGAACCGCTGATCTCGAGGAGCTCAAGCATTGCACTTGCCTTTCGTGGATTGATTACTACAGGGGATGACTAGGACTATCAGTGATCCTCGGCCAGGGCCGAGGAGACGTACTGGGCGGTCAGAACCGTGAACACGTAGGCCTGAATGAAGGCGATCAGCAGCTCGAGCGCGAACACGGCGAAGCTGAACAGGATGGACACGACGCCCGCGGTCTTGAGCAGCGGAATCGGGAACCCACCGTAGGTCTCGTTGGCCAGAAGCAACATCGATCCGCCGGCGACGAACACCAAAACCACGAGGTGACCGGCGAAGAGGTTCGCGAAAAGACGGAGGGCCAGGGTCACCGGGCGAACGATGATGTTCGAGAGGAACTCGAGCGGGATGATGATGATCCACAGGGCCGGCGGCACGCCGGGAGGCAGGCACATCTTCTTCATATAGCCGCCGAAGCCGTACTTCTTGATGCCGACCGCGTTGTACAGCAGCCACGACAGCAGGGCCAGCGCGTAGACGTACCCGATCTTGCTGAACGTCGGCATCATGAACAAGAAGAACTGGCCGAAGAAGTTGTTCACCAGGATGAACGAGAAGACCGTCAGCAGGTACGGCACGAACGGGCGGAAGTCGTGGCCCAGGATGTCGCGGGCCACGCCGTTGCGCACCATGTCGTAGGCCATCTCGCCGAACGACTGCAGCTTGCCCGGCACCATCTTCATGTTCCGAGAGACCAGCACCCAAAAGGTGATGACCAAGATGGCGGCGATGACCGCCTGCGCGAGGATGTTGTTGAGCCAGAAGAACTGCTCGCCGAGGCCCGGGAACAATGGGCGAGAGCAGAAGCTCAACTGCCCCGGGGGCCAGTGGTGTTCGCCACCACAATCAGCCCAGCCGGTCGCCTCGGCGCCGCCCTCCAGTGGGATCAAGAGGCTTGTCAGCCCTCCCATGCGTCCTCCTGTCGGTGTCTGTGCGGTCACGCGATCGAGGACGGTGCTGGCCAGGCGAGCGCCCGGTCTTCTTTGCCCTGCTCGTCGATGACTCCGCGAGCCTAGCAGCACTCAAACTCAGGACGCAGTTCCCGTTCCAGAGTTGGATGCGGGGGTGTCGAATACCGGAAAGCGCAGGCGTGAGAACGCGAAGATCTCGGCGGCCAGCCACGTGGCCACTACGGCTAACGTTCCTACGACGACCGCCGTGGGATCCATCGAGGTGAGGCGTTCCTGTTGCGTCATCGAGAGCGCGAGGACGCCGCCCAGGGCGCTCACCCGGACGGCGTAGGACACGAGCGAGGCGGTGAGGACGGTGCCGGTCGGTGCGTCCGAGTAGGCCACCTGGACCGCCTGCCCGATGGTGTAGAAGGCCAGCGCCATCATGGCGGCGATCAGGCAGGAGACCCCGCTGGCGGGGCCACGCGTCCAGAAGAAGGCCAGCGACGAGACCAGGGCGCCGATGTGCCCGCCCAGGACCCCCGCCTTGAGCAGGTGCAGCGCGCGGGCTCGATCGGCGCTGATCGGGGCGCGGTCAGCCACGGCCGTCCGCGTCGGGCTCGAAGCCATCCGCCTTCGCCTTGGCCAACAAGACGCGGAAGGTCAGCAGCATGATCTTCAGGTCCAGGGGGACGGAGTACTCCTGGATGTAGATCATGTCGAAGCGGAGCTTGTCCTCGGGCGGGGTGGTGTAGCGGCCCATCACCTGCGCGAGCCCGGTCAGGCCCGGCTTGACCAAGGTGCGAATGTGGAACTCATCAATCTGCGTTTGGAACTGCTCCACGAACTCGGGACGCTCCGGCCTGGGTCCCACGAGGCTCATGGTGCCGTGCACGACGTTGAGCAACTGGGGCAGCTCGTCGAGCCGGGTCGAGCGCAGGAACTTACCAATGCGGGTGGTCCGGGGGTCGTTGCGCTGCGCAAAAACAGGCCCGGTGGCGTCCTCGGCGTCCGTCTTCATCGTGCGGAACTTGACGATCTGGAAGGGACGCCCGCGGCGTCCGACGCGGACCTGTCGGTAGAAGACCGGTCCCCCGTCGTCCAGTTTGATCGCTGCGGCGACCAGCAGGGTGATCGGCGCGCTCGCGATGAGACCGATCAAGCCCAGCACCAGATCGAAGGCCCTCTTGACGATGCGATCGAAGGCGCCCAGCCGGTAGCGCTCCAGGGCGAAGACCGGAACATCGCCGATCTGGGACACCGACGACCGATGCATCGAGATCTCGTACGTCTCGGGCACGAGGAAGACGTCCTGGTTGTACCGGACCGACTCGGCGACGACATGGCGCTTGACGTCGAAGGGCGCATCGACCGCCACGTAGACGACCTCGACGGCCTTCAGGTCATCGCCAAAGCTCGGCTGGTCGTAAGCCAAGAAACGCAGGTCCTTGGCCCCGGCGGCTCGCACACGCTGGAGAAGCTCGGGGGCCTCGTCGGCGGGCCCGATGACGGCCGCCGGGTAGGACGCCAGGATGCGGTTCTTCCGCGCCGTGACGAGCAGCTTCACCGCCATGAGCAGCACGATCTGAAGGCCCGCGGCCATGAAGAAGGCGACGATCTCGAAGCGGGTGTTCTGCGTGAAGTACATGTACGCAACGAATGTCAGCTCAGAGAACAGCACCACCCCGACGATTTGGGCGAGGCGCTCGACGGTCGGCCGCTCCCGCACGGTGAAGTAGCGCAGCGGTCCGAACAGGACCAGCGAGAGGAAGCTCGCGGACCCGGCGCCGAGCAGGCCGCGGTTCACGAAGATCGGCAGGTGGTCTCCGTAGACCACGGCTCCCGTGACGACGTACGACGCCATGATCGCGATGACGACGCCCACCACCTCCAGGACCTGGAGCGTCAGGACGCGTCGGTAGCGCGTGGTCAGCGACACGAGGATCGCCCCCGATCACACCCACGCTCGCCGCTCGCGGTCGACATCGCCGCGCCTCTAGCTTTCCGCCGGGTCGGTCGAGTTGGCGGGTTGCTCGGCGTCGCCCGCGGTCACGCGTCCGAGATGCTCGACTGACGCCTCAGCGGGCTCCGCCGCGAGCGGAGCCGGGGCGGGCTCTGCCGGATCGTGGAACGCCTCAGTGGGCTCCGCCGCGTGGGAAGCCAGGTCGAGCTCTGCCGCTTCGTGGGACGACTCAGCGGGCTCCGCCGCGTGGGAAGCCGGGTCGGGATCTGCCGCGTCGCTGGACGCCGCTTCGGGCTCCGCCGCGTCCTGCAGGGTGGGTTCAGGCACCGTCGCCTCGTCGGGCGCGACCTCGGGGAGCAGACCCGGGACCACCTCGTTGATCTCTGCCATCGTCAGGCGTCCGGCACGAAGAAGCTGCGCCGACTCCCCACTGAGGTCGAGGATCGTCGACGGGACCGGTCCGGACATCGTCCCCGCGTTCAGGTAGACGCTCACGGCGTTGCCAAGCTGGCTGGTGGCTTCGTCGATCGTCAGCGCGGCCTCCTGCCCGCTGACGTTGGCGGAGGTGACCGCAAGAGGCCCGGTGCGCCGCAGCAGTTCCCTCGTGAACTCGTGGTCGGGCACGCGCACCGCGATCGTGGCGCCGCGGTCCCCGAGGTCCATGCGCAGGCTGTCGGACGCGTTGAGGACCAACGTCAGCGCGCCGGGCCAAAACGCGGCACCCAGCGCCCGTACCCGATCATCGACGTCCGCCAACGAGCCGACCATCTCCACCTCGGCGACCAGGACGGGCGGCGGCATGTCGCGACCGCGCCGCTTGGCGTCCAGGAGGCGCTGCACCGCCAGGGCCGAGAAGGGATCGGCGGCCACGCCATAGACGGTGTCCGTGGGAAGCACGATGACGGCACCGGATGAGATCGCGTCGGTAGCCGCATCGAATGCAACGTCCGAATCGCCGTGCGCGTCCACCACGAGATACGTCGGCTCTTCCGCGCTCAAAGCGGCGCTCTCGCCGGAGAGGTCGATGGTGCTCGCTGCGTCCTCGTGGTCCGCCAGGTCGTCGATGCTCACGGGCCCATCCTGCCAGGTGAGAGGTCCGGGACCCGTGCAGTGACGTAACGCGGTCGACCGGCGAGGTCGAGGTGATCGACGACGTCGACGAACCCAGCGGCACGCAGCACGTTGGGCGCAGACTCGTGATGCGTGTCGTCGTGCTCAGCCCCCAACACTCCCCCGGAGCGCAGCAGCCGTGTCGCCACGGACGCCACCACGCGCAGCGCCTCCAGCCCGTCCGGCCCCGAGAACAGGGCCATGTCGGGGTCACGCAGCACGTCAGCAGGCAATTCAGACCGTGCCGACTCCGGAATGTAGGGCGGGTTGGCGATGACCAGGTCGACGGTGCCGTCCAGCTCGGAGAGGGCATCCGCCATGTCGCCCAGCACCGGCTGCAGGGCCGTCCCCGTCACGTTTCTCACCAGGTAGGGCCACGCGTCATCGCTGACCTCGACCGCGTACTGGACCAGACCCGGGCACTCGGACGCCAGCGCGAGCGAGATGGCCCCCGAGCCGGCACACAGCTCAACGACCACCGGCGCCGACGGACCTTCGTGCCCGGCCGCCTCGGCCGGCCGGCCAGGGTGCGCGCCGAGGGCATCGAGCGCCCATTGAACGAGCAGTTCGGTCTCCGGACGCGGGATGAAGACCCCCGGCCCGACGGCGACGGACACCCCGCGGAAGAACGCGCGCCCCGTGAGGTGCTGGACAGGCTCGCCGGCTCGCCGCCGCTCCAGCAGCGCAGCGAAGGCCGCGGCGTGGGCGTCCGACACCTCGATGATCAGGGGCAACGAGGCCGGCTCGACGCCTAGGACGTGCGCCAGCAGCGTCTTCGACTCGGCGGCACTGCCAAGCCGTTGCGCTCCCTGCGCGACCAGCTGCGACGTCCGCATCAGCCAGAGAAGGCCGCGAGGCGTTCGGCGAGATCTGCGGCCTGCAACGCGTCGACCACGGCCTGCAGATCGCCGGCCAGGACGGCGTCCAGGTTGTACGCCTTGTAACCGATCCGGTGGTCGGCGATGCGGTTCTCGGGGAAGTTGTAGGTGCGGATCCGCTCCGAGCGATCGACCGTGCGGACCTGCGACTTGCGGGCAGCGGACGCCTCGGCGGACGCCTGATCCGCGGCCATCGCGGCCAGGCGCGACCGCAGGATGCGCATGGCTTGCTCCTTGTTCTGCATCTGGGAGCGCTCGTTCTGGCAGGTCACGACCGTGTTGGTGGGCAGGTGCGTGATGCGGACGGCCGAGTCGGTGGTGTTGACGCCCTGTCCACCCTTGCCGGAGCTGCGGTAGACGTCGATCCGCAGGTCGTCGTCGTTGATGACGATCGTTTCGTCGGCATCGACGTCCGGCGTCACCAGGACGCCGGCGGCCGACGTATGGATGCGGCCCTGGGTCTCGGTGACCGGCACGCGCTGCACGCGATGGACGCCGCCCTCGAACTTCAGCGAGCCGAAGGGCATGTTCTCCCCGGACGCCGTGCCTGACGCCTTCACCGCGAGGGTGATCGTCTTGTACCCGCCGAGGTCGGTCTCCTGCGAGTCCAGCACCTCGACCTTCCAGCCCTTGGCGGTTGCGAACCGGCTGTACATCTCGAACAGGTCTCCGGCGAACAGCGCCGACTCCTCGCCGCCTTCGCCGGACTTGATCTCCAGCAGCGCGTCCTCGGTGTCGTTGGGATCGCGCGGTGCCAGCAGCGTGTTGAGCCGCTCGGTGACCTCGGTCAGCCGAGCCTCCAGCCGGTCGGCTTCGTCGGCGAAGGACGCGTCCTCACCGGCCAGCTCGCGCGCGGCCTCCAGATCGCCGGTCAGCTCCTCGTGCTCGTTGAGCGCCTTGACGATCGGCGCCAGCTCGGCGTAGCGGCGTCCGATCTTGCGGGCGCGCGCCATGTCGGCGTGGGTCGCCGGATCGGAGAGCTGGCCCTCCAGCTGCGCGTACTCGACCTTCAGTTGGTCGGCCGCCTCGAACATCACTGCCTCCTGCTAGGTGCCGGACAAGCACAACGCCGGGCCCGGGGAAGATTCCCCGATGCCCGGCGCTGGTAGGTCGCTAAGACTTCTTGAGGTTCGCGTAGCGCTTCTCGAAGCGGGCGACGCGACCGCCCGTGTCCAGGATCTTCTGCTTGCCCGTGTAGAACGGGTGGCAGGCCGCGCAAACTTCCGCGTGGATCTGACCGGTACGCGCGGTGCTGCGCGTCGTGAACTTGTTGCCGCAGCTACAGGTGACCTCGGTCTCCTTGTAGTCGGGATGGATGCCCTGCTTCATGGATTCTCCTCGATATCGCCGGGTCGCCATCGCTTCGGGGCCCTGATGGACCCGGGCGTGAACCGGCACCGAGGAGACATTCTGCCCCATCGGCGTCCGGAACCCAAACGGACGCCGCGGGCGCAAGCTGCGCCGGCGGCGTCCGTTCTGGTCGGGACCGACCTACTCGGCGTTCGGCGTCGTCCGGGAGATGACGTGCAGGAACTCCAGGTTGGTCTGCGTCTTCTTCATGCGGTTGATCAGCATCTCCAGCGCCTGCTGGTCGTCGAGGCCGGACAGGACGCGTCGGAGCTTCCAGATGATCGCCAACTCTTCGCGCGTCAGCAGCATCTCCTCGCGGCGCGTACCGGACGCGACCGGGTCGATGGCCGGGAAGATGCGCTTGTCAGCGAGCTCTCGGCGAAGGCGGAGCTCCATGTTGCCGGTGCCCTTGAACTCCTCGAAGATCACCTCGTCCATCTTCGAGCCGGTCTCAACCAGAGCCGTCGCGAGGATCGTCAACGAGCCGCCGTGCTCGACGTTGCGCGCCGCGCCGAAGAACTTCTTCGGCGGGTAGAGCGCGGCCGAGTCAACGCCGCCGGACAGGATGCGTCCGGACGCCGGTGCCGCGAGGTTGTAGGCGCGCGAGAGGCGGGTGATGCCGTCCAGCAGGACGACGACGTCGTGACCCAGCTCGACCAGGCGCTTGGCGCGCTCGATCGCCAGCTCGGCGATCGTCGTGTGATCGTCGGCCGGACGGTCGAAGGTGGACGCGATGACCTCGCCCTTGACAGAGCGCTGGAAGTCGGTGACCTCCTCGGGACGCTCGTCCACGAGGACCACCATCAGGTGCACCTCGGGGTTGTTGGTCGTGATCGCGTTGGCGATGTTCTGCATCACCATCGTCTTGCCCGCCTTGGGCGGCGACACGATCAGGCCGCGCTGGCCCTTGCCGATCGGGGCGACCAGGTCGACGATGCGTCCGGTCATGTTGGTCGGCGTGGTCTCGAGGCGCAGGCGATCCTGCGGGTAGAGCGGCGTCAGCTTGTTGAACTCGACGCGGTCCTTCGCCTTGGCCGGATCGTCGTCGTTGATGCGGTCGATCCGGACCAGCGGGTTGAACTTCTCGCGCCGCTCCCCCTCCTTGGGGGCGCGGAGCGCACCGGTCACGATGTCGCCCTTGCGCAGGCCCCACTTGCGGACCATCGACAGCGACACGTAGGCGTCGTTCGGGCCGGGCAGGTAACCGGTCGTCCGGACGAAGGCGTAGTTGTCCAGGACGTCCAGGATGCCGCGGACCTCCACGAGCACGTCGTCCTCGGCGATGACCGGCTCGGCCTCGAACCGCTCGATGGACGCCCCGGCGCTGCCGCGGTTCTGGCGGCGATTCTGGGGGCTGTTCGTGCGGTCGCGGTTGCGACGCCGGCGATTGCGGCGGCTGCCGGAGTCGTCGTCCGAGTCGCCGTAGCCCTGCTGGTTGGACTGCTGGCCCTGGCTCTGTTGGTTCTGCTGCTGCGGCTGGCGCTGCTCGGTGCGCTGCCCGTCGGACGCCTCACCGCGCGGCTCGCCTTGCTCGCGCTGCCCACGCTGGCGGCGTCCACCGCCCCCGGAAAGGGCGTCGAGGCGTGCGGCCACCTCGGCGTTGACCTCGCGGGGAGCCTGGTCCGAACCGGACGCCTCCGTGAGGGCCGGCTGCGCCTCGCCCCGCTCGGGACGCGGGGAGCGCTCGCGCCGCGGGCGGCTGGAGCGTTGCTCGCCGGCGGGGGCGTCCGGGGAAGCGCTCGGCGCCGCTTGCTCTGCTGCAGGGCTCTCGCCCTGGGGTGCCCGCTGGGATCGGGCGGGACGCTCGGAGCGCGGAGCGCTGGCCGGACGGGCGTCCCTGATGGCCGACACGAGGTCGGCCTTGCGCATGCCGGTGCCCTTGATGCCGAGCGAAGAAGCGACCTTCTTCAACTCGGGCAGCAGCATGGAGTCGAGACCAGACCTGCTGGATGCAGGTGAGGTCGAGTTGCTTTCGGTCACTGATGTCCTCTCGGATCGGCCCGATCCTCG
Organism: Propioniciclava tarda; assembly: GCF_900182665.1. Taxonomy (GTDB): domain Bacteria; phylum Actinomycetota; class Actinomycetes; order Propionibacteriales; family Propionibacteriaceae; genus Propioniciclava; species Propioniciclava tarda. The sequence goes on from NZ_FXTL01000005.1 coordinate 29,023, forward strand.
CTGACTGTGCGGGCGGGCCCGGCTCGCTGGAGCCGTCAAAGGGTGTTCAGATCAGGGCAGGCCGTCAAGAGCCTCTGCGGTGATCTGGAAACGCGGCGAAAGCCGCACGGCTCACTCTACACGAGCGCAGCGCGCGCTCCAACGCGTCACAGCGCAGCGGCAGCAGCGTCGAACGCAGCTCGGAGGTCGACGTAGTTCGTCGTCACCGGGAACTGCGGGAACTCGGCGATCACGTTGTCGGGCGGGCAGAACAGGATGCCCGCCTCGGCCTGCGCGAGCATCCCGGTGTCGTTGTAGGAGTCGCCCGTCGCGATGCAGGTGAAGTTGAGCGATTGCAGCGCGCGCACGGCGTGGGTCTTGGAGTCGGGCTGCCGGAGCCGATAGCCCACGATCATGTCGTCGGCCACCACCAGGTGGTGGCAGAACAGCGTGGGCATGCCGAGGTGTTCCATCAAGGGCATGCCGAACTGGTAGAAGGTGTCGCTCAGGATGACCACCTGGTAGTCGCGACGCAGGGCGTCCAGGAACTCTCTTGCTCCGGGCAGCGGGCCCATCTCGGAGATCACGGACTGGATCACCGACAGCGTGACTCCGTGCTCGGCCATGACGGCGATCCGGTACTGCATCAGCTTGTCGTAGTCCGGCTCGTCGCGCGTGGTGCGCCGCAGGGCCTCGATGCCCGTCCGCTGGGCGACGTTCACCCAGATCTCGGGGACCAGCACCCCTTCCATATCCAGGCAGGCGAGCAGCACGTCACTCCCCTTCCACGCGCAGCACCCGGACGCCTTCGTCGACCTCAGCCATCGTCTCGAGGGCGGCGATGAGGGCCCTGACCTGGGCGTTCGGGGCGGTGTGGGTCATGATCCCCAGTTGAGCCTCGTGCACCGCGTCGGGACCGGCCGGCACTTGGCGGACAGCCTGGATGGACACGTCGTGCGCAGCGAAGCAGGTCGCGATCTGGGCGAGGACTCCGGGGCTGTCCTGGACGACCATCTGCAGGTAGTAGCGCGAGGAGACCCGGCCCGGGTCGCAGATGTTCGGCTCGTTGTACGACGTCTCCCCCGGACCCGCGACACCGCGCACCTTGTTACGGGCAGCTGTCACGACGTCGCCGACGACGGCGGACGCGGTGGGGCGTCCGCCCGCACCCGGACCCATGAACATCAGCTTGTCGGCCCACTCGAGCTCGACGAAGACTGCGTTGAACGCCCCTGACACGGACGCCAGCGGGTGCTCGAGGGGCACCATCGTCGGATGGACGCCGACGGCGACCGAGCCGTCGTCGGCCTTGGCGCAGCGGGCGAGCAGTTTGATGACGCAGCCCATTTCCTTGGCCGCGGCAATGTCACCGGCGGTGATCGAGCTGATGCCCTCGCAGGCGACGTCGTCGAAGGTCACCCGCGTGTGGAACGCGAGCGAAGCCAAAATGGCCGCCTTGGCGGCCGCATCGTGGCCCTCCACATCGGCGGTCGGGTCGGCCTCGGCGAAGCCGAGCTTCTGCGCGTCCGCCAGCGCCTCGGCGTAGGTGACCCCGTGGGTGTGCATCTGGTCGAGGATGTAGTTCGTCGTGCCGTTGACGATGCCCATGACGGCGGTCACCGAGTCGGCGACGAGCGACTCGCGCAGCGGCCGGATGATCGGGATGGCTCCGCCCACGGCGGCCTCGTAATACACATCGACGCCGTGGGCGTCCGCGGCGGCGAAGAGCTCCGCGCCGTGCCGGGCGAGGAGGGCCTTGTTGGCGGTCACGACAGACTTGCCGTGCTCGATGGCGGCCAAGATCAGGCTGCGCGCCGGCTCGATGCCGCCGATCAGTTCCACGACCAGGTCGATGTCGTTGCGCCGGACGAGGGCGTCCAGATCGGAGGTCAGCAGCGCCTGGTCGATGCCCTCGACCGAGGCGCGACGGCTGCCGACGGCGGCCAACTCGAGCGGACGCCCCACGCGGGCTCCCAGCTCGGCAGCCTCGTCGATCAGCAGCTGGGCGGCCTTCTTGCCGACCACCCCGGGCCCGAGCAGAGCCACGCGCAGGGGCTGGGGGCGCTTGGTCATCGTTCCACCTCGTCGTGTCGGGGGCTCAGGCCGGCGTCCAGCGCGAGCAAGTCGTCCAGCGTCTCCCGATGGATCAACGGCGTCAACGTGCCGTCCCGCACGGCGACGACCGGCGGCCGCGGCGTGTAGTTGTAGTTGCTCGCCATCGAGCGCGAGTAGGCGCCGGACGCCGGCACGGCGACCAGATCCCCCGGGCGGATGTCGCCGGGCAGGAACACGTCGCGGACCAGAATGTCGCCGCCCTCACAGTGCAGGCCCACCACCCGGGACAGCACGGGGCGGGCGTCCGATGCCCGGTTCGCGAGGACGGCCGAGTACTCGGCCGCATAGAGGGCGGGGCGGATGTTGTCGCTCATGCCGCCGTCCACGCTGACGTAGCGGCGGGTGTGTCCACCGCCGATCTCGACCGCCTTCACGGTGCCCACGCGGTAGATCGCGGTGCCGGCAGGGCCGCTGATCGCGCGTCCGGGCTCGACGGACAGCTGCGGAACGTCCAGACCGAAGCCGCGGCATTCGTGGGCGACGATGTCCTTGAGGCTGGCGGCCAGGTCGGCGGCCGTCGCAGGGGTGTCCTCCGCGGTGTACGCGATGCCGAAGCCGCCGCCCAGGTCGAGCTCGGACAAGGTGACGCCGGTCGCCTCGCGGAACTGCGACACCAGCTTCAGCGTGCGGCGAGCGGCCACCTCGAAGCCGTGAGTGTCGAAGATCTGGCTGCCGATGTGGCTGTGAATGCCGACCAGATCGATGTTGGGGCTGTGGAAGCAACGCACCATGCCGACCAACGCCTGGCCGCCCGTGATCGACAGGCCGAACTTCTGGTCCTCGTGGCCCGTGGCGATGTAGGTGTGGGTGTGCGCTTCGACGCCGGTCGTCACGCGGATCAGGACCGATGCGCGGACGCCCAGTTCCGCGGTGAGGCGCTCGAGGCGTCCGATCTCGTCGGAGGAGTCGACGACGATCCGTCCGACGCCCGAGGTCAGCGCCAACCGCAGCACCTCGTCGCTCTTGTTGTTGCCGTGCAGCGCGAGGCGTGCGGGGTCGAAGCCGGCGCGCAGCGCCACCATCAGCTCGCCGTGGCTCGAAACGTCGAGGTTCAGGCCCTCCTCGGAGATCCACCGGGCGACGGTCGCGCACAGGAAGCTCTTGGCCGCGTAGTAGACCTTCCAGCCCGCGAACGCCTCGCGCCACGACAGGGCGCGGCCGCGGAAGTCCAGCTCGTCGATCACGTACACGGGCGACCCCGTCTGCTCGACGATCTGCTCCGCCGTCAGGCCACCGATCGTCAGGACGCCGCCGGCGCCACGGTCGACGGTGTCGCTCCAGAGGCGACGATCGAGGGCGTTGACATCGGTCGGCTTCACCAGCCACTGCGGGGCTGGCGAGGTGACGTCGGCATGGATCGAGCCGGCGACGTGCATGTGGGTCATGGGTCAACTCTGCCAGTTTCAGGCTTGCGGACGCCGCCGGGCCCAGCGGCTGAAACGAAGGACGCCGCCGAGGTTTGCTAGAGTGTCCGGCGGCCCACAAGGCCAACGGCCCCCATAGCTCAGGGGATAGAGCACCGCCCTCCGGAGGCGGGAGCGCAGGTTCGAATCCTGCTGGGGGCGCCGAACATCCGAACGCCCTCCTCGGCCACCCGCGAAGAGATCTCACGAAATCGAGAGATCACCGGGACGCTACGTGCCCAGGAGGGTGCCCGTGGCCTACCATCGGACGAACAGGCCAGTGGGTCCTGGCTGCCGCAGGACCGCGACGGGAAGAAGGCATCAAGTGGCGACGACGCCCGATAACAACCCCATCGACCTCCCCTCCGACTTCGGAGCCAACGACTGGCTCATCGATGAGATGTACGACCGGTACCTCTCCGATCCGAGTTCCGTCGACGCGGTCTGGGTCGAGTTCTTCCGCAAGCAGACCGCGGACGCCGCGGGCGCGGCTCCCACCTCGGCACCGGCGCCCGCGAGCACGGCCCGCCCGGCACCTGCTCCGGCCGCGGCAGCTCCCGCTTCGGCCCCCGTGGCGGCCGCTCCCGTGGCCGCACCCGCCGCTCCCCCGGCCGCGACGCAGGCCGCGCCTGCGGCGTCCGTTCGGGACTCGGAGAAGCAGAAGGAAGTGGCACGCCAGGTCGAGACGATCAAGGCCGCCGCCCCCGCGAAGTCCGGGCCGCAGGACCCGGGCTCCGGAGGCGGGCTGTCGGCCAACCGGCCGACGGGACCGGTCCAGGCCCAGGCCAAGGACGGCGCGACGACGACGATCCTCAAGGGTGCGCCCATGCGCACCGCCAAGAACATGGACCTGTCACTGTCGATGCCGACGGCGACGACGGTCCGCAACGTGCCGATGAAGCTCGTCATCGACCAGCGCCAGCTGATCAACGATCACCTCGCGCGCACCACGGGCGGCAAGATCTCGTTCACGCACCTCATCGGCTACGCGATGGTCAAGGCGCTCACGATGGTGCCCGAGATGAACTGCGCCTACGCCGAGGTCGAAGGCAAGCCAGCCGTCGTCGTGCCGGCGTCCATCAACCTTGGCCTGGCGATCGACCAGAAGAAGGGCGACGTCCGGCAGTTGCTGGTGCCCAACATCAAGGGCGCGGACGAGATGAACTTCGCCGAGTTCTGGCGCGCGTACGAGGACCTCGTCAAGAAGGCTCGCACCGGCGCCCTGACCGTCGACGACTTCGCCGGCACCACAGTTTCGCTGACCAACCCCGGGGGCCTTGGCACTAGCCACTCCGTTCCCCGGCTCATGACCGGCCAGGGCATCATCCTCGGCGTCGGCTCGATCGACTGGCCGCCGGAGTTCCAGGGGGCGTCCGATCAGCGTCGCAACGAACTCGGGGTGTCCAAGATCACGACGCTCACGTCGACCTACGACCACCGCGTCATCCAGGGCGCGACCTCGGGCGAGTTCCTCAAGGTCATGCACGAGCTGATGATCGGCAAGCACGACTTCTACGACCAGATCTTCGCCGCGCTGCGCATCCCGTACACGCCGCTGCGCTGGGAGGACGACGACTCCGCGCACCGCAGCTACGAGGTCAACAAGGGCGCGCGCGTCATCCAGCTGATCGAGGCCTACCGCACCTGGGGCCACCTCGTGGCCGACACCGATCCGCTCGAGTACCGCCAGCGCAACCACCCCGACCTAGACCTGTCCAACCACGGCCTCACGATCTGGGACCTCGATCGCGAGTTCCCCGTCGGGACCTTCGGCGGTCACGACCGCGAGACCATGACGCTGCGCGACATCCTCGCCCAATTGCGTCGCTCCTACTGCGGCAGCTTCGGCACCGAGTACATGCACATCCAGGAGCCCGCCCAGCGCCGCTGGCTGCAGGAGCGGATCGAGCGGCCCTTCCGGCGCTGGTCCCGTGAGGAGCACCTGCGGATCCTGGACAAGCTCAACGAGGCAGAGATCTTCGAGACCTTCCTGCAGACGAAGTTCGTCGGCCAGAAGCGGTTCAGCCTCGAGGGCGCCGAGTCCACCATCGTGGCAGTCGATGAGGTCTGCGATCGCGCGGCCGAGCACGATCTGGCCGAGGTCGTCATCGGCATGCCCCACCGCGGACGCCTGAACGTCTTGGCCAACGTGGCAGGCAAGAGCTACGGCCAAATCTTCCGCGAGTTCGACGGCAAGATCGACCTCGAGCAGACGATGGGCACCGGCGACGTCAAGTACCACCTGGGCGCCGAGGGCGAGTTCACCGCCGTCTCGGGCAAGAAGGTCAAGACGTCGGTGGCGGCCAACCCCAGCCACCTCGAGACGGTCAACCCCGTCGTGGGCGGCATCACGCGCGCCAAGCAGGACTGGCTGCGTATCAACGCCGGGGACAGCAACTTCTCGGTACTGCCGGTGCTCCTGCACGGCGACGCGGCCTTCTCCGGCCAAGGCGTGGTGTACGAGGTGCTGCAGATGAGCCGTCTCCGCGGCTTCCGGGTCGGCGGCACCGTTCACATCATCGTCAACAACCAGGTCGGCTTCACCACGGCGCCGTCGGAGTCGCGGTCGTCCACGTACTGCACCGACGTGGCGAAGGTCGTGCAGGCGCCGATCTTCCACGTGAACGGCGACGATCCCGAGGCCGTGGCTCGCACCGCACGCCTGGCGGTCGAGTTCCGGCAGGCGTTCCACGTCGACGTGGTGCTCGACATCGTCGCGTATCGCCGGCGCGGTCATAACGAGGGTGACGATCCCAGCTTCACGCAGCCCAAGATGTACGACCTGATCGAGCAGAAGCGATCCGTCCGCAAGCTGTACACCGAGTCCCTGATCGGACGCGGTGACATCACCACGGACGATGCGGACGCGGTGTCCGAGCGGTTCCGCCAGCGCCTCGAGGCTGTCTTCAAGGAGGTCCGCGAGGCCACGTCGGATGAGGACGACAAGTACACCCGCGTCCCGTTCTACCCCGCGAAGCTGGGCCAGGACCAGGGCACGTCCATCACGGCCGACACCATGCGGCTCATCGCGGACGCGCAGGTCTCCTACCCCGACGGCTTCGAGGTCCACCCCAAGGTGCTGCCCCAGATGGAGCGCCGGCGCGAGCAGATCCTGGAGGGCCCGATCGACTGGGCGACCGGCGAGCTGTTGGCGATGGGATCGCTGCTGCTCGAGGGACGCGACGTCCGCCTGGTCGGCCAGGACAGCCGACGAGGCACCTTCAGCCAGCGCTTCGCCGCTGTCGTCGACCGCCGGACCAACCGCGAGTACGTGCCGCTGAAGCACCTCACGGACGCCGACTCTCAAGGCCACTTCTATGTCTACGACTCGCTGCTCAGCGAGTACGCGGCCATGGGGTTCGAGTACGGCTACTCGGTGGCGTCCCCGCAGGCCCTGGTCTGCTGGGAGGGTCAGTTCGGCGACTTCGCCAACGGGGCGCAGATCATCGCGGACGAGTACATCAGCTCCGGAACGGCCAAGTGGACGCAGAAGTCGGGCGTCGTACTGCTGCTGCCTCACGGCTACGAGGGGCAGGGCCCGGACCACAGCTCGGCGCGCATCGAGCGGTGGCTGCAGCTGTGCTCCGAGGGCGCCCTGGCGGTCTGCCAGCCGTCGACGCCGGCGAACTACTTCCACCTGCTGCGCACGCACACGTACGTGAACTGGCACCGTCCGGTCGTCATCATGACCCCGAAGTCGGGGCTGCGGAACAAGCTCGCGACGTCCATGCCCGAGGACTTCACCAACGGCCGCTGGCAGCACGCCATCGACGACCCGACGATCACCGATCGCGGACGCGTCCGCGAGATCATCCTGTGCTCGGGCAAGATCCGCTGGGAGCTGGTGGTGGAGCGCGAGAAGCGGGGTCTCGACGGACAGGTCGCGATCATCGCCATCGAGCGCCTGTACCCGCTGCCGACCGAGCACCTGGCCGCGATCCTGAACAACTACCGCCACGTCGGCGACGTGCGGTGGGTGCAGGACGAGCCCGAGAACCAGGGTGCGTACCAGTTCATGCAGTTGCACCTGGCCGGTGCCCTGGCCAAGGTCATGCCCGACTACGAACTGCGGATGACCGGGGTCACGAGGCCGGAGGCGTCCGCGCCGTCGGTCGGCCTGCTGACCGTGCACAAGGCCCAGGAGGCCGACCTGATGGAGCGCGCCTTCCGCGCGTAGCCGGCTCGACAGCGAGCGGGACGCCGGATCAGGCGTCCCGCTCGTCGAGTTTCAGGGCCTTGGTGGTGGACGGCCAGACGGCGGTCGCCACGGTCGCTGCCGCCACCACGGCGCCGATGGCGGCGAGCGGCTGGGACGGCATGAAGTTCGCGAAGGACGCCAGGTGCAGGAGGCCGCCGGCGACGACCGGTCCTCGGGCCCAGCGCTTCCCGCGGAACAGCCCCCAGGCGGCCCAGGCCAGCACGAGCGCCCAGGCCACCAGCACGGCGCCGATCCCGACCGACAGCGCCGCGAACCGGGCCAGCACGGACAAGACGCCCATGACGGCCATGAAGGCGGCCGCCACCCCGGTGAGGGCTGCGGCGACGATGAGGCTGTGGGGCCGGGCGGTAGAGACAGGCACGGTCGCATCGTAGCGAGGGCGTCCGGGCACCGCTGGATGCCCGAGGATGCCCGGGAGTGAACGAATGGCGCGAAAGTGTATGGAGAGTGTGGACGATTTCGCATCATCCCTTGTGTGGGTCGCGGATCCCTGGGAGTCTTGTACGGCTTACGCGCCCGCCTCTGGCCGGTGACGCGGACCGCTGATTTCCGTTCAATCCAACAAGGAGTGGTTTCCACATGGACTGGCGCCACCGCGCAGCTTGCCTGACGGAGGACCCGGAGCTGTTCTTCCCCGTGGGGAACACCGGGCCTGCCATCATGCAGATCGCCGAGGCCAAGAAGGTGTGTGACCGCTGCGAGGTCCGCTCCGAGTGCCTGCAATGGGCCCTGGAGGCCGGGCAGGACCACGGTGTCTGGGGTGGCCTGTCCGAGGACGAGCGTCGTGCCATGAAGCGCCGCAACGCGCGTTCGCGGCTGCGCGGCTGACGGCCTACCAGGCTTTAGCTTTTCCCCGCCCCGGCAGATCAGGTCGGCCACCAGGGCCGTCCAGCCTGTCTGGTGTGAGGCCCCTAGTCCGGCGCCGGTGTCCCCGTCGAAGTACTCGCTGAACGTGGGATGCCCCCACAGCGGACCCTGCGGCAGGTGCGCGGGTCCCCCGGCCGCCGCCCGTCTCGTCCGACTCGGAACAGGTCGACGAGCCCGTCGCGGAGGGCGGCGATGATCTCGCCGAGCCTTCGCTGGCGGCCCGTCCCGACCGGGTACTCGAAGGTGGTGTCCGCGGCCAAGGCCCGCTCATAGGCCCGCAGCGCGCCCAGCAGGAGCACGTTCACCGGAAACCACACCGGCCCCCGCCACTTGCTGTTGCCGCCGAACAGTCCGTCCCGGCTTTCGGCCGGCTGGTAGTCGTAGCCGAGGCTGCCGCGTCCGGGCACGTCAACGGTGACACGCAGCCTGGACGAGCGCGTGCCCGTACCGCCCGCCGCCGATGAGATCGGCTGGACGAGTCACGCTCGAGGGACTCGGGAGGTTCCGGCCTGGGACTGGCCATCGTCGCCGAGGTCGTGGCTGCGCACGGCGGATCCGTCCGGACCACCGAGTCGGACCTCGGGGGCGCCCTGTTCACCATCGAACTGCCGCCCACTGTCCCGGACCAAGGTCGTCAGACGCCCGCTCAGCCGCCGTCGGCGTCCAGTCGGTAGCCGACGCCGCGCACCGTCTCGATCGCGGCCCGGCCGAACGGGACGTCGATCTTCTTGCGCAGGTGACGTAGGTCCCGACGGTGGGCCGGCGACGCTTGGCCCGTCGGGGCGTCACAGACGTCGCTTTGGTGGTGGTGAGGGTCACGTGGTCCTTCCAGCTCGGGCGCACTCCAACGACCCGACCTCATGAGTCTGCGTGCCGACCCCTGAGAGGTCGCTGAGCCGTCAGGCGACCGGGATGTCGATCACGGCGCGGGTGCCGGGAGCGTCCTCGCGCGGCAGCACCTCGAAGCGTCCGTGCAGATCGGCCACCAGGGTGGCGACGATCGACAGGCCGAGGCTGTCGCTGTCCTCCAGCCGGAAGCTGGTCGGCATGGACGTGCCGTCGTTGATGACCTCCACGACGAGGCGTCCGTCGTTCTGGGCGGCCCGCACCGTCACGGTGCCGGCACCCTCGCCCAGCCCATGCTCGATGGCGTTCTGGGTGATCTCGGTCAGCACGAGGGACAAGCTCGTCGCCGCGGCGGCAGGCACGTAACCGAACGAGCCCTCGCGTCTCATGATCACATGGTGCATCGCCGCCACTTCGCGCACCATCATCAAGAGGCGATCCGCCACGTCGTCGAACCGAACCGAGCTGTCGAACGCCTGGGACAGAATCTCGTGGACCACGGCGATCGCGGCCACCCGCTTCTGGGCGTCCGAGAGGGCGTTTCGGGTCTCGTCGGACGCCGTCCGCCGGGCCTGCAGGCGCAACAGGGCGGACACGGTCTGCAGGTTGTTCTTCACCCGATGGTGGATCTCGCGGATCGTGGCGTCCTTGGTCACCAGCTGCCGCTCCCGCGAGCGCAGTTCGGTGGTGTCGCGGCACATGATCAGGTAGCCGCAGGGGCGTCCGGCACACAGCAACGGCTGGACGCGCAGTCGGACGGCGGCGGTCGTCGAGTCGAGGTCGAACTCATGCGGACGCACCCGGTCGGACACCGCCGTGTCCGTCGGCATCCGGGTCTCGGCCGGCAGGGTCGCCAGGACGTGGCGGAACTCCTCCCCCAGCAGATCGCCCGGTACGCCGAGGCGCCGGAACGCGCTCACGGAGTTCGGGCTGGCGAAGATCACGTTCCCGGCACCGTCCACCCGGATGAGTCCGTCGACCACGCGCGGGCTGATCCAGGGCACGGGCTTTTCGCCGTCCATGGGGAACTCGCCACGGAACATCATCGCCCGCAGGATCGTGGCCAGGTCGAGGTAGGTCTCCTCCAGGGCGCCCGGCGCCCGGACGCCCATCCTATTCGTGTGCATCTCCACGATGCCGATGACCCGTCCGCGTCGGCTGATCGGGACCGCGTGCTGTTCGACCGGGATGCCGGCGTGCAGCTTGTTGCCGGACGTGTGCGCGAGCTCCTGCGAGAGGTACGCCTCCATCACGAGGCTGTCCACCTCGTAGCTGATGTCATCCCCGACGACGTCGTCCTCGAGGGCGGTCGGTCCGGTCGTGGGGCGCACCTGGGCGGCCGCCCAGAACACGTTCGGGTCGGCGTCCGGGACCCACAGGATCAGGTCCGAGAAGGACAGGTCGGCCAACAGCTCCCACTCTTCGACGAGCCGCTCGAGGTCGGCGAGGTCGGCAGCCGACAGCTCGGTGCGCAGCGCGACGACCTCTGCGAGGGAAAGCATGGCCCAACAGTAAACGGTCCCTGCGTCCTCGTTTGGACGCCCCCCGTGTCCGGGTGGCAGAATGGCGCCTCGCGCCAGCGGCGCGACGACGACACTGACGTGAGGAGACTCAGATGGCGAAGGGTGGCCGAAAGAGCCGGGCCCGCAAGAAGAAGAAGGCGAACCACGGCAAGCGCCCGAACGCCTGAGGCTTCGACCCAGACAACGAACCCCCCGAGGATCATCCTCGGGGGGTTCGAGCTTGTTGGCGTCAGACTCAGGACGCCGGCGGGACGATGAAGCGCGTGACCTCGGTGTACTCCACCGAGCTGTAGGTCGAGCAGCCGTACTGCTTCATGATCGAGGTGCGCAGGGTCGTCGGGGCGGACGCCGTCCGGCAGCACCGCTGGACGAGCGCCTTCAGCGCGACCGCGACGTCGGCGTCCTCGACGCAGCGATCGCACGCGTCCAGGTGCTGGCGGATCTCGTCGGCCTCGGCCTCGGAGCATTCGCCGTCCAGGAACTCCCAGAGTCGGTCGAGCACGGCCGAACAGTCGGACGCGGGCTCTGCGGTGTGATCAGTCGTCATCGCCGGCCTCGTCCTTGATGATGCCCAACTCGCGCGCATGGTCGGCGAGGGCGCGGCGCAGCTGCGCGCGCCCGCGGTTGAGGCGCGACATCACCGTGCCGATCGGCGTCCCCATGATCTCGGCGATCTCCTTGTACGCGAAGCCCTCGACGTCGGCCAGATAGACCGCGAGGCGGAAGTCCGGGGACAGGGCGTTCATGGCCTCGGTCACCACCGAATCCGGCATGAGGTCGAGCGCCTCCATCTCGGCGCTGCGCAGGCCGTCGGAGGTGTGCTGCTCGGCCCGGTGCAGCTGCCAGTCCTCGACGTCCGTGCCATCGCTCAACTGCGGCTGCCGCTGCTTCTTGCGGTAGCTGTTGATGTAGGTGTTCGTGAGGATCCGGTACAGCCACGCCTTGAGGTTCGTGCCCGGCTCGAACTGATGGAAGGAGGCAAACGCCTTCGCGTAGGTCTCCTGGACCACGTCCTCGGCGTCGGCCGGGTTCCTGGTCATGCGCAGCGCGGCGCCGTAGAGCTGGTCGAGGAAGACGAGGGCATCACGCTCGAAGCGCTCAGCACGCGCCAGGGCGGTCTCGGTCGCGAGGTCGACCGTGGGGGCGTCATCGAGTGGCAGGTCCATCGCGTACGAGAGTAGCGGGCTCCAGCCGTCGGCGCGCACCGACCCAGGTTGGGTCACGGGGGCGAAGGTGGTCGTCACGACACGTTCAACTCACCCGGAGGCGTCCGATATTCCCCAGGTGGGCCGCACAGTGGCGGCTCGGCTTGTCGGGCTCCGCTTCACGCGCTAGGAATGGGACATGAACCTTCTGCGCGGGGCCGGTCGGGCCATGATGGCCACCTACTTCATCGCCAACGGCGTGAAGGCATTGCGGGACCCTGACGCGCTGGTGCCGGCCACCGAGCCGATCGCCCAGAGGTTCGTCCCCTTCGCCCAGAAGACGCTGCCCGAGGCGGTGAGCGCCTACGTGCCCGAGGACACCCGCTCGCTCGTGCGCCTGGGCGGGGTGGCGTCCATCGCGGGTGGCCTCGGGATGGCCACCGGCATCGCCCCCCGCGGAGGTGGCGTCCTCGCGGCGGCGTCCATGCTGCCCCACCTCGTCGCCGCCGATCCGCGCCAGGCGTCCGACCGCCGGGGAGCGATGACCGACTTCTTCGGCAAGCTGGCCATCGCGGGTGCCGCGCTGGTCGTCTCCCAGGACACCCGTGGACGCCCCAGCCTGCTGTGGCGCGCTGGCGACTCCGCGGCCCGGCTCGGCCGGACGACGACGCGCGCGGTGGACGGGGCTCAGGCGGACGCCGTGGCGCTGAGCCGTCGCGCGCGCAAGAACCTCGACAAGGCCGCTCGCCAGGCCCAGCGCCGCTTCGACGCCGTGGCCGAGGACGTCAAGGGCGTTCTTCAGTGACCGCTGAGGCCGCCCGATGAGGCGGTGGGTGGCCCCTACCGCCTCCGGTCCGGTCTCGGCCAGCGTCGTCGTTCCCGGTTCCAAGTCGGCGACGGCGCGCGCCCTCGTGCTGGCCGCGCTCGCCGACGGCCCCTCGACCCTGTCCGGCGTCCTGGACGCCCGGGACCCGCGCCTCATGCAGGACGCCCTGACGTCGTTGGGGGTGTCGATCGCGCCCGCCGGACCCGGAGTCGTCACCGTCACTCCGCCGGATCGCTTCGTGCCGGCGGACATCGACTGCGGGCTCGCGGGCACCGTCATGCGATTCGTCCCGCCGATCGCTGCCCTCGCCGAGGGCCGGAGCCGGTTCACCGGGGACGCCGCGGCCTCCGCGCGGCCGGTGCGTCCGCTGTTGGACGCCCTTCGTCAGGCCGGCGTCTCGGTCGACGGCAACGCGCTGCCGTTCGACGTGCTGGGCGCAGGCTCGGTCCCAGGCGGGGTCGTCGAACTGGACGCCTCGGCGTCCAGTCAGTTCCTGTCAGCGTTGCTGCTGGCCGGGGCGAGGTTCGACGGGGGCCTGACCATCCGGCACCGCGGAGCACCCATTCCCTCGCTGCCGTACGTCGGCATGACCGTCGGGATGCTGCGCGACCGGGGCGTCCGGATCGACACACCCGAGGCCGACACCTGGGTCGTCCACCCGGGCAGCATCGCCGCGCAGGACGAGGCGATCGAGCCCGACCTGATGAACGCGTCCGCCTTCCTGTGCGCCGCGCTCGTCACCGGCGGACGCATCGAGACGGCCTGGCCCGAGCGGACGCTCCAGGCGGCCGACGGCGTCCTCGCGGCACTCGAAGCCTTCGGCGCCACGATCGACCGCTCCCCCGGACGCGTGACCGTCACCGGACGCGTCCGCGGAGCCGACATCGACCTGGCCGAGGTGGCCGAGCTGACCTGCGTGCTGGCGGCCGTCGCTTGCCTGGCCGACGGCCCGAGCCGCCTGCGCGGGGTCGGGCACATCCGGGGGCACGAGACCGACCGGCTCGCGGCGCTGGCGTCCGAACTCTCCGCCCTAGGGGCCGACGTTCGCGAGACCGACGACGGACTGGCCATCACGCCAGGTCCCCTGCGCGGCGCGACCTTCCGCACCTACGCCGACCACCGCATGGCCCACGCGGCGGCCGTCGTGGGCCTCGGCGTCCCCGGTGTCGAACTCGACGACGTCGACTGCACCACCAAGACCATGCCCGACTTCCCCGGCCTCTGGGCCGCGATGCTGGGAGCCTGATGGCCATCAAGGGACGCCTCGGCGTCCGGCACGACGAGGACGACGGCTACGGGCGTCCGGCCCGGCGGACGCGTCCGCGGACCAAGGACCGACCCGACTACTCGGGCTCCGAGACGGGCTACGTGGTCGCCGTCGACCGCGGGCGCTTCACCGTTCTGGTCGACAACGACCAGGGCCTGCGCGAGCTGTCATGCACGAAGGCCCGCCAACTCGGACGCAAGGGCGTCATCGTGGGCGACGAGGTTCAGGTGGTGGGTGACACGTCCGGCGCGGACGGCACCCTGGCCCGGATCGTCGGCGTCGTCGAACGACGCTCGGTGCTGCGCCGCACCGCGGATGACGACGATCCGTTCGAGCGGCCCATCGTCGCCAACGCCGACCAGCTCGCCATCGTCACCGCGCTGGCCGATCCGCCGCCGAGGCCCGGCATGATCGACCGGATCCTGGTCGCCGCCTACGACGCCGGCCTGTGGCCGCTGCTCGTGCTCACGAAGGCCGACCTGTCCTCGCCCGACGAGCTGAGCGCGCTCTATCGCGACCTCGACGTCACCGTGCTCTCGACCCACCCAGGCTCCGATCTCGATGAGCTCCGCGACGAACTCGCCGGGCATCGCACCGTCTTCGTCGGCCACTCGGGCGTGGGCAAGTCCACCCTGGTCAACGCGCTCATCCCGGACGCCGGCCGGGCCATCGGCCACGTCAACCAGGTCACCGGCCGCGGACGCCACACGTCGACCTCGGCCGTCGCGCTGCAGCTGCCGGGTGGCGGCTGGGTCATCGACACTCCGGGCGTCCGGTCGTTCGGCCTGTCCCACGTCACCACCGACTCGATCATCGCCGCCTTTCCCGACCTCGCCGACCTCGTGGGCGACTGCCCGCGGGCCTGCGCGCACGACACGTCGGCCGCCCAGTGCGCTCTGGACGCCGCCGTCCAGCGCGGCGACCTGGCGTCCAGCCGGCTGGAGTCCTTCCGCCGCATGGAGA
Organism: Propioniciclava tarda; assembly: GCF_900182665.1. Classification (GTDB taxonomy): domain Bacteria; phylum Actinomycetota; class Actinomycetes; order Propionibacteriales; family Propionibacteriaceae; genus Propioniciclava; species Propioniciclava tarda. The sequence goes on from NZ_FXTL01000005.1 coordinate 44,176, forward strand.
AGGCCTGGATCACGCCCGACCACGACCTGCGCTGAGGGCCGGGGCGAGCCCACCTCCCACGCCTCCCACGCCCGATAGTGTGCGGACATGGCCGACCAATCATTCCTCGACGACCTGCGGCTCGCCCACGTGCTGGCCGATAGCGCCGACTCGCTCACCATGGCGCGCTTCAAGGCCCTGGACCTGTCCGTCTCGATGAAGCCCGACATGACCGAGGTCTCCGACGCGGACGTCGCCGTCGAGGAGTCGATCCGGCGCAACCTGTCCCGGGCTCGGCCCCGAGACGCGGTCCACGGCGAGGAGGGCGACGATACCGGCTGGGGTCCACGGCGCTGGGTGATCGACCCGATCGACGGCACGAGCAACTTCGTCCGCGGCGTCCCGGTGTGGGCGACGCTGATCGGACTCATGGATGGTCCGGACGTCGTCGTCGGGCTGGTGTCGGCCCCGGCGCTCGGACGCCGCTGGTGGGCGTCCGTCGGCGGCGGCGCGTACACGGGGAAGTCGCTCGCGTCGGCGTCCAGGCTGACGGTGTCTGGCGTGACGAACGTCACGGACGCCTCGCTGTCGTACTCGTCCATCCACGGCTGGGTCGACTCGGGACGAGGCCAGCAGTTCGTCGATCTGATGCGCGACTGCTGGCGGACGCGGGCCTACGGCGACTTCTGGAGCTACATGCTGGTCGCCGAGGGGGCCGTCGACATCGCCTGCGAGCCCGAGCTGGCGCTGCACGACATGGCCGCTCTCGTCCCGGTCGTCACGGAGGCGGGCGGCACGTTCACCAACATCGACGGACGCCCCGGCCCCGTCGGCCCGGGCGCGGTCGTCACCAACGGGCACCTGCATGGCGAGGTGCTCAGGATGCTGGCGCCGATGGAGCCGACCGAGGAGCTGCAGCTCTAGCGGGTCTCCACCCGGACGGTCTCGGGCAGCTCCGACAAGGCGGCCACGAGCTCGGGCTGCGGGATGGCGTCCAGGTCGAGGACCGCATAGCCGTGCTGGCCGCGCGTCGCCAGCGTCTGCGCCTCGATGTTGGCCCCCCACCGGGCGAGCAGGGTGTTGATGTTCGCCAGGACCCCGGGCACGTTGTGATGCAGATGGACGATGCGTCGACCACCGTGCGCGGCCGGCTGCACGGGCGGGAAGTTCACCGACAGGATCGTCGAGCCCAGCTCGACGAAGTCGGCCAGCTTGCCCGCGACGAAGAAGCCGATGTCTTCTTGCGCCTCCTCGGTGGAACCGCCGACGTGGGGGGTCAGGATGACGTTCGGGATCCCGCGCAAGGCGCTGACGAACTCTTCGTCGTTGGTCTTCGGCTCGCGGCCGAACACGTCCAGCGCGGCGCCAGCGATGTGCCCCGACTTGAGGTGCCGGACCAGCGCGTCCTCGTCGACCACGTGCCCGCGGGAGAGGTTCAGGAACAGCGACCGCGGACGCATCCGGGCGAACTCGGCCTCGCCGAAGATGAGGCGGTTGCTGGGGCGTCCGTCGACGTGCAGCGAGACCGTCTCCACGGTCTCCAGCAGTTCGGCCAGCGTGGCGCAGCGCCGGGCATTGCCGAGGGCGAGCCGGTCGACCACGTCGTAGAAGTAGACCCGCATCCCGAGGGCCTCGGCCACCACCGAGAGCTGGCTGCCGATGCTGCCGTAGCCGACGATGCCGAGGCTGCGGCCGCGGATCTCGTGGCTGCCGGCGGCCGACTTCGTCCAGATGCCGGCGTGCATGCGGGCCGTGTGGTCGGTCAGGTGCCGCGCCATCGAGATGATCTCGCCGATCGCCAACTCCACGACAGAGCGCGTGTTGCTGTACGGCGCGTTGAAGACCGCCACGCCGGCCGCGGACGCCGCGGCGAGGTCGATCTGGTTCGTGCCGATGCAGAAGGCGCCGATGGCTTTGAGGTGCGGCGAGGCGGCGATCACGGCGTCCGTGACGTGCGTCGCCGACCGGATGCCCAGCACGTCCACGCCGTCGAGCGCGGCGATGAGCTCCGCCTCGCCGAGCGCTCCCTCGACCGTCGAGACGTCGAAGCCGCGGTCGCGCAGCAGCGCGACGCCGGCGGGATGGACGTTCTCGCACAGGAGGGCCTTCACGGGCGTTGATCCTACGTGGCCCCATCCGGACGCCTTCGCGCGCGTCCCAGCCGTGGGATCAGGCGCCGCGGAACGCCGGGATCGCGGCCAGCAGAGCGCGCGTGTAGTCCGTTTGCGGGTCGCTGAACAGGGACGCCGTCGGCGCGGACTCGACGATCCGGCCCTGCCTCATGACGATGGCGCGCGAACACACATGGCGGACGACCCGGAGGTCGTGGCTGACGAAGATCATGGTCAGCCCGAACCGGTCGACGAGATCGTCCAGCAGGTTCAGCACCTGCGCCCGGACGGACACGTCCAGGGCGGAGACGGGCTCGTCGGCGATGAGCACGTGCGGCTTGGGCGCCAGCGCGCGGGCGATCGCGATGCGCTGCCGCTGGCCGCCGGAGAACTCGTGGGGGTAGCGGTCCGCGTCCGCGTAGTCGAGGCCGACGGCCTCCATCAGCTCGCGGACGCGGGCGTCCGGGTCGAGATCGCCGAGTTCGGCGCGGATCATCGGCGAACGGAGCGGCTCGGTGATGATCCGCCGCACCTTCATGCGCGGATCCAGCGAGGCCCGCGGGTCCTGGAACACGATCTGCACACGCCGCCTCAGGAAGCCCAGCTCGCGCTCGGGGCGTCCGGTCACCGGCTGGCCCTCGAACGAGACCGAGCCGGCCGTCGGCGTGTCCAGGGCAGCCAGCAGGCGGATCAAGGTCGACTTACCCGAGCCCGACTCCCCCACCACCCCGAGCCGCTCGCCGCGGCGAACGGTGAGGTCGACGCCCTCCAGCGCGAGGACGCGTCCGGCGCCCCGACCGAAGACCCGGGTGAGGCCGACCGCGGCGAACATCTCCTTGTCGGCGGTCATCGCTCGGCTCCCGCATAGAAGTCCTCGACGAGGGGCAGACGGCTGCCTGGCTCGACCAGATCGAGGCGAGACGTCGCGACCAGGCCCTTCGTGTAGGGATGCTGGGCGTCGGTGAAGATCCCGGACGCCGTGCCGCGCTCCACGATTTCGCCGTCCAGCATCACCAGCACGTCGGAGCACAGCTCCGAGACCACCGCGAGGTCGTGGCTGATGAACAGGCAGGCGGCGTTCTGCGAGGCCAGCACGCGGTCCAGCAGTTTGAGCACCGTGGCCTGCACCGTCACGTCGAGGGCGGTGGTCGGCTCGTCGCAGATCACGAGGTCCGGTGAGTTGATCAGCGCCATCGCGGTCACCACCCGCTGCCGCTGGCCGCCGGACAGCTCGTGCGGGAAGCTGTTCGCGATCCGCTCCGGGTCGGCGAAGCCCACCTCGCCCAACATCACCAGCACCCGCTCGCGGGCGGCCCCCGGGGCTGCGGTCGAGTGCAGCCTCAGCACCTCCGCGACCTGGCGTCCGCACCGCATCGTGGGGTCCAGCGCCGTCATCGGCTCCTGGAAGATCATGGTCAGCTCGTCGCCGCGAAGCTCCGACATGGCCCGGTCGGAGCTGCCCACCACCTCCACGTCGCCGAGGCGGATCGACCCGCTGATGCGGGCGTTGTCGGGCAGCAGCCCCATCACGGCGAGCGAGGTCACCGTCTTGCCGCAGCCCGATTCGCCGATGAGTCCGACGCGCTGGCCAGGCTCAACGTCGAAACTGATGCCCCGGACGACGGGCGGTCGGCGTCCGAAAGCGACCGTCAGGTCGCGGACCCGCAAGAGGCTCATGTGACCTCCCGCAGCTTCGGGTCCAGCAGGTCGCGCAGTCCGTCACCGAGCAGGTTGAAGCCCAGCACGGCCAGCGCGATCGCGATCCCCGGCCAGACGGCCTGCAGGGGGCTGCCGTACCAGACGCTCTGGGCGTCCTTCAGCATCGAGCCCCAGCTGGGCGTCGGCGGCTGGGTGCCCAGCCCGAGGTACGACAACGCCGCCTCAGCGAGGATCGCCATGGCGAACGTGACCGATGCCTGGACGCCGACCAGTGGCGCGATGTTTGGCAGCACGTGCGTCCGGGCGATGGTGAGTCGGCTCGAGCCGCACGAGCGGGCCGCGAGAACGTAGTCGGACGCCAGCACCGACAGCGCGCCGGCGCGCGCGATCCTGATGAACTGGGGCACCGCCGCCAGGCCGATCGCGACCATCGCCGTCACGGTCCCGCCGCCGAACACCCCGGCCAGCAGGATGGCCAGCAAGAGGGCCGGGAACGCCTGGGCCACGTCCGTCGCGCGCATCACGACCTCGGACGCCGCCTTCGGCAGCTGCGCCGTGACGATGCCGGCGGGGACTCCGAGCAGGGTCGCAATCCCCACCGAGATGACCCCGACGACCAGGCAGGACTGGGCGCCCACGAGCAGCCTGCTGAACACGTCCCGGCCGAGCCGGTCGGTGCCGAGGACGTTGGGCCACTCGGGCGGACGCAGCCGCGGGAAGCTCGTGTTGTAGAGCGCATCGAACGGCGTCCAAAAGACCGACACCAGGGCCATGACGGCGACCAAGGCAACGAGGACCAAGCCGAGGCGCAGCTGGAGCCGGCTCATCGCTCGGCCGTCCGTAGGCGCGGATCGATCAGGACGTAGCTGACCTCGACGAGCGCGTTGATCAGCAGCACGGCCAGCACGAGCAGCATCACGACGCCCTGGATGACCATGACGTCCTTCTGCCGGACGTAGGTGAGCAGCAGCGACCCCAGCCCGGGCAGGACGAACACCTGCTCGATCACGATGGCGCCCACCAGGATGGATGCCAGCTGCAGCCCCAGGACCGTCACCAGGCTGAGAGACGCGTTGCGGACGCCGTGGCGCAGCAGTGCCCCCCAGCGCGACCAGCCGACGGCGCGGGCGGTGCGGTAGTAGTCCTCGCTCAGCACGTCGATGAACGCGCTCCTGACGTAGCGCACCAACACTGCGGCCTGCACCAGGGCGAGGGCGAGCACCGGGAGGGCGAGGCTGCGCGCCCACCCGATGGGGTCCGTGGTCAGCGGGATGTAGCCGTTGGGTGGCAGCACCCGCCAGACGACCCCGAACAGGATCGAGAGCAAGATGCCCGCCCAGAACGCCGGGATGGCCATCCCGACCTGGGCGACGGCGCTGACCGCGACGCCCTCCCAGCGGCGGCGGCGCAGGGCCGCCAGCATGCCGAACGGCAGGGCGATGACGACCGAGACCAGCAACGAGAACCCGGCGAGCGCGCCGGTGACGGGCAGCGTCGGGCCGATGAGGCCGGACACCGCCACCCCGCTGGCGTACGACGTGCCGAAGTCGCCGCGGAGCATGCCGGCGACCCAGGTCAGGTAGCGAACGATCGCGGGCCGGTCAGTGCCCAGCTCGTGGGCCTTCGCGGCGATCTGCTCAGCCGACGCGCCGTCGCCGAGCAGGATCCGTGCGGGATCGCCCGGCAGCGCCTGGCAGATGATGAAGATCGCGAGCGAAGCGCCGACGAGGCTGAGGGCAAAGACACCCAGCCTCCGTGCGACGGTCGCGATCACGACCCAGAGGCTAGCGGGTGGCGATGGTCGTGACGTCGAAGGAGTCCGTGGTCGCGTTCTTCGACAGCCCGGTGACGGTCGCCTTGGTCACCACCAGGTTCGGCATCATGTAGAGCCACACGGACGCCGCGTCGTCGGCCAGGATCTTCGCAGCCTTCTTCATCTCGGGGGCGTAGGCGTCGGCGGCGGCGCTGTCGGCGGCCTGGTACTGCGCGGTGAAGGCCGGGTTGTTGTAGCGCCAGTAGTACTCGGGGTTCGTGTAGGTCACGAGATCGCGCGCCTCGGCGTGTCCGACGATCGTCAGGTCGTAGTCGGCCTTGATGTAGACGGCGTCCACCCAGGCGGCCGGGAACTGCTGCTCCTGGATCGTCGTGTTGATGCCCACAGCCTTGAGATCGGCAGCCACCTGCTGGGCGGCCGCCGTCGCGTACGGCAGCGCGGCGGGCTTGAAGCGCAGGGTGAGGTTCGTCGCGCCGGCCTCGGTCAGCAGCTGCTTCGCCTTGGCCGGGTCATAGGCGTTGATGCCCGAGAGGTCCTCATAGTAGGGATCGGTGGGCACGACCATCGAGCCGATGACCGTGCCGTGGCCGGCCTCGGTGTTGGTGATCAGCTTCTTCTTGTCGATGGCCATCGCGATGGCCTGGCGCACCTTGAGGTCCTTCAACGCGGGGCTGGAGTTGTTCAGCCCCAGCGTCACCTCCATGTTGGTGGCCCCCTCGAGCAGCGTGTACTTGGCTGTGTCGGCGAACTGGCTCAAGGCGTCCGGGGCCTGCTCGTTGCTGATGATGTCGATGGTGCCGGCCATCATCGCGGCGTTCATGGCGTTCGGGTCCGGGAAGTACTTGAAGACCACGGAGTCGAAGCGGCCCGGGTTGGCCCAGTAGTTGGGGTTGCGCTTCAGCGCGATGCTGTCGCCGCGCGTCCACTTGTCCAGCATGTAGGGCCCGGAGCCCGCGGACTCAGTGCCCAGCTTGTCGAAGGAAGCCGGGTCGGCGATCATTCCCGCGGTGTCGGCCATGGAGTACAGCCAGGTGTTCGACGGACGCGACAGCGTCACCTCGAGCGTCGACGAGTCGACGGCCTTCTCGCCGGTGACCACGGCCATGGCTGCGGAATACTTGGCGCCGACGGTCTTGGAGGTGCGGATGCGCTCGATGTTCTTCGCAACAGCGTCAGCCGTCACCGGCTCGCCGGAGGCGAACTTGGAGGCCGGGTTCAGGTAGAAGGTGTAGACCGTGCGGTCGGTGCTCACGCTCCAGCGCTGCGCCAACAGCGGCTGTAGGGCACCGTCCCCGTCGATCTTCACGAGCGTCTCGTAGACGTTGTACAGCTGCACCTGTGCGGGGGCGACAGCGGGTCCGGCCGTCATGTCGAGGGTGGACGGCTCGGCGGTAGCGGCGACGGTGAGGGTCTTGGCGGCCGGGGCGTGGACGGTCGGGGTGCCGGCTGACGAGCCCGTCGACGACGAGCTGGCGGGGCTGCACGCGCTGATGGCCGCGAGGGTCAACGCGGTGAGGGCGACGGCCAGGCGTCGGGGGAAGAAGCGAGCGTGCGGCGTCCGGGTGACCATGGACCCTCCTGGTAGACCTGCGGCGAATGCGCCACACAATCGTACCGGACAGTTGAAAAGGAACCGATCTGGGCCGGGGCTGCGGATGGCGTCGATTTGGCTCTGCCACGACGGCCCCGTACGATAGGCGTACCGACGCGGGGTGGAGCAGCTCGGTAGCTCGCTGGGCTCATAACCCAGAGGTCATAGGTTCAAATCCTATCCCCGCTACGAACTCAAGAGGGACGCCGGACGGCGTCCCTCTTGCTGTTGAGGGCGCGTGTCACCCTCCAAGGGACGTGTTCACTTAACAGTGGCTCCCTATCCTGGAGCGGCAGTTCGCCCAACCGAGAGCGGGGTCGCGTGAGGGAAAGTCCCAGACGGACGCCCTGGAGCACCAGGGCTCGCCTCGGCGTGCTCTGTGCGATCGCGGGAGGCGCCATCGCCGTGTCCCAGCCCACCCCGTCGGTCGGCCTGCCCACCGCACTCCCCTCGGTCGCGTCCGACCAAGCCACCGCTGCCGCCGCCAAGGCTGCCGACAAGGCCGCCGACCGAGCCTCGGCGTCCCCGTCGCCGTCGGTCACGCCCGCGACGACCTCCTCCACGCCACCCGGCAAGGGGCTGGGCCAGTCAAATAGGCCCACGGCCCCCGGCAAGCCCAGCTCGTCGAGCACGTCCCCGGCGGGTTCGTCCGCCCCGGCGCCGAGCACCGCACAGACTGCGAGCTCAACGAGCGAGTCGGTGGGCCCCGCGGCGAGCAACCTCACACCGCAGGCCGCCCCCAGCGGCGACCACACCGCCCCGGTCCCAGCCCCGGCAACCTCGACGACTGCTGTCGGCCAGGCGACCAGCGCCACCCGCAGCTCCGGTGCGTCCACGGCCACGCCGAGCGCTACGACCGACGGCGCAGGCGGCACCGCCAGCTCCAGCGCACGGGTCGCGTCCAAGCCCCGGGCGGCCGAGGTGCTCAGCTCGCCGCTGACCCCGATCGTCGGCGGCGGCATCGTCTTTGGTGGCCTGATGCTGGCACTCGTGCCACCCACCACGCCCGGCCTTCGGCGTCGCCGCAAGCGGTAGCCGACAAGACACCGCCGACGGTCGGCGTCCGGGTGTGCTTCCATAGCGCAGTGACCAACCTCGAGCTGGGGTATCCCCTCATTGAACGCACGCTGCCCAACGGGCTGCGCGTCATCGTCAGCCCCGATCACGCGGTGCCGGTGGTCGCGGTGAACCTCTGGTACGACGTGGGCTCCCGGGACGAGGTCGACGGTGAGAGCGGCTTCGCCCACCTGTTCGAGCACCTGATGTTCCAGGGGTCGGCGAACGTCGCGTCCGGGGACCATCTCGGGGCGATGCAGGCGGCGGGGGCGTCCGTGAACGCCACGACGTTCTTCGACCGGACGAACTACTTCGAGGCCGTGCCGACGGGCGCGCTGGATCTCGCCCTGTGGCTCGAGGCCGACCGGATGGCGACCCTGCCGGCCGCCCTCAGCCAGGAGAATCTGGACAACCAGCGCGAGGTCGTCAAAGAAGAGAAGCGGCAGCGCTACGACAACGTGCCCTACGGCGACGTCTTCGAGCACGCCCTGGCGCTGACGTTCCCACCGGGTCATCCGTACGCCCACACGGTCATCGGCTCGATGGCCGACCTGGACGCCGCCACGACCGAGACGGCGACCCGCTTCTTCCGCAGCTTCTACCAGCCGGGCAACTGCGTCCTCACGCTGGTCGGGGACGTCGAGCCCGAGGACACCTTCGCCCGCGTCGAGCACTATTTCGGCGGCATTCCCGCCGCGGTGCGTCCGAGCCGCGAGGAGTCCGTAGCGCTGCCTCCGCTGGTCGGCGTGCCCCGGCGCACGGTGACGCAGCCCGTGCCAGAGGGCGCGGTCTACCTGACCTGGCGGCTCCCGGCCCGCGGCACCAGGGCCTTCGACGCCTGCGACATCGCGCTCGACATCCTGGGTGGGGGCCAGACGTCGCGCCTCTACCGCCGCTTGGTGCACTCCGAGCAGCTGTCGTCGGGGGCCGGCGCGGCCGCGCTCGGGCTCATCGGGGGTACCTCGTTCGCCTACGCCTATGCGCGGGCACTGGAGGGGACGCCGCTCCCCCAGCTGGAATCCGCCGTCGTCTCCGAGGTCGAGCGGTTCCTCGCCGAAGGCCCCACGGACGAAGAACTCGGCCGCTCCCGCGTCCAGTTCGAACGCGAATGGCTGAGCCAACTCGCTCGGGTCGAGTCCCGCGCGGATCTGTTCAGCTGCTACGCGACGCTGCACGGCTCCCCCGACCTGGTGAACAGCCGGGTGGCTGAGTTCTGCTCGATCACCGCCGAGGAGGTGCGCGACGCGGCACGTGCCTGGCTGGCACCGGACGCGCGCGCCGTCCTCACCTACGAACGCGCCACGGAAGGCGAACTCTGATGACAGCCGACACACTCAGCCTGCGTCCCCGCCCGGAGCTCGGCGCGCCCGGTCCCTGGTCCTTCCCGGACGCCGACGTCTTCACCCTCGACACCGGCCTGACCGTCCGCGCGTACCACCTGCCGGGCCAGCACGTCATCTCCGTGGGGCTCGCCCTCGACCTGCCGCTCACGGCCGAGCCGGCCGACAAGGAGGGCGTCGCGGCGCTCACTGCGGCCTGCCTCGATCAGGGCACCCGGACCCACCCCGGAACCTCGTTCGCCGACGCCGTCGAGAACTGCGGCGCCGTCCTGGAGGCCACCGTCACCTACGCGGGCACCCAGGCCTACCTCGATGTCCCGGCCACCCACCTCGGCACGGCCCTCACGCTGCTCGTCGAGGCCGTCCGCGAGCCAGAATTGTCGGACGCCGACGTCGACCGTGAGCGCTCCCTCGCCTTGGCGGACCTCGAGCAACGGCTCGCCAACGGCTCGTCGCGAGCCGACCGCGAGGCCCGGATCGCGCTGATCGACCCCGCCTGCCGCGCCTCCCGGCGCAAGGGCGGCGAGCAGGAGGCCCTGACCACGATCACCGGGGAAGACGTTCGTCGCTTCCACCAGACCGGCTACGGGCCGACGCGTGCCACCGTCGTCGTGGCCGGCGACCTGCCCGCCGACGTCCGTCAGTTGGTCACCGCGGCGTTCGGCACCTGGACGAACCCGGCGCAGCGCCTCGTCGCCGGTGAGTCAGTGCGTGGCCGCGAGCGCGTCGCGGTTCTCGTGCATCGGCCCGGCGCGGTCCAGGCCGACGTGCGCATCGGACGCTTCACCATCGACCGGACGGATCCGCGCTGGGCCGACTATCAGCTGGCGGTCCACGTGCTCGGCGGCGCATTCCTGAGCCGCCTCAACGTGGTGCTGCGGGAGGAGAAGGGCTACACGTACGGCGTCCACCTCACCAACGCCCCCCTGCGTGCGGGCGGTTACACCGTCTTGTCCGGATCGTTCCGGAATGAGGTTGTCGCGGACGCCGTGGCCCTGGCCGGCCCGCTGCTGGCCGTTGACGCCAAGCCGCTCACCGCGGACGAGCTGGACCGCTCGCGGCGCTACCTGATGGGGGTCCAGCCGCTGCAGTACGCGACGGCGTCCGGGGTCTGCAACGGCGTCCTCACGCTGCTGTCTGCCGGGCTGGAGCACACGTTCGTCGACGACCTGCGGCGACGCTGGACGGCCGTGACGCCCGAGTCCGCGACCGAGGCGGCCGCGGAGCTGCTGCCGGCCGACGATCTCACCGTCGTGGTGGTCGGCGATGCCGACGCCCTCGAACCCGACCTCAGGGCCGCCGGCTTCGACGTTCAGGTCGTCGGGCGCTAGCGCGCGAGGCGATCAGCGGCCCATCGCCTGCAGCGCCTTCGCGATCTGCGCTTTGGCCTCGTTGACCTTGGCCTGGTAGGTCGCGAGGTCGCCGTTCTTGAGCGCCGCGTCCGCCGCCGTCATGGCCTCGGACGCCGCGTCCAGGGCCGCGTTGGCGGCAGCCTGGTCCACCTGACCCGTGGGCGTCGTCGGCGTGGTCGGCGTCGTCGGAGCGGTCGGCCCGGTCGGGGTCGTCGGGGTGCCGGCCGGCAGTTCGCCGGTGCTGGCGCCCGCGTCCCCGGCGAAGACCTGATCCAGGGCCTCCTGCAGCGTCGTGCCGATGCCCACGTGCTGGCCGAACCGGGCGGCGATGTAGGTCAGGACCGGGTACGAGCTCGTCGTGCCCGCCCGGACCGCGAAGATCGGCTGCACGTAGAGCAGGCCACCGCCCACCGGCAGGGTGAGCAGGTTGCCGTACTTCCCCTCGGACGACCCCTGCGTGTAGTTGCGCATGATCTGCGCGACCCGGGGGTCGGTGGTGATTTGGTTGAACGTCTGGCCGGGACCGTCGATCTGATAGCTGCCCGACATGCGCAGCACGCGCAGCTTGCCGTAGTCGGGGCTGGCGGCGTCCGCGTTGACCGCGAGGTACGCGGCCAGGTTCTGGCGTCCCTTCGGGACGAACACGCCGGTCAGGCTGAAGGCGGCTTGCGACTCCTTGGGCCAACGGATGGTCAGGTAGTACGCGGGCTCCTTGGCGTTGGAGTTGCCGGGCGTGGGATCGCTGGGCACCTCCCAGAGATCGGACTGTTGGTACCAGCTGCCCGGATCCGTCATGTGGTAGCGCGCGAGCAGCTGTCGCTGGACCTTGAACAGGTCGGACGGGTAGCGAAGGTGCGCCAGCAGGTCCGGCGACACGGCACTCTTCGGCTTCACCACGTCCGGGAACGCGCCCGAGTAGGCCTTCAGGATCGGGTCGGTGTCGTCCCAGGCGTACATGTTGACGGTGCCGTCATAGGCGTCCACCACGGCCTTGACGGCGTTGCGCATGTAGTTGACGCGCTCGTCCAGGGTCGTGGAGCCGCGGGTCTGGGAGTCCGACGTGGCCTCGGCCAGCGAGACGCTCTGCGCGTTCGGGTAGCTGGACGACGTGGTGTAGCAGTCGACGATCCAGACGAGTCGTCCGTCCACGATGGCCGGGTACGTGGTCTTGTCGGGCGTCAGCCAGGGCGCCACCAGCTGGACGCGCTGCTGCGGCGTCCGGTCGTAGAGGATCTTGGACGCCGCATTGATGCGGTCGCTGAGGAGCAGGTTCACGTCCGAGAACCGCAGGGCGTACATCGCCCGCAGCGGAAGCGTCCCGATGCCGACCCCACCTGAGCCGTCGTAGGTGTTGTAGCTCTCGCCGCCGGTCGTGCCGCCACCCGGCGTGTCGAGTTCGAGGGGTGCCTGGCCCTCGAGGCGTCCGACGATGGCGAACTGCGTCGTCTCTTCGCCGAAGTAGATGCGCGACTGGGTCTGCTTGATGTCGCCGACGGGCGGGATGTCGCGGGTGATCCAGACCGGCTCGCCGTTCGTCTGGCGGCGGTTGCCGTACGCCGACACGAAGCCGTAGCCGTGCGTGTAGACGGTGTGGATGTTGTTCCAGTTCTTGTCCGGGATGCCGGACTGCAGCAGCTCGCGGGCGGCGACGACGGCGTCCGTGGGCTTGCCGTCGATCGTGTACCGGTCGACCGCCAAGGTGTTGGGGAACGAGTAGTAGCCGCGGACCTGCTGCAGCTGCTCGAAGGTGGCCGAGACGAGGCCCGGATCCATCAGGCGGATGCTCGGCAGCGTCGCCGCGTCCTCCTTCAGCTGACCGGGCGTGACGTTGACGACCGCCGGGTAGTCCTCGATGGAGACGTTGTCGATGCCGAAGGCCTGGCGGGTCGCCTGGACGTGCTTGCCGATGTAGTCGCGCTCCTTGTCGGGCTCGTTCGGCTTCACGGTGAACGCCTGGACGATGGTCGGGTAGATCAGCGACAGGATCAGCCCCGAGGCGACCATCAGGACCACGCCCACGATGGGGACCATCACCCGGTTGACGAAGGCGTTGACCAGGAACAGCGCGGCCACGATGAAGGCGATCACAGCGACGACCAGCTTGGCGGTCATGCGGGCGTGATCGTCGGTGTACTTGAGCCCGTCGAAGAGGACGCCCGGGGTGACCATCAGCCCGTAGCGGTCCAGCAGGTTCTCGATGCCGTAGACGGCCACGACCAGGGCGGCCAGCACGGACAGATGACGCGCGACGGGGCCGGGGGCGGCGCCCCGGACGCGGGGGCGTCCGGACGCCAGGTTGCCGACCGCGAAGTGCACCGCGACGGCCGCGATCAGGGCGAGGACGAGGGCGCTCAGCACCATCGAGGCCGTCAACCGCCAGACCGGGTACTCCAGCATGAAGAACGTGGTGTCCAGGCCGAACTTGGAGTCCTTGATGCCCGACGGCACCCGGTGCAGCCAGGCCAGCACGGGCAGGACCTGCGACGAGGCCGACAGCCCCGCCAGCCCGCCGATGAGCACCGAGGGCACGGCGATGACCAGCAGCAGGTTGTGCTCCAGCAGGTCGCGGTAGCGATCGAGGATCGCGCTCGCCCCACGGCGGCGCGCCTGCGGGCGCAGCCGGTAGGCGATGTACATGTTGGCGGCCAACAGCCCACCGATCAGGGCGAACCCGATGCCGAACAGGGCCAGTTCGCCGAGAAGCTGCGTCGAGAAGACCTCGACGAAGCCGACCGAGTCGAACCAGAGCTTGTCGGTAAAGATGCGGGAGCCGATCCCGGCGATGACGGTGAGGCCGACCAAGATGGCCAGCGTCGCGATCAGCGGATTTCGTCGTCGGGGCGAGAGGCGGATGGGTCCGGGAGTGCTCATGATGGGTCCAGAGTACGCAGAAGTGCGCCGGCCAGGCCCGGGACGAGCTCGGTGCCGCTCAGCAGCGCGTCCGGCTCGGACCTGAGTCGGGCGAGCCCGTGCTGGGCGCCCCCGCGATCGACCGCGACGACGACGCGGACGTCATGGCGTTGCGGATGAGCGTTGACGAACTCGGCGGCGGCGTCCGGATCGGCCGGGATGTCCGCCTCGACGGACGCCGGGACGAGCGTCCGCTCGACGGACAGCGCGCAGCCCGTCACGCCGTCCGGCCAGGCGATCCGCTCCAGGTCGGCCACCAGATCGCCGCCCGCGTGGAACTCGTCCTGTTCGATGGCCGTGAGGTGGCCGTCCGGGTGGGCCTGCTCCCCCAGGGCAGCGCCGAGCGATGGCTCGGCTGCCAGCAGCGCCGCCGTGGGGACGAGGGCGAACAGCCGGGCCGGTTGATCCCAGCCGGACGCCGCGACGTGCTTCTCGATCTCGCCGCAGACGGCGATCACGGCGGAGGCGTCCGGCGCTGGCTTGGCTTGCTCGGTCATGGGCATCCCTTCACAGTTTTCGCCTTCTCCGTGTCTGAGAGCGCCCCGAGGGCATCGACGGCCTCGGCCAGCGTCGCGACCGGCACCAGCCGCACCGTGGGTCGTTGACCGGCCAGTTCGGCGCAGTTCGCGGCCGGCAGCAAGAAGACGGACGCCCCGGCGCGTTCGGCGCTGACCACCTTCTCGCGGATCGCGGCCACGCGACTCACCGCGCCGTTGGCGTCGATCGACCCGCTCCCGGCGACGATGCGCTCCTTCAGGAGGGCGTCCGGGGTCACCTTGTCGTAGATCGCGAGGGCGAGCATGAGCCCGGACCCGCTCCCGACCACGGACGGGTCCAGCTTGAACGTCACCTCGGGGGCGTACCGGAACCCCTGGACGAAGCTGACGCCCGCGACGGGCTGGTCGGCGCTGGTCTTGGACGACTGGGTCGTCACCAGCACGTCTTGGGGGACGCCGTCCCGCACGATCGAGAACATGATCTGGTCCCCCACCTTGCCGGACGCGATCGCGGTGCTCGCCTCGGCCGCCGTCTGCACGGCCGTCGCCGTCGGGGTCGTCGTGTAGCGGATCGCGATGACCGCGTCGCGGACGAGCAGCTTGCCCGCCGAGGGTCCGGCCGCGTTGACGGCGGCGACGACCGGTACGGGGTCGACCTTGATCCCGGCCGACCGCAAGGCGGCCGCCGCGGCGTCCTCTTGCGCGGACGTCAGCTCCGTCGCCTGCTCGGCCGCCAGCGTCGACTCGTCGACGCCCGCCGGGAAAACGGCAGAGCGCGGCTGCACCTCACGCTGCTCGGCCCAGTAGGAGTACAGCGCTTCCAACAACGACACGTTGGCGCTGAGCCGCGTCTGCGAGACGGTGGTGACGAGGAGGCGTCCGGTGGTCGGGTAGTTGGTGGCGTTCGTCACCGTCACCGGAACCGTGTCGCCGGTGGCGAGCAGGTCGCTGGTGGGGCCGGCCGACCAGATCACGAACGGGACGGGCACCACCGCGGCCACCAGGACGCAGGCCGCGAAACAGATCCCAGCGACCAGCGCGGTCCAGGTCTGTTTGGTCATGGGGCCCTTTCGAGGGATTCGCGCCGTGCGGCACGCTGTGCAGATCGTAGCCCGGCCATCGATTGGGACGGTGCGCGACAATGGAGACTCCAACCGTCGAAGGAGAACCCATGGCGTCCGATCGAGACCCGTTCGATCCCGACCGCTCAGGCGACCAGGACAACCCGCTCGCCCAGTTCATGGCGCAGTTCGGCATCACTCCCGGGGCGGACGGCAACTTCGACATGGACGGCTTGATGGGCAAGCTGCAGCAGGCCATGACGCAGTTCACCTCGCAGATGGCGTCCTTCGGTGGCGGAGCGGGGGCCGACGGCCTCAACTGGACGTTCACCCGCGATGTCGCACGCAAGGTGACGGCCGCCCAGGGCACCGACCCCTCGCCGTCGGCGTCCGAGGTGGCCGCCGTCCGGGACGCCGTGGGCCTGGCCGACCTGTGGCTCGATCAGCAGACCGCCTTCGGCCGGATCGCCACCCCGGCGGCGGCCTGGAGCCGCGCCGAGTGGGTCGAGCAGACGTTCGACGTCTGGCGCTCCCTCACCTCCCCCGTGGCGTCGTCGTTCTCGGCGGCCATCACCGGCCTGCTGACCAAGCAGAGCGAGGAGCTGGGCGGGCTCCAGCCGATGCTCGAGCCGCTGATGCGCGCGGCGTCCTCCGGGATGCTGTCGGCCCAGCTGGGCCAGGCGCTGGGCCTGCTGTCGACCGACGTCGTGAGCGCGTGCGACATCTCGTTCCCCCTGACCAAGAAGCCGATCGTCGCCCTGCTGCCCGACAACGTCGCCAAGTTCGGCGACGGCCTCGAGCAGTCGGACGCCGATGTGCGGCTCTACCTGGCCCTGCGCGAGACCGCCCGCCAGCGCCTGTTCGCGTCCGTGGGCTGGCTGGGACCGCAGCTGCTCGCCCTCGTCGAGCACTACGCGCGCGGCATCTCGATCGACGCCCACGCGATCGAGGAGGCGTTGGAGTCGCAGATGTCCGGGCAGATGACCGCCGAAGATCTGGAGTCGCTGGGCTCGACCCTGTCCAGCAAGCTCTTCGAGCCGGTGCAGACCGCCGAGCAGACGGAGATCCTGGGGCGCCTGGAGAACCTCGTGGCGCTCGTCGAGGGCTGGGTCGACGACGTGGTGTCCGTGACGACCGCGGGGCTGATGCCGGGTGCCAGCGCGCTGCTCGAGAGCGTCCGTCGGCGCCGAGCGAGCGGGGGTCCGGCCGAGGCCGCGCTCAAGGCGCTGCTCAACCTGGAGCTGCGGCCCCGGCGCGTCCGCGATGCGGCGAATCTGTGGGCCGCCCTGCGCACCGCACAGGGCTACGAGGCGCGCGACGCCGCCTGGGCGCATCCCGACTTGATTCCCACGGCTGCCGACCTGGACGACCCGCTCGGCTACGTCGAGCGTGGACGCCCCGCGGTCGCGCCGACCGATGGGGTCGACGACCTGGACGCCCAACTGGCCCGTCTGCTCGACGAAGAGGGCCGCAAGGGACCGGACGGGGCCTAGGCGTCCGGACGCCGCCAGGCGAACTGGACGCCGTCGAGGAAGGCCTTGGCGCGCTCGGTGTGCGGATAGCGGGCCACGAGGGCATGGAAGCGGGCCGAGTGGTCCCTTTCGATGAGGTGGACCGCCTCGTGCACCAAGACGTAGTCGACGACCCAGCCGGGCATGTCGCGCAGGCGATGGCTCAGCCGGATCTCGCCGGTTGAGGGCGTGCAGGAGCCCCACCGAGAGTTCTGGTTGGTCACCCAGCGGGCCCCGACGGACGGCATCGGTCCGCCGACCGGCGCAAGGTAGCGGCGGTAGAGCTCGCCCAGGCGCTCGGTGAGTTCGGCGTCCCCGCGGGGGGCGGACCGCTTGACCTCCTTGGCCAGGAACCGCGCCACCAATGGCGGGACGAGCTCGCGCCGCTGCCGCGCCGACAGGGTGGCCGGCACGACGACCACCAACTGACCGCCCTCTCGGAACGCCGTCAACGTGCGTCGCCGACGGGCGGACTCGCGGATCTGATAGCTCGGCTCTTGCACAGCCCCACCATAAATGAGCCCTCCGACAAGTCCGCGGGCGACGCGTCCAGGCCCGGACGGCCCCGTTTGACCGGCTCCGGCAACGGCGGTACTTTCATCCAACAAGACCTCCGGTTCGACGCTCCGCATGCAGGGGAAGGCAAGCGGGCTGCGACGCAGCCGGGGGTCTTGCCTTTTGCCGCTTACGGGGAATTCCCTGAGCGTGCTCTACAGTGTGACCGAAGGCGTCCGACTCGAACTGTGTCGTGCGCGTCCCTACCTACAGGAGGACAAACGTGGCCGCAGAGACCTACAAGGGTTCGTTCTACTGCGTGAAGTGCAAGGATCACCGGGATGCCGAGGGTCAGGTGTCCGTCAACGAGAAGGGCACCCGCATCGCGAAGGCCAAGTGCCCCACGTGCAGCACCAACCTCACCCGCTTCCTGCCGAAGGCCTGAGCGGCGAGAGCTCGAATCTTTGAAGTGCCGGACGGTCATCCGTCCGGCACTTCACTGTTGTCAGGACCTTGGCGTCCCCGTTGTCACGCGGTGCGGCTTGGTAGCAATCAGGCTTGAGCCTTGCTGGCCGCGACCAGGAGCGGCAGCAGTTCGGCCCCGTAGCGGTCGAGCTTGACCCTTCCCACCCCGCCCACCTTCAGCAGCGCCGCCTCGTCGGTCGGAACGTCCTCGGCGATCGCCATGAGCGTCGCGTCGGTGAACACCACGAACGCAGGGACGCCCGCGGCGTCCGCCTGCGCCTTCCGCCAGACCTTGAGCGCCTCGAACAGTCCCTCGTCGTAGGACGCCGGGCAGTCCATGTGCCGATGCAGCTTGCGCTCGCGTCCGGAGGTCAGCCCCCGCCCGCAGGACCGGCACGTCTCCGACAGCGCGGAGCGGGGGCCCTGGCGCGTTCGTCGGGACGCCGGGGCGGCCGCCGCCTTCGGCACGGCCACGATCCCGTCGAGGAACCGGCTGGGGGCACGCCGCTGCCCTCCCCCGTTGCGGGTCGTCGCCCACGAGATCCGCAGGTGCGTCCGGGCCCTGGTGACGCCGACGTAGAACAGGCGGCGCTCCTCGGCCACCTGCTCGGCGGTGGTGGCCAGCGCGAACGGCAGGCTGCCCTCGCACACGCCCGTGACGGCGACGGCGTCCCATTCGAGGCCCTTGGCTGCGTGCAGGGTCGACAGCGTGACGCCCTGGCCGGCTGGCGCGTGCTGGCTCGTCCGGCGGGCCTCGAGTTCGTCGTTGAGGTCGGCGAGGGAGGCGTCCGGATGGGCCGCGCAGAAGTCGTCCGCCAGGGACGCCAGCGCCGACCACGACTCCCAGCGTTCCCGGACCACACCTTGGCCGTCGGGCGGGTCGGGCGTCCAGCCGAGGCCGGCCAGGACGGCCCGGAACTGCGCGGAAGCAGCATCGTCCGACTGGGTGGTGCGGACGGCCACCGCCAGGGCGTGCAGGGCGCTCTTGACCTCGCCGCGCTCGAAGAAGCCCTCGCTGCCCCGCGTCGCGTAGGGAATGCCGGCGTCGCTCAACGCCGCCTCCAGCGGCACCGACATCGCATGGATGCGGTAGAGCACGGCCATCTCGCCGTAGGGCACCCCCTGATCGGCCAGCGCCTTCAGCCAAGCCACCAGCGACCGGGCATCGTCCGGCTCGCTGGCGGCCTGAGCGAACGTCGGCACGGGGCCGGCGGGACGCACGGGTCGCAACTCGACGCCCGGGCCGTGACCTCGCATCACGGCGTTGGCCAGCGAGATGATTTCGGGGGTGCTGCGGTAGTCGCGGACGAGTTCGATGACCTGGGCACTGGGGTGGCGGAGCGCGAAGCTCGTCAGGAAGGACGCCTGCGCGCCGGCGAAGCTGTGGATCGTCTGCGCCGGGTCGCCTACCACGCAGAGGTCGTCGCGGTCGCCGCGCCACAGGTCCAGCAGGGCCTGCTGCAGGGGGCTGACGTCCTGGTACTCGTCCACGACGAACGTGCGGTACTGGCGGCGCACCTCGTGCGCGACCTCGGGGAACGACGACAACAGTGCGGCGGTGCACAGCAGGATGTCGTCGAAGTCGACGACGCCCCTGGCCGACTTGATCTGCTCGTAGCGGGCCAGGACGCGGGCCACCTCGTCGGGCGTGCGTCCGGCAACGGCCCGCTGCCGGGTGGGCGCCACCTCGGGGTAGTCGGCGGGCGCGACGTTCGACACTTTCGCCCACGAGACCTCGCCCGCGAGGTCGCGCAGCAGGGCGGTCTCGGCGGGAAAGCGCTCTCGGCGGGCAGCCTCCGCGACCAGCGCGATGATGCTGTCGGCGACCGGCGGCAGCGGCGTCCCGTAGGCCTGGGGCCAGAAGTACTGGGCCTGTCGCAGGGCGGCCGAGTGAAAGGTCCGGGCCTGGACGGCGTGTGCGCCGAGCCTGCGGAGGCGTCCGCGCAACTCGCCCGCCGCGCGCGTGGTGAACGTGAGCGCGAGCACCGCGCGCGGGTCGTACGAGCCGACGGCGACGCCGTAGGCGATGCGGTGGGTCATGGCCCTGGTCTTGCCGGTTCCCGCCCCCGCCAGCACGCAGACCGGCCCCTCCAGGGCGGTCGCTGCGGCCCGCTGTTCAGGGTCCAGCGCCTCGAGGATGGCGTCAGGGTGGAGTGGCACGGCGCCCACTGTAGGGGCGGCGTCCGACGGAAGGTGCCGGGTCGGGTGGTCGATATCCACAGGGTCGGCGGCCCGCGCAGAAACTGTCAGCCCGCCGCAATAGGGTGGCCGCATCATGAACTCGACCGGTCTCCACCTCGTGAAGAGCACCGACGTCCGCGCGCTGGCGTCCGGGCTGGTCACGTGGCTGACCGAGTTGGACGCCGATCCTTTTGAGGCCCCGCTGGTGCTCACGCCTGGGGCCGGGATGCAGCGGTGGCTGTCCCAGCGGATCGCCCGTGAGACAGGCGCCGCCGGCGAGGGCATCTGCGCCGGCGTCCGGTTCGAGCCGCTGTCACGGCTCGACGAGATCGTGTCGGGGCTCGATCCCGCAGACGACCCGTGGGCGCCCCAGCGGCTCGTGTGGCACGTGCTGGCGCTCGCCGAGGCCCATACCCCGGGGCTGGAGCCGCTGCGGCACCACCTCGCGGCGTCCGATCAGCGCTACGCCAACGCTTCCCGCGTGGCGTCCCTGCTGGACCGCTACGCCCGGCTCCGTCCCGACCTGCTGCTTCGTTGGTCGGACGCCGACGCCGTGGACGACCTGGGGCTCGGCTTCGATGCGTGGCAGGCCGTGCTCTGGCGGAACCTGCACTCCGTGGTCGCGGGGCCCGATCCGGTCGAGCGCCGTCAGGGGCTCATCGCCGACCTGCTGGCGGGCCGACGGCAGCTGGACGCCCCCGGGGTGGCGCTCTTCTGCCCCCGTGCCCTCACGGCGCCGACGGCGGAGCTGCTCGCCGCGGTGGCGTCCGAACGGAGGATCTCCGCGTGGCTGCACGTGGCCGGTCCGGCCGACTCGGTGAACCCGCTCAGCAAACGGCTGGGCACGCGCGGCGCAGAGACGGCGGCCCTGCTTCAGGCGCAGGCAGCATCGGTCGTCCACCTGGAGGCTAGGTCGCGTCCAGGCACGCTGTTGGGGGCCGTTCAGCAGGACCTAGCCGACGGGCGCGTGCCGCGGGTCAGGTCCGGGCTCGGCGACGACCGGACGATCGATGTGCGGTCCAGCCACGGTCTGGATCGGCAGGCCGAGGTCCTACGCGACGCACTGGCAGGTCTGCTGGCGGACGACCCCTCGCTGGAGCCGCGCGACATGGTGGTCGCCTGCCCTGACCCAGCGCTGCTGACGCCGTATCTGCAGGCGGTCTTCACCGGCGACGAACAGGCGCACCCGGCGCCCGGTTTCCGGTTGAAGGTGGCGGGAGGCGCCCAACCCAACGCCCTGCACCGACTGGTGCGGGAGGTGACGCAGCTCGACACGACGCGGGCGCGCGCCGCCCAGCTCCTCGCGCTGGCCGGCCAGCCCTTCGTCGCCCGCCGCTTCGGCTTCGCCGACGACGACACGGAACGGCTCGGCGCGCTCATCGAGCAGGCGGGCATCCGGTGGGGGCTGAACGCGGCGCACCGGGGGCGGTTCGGCATCCCGGACGTCCGACAAGGCACCTGGCAGGTCGGCGTCCAGAGGCTTCTCCTCGGCGAGGCCCTCGGCGATGACGAGTTCGCCGCCGCCGGCGTGATCTCGCCCGTGGACGATGTGGACTCCTCCGACGTCGAGCTACTGGGCAGTCTGGCCGAGCTGGTGAGCCGCCTCTCGCGCCTGGTGGCGCGTCCGGAGCGCGCGACGGCGTCCCGCTGGGTGCAGCACTTCCGCACGATCGTCGAGCAGCTGACCGACGTGGGCTTCGAGGACTCGTGGCAGCTCGCGCAGTTCTGGAGCGTGCTCGACGTCGTCGAGCGGCGCAGCGCGGGCTCCCCCGCCGTCCTCGGCGCCGCCGACGCGTTGGCCCTGCTCGACGCCGAGTTCGACGGACGCGCCGCGCGCCCGTCGTTCGGGGACGGGTCGCTGGTGGTGTGCGACCTCCGGGCGCTGGCCCAGGTGCCGCACCGGGTGGTCTGCCTGGTCGGTCTGGACGAGCGCACGTTTCCGCGGCGGGGCCTGCCCGACGGCGATGACCTCGTGGCGGCGGCCCCGATCCCGGGTGATCCGGATCCGGGACGCGATGACAGGCAAGCCGTCCTCGACGCGATCTGCGCCGCCCAGGACCGGCTCGTGGTGATCTACCAGGGCTGGTCGAGTCACACGTTGGAGTCGCGTCCGGCCCCGGCCGGCGTCATCGAACTCATCGAAGCCGCGACCGCCACGGCCGACCCGCAGGCGGAGTGGCTCGTCCGGCAAGAGCCCCTGCAACCTTTCTCCCCGTCTCTCTTCGGGCCCGTGCCGCTGAGCTTCGACGGCGCGGCCCTCCGGGGTGCGCGCGCCCTGACGGCGCCGCGTCGCCGACGCGTCACCGGGCGCTTCGACGTCGGCCACCTGCCGCTGTCCGAGCCGGTCACGACCCTCGACCTCGACCAGCTCAGGTCGTTCTTGCAGCACCCGGCTCGGTCCTTCCTGCGCGAGCGTGCGGGGCTCACGATCGGCGATGAGGAGGCGGCGTCCGAGGAGCTGCCGATCGAACTGGACGCCCTCGCGCGCTGGCAGATCGGTGACCGGCTCCTGGGGCAGCTGATCCAGGGGCGTCCGCTCGAGACCGCGAGGCATGCCGAACGGCTCAGAGGAGCGCTGCCCCCGGGGGAGTTGGGGACGCGCCTGCTGGACGACGTCAGCCGGACGGCCGTGACCACGGCGGGCGACGCCGAGCCGTATCTGGCGACCGCGCCGCGCTTCGTCGCGCTGGACGAGACGTTCGAGGGGGTGCGCGTCACGGGACGCGTCGCCGTCCGCGGCGACGTGGCGCTCACGGCGTCCTTCTCTCGGGTGTCCCCGCGCACGATCGTCTCGGCGTGGGTGGACCTTTTGGCGGCCACGATCGTGACGGAGCAGCCCGTGGACGCCGTCCTCCTCGGCGGCGGACGGCGACGTCGACTGACGGCCCCCGGCCCGGACGCCGCGCGCGAGTACCTCGCCGAGCTGGTGGCGCTGGCGGTTCACGGACGGGAGCGGATCCTCCCCCTGCCGCCCCGGGTCGGACGCCTGTGGGCCGAGAGCCGGGCGCGCAACGGCGATCCCCTGGCCGACCGCGACCTCAACAAGCAGTGGTCGTGGGACCGCGACGCGGTGTGGGACGCCGTCCTGCCGTCCGGACGCAAGCCGTGGGACGAGCCGGCCTCGGGCAGCCCCTGGAGCCGAGCTGGCGAGAAGAGCCTCCTGGGCAGCCTCGCGGCCGTGGTATGGCGGCCGATCGTGAGGGCCGAGCGATGATGCGTCCGTTCTCGATCGTCGACCCGCTGCCCCGGGGCACCACGGTGCTGGAGGCGTCCGCCGGGACGGGCAAGACCTACGCGATCGCGGCCCTGGCGACGCGGTTCCTGGCCGAGAGTCGAGCCTCGATCGGCGACCTCCTCCTCGTCACCTTCTCCCGCGCGGCGACCGCCGAGCTGCGCTCTCGCGTCCGCGAACGGCTCGTCGACTCGACCGCCGCCCTCGCCCGTTTCCTAGCCGACGGGACGCCGCCCGCTGACGACGTCGACCACCTGCTGACGAACGGCTCGTTCGCCGAGGTCGAAGCGCGCCTGGACCGCCTTCGAGCCGCGCTCGACCGCTTCGATCAGGCGACGATCATGACCACCCACGAGTTCTGCCACGGCATGCTCCGCGGCCTGGGGGTGCTCGCGCCCCAAGAACCCCAGTCGCGCCTGATCGACGACCTGCTGCCACTCGCCGACGAGGCCGCTTCCGACGTCTACCTGCGCCGCTACGCCTTCGACGCCCGCAGGCCGCCGTTTCGCTGGCAGACGGTCAAGGACGAGGAGCCGGGCGCGCGCGACATCGCTCGCGACGCCGTCACCCTGGACGCCTCCCTCAGCCCCGCTGATGCCGACGGACGCGTCGCGGAGCGCGTCGCGTTCGCGGGCGAGGTGCGCGACGTCGTGGCCGACCGGATGCGTCAGCGCCGCCTCTTCTCGTTCGACGACCAGCTGACCCGACTCCGCCGAGCCCTGCTGGACCCCGACCTCGGGCAGCGGGCTCGCGAGCGGCTGCGGCGGCGGTTTCCGGTGGTTTTGGTGGACGAGTTCCAGGACACCGATCCGGTGCAGTGGCAGATCCTGCGCTCCGCCTTCGGCCACGACGACGACGGCGCCCTGGTGCTGATCGGGGATCCCAAGCAAGCCATCTACGCCTTCCGGGGCGCCGATGTGCACACGTACTCGGCGGCGGCCAACGCAGCGGCCACCCGACACACGCTCACCAAGAACTACCGCGCCGACGCGGCGGTCGTGGACGCCGTGTCGGCACTCTTCGCGGGCGTCCTCCTGGGGGACGCCATCGACGTCCCACCCATCGCCGCCCATCACGACAAGCCGCGCCTCGCGGCCGCGCCGGGGTCGCCGTGGGCGTCCGGCGTGCAACTGCGGGTCGTCGAGTCCGAGGAGCCGGTGTCGCCCTGGGTCGCGGCGCGCGCGATCTCCGACGACCTGGTGGGCGTCGTCGGGACGCTCCTGGGACCGGAGGCTCCGCTGGCGCATCGCGGCGGGCGACCGCTGCTCGCGTCCGAGATCGCCGTGCTGGTCCGCTCGAACGGCCGAGGCGCTGCGCTCGCCGCGGCCCTGACCGAGGCCGGGATCCCCGCCACGTTCAGCGGCACCAACAGCGTCTTCGCCTCGGACGCCGCCGCCGACTGGGTGGCGCTGCTCGCCGCGCTGGACCAGCCGCGGCGTCCGTTCGTCCAGCGGGCCATCCTGACGAACTTCGTGGGCGGCTCCGTCGCCCAACTGGCGACCGCGGACGATGCCCAGTGGGCGAGGTGGTCGCAGTGGCTGCACGGCTGGGGACGGATCGTCCGCCAGCAAGGGGTGCCGGCGCTGTGGGCCGCGATCGATCGAGACAGCGGCATGATCGGACGCCTTCTGTCGGTCGACCTAGGGGAGCGTTTCGTCACGGACCACCGCCACATCGTGGAACTGCTGCACCACCAGAGCCTGGCTCTGGGCCGCTCCCTGCCGCGCGAGTTGCTCGCCTGGTTGACGTCCTCGATGAGCGAGGCGACGGCCTCGTCCGAGCGGACCCGACGTCTCGAGACGGACGACGCCGCGGTGCACATCATGACCATCCATCGCGCCAAGGGCCTGCAGTTCCCAGTCGTGCTGCTCCCGGAGGCGTCCCGCGACTACCTGGCCGAACGCGATACGGGGGCGAAGATCGTCCTGCCCAGCGCGGACGGACGCGAGCTGGACGTCGGCGGCCTCGCCGGCCCCGGGCGAGACAAGCGCTGGCTCGCGCAGCGCACGGACGACGCCGACGAGTCGTTGCGCGCGCTCTACGTGGGGCTCACCCGCGCGGAATCGCACGTCGTCGCGTGGTGGGCCAATCACTGGGATGTGGCCCGGTCGCCCCTCCACCGCCTCGTCCACGCCGACCATGACGCCGCTGCCCCCCGGCGTCCCGCCGTGGCCTACGACACGCGCGCCGAGCCCGGGGGCGGCTCGCCGTTCACGAAGCCCGCCCTCGCGGCGTCCGGCATCGCGGTCGTGGCGGCGCCAGAGACGCCGCCGGTACCGGCCGGCATCGCAGCTCCCGCCGCGGCGTCCCTGCGCCGCCGCGAGTGGACCAGGCAGATCGACCAGCAGTGGCGGAGAACGTCCTACTCCGGCCTCACGGCGGCAGCCCACCTGGTCGACTCCGGCATCGTGGCGGACGAGCCGACGGAGCCGATCGCGGTGGACGCCGACCGTGGCCTCGCCACTCCCTCGCCCATGGCTGAGCTGCCCGGCGGCGCCGCGTTCGGCACCTTGGTGCATGCGGTCTACGAATCGTTCGACGCGACGGGTGATGGCTGGCGCGCGGGCCTGCTGGACGAGGTGAGGCGCGCGCTGAGACGGTGGCCGATCGAAGGCGTGGACGCCGTCAGCCTCGCCGACGCGATGGCACCGACGCTCGAGACCCCCCTAGGGCCGCTCGCCGAGCACACGACGCTGCGGTCCTTCGCACCGCCCGACCGGCTGAGCGAGTTCGTCTTCGAGTTCGCGCTGGACGCGCCGGAGGCGACCCTCGCGGACGTGGCGTCCTTGCTGGCGGCACACCTGCCCGCGGACGACGTGTTGGCCGCCTACCCCGCCCGCCTCAGCGGGCCGACGTTGACGGAGCAGCGGCTGCACGGGTTCCTGACCGGCTCGATCGATGCCGTGCTGCGGCTGCCCGGCGGCGGCCACCTCATCGTCGACTACAAGACGAACCGTCTCGGCGCCGCCGGCGTCGCTCCCAGTGAGCTCACCCTCGGCCACTACACCCGACCCGCCATGGCGGAGGCGATGATGGCGAGCCATTACCCCCTCCAGGCCCTGCTCTACTCGGTCGCCCTGCATCGGTTCCTGGCGCGGAGGCAGAAGGGCTACGACCCAAAGCGGCACCTTGCCGGGTCGGCCTACCTCTTCGTCCGGGGCATGGCGGGTCCGGCCACGCCCATCATCGACGGCCATCCGACCGGTGTCTTCTCGTGGCGGCCCAGCCCCGATTTGGTCATCGCGGTGTCCCAGCTGCTGGCGGGGGGCCGACGATGACCGACATCGCCGTGTCGGCGTCCGGCTTGCTGAAGACGTTCAGCGAGCACGGGCTGCTGGGCTGGGCGGACGTGCATCCGGCCCTGCATCTCTGCTTCCTGTACGGCGAGTCGGACGAACGCGTCCGGTTGGCGGCGGCGCTGGCGGTGCGGGCTCTGCGGTCCGGGTCCTTGTGCATCGAGATCGCGTCCGCCCCCCAGACGGCCGCGCAATGGGAGCGGCTCGACGGGGCGGCGTCCGACGAGGCCGCGCCGGCGGTTCCCGCTCAGGACTGGCCCGAGCCGAACGGCTGGTTGGCTGCGCTCGAAGCCAGCCCGATCGTCACGGTCGGCGACGGGACGGACGGGCCGGTTCGACCCCTCCGGCTCGCTCACGGGCTGCTCTACCTGGAGCGCTACTGGCGGGACCAGGAGGCCGTCCGGAGCCGGATCCTGGAGCGCCTGCTCGCCTCGGATGCGCCGCTGGGCGTCGTCCCCGAGGTCTCGTCGGGCGATCCGAGGGCCGCCCAGCAGGACGCCGCCCTGCGGCTCGCCCTGACGTCCGGCCTGACGATCATCGCGGGCGGACCGGGCACCGGGAAGACGCAGGTCATCGCGAGGATCGTGCGCGCCTTCACCGCCGGACACGCCCCTGCGTTGGTCGCCTTGGCCGCGCCGACCGGCAAGGCCGCAGCGCGGATGACCGAGTCGCTGCGGGCCGAGGGCCTGGACGCGTCGGCGTCGACCCTGCACCGGCTGCTCGGCTGGAAGGCGGGGTCGAGAACCCGCTTCAAGCATGATCCGACCAACCCGCTGCCGCACGACGTCGTGATCGTCGACGAACTGTCGATGGTTTCGATGACGCTCATGGCCCGCTTGTTGTCGGCCCTCAAGCCGGGGGCGCGCCTGGTGCTCGTCGGCGACCCCGATCAGCTCGCGTCCGTCGAGGCGGGCGCCGTGCTTGCCGACCTGACCCAGGCGAGCCGCTTGGCGCAGGTGGTGGTTCCGCTTCGCCACAACTTCCGGTTCTCGGGCGACATCCAGTCGCTGGCGACGGCCATTCGGGACTCGGACGCCGACGCGGCGATCGCGGTGCTGACCGACAGCGAGGCCGTAAGGCTCGTCGCACCGAACGACGCGACCGACGTGCTGCGCGAGCGCTGCGTGGACGCGGGGTCGAGACTCTTCGAGGCCGCGGCTCGAGGCGACGACCAGCTGGCCTTGACGATGCTGGATCGCCATCGCCTGCTGTGCGCGCACCGCCGAGGTCCGTTCGGCGTCCAGGCCTGGTCGCGCACGGTCACCACCTGGCTCACCGAGGACCTTCCCGGCTACGGCCAGGGGGGCGAGTTCTATATCGGACGCCCCCTGCTGATGACGCGGAACGCGTCCGATGTGGGCCTGTTCAACGGCGACACGGGGGTCGTCCTCGACACGGGTGGCTCGCCGGAAGCGGTGTTCGCCACGGGCTCCGGGCCGCGCCGCTTCTCGCCATACGTGCTCGACGGGCTGACGTCCGTGCACGCCATGACGATCCACAAGAGCCAGGGCAGCCAGTTCAAGCAGGTGAGCGTGGTCCTGCCGCCCGTCGGCTCCCCGCTGCTCACGCGCGAGCTGCTCTACACGGCGGTCACTCGAGCGTCCGACAGCGTGCTCATCGTCGGCACCGAGGACGCCATCCGCGCGGCCATCGCCCGTCCCGCCGCGCGCACGAGCGGGCTGCGTCCACGACTGGACGCCTGACGCAACGTCGCCCACGCCGCCGCCAAGGCACGCGGCCGAGGTTGGTGACCCTCGCCGGGGTTCGTACCTTGGCAAACGGTACGAAGCTCGGCCCCCGTGCTGTCGGCGTCCTGCTTGTTTGACACGCTGAACGCGGTGCGTCACCCGCAATGGAGCGCGAGATGAGTCCCGCGGGGTGGGCATGAGCCGCGGTTCACATCCGAACCGCCGCGAGAAGGCCCGTTGGCGAGCTAAACGCTCAACTCACCGCGACGCCAGAGTCCGATGAGGGCTGCCGCGATGGACACCGATCCGGGCGCGACCAGGCGCCCATCGGCGAGCAGCTGCTCATACTCGTCGCGGGTCAGGAAGGCGGCCCGGTCGATCTCGAGGCCGTCGACGGTGATGTAGGACGACTCGGCCCGCGCGACGAAGCCGAGCATCAGCGACCGCGGAAAGGGCCACGGCTGACTCGACACGTAGCGGACCTCCCCCACCCGGACCCCGACCTCCTCGAACGCCTCTCGACGGACGCACGCCTCCAGCGACTCGCCCGCGTCGACGAAGCCGGCGACGAGGGACATCCGGTTGGCGTCCCAGGCGGTGTTGTGCGCCAGCAAGAGACGGTCGTTGGCGTCCAGGATCGCCGTGATGACCGCGGGATCGGTCCGCGGGAAGCGATCGCGCCGACACGACGGGCAATGCCGCACATGCCCGGCGGCGCCGACGAGCGTGTCGCCCCCGCACACGCCGCAGTGGGGCGCCACGCGGTGCCAGTTCACGAGCGCCAGGGCGGTGACGGCGATGTCCTTGTCGGTCTCGCCCAGCGTGACCATGCCGAACCGCCCGGACGCCGTCGGCTCGTCGGGCTCGGCGTCCAGGGCAAAGACCCCGACACCGTTCACCAGTCCGACCAGCAGATGCCGCTGCCCGTCGAACGCGCCGGACGTGCGGTCGAATCGCAGGCCTCCCGAACCGTCCAGCGGCAGGCGACCAGCGGAGCCGACCCGCAGCAGACGCGCGCCGTCGGCGTCCCAGAGGCCCTCGACCCACTCGGGATGGATGCGGTCGTCGCCGACGCGGTCCAACTCGCTTCCGGGCACCCACAGCTCCATGGCGGCCAACCTAATGCGCCGCGACGAGCCTGGTCACCTCGGCTTCCAGCCCGGCCCGGTCGGGCAGGGACGCGGGGTAGATCAGCTCGTCGTGCCGGACGTCGTAGAACGCCGCCTCGATCCGATCGATCTCGACGCCCATCAACTCGGCCCAGGCCAGTCGGTAGATCGCCAGCTGCAGCGGATTCGCCCGGCGCCCGGACCCGGTCTTCCAGTCGATGAGCAGCCAGCGGCCCTCGGGACCGGGTTGCTGCTCGTACACCGCGTCGATCCGTCCGCGCACCACCTGCCCGCCGAGGAAGAGGGTGAACGGAACCTCGATCGCCTGGGGCGTCCGGTCGGCGAAGCGTCCCGCCAGGAACGTGTCGATCAACACCTTCAGCGCCGCGTCAGCGCCCTCTCCGTCAGCGTCGTCCTCGCGCCCGAGGAGGCTGGGGGCCGTCAGGAACCGGCGCTCGATCCAGGCGTGGAACGCCTCACCAACCCTCGACGATCGCACCGGACGCGCCGGCATCGGCCTCGCAAGTTCGCTCAGGTAACCCTCGGCGTCCGCATCGAGGGCCAGCAGGGCGGTGGCCGAGAGGTACGGCGGCAGGCTGAGCGGCGGGCGACCGCTTCTGGATGCCCTGGCCTCGGCCAGCAGTCGGTCGGCCGCAGCGTCCCATTCGGCCACCCTGGACGCCTCGTCGAGCGTCGCGACCCGGTCCTCGGGCATGACCCCCGAGAGGGCGTAGGCGTCGCGGAGGCGTCCGATCTCGTCGGCAACCTCCCGCCGACGCGCGTAGGCCGCCTGGTCGACGGGCGCCGGCCAGGGCACCAGGCCTCCTCCGCCCTCGGACGGGTTGGTGGCCGACGGCTGCTCGCACACGGCCAGCTCGCCGAAGGACGCCAGCGTCACGAGGTAAGGCGACACGGCGCGCGGCTTGGACAGCCCCGGCGCCCAGGTGTGGGTGGTGGCCACCAGGTGTTGACGCGCGCGGGTCACGGCGACGTAGGCGAGCCGGTCGTCCCCGCGCCGAAGCTCGTCACGCAAGGCAGCGTCGTAGGCCTTCGTCGCCGAATCGCTCACCTCGGCCAGCTGAGGCACCGACGCCGCGTCACCCCGCAGCGGCGCCGGCAGGACGCCGGCGTTCCTCAGCCAGTTGTCGGTCACGCGACCGCCGGGGAAGACCCCCTCGGCGAGGGAGGGCAGGAAGACCAGCTCCCACTCCAAGCCCTTGGCCTTGTGGATGGTCATCAGCTTGACGGAGTCGTCGTGGGACACCACTGCTTGCTCGAGCCCGGCGCCGTGCTCGGCCTCCGCGCGCAGGTAGGCCAGCAGCCCCGGCAGCGAGCCGTCGCCGTCCACGTCGACGTAGGCGGCCACCGCCGCGACGAAGGCGTGCAACTGCCGGGCGCCGTGGTCCGCGGGCGACGCGGCGGCTCGGACGGCGAGCTCCACCTCGAGGCCCAGCGCGGCGATCACCCGGCGGACGAGATCAGTGACGGGCTCGCCGACGTGGCGCCTCAACGAACGCAGTTCAAGGGCGCAGGCCTGGATGCGGCGCAGGCCCTCGTCCGAGTAGGGGCGCTCGCCCGGGCTCTCCAGCGCCTCGGCGAGGGACACGATGGCTGCCGACTCGGCCTGGGCGAGCGTGGCGGCGACCTCGTCGGCGAAGTCACCCCCGTCGGGTCGGGCGAGCCCCGACAGCTCCGCCGCGCGCCGGCCGAGCTGACCGAGGTCGGCCGGACCCAGCGCCCAGCGCGGACCAGTCAGCACCCGGACCACGTCCGGGTTGGCCGTCACGTCACCGAGCACCCGGAGCATGGCGACGACGTCGGCGACCTCGGGCACCTCGAGCAGCCCGTCCAGCCCGACGATCTCGACGGGCACGCCCCGGGCGACCAGCGCCGCGTAGAGGGGCCGGATCGTCGAGTTCCGCCGCGTCAGCACCGCGATGTCGCGCCAGCTGGGGACGAGCGCGCTGTCGTGGGACGCCACGATGCGGTCCGCCACCCAGGCGACCTCGCCGTGCTGGGTGTCGAACGTCGCCGCCGTGATCTCGCCCGGTGGCGTCCCGTCCGGGGCGACCAGGTCTACGTCGATGCCGTCCCACCGCAGCTCAGGATCGCTGCGCAGGGACGCCGCCAGCGCGTTCGCCGCGTCCAGGATGACCTGACCCGAGCGCCGGTTCACGGTCAGCGGATAGGCGAGCGCCGGCTCGCCGTCGGCGCGCGGGAAGCTGGCCGGGAACGTGATGATGTTGGACGCCGCCGCGCCGCGCCACCCGTAGATGGCCTGGCACGGATCGCCCACGGCCGTGACCGGGTGCCCCCTCCCCTCCTGGGGCGTAGCGCCGGAGAACAGGGCTCGCAGGAGCTCCGCCTGGGCGGACGACGTGTCCTGGTACTCGTCCAGCAGCACGACCGTGAACTGCTCGCGCAGCGCCGCCGACACGTCCGGTACGTCGCGCGCCAGGCGGGCGGCGACGGCCATCTGGTCTGCGAACTCGACGGCGCCCAGGTCGCGCTTCAGCGCCTGGAAGTTCTCGACCAGGCCCGCCAGCTCGACCCGCTCGGACGCCCGCGCCGCGGCGTCCCGCAGCGACGCGAACATCTGCCGTCGGTTGTTCGTGGGCGCCGAGTACGCCTCGGCCACGAACGCCGCAGACTCCGCGCACACGTCGTCGACCTCGGCCAGGTGGGACGTGAGGTCGGCGTCCAGACGCAGGACCTGCTCGGTCACCGAGTCGGGCTTCAGCCTGGCCAGGTGCCGGAAGGGTCCGGGGGCCGCCGCCACCACCCGCGACGCCAGCCGGAACCGCGCCGCGCCCGTGATCATGCGCGCGTCCGGCTCGACGCCCACCCGCAGCCCGTGATCGTTGACCAGCCGCGCCGCGAACGCGTCGTACGTCATGATCAGCTGCTCGCCGGCGTCGTCCACCCCGGACGCGTCCACGGCGCCCGCCCGCTGGAGCGCCGCCCGCACCCTGGTCGAGAGCTCGGCAGCGGCCTTGCGCGTGAACGTCAGCCCCAGCACCTGCTCGGGCCGGACCTGTCCCGTGCCCACCAGCCACACCACCCGGGCTGCCATCACCGTCGTCTTGCCGGACCCCGCGCCGGCGATCACGACCCCCGGTTCGAGGGGCGCCGTGATCGCGTCCAGCTGTTGGCTGCTGAACTCGATCCCCAGCGCGTCGCAAAGCTCGCGGGCGAACCTCAGGCGCCTCACGTGATCACCTGCCCCGACGTGGCCGGGCAGCTCGACGCGAAGGAGCACCAGCGACACGCCCCGCCCGGGGTCGCGTCGAAGCGGCCCGACACCAGCACCTGACGCGCTTGCGCAATGCGGTGATGCACCCAGGTCGGGTAGGCCAGCTCCTCCGGATCGTCGCTGAGGTGCGGACGGGCGCCGAGGGCGTCCTGGCTGAGTACCTTCGGCGCATCGTCCTCGCCGTGCCGCAAGAAGACCAGCTGCGCTCCGGCGCTGCCGGTCGACGGCGCCAGCGCATCGAAGGCGCCGGCGTCCGCCGCCAGTTGGTAGACCCCCAACTGCTCGGACGCCGCCGCCTCGGCCTGCGTCGGCAACGCCCGCGCGGACTTGAAGTCGATAATGCGCAGCTTGCCGGACGAGTCCCGCTCGAGCCGATCGACCGAGCCCATCAGCGTGACGGTCGCGCCGTCGACCTCGACGTCGGCCTCGAACGGCACCTCGACCCCGAGCACGTCGGCATGGTCGTGCGCCGCCTGCCAGCCCATGAACCGCATGACCGCCGCCTCGGCCGCGGCCCGCTCCGACTGGCTGAACCACGGCGCAGGAAAGGGGATGTCGTCCCACACCCGATCCAGGTAGTCGAGCGCGTTGTCGGCCGTGAGCCCCTCCGACAGCGCGTGCTCGGCCAGCGCGTGGATGACCGACCCCAACAGCGCCGAACTGGACCGGGGCGGATCGGCCTTGACCTCGCGCGACAAGAAGTACTGCCGTGGACAGGCCAGCACCGCTTGCAGCTGGCTGGGCGTCAGCACTAGCCGCTCAGGTCGGCGCGGCGCCGTGACTCCAGTGACCGTGCGGACGCCCCACCACCGCTCGGGGTCGGCATCCGGCGCCAAGGGGCGCCCGTGGCCGTCGACTTCGGACGCCAGCCGCGCCAGTCGCACGGTGGCGGCCTGCCGTAGTTCGGGGCTGACCTCGGCATCCATGGCGGTGGCCCGGAGCGACGCCACCAGCGCTCGGAGCGTGTGCAGCCGAGGCGGCGGGGCCAGGACGTGGCGGACGGTGAGCCCGAGTTCGTCGACGAACCGGGACGGCTGGTTCGCCTCGCCCTCGACGCCCGACACCGCGGTCACGAGCAGCCGCCGAGACGCCCGCGTCAGGGCGAGCAGGAAGAGGCGACGCTCCCCCGCCACCAGGTCACGGGTCGCGACGCCGTCGGCCAGTCCGCTGTTCGTCAGTCGCTGCGGATCAAACAGCGAGCCGCGGCGGCGCACGTCCGGCCAGATGCCCTCCTGGACGCCCGCCACCACGACGACGGGCCACTGGCGACCCTTGGCCCGGTGGGCGGTCAGCACCCGGACGCCTCGTCCGCGCACCGCGGACTCACGCTCGAAGTCGGCCGGAATCTGCTGCGCGGCCACCTCGGCCAAGAACGCCCGGACCCCGGCCGCGCCGGTCGGCGCGGACGACTCCCGCGCCAGGTCGAACAGCGCGATCACGGCGTCGAGGTCGCGATTGGCGCGGGGCGCGGCGTCCGAGCCGGAGAGCGCCGTCGACCGCAGGTGCTCGGCCCATGGGGTCGCGCCCCAGAGCAGCCACAGCACCTCGTCGGGCCGCCGCCCGGCGTCGATCGCCGCCCGAGCCTGCGCCAGCGCGTCGCGACGCTGACCGACCTGGGCCAGGACCTCGGACGCCCCCGGATCGCTCGTATCAGGGAGGTCGCCCCCGCTCAACACCTGGGCGATCAGGTCACCCGAGGTTCGTCCTGACGTCGCCCGCCCGGACGCCGACGCAGCCGCCCGCAGCACCCGACCGAGCACCCGGATGGAGACGGCGTCCAGTCCGCCCCAGCCCGACGTGAGCAACCGGACCGCCTCGTCCGCGTCACACCCCCCGTCGCGTGCCGCCACCTCCAAGGCCAGCAGCAAGGGCCGCACCGCGAGCGAATCGGCCAGGCCGATCTCGTCGCCCGCTACCTCGACCGGGATGCCGGCGTCGGTCAGCGCCCGGGCGATGCCGGGGATCTGCCCCCGCCCGGAGCGCACCAGCACCGCCATGTCCGCCCACGCGGTTCCCCGGTCGAGGTGCTCGGCCCGCAGTTCGCCGGCGATGAACCGGTTCTGGGCGTCCTCGTCCGGGAACGTCCGTGCCTCGGCCTGCCCCGGACCACTCACGGGGACGGCTCCGCGGTAGGCCTCCACGAGGTCCGGGCCGACCGCAGGCGCACCCAGCCGGGCGGCGACCCTCGCCGCCGGCTCCGCCAGATCGACTGGGCAGCGGTGGTTGAACCGCAGGGGCAGGACCTCGCCGCCGAAGAGTCGTCCGAACTCCGTCACCGCCCGCGGGTGCGCCCCGCGGAAGCGGTAGATCGCGGCGTCCGGATCGGCGAAGGCCACAACGTGCTCCGCCCCTTCGGCCAGGGCGGCCACCAGCGCGAGCTGAGCCGGATCGAGCTCGCTGTAGTCGTCCACGTAGAGCGCGCCCGCGTCCCTCGCGATCGCCGCGGCGATCTCGGGCCGGCCGACCAGGATGCGCACGCGGTGCACGAGCTCGGCGTAGTCCAGGGCCCCCTCGGCGTCCAGGATGTCGAGGTACTCGTCCATGAACGCACCCAGGCGGGCCCAGCCGACGTCGCCGGCCAGGGCGCCGAAGCCCTCCAGGTCGGCCGGATCGAGCCCCAGTTGCCGCGCCCGGGCCAGAGCCGCCCGGACCTGACGCGCGAACGAGCGAGTGCCCACGGCGTCCGCCAGCGACTCGGGCCATAGCCCGGGGCCGCCCCCGGCCAGCAACTCGCGGATGCGGAACTCCTGCTCCGGCGCCGTCAGGAGCCGCGGCGCGGCGTCCAGGTCAGAAAACCGGCCGAGGACGGACAGGCAGAAGGCGTGGAGGGTCATCGCCTGGGGCTGCAGGCTGGTCCGCCCGGACGCCCGCGTCACCCGGTCACGCACGTCGGACGCCGCCTGGCGGGTCAGGCACAGCGCCAGCGCAGGCGACCGTCCGGAGCGATGACGGCGGGCCATCAAGTCGACGAGCAGCGTGGTCTTGCCGGTGCCCGCCGCACCCAGGACGAGGAGGCGTCCGCGCTCGTGAGCCAAGACACGCTGCTGTGTCTCGTCCGGATCCCACGTCGCCATGAGTCCGATTCCACCACATGGCTCCGACAGTTTCTCGATGCCCCTGGCCCCCGTGCGGGGACTGTTGTGAGGGTCGGGCCGGTGTGGAAGGGTGAAAGCGCTGCCGTCCCAGGCGGGGTCCGTTCACCGCCCGACAGCATTCCAGGCCCATCCGGTCCCCTGGCTGGGCCTTCGTTACCGTAAGGAGAAGTGCATGGCGCAGGGATCCGTCAAGTGGTTCAGTGCGGAGAAGGGCTTCGGCTTCATCGCCGTCGACGGCACCTCGACCGATGTCTTCGTTCACCACACGGCGATCGAGACGCAGGGTTTCCGGACCCTCGTCGAGGGCCAGTTGGTCGAGTTCGACATCGTTGACGGTCAGAAGGGCCCGCAGGCCGACCATGTCCGGCCGCTGAGCTGATATCACCCACGATCACCCCGACTCTCCACCCCGTTGAGTCACTCCGAACGGGCCCGCTTCGGCGGGCCCGTTCTGCGTCCCCTTCTGCCTGCCCGTTCTGCGTGCCGACCCTGCGAGCCTGCTCGGCGTCCCCGCCCTCCCTGACCCTTGGGCGGGGCTGGCTAGAGTGAGCCCGAACCCGTTCTAGGAGGAGCTATGGAAGTCAAGGTCGGCATCAAGCACGTGCAGCGCGAACTCGTCATCGAGACCCCGGAGACCGCGATCGCCGTCGAGCAGGGACTGACCGAGGCCCTGGCGTCCGGCGGGCTGCTGCGCCTCACCGACGACAAGGGCCGAGCGATCCTGATCCCCGCGAGCACCATCGCCTACGTGGACCTCGGCACCGAGCACGTGCGTCCGGTGGGATTCGGCGTCGTCTAGTCCGGGGCAGTAGAGTGGGCCGACGCGCAGTTCCGTGCGTCTCGCGATCGCGCCCCGTCGGCGCTGCGGTCGCCTAGGTCCCATGGCCGGTTCTCGCGAGCCGGCGAGAGCAAAGGCATCACGCTGACTGAGAACACCCTGCCGCAGGCAGACGAAAAGCAGACCTTTTCCGACCTCGGAGTTCACCCCGACATCACCGCCGCCCTCGCTGAGGTCGGCATCGTCCACCCCTTCCCGATCCAGGCCCTGTCCATCCCGATCTCTCTGGTCGGCACCGACATGATCGGACAGGCCCGCACGGGCACCGGCAAGACCCTCGCGTTCGGCATCACGGTGCTGCAGCGCGTGACGATCGAGGGCGACGACGACTTCGCCGCCCTCAAGCATCCGGGCAAGCCGCAGGCGCTCATCATGACGCCGACGCGCGAGCTCGCCTTGCAGGTCGCCAAGGACCTTGAGGTCGCCGGCGCGATCCGCAAGGCGCGCGTCCTGACCGTCTACGGCGGAGTCGGCTACGAGCCGCAGCTGGACGCCCTCCGCTCCGGTGTCGACATCGTCGTCGGGACGCCGGGGCGGCTCCTTGACCTGGTGCAGCGCCGCGACCTGGACCTTTCCCACGTCCGCGAGCTCGTGCTGGACGAGGCGGACGAGATGCTCGACCTCGGCTTCCTGCCCGACGTCGAGCGGCTGATCGCCAAGACCCCCAAGAGCCGCCAGACGATGCTGTTCTCGGCCACCATGCCGGCCGCCGTGGTCGGGCTCTCCCGCATGCACCTGGACCAGCCGGTCAACATCCGCGCGGAGGCCCACGACGCCAAGGCGACGGTCCCGGACACCACCCAGTTCATCTACCAGGCGCACGACCTGGACAAGCCCGAGATCGTCGGACGCCTCCTGCAGGCCGAGGGCGTCGGTAAGGTGATGGTCTTCACCCGGACGAAGCGGGCCGCGCAGCGGCTCTCCGACGAGCTCGAGGACCGCGGCTTCGCGGCGGCGTCCATTCATGGCGACCTGTCCCAGGTGCTGCGCGAGAAGGCTCTGAAGAAGTTCCGCGACGACAAGATCCAGGTCCTGGTGGCCACGGACGTCGCCGCCCGCGGCATCGACGTCGCCGGCATCACGCACGTCGTCAACTACGAGTGTCCGGACGACGAAAAGACCTACGTCCACCGCATCGGGCGCACCGGCCGCGCCGGCCGCAAGGGCGTCGCCGTCACGCTGGTCGACTGGGCCGACGTCACCCGGTGGCGCGTGATCAACAAGGCGTTGGAGCTCGACTTCGAGACGATCCCCGAGACCTACTCGAGTTCGGCCCACCTGTATGCCGACCTCCAGATCCCCGAGGGCACGCGGGGACGCGTCCCCGGCTCGACGCCCAAGGTGCGCGAGGACCGCCCGAGCGGCCGCCACGGCGACCACAAGGAGCGCAAGCGCGAGGAGCGTCCGGCGCGCGAGCGCACCCGCCGTCGCCTGCGCAACGGCGTCGCAGCGGACGCCGACGCGCCCGCCCCCGAAGCGCCCGTCAAGGGCGAGCACCACGGCAAGAAGCACCACAAGGGCGAGCACGGTCCGGCGGCCGATCAGGCGGCCGAGGGTCAGGCGGCCGAGGCGTCCGACAGCCCCGAGGCCACCCGTCGTCGTCGGCGGCGCCGCGGTGGCCGCGGACGCGGTGGCCGCGACGGCGATACTCCTCAGGTGGCCGCCGGCACCGAGTGATCGGCTAGCCCTGCGCGGCCACCATGATGCGGCCATGCAACAGGTCCAAGGAGTCATCGCGCGCCAAGGGCGCCCCCGTCGACCTGGTCACGATCAACGTCCCGGACCCGGGTCCGGGTGAGGCGATCGTCAAGGTCCAGGCGTGCGGCGTGTGCCACACCGATCTGCACTACCGCGAGGGTGGCATCGGCGACTCCTACCCCTACCTGCTCGGCCATGAGGCGGCGGGCGTCGTCGGGTCCGTCGGCGAGGGCGTCACGAACGTGGCGCCGGGCGACTACGTGATCCTGAACTGGCGGGCCGTGTGCGGCGACTGTCGCGCCTGCCGCAAGGGCCAGCCCTGGTATTGCTTCGCCACATTCAACGCCACCCAGAAGATGACGCTGACCGACGGCACCGAACTCTCCCCCGCCCTGGGCATCGGGGCCTTCATCGAGAAGACGCTCGTCCACGCCGGACAGTGCACCAAGGTCGGATGTCCCCCGAGCTGTGCGCCCGCTGCGGGGCCCCGATGTGGCTGCACCCCGACGACCTGCCGGTGTGGCACCTGACGCACAACAGCGAGCCCGACGGCGAACTGGCCGATGGCCAGGTCATCACGGTCGCTGGGACCGACCTGCACGTCCTGCTCACCCCGGGCCACTCGCCCGGCTCGGTGTGCCTGTACGCGCCGGACCTCGGCGTGGTGTTCTCGGGCGACACCCTGGTCAACGGCGGGCCCGGCGCGACCGGACGCAGCTTCAGCCACCGGCCGACCATCGAGGCGTCCATCCGCGACCGGCTGTTCGCCCTGCCGGACGAGACCATCGTCAAGACCGGTCAGGGCGCCGACACGACGATCGGCGCCGAGCGGGTCCGGCTGGACGGCTGAGCTCAGCCGCGCCTACGCCAGGCGGACGCCGCCGCGAGCGTCGCCACCGCGCAGGCCGCCAGCACAGGGACGCCGCCGCTCGCGTCCGCTTCGTCGGCGGACGTCTTGGCCGGGACGCCACGGGTCGGCGACACCGGCGTGGGAGTCGGGGCGGGTGTCGGCTTGGGGATCGCCGTGTTCGTCAGCGAGATGGTGGTGACCCAAGTCTCAGAGTCGTTGGTCACGGTGAAGTCGCCGAGTTGGCCGCCGGTGACGGTGAAGTCGGCCCCGGGCGGGGTGATCGTGAACCCCTTGCCGTTGGCGGTGGTCCAGCCTCCGGGCCCCTTGCACACCATCAGCGGAGCCGACCGAGTGACGTACCCCGCCGGGGCGGACACCTCGCGCAAGACCAGGCAGTCGTTGACGGGCAGCGTCCAACCGCCCTCCATCACGATCTCCGGCGAGAAGTGGTCACCGGTGGTGCCGGTCGTGCCGTCCGCCGCTGGGCCAGCAGCAGCGCCCGCTCAGGTCCTGGGTGAACCACGGGTGTCAGCCCCGGACGGCCCATGCAGTGGGCCCATTCAGGGTCACCGCTGGCGGACGGTTCGTAAAAGTCCTCTGAATCGAGGGGTCAGCGGCTCCCCAGAGGTCACAGGAAGTACGTGCGCACCGGCGCCAGCAGCCCGACCTTGTCATAGACGCGGGCCAGCGTCCGAGCCGCCACCTCGCCAGCGCGATCGGCGCTGGACGCGAGGATCCGGTCGAGCTCGGCCGGATCGTCCAGCAACTCCAA
Organism: Propioniciclava tarda; assembly: GCF_900182665.1. Taxonomy (GTDB): domain Bacteria; phylum Actinomycetota; class Actinomycetes; order Propionibacteriales; family Propionibacteriaceae; genus Propioniciclava; species Propioniciclava tarda. The sequence continues at coordinate 83,989 of NZ_FXTL01000005.1, forward strand.
CGTCCGAGCGCGGAACGGGGCGACGGCGTCCACGAGGACGTCGGCGGTCTCGACCTTAAGGTGTCCGTACTGCTTGCCTGCGAAGTGGTCCTCCAGCTGCGGGATCGGCGTCCCCGACAGCACCGAATGGATCATGAGCAGGTTCGAGACGCCGGGCTTGTTCTCCACGTCGTAGCGGATGACGGTCTCGCTGTCCGTCACGGCCGACTTGATCTTCTTGGCGTTGCGGCTCGGCTCGTCAAGCAGGTTGATCATGCCGAGCTCGGAGCTTTGGCTCTTGCTCATCTTCTGGGTGGGCTCCTGCAGATCCATGATCTTGGCACCCTCCTTGACGATGTAGGGCTCGGGCACGCGCAGCGCCTTCTTGAACCGCTGGTTGAACCGCTCGGCGAGATCGCGCGTGATCTCGAGGTGCTGCCGCTGGTCCTCCCCCACGGGTACGTACGCCGCGTCGTACAGCAGGATGTCGGCGGCCATCAGGATCGGGTACGTGAACAGCCCGACGTTGGCGTTGCCGCCCTTGGCCGTCTTGTCCTTGAACTGCGTCATGCGGCTGGCCTCGCCGTAGCTGGTCAGGCACGACAGCACCCACATCAGCTGCGGATGCTCCGGGACGTGGCTCTGGACGAACACCGGCGACCGCGTCGGATCGACTCCGGCGGCGATGTACTGAGCCGCCGTGAGCCGCGTCCGGGCGCGGAGCAGCTTCGGGTCGGTCGGGACGGTGAGCGCGTGCAGATCGGCGACGAAGTAGTAGGCGTCGAAGTCGTCCTGCAGCTTGACCCAGTTCACGAGGGCGCCCAGGTAGTTGCCCAGGTGCAGCGAGTCGTTCGTGGGCTGCATCCCCGACAGAATCCGCTGTCGCTTGACCTCGTCAGTCATCGGTACTCCCCTGTTCTCGCCTCGCCCGGACATGCAAAACGGCCGCCAACTGCGACGGCCGTGGTGTCGACATGGGTGATAGGGCCGTCGTTACGGCCGCCACCAACGGAGTCGCTCGTGCATGGCCACGAGACTACCGCACCGGACGCCTCGCGCGGTCAGCCCACGACGCCGCCCCGAGCCCCGATGAGCTCGACCAGCCGGCGGTACATGTCAGGGTCCGTGAGGCACGCGCCCAGGGCGTAGCCGGCCTTCTTCCCGGTGCCGTGGTAGTCGGACGACCCTGTCGCCACCAGCCGCAGCTCGTCGACAAGACCGCGCAGGATCGCACGCTCCGCCGGCAGGTGGTCGGGATGGTCGACCTCGATGCCGTCCAGCCCGTGCTCGCGCGCCAGCTCGCGCAGGTAGCGCTCGGACAGGTCGTGGCGGCCCCGCTTCGACCAGGGATGGGCCAGCACCGCCACTCCGGACGCCCCACGCACGAGCTCGATCGCGCGCACCAGCGGCGTCGCGTAGCGCGGGACGTAGCCGGGCTTGTCGTCGGCGAGCCAGCGCCCGAACGCCTCGTCCCGATCGCGGACGTAGCCCTTGGCCACCATCGCGTCGGCGACATGCGGACGCCCCAGCGAGGAGGCGTCCTCGGCGAACACCGCCACGTCGGCCTCCGTCAAGGGCATGCCGAGCTCGGCGAGCCGGCGCAGCAGCCGAGGCAGGCGTCCGAACCGCCCGTCGCGGACGGCGTCCAGTTCGCCGGCCAGTGCCGGATCATCGACGCGGCAGCCGTAGCCGAGCAGGTGCACCGAGTGCCCGCCGACCTCGGCCGACATCTCGACGCCAGCCAGGAACTCCAGGCCCAGAGCGGACGCCGCCGCGCGCCCCTGCTCGAGGCCGTCGAACGTGTCGTGGTCGGTCAGAGCCACCGCGTCCAGGCCGGCGGCCTTGGCCGCCGCCATGAGGGCCGCGGGGGCGTCCGTGCCGTCGGAGACTGTGCTGTGCAGGTGCAGGTCGATCTTCACGCCCACGATTGTCGCAGCACGCTCCGACAACGCCGGAGGGCGGCGGCCCCGCGGCCACCGCCCTCCGTTGATCCGATCCGTTCGATCAGGCCAGCATCGCCCGCAGCGTCCGGAGCGCCACCGAGGTCTTCGCCAGGTCGGGGCTGCCCTCGTTGATCTCCTTCAGCGTCTTCAGCTCGGCCTCGGCCCCGTCGATCTTGCGGAGCCAGGCGTCGACGACCTTCCTCGCGTCCGACTCACCGGGTGCAGCCTCGAGGGCCGCCGCCGAGATGTCGGTCTCGAGCTTCTGCAGGTCGTCGCGCATGGCGGCCTGGGCCATCAGGTCCCAGCGGCCGACGATGGGCAGCTCGCCGATCCGGTCGAACAGCATGTCCATGCCCAGCACTTCGGCCACCTTGAACATGACCCGGGCCGTCTCCATCAGGTCGCGTCCGGTGCGCTGAGCAGTCTGGACGATCGGAAGCGCCATGTGGCCGTACCGCGCCAGCGCGGCGAACTCCGCGAGCTCCGGCGCGACCCCACCGGCCAGGTAAGTCGCCTTCTGCTTCTCGAAGCCCTCACGATGCCGGGGGGTCATGAGTCCGATGAGACCCGACAACACCGTCTGGACGCCGTCGGAGAACGTCGCCGACTCCGTCTTGATGTCGAGGACGCCGCGGCGGTTGTTGAGCAGCCACCGCGTGGCCCGCTCGACCATGCGCCGGATCTCGATGCGGACCGCAGCGTCGGCGTCCGGATCGACGCCGGCGACCGGCATGCCCAGCTCGACCTTGGCCACCTGCAGGATGTTGCGCGCGGCCAGCTGGGCCCGCACGATCTGCTCGATCGTCGAGCTGGTCTCCTCCGACAGGCGGAAGAAGCTCGTGATGCCCTGGCTGTTCACGAACCGGTTGACCGTCACCGTGGCGACGATCTCGCGGTGCAGGCGGTGCTTGGCCATGGCGTCCGCGTAGCGCTCCCGCAACGCCTTCGGGAAGTACGTCGTCAGGCGATCCGACAGGTACGGGTCGTCCGGCAGGTCGGACTCGAGGATCAGGTCCGCGAGCCAGATCTTGGTCCAGGCCAGCAGCGAGCACAGCTCGGGACGCGTCAGCCCCTTGCCGGACGCGATGCGCTGCGCCATCTGCTCGGACGTCGGCAAACTCTCCAGGCCCCGATTGAGACGGCCGTGGGCCTCCATGATCTTCATCCAGGCCTCGTGCGAGGCCGCCATCCGCGAGCTGCGGTACGTGCCACACGCCAGGGCGATGTTCTGGTCGATGTTGTGGGCGAGCACCAGCTTCGCCACGTCGTCCGTCATGGACGCCAGCAGCTCGTTACGCTCCTCGAACGTGAGGCGTCCGGCTGCGACCTCCGCCGCCAGCAGGATCTTGATGTTGACCTCGTGGTCGGACGTGTCGACACCGGCCGAGTTGTCGATGAAGTCGGTGTTCGCCCGGCCGCCGGCCTGGGCGTACTCGATGCGGCCCTTCTGGGTCCAGCCCAGGTTGCCGCCCTCGCCCGAAATCTTGGCGCGGACCTCGGCCCCGTTGACGCGCACGGCGTCGTTCGCCTTGTCGCCGCAGTCGGCGTTGGTCTCGCTGGACGCCTTCACGTACGTCCCGATGCCGCCGTTCCACAGCAGGTCGACCGGGGCCTTGAGGATCGCGTTGATGAGCTCGGTCGGTGTCATCTTGGTGACAGAATCCGGCAGGCCGAGCGCGGCCCGGACCTCAGGCCCGGTCGGGATCGACTTCGCCGAGCGCGGGAACACGCCGCCGCCGGCGCTGATCAGCTCGGCGTTGTAGTCGGCCCACGTCGAGCCCTTGAGGTTGAACAGCCGCACCCGCTCGGCGAACGAGGACGCGGCGTCCGGGTTCGGATCGAGGAACACGTGCAGGTGATTGAACGCCGCGACGAGCTTGGTGTGCTCGGACAGCATCATGCCGTTGCCGAAAACGTCCCCGGCCATGTCGCCGATGCCGACGCACGTGAAGTCCTCGGTCTGGCAGTCCTTGCCCATCTCGAAGAAGTGCCGCTTGACGGACTCCCAGGCGCCGCGGGCCGTGATGCCCATGCCCTTGTGGTCGTAGCCGACCGAGCCGCCGGACGCGAAGGCGTCGCCCAGCCAGAAGCCGCGCTCCAGCGCGATGCCGTTGGCCGTGTCGGAGAACGTCGCGGTGCCCTTGTCGGCGGCCACGACGAGGTAGGGGTCGTCGCCGTCGTACCGGATGACGTCCTTGGGCGGGACGACGTGGCCGTCGACGATGTTGTCGGTGATGCTGAGCAGCGAGTTGATGAACTTCTTGTAGGCCGCCACGCCGCCGGCCTGCCAGCCAGCCCGGTCGACGGACGGGTCCGGCAGGTGCTGGGGCACGAAGCCGCCCTTGGCGCCCACCGGGACGATGACGGTGTTCTTGACCATCTGCGCCTTGACCAGGCCGAGGACCTCGGTGCGGAAGTCTTCGGCGCGGTCCGACCAGCGCAGGCCACCGCGGGCGACCATGCCGTAGCGCAGGTGGACGCCGTGGACATCAGGCGCGTAGACGAAGATCTCGAAGCGGGGACGCGGCTCGGGCAGCAGGTCCAGCTGGCGGGGCAGCAGCTTGAAGGCCAGCGCGGGCTGGTCGTCGGCGAACGCGTTGGTCCGCACCATGGCCCGCAGCAGCGCGAGCTGCATCCGGATGATGCGGTCGTGGTCGAGCGACGCGACCTTGTCCAGGGACGCCTCGATCGCCGCCACGGCGGCCTCGAAGGCTGCTTGGCGGGCGGCCTGATCGGCGAAGGGCCGCTTGGGGTCGAACTTGATCTCGAAGGCGTCCACCAGGGCCGCGGCGATCGAGGTGTTGGCGTTGAGCGCCATGGAGATGTAGGTCTGGGAGAACGGGATGCCGGCCTGCTGCAGGTAGCGGCTCATGGCACGCAGGAACACGACCTGCTGCCAGGTGAGGCCCGCGGTCATGATCAAGCGGGTCATGCGTCCGGCCTCGGCCTTGCCGAAGTACGAGGCGCGCAGGCCATCGGCGAACCGTTGCAGTTCGTCGTCGGTGAAGTCGACGCCCTCACTGGTGCGGAAGCCGAGCTCGTAGCTCAGCACCTTCTCGCCGTCGACGACGAGTTCCGAGGGACGCTCCTCGGTGACCTCGACGCCCAGCGCGGCCAGGTGAGGCATGATCGTCGTGAGCGACATGGGCCGCTTGGTCACGACCTTGAGGACAGGATCGCCACCGGTTTTCGGCGCTTCCAGATCGAACCTGAGATCGTCAGGTCCGGTCAGTTCGTGCGCCAGGGTGACATCGACATTGTTCACTGCAGTTCTCCAGATTCCGAGATCGTCGGTTGCTGACGGCCGGCACCACGGGAGCTCTGCACGGTTCTTGCGCATCGGCCCGAATACTCCGCGGTGAGTAGGCTTTCCTTTACCCAATGTATCGGCGAAAACACCGATCCGCAGGCGAATCGCCTCCCCGAGGCGTCCGGCAGAATGGAGCCATGCAGCTCACCGCACGCCATGTGTTCGAGGCCTCTTGCGATCGCGTTTTCGCCATGGTCACCGATCCGAGTTTCCTGCTCCAGGCGTGCCGTGACCTCGGCGCGCTGAGCGAAACGATCAGGGTGGAACCGACCGACGTCGGCGCGATCACTGACGTCGAGGCGGACGTGGAGGTCCCCGGGCCGCTGGCGACCTTCGCCGGACCCACCTCCCGGGTAGTGGAGCGCATGGAGTGGGGGCCGGCCGACGCCGACGGCGCGCGGAGCGCCCGCTTCAGCATCAAGGTGGTCGGCCTGCCTGTCACGGTGGACGCCGTCGCGCGGCTCGCCCCCATTCCAGGCGGCTGCGCGGTCGACTACAAGGGCACGCTGGCCGTCAAGGTTCCGCTCATTGGCCCCGTCATCGAGAAGCAGGCGGCGCCGTTCGTCCTGGAGACGCTCGACGTGCAGCAGCAGACCGGAAACGCCTGGCTGGCGAGTCACTGACGCGTCCCTGCGCATGTCCGCTCATCTCTCGGGGCGAACGGTCCTCAGTTCATGTGGGGGTAGCCCGTCGCGGTCGGGGGGACCAGCGTTTCCTTGATCGCCCGCGGGGACGCCCACCGGATCAGGTTCCACATCGAGCCGGCCTTGTCGTTCGTCCCGGACGCGCGCGCGCCGCCGAACGGCTGCTGGCCGACGACCGCACCGGTCGGCTTGTCGTTGATGTAGAAGTTGCCCGCGGTGAACCGCAGCCGCGCCGAGGTCTGCTCGATCACGCGGCGATCCGTGGCGAACACCGATCCCGTCAGGGCATACGGCGACGCGGCGTCCACCAGGTCGAGGACGCGGTCGTAGTCGCGGTCCTCGTAGACGTAGACGCCGAGGATCGGCCCGAAGTACTCGGTCTTGAAAATGTCGGCGTTCGGATCGGTCGACGTGACGATCGTCGGCCTCACGTACCAGCCGACCGATCGGTCGTAGGTGCCGCCGGCGATGACCTCCATGGACGGATCCGCGTGGCAGGCGTCCACCACGCCCGAGAGCTTGCGGAAGGCCCGCTCGTCGATGACGGCGGAGGTGAAGTTCGCCAGGTCGCGGACGTCGCCGACGGCCAGCGCCTCGGCCTGCGCCACGAGGTCGTCTTTGATGACGGTCCACAGCGACCGCGGGACGTAGGTCCGGGACGCCGCGGAGCACTTCTGCCCGGAGTACTCGAAGGCACCCCGGACGAGGGCGGTGACGAGCGCGACCGGGTCAGCGCTCGGGTGCGCGACGACGAAGTCCTTGCCGCCGGTCTCCCCCACCAGGCGCGGGTAACCGCGGTAGCCGGCGATGTTGTCGCCCACCTGCTTCCACAGGCCCTGGAAGACGCCGGTCGACCCGGTGAAGTGAATGCCGGCCAGGTGCGGGCTGGCCAGGGCGATGTCGGAGACGAGGCGGCCGTGGCCGGGCACCATGTTGATGACGCCGCGCGGCAGGCCGCACTTGTCGAGGACGTCCATGAAGACGTGGGAGGCGAGGCTCTGGGCCAGCGCCGGCTTCCACAGCACCACGTTCCCCATGAGGGCCGGGGCGGTGGGCAGGTTGCCCGCAATAGCGGTGAAGTTGAAGGGAGTGATCGCGTACACGAAGCCCTCGAGCGGGCGGTACTCCATCCGGTTCCAGACCCCGGGCGAGTTCGCGGGCTGCTCGGAGTAGATCTGCTCGGCGAACGCCACGTTGAAGCGCAGGAAGTCGATGAGCTCACAGGCGGAGTCGATCTCGGCCTGCTGGGCAGTCTTGGCCTGGCCGAGCATGGTGGCGGCGTTGATCGCGGCGCGGTAAGGGCCCGCGAGCATTTCGGCGGCGCGCAGGAAGATCGCGGCGCGCTCGGAGAACGGCATGGACGCCCACTCGGGAGCGACCCGCAGCGCCCCGGCGATCGCCTGCTCGGTGTCGGCGTGCGACGCCTGCTGGACGACGCCCAGCACGTGCGCATGCTCGGACGGCATCGTGACCTCGAGCCGGTCCTCGCCGCGTCCGGGACGCCGCTCGTCGCCGAAGGTGCCGGTGATCTCCACCGGGTCGGCTGCGTAGAGCTCCGCCAGCTTGGCCTGGAGCTCTTCGCGCTCGCTCGTGCCGGGCGCGTAGGTCTTGATCGGCTCGTTGACGGCGACAGGAACTGAGGTCTTCGCATCCATGTACCGCATGATCTCATGCACCAAGCGACTTTGACAGCAATCCTCAGCGCTTCAAGCCCGCCAGAACCTAACTTCAATGGCCCGTCGGGGCGTCGCTGATCAGCCCGCCTTGGCCGCCTTGCCCTCAGCCTTGGCCGCCTCTTCACGCCGCCTCTTGGCCGCCTCGACGGACGCCTTGAGCGCGGCCACCAGGTCGACCACTTCGGCGTCCTTCGGACCGGACGACGTGGACGGCATCGGGACGCCCTGGAGCTTGGCCGACACCACCTGCTCCAACGCCTCGCGGTAGGAGTCGGTGAACTCGCCGGGATCGAACGCGCCGGCCAGTTGGTCGATGAACATCTTGGCCATCGTGACCTCGGCGGGGTTGGCCTTGATCTCAGCCGGCGGGGCCGCGAACGACCCGTCGCGCAGCTCGTCCGGCCAGAGCATGGTGTGCATCATCAGCAGGTCGCCCTTGGCGCGCACGAGTGCCAGGGTCTCGCGGGACCGGAGCGCCACCTTCACGATGCCGGCGCGTCCGGACTCGGCCAGCGCCTCGCGTAGCAGCACGTACGGCTTCGCGCCGGGCCCCTCGGCCTCCAGGAAGTACGACTTGGCGAAGTAGGACGGGTCGACGTCGTCGAGGTCGACGAACTGGACGATCTCGATGGCCTTCGCGCTCGGCAGCGGCAGTTCGTCGAAGTCGGACGCCTCGAGCGTCACCATGCGCCCGTCGCCGGCGTCGTACCCCTTGGCGATGTGCTCATACGGCACCTCCTCGCCGCAGACCTCACAGACACGGCGGTACTTGATGCGCCCGCCGTCGGCGTCGTGGACCTGCCGGAAGGAGATGTCCTTCTCCTCCGTCGCCCCGTACAACTTCACGGGGATGGTGACCAGGCCGAACGAGACGGCGCCCTTCCAAATCGATCGAGGCATGACAGGAGTCTGTCAGGCGTTGGCGAACTGGCCAACGCTCAGGGCGCTCCGGCCTCAGCCGACCAGCTGGGACCACTCCTCTGGCCCGAACCACATCAGGTCGGCGTCGGCCAGGAGCCGCTCATGCGCCGGCGCCGACCAGGCCTCGTCCAACGACAGGTCCTGGACGACCGCGCGCACCGACGCGACCTGCGCGGCGGCGTCCGGATCATCGGCGAACAGCGCGCTGACGTGGGAGAACGGCAGGCTCACCCGGACGCGTCCCCACTCGTCATCGCCCTCCGCGCCGAGGGGCGCCTCGGCGACGGCGACGAGGCGGTGTCCATGGCGCTGCAGGGCCACGAGCCCGGCCAGATAGGTCAGCGTGCGCTCGGCGTCCTCCTCATCGGGCGCGCTGAGGCCGAAGGCATCCAGGAAGGCGGCCGTCGGGGCGAACGCGTCGGCGTCCGACAACACCTCACCGGACGCCCAAGCGGCGAGGTCGGCGGACGCCACCGGCACGAAGACCAACACGGGCCTAGCGTCGCTTCTTCTTGTTCTTGTTCGCCCGCTGCGCCGCCGCGTTCTTAGCGGACGCCGCCAGCGCGGCCGCGCCGACGTCGGACCCGTCCTCGGACGCCGCCACGTTCCCGTCCTCCGCGGGGCCCGTGACCACGCGGCGAGGATCGTGATCCTCGGCGTCCACCCCGAGCGTGGCGGCGTTGAGGACGTTGCCGGACGCGTCCGTCATGACGCCGACGGCCGGCTGGACGTTGACCTCTAGGTTGAACAGGTAGGTGACGACCTCTTCCATGAAGGCTTCCATCATGGCCGAGAACATCGTGGCGCCCTCGCGCTGGTACTCGACCAGCGGATCCTTCTGCGCCATCGCCCGCAGGCCGATGCCCTCGCGCAGGTAGTCCATCTCGTAGAGGTGTTCGCGCCACTTGCGGTCGAGGACGGTCAGCAGGACCTGGCGCTCCAGCTGCCGCATGACGTAGGGCGTCAGCTGCTCCTCGCGCTTGTCGTAGGCGTCCATCGAGTCGTCGATGAAGTCGGCCACCAGCTCGTCGGCCGTGACCTGCGTGTCGCGGTACTCCTCGATGTCGAGGCCGACGGGGTACAGCGTCCGCATGGTCGTCCACAGGTGGTCGAGGTCCCAGTCCTCGGTGAAGCCCTCGGTGTTACCGCGGACCACCTGCTCGACCACCTTGCGCGTGGTCTCGCGCAGCTGGGGCTCGACGTCCTCGCCCTCCAGCACGCGGCGCCGATCGCCGTAGATGGCATGGCGCTGGCGGTTCATGACGTCGTCGTACTTCAAGACGTTCTTGCGCATCTCGAAGTTCTGCGCCTCGACCTGCTCCTGGGCGCTGGCGACGGCGTTCGTGACCTGCTTGTTCTCGATCGGGACGTCGTCCGGGATCTTCAGCACGACCAGCATCCGGTCGATCAACTCGCCCTTGAACAGGCGCATCAGGTCGTCCTGCAAGGACAGGTAGAAGCGGGACTCACCCGGGTCGCCCTGACGCCCGGAACGGCCACGCAGCTGGTTGTCGATGCGGCGCGACTCGTGACGCTCGGAGCCGATGACGCACAGCCCACCGAGGTCGACGACCTCGGCGTGCTCGTCTGCGACCTGGCTCTCGATCTCCGCCAGGGTCGCGGCCCACTCGGCCTCGTACTCGTCCGGGTGCTCGACCGGATCGATGCCGCGCTTCTTGAGCGCCATGTCGGCGAGGAACTCGGCGTTGCCGCCGAGCATGATGTCGGTGCCTCGTCCGGCCATGTTGGTGGCGACGGTGACGCTGCCCTTGCGTCCGGCCAGGGCGACGATCGCAGCTTCACGAGCGTGGTTCTTCGCGTTCAGCACCTCGTGCGGGACGCCGGCGCGCTTGAGCTTCGCCGACAGCACCTCCGACTTCGCCACCGACGCCGTGCCCAAGAGGACAGGCTGACCCTTCTCATGGCGTTCCAGCACGTCGGCGACGACGGCGTCGAACTTGGCGTCCTCGGTCCGGTAGATCAGGTCGGACCGGTCGATGCGGATCATCGGCTTGTTGGTCTCGATCGGCAGGACGCCGAGGCCGTAGATCTTCTGGAACTCGCTCTCCTCGGTCTTGGCCGTGCCGGTCATGCCCGCGAGCTTGTTGTACATGCGGAAGTAGTTCTGCAGCGTGATCGTGGCGAGCGTCTGGTACTCGTCCTTGATCTCGACACCCTCCTTGGCCTCCAACGCCTGGTGCAGGCCCTCGGAGTAGCGGCGTCCGATCAGGGTGCGTCCGGTGAACTCGTCGACGATCAGGACCTCGCCGTCGGCGATGACGTAGTCCTTGTCCCGCTTGAAGAGCTCCTTCGCGCGGATCGCGTTGTTGAGGTAGCCGATCAGCGGCGTGTTCACGGACTCGTACAGGTTGTGGATGCCGAGGCGATCCTCGACCTCGGTGATGCCGGACTCAAGGATCGAGACGGTCTTCTTCTTCTCGTCCACCTCGTAGTGGCCGTCGACCTTGTAGCCGCCCTGGCCGTCCGGCTCGGCGCGCTTCATGCGCGTGACCATGCGGGCGAACACCGGGTACCACTGCTTGTTCTCTTCCGCAGGGCCGGAGATGATCAGCGGCGTCCGGGCCTCGTCGACCAGGATCGAGTCGACCTCGTCCACGATCGCGAAGTGGTGGCCGCGCTGGACGCAATCTTCGAGGCTGAGCGCCATGTTGTCGCGCAGGTAGTCGAAGCCGAACTCGTTGTTCGTGCCGTAGGTGATGTCGGCGGCGTAGGCGGCCCGCCGCTCGGCGGGCGTCATCTGAGACAGGATCACGCCGGTCTCGAGGCCGAGGAAGTGATGGACGCGGCCCATCTGCTCCGATTGATACTGGGCCAGGTAGTCGTTCACGGTGACGACGTGGACGCCCTTGCCGGAGAGCGCATTCAGGTAGCTGGGCAGGGTGGCGACCAGCGTCTTGCCTTCACCGGTCTTCATCTCGGCGATGTTGCCGCGGTGCAGGGCCGTCCCGCCCATGATCTGGACGTCGAAGTGCCGCTTGCCCAGCACGCGCCTGGACGCCTCGCGGACCGTCGCGAACGCCTCGGGCAGCAGGTGGTCGAGGGACTCGCCGTTCTCGAGACGCTGCCGGAAGTCGGCGGTCTGACCCTTGAGCTCGGCGTCGCTCATCGCCTCGAACTCGGGCTCGATCGAGTTGACCTGCACCGCCACCTGCCGAAGCTGACGAAGGATACGTCCCTCGCCCATGTGCAGCATCTTGTCTAGAAAGCCCACGGTGTCTTCGTTCCTTGCCTGTCGAGATGACCCCGGCGTCGATTGGGGGCCGATCCCATCGTAGAGGGTTGAACATGGCGCTGCCCCAGCCGGAAGCTGGGGCAGCGCTGTGAAGGGAGGTGTCAGCCCAGGGAGGGGCTGTGGAATCCGACGCCCGGCGGCAAGTGCCCTCCGCCGGTCTTGTCGACCTTCAGATCGCTTTGGTGACGCTCGGCATACGCCGCGTCTTCGTCGCCAGCATGGACGTGAGTGGGGTCGAGGACGCGGCGCAGGAACTCGCGGGTGCGCGGGTGCTGCGGGTTGCCGATGACGTCCTTGGGGTGGCCCTCCTCGACGATGACACCGCCGTCCATGAAGATGACCCGATCGGCCACCTCGCGGGCGAAGGCCATCTCGTGGGTCACGACCATCATGGTCATGCCCTCGGCGGCGAGGTCCCGCATGACCGCGAGCACGTCGCCGACGAGCTCGGGGTCGAGGGCCGAGGTGGGCTCGTCGAACAGCATCAGCTCGGGGTCCATGGACAGGGCGCGCGCGATCGCCACCCGCTGCTGCTGGCCGCCCGACATCTGGCCCGGGTAGGAGCCACCGCGCTCCCCCAGACCCACCTTCGTGAGGTTCGCCATCGCGATCTTCTCGGCGTCCGCCTTCGGCTTCTTGAGAACGTTGGTCAGGGCCGTGGTGCAGTTCTGCAGCGCCGTGAGGTGCGGGAAGAGGTTGAACGACTGGAAGACCATGCCCATCTTCGTCCGGAGACGGTCGATGTCGGCGTCCGGATCGGTGATCTCCTCGTTGATGATGAAGATGCGTCCGGAGGTGGGCTGCTCGAGCAGGTTCACGCAACGCAGCAGGGTGGACTTGCCCGAGCCGGACGGACCGATGACGCAGACGACCTCGCCTCGGTGGATGGTGGTCGTGATGCCCTTGAGCACCTCCAACTGGCCGAACGACTTGTGCAGGTCGTAGATCTGGATCTCGTCGTCGCGGTTGCCCGTGGGAATGCGGGGCGCAGAAGTGGTGGTCATCGGGTCGCCTTCCTCGCCTTGTTCTCCATGCGGCGCACCAGCACGGTGAGCGGCAGGGTGATGATCAGATAGCACAGGCCGGCCACGATCAGCGGGGTCATGTTGGCGGTGCTGTTCATCAGGTCGCGTCCGAACTTGGTGAGCTCGAAGCCGTTGCTGGCCAGGCCGATCGCGAACACCAGCGACGAGTCCTTCGTCAGCAGGATCAGCTCGTTGGTCAGCGGCGGAATGACGATCCGGAACGCCTGCGGGAGGACGATCTTCCGCGTCGCCATGCCGGTGGGCATGCCCAACGAACGGGCCGCCTCGATCTGCCCCTTGGGCACGGCCTGGATGCCGGCCCGGATGGTCTCCGACATGTAGGCGGCGCTCACCATGCCCAGGGCGATCCAGACGGTCCCGTACGGCTCGAGGGGAACGCGCATGCCCGGGAAGGCGATCGACAGGCCGCCGAACGCCAACAAGACGATGAGGGCGGGGACCCCGCGGAAGAACTCGACGTACACGGTCGAGATCCAGCGGTAGGGGGCCACCTGCGACAGCCGCATCAGAGCGAGCAGCGTCCCGATCGTGAGGCCCACGACGAACGCGCCGGCCGTGTAGGCGATGGTGTTGCCCAGTGCGAGCGGCAGACCGGAGGTGAACGTGCGCAGCACCAGGTCCGGACGCATGAAGACACGCTGAAGCTGTGGCCCGTCCGCGGTCAGGATGACGGCGAGGACAGCGGCCGCCAACACCACGTACTGCACGATGCGAACGCGCTGGGCGCGTTTCCGTGGTGAAAGCTTGGGGCGGGCCGGCGCTGCGCCGGCGGTGATGGCAGTCATGGGGCCTCCTTGGTGGTCCGATCAGGGAGCGCGTCCGGCACCCTGTGGGTGCCGGACGCGCCGTTGGTGCATGTCGAAGCGACTAGCTCTTGGGAGCGTCGACGCCGAACCACTTCTTGTAGATCGTGTTGTACGTGCCGTCGGCCTTGGCAGCCTTGAGCGCGTCGTTCATCGCCGTCAGCAGGGCCGTGTTGTCCTTGCCGAGGTTGAAGCCGTACTCCTCGCCCGTCTGGAACTCCTGGACGACCTTCGTCGTCGGGTTGTCCTTGGCGAAGTCGTACATCACGCCGTTGTCGTTGATGGCGCCACCGACCGTGCCGCCGAGCACCGCGTTGGCGCTGGAGGGCAGGTCGTCGAAGACCTTGGTGGTGTAGCCCATGGCGGACGCGTTCTTGTCCGCGTAGTCCTTGCCGGTGGTGTCGGTCTGGACGGCCAGCACCTTGCCCTTCAGGTCTTCCATCTTGGTGATGCCCGAGTCGGCCTTCACCAGGAGGGCCTGCGTCGACTTGAAGTACGGATCGGCGAACGCCGTCGACTCCTTGCGCTTGTCGGTGATCGTGATGGCGGCGGCGCCGGCGTCACACTTCTTCGCGGCAAAAACGGCGCCGGACGTGATCTGGCCGAACTCGATGTCGACGATCTCCTGCGTGACGTTGAGCTTCTTGGCGACGACGTCCATGAGGTCGACGTCGAAGCCGACGATCTTGCCGGACGTGTCCTTGTACTGGAACGGCTTGTAGGCCAGGTGGGTGCAAACGGTGAGCTTGCCGGGGTTGACCAGGGACACGCCGGACGCCGCGGGAGCGGACGTCGCGGTCGAGCTGTTGTTGGCGCAGGACGCCAGGCTGAGCAGCGACAGGGCTGCTGCGCCCGCCAGCGCAACACGGGTGGAACGGCGAACAGTCACCGGGGAACTCCTTCTTGAAGCGAACACTGCCCGTATCTTCGCACTTGAGGGCCTGAAGTCCGACACCTGATCGGCCCGGAAAATGCGTCCGTTGGGTCACAGTTGTCAGACGATGTCGAAATCACGCTGTGATCTTGGCGACACCAGCTCTGGTGAACGTCAATTTTCGCAGGGCGACAAGGCTGATCTCGGTTCTGAGACATGTGGCGTAAACACCGTTTGACGCCCGTTGCTCACTCTGCTCCCCATGAAACCACCAAGTGCTACTGTCCGGAACAGCCACGGCGAGAGGTTTCCTCGCCGCTGAGTTTCCAGCCAATCAAAGGAGATGGTTAGGGACCATGAACAAGCGGTTCATTCAGGCAGCGGCCGCCACGGCGGCCATTGCACTCGCGCTCACCGGCTGCGTCCAGAAGGTCGACAGCGGCTCCGCGACCACGGGAACGATCAAGATCGGCGTCTTCGAGCCCATGACCGGCGCCAACGGCGGCGGCGGCACGATGGAGGTCGAAGGGGCCAAGCTCGCCAACAAGCTCTACCCCGAGGTCAACGGCCAGAAGATCGAACTGGTCATCGTCGACAACAAGTCCGACAAGGTCGAGGCCGCCAACGCGGGCAAGCGACTCGTCGAGCAGGACAAGGTCAAGGCGATCATCGGCTCGTGGGGCTCCGGTCTGTCGATGTCGGCAGGCGCCACCTTCCAGGCCGCCAAGGTGCCGGCCGTCGCGGCCTCCGCCACGAACCCCAACGTCACGCTGAACAACCCCTACTACTTCCGCGTCTGCTTCATCGACCCCTTCCAGGGCACGGTGCTCGCGCGTCTCGCCTTCAATGAGCTGAAGGCCAAGAAGGTCTCGGTCATCCAGGAGATCACCAACGACTACTCCGTCGGCCTGGCCAAGTTCTTCACCGACGAGTTCACCAAGCTCGGCGGCACGGTCGTCGACGGCGGCAAGTACAACACGGGCGACACCGACTTCAACGCCGCCCTGACGACCGTCAAGTCCCAGGCCCCCGACGTCATCTTCGCGCCCGGAAACTTCACCGAGTCCGCGCTCATCATCAAGCAGGCCCGCCAGCTCGGCCTGACCCAGCCGTTCCTCGGCGGCGACACGTGGGAGACCCCCGAGTTCATCACCACCGGCGGCGCTGCCGTCGACGGCGCCATGTTCACGACGTTCTTCGCCACTGAGCAGCCGATCAACGACACCTCCAAGAAGTTCATCGAGGAGTACAAGAAGGAGTACAACAAGGAGCCCAGCGCTGTGGCCGCCCTGGCCTTCGACGCCTACCTCGTGATCCGTGACGCCATGGAGAAGACCAAGAGCACCGACGGCGAGACGCTGCAGAAGTACCTGTCGACCCTCAAGGCGTTCCCGGGTGCCGCGGGCCCCATCACGATGAACGAGACGCGCGACGCGGTCAAGGATGTCGTCATCAAGACCGTCTCCGGTGGCAAGTTCACCTACAAGACGACGATCAAGGCCAGCTGATTCCCTCAGCGGCGGGGGGACGCCGATGGGCGCCTGAGGCGTCCGAGGCGTCCCCTTCTGCAATCGGGTTCACCGTCCACTTCTCAGGGGAGCCGCAATGGTCCAAATCCTGCTACAGAACTTCGCGAACGCCATCTCACTGGGCTCGCTCTACGCCCTCATCGCCATCGGCTACACGATGGTCTACGGCATCATCCGCCTCATCAACTTCGCCCACGGCGACATCTTCATGTTCGCCCTGTACGTCGTTTACTACGGCGCGGTCATGTTCATGCTGCCGTGGCCCTTGGCCGTCGTCTGCGCGATCGTGCTGACCGTCATCATGGGGGTGACCATCGAGCGCTTCGCGTACCGCCCGCTCAGATCCGCACCGAAGCTCTCAGTGCTCATCTCGGCGATCGGTGTCTCGTTCTTCCTGGAGAGCCTGGCCACCGTGCTGTTCACCGGCCTCCCCAAGAGCTTCCCGGCACCGCCGTTCTTCAACCAGATCGCCACGTTCGCCGGGGTGTCGATCCCCTACGTGACGTTCATCATCCCGATCGTCGCCTTCGTCTGCCTGGCCGGCCTCGTTTACATCATCGAGCACACCAAGACGGGCATGGCCATGCGCGCGGTCTCGCGTGACTACACGGCGTCGCGCCTGATGGCCATCAACGTGGACGGCATCGTCACCTTGACCTTCGTCATCGGCTCGGCGCTGGCCGCCGTGGGAGGCGTCCTGTGGGGCATCCGGTACGTCCAGATCGTCCCCCTGATGGGCGTCATGCCCGGACTCAAGTGCTTCATCGCGGCCGTCATCGGCGGTATCGGCAACATCAAGGGCGCCATGCTCGGCGGCTTCCTGCTGGGCTTCCTTGAGATCTTCCTGGTCGGCCTGCTGCCGAGCCTGACGGGCTACCGGGACGCCTTCGCGTTCATCGCCCTCATTCTCATCCTCCTCGTTCGCCCGCAGGGTCTGCTGGGCGCGCAGGTCGTGGACAAGGCGTAACGACATGACCAGCAAACAACGCAACCTCATCCTCGCGATCGCCGCGATCGCCCTGGCGCTGGTCGTCATGGCCTTCGCCCGACCGGTCCTCGGTCAGTTCTGGTTCGGGATGTTCATCCTGTCCGGAATCTTTGTCATCCTGGCGCTAGGCCTGAACCTCATCAACGGCTTCACGGGCCTGTTCTCGCTCGGTCACGCCGGCTTCATGGCCGTCGGGGCTTACACCGTGGCGATCTGCACCCTGCCCCCGGACGCCAAGAAGCAGAACTTCTTCCTGGAACCGATGAACCCGATCCTCTTCGCCATCCAGACCCCGTTCTGGGTCGCACTCATCCTCGCGACGGTGATGGCAGGTCTTCTCGCCTGGCTGATCGCCATCCCGGCGCTGCGGCTGCGCGACGACTACCTCGCCATCGCCACGCTCGGGTTCGGCGAGATCATCCGGGTGGTCTTTAGCAACACCCAGTCGATCACCAACGGCGCCCAGGGCCTGATCCGCATCCCCACCGAGACGTCGGTCTGGTGGAGCTGGGGCGTGGCCCTGTTGATGATCGTCTTCATGGTGCGTCTCGTGGGCAGCTCCTTCGGACGCTCCCTCAAGGCCATCCGTGAAGACGAAGTCGCCGCGGAGGCGATGGGCATCAACCTGTACCGCACCAAGATCACCTCGTTCGTCATCGGATCCGCCATGGCTGGGCTTGGCGGCGGCCTGCTGGCCGGCTTCCTGGGCTCGATCGACCCGAAGATGTTCAACTTCCTCTACACGTTCAACATCGTCTTGATCATCGTCCTCGGCGGCCTGGGCTCGATCTCGGGCAGCGTCATCGCGGCCGTCGTGATCACGTTCGGCATGGAGTGGCTGCGCTTCCTCGACGGTTCCATGGAGGCCTTCGGCTACCGCATCAGCGGCGTCCCTGGCCTGCGCATGGTCGTCTTCTCGGCCCTCCTGCTCGCCGTCGTGCTGTTCTGGCGAGAAGGGCTGATGGGCAAGAACGAGCTCACTCCGGAGTACCTATCCAAGCGGTTTGGTCGGAGGAAGAAGGTGGCCGTCGCCTCGGCGTCCACCACGGACGCCGTCGCGGAGACTCCCACCCCGTCCCGGTCCGACGAAGAGCTGGACGAGGAGGCCAACCATGCTTAGCACCGACAACCTGTCGATCTTCTTCGGCGGCCTGAAGGCCCTCAAAGACCTCACCATCGAGGTCGGCGACGGCGAGGTCATCGGCCTGATCGGCCCGAACGGCGCGGGAAAGACGACCGCCTTCAACGGCATCACCGGCGTCTACAAGCCCACGTCCGGCAAGGTCACCTTCCTCGGCCAGGACATCACCGGGCTCAAGCCGCACGAGATCACCCGCAAGGGCATCGCCCGGACCTTCCAGAACATCCGGCTCTTCAAGGAGCTGTCGGTGCTGGAGAACGTCCTGATCTCTCAGCACATGCTGGTGAAGTCGTCGCTGTTCGGCCAGACCGTGGGGCTCCCCCGCTACCGCGGCGAGGACAAGGCGCAGTACGACAACGCCCACGCCCTGCTCGAGGAGCTCGGCCTGCTGCAGTTCCGCGACGACAAGTCGTCCTCGCTCCCCTACGGCCTCCAGCGCAAGCTCGAGATCGCCCGGGCGCTGGCGACGAAGCCCCGGCTGCTGCTGCTGGACGAGCCAGCCGCGGGCATGAACCCCGCCGAGACCATGGCCTTCATCGGCCTGATCAAGCAGCTCCAGCAAGCGCACGACATCTCGGTGTTGATGATCGAGCACCACATGCAGCTCGTCATGGGCATCTGCGACAAGCTCTGGGTCCTGGTCTACGGCGAGGAGATCGCCCAGGGCACGCCCAAGGAGGTCCAGAACAATCCGGCGGTCGTCGAGGCCTATCTGGGCGTCGATGACGACGGCGACATCGATCCGGAACTGGCGCGGGTCGGGGCGGACGAACCGGCGGTCGCCGAGGCGGCCGAGCACCTCGGCGTGCTGCCGCACACGGACGCGTCGGCGTCCGAGATCGGAGGGGACAAGTAATGCTCACGGTCAAGGATCTGAACGTCCACTACGGCGGCATCCACGCCCTCAAGGGCATCGACCTCAACGTCGAACAAGGGCAGATCGTCTCGCTCATCGGCGCCAACGGCGCCGGCAAGTCGACGTCCCTCAACGCGATCATGAACCTGATCAAGTACACCGGATCGGTCTCTTACAAGGGCAAGGACGTCAAGTCGACCAAGACGATGGACCTGGTCAAGGCCGGCTTGACGCTCGCCCCCGAGGGACGCCGCATCTTCCCGAACCTGACGGTGACCGAGAACCTGACGTTGGGCGCCTACGCCCGCAAGGGTCCCGAAGTCGCCAAGGACATGGACTGGGTGTTCGAGCTCTTCCCGCGCATGGAGGAGCGCCGCACCCAGAAGGGCGGGACGCTCTCGGGCGGCGAGCAGCAGATGCTCGCCATCGGACGCGCCCTCATGAGCCGTCCGGAGTTGATGATGCTGGACGAGCCGTCCCTGGGGCTGGCGCCGCTGGTGGTCAAGGACATCTTCAAGATCATCCGGACCATCCACGACTCGGGCGTGACCGTGCTGCTGATCGAGCAGAACGCCAAGGCCGCGCTCGAGGTCGCCGATCATGCGTACGTCCTCGAGGTGGGCAAGGTCGTCCTGGAAGGTCCCGGACGCGACCTGCTGAAGGATCCCCGCGTCCAGTCGGCGTACCTGGGCGAGTAGTCCTTCGACAAGCTCAGGAACCACCCTTCGACAAGCGCAGGAACCGAACTGAGCAACGGCGGCCGTCCCTCGGGACGGTCGCCGTTCGGCGTCCAGTGGCGGACCGACAACCCAACACGGCTGCATTCGGCCGACCAGAACCGGGCAACCGTCACCATGACGACGCGCGACTCACAGGTGGCGGGCGAGCTTGGGCGCCAGGGTGCCCACCGATGTCACCGCGACCTTGGTCAGCCCCAGCCAGGAGGCCATGGCGCGCAGTTCCTCGGCGAGGCGCGGTGCGACGGCGTCCGGTTGCTGCCCGCCCTCGACCCAGGACGCCTGCACCACCAGCACGCCCCGGCCGCGGTCGGCCTTGAGGTCGACCCGCGCGGCGATCGCGTCGTCGCAGACGAACAGGTAGACGTAGTAGCCGTGCTGCCGCTTGGCCGCCGGGGTGTAGACCTCGATGCGGTAGTGGACGCCGAACAGGTCCAGCACCCGTTGCCGATCGAAGACCAGCGAGTCGAACGGACTGACCAGCGCCTGGGTGGTGATGGTGCGCGGCACCGCCGCCTCGTGCCAGAGCCAGTGCTCCCCCAGCCCATCGACCTCGACCGGACGGAGCAGGCCGGACGCCTCCAGCCGCCGCACGGACGCCAGCCCCGCGGCCTTCTTGAGGTAGAAGTACGAGGTAAGAGCCCCCAGATCGGCCACCCCGAGCGCCCGCGCGGCCCTGCCGATCAGCACGTCGTAGGACGCCTCGTTGCTCGGGTCCGCGACCTCCAGCACGCGGCCCGGCAGCACCCGCTCCGCGAGGTCGTAGCGGCGCTCGAACTGGCTGTTCCTGGACGCCACCGCCACCGTGCCGCAGTCGAACAGGTCTTCGAGGATGAACTTCGCCTCGGACCAGTTCCAGCCCCACGACACCTTCTTGCGCTCTTCGACGTTGTCGATCTCGCGCGCGGTCAGCGGCCCGGACGCCGCCAGGTCGGCGAGGATGCGCTCCCGCAGGTCCGGCTTCGCGGCCAGGATCTGCTGGACGCGTCCCGGCGTCCAGGTGCGTTCCGACCTCATCCGCATCCGCAGTGCTGGCTGTAGGTCGACGTCGATCAGCGACGCGGCGTGGCCCCAGTACTCGAACAGCCGTCGCTGGGCGGGGCCCGCGGCTGCGTCCAGCAGCGAGCGGTCGTACGGCCCGAGCCGCGCGAACAGCGGCATGTACTGGGCGCGGACGGCGACGTTGATCGAGTCGATCTGGAACTGGGCCACCTGGTCAATGACCCGCTGGACGTGCCGGCCGCTCACGACCGCCGGGCGCGGGCGTCCGAAACCCTGGGCCGCGAGGGCGACGCGACGCGCGGCGTCCAACGACAGCCGGCGGCCGGGCGTCATGCCCGGCCGCCGCTCGAAGCGATGCTCAGCACCGTCGCAGGATCGCCTAGGCGCCCATCTCCAGGTGAATCACGCCGTAGTCGTAGGCGCGGCGGTGGTAGACGACGCTCGGCGCCCCCGTCTCGGCATCGACGTAGAGGAAGAAGTCGTGGCCGACCAGTTCCATCTCGTCGAGCGCCTGGGCGAGGGTGAGCGGCGTCGCGGGGAAGAACTTCTCACGCACCACCAACGGCCCGTCACCCGTGACCTCGACACCCGCGATCACGTGCTTCTCGGGGACGTCGACGTGCGGCGGCTCCACCAGCACCGACGGGACGGGCGCGCCCTCGGTGACCTGCTGCTCCACGCGCAGGCCACGGTGCGTCTTGCGGCGATCAGCCGCGCGGCGGAGTTGGGTCTTCAGCTTCTCCAACGCCCGCTCGAAGGCGATCGACTTCTCGTCGGCCGAGCCCTCGGCGCGCACGACCGGCCCCTTGCTGTGGAGCGTGATCTCGCAGCGGGTCGCCTGATCGGGCTGCTTCGCGTGCGGCTCGGCAGACACCTGGACCTCGACCCTGATCACCCGATCGCGCAGCCGTTCGATGGAACGGATGCGTTCAGTGACCTTCTCGCGAAAGTCATCGGAGATGGTGCAGCGCCGACCGCTGACGAGGACGTCCATGGTGTACCTCCTAGTGAGACGACAAAAGGCACCCGGCCCGGCTCTCCCCGCGAGTGCGGGTTGGCCGGCTGGTGTGCCATGGCCCCAACGTAGCGCAACCCACAAGTTTTAGTCAGGGGGCGACCGGGCATGTTGGGCGGACGGCCTCAGTTTCAGCCCGAAGCAGCCGGACGCCTGCAGTCGCGGCCGTAACAGACCCGTAACAGGGGGTAACGCCCCGCTAACGCTGCGCGTCATCGACCGAAACCTGGGCCCTGCAGAGTCTCGGTCATGATCCACGAAATCAACACCGGAGACACCGCCTGGGTGCTCGCCAGCGCAGGCCTCGTGCTTCTCATGACGCCGGGACTGGCCTTCTTCTACGGCGGAATGGTCCGCGCCAAGGGCGCCCTCAACATGATCATGATGTCGTTCATCTCCATGGGAACCGTCGGCGTTCTCTGGGTGCTGTTCGGCTACTCGATGAGCTTCGGCGACAGCCTGGGCGGCGTCATCGGCAATCCGCTCCAGTTCGCCGGACTGACGTCGTTGATGAGCCCGGACGCCGTCGTCGCCACCGTGCCGGCTCTTGCGTTCGTCGCCTTCCAGGCGGCGTTCGCCATCATCGCGGTGGCGCTCGTCTCAGGCTCTGTCGCCGATCGCACGTCCTTCAAGGCCTGGACTCTGTTCACCGTCCTATGGTCAGTGTTCGTCTACTTCCCCGCCGCCCACTGGGTCTTCGCCTTCGACGGCCTGGGCGCGGAGCACGGTGGCTGGATCGCGAACACGGTCAAGGCCATCGACTTCGCGGGTGGGACCGCGATCCACATCAACGCCGGGGCGGCCGGCCTCGCCCTCGCGATCGTGCTGGGACGCCGCATCGACTTTCTCGCCAAGCCCATGCGCCCCCACAACATGACCCTGGTCATGCTCGGTGCCGGGCTGCTGTGGTTCGGCTGGTTCGGATTCAACGCGGGCTCGGCCCTTGGCGCTGGCACGACCGCCGCCGTGGCCTGGGTCAACACGCTCGCCGCTCCGGCTGCGGCCATGCTCGCCTGGCTCGTGGTCGAACAAGTTCGGGACGGACACCCCACGTCCTTGGGGGCCGCCTCCGGTCTCGTCGCGGGGCTCGTCGCCGTCACACCCGCCGCCGGGTCCGTCAGCCCCTTGGGGGCACTCGCGATCGGCGCCCTGGCGGGAGTCGGCTGCGCCTTTGCCATCGGCATCAAGACCCGGCTCCGGCTCGACGACTCGCTGGATGTGGTGGGCGTCCACCTTGTCGGCGGCCTGTTGGGCACCCTGGCCATCGGCCTGTTTGCCGATCCCGGTACGCCCGCGAAAACGGCTGGGCTGTTCTACGGTGGCGGTCTGGATCAGCTGGGACGTCAGGCCTTGGGGGCGCTGAGCGTGCTCGCGTACTCGTTCGTGGTCACCCTGCTGCTGGGAGTGATCATCAAGGTGACCGTTGGCTTCCGGGTGAGCAAGGCGGACGAGAACAGCGGCATCGACTTGGCCGAGCACAGCGAGATTGGCTATGACCTGAGCCCGGTCTACTACTCGTCGTTCGACGGCGTCCGCAGAACCCTCCTGGTGGAACCCGGCTCGCTGCCCAGCCATGTGCTGGCCCACGTCGAGGCGATTCGTGCCGCGTCCCCGTCCTCCCCAACCGACCTCGACCACGCCTCAGCCACGAAGGAGCGTTCCGCATGAAGCTCATCACCGCCATCATCCAGCCGTCGATGCTCGACCAGGTCCAGACCGCGCTGGTGCATCTGGGCGCCAAAGGAATGACCGTGTCGGAGGTGACGGGGTACGCCAGACAGCAGGGCCACAAGGAGGTCTACCGCGGCGAGACGATGTCCATCGACTTCATCTTGAAGGTGCGCCTGGAGTTGCTGACAGCGGACGTCGACGTCGAGGCGGTGGTGGGCACCATCCTCAAAGCGGCCCACACCGGCGAAGTCGGAGACGGCAAGGTCTGGGTCACGCCGGTGGAGAACGCGGTCCGCATCCGGACGGGTGAGACCGGCGATCAAGCGATCTAGTCATCTCGACCGTGGGCGGGAGTGGACCTGTGTCCGCTCCCGCCCATCCACGCCTGAGGGCGGCCGTCGCGTCGACGGGTGGCAGCGACCACCGCGGTACCGATGACGTGACGTCCGCCGGCGACCATGGCCCTGACACCTTCTTCGAGGGTCGCCCCCGTGGTCGAGATGTCGTCCACGACGACCACGGGGACGGACCGTGCGGAGACGGCGACCATCGAGCCCGCGAGGTTGCGCCGCCGGCCCGCAACGTCCAGTCCCGCCTGATCCTGGACGCCTCGCGTTTGCCGGAGCGCCCGCTCGACCGTCGCGTCGCAGCCGACCCGCACCAGGGCCGCGGACGCCTCGCGCGCCAGCCGCTGCGTCACGTCCTCTCCGCGTTGCCGGACGACGGCGGGCGCGGACGGGACGGGGACCAGCGCGATCCGGCTCTCCCCACCCAGAAGCCCTGCGACCGACCAGGCCAGGGCGCGTCCCAGCGGACGCGCCAGGGTCCACGCCCGCCGCTCCTTGTAGGCGACCAGGCAGTGGCTCCAGGCGCCCTCGTACTCGGCGGCCGCGCACCAGGGGACGCCGGCGATCACGCCGCCCAGGACCGAGCGCTCCGCCAGCACTCTGCGGCACTCGGCACAAAGGCCGAGCCCCGCCGCCCGGCAGCCGGGGCACTCGGCGCCCAGCAGCAACTCCCCCGCCGTCGACCAATAGCTACACGCCTACACATTAGGCGCGGGCTTTCACGCCGCGCCGGAGGCCTCCGCGTCCGGCGGGACGAAGGGCCACGGCTCGGCCCCGAGGTCGCCGCCGGGAGCGAGGGGCAGGAGCAGCCTGAACTGGGCACCCTGCCCGGGGCGTCCCCACACGTCGAGGCGACCACCGTGCAACTCGGCGTTCTCCAGGGCGATCGCCAGGCCAAGCCCGGTGCCTCCGACCGTTCGGAAGCGAGACGGGTCCGCGCGCCAGAACCGCGTGAAGACGTGCTCGCGTTCGTCCGCGGTGAGCCCCACCCCGTGATCGCGGACCACGATCGCCACCGCCGTCTCGCCCGCCCGGACCACCACGTCGATGGGCCGTCCCTCGCCGTGCTCGATGGCGTTGGTCAGCAGGTTGACCACGATCCGGCGCAGGCGTATGGCGTCCACGCGAGCGATGACGCCAGCGTCGGCGTCCACCCGGAGCTCGCTGCCGAACGTGATGCTCAGGGGGATCTGCGAACCGACCTCGTCCTTGACGAGCTGGGTGACGTCGGTCTCTTCGGCGGCGAGAACGGCCGCGCCGGCGTCGATCCGGGACAGGTCCAGCAGGTCGGTCAGCAGGGTCTCGAACCGGTCGACCTCGCGGGCCAGCAACTCGGCCGACCGCGCCATCACCGGAGACAACTCGGCCCTCGACTCGTGGATGACCTCGGCGGCCATCCGGACGGTGGTCATCGGCGTCCGCAACTCATGCGAGACGTCCGACACGAACTGGTGTTGCTGCTGCGCCATCGCCCGCAGGTCGGCGAGCCGGCGGCTGAGTTCGGCTGCCATGTCGTTGATCGAGCGGGCCAGCGAGGACGAGTCCTCCGGCCCCTCGACGACCATCCGGCGCGCGAGGTCGCCCGCGGCAAGGCCCTCGGCAGCCACCCGGGCTGCGCGCAGCGGCCGGACAACCTGCAGCGAGATCCAGTAGATCGCCCCGCCCAGGACGGGGAGCAGGACGAGCGCGCTCACCAGCTCCGCGCGGATCACCGCATCACGCAGGATGTCGCGCTCCCCCGGCCCGATGACCGGGCTGAGGCTCACCAACAGTTGGGCCACCAACAGGCCCGCCGCCAGCAGCCAGGCGACCACGGTGACCACCAGCGCGCTGACGACCGCGCGGTACGGGAGCGAGCGCTCCCAGCGCTGCACCGGCTCGCTCACCAGGCGCCTCAGGGCGCCCCTCATGAGGCTGCCGGCGTGCCCGCCCGGTAGCCGATCCCGCGGACCGTCACGATGATCTCGGGACGCTCGGGATCCTTCTCGATTTTGGAGCGCAGCCGCTGCACGTGCACGTTGACCAAACGGGTGTCACCCGGATGCCGGTAGCCCCAGACTTCTTGCAGCAACAGCTCGCGGCTGAACGCCTGCCGGGGCTTGCGGGCCAGGGCCAGCAGCAGGTCGAACTCCAGCGGCGTGAGCGCGACGGCCTGGTCGCCACGGTGGACGGTGTGGGCCTCGACGTCGATGACGACGTCGCCGATCCGGAGCACGGAGGGATCGTTCTCCTCGACCACGGAACGGCGCAGGCGCGTCTTCACACGGGCAAGCAGTTCCTGAGTCTTGAATGGCTTCGGTACGTAGTCATCGGCGCCCGCCTCTAGGCCAGAGACGACGTCGGTCGTGTCCGACTTGGCGGTGAGCATCACGATGGCCACGTCCGAGCTGGCTCGCAGCTCGCGGCAGACGTCGACGCCGTCGCGTCCGGGGAGCATCAGGTCGAGCAGGACGAGGTCGGGCTTGAAGCGACCGAACTCGGCCATGACCTCATCCCCGCGGCCGACCCAAGACGTGTCGAAGCCCGAGGCGCGCAACACGATCTGCAGCATCTCGGCCAGGGCGGCATCGTCATCGACGACCAGAACGCGACTCCCCGTCAGCGCCTTCGAAGATTCAGCCACGTTGCCCCACCTCCATCGAACGGTTCCCTCGACAAACGTTGCACAGTCCGGGTGACCGCGCTGCCGCGGGAGCTACTCCGCGGCGTCAATTCAACTCTGGCGTCGGCGTCCACGTCGACAACAGCCCAAGTTCGCCACGCTGACGACGCAGCACCCGACGCCACAGAGTACTCGGATCTGCGTCGAAGACGGCCGAGACCGGCGAGGTCACGACGTGCCAGTAGTGGTCCTCCAGCTCGCGTTCGAGCTGGCCCGGACCCCAGCCGGCATACCCCGCGTAGATGCGCAGGCTGCGGTAGGCGCCTGCCACGATCTCCAGAGGGGTGTCGAGGTGCAGCAGTCCGATGCCGTCGAACAGCGGACGCCAGCCCGGCGGCTCTTCGTCCGCGCGGGCCGGCTCGGCCAGGCAGATCGCCCCCTCCGGCGACACCGGTCCGCCGTCGAAGAGCAGCTCCGGGAACGTGACCAGGGGCCCCCACCCGGGCAGGACGGCCTCCAGGTCGTACGCGGAGAGCCGGTTGAGAACGACGCCGAGGGCACCGTTCGCGTCGGCGTCCAGAATGAGGCAGACGGTCTGGTCGAACACGCCGTCGCTGACGCCCACGCCGGCCGCCAGCAGCAGTCCCGGCCTGATGACAGCGCTCATCCCCACCTCCTGAGGTCATCCTGCCACCGCCAGCGGACGCCTCGCAGAAACAACGATCGTCCGGCCCCGAAGGACGAGCGATCACAAGCAGTCCTGTCGATCGAGGGCACCTGTCGAACTCGTGGCATTCGGAGCTCATCGACAGTTGCTCGCCAGCCGCCGACCTGTTGACACCCTTCATGTTCAAACGTACAGTTTTACGTACAGGGGGTTCGCCATGAAGACGCTCAGCTACACCGAGTCGCGCGCCAACTACGCGCAGGTGCTCGACGACGTGGTCAACAACCGTGAGGAGACGATCATCACTCGCGCCGGGCACGAACCCGTCGTCATCGTCTCCCTTGCCGACTACGAGTCTCTGCGCGAGACCGCGTACCTCATGCGCTCGCCCGCCAACGCCCGACGACTCCTGGACTCCATCGACCGACTGGAGAGCGGCGGCGGCACTCGCCACCATCTCACCGAGGACTGAGTCTGTGCTCCTCATCTGGGATGAGACTGCTTGGGACGACTACCTGTGGTGGCAGACCGAAGACCGCCGGACGCTCAAGCGCATCAACCTGCTCATCCAGGACGTAGCACGTCACGGCAATGAGGGAATCGGCAAGCCCGAGGCCCTCAAGCATGGGCTGTCTGGCTACTGGTCCAGACGCATCACCGACGAGCATCGCCTGGTGTACAAGGTCGTCAACAACGAGGTGCGCATTGCCAGTTGTCGCTACCACTACGGCCGCTGACGCTCATCGTTCCCGATCGCCTTGGTGGACGACCTCACGAGCGACCATCCCTGGCGAGTCGACTGGATTGCCCAAAGGCACAGTCCCTGACCACAACTGCCCAGGCAGATCTGGGGGCCAGCGACTGACTCACATCGCCATGGGGGCGGCCTACAGTGGCGATCGTGAGCTCGCAGCAAACCTTGAGCCTGTCGGACAGGCGGGTGCTCTCGGCGTGGGCAGCCGACTGCGCCGAACACGTACTGCCGCTGTTCGAAGCCGAAGCCCCGGTCGATGCGCGACCCCGTACTGCCATTGCCGCAGCCCGCGCCTTCGCGCGAGGAACAATTGGCGCGGCCGAGATGATTCTCCAGCGAGGTGGCGGTAAGGGGCCCCGGCCTGACGTGACAGCAGCTGCCGCAGCGGCTGGCCGCGCTGCCGGGCAGGCACTGGCGACGGCACACATGGGGGCGCACGCCCTCGGCGCAGCAGGGTACGCCTGCCATGCAGCCCTCCTCGCTGCGGGGGACGATGCAATGCAGGCGTGGTCGCTCGAGATGACGTGGCAGCTTGCGCAGATGTCGCTCGAAGTGAGAGCCGCCTTGCGGCGGCTGCCAGCCCTGGGAGAGCCGGGCGGACCCTTGGGGCCAGGCCTGCTCTCACGCGGGCCTGTCGGCGACTCAATCAGACACCTTCAGGAGGCCTTGACCTGGACCTGAAGGACACAAAGAACCCGGGACACACAACTTGCATGTCCCGGGACCTTGTAAGGGGTGGAGGTGGCGGGAATCGAACCCGCGTCCTCAAGAGGCGAACCAGGTCTTCTCCGGGCGCAGCTGGCAAAACGTTCTACTCGGCTCCCACCCTCACGCCAGCGAGTGGTGGACAAGCCCAGCCCCAGCAAAGTCCCCCGACGCCGCTGGAACACCAGCGCCGGAGCAAGCCTTCTAGATGAGGCCGATGACCGGGCTGAAGGCTAAGCCCGGGTCGACCCTTCGATCACTGATCAGGCAGCGAGAGCGAAGTCAGTGCGCTCAGAGTTGGCACTTATTGGTTTCCGGCGATCGTTAACGAGATGTCGTCGGCTCCTCGGCCCGCTTCTCCTGGGACTACCGTCCCAAGTCGAAACCAGTCACCCCCTGTTGAGTTGTCCCGCCCGCTACTGATCGGGCGAGTTCCCCGTCGCCGGGAACTACCAGCTTAGCAACCTCCGGCGACGCCGAATTCTTCCCGGACGCCGCAGCGTCAGCGGACGCCGACGAGGTCGCAGACGAAGACGAGCGTCTCGTTCGGCTTGATGACGCCGCCAGCGCCGCGAGCCCCGTATCCCAGGTGCGGCGGGATCGTGATGCGGCGGCGTCCGCCCACCTTCATCCCGACGATGCCGTCGTCCCAGCCGCGGATGACCTGCCCCGCGCCCAAGTTGAACACCAGCGGGTCGCCGCGGTCGTAGCTGTTGTCGAACTCGGCGCCGTCGCTGTGCGCGACCCCGACGTAGTGCACCGCGACGCGCT
Source organism: Propioniciclava tarda (assembly GCF_900182665.1). GTDB lineage: Bacteria > Actinomycetota > Actinomycetes > Propionibacteriales > Propionibacteriaceae > Propioniciclava > Propioniciclava tarda. The sequence continues at coordinate 113,223 of NZ_FXTL01000005.1, forward strand.
TGCCGCGCTCGGCCTCGGGCCCGGTGCCCACCTCAAGGTCTTCGAGAACCAGTTCTGCCGACGCGGGGCCGTCGATCGTCACCTGTGGCTTGTCCATGGCGATGAGCGTAGTTGGCTTGGGGCCGCGGTTACCAACCGCTCGCACCGCCGCCGCCGGACCCGCCACCGGAGAACCCACCGCCGCCACCGAAGCCAGAGCCACCCCCGAACCCTGTCCCGCCGAAGGACGAGTCGCTCACCTGCGGGACGCTCGACGTCGACAGGGAGTCGTCCCAGGAGTTCACGTTCCACAGCACCACGTTGGGGTTCCAGGGACCGCCGCCGTACCAGTAGGTGTCCGGCGTGGCCATGCGACCCAGCGCGACCGCCTGCTCACAGACCTTCGTCCAGCGCTCGGCCAGCCCGAACAGCACCGCCCACGGCAGGTACTTGGTGAAGATGTCCTCGCCCTCTTCGAACCGGAGTTGCTCGGCCTCGGCCGTCGCGATGTAGGTGCGGAAGCCCTCGATCTGGTCGGTCCAGGCGCGGCCCACGGCCGTCCGCTGACCTCGGACGAGCTTGGTGGCCACGATCGCGATCGTGATCGCGGCGGAGGTCACGATCGGAATGATCGCCCACAGCCACGAGCCGCCGGTGCCGATGAAGCTGACCAGCATGAAGCCAGCGAAGAGCAGACCCCCGAGCCTCGGTGCGGCGCGTCCGCGCAGCGATACCCCGCTCAAGCCGCGCTTGAACCAGCCCTGGGCGCGAGCTGCTTCGATCGTGTCGTCCTCCAGCGCCTGGCGGACGCTCTCCAGGCTGCCCGCTTCATCCAGCGCCACCGGCGAGGGGTCGTTGCCGAACAGGCCGTCGAACAACAGGCGGCTGGGCTTGTCCGGACTGCGTTTCGGATCCCTCGGCACTGCCGTCGGCGGACGGTCGTCGCCGGGCGCCGAGCCGAACAGCTGGATCGCGCCGGCGGTGGCGAGCCCGATGAGCGTGGCGGTGAGGTGCTGGACCTTGGACGTACCTTCAAGCAGGTAGCCCGCGTACATCAGCGGCAGCCGCGGCGCGGCGAACGAGACCGGCACGTCCTTGAGTTGGTTCGGCTCGACGCCCACCTTGGCCCCCTTGGGCGGGAACGTGCCGGGTGGGGCGCCCGCGAAGCGGTCATCGCGCGACCTCGGGCGGTAGTAAAGCCACCCGAAGATGGGCATCAGGACGGCACCGATGCCTCCCGCGATCAGCGCCCAGATCGTCTGCCTCTGCTCGGCGGCCACCGTCGAGTCGACGTAGATCCGGGACGCCGTCCCGGCAGCCCCCTTCACGATCTTCGCGTCGACAGACAGGACGTAGTTGGTTTGGAGCGGTTGTGCGGTGAAGACCGCCTTGCCGTCGGTGATGGTCGCCGACGTGCAGTCCGCCTTCTGCCCCGACGGGGCCGCGGAACACACCACGTCCTGGGCGCCCTGGGGCACGGTGACCGTCACGGTGGCCGACCTGACCAGCCCGACGCCCGGACCGATGGCGTCCACGTGGAACTCGTCGAACGCCGCCTGCGGGCCGCGCAGCAGACCGCGCTGGTCGTAGGTGATCACGTAGGTGACCGTGTCGCTGGTGATTGTCCGGTTGGCCGAGCCGATCCGAATCCTGGTGAGGAGCGAGCGCGGGTTGGACTGATCGGCGAACTCTTCGATCTGGGTCTGGGTCGAGACCGGGTCCGGCGAGGTGACCTTCACGTTGCTGACGGGGAAGACGACGTCCTTGTCGGCCTGGTCCCCGGACGGCTCACGCGTCACCAACTTGCGATCGAGCCCGTGGCGTCCGGCGTCGCTGCCGAAGCGATAGACGATCGTCTCGGTCACGTGGGCAACGCCATCCGTGCCCACCACATAGTCGACGTCGAAGCGATCGAAGGTGTCGGGAGTCGCGGCCAACGCGGGCAGAGCCGGTCCAAGCGCCACCATGGACAGAGCCAGCACCAGCGCCCCCAGCCAGGACGCGGGCCGCGCGAACCGCGTCCGGATGGCCCTCATCGGGACACCCGACGGTTCCTGGACGCCATGGCCCGCTGTGCCTCGCGGTCGGCGTCGCGCTTGGCGAGAGTCTGCCGCTTGTCCCAGTCCCGCTTGCCGGTGGCCACGGCGATCTCGACCTTGGCGTAGCCGTCGGAGAAGTAGATCGACAACGGCACGATGGTGCGTCCGGAGTTCTCGGTCTCGCGGAAGAGCTTCGCGATCTCCTTGCTGTGCAGCAGGAGCTTGCGATTGCGCTTGGGGGCGTGGTTGGTCCAGGTGCCGAAACGGTACTCGGGAATGTTCACATTGCGCAGCCACACCTCGCCGTCGTCCACGGTCGCGAACCCGTCGACGAGCGATGCGCGGCCACCCCGCAACGACTTGACCTCGGTGCCGGTCAGGACGAGGCCAGCCTCGAAGCGCTCACCGATCTCGTAGTCGTGGCGCGCCTTCTTGTTCTGGGCGACAAGCACGCGTCCTGTGGGACGGGGCATGGCGGCCTCCTTCGTGGTGGGCGTGCCGCCAGACTACCAATCGCCGCGAACAGCCCCCTACGGGATGTAGTTCATCGGGTTGACGGGCGTCCCGTCGTGGCGAACCTCCAGGTGCAGGTGGCAGCCGGTGGACAGGCCCGTCGTGCCGACGTACCCGATCAGCTGGCCCCGGCTGACCTGCTGGCCGACGCTGACGGCGAACTTGGACTGGTGGAAGTAGCTCGTCGTGACGTAGCTGCCGTTGATCGTGCCGTGCCCGAGGACGATGCGGTTGCCGGCGCCCCCGCTGAACCCGGCCGACAGGACGACCCCTGCGCGGGCGGCGTAGATCGGCGTCCCGCAGGCGGCGCCGAAGTCGGTGCCGGCGTGAAGGCGCCAGTAATGCAGGATCGGGTGGAACCGCATTCCGAAGGGCGACCCGGGGTTGGCGTCCACTGGACGGATGAAGCCGGACGACGACACGCTGCCGGATGCTCCGGACGACGAACCGGACGCCGGCGCCGAGCCCGAGGAGGCGGAGGCGGCCGCCGCGGCCTTCTGCGCCGCGATGAGCGCCTGGATCTCCTTCTGGGTCTGCGCAGCCTCAGCCTCGGCTTCGGCGATGGCAGCCTGGGACGCCGCCAGTTGGCTCTGCGCGGCGCTGAGTTGCTGCTGAGCCGCAGACTGAGCGCCTTGCGCCGAGCCCAACGCCCCCTGGTTGGCCGACAGCACGGCTTGGGCCTGCTGAAGCGCCTGCTGGTTCTGCGCCACCAGCGATTGGAACGCCGCCTGGGCCTCGGTGGCCTTGCGCTCGAGGTCGGCGACGATCCTCACCTGCGCCGCGGACGCGTCCTTGGCGGCGGAGACGCGGGCCTCGATCTGGGCCTGGAGGTCCCGGGAGGCCTGCAGTTGGGTCTGGTACAGGTCGAGGCGGGCCTTTTCGGCCGCCTGGGTGTCGAAGATCGTGTCGCTCCACTGCAGGCGCTGCGACAGGTCGGAGGGGGTCTGTGAGCCGAAGATGGTCGCGAGTCCCTCGATGGAGGACTGCTGCTGGAACGCCTCCCGCGCCGCCGAACCCATCAGGCTCTGTTGGGTCTCGAGCTGGGCCTGGCCCGCGGCGACCGCGCCCTTGGCGTCGGCGAGAGCGTCCTGTGCGGCCGCCAACTCGGAGGCGAGCTGGGCATCGTAGTCGCGGGCCTGCTGGAGCTGCTGGCGGGTTTCCAGCACGGTGCGTTGGGCGTTGGCAAGCTTCTGCTCGGACGCCGACAGCTCAACCCCGGCCGAGCTGACCTGTCCCTGCGCGGCGTCTACCTGGGACGCTGCGGCAGCGACCCGGCTCGCCGACTGGGCGCTGGCGGCCTTCGCCGCTGCCACCTGCTGCGCGGCGGCGTCCGCCTTGGCCCGCGCGGCGGCGGCCTGAGCGGACGCCGCAGCAGCTTGTTTCTGCAGGGTCGAGAGGCTGGCCGCTTGGGCGGGCAGGGCGGACACACCGCATGAGGTCGCGATGACCGCGGTGGCCAACCCGAGCCGGAGGCTCAGCTTGCTCAACGTGTTTCGGGGGGAAGAATCCTCAACCACGTGCATCTCCGATGTGAGTCCGGCCGGGGCCGGATGTCGTCACACGCGCAGGTAGCGTCGTGTGGCTATCAACGTTGGAATAGTAGAGAGCACGACGGCCACCGCCACAACAGCTAGCACGGTGAGTCCGATATTGTCCCAGCCGATCCAGCGGACGGTCTGGATGGCAGGTTGAGCCTTGCCGATGATCACGAACTGCTCCAGGCCCGCCAACGTGAGGCACGCCAGGACGGCTCCGGCGAGGGCCGCGACCAGCGATTCGAGCAGGAACGGCAGCACGATGAACCAGTTGCTGGCGCCGACGAGCCTCATGATGCCGAGCTCGCGTCGCCGCGAGAACGCGGCCATGCGGATGGTGTTGCCGATCTGCAGAGCCGCGGCGAGCAGCAACAGCAGGGACGCCCCGACGGTCGCCACGCGGGCGAGATTGAGCCACGCGAAAACGGGCTCCAGAATGCCGCGAAGGTCTTGCACCTTCTGCACCCCGGGCAGCCCCTGCACCGCCGAGACCACGCCCTGGTAGTCCTCGGGGTTCTTCAGCTTGACCCGGAAGTTGTCCTGCATGTCGGCTGCCGTCATGGTGCCGAGGATGGACGAGTCCTTGTAGACCTCTTTGAACTGGACGAAGACCTCGTCCTTGGTCTCGTAGGTGACCGCGGCCACTTCGGCGTTCGACTCGAGGGTCTTGCGGATCACGTCGCGCTGGGCGTCCGTGGCATCGTGCCCGGCGTCGCAGTTGGTGCCCTGGGTCGCCGCGGTGCACAGGAAGACCGTGACTTCGATCTTGTCGTACCAGCGACCCTTGATCAGGTCGACCTGCTGGGCGGACAGCAGCCCCACCCCGAACAGCGACAGGGACACCCACATGGTGACGACCACGGCGATCGTCATCGTGATGTTCCGGCGCAGACCCGACAGGGCCTCGGTCAGCGTGTGGCGCATGCCAGGCCTCCTCGCTGGTTGGTCGTCAACTCAAGCTCAGTAGCCATAAACGCCCTTGCTCTGGTCACGGACGAGCTCGCCGTCCGAGAGTTCGATCACGCGCTTGCGCATCTGGTCGACGATCGTCGAATCGTGCGTCGCCATGATCACGGTGGTTCCGGTCTTGTTGATGCGGTCGAGCAGCTTCATGATGCCGACCGAGGTCGTCGGGTCCAGGTTGCCCGTGGGCTCGTCCGCGATCAGGATCGGCGGCCGGTTCACGAAGGCACGGGCCAACGCGACCCGCTGCTGCTCGCCACCCGACAGTTCGTCGGTCAGCCGCTCGCTCTTGTCGCCCAGCCCGACGAGATCGAGCGTCTCGGGCACGATCGTGCGGATCTCGCGGCTCGACTTGCCGATGACCTGCAGCGCGAAGGCAACGTTCTCGTAGACGGTCTTCCCGGGCAGGAGGCGGAAGTCCTGGAACACGGTGCCCACCTGGCGGCGAAGGCGCGGGATGCGCCAGGCCGGGAGGCGTCCGAGATCGTGGCCGGCGACGTAGATCGAGCCCTTGGTCGGCTTGTACTCGCGCAGGATGAGGCGGAGGAACGTCGACTTGCCCGAGCCGGAGGAGCCGACGAGGAACACGAACTCGCCCTTGTCGATGTCCAAGCTGACGTCGCGCAACGCCGGACGGGTCTGCCCGGCGTAGGTCTTGCTGACGTTGTCGAAAGTGATCACAGGTGCTTCCAGAGACGATCGGATTCCTGAGAAAAGTTCAGGAACGGGTACGAGAATGCCAGACGAGGCCAGCGGCGTCCCAATCGGCGCGCCGCCGCGCGGCTACGAAGCGGCCTGCTCGGCCTGGCGACGCCAGCGGATTCCGGCGTCCAGGAAGCCGTCGATGTCGCCGTCGAACACGGCGTCGGGGTTGCCGACCTCGTACTCGGTGCGCAGGTCCTTGACCATCTGGTACGGGTTCAGCACGTACGAGCGCATCTGGTCGCCCCAGGACGCCTTGACGTCGCCGGCCAACTCCTTCTTCTTGGCGTCCTCCTCCTGCTTCTTGAGCAGCAGGAGGCGCGACTGCAGGACGCGGAGCGCGGCGGCACGGTTCTGGATTTGGCTCTTCTCGTCCTGCATGGACACCACCAGGCCAGTCGGCAGGTGGGTGATGCGGACCGCGGAGTCCGTCGTGTTGACCGACTGGCCACCCGGGCCCGAGCTGCGGAAGACGTCGACGCGGATGTCGGACTCGGGCACGTCGATGTGGTCGGTCGACTCGATCAGCGGGATGACCTCGACCGCGGCGAAGCTGGTCTGACGGCGTCCCTGATTGTCGAACGGCGAGATCCGGACCAGGCGGTGGGTGCCGCCCTCGACGCTGAGCGTCCCGTAGGCGAAAGGCGCGCTGACTTCGAACGTCACCGACTTCAGGCCCGCCTCCTCGGCGTAGCTCGTGTCGAGGATCTTGACCGCGTAGCCGTGGCGCTCGGCCCAGCGCAGGTACATGCGCAGCAGCATCTCGGCGAAGTCGGCGGCGTCCACTCCCCCGGCGCCGGAGCGGATCGACACGACCGCGTCGCGCTCGTCGTATTCGCCGTTCAGGAGCGTCCGGATCTCCAGGACCTCCAGATCGTCGCGCAGCACCTTGTATTCACCGGACGCCTCCGCGAGCGTCGCGCTGTCGGACTCTTCTTGGGCCAGCTCGACCAGGACGCTCAGGTCATCGAGGCGCTGACGGAGCTTGGTGACCTTCTCGACCTCGGCCTGCAACCGCGACAGCCGCGACGTGACGCGCTGGGCGTTGGCCTGGTCGTCCCAAAGATCGGGGGCCGCGACCTCCTCGCCGAGCTTCGCGATCTCGGCCCGCATCGACGGCACGTCGAGCACCGCCTCGATGGAGGTCAGGGTGCGATCGAGCGTCTCGATGTCGTTGTCAATGTCGGCGGCCACGAGGGTGGAGTCTACCCCGGACGCCGTCCGCCGAGGTCATCGCGGGTGGGCGCAGAGGGACTCGAACCCCCGACCACCTCCTTGTAAGGGAGGGGCTCTACCAGCTGAGCTATGCGCCCCGGCGGACCATGCTAGCTGCCCACCCGCCCTGCGTCATGGCTGCGAAAGACCGTCTCCAGGCGGCCAAGCGTCTCCGTGACGCGGACGAGGAGGCGCCATTGATCGGCCACGACCAGCGATAGGGACGCCCGGGCCGCGGCGGCTCCTCGGCGTAGGCGCTTTACTTGCGACTCGCCTTGGGGCGGACGACCTTTTGGGCGTGCCAGTCCTTGCTGACTTTGACGACGTTGGCCAACGCCAGGCCCGCCGTGATGGCGCCCTCGGCGATGTCGGCCGGGTCCACGTAGCCGGGACGCCCCACCTTCGGCGTCATCAGCCAGATGTGGCCGGTGTCGGAGAGATCGCGCAGCGAGTCCACGAGGCCATCGACCAGGTCACCGTCCTCGTCGCGCCACCACAGCAGCACGGCGTCCACGGCCTCCAGCGCGTCCTCGACCAGGTCACCGTCGACGGCGTCCATGATGGCGTCGCGCAGGGACTCGTCAACGTCGGAGTCCCAGCCCAGTTCCTGAATGGCCAGGCCGGTGCGCAATTCCATCGCAACGACCGCCCGGGTGTCCTGCTTACCCGGCCCTGCCGTGGTTCCCACTGGTTCCTCCGCTTTCTCACGCACGTCGATGGGTGGCATCTACAGTGCCAGAAACTCGGCGCGCCCGACAGCGCTGCGCGAACCCACGGTCAGCTGTCGCCTCCCGCGTTCCCGGACGCCCCCGCCGTGACGTCGAGCAGCTGGTAGCGCTCGGCAGCCTCGCGAGGCACCGACGGATCGAGCTCGCCGGCGTCCACCAACAGCTGCAACGCCCGGACCGCCATCGACGGACCGTCGATGTGGAAGAAGCGACGAGCCGCGGCGCGCGTCTCGGAGAAGCCGAAGCCGTCCGCACCCAGGGACGCGAAGCGAGCCGGCACCCATTGAGCGATCTGGTCCTGGACCTGCTTCATGTAGTCCGAGGTCGCGATCACGGGTCCGGGGCGTCCGGACAAGCGCTGCGTCACGTACGGGACGCGACGCTCGGCGTCCGGGTACAAGAAGTTGTGCTCGTCACAGTCCATGGCCTCGCGGCGCAGTTCGGTCCAGCTCGTGACGCTCCAGACGTCCGCGACCACGCCGTAGTCGCGCTTGAGCAGCTCTTGGGCCTCCAGCGCCCACGGGACTCCGACGCCGGACGCCAGCAGCTGGCAGCGGCGCGCGTCCGGGTTGACGCCCTCGAACGAGCCCTCCTTGAGCAGGTACATGCCCTTGAGGATGCCCTCGACATCGACGTTCTCCGGCTCGGCCGGCTGCACCATCGGCTCGTTGTAGACCGTGAGGTAATAGATGACGTCCTCGGGCTTGTCGCCGTACATGCGCTCGAGACCCGCGCGCATGATGTGCGCGATCTCGTAGCCGTACGCCGGGTCGTACGTCACCACGGCCGGGTTCGTCGCGGCGAGCATCGGGCTGTGCCCGTCCATGTGCTGGGTTCCCTCGCCGGTCAGCGTGGTGCGTCCGGCGGTGGCGCCGATCATGAAGCCGCGCGACAGCTGGTCGGCGGCCGCCCAGATGGCGTCCCCGGTGCGCTGGAAGCCGAACATCGAATAGAAGATGTAGAACGGCACCATCGGCAGGTCGTGCGTCGCGTAGCTGCTGCCCACGGCCGTGAAGGACGCCAGCGAGCCGGCCTCGTTGATGCCCAGGTGCAGGATCTGACCGTTCTTGGCCTCGCGGTAGGACAGCATCAGCTCGTGGTCCACCGGCGTGTAGTTCTGGCCGTGCGGGTTGTAGATCTTGACCGTCGGGAAGAACGAGTCCATGCCGAACGTGCGCGCCTCGTCCGGGATGATCGGGACGAAGTGCGGGGCGAAGTCCTTCTCGCGCAGGAGATCCTTGACCAGGCGGACGAGCGCCATCGTCGTCGCGACGGGCTGGTTGCCGGAGCCCTTCCTGACCGACGCGTACGCCTTGTCGCTCGGCAGCGCGATCGGCTTCGGCTGATTGCGGCGCTGCGGGACGCCTCCGCCGAGGGCCTTACGGCGCTCGAGGGCGTACTGGATGCGCTCGTCGTCCGCCTCGGGACGCACGTACGGCGGCTGGTAGAGGTTCTCCTCCAGCTGCGCGTCCGTGATCGGCATGTCGAGGCGATCGCGGAACTGCTTGAGGTCGTCGAGCGCGAACTTCTTCATCTGGTGCGTGGCGTTGCGGCCCGCGAAGTGCTGCCCGAGGAAGTAGCCCTTGATGGTGTGCGCCAGGATCACGGTGGGCGCGCCCTGGAACTTCACGGCCGAGTCGAAGGCCGAGTAGACCTTGTGGTAGTCATGGCCGCCGCGAGAGAGGCGCCAGATCTGGTCGTCGGTCCAGCCCTCGACCATCTTCGCGGTGCGCGGGTCGCGGTTGAAGAAGTGCTCGCGCACGTAGGCGCCGTCGTTCGCCTTGAAGGTCTGGTAGTCGCCGTCCGAGGTGGCGTTCATCAGGTTGACGAGGGCGCCGTCCTTGTCCTGGGCGAGCAGCGGATCCCAGCCGCGTCCCCAGACGACCTTGATGACGTTCCAGCCGGCGCCACGGAAGAAGGCCTCCAGCTCCTGCATGATCTTGCCGTTGCCGCGGACGGGACCGTCGAGGCGCTGCAGGTTGCAGTTGATGACGAAGTTCAGGTTGTCGAGACCCTCGTACGCCGCGAGCTGCAGCGCACCGCGGCTCTCGACCTCATCCATCTCGCCGTCGCCGAGGAACGCCCAGACGTTCTGGTCGGAGGTGTCCTTCAGGCCACGGTTGTGCAGGTACTTGTTGAACTGCGCCTGGTAGATCGCGTTGATCGGACCAAGGCCCATCGACACCGTCGGGAACTCCCAGAAGTCGGGCATCTGCCGCGGGTGCGGGTAGGACGGCAGCGCGCGGACGCGTCCGTCGACGATGTGGCTCTTCTCCTGGCGGAAGCCGTCCAGATCGGCCTCGTCGAGGCGTCCCTCGAGGAACGCGCGGGCATACATGCCGGGCGAAGCGTGGCCCTGGAAGAAGATCTGATCGCCGCCGCCTGCGTGGTCCTTGCCGCGGAAGAAGTGGTTGAAGCCCACCTCGTACAGCGTCGCCGAGGACGCGTACGTGGAGATGTGGCCGCCGACGCCCACGCCCGGACGCTGCGCCCGGTGCACCATCACGGCCGCGTTCCACCGGACCAGGCGACGGAACTTGCGCTCCAGGTCGACGTCGCCCGGGTACCAGGGCTCGCGCTCGGCGGGGATCGTGTTGACGAAGTCGGTGGCGGTCAGCGACGGGATGCCCACGTGCCGATCACGCGCGCGTTCCATCATCTTCAGCATCACGTAGCGCGCGCGGTTGCGTCCGCCCGCCTCGATCATGCCGTCCAGCGACTCCAACCACTCGGCGGTCTCCGCCGGGTCGGTGTCGGGCAGGTTGGCGGGGATCCCGTTCAAGATGGGTCCAGAGTCACGAGCGGCCACGTGTCGTCCTTTCGCGATGCGTTGCGTTCGGTGTCCATCCTGCCTCGTTCCACGCCCGAAAGCACACCACGGCTGGCCCTCGGGACCGTCCGGGCCCTATCGGGCAGCCCGGACGCGTCAGTTCTGGTGGGAGGCGGTCCAGTCCAGGAGCCGCTCGACCGGCCAGGTGTTGACGATGCGGTCGGCGTCGATTCCGGCGGCCATCGCCTTGCGGACCCCGTGCACCGTCCACTCGAGTTGGCCGGGAGCGTGGGCGTCCGTGTCGATCGCGAACAGACATCCCATCTCGGACGCCAGCGCCAAGAGATCGTCCGGCGGGTCCAGTCGCTCGGGTCGAGAGTTGATCTCGACGGCCTTGCCGAAGTGCCGGCACGCCTCGAAGACCACCTCGGCATCGAAAGCGCTCTGTGGCCGGGTGCCGCGTCCGCCGGCGATGAGGCGTCCGGTGACGTGGCCCAGGATGTCCGAGCGCGGGTTGGCGATGGCGGCGACCATCCGGCTCGTCATCGCGTCGGCGTCCATGCGGAGCTTGGAGTGCACGGACGCGACCACGAGGTCGAGGGCGTCCAGCAGGCCGGGCTCCTGGTCGAGCGCGCCGTCGTCGAGGATGTCGGCCTCGATGCCGGTGAGGATCCGGAAGGGCGCCACCTCGCGGTTGAGGGCGGCGATGTCGTCGAGTTGGGCTCGCAGGCGGGACGCGTCCAGGCCGCGGGCCACCCGCAGGTTCGGGGAGTGATCCGTCACCGCCAGGTACTCGCGGCCGAGGGCGCGGGCGGCGTCCACCATGTCGGGCAGCGGCGAGTAGCCGTCGGAGGCGTCCGTGTGGGAGTGCAGTTCGCCGCGGATCGCGCCGAGCAGCGGCCCGGCTTGGCTATCGAAGGACGCTGTCTCGTCGCGGACGCTCGCCAGATACTCGGGAAGGATGCCGTCGGACGCCTGCGCGATGACCTTGGCCGTGGACTCGCCGATGCCGGGGAGCGACGTCCAGGAGCGCGCGGCGTCCACGACGGCGCGGTCGGCGGGGGTCAGCGCCGTCAGGACGTCGGCCGCCTTGCGGAACGCGGTGGCCTTGCGGGTCTGGCCGCCGGCGCGCTCCATGAGGTAGGCGATCTCGCGCAGGGCCTCCACGGGGTCGATCTGGGTCACCCGCCCACTCCTACGCGATCGACGGGCGAGAGGCAAGCCTCAGGCCCACGTCCAGGACGTCAGGACGGCTTCGATCGAGGGTGCAGGGTCGGTCGAGGCGCCGGCGAAGGCCGTCACAACGTACGTCTGATCGTGGTGGGTGAAGCAGGTGAGGTGCCAGTTGCGGACCGAGTCTGAGAGGGCCACGTCGACCCTGGACTCTGCTGGCCCACCCGTCGACGTCACGGGGATCGGCTCGGGGTCCGGCCTGGGATCCACCAGCCACTGGGTGCGGGACGACTGGGCCTCGCAGGCCTCCTCGGGCGTGGACTCCCCCGCCACGTCCACGAGGATCGTTGCTGACCCGCGGCTGAACCGCGCGGCGTTGAAGAGGCTCCCATCCTCGGTCGGCCCCCAGCCGCTCGGCGGCTGGACCAACGCTCCGGGGACGCCGATCCTGCCGGCGCCCGAGGCAGGCACCGGTGGCGCTGCCGTGGGAGGCGTCCCGATCTGCGGCGTGGGCTCGCTGGGCCGAGCCGAGGGACCCGTCGGGCCCTCCCAGCGCCAGGATCCCAGCAACTCCCCGTCCGAGCGAACGAGGGCAGCGCGCGACGCTTGGTCGGGCTCGGACGCCGGACCTGAGGACGCGTCGGCGGACGCCAGCGGGAGTTGGTGACGACCCCGTCGCCGATGGTCTCGAGGGGTTCCTGCCAGGCGGGTGGGGAGAAGTCGGGTCCAGGCTGGCCTGGAGGCGTCGGTGTCGCGCCGGGCTCGCCGGCTTTTCAGACACGGCGACGTCGCCTTCCGATGCGGTCCGCCCAGCCCATGGCCCCGCAGCGTACCCACCAGCGCCGCCACTAGGCTGGCCGGGATCCGAGGGGAGGGTGGCGGTGGCGTCCAACGAAGCTGACTGGGTTCCGTCGCCTCGCGTCCGGGCGGCCATCTCCAAACGACTGGCGGCCGCCGCGCCGGCCATGACCGCGACGGCGCTCGCCGACATGGCGACGAAGTACGCCTGGATCAAGGCCCTCGACCCCGACTACCGATCCTGGATCAACGTGATCGTCCGGACCGGTGTCGACGGCTTCGTGTCGTGGTTCGAACGAGGGGCGTCCGGCCCGGGCGCGGGAAACATCTTCGACTCGGCGCCGCGTCCGCTGCAGCGCCAGGTCTCGCTGCAGCAGACCCTCGATCTGATCCGCTCAACGATTGCCAGCGTCGAACTGCACGTCTCCACACAGATGCCGCGCGGTGATCGGGCTGTGTGCAAGACGGCGATCCTGCACTACGCGCGCGAGGTCGCCTTCGACGCGGCCGAGGTGTACGCGCACGCGGCCGAGACCCGCGGCGCCTGGGACGCCCGCGTCGAGGCCATGGTCATCGACGCGGTGATCCGGGGCGACGCGTCCGAGACGGTGCTCTCGCGCGCGTCGGCGCTGGGCTGGAGCGCACCGGCCGGCATCACTGTCGTCATCGGCGACCTCAACGGCGCCAAGGACGCCTCCCTGCGTCGGATCGCCGCCCGCGCCGGCATCGACGCCCTCCTGGCGCCCCAAGGAGAACGCCTCGTCGTCTTGTTGGGCGGTTCCTTCAGCACCGACGCGGACGCCGTCGCTGCCACCGCCGGGCTTTCGGACGCCTTCGGTCCAGGTCCCATCGTGGTCGGCCCGGTGGTGCACGACCTCGCCTCGACCGTGACCAGCGCGCGAGCGGCCCTGGCCGGCCGACGAGCAGTTGCGGCTTGGCCGGCCGCCCCGCGTCCGGTGCTGGCGTCCGATTTGCTGCCCGAACGGGCGCTCATGGGCGACGGTCACGCGCGGCGCGCGCTCGCGGATCACGTCTTCAAGGCGCTCGAGGGACACGGCGGCGACCTGCTGGAAACGCTCGAAGTCTTCTTCGAGACCGGCAGCATCGAGGGCACGTCGCGGCGCCTGTTCATCCATGCCAACACGGCGCGTTATCGCCTCGGACGCGTCGAGGACGTGACCGGGTTCTCACCCCTCGATCAGCGCGACGCCTACGCCCTACGGCTCGGCCTGAGCCTTGGACGCATCCTGTCCTGAGCCCGAAGCGCGGTTCCGGCTCTTGTAGGAAACCTACAAAGACAGACCTGAATTTTGGTTGGCGCCGCGCCCGGCGTTGTACGGACGCGCCCGCAAGGATTACTGCGTGCTTGCAATCGTTGCGCCGGGTCAAGGCGCTCAGACCCCCGGATTCCTCACGCCCTGGCTTGAACTGCCGACTTTCGCCACGCGGCTCGCCTGGCTGTCGACGGTCGCCGGCATCGACCTCGTCCACTACGGAACCGAGGCGGACGCCGAGACGATCAGGGACACCGCGATCGCCCAGCCCCTGCTGGTCGCTGCCGGGATGCTGGCCGCCTTGGAATTGTTCCCAAGCCCCGCCGACGGCTTCCGCCGCACCGGCGTCGCGGCTGGCCACTCGGTCGGCGAGATCACCGCAGCAGGCGCCGCCGGGGTCCTGTCGGGCGAGCAAGCGATGGTCTTCGTCCGGGAGCGCGGGCTCGGCATGGCCGAGGCGTCCGCATTGACCCCCACCACGATGGCCGCGGTCGTCCGTGGCGACGCCGACGAGGTGCTGGCCGCGATCGAGGCGGCGGGCTGCGTGGCCGCCAACAACAACGGCGCGGGTCAGCTCGTGGCTGCGGGCACGGTCGAGCAGATCGCGGACCTGGCCGCCCACCAGCCCAAGGGTGCCCGCGTGGTCCCGCTCTCGGTCGCCGGCGCCTTCCACACCCACCACATGCAGCCGGGCCAGGATCGCCTGGAGCGCCTCGCCCCGGCCATCTCCACCCACGACCCGCGCGTGCCCCTGCTGTCCAACGCCAACGGCGACGCCGTCGCCAGCGGGCGCGACTACCTCAAGCGCCTGGTCGGCCAGATCACCAGCCCTGTCCGCTGGGACCTGTGCATGGAGACGATGATCCAGATGGGCGTCACCGGGCTCCTCGAGTTGCCTCCCGCCGGCACGCTCACGGGGATCGCCAAGCGCAACATGCCTGGCGTCGAGGTCTTCGCCCTCAACGCTCCTGACCAACTGGCCGAGGCACGCTCCTTCGTCGAGCGGCACAGCGACACCGAAGCCCATCACAACCGCTCCGCGAACGTCGCCTGGATGATGGCCACGTCGCCCGCCAAGGGCGAGCTGACCATCGCCGAGGGCGCCGGCGTGGACGCCGACGTCCCGAGCGGCGCCGTGATTGGCACCGTGACCAACACCCTCGGCGACCACGAGATCGTCGCCCAACACGGCGGACGCATCCTCGAATGGCTCGTCGAATCCGACGACATTGTTCGTCCCGGACAGCCCGTAGCCCGCCTCTACCCCCGGACGGAATCCCTGTGACGGTCAACGCCAGCAGCGGCGGGCCCTTCGCCCGCGTCCTCTCCATCGCCTCCGCGGTGCCAAGCCGGGTCGTCGACAACGCCGAGATGTGCACCTACATCGACAGCTCCGACGAGTGGATCCAGCAGCGCACCGGCATCGTCGAGCGCCGTTGGGTCGCCGAGGGCGAGGACGCCGAATCCCTCGCCATGGACGCCGCCACGAAGGCGATCGAGCGGGCCGGACTGACGGCGTCCGACATCGATGCCGTCATCGTCTCGACCGTCTCGCACTTCAAGCAGACCCCCGGCCTGGCTCCGAAGCTGGCCGCGAAACTCGGCACCGACGGTGCCGCCGCCTTCGACATCTCCGCCGCCTGCGCGGGCTTCTGCTACGGGATCGCGATGGGTGAGTCCCTCGTCCGCTCCGGGGCGGCCAAGAAGGCCCTCGTCATCGGCGTGGAGACCCTGTCGAAGCTCACCGACCTCCACGATCGCACCACCGCCTTCCTGTTCGCCGACGGCGCCGGGGCCGCGGTGATCGGGGCGTCCGACACCAACGGCATCGGACCGGTCGTCTGGGGCTCCGACGGCGAGCAGTCGGGCGTGATCGACCAGAACGTCGACCTGCTCGAGTCCGGACGCACCGGCGTCCCGGCCGTGCTCACCATGGAAGGCCAGGCCGTCTTCCGCTGGGCGACCGGCTTCATCGCGGACGCCGCACGGCGCACGTTGGCCGTCTCCGGCGTGGACGCCACCGAACTGGACGTCTTTGCGCCCCACCAGGCGAACAACCGCATCACGGACTCGATGCTGCGTCACCTCAAGCTGCCGAGCACCGTCAAGGTGGCCCGCACCATCAAGACGATGGGCAACAACTCGGCCGCGTCCATCCCGATCGCCCTCGACTCGATGTTGGCGTCGGGCGAGGCCAAGTCGGGCGACAAGGCCCTCATCATCGGCTTCGGAGCCGGGCTCGTGTACGCGGGCCAGGTCATCGAGCTGCCCTGATAGACGTACCGGCGCCGACGGCGTCCGGTGAAGACAACAAACCCAACCCAAAGAAGCAAGGAGAAGGCCATGGCCACCACCGAAGAGATCCGCACCTCGCTCGCCGAGCTGGTCAACGACGTCGCCGGCGTGCCCGTCGAGGACGTTCAGCTCGACAAGTCGTTCACCGAGGACCTCGACGTCGACTCCCTGGCGATGGTCGAGATCATCGTCGGCTGCGAGGAGAAGTTCGGCGTCACCATCCCCGATGAGGACTCCAAGAAGCTCAAGACCGTGGGCGACGCCGTCGCCTACATCGAGAGCCACCAGTAATCCGACGCCCCGCGGCCCGGCGCTGTCGCCCGGCCGCGGGGTCACCCTCCGCCCAGCTCGAACGAAGGACTTCTCATGACCGACGTCGTCATCACCGGCATGGGGGCAACGACCCCCTTGGGCGGCGATCTCGCCTCGACCTGGGCGGGCATGCTCGCCGGCCGCTCCGGGGTCGTGACCATCACCGAAGACTGGGCGGAACCGCTCGCCGTCCGGATCGCCGGCCGCTGCGCCGTCGACCCGGCCGAGAAGATCGACCGCGTGAAGGCTCGCCGGCTCGACCGCTCGACGCAGGTCGGGCTGGTCGCCGCGGAGGAGGCCTGGCTGGACGCGGGCTTCGGCCTCGGCGAGGACAACCCCGTCGACCGAGATCGGCTCGCCGTCTGTTTCGGCAGCGGCATCGGCGGACTGCATTCCACCTTGTCGAACTGGGACGCCCTGGTCGACAAGGGCGCGCGCCGGGTCAGCCCCTACACGATCCCCATGCTCATGACCAACGCCCCGGCGGCCAACATCGGCCTGCTGCTGGGCGCCCGCGCCTCGGTCCGGACGATGGTCTCGGCCTGCGCGTCCGCCAATGACTCGATCGCGCTGGCCATCGACGAGATCCGCCTCGGCCGCGCCGACGTGGTGCTGACGGGCGGCTCCGAGGCCACGATCCTGCCGCTGCCGATCGCCGCGTTCTCGCAGATGCAGGCGCTCAGCAAGCGCAACGACGATCCCGCCGCGGCGTCCCGGCCGTGGGACAAGGGCCGCGACGGATTCGTCCTGGCCGAGGGTGCGGCGGCGCTGGTGCTCGAGTCGCTCGAGCACGCGCTGGCCCGCGGTGCCCGCATCTACGGCACGGTGGCGGGCGCCGGCGTGAGCGCCGACAGCCACGACATCGTCCAGCCGGACCCCGCCGGCGGTGGGCAGTCCTCGGCGATGCTCAAGGCCATCCGCGATGCCGGACTCACGGCGTCCGATATCAAGCATGTGAACGCCCACGGCACGTCGACGCCGCAGGGCGACGTGACGGAGGCCCACTCGGTCGGACGCGCGCTCGGGTCGGCTGTCGACGGCTGTGTGGTCACCTCGACCAAGTCGATGACGGGCCACCTGCTGGGCGCGGCTGGCGCGGTCGAGTCGATCGCGACCGTGCTGGCGCTCTACCACCGTCAGGTGCCCCCGACGATCAACCTCGACGATCCCGAGGACGGCCTCGGCATCGACATCGCGACCGCGGTGCGTCCGCTGCCCGTAGGCGACCTCGCCGCCCTGAACAACAGCTTCGGCTTCGGCGGCCACAACGTGGCCATCGCGTTCAGCAACGCCAACATTCGCTGAGCGTCCGGACGCCGCCGGCGTCCGCATGCCCGCACGACTTTCGATCCCAGGAGTAGCCGATGACCACCGAAGCCCCCGCCAAGCCCCCGCGCGTGCCGCGCGAGGAGGATCCGCGCAACCCCAACGTCCGGCTCGCCGCCCTGTTCGACGAGGGCTCGCTGCAGCTCATCACCGAGGACGACGGGTCCGGCATGCTGGCCGGGCACGGCACCATCAAGGGCTCCCCCGCCGTCGCCTTCTGCTCGGACGCGACGGTCATGGGCGGAGCGATGGGCACGGTCGGCTGCAAGGTCGTCGTCGAGGCCTACCGCCGCGCCATGGTCGACCGGGTCCCGGTGATCGGCATCTGGCACTCGGGCGGCGCGCGGCTGGGCGACGGCGTCCTGTCGTTGCACGGCGTGGGCGAGATCTTCCACGCGATGACGCAGGCGTCCGGCAAGATCCCGCAGATCTCGGTGGTCCTGGGCGCCGCTGCCGGCGGCGCCGCCTACGGGCCGGCGCTGACCGACGTGGTCATCATGGCCGCCACCGGACGCATCTTCGTGACCGGACCCGACGTCGTCCGCTCCGTCACCGGCGAAAACGTCGACATGGAGCGGCTCGGCGGCGTCGACACCCACGCCCGTCGTTCGGGAGTCGTCCACATCACGGCCGAGAACGAGGCGGACGCCTTCGCCTCGGCCCGCAAGGTCGTCGACCTGCTCGCCGCCCAGGGTGGCGTCGCGCGTCAGGTCGAGGACGTCGACCTCGCCGCGCTGCTGCCGGAGTCGCCGAAGCGCGCCTACGACGTGCATCCGCTGGTCAAGGGCCTGTTGGACGACGGCTCCTGGATCGAACTGCACGGACGCTGGGCGCCGAACATCACCACCGGCTGGGGACGCCTCGGCGGACGGACGGTCGGCATCATCGCCAACAACCCCCTGCGCCTGGGCGGCTGCCTCGATTCGCTGAGCGCCGAGAAGGCGTCCCGGTTCGTCCAGCTGTGCGACGCGTTCGGCGTCCCGCTGGTCGTGCTGGTGGACGTCCCCGGCTACCTGCCGGGCGTCGGCCAGGAGTGGGAGGGCGTGGTCCGCCGCGGCGCGAAGCTGCTGCATGCGTTCGCCCAGGCCGTCGTGCCGCGCGTCACGGTCGTCACCCGCAAGGCTTACGGCGGCGCCTACATCGCCATGAACTCGCGCTCGCTGGGCGCGACGAAGGTGTTCGCCTGGCCGGGTGCCGAGGTCGCGGTGATGGGTCCGGTCGCGGCCATCCGCATCCTGCACCGTCGCAAGCTGGCCGAAGTGGCGCCGGATCAACTGGCGGCTGTCGAGGCCCAGCTGGCCGACGAGCACTCCAAGGCCGCCGGCGGCGTCGACACCGCGATCGAGATCGGGGTCGTCGACGCGATGGTCGATCCCGGGCTCACGCGTTCGACGCTAGCCGCCGCGATCCGCGACGCCGACAACGGCGTCCGCGGAAGCCACACCAACATCCCGCTCTGATCCGGGTGGGCTTAGCCTCCCTCGGTGTGACGAGCCGTTCCAGCCTGCTGCGCGGGCACAGCCTGGTGGTGGCGTCCGCGGTCGGGTTCGGCGTCATGCCGTACTTCGCGTTGGACGCCTACGCTGCCGGCCTGACGCCCACCGCGCTCCTGGCCTACCGGTTCGGGATCGCGGCGGTGCTCATCTGGGGCTTCCTCGCCGTCACCGGACGCCTGGAGCTTCCGTCGCGGCGGCTGCTCGTGGCGGGCACCGTCCTGGGGCTGTCGTACGCGGCGATGTCGGAGATGTTCTTCAACTCGGTCCGATTCTTGCCGCCGGCGCTCACCGGCCTGCTGCTCTACGCCTATCCGGCGTTGGTGGCGCTGACGACCGGCGTGCTGGCACGACGCGCCCCGTCGCGGCGGGTGCTGATGGCCCTGGCGCTGAGCGTGGCGGGCATCCTGCTCACCGTCGCCCCCGGACAGCTGAACCTCGGCCCGCAGGCGGCGCTCGGGTTCGCGTTCGGGCTGGCCGCGCCGGTCATCTACACCGGCTACATCGTGTTCAGCGGCTATCACGCCGCAGACCTGCCCGCCTGGCCGTTGACCGGAGTGGTCACCCTGGTCGCCGCGGTGGCGCTGAGCATCATGGGCGTCAGCACCGGGGGCCTGCAGGTGCCGCCGCCCGTCGACGCGTGGCGCCCGGTGCTGCTGGTGGCGGTGGTGTCGACCGTGTTGGCGATCTCGGCCTTCCTGGCTGGCGTGGGGCTGATTGGTCCGACGCGGGCCAGCATCATCAGCACCGTCGAGCCGGTCGCGAACCTGCTGGTCGGCGTCCTGTTCTACGGCTACCTGCTGTCCGCGGGCCAAGTCGTGGGCACCGGACTCGTGCTCGGCGGGGCCGCCCTCGCCATGCTCGCCGGACGCGTCCCGGGGGCACACGACCCGCACGTCCCCGGCGCAGAGGCCGCCTAACCCACGCGGTGCAGCCAGCGAACGCCGGAGTCGTCCGCCACGCCCGCGCGGAAGACGTCGAGCTCGTCGTCCCAGGGTGCACCCAGCAGGACGTCCAACGCGCGCCGCAGCTCGGCCGGGTCGCGGTGGGCGAACATGGCCTGGCGAAGCCTCTCCTCATGGACCAGGACGTCGCCGTTGCGGCTGACGGCGGCCTGGAAGACCCCCAGGGCCGGCGTGTAGGAGTACCGGACGCCCTCCGACGTTGCCGTGGCGTCCTCGGTCACCTCGAAGCGGACGCGATCCCAACGCTTCATGGCGCTCGCCATCGCGGACGCCGTGCCGATGGGTCCGCGCCAGGACGCCTCGGCGCGATAGGTGCCCCGCTCGGCGGGCTGAGGCGTCCAGTGCAGCTCGGCCGACGCGCCCAGGGTCGCGCTCAACGCCCACTCGATGTGCGGGCACAGCGCAGACGGCGCGGAGTGGATCGAAACCACGCCCCGTGTCGTTGTCATGACGTCTCCTCCGATGAGTGCTGCCTTCCCCTGCTCCACTCATCGGCGATGCCGTTCAGCCATTGTGCACCAGCACGTCGGATTGGCAATAGCCCGCGGGATTCCCGACCGCGGCGCACGGCGGCCACGGAGCGCCCTTCAGCGCCTCACGGCTTCAACGAGAGGGACGCCGTGAGGCCCGTCGCGCCGCCTGCAGCAGCTCCTCGGCGTGTCGCCGAGCGGCGTCCGTGCCGTCGAGGCCCGCCATCATGCGAGCCAGTTCGTCCACCCGTTCGGTCACCGTCACCTCGCGGACGCCGGCCGTCGTCACCTGCCCGTCGTCGGCTTTCTCCACGACGTAGTGGCGATCCGCAAAGGCCGCGACCTGGGCCAGGTGGGTGACGACGATCACCTGAGCGTGCTCCGCGAGACGCGCGAGGCGGCGTCCGATCTCGAGCGCAACCGCGCCGCCGACCCCGGCGTCCACCTCGTCGAAGACGAACGTGCGTCCGGTGCTGTCGGCAGCGAGGACGACCTCGAGGGCTAGCCGGACGCGCGACAGCTCACCTCCGGACGCCACTCGCGCGAGCGGCGCCGGCGCTGATCCGGGGTTGGCGCTGAACAGCAGCTGGACGTGGTCGGCGCCCCACGGTCCGCGCTCGAAAGGCGCGAGGTCGAAGCGCAGTGACGCTTTGGGCATCGCCAAGGCCGCGAGTTCGGCTTCGACGAGACCCTTGAGCGTGGACGCCGCCGCGGTGCGCAGGGCGGTCAGGCGGCCCGCGCGCTCGTCGAGGGCTCCGTCGAGGTGGCCAATCTCGTCTGCCAACTCGGCGATGCGCTCATCGCCCCCGCGGAGCGCGTCCACGCGCGCGGCGGCGTCCCGACCCCACGCGAGCACGTCGTCGACGGTCGAGCCGTAGCGTCGCGTCAGGCCTTGGAGAGCGGCGAGCCGGGACGCGATCCATTCCAGGCGTGCGGGGTCGGCGTCCAATCCGGCGAGGTACGACGAGAGGTCGGCCGCGACGTCTGCCAGGGCGTAGCCGGCCTCGGCGATGCGATCGACCAGGGGCGCGATGTCGGCGTCGGCGTCCGCGATGCCGGCGAGCGACTTCCGAGCCGTGCTCACCAGTCCCAGCGCGGTCGGGTGATCGCCGGAATCGTCGTCGCCGGCCAGTGCCACGAGCGCCGAGCGGGCCGCGGCGCGCAGGTCGTCGACCGCCTGCAACCGTCGGGCCTCCGCGTGCAGGGCGACGTCCTCCCCTGACTGCGGGTCGGCCTTCTCGATCTCGGTGAGACCGAACTCGAGCATGGCCAGTTCGCGAGCCCGCTCGGCTGAGCGGGCGACCAACGCCTCCCGCTCGGCGACCAGAGCACGGTGCCGGGCGTAGTCCGTCCGGTACTCGGCCAGCACGGCGGCCAGCTCTGCGCCCGCGAAGGCGTCCAGCACCTCCCGCTGGCGATCCGGGGAACCGAGCCGCAGCTGCTCCGACTGTCCGTGGATCGTGACGCGCTCGCCGATGACATCGGCCAGCGCCCCCAGCGGCACCTGCGCTCCGCCGACCAGCGCGCGCGAGCGGCTGGCCGTCAGCACCCGGGTGAGCAACACCTCGCCGTCGTCCAGTTCGCCGCCGAGCCCTTCGACCGCGTCGGCCATGTGAGCGTCCGCCCCGACCCGGCCTTCGACGAGGGCCCTGGACGCCCCATGCCGGATGAGCCGCGTCTCGGCCTTCTCGCCCAGCAAGAGGCCGAGCGAGCTGACCACCATGGTCTTGCCCGCACCGGTCTCACCGGTCACGGCCGTGAAGCCGGGACCGAGCTCGAGCACGGCGTCGTCGATGACGCCGAGAGAGGCAATCCGCAGTTGGGTGAGCACCCTAGAGCTCCGGCTCCGGCTCGGTCTTGAGGCCCTGGATCTCGCGTCCGGCGTCGATCGAGTCCTCCTTGCGCCAGCCCTGCACCGGCAGCTGGAACTTCCGGACGAGTCGCTCGACGAACGGCGAGGCGTCAAGCCGGGCGATCTTGAGGTTCTGCTGCAGCCGTCGCACCTCGACCTCGCTGCCCCGCGTGACGTCGACGGAGCGGCGTCCGTCACACCACAGGACGCCCGAGGTCGCCTGTCCCCGCAGCATCTCGATGGTCACCACCGACGTCGGGCTGAGCACGAGCGGGCGCGCGAACAGCGCGTGCGCCAACAGCGGGACGACCAGGAGGGCGTCCAGATCGGGCCACATCACCGGACCCTGCGCCGAGAACGCGTACGCCGTCGAGCCCGTCGGGGTCGAGACCAGGACGCCGTCGGTGCCCCACCGCTGCAGCGGATGCCCGTCGATCTGGACGAGCACCTCGATCATCCGCTCGCGGGCCGCTTTCTCCAGCGACACCTCGTTGATGGCGTAGCTGGACCAGATGGCCTCGCCACCCGGACGATCGCGCAGCACCACCTCGAGGCAGAGGCGCTCTTCGACCCGGTAGTTGCGTTCCAGGACGCGCCGAATCAGCTCGTCCAGCTGCGACGGCTCAAGTTCGGCGAGGAAGCCGACGTGGCCGAGGTTGACCCCCAGGATCGGCACCTGGGCTGGCAGCGCCCACTCGGCGGCGCGCAGGATCGTGCCGTCGCCGCCGAACACGACGACGAGTTCCAGGTCGTGGATGTCGGACTGATCGAGGACCTGGAACTCCACCGGGCGCGTCAGCAAGGGTGTGACCGCCGCGATGGCGTCCGGGCGCAGCCAGCAGGCGATGTCGTCGTGCCCCGACACCTCGTCGATGAACGCGGCGGCGGCAGCGACGGCGTCCGACCGCAGGATGTGCGGCGTGATCGCGATGTTGCGGGAGGTCACGGGTGCCACCCTAATGGCCCCGCCCGACATTCCGGCGGGCTCAGCGGCGCCGGAGCCGCACGAAGAACTCGCGGTTGCCGGTCGTCCCCGGAAGGGGCGACTCGCCGCGCCAGTCGCACGTGAAGCCGAGCGCCTCGGCGGACGCCACGACGCCGTCGACGGCCGCGACCTGGAGCGCCGGGTCCACGACGATGCCGTGGTCGTCCAGGCCGGCACGGCCGACTTCGAACTGCGGCTTCACCATCAACAAGGCGACGCCGTCGGGGCGCAACACGCCTAGCAGCGCGGGCATCAGCAGCTTCAACGAGATGAACGACACGTCCGCGACGACGACGTCGACGGGCTCGTCATCGAGGTGCTCCAAGGTGAGGTCGCGCAGGTTCAGCCGCTCACGGACGACCACGCGAGGATCATCCCGGACGCTGCCAGCGAGCTGGTCGTGGCCCACGTCGACCGCATAGACGACGTCGCAGCCCCGCTCCAGCAGGACCTGCGTAAAACCCCCCGTGGACGCCCCCGCGTCGAGCGCCCGTCCGCGCACCTCGGTGCCGGACGCGTCCAGGGCGCCCAGCAGCTTGTGCGCCGCGCGCGAGACGTAGTGATCGGACGCCGCGTCGATCCGGTCGTCGGGTCCGATGTCGTCGGACGCCTTCCGCGCGGCCCGTCCGTTGACCCGGACGCCGCCGGCCGCGATGAGTTCGACCGCGTGCTTGCGTGACCGGGCGAGTCCCCGGGCGACGAGGGCGGAATCGAGCCGCACGTCAGTGCGGTCGGAGGGCCTGCGGCACGCTCGGCCCGGCCAGTGCCCGCTGGACGGCGTCCAGGGCCTGCTCGATCTGCTGCGCGTGCGACGAGACGTCCGGACCAAGATCCAGGGCGGCGAGAGCCCGGTCGATGTCGTGGTTGCCCGTCACGGGTGGCTCGGCAAGCGGCTCTGCGGCGGGTTCGGCGGTCACGGGCGTGAGTCTAGCGATCACCCTCCCCCAGCCCACGCGCGGCCAAGGCGTCCCCGGTCTGACGCGCGAAGGCGACGGTCTGGACCACCACGGGCGCGACGAGGGCGAGCGGGTTGCGCTCCAGCCCGCGGGCGCGGGCGGCGTCCCGGACGTCGCCGAAGGACGCTGCGACGAACGGGATCGAGCGCACCATGATCGCGACGGCCAGCGCGAAGCGCTCGGGATCGAAGCCGAATCGGCACAGCGGCGTGGTGGCCCGCACCAGGGCGTCCACCAGAACGGGGATCGGCGTGGTGATCAGCAGCAGGCGCGACCCGTAAAGCGCCACCAACATGGTCGACACGAGCGTGAGCCCGAGGCGCCACTCTCCGGTCAGCGCGTGGAACCCGGCGATCGCGGCGAACATCGCGACGAGCCCCCACGGCAGTCCCCAGGCCACGCGCAGCGGAGCACGCGTCGACGCCGCCAGCAGGAGGCTGAGCGCCAGGAGGCCGAGGCTCAGCCACACGCTCCGGCTGGCGACGGCGGGGATGGCCAGCCCGAGGAACACCACATACTTCCAGCCAACACCCAGTCGGTGCCAGACCGATCGTGCGGGGACGTAGACGCCGAGCAGTGCCCGCGAGGCGTCCATCTCAGGCCCCCATCAACCCGCGGTAGAACGCGACGGCGGCCGCCGGCTGGCCGTCGAAGGCGATCCGGCCCTCGTCGATCACGAGCACGCGATCGGCATCAAGGGCGAGGTCGAGGTCGTGCGTCGCCAGCAGCACCTGCTGCTGAAGTCCCGCCAGCACCTGGCGCAGCCTCTCGCGGTGTCGCAGGTCGAGCAGCGTGGTCGGCTCGTCCAGCACCAGAATCGCGGGCTCCACAGCCAGCACGGACGCCAGCGCGACGAGTTGACGCTCGCCGCCGGAGATGTCGTAGACGCTCGAGTCCGCGACGTGGGCGATCTCGCGCTCGGCCAGCAGCTCCAGGGCGCGTGCGCGGCGCTCCCCCCGATCCCGGATCCGACGCCGCAGGCTCAGCTCGAGGTCTTCCGCCGGCGTCGGCATCACGAGCTGGCTCAGCGGATCGGTGAACACGAAGCCGACCTTGGTGCGCGCGGCGCGTGGGTCCTTGCCCACGTCGATGCCGTCCACCTCGACGCGCCCGGAGGTCGCCGCTGCGAGGCCGTTGAGAAGGCGCAGCAGCGTCGACTTCCCGGACCCGTTGGCCCCGATCACGGCCACGCGACGCTCGTCGAGCGTCGCGGAAACCTCGCTCAGGATTGCCTTGACGGAACGGCCATCGGACGCCGTCGGCGCGGCGACGACGACGGACACCCCGTCAAGGACGATGCTCACGATCGGCGCAGCGTGGGGAACGCACGGTGCACCTGCGCGGCGATGAAGCCCGCGACCAGGTTCTTGATGACGTCGCC
This sequence comes from Propioniciclava tarda, assembly GCF_900182665.1. Taxonomy (GTDB): domain Bacteria; phylum Actinomycetota; class Actinomycetes; order Propionibacteriales; family Propionibacteriaceae; genus Propioniciclava; species Propioniciclava tarda. The sequence goes on from NZ_FXTL01000005.1 coordinate 138,947, forward strand.
GGGCCAGTAGAGCAGGTCGGCCAGCACGGCCTTGCCGAGATCGAGGTGCAGAATCGTAGCCATGCCGGCGATGCCCGCGGGGTGGACGAGCACGAACGAGGCGACGAGCCCGGCCCCCGCCAGCCAGGCCCACAGCGCGCGGCGGGGCGTGGCGAGCAGGCGGTACGCCAGAAAGCCCGCCAGTGCTGCGGCGAACGGGAAGCTGAGCAGGTAGCCGATGGAAGGCTTCGCAAAGACCCCCAGACCACCCGCACCACCCGCGAAAATCGGCAGCCCCGCGAACCCGGCGACCAAGTACAGCAGGACAGCCAAGAACCCGCGCCGGGGGCCCAGCACTAGGCCGGTCAGCGCGACGGCGAGCGTCTGCAACGTGATCGGCACCCCCAGCGAGCCCACCGGAATCGCCGGCGTCAAGGCGAAGGCCGCGACGAAGCCCGCGAAGACGGCGATCAGAGCGAGGTCGGTGGCCGGTGACGTGCGACGGACGGACGAGGTGGTGTTGGTCGCCATGAGCTCATTCCTGGATGCGGGGATTTGGACGCGCACACTCTAGTGAACGGCGTTCAAATCACCTAGCGCGGCCGCATATTGGAGTCCCGGTCGCGCCCAGACGAGCTGCGCCAGCGCCCAGAGGGCGTCCAGCTGCCCTTCGCGATCGCCGAGGTCCCCCCGGACGGTCGCGACCCCCTCGGGCGCCGACACGTAGGCGTCCCGGCATCGGACGCCGTGGGCGTCCGCGTTCGTGGCCCGCGCCGGCAGCAGCAAGCCCGGGACGTCCCAGGCGATCGAGGTCGGCCTGCGGTCGGCGGGCGCCTCGATCAGGTCCTGCTTTCCATGGACGCCGGTGAACACCAGGCACGAGTCGATGCCGATCGTGCAGGCGCCGGCGATGTCGGTGTCGAGCCGGTCGCCCACGAAGATTGGGTTCTTGGCCGCGGTGCGCCGGACGGCCTCCTCCATCAAGGGGCGGAAGGGCTTGCCGGTGACCGTCGGGGTGGTCCGGGTCGTGACCTGAACGGCCTGCACGGCCACGCCGGCGCCGGGCACGAGGCCCCGCTCGGTCGGACGCGTCGAATCGGTGTTGCAGGCGTACCAGCGGGCGCCGTTCTGGACCGCGATCGCCGCCTCATCCAACCGTCGCCACGTCATGTCGGGGTCGTAGCCCTGGACGATCGCGTCGGGGCGGTCGGACGCCGACGCGACGACCTCGAACCCCGCCTCGGTCATGTGGTCAACCAGGTTGGACGTCCCAGCCACCAGGACCTTCGCCCCAGCCGGCAGCTCACGCCGCATCAGCCCTGCGGCGGCCTGGGCGCTGGTCACGAGGTCGTCCAGTTGCACGGTGAAGCCCATCGACCGGAGTTGGTCAGCCACCGTCTGTGCCGGACGCGCCGCGTTGTTGGTGACGTACACCGTTCGGACGCCGCGCGCCTGGAGCGCCGTGATCCCCTCGACCGCGCCGGCCACCGGCTCTGGCCCCAGATACACGACGCCGTCGAGATCGAACATAGCGACGTCGTGGCCGTCGATCAGCGCCCCCATCAGCCCTCCGGACCGTCGATCCGCTCGCCGCCGAGGTCGGCGTCCAGTTCGTCCGGATCGGCATGGCCGTCCTCGGAGTCGTCCTCGTCGCCCTGGTGGACGCCGTCGCGAGCGTCCCGGTCGCTGCCCTCGTCGGTCAAGGTGTCGTCCACGGCCTCCCGGTCGAGGCTTTCGCCGGAGTCTGCCGCGTCCTCGTCGTCGGAGGCGTCCGACTCATCGGAGTCCTCGGCACCGTCGTCAGACCCATCCTGGGCATCGTCGTCTGAGTCCGCGGAATCGCCCGCGTCCGACTCATCGGAGTCTTCAGCAGCGGTCTCCACGTCGTCATCCCCGACCAGGTCGTCCTCGTCGATGTCGATCACCAAGCCCTGGAGCGCCTGGACGCGCTCGGCGGCGTCCGTTTCACCCTCGACGTCCATGCCGGCCGCCGCAGCGAACCAGCGCTCGGCGTCCGCGGTGGCACCGGTGGCCTCGAGGAGGTTGGCGTAGCCGTAGCGGAGCCGGATGCGCGAGCTGCGCGTACCGCGTCCGCCGCCGTTCTCCAGCTCCTGACGCAGGACCCGCAGCGCCTCGTCCGCCTGGCCGAGATCCATGCGCGCGCCGGCCTCGACCAGACGCAACTCGACGCGAGCCGTGAACTCGGGCTGCGCTTTGAGGCCCTCCTTCACGAGGGCTAGCGCCTTGTCCGGGTTGCCGAGGGCTCGCTCACAGTCGGCCATCGCCGCGACGAACTCATCGCCGCCGTTCATTCGCCGCAGGGCCCGGAACTCGGTGAGCGCCGCGGCGTACTCACCGGCGGCATAGGCGGCCTCGCCAGCCGCCTCGCGGGTCACGGGCAGGCGGGCGGCACGACGACGCGCAGCTTCGGCATGGCGGTAGGCCAGCGCCGGGTCTGTGTCGATCAGCTGGCCGGCCATCAGCAGGTGAGCCCCGACGATGTCCGCGAGTTCGCTGGTCAGGCCGCGCAGCTCCGCGCGCACCGCACGCGGCAGCTGGCGCAGGTCCAGGCCCTCCGGGGTGGCCGGCTCGTCCGCCTTGGCCGCGAGGCCGGGCGGCGGGACGTAGACCTCCGCCTCGTCGCGACCACGCCATGATCCTTCGGCGCGGGCCGGACGCCCGCGATCGGGCCCACGGTCGTCGCGACGCTCGTAGGGGCGACGCTCGAACCCGCCCTCGCGGGGCGGACGCGAGTCGCCGCGGTCGTCGCGCGGCTGGTAGGGACGCTTCTGGAACCCGCCCTCGCGGGGCGGACGCGAGTCGCCTCGGTCGTCACGACGCTCGTAGGGGCGACGCTCAAACCCGCCCTCACGGGGCGGACGCGAGTCGCCGCGGTCGTCACGACGCTCGTAGGGGCGACGCTCAAACCCGCCCTCACGGGGCGGACGCGAGTCGCCTCGGTCATCGCGACGCTCGTAGGGGCGACGCTCAAACCCGCCCTCACGGGGCGGACGCGAGTCGCCGCGGTCGTCACGACGCTCGTAGGGCCGACGCTCAAAGCCACCTTCGCGGGGCGGACGCGAACCGCCACGATCATCCCGCTGCGGGTACGTGCGCCGCTCAAACCCGCCCTCGCGCGGGGGACGCGAATCCCCGCGCTCATCGCGACGCTCGTAGGGGCGACGCTCAAACCCGCCCTCACGCGGAGGACGCGAGTCGCCGCGGTCGTCGCGCGGCTGGTAGGGACGCTTCTGGAACCCACCCTCGCGGGGCGGACGGGAATCCCCGCGGTCATCGCGACGCTCGTAGGGCCGGCGCTCAAACCCGCCCTCACGCGGAGGACGTGAATCGCCGCGGTCGTCGCGCGGCTGGTAGGGACGCTTCTGGAACCCACCCTCACGGGGGGGACGGGAATCGCCGCGATCATCCCGCTGCTGGTAAGGACGCCGCTCAAACCCACCCTCACGCGGCGGCCGCGAATCCCGACCCTGCCCGCCCTCAGATCGCGGCTGGGAGGTCCGCCCGCCCGCGGATCCGTCACGACGGGGACGATCCTCGAAACCACGGCCACCGGAGCGCTGGCCGCCGAAGGACGGCCGACCCGACCCACCCCGGGCCGCGTCTCGACCGCCGCCTCCGCGCCCCGAAGGACCCTGTCCATACGGGCGTCGGTTCGAGTTTGATCCGCTGTTATGTTCTGCCACCTGACCAGTCTGACGGTCGCGGACGGGCATAGCAAAAGGGCCCGTTGGACGCGAGGGCCTCAGCGAGGCAGGCGTGCCCACGGCCTCACTGTCACACTCTCAACCAGGCATTCCACCGGGCAGTCCACCACCGTCCGCACGACAGCCGCGACGGCGTCCGCCGTCAGGTGCTCAGTCTCTACATAGCTCCGGCCGGCCCTGCTCTGCAGCTCACGCTGCATGTCGGTGTCGATGCGCCCGGGATGAACGGACGACACCCGGACCCGGCCTCTCTCGGCCTCGCGAAGCCCGTCGGCAAACGACGTCAAGGCGAACTTCGAGCCTGAGTACCCACCCGTGTCCCCGTAGGCGTTCAACCCCGAACCGGAGTTGATGACCACCACCAAGCCCACGGACTGCCTCAGCGTGGGCAACAGCAGGTCGGTGAGATGAGCAACGGCCACCACGTTCGTCTCTAGAACCCGCCGCCACGCGTCCCGGAGGCTGACGTCGGCCGGCGGAATGATCCCCGCACAGTGGATGAGCACGTCCAGCCGTCCGACTCCCGCGGAAGCCCGTTCTGTCTCCTGCTCATCGGTCAGGTTGGCGACGAAGGGCGCGGCAGACGGCAAGGCATTCACAACGCCTTGGACGGTGTCCGCTTCTCGTCCGCCGATGAGCAGGTGGTGGTCGGATGCCAGTGCTTCCGCGATCGAGCGCCCGAGGCCCCGTGTGGCACCTGTGACGAGCGCGACGGGTCGCCGCGTTTGGTTGGTCAGGTCTGGGCTCAGGGGATTCGTAGGCACGGTGGCAGTGTAGGAGTGGCGGTGGGTTCCGTGCTGTGGCTCTTGCTGGCCAGGTCCTGGGCCTCTTGCGGGTCGTGGGTACGACAAGAGGACGCCTAAGTGCCTCATGCCGGTCAAGAGTTGCACGGTCGTTGTTGCCGTTCAGGTGCCGTGCGGCGCGGGCCATTGAACCCGACTCGTGCCAATTAGTGCGTACTCGCGGCGCGGATTTTCTCGAGGGTGACGCGGACGTCGTCGGGGAGTGGATCGGCGGCGGTGATGATCT
>NZ_FXTL01000006.1 GCF_900182665.1 Propioniciclava tarda
CCCCGAACGCGTCACCATCAACGACCCCGCGAAACGAATCCCGAACTACCAACCTCAGAAGGCTTGAGACGTCTCATTTGACTTGACAACTTCCGCGTGGCCGAGCCCGACATCACGGGCAGTTGATGAATCCCCTGGTCGTCGCGGAACACGTTGTCCGTGGCCAGTGACACGCGGCTGAGGTTGCCGACCGAGGCCGAGTAGCCCGTCTGGGCGTACGCCTCGTCACAGGCCGACTTGGGCAGCGCGATCTGCGACGTCTTCATGATCTGGCCGCCGCTGGTCGCGGCCGCCTGGTCGCGATAGACCTCGAAGTGGATGTGGGGCCAGCGTCCGTCGTAGCAGCCCGGGAAGATCGTGGTGAAGGTCACCGAGCCGGAGGCGTCCGTAACCTGGACGCCGCGCAGGTAGTTCTCGCCCGTCACGCCCGTGGAGTACATCGAGTACCTGCCGTCGCGATCGGCGTGCCACAGGTAGACCGCGGCGCCCACGAGGGCCTTCGAGGTGTCCATGTCCTTCAGCGTCATGGTGACCGTCAGGGGCACGCCTTCAGCCTTGCCGGTTGGCCCCCCGAAGCTGGACGTGATGTCGCGACGCACGATGCCAGCGTCGTCCAGCACGTTGACGGACGCGCCGCCTTGGCCGCCCTTCCCGTCGGCCGGATAGGGTCCGCCCGTCTCGCTCGGGGCTTCGAACAGTCCACCGGACGCCGCTGCCGTGGCTGTCGCCGTTCCGGTGGTGGTTGCGCTCGAGGCGCCCGCCGTGGTGGCGGCGGAGGTCGTCGTGGCGGCGCAGCCGGCGAGCGCGGCAACGCCGAGCCCCCCGAACAGTCCGAGCACTCCGCGCCGGGAGAGTTGCGGAAGGTCGTAGCGCAGGCCGCGGTCCTCTTCGTCGAGCAGGACGCCGGAGGCGTCGCGCCAGTTGTTGCGGGCGGGTTCGTGGCTGGTGGTCATCGAAGTCCTCGTCGTTGGGCGGTGGGGCCGCGTCGGGTCGGTCACGTTCGTGCGCCGACGACGTCAAAGCTGTGACACCAGATCAGGCGGCTCCGTTGAGTCCGCTGGGCGCATCCTGTGAAGCCTCGCGCTCTCCACCGGGCAAAGATGGCGGAATGGGTCTCGCCTACCGAGACCCATTCCGCCAGCCATCGCTGATCAGCTCGCCAACTGCAGACCCGACCCATCGGACGCTGCATCGAACGTCACCGTGGAACCGTCGTGGATCTCGCCCGACAGGAGACCGCGGGCGAGGGCGTCCTCGATCGAAGACCGGACCAGCCGCTTCAGCGGACGCGCCCCGTAGACCGGATCGAAGCCGGCCATCGCCAGCCACTCCTTGCCGGCGTCGCTCACGTGCAGCGTGATGCGACGGTCGGCGAGGCGCTTGTTGAGGCGTCCGAGCTGGATGTCGACGATGTGGGTCAGGTCGGTCATCGTGAGCGGCTCGAACAGGACGATCTCGTCGAGCCGGTTCAGGAACTCGGGCCGGAACGACTTGCGGACCACCTCCATGACGGCCTCGCGCTTGGTCGCCTCGTCGAGCTTCGGGTCGGCCAGGTACTGGCTGCCGAGGTTCGAGGTCAGGATCAGGATCGTGTTCTTGAAATCGACCACGCGGCCCTGACCGTCGGTGAGGCGTCCGTCGTCCAGCACCTGCAGCAGGATGTTGAAGACGTCCGGATGGGCCTTCTCGACCTCGTCCAGCAGGACGACGGAGTACGGACGCCGCCGCACCGCCTCGGTGAGCTGGCCGCCCTCCTCGTAGCCGACGTAGCCGGGAGGCGCGCCGACGAGGCGGCTGACCGTGTGCTTCTCGCCGTACTCGCTCATGTCGATGCGGACCATCGCCGACTCGTCGTCGAACAGGAACTCCGCCAGCGCTCGCGCCAGCTCGGTCTTGCCCACGCCCGTCGGACCCAGGAACAGGAACGAGCCGATCGGCCGGTTCGGATCAGAGATGCCCGCGCGTGACCGCCGGACGGCGTCCGCGACGGCCTTGACCGCAGCCTTTTGGCCAATCAGCCGGTTGCCGACGACGGTCTCCATCGCCAGCAGCTTCTCGGACTCGCCCTGCAGCATCTTGCCGACCGGGATGCCCGTCCAGGCGCTCACGACCTCGGCGATGTCCTCCGAGCTGACCTCTTCGCTGACCATGGACGCCGCATGCTCGGCGGACGCCGCGGCGTCCAGCTCGCGCTCCAGCGCCGGAATCTTGCCGTACAGAATCTCGGACGCCCCCGCGAACGATCCCTCGCGCTGCAGCTTGTCGGCGACCACGCGCAGCTCGTCGATCTCCTTCTTGAGATCGCCGACGCGGTTCAGGCTCGACTTCTCGGCCTCCCAGCGATCCTCGAGCCCACGCAGCTTCTCCTCGGTGTCGGCGAGCTCGGCGCTGAGGCGTCCGAGGCGCTCGCGGGACGCGGCGTCATCCTCCTTCTCGAGGGCGAAGCGCTCCATCGTGAGGCGGTCGACGACGCGGCGCAGGGTGTCGATCTCCTCGGGCGAGGAGTCGATCTCCATCCGCAGCCGGGACGCGGCCTCGTCGATCAGGTCGATGGCCTTGTCCGGGAGCTGGCGGCCGGGGATGTAGCGGTTCGACAGGGACGCCGCCGCCACCAGCGCCTGATCGGTGATGCGCACCTTGTGGTGCGCCTCGTAGCGTTCCCGCAGCCCGCGCAGGATGGCGACGGTGTCCGCGACGGACGGCTCGCCGACGTAGACCTGCTGGAAGCGGCGCTCCAGGGCCGGGTCCTTCTCGATGCGCTCGCGGTACTCGTCCAGGGTGGTCGCGCCGATGAGCCGCAGCTCGCCGCGGGCCAGCATGGGCTTGAGCATGTTGGACGCGTCCATCGCACCCTCGGACGCCCCGGCCCCGACGACGGTGTGCAACTCGTCGATGAACGTGATGACCTGACCCTCGGCCTCGGTGATCTCGCTCAGGACGGCCTTGAGCCGCTCCTCGAATTCGCCGCGGTACTTCGCGCCGGCCACCATGGACGCCAAATCGAGCGACACCACGCGGCGGCCCTTGAGCGAGTCGGGAACGTCGCCGGCGACCACGCGCTGGGCCAGCCCCTCGACGACCGCGGTCTTGCCGACGCCGGGCTCGCCGATCAGGACGGGGTTGTTCTTGGTGCGCCGGCTCAGCACCTGGACGACGCGGCGGATCTCGGAGTCGCGTCCGATGACGGGGTCGAGCTTGCCGTCGCGTGCACGCTCGGTGAGGTCGATCGAGTACTTGTCGAGCGCGGACTCGCCGCCCTCCGCCGCCTCGGACGTGACCCGCTTGCCGCCGCGGCGCTCGTTGAAGGTGGTGGTGAGCGCGTTGGCAGTGGCGCCGGCCTTGTTGAGCGCGGCGTTGATGTCGGACGGGACCGCGCTCAGCGCGATCAGCAGGTGCTCCGTGGCCACGAACTGGTCGCCCAGCTGCTGGGCGCGGGTCTCGGCGTCCGCGAGCACGCGGGCGAACGAGCCGGACAGTTGGGGCTGCGACACGGACGATCCGGTCGAGCTGGGGAGCTTCTTGATCGCGGCGAGCGCGGCGGCGTCCATCGCGGCGGGATCGGCGCCGACGGCCTGAAGCAGGGCGCCGACGGTGTTGTCGGGCACCATCAGCATCGCGTGCAGCAAGTGGCTCGGCTCGGCGCTGGGGTTGCCGTTGGTGAGTGCGGTGCGGAGGGCCGCCGTCACCGCGTCGCGGCTCTTGGCGGTCAGCTTGGCAGTATCCACGGGGGGCCTTTCGTCAAAACATGCCTAGTCGTCAGGCTAGGCGACAGAAGTTGAGTTCACCAGACTCAACTCTGTAGGGATGCCTGGTATTCCAGTTCAGGACACCCGTGGACGCCCCGAGGGCTCGGCAGTCGGCGTCCCAGACTGCCCCGCGTCGGGTCCATCGCGACCGCGGCTTAGACTCACGCCCGTGACAGCTCTGGTGACAGCCCCCCTGCTGCTGGCCGCGGTGCTCGTGGCGGCGTCCGTGGCCAAATGGAACGCTCGCGACTCGCTCGTGTCGGCGACGCAGCTCCTGCGGCTGCCTGCCGTGCTGAACCGACCCGTCCGTTGGCTGCCACCCATCGAACTCGCCCTGGCGATCGCCCTGGTCGTCGCGCCAGTCTCGCCGGCCTTCATCGTCGTGAGCGCCGCCGTGCTCGCGCTGATGTTGGCCTACACGGCGGTCGTCGCGCGCGGACTCACGTTCGATCCGCGTCCTTCGTGTGGCTGCTTCGGCGCCGTCGGGAGCCCCATCACCGGCGACACCCTGGCGCGGAACGTGGTCCTGAGCGGCCTGGCCGCAGTGTCGATCGGCTGGGGCGTCGCCGGGTGGACCGTCCCCGGGGCGCTCGCCGACCTCGACGCGACCGACTGGGCCTGGCTGGGTGCGTTGATCGTCACCGCCGCGGTCGTCCGGTGGGTCGTCCGCGAACGGGCCGGGCTGCCGCCGAAGCGTCCGGTGAGCGCGGCGCCGGCGGAAGCGTCCGACATCGATGACTACCAGCGCGCGCCGATCCCCCCGCTGATGGTCTTGCAGGACGGCACGCCGACCACATTGGCCGCCCTGGCGCGGACCAAGGCTCAGCTCCTGATCTGGGTGACCTGCGGCTGCGGAGGCACGCGGTCGGTCGTCGATCAGGTCGACCGCTGGCGCGAGGCTGCCCCGGCGATCGACATCCAACTGGTCTCGACCATGAGCGAGGGCTCCACCGAAGCCACCTACCCCGAACAGAGGCGCTGGCTGTACGACCTCCACGGGCAGGCCCTGGCCTCGCTCGGCGGGGCGTACCCCGCCGCCCTTCTGCTCGGCGCCGACGGGCTCCTCGCAGGCGGCCCGGTCTTCGGCGAAGCGGACGTCACCGATCTCGCCGAGGCCGTCATCGAGCAGCTCAGCGGCGCTCCCCTGCCGGACGCGTAGCTTGTCGAAGGGTCGGCTCGGCCGAACGGCCATCACGGCTTCGACAGGCTCAGCCACCTGCAACGGTCAACCACATCGGGACGCTCATGACCGGCCCGTTCCCTGACCCTGTCGAAGAGCCGACGGGCTCAGTTGAACTGCCAGGACCGCTTCGAGAGCCCGTACCAGAAACCGTCGACGACGCTGGTCGCGTCGAGCCCGGACGCCTCTGCCGCGCCGAGCGCCACGTACAGCGGGGCCCAGTGCTCGGTGCGCGGGTGCGCCTCGCGGGCGGCCGGGGCGACCCGCTGGAAGTCGATCAGGGCATCGAGGTCACCGGCGCTCACCGCCTCGGCGGCCCAGGCGTCGAACTCCGCCGAGGGACGCGGCGGGGCGGCGTCCGGGTCGGCGCCCATGCCCCCGAACCAGCGCAGGTTGTGGGTGGTGAAGCCGGACCCGACGATCAGGGTGCCTGAGTCGCGCAAGGGGGCCAACCTACGACCCACCTCGACGAGGGCGGCCGGGTCGAGCGTGGGCAGCGAGAGCTGCAAGACCGGGACGTCGGCGTCCGGGAACATCTCCTTGAGCGGCACGTAGGCGCCGTGGTCGAGGCCACGCTTGGGGTCCTGAGCGACCGCGCCGCCCAGGGCGCGGGCGACGTCGAGGGCGAGTTCGGGCGCGGGGGGCGCGTCGTAAGTCACGCGGTAGTAGCGCTCTGGGAAGCCGTAGAAGTCGTACAACAGCGGAGTGCCTGGCGTCGTCGAGCTGACCGCGATGGGCGCGTCCTCCCAGTGCGCCGACACCATCAGGACGCTTGTCGGCTTGGTCAGCGACTGACCCCAGGCGCAGAGCTCGGCGGTCCAGAGGCGGTCGTCGGCCAGCGGCGGTGCGCCGTGCGACAGGAACAAGACGGGCTGGCGGTCGGTCATGACCACAGCGTACCGCATCTAGTTGATCCTTCAACCATCAGGTGGATGCGGCGATCGGCTGTTCTCGGTACAGCGTGATTCTCGATGTCCGAAACAGAGCCGTTTCGCCCATGAGGCCATCGACAACCACGCTGTACCCGAAACGCCCGCCGCCCCTCGTTCCGGAAACCAGGCAGCGGTCCGGGTTGGGGACCCCGCTGCAAGTCAAGGCACAATGAGCCCTGAGCCCGAGACGGTCGGGCCCGGGCGAAGGAGTGGCTGTGGACGAATCCGCGAGCATCCCGCGGACGGACCCCGCTCCACCGCCCCCCGCGCCGGGCTCCGGAGCCCCGGGCACGGAGGACGCCGACTCTGCGCCGGGCTCCCCGAACCCAGCCACCACGTCGACCATCAACCCCCAGCCCGGACGCCTCACGCCAGCGGCCCTCGCCGGACCACTCCTCGTCGCCGTCGCCGCCACCGTCGCGCTCTGGTGGGCCATCAGCCTCGTCAACGCCGGCCCCAAGCTCCCCGGACGCCCCCAGGCCGACCCGTTCACCGCGTACGTCTCGGCGTTCGGCGACCTGGTCGTTCGGCTGGCATCCGTCGTCACGCTGGGTGCCCTGGTGGCGATCGTCGCCCTCGTCCGCCCGGACGCCGACCACCGCCTCTCCCCCGCCACCGGACGCCTCACGCGCGTCGCCGCGCACGCGGGCCAACTCTGGCTGTGGGCGTCCGTACTGCAGACGTTCGCCAACAGCGCCTACGTCAACGGCGTCCCGCTCGGCTACACCCTCCGCCCGGACGCGTGGTGGCAGTTCCAGTCCGCGACCCCCTCCGGGCTGGCGTGGCTGCTGTCCGCCCTCGTCGCGGCCGGATGCGTGGTGGTCGCCTACGCCGCCCGCACGGTCGCTCCGGTCGTCCTCGCCTACCTCGCCGGCATCCTGGCCCTGACCTTCGTGGCCGTCACGGGCACGGTCACCATCGGCGCCGACCATGACTGGGCGACGGACTCCGCCATCTGGCTCACCCTCGCCTTCGTCGTCGCGGCGACCGTCGCGATCGGCGTCTGGCTGAGTGCGGACGCCGACGGCGCGGCAAGCGCTCGCATCCGGCGCTACCAGTGGACGGCCCTGCCCCTGCTGGTCGTCGCCCTCGCCGGGCACGCTGTCGTGGCCTGGCAGCAGTTGGCCGGGACCGACCCGACCGCGAGCCTCTACGGCCGCGTCGCCCTCGGCCAGTTGGCCGTCATCGCCGCGCTCATCGCGATGTGGCTGATCCGCCAAGTGGCCCCGATCACCACCGTCATTCCCGACGTGATGCTCATCATCGCGGGCCTCGCGCTGGCGTCCGCCGAGAACCACGTGCCCTCGCCGCGGTTCGGAATCCCACAGAACATCCAGATCAACTACCTCGGCTACGAGATGAACGTGCCCGCAACGATCGAGCGGCTGCTGGGCCTCGGGCGTCCGAACGTCCTGTGGGTCGGGCTCGCCGCGGTCGCCATCGGGACCTACCTGTGGGGCGTCGCGCGCGTGCGCCGCGCCGGACGCCCCTGGCCGATCCAGCGGACGCTGACTTGGTCCGCCGGCTGGCTGCTCATGCTCTATCTCGCCGTCTCGGGCCTGTGGGAGTACTCGACCGCCCTGTACAGCTGGCACATGTTCGTCCACATGACGGTGAACATGTTGGTGCCGGCCCTGTGCGTCCTGGGCGGGCCGATCACCCTGGCGCGCGAGGCGTCCAGGACCGGGACGATCCTGCCGGACGTCCGCGGCGTCACGGACGCGCTTTTCGAGCATCGCCCCTTATCGCGTGTCTTCAGCCCGCCGGTGCTGTGGCTCAACTACGTAGGCTCGCTGTTCCTGATCTATTACACGCCGCTCTTCCCGTGGCTGATGCGCTACCACTGGGCGCACCAGCTGATGCTGCTCTACTTCATGGTCACGGGGTACCTGTTCTTCGCCATGATCGTCGGCGTCGACAAGCAGCTGACGGACCTGCCGCACCTGGTCCGGCTGGCGATGGTGATCAGCATCATGCCGTTCCACGCCCTGTTCGCGGTCGGCATTATGAGCTCGCGTTCGCTGATCGGCGGCGACTTCTACCGCTCGATCGACATCAGCTGGATCCACGACCTGATGGCCGACCAGAGCACCGCGGGCCAAGTGACCTGGATCCTCGGCGAGATTCCGTTGTTCGTGGTCATGATCGCGCTGGCCGCCCAGTGGTTCACCCACGACCGCGCCGAGAACGCCGTCAGCGACGTCGCCCAGGACACCGGCGTGGACGACTCCTTCGACTCCTACAACGACATGCTGGCCGCGCTCGCCGAGCGCGATCGTCAGTCCGGACGCAGGGTGCTGTAGTGGCCGTTCCCGTCCTTCCAGCCACGCCGGACGCCGATCGCTACGACGGCCTGAGCAACCGCGTCGAACTCGACATCTCGGGCATGACGTGCGCTGCCTGCGCGGCACGGATCGAGAAACGGCTCAACAAGCTGGACGGCGTCCGCGCCACCGTGAACTATGCGACCGAGCGGGCGATCGTCCTCGGGCTACCGCCCGACAAGGCGCCGGACGCCGTCGCTGTCGTCGAGGCGGCCGGCTACGGGGCGTCCGAGGTGGTGGACGGCGAGGAGTCCGAAGGGCACGCGGACCGCGTCAAGATGCTCTGGAAGCGCCTGCTGGTCGCCGCCCTGCTGACCGTGCCGCTCGGTGACGTGGCGATCGTGCTGGCCCTGGCGCCGCAAATGCGCTTCCCAGGCTGGGAATGGGTGCTGATCGTCTGCTCGCTGCCGGTGGTGTTCTGGTGCGCGTGGCCGTTCCACAAGGCGGCCTGGCGCAACCTGCGGCACGGCTCGACGTCGATGGACACGCTCGTGTCTCTCGGCATCCTCGCGGCCTTCACGTGGTCAGTCGCCTCCACGGTGCTGGGCTCCCCGCCCGGCGAGACGCGGTGGTTCGGCTACGGGCTGGCGCCCGCGGGGGCCGACACGCTCTATCTCGAGGTGGCGTCCGCGGTCACGACGTTCCTGCTGGCCGGACGCTACGTCGAGGCCCGCTCCAAGCGGGCCGCGCGCGGCGTCCTGTCGGCCCTTGGACGCCTCGCGCCGACGTCCGTCTGCGTGATCCGGGGCGGGCACGAGGTGGTCGTCCCGATCGGGGACCTGGCCAAGGGCGAGCGATTCCTGGTGCGTCCGGGCGAGTCAGTGGCAACCGACGGCGTCGTGGTCGTGGGGGCGTCCGCGATCGACACCTCGATGATGACCGGCGAGCCAGTGCCCCGCGAGGTGGGCGAGGGCGACGCCGTGCTCGGCGGCACGTTGAACACGACCGGCGCGTTGATCGTCGAGGCCACGAAGATCGGCGCGCACACCCAGCTCGCCCAGCTCGCGACGCTGGCCGAGCAGGCCCAGGCCCGCAAGGCCGCCGTACAGACGCTGGTCGACAAGGTCGTCTCGGTGTTCGTTCCGGTGGTGCTGGGGCTGGCGCTGGTCACGTTGCTGGGCTGGCTGTTCGTGGCCCAGGCCGGGCCGCGTCAGGCGTTCTCGGCGGCCTTGTCCGTGCTGATCATCGCGTGCCCCTGCGCGCTCGGGTTGGCGACGCCGACGGCGTTGATGGTCGGGGTCGGACGCGGCGGCCAGCTGGGCATCCTCATCAAGGGGCCCGACGCGCTGGAGGCGTCCGGGAAGATCGACACCGTCGTCCTCGACAAGACGGGCACTCTGACCACGGGGACGATGGCGCTGGAACGCGTGGTGGCCTTGGGCGACATCGACCCTCTCCCCTACGCGGCCGCCGTCGAGCGCCATTCAGAGCACCCGATCGCGCTGGCCGTGGCGACGGGGGCGGTCGACGCGGGGCTGGGCGAGTGGGCCGTGCACGACGTCAAGGCGGTACCCGGCCAGGGCGCGGTGGGTCTGGTGACCCCCGGCGGAAACAGGTGGCGGGATCGGGACGCGAGTACCAGGACCGAACCCACCAGCAATCTCCCCGACGGCGAAGACGTGCGCGTCGCCGTTGGAAACACGGGTCTGATGGCCACCGAGGGCGTCGAGGTCTCACCGGAGGCGTCCAGACTGCTGGACGAGGCCGCCGAGGCCGGGCGCACCGCGGTCTTGGTCGCGGTCGACGGACGCCTCGCGGGCGCGCTCGTGGTCTCGGACAGGCTCAAAGACTCCGCCCCGGACGCCGTCGCGCGCCTCCGCGGACTAGGGCTACGCACGGTCCTGCTCACCGGCGACCGCCAGCGGGCCGCGGACGCCATCGGCGCCGAGGTCGGCGTGGACGAGGTCATCGCCGAGGTGCTGCCCACCGAGAAGGCGGCGGTGATCGAGCGGCTGCAGGCCTCCGGACGCCGCGTCGCCATGGTCGGCGACGGCATCAACGACGCCGCCGCACTGGCCACGGCGAACCTCGGTTTGGCCGTGCTCTCGGGCACCGATGTCGCCCTCAAGTCGGCGGACGTGATCCTGCTGCGCAGGACGCTCGACGTCATTCCGGACGCCATCGTCCTGGCCCGCCGCACCCTGCGGACCATCCAGGGCAACCTCGTCTGGGCCTTCGCCTACAACATCGCGGCGATCCCGCTCGCTGCGGCCGGGCTGCTCAACCCGCTGATCTCGGGCTTCGCCATGAGCCTGTCGAGCGTGTTCGTGGTCAGCAACTCGATGCGGCTGCGTCGCTTCGACCCGTCGAAGCGCTAGTCAGAGCCACGATAGGACGCCGTGAGGGCGTCCGGATCGACACGGCTGGCGCGCATCCGGACGCGTCCGTCGGCATGCACGATGCCCTCGGCGTCCCAGTGCTCGACGGCGCGCTCCATGAGCTGGCCAGGGAGTTCGCCGGAGGCGTTCACGACCCGCCACCACGCCACCTCGGACCCGCGCTCCCGCATGATCGCCCCCACCTGCCGCGGACCAACGCCCGCGAGGCGTCCGAGATCTCCGTAGGACGCCACGCGCCCGGCCGGCACCAGGGACGTCGCCAGCAGCACCCGCTCGACCGAGAACTCGTCCATGGTCGAACCCTAGGGCGTGGCGGGGAGGCCCTTCGACAAGCTCAGGGAACGGCCTGCGGGCAAGGCCAGGTCCGATGGCTGAGCCTGTCGAAGCCCGAAGCACCCCCGATGGCTGAGCCTGTCGAAGCCCGGCGCCTGACCCTCCTCCTTGCCGAGGCCGAGGAACTGAATCGACCAGCGCGGGCGCGAGTTCTAGGGTGTGGCCGTGCAAGCACTGCCCGTGACGTTGACCGGCGACCTGGTCGTCCTCGAACCGCTGGCGGCTGAGCACCACGACGAACTCGTCGCGGCGGCGTCCGATGGGCGACTCTGGGAGCAGTGGAACACGCTCGTCCCGGCCCCGGATCAGATGGCCGCCGACATCGACCGACGGCTCAGCCTCCAGGACGCGGGATCCATGGTCCCCTTCGTGATCCGCAACGCCGACGGACGCCTCATCGGCGCCACGACGTTCATGAATGTCGACGCCTCCGTGCCGCGGGTTGAGATCGGCTCGACGTGGCAGTCCCGCTCGGCACAGCGCACCGGCACCAATACCGAGGCCAAGCTGCTGATGCTCGCCCACGCGTTCGACGACTGGGGCTGCGTCCGCGTCGAGTTCCGGACGCACTCCCTCAACGCCACCAGCCGCCGCGCCATCGAGCGCATCGGCGGACAGTTCGAGGGCCTCCTGCGCCAGCACATGCGCCTGCCGAACGGACTACTGCGCGACACCGCCCAGTACGCGATCCTCGACCGCGAGTGGCCGAGCGTTCGTGTCCACCTGCGCTCCCTGCTGGATGGACACGCCGCCTCCGCGTCCGAAACGGCCAACCCGTGACCCCCACCCCGCATACCCCCTGGGGTATCATTCGGGCATGCAATCGGAGAGCACGTGCGTAGCCTGATCCGCCTCCTGGGCGTCGCCCGCGAGCTGTGGCCCTACTACGTCGGCATCGCGGCGGCGTCCGTGGCGACGGCCGCGCTCGCGTTGCTGACCCCGTTCATCATCAAGGGCGCCACCGACGAGGTGGTCGCGCAGACCCAGGGCAACGGCGGCGGCGTCCCGGCGCTGATCTGGCTGGCGGTCGCGCTGCTGGTCGTCGAACTGCTGGGCACGGTCGTCTCGAACATCGGCGGCTACCTAGGCGACGTCATGACGACCCGCCTCAAGGCGATCCTGTCGTCGCGCTACTACGCCAAGATGCTGAGCCTGCCGCAGCGCTACTTCGATTCGAACCTGACCGGCACGATCATCAACCGGCTCACCAGGTCGATCACCGAGACGACGCAGTTCCTGCAAATGTTCTCCAACAGCTTCTTCCCGATGCTGCTGACCGTGATCGCGGTGCTGGTCATCACGGCGCTGTACTCGCCGTGGCTAGCGCTGTTGCTCGTGATCATCTACCCGGTCTTCATGTGGCTGACCGCCCTCACGTCGAAGCGCTGGCAGCCGATCGAGCAGCAGAAGAACACCGAATTCGACATCGCCGGCGGACGCTTCGCCGAGGCCATCGGACAGATCCGCGTCGTCAAGAGCTTCACCTCCGAACTCCGCGAGCTGGCGCTGTTCGACCGCCACTACGGACGCACCATCGGTCTGACCCAACAGCAGTCGCGCTTCTGGCACCTCATGGACGTCGCCCGTCGCGGCGCCCTCAACCTGATCTTCTTCGGCGTGTACGCGATCATCTTCACGTCGACGGCGTCCGGTGCGTTCACGCTCGGCGCGATGGTGCTGCTGATCCAACTGGTGGCAATGGCGAAGCAGCCGGTCACGATGATGAGCTTCCTCGTGGACGCCTCCCAGCGCGCCATCGCCGGCAGCAAGTCCTTCTTCGAGGCCATGGACGAGGCGCCCGAGCCGCTGGCCGCGATCGGCGCCGGGACCCCCCGCGACACCGCCCCCTGGCCTGCCCGCGACGACGGCCCGATGATCTCGTTCGACCACGTGAGCTTCGGCTACGACTCCGACACCGAGGTCCTGCACGACATCACGTTCGACGTCGCGCCGGGCGAGCGGGTGGCGTTCGTGGGCGAGTCCGGCGGCGGCAAGACGACGCTCGTCAACCTCCTGCTCGGCCTCTACCGTCCGGACTCCGGCGTCATCCGCCTGCGCGGCGTCGACGTGTCGACCGTGCCCGTCGAGCAGCTGCGCGCCGAGATCGGCGTGGTGTTCCAGGAGGCCGCGCTGTTCTCGGGGACCATCCGCGAGAACGTCGCCTACGGACGCCCCGGCGCGTCGGCGTCCGAGATCGAGTCCGCAGCGACCAAGGCGAACGCCCACGAGTTCGTGGCCAAGCTGGCCAACGGCTACGCCGCCGAGATCGGCGAACGCGGCATCAAGCTGTCGGGCGGGCAGAAGCAGCGCATCGCGGTCGCGCGGGCGATGCTCAAGAACGCGCCGGTGCTGGTGCTGGACGAGGCCACGAGCGCGCTGGACTCCAAGTCCGAGCGGCTTGTTCAGGCCGGGCTGGAAGAGCTGATGGCCGATCGAACGACCCTGATCATCGCCCACCGCCTCTCGACGATCAGTTCGGTCGACCGCATCGTCACCCTCAAGAACGGACGCGTCGACGAGATCGGCTCCCCCGCCGAGCTGGCCACCTCAGGCGGCATCTACGCGGAGTTGCTGGCGCTGCAGGCGTCCGCGAGCAAGGCCGATCGCAAGCGCCTCCAGGCGTTCGACATTCGGGCGTAACAGCTAGTCGGCACCGATTTCGTCGCGCGTCGGACCGTAAGCCCCCGCGTGGCCGACGGTGATCGCCGAGGTCGCGATCGCGCGCTTCAGGGCTGGCTCGACGTCCGTCCAGGACGCCTCGCGCAGCCGCGCGCGGGCCTCCGCGGACCCCAACAGCCCGAGGTCGGCCAGTCCCGAGATCAGTCCGGCCATGAACGAGTCCCCCGCGCCTACGGTGTCGACGACGGACGCCGCCCCGGGCGCCACCTCGTGCACGACGCCCTCGGACGCCAGCAGCGCGAGCGCCCCGTCCCCGCCCCGCGTGACGACCACCAGTGCCGGACCCATCGCCGCCCAGCCGCGCGCCGCGTCGGCGTCCGACAGCTCGGGGTAGAGCCAGGCGAGGTCCTCGTCTGACGCCTTCACGACGTCGGCGAGGGCCACCAGCTCGTGGACGCGGGGGAGCGCCTCGGCGGCCGTCCCGAGCAGGGCCGGACGCACGTTCGGGTCGTACGAGCGGGTACCGGACGCCGCCCCGAGCGCCTCCACGATCTTGGTCCCGCCCGGCTCGAAGGCGGCCGAGATGCTGCCCGCATGCAGGTGGCCGTAGGCATCCAGGTCAGCGATCACAGGCAGGTCGGACGCGAAGTCGAAGGTGTAGGTGGCCTTGCCTGCGGCGTCCACCTCGGCGAACGCGATCGGCGTCCGGTCAGCGCCGTCGCTGCCGGCCGCCAGCACGACGTCGGACGCCGCCGCGTAGTCGGCGATGCGGCGTCCGCGATCGTCGGGACCGATCCAGCAGGCGAGGGTGGAGTCGTGGCCGAGGCGTCCGAGACCGCAGGCGACGTTCAGCATGCTGCCGCCGACGTGCTCGACGGTGGTGTCGCCGGCGTGCACCACGTCAACGAGCGCTTCCCCGAGGCCCAAGATCTTCATGGCCGTCTCCCCCATGTCCGAGTGGATGTCGAGCGAACGCTATCCAATCCGTGCGGCCGAGCGACATGGATCCAGCCCTCGTCGGGGCGTCATCGCCGGAGGCGTCCGGGCTCGTGAAAGGCTCGCCGACGAAAGGGGATGCGGATGAGACGGGGAGCGGCGGTGGCCGGCGTGGTGGGGATCGTGCTGGCGGCGTCCGGCTGTGGGACGCCGTGGGTCGCGACGGGGTCGGCGGCATCGTCCCCGACGCCCACGTACGTCTGCACGCCGCTCGCCGGGGCGCCCGCGCCGTGCACCGCCGAGGAGTTCTCCAAGCTGCAGGCCCAGGCGCAGCTCGCGGTCGACGCACAGGACGTGTACGGCCGGTTCTTCGCCGAGTTCGTCGCTCAGCAGCGCAAGGGCGGCTCGACCACGACGAGCACGGCGCTCGGCGCGGTGACCGGCGGGCCCTACCTGGCGGCCCAGCAGGCCAACCTCGCGCGGCTGGCCACCGACGGACTGAAGATCACGGGCGACGTCAAGCTGGTGAAGCTCGTGCCGGTCGCCGGCGGACCCTCCCACGGCTACGAGACCGCGCTGCTCGCCTGCATCGACGCCACCAAGGCCGAGGCCGTTAAAGGCGCGACGGTCGTCAGCCAGGGCAAGATGACGGCCGAGACGGCGTACTTCAAGCGCGACGCCGGCGTCCTCAAGATCTGGGACGCCGAGAAGGCCGATCCCGGACAGTGCTGAGCCCGTCGGGCGGCGGGGTTACTCCTGGTACAGCTCGATGAGCACCAGCGGGCTGCCGGGCTTCGCGCTGAGGACCGCGACGGGGACGCCCCCCTCGTTCATCGGGACGTAGGCCGCAAAGTCCGTCGCTGACAAGGGCTGATAGGCATTCCCCGGGTCGACGAGGATGACCGAGCCGGCCGGCAGCGAGAGGTTCTCGAACGTGACGACGTCGTTGCGGTAGACGCCGTCCTCGGGCTTGCCGGACGTCACCCGCTCCACCCGATCGATGCTGAGGGTGGCGCCGCCGTCGGCCGCCGGGGTGACGCCCATCACCAACGCGTAGTGGTCGACCTTCAATGCCCCGCCGTCCAGGGCGACACCGGCGAGCTTGCGCCAGGCGTCCGGGTCGTCGGCAGCACCCGACAGCTTCGATCCGGCGGCCGAAGTCTGCTGGGTCGGCGTCGAGGCCGTGGGGGCTGACGCCGCGCTCGCGGCGCTGCTCGCCGCCGCCGTTGAGGCCGGCGGCGTGGGCGAACTCGCTGGCCCGGACGGCGTGCAGCCCGTCGCGAGCGTCAGGGAGGCCGCGGCCAGGGCGGCGGTCCTGGCCAGGCGCGGCGGGCGGACGCGGCCCGAAGAGTCAGTCATGAAGTTCTCCACGAGATCAGAGGGGACGCCGTCGGCTGCGGCGTCCGATGGTCACGCCCCGGTGGTCAGGGCCAGATTGCGCGACAGGGTCGCGTGCCGGCCCATCCGGACCTGCCCGGTCGGACCAGCCGTGAACGTCCGGACGCCGACGGGCACGTCCACTCGCTGCAGGAGCGCCAGCAACCGGGTGGCCTGGTCCTGCAGCTGCTCGACCTGCGCCTCCAGCGCCAGGATCCGTCGGATGCCTTCGAGGTTGATCCCCTCACCCGACAGCGCCTGGATGTGCCGGAGGCGTCCGACGTCGCGCAGCGTGTAACGGCGACCGCGGCCCTTGGCCCGCGACGGCACCACCAGGCCCAGGCGGTCGTAGCCGCGCAGGGTCTGGGGGTGCATGTCGGCGAGCCGGGCCGCGGTCGTCACGGTGAACAGCGGCGCGTCCAGGTCGAACTGCTGGGGCAGGAAGGCGGCCACGGTCACGCCTTCTCGAACAAGCCGACCCGCGGATCAGCCGCGGCGACGGCGTCCCGATAGGCCTCGAGCGCAGCCAAGGCGTCCGGCGACAGCGTCTTCGGCACCTGGACGTCGACGGTGACCAGCAGGTCGCCGTGCCCGTCCTTGCGCGGGACGCCCTTGCCGCGGACGCGCATCGTGCGCCCGTTGGGGGTGCCGGGCGCGAGTCGCATCCGAACCTTGGCGCCCGACAGCGTCGGCACCTCGATCTCGGCGCCGAGCGCGGCCTCGGTGAACAGCACCGGGACGGTCACCGTGAGGTTGTCGCCCTTGCGTCCGAACAGGTGATGCGGACGTACGTGCACGACGACGTAGAGATCACCCGCGGGGCCACCGTTCTCGCCCGGCGCGCCCTTACCCTTGATGCGGATCTTCTGCCCGTCGGTCACGCCCGCCGGGATCCGCACCTGCATCGTCTTGGCCGACTTGCCGCGCCCCGACCCGTCACAGGCCGGGCACGGGTCGTCGACGACGATCCCGCGTCCGTGGCACTCGGGGCAGGGCTCCGAGCCGAACGGACCGTTCATGAGGACGCCCGAGCCCTGACAGGTCGGGCAGATGTGCGGGGTCGAGCCCGACCGCGCACCGGTGCCGTGGCAGACGGCACAAGGGGCGTCCGACAAGGTCGACAGGGACACCGTGGTGCCCTCGACGGCCTGGACGAAGTCGATCGTGGCTTCACCCTCGATGTCCTGGCCCCGCCGCGGACGCTTCTGCGTGGCGCGTCCGGCACCCTGGCCGAACAGCCCGCCGAACAGGTCACCGATGTCGGTGCTGCCGCCCGTGGCGCCGCGGAAGAGATCCTCGACGTTGACCTGGCCCTGCCGGAACTGGCCCGGCTGCCCACCGGCACCCGGGAACCTGAAGCCCCCGCCACCGAACAGCGAGCGCTGCTCGTCGTACTCCTTGCGCTTGGTCGCGTCCGAGAGCACCGAGTTCGCCTCGGACGCCTCCTTGAAGCGCGCCTCGGCCTTGGCGTCCCCGGGGTGCTGGTCGGGGTGATTCTGGCGGGCGATCTTGCGGAACGCCTTCTTGATCTCCTCGGGCTTGGCGTCCTTGGCGACGCCGAGGATCTTGTAGTAGTCCTTTTCGAGCCAGTCTTTGGTGCTCACGGCGCCTCCTTTCCTCGTCCGCCGCTACTCAGGATCGGCCACGCCGACGCGCGCTGGCCTGATGATCCGGTCGCCGAGTTTGACGCCCTTCTGCATGACCCCGCTGATGACGACCACGTCGTGCTCGCCGTCGTAGGGCATGTGCATCAGCGCCTCGTGCAGGGTCGGATCGAACGCCTCGCCCAGCTCGCCGTAGGTGACGAGTCCGTACTTGGCGCCGACCTTCTCGAGCTCGTCCGCGACCAGCTTGAAGCCGCCCACCAGCTCGCCGTGCTCGCGCGCTGCCTCGATCGAGTCGAGGACCGGCAGCAGGTCCAGCACGACCGCCTCGACCCCGGCCGCCCGCGCCAGCGCGCGGTCGCGGTCGACGCGACGCTTGTAGTTCGCGTACTCGGCCTGAAGGCGCTGCAGGTCGCCGGTCCGCTCGTTCGCCAGCTCTTCGAGCTCGGCGATCTTCGCACCGTAGATCGGGTCGGACGCCGCGGCGTCCGCTTGCTCGGTGCCGGGGACGAGCGGCGCCTCGGGGCCGTCGCCGACGGCCTGACCGTCGGCCACGAACTCGTTGTCAGCCATGGGGCTCTCCTGTTGGTCGGCCCCGCCGGCCGCGACGGTCGGGCGGGGCTCAAAGGTGTCTGGGTCGATCCTGCGCTTGTCCCGGATCACCGGACGCCCCGAGGCGTCCGGCGATCCGGTGCGGTCGATCACTTCTTCTCGTCGTCGACGATCTCGGCATCCACGATGCCGTCGTCGTCGGTCACGTCACCGGCCGGGCCGTCGGCGTCGCCCGCCGCGGCGGCCTGCTGGTTGGCCTGGGCGGCGGCGTACATGGCCTGACCCATCGCGGACGCCTTCTCGTTCAGGTCGGCCATGGCCGCCTTCACCTCGTCGTCGTTGTCGGTGCCCTTGACGGCCTCGTTCAGCTTGGCGAGCGCCTCCTCGACCGGGGTCTTGACCTCGGCGGGGATGGAGTCGGCGTTGTCCTTGAGCAGCTTCTCGGTGCGGAACGCCAGGGCGTCCGCCTCGTTGCGCATCTCGACGGCCTCGCGACGCTTCTTGTCCTCCTCGGCGTGCGCCTCGGCGTCCCGCGTCATGCGGTCGATGTCGTCCTTGCCGAGGGCGGAGCCGCCGGTGACCGTCATCGACTGGGTCTTGCCGGTCGCGGTGTCCTTGGCCGAGACGTGCACGATGCCGTTGGCGTCGATGTCGAACGTGACCTCGATCTGCGGCAGGCCACGCGGGGCCGGCATGAGACCGGTGAGCTCGAAGTTGCCGAGGCTCTTGTTGTCGCGCGCGAAGTCACGCTCGCCCTGGTAGACCTGGATCATCACGGACGGCTGGTTGTCCTCGGCCGTGGTGAAGATCTCGGAGCGCTTCGTCGGGATCGTCGTGTTGCGCTCGATGATCTTGGTCATGATGCCGCCCTTGGTCTCGATGCCGAGGGACAGCGGGGTGACGTCGAGCAGCAGCACGTCCTTGACCTCGCCCTTGAGGACGCCGGCCTGCAGCGAGGCGCCGAGGGCCACGACCTCATCGGGGTTGACGGACTTGTTGGGCTCCTTGCCACCGGTCAGCTCCTTGACCAGGTCAGCGACGGCGGGCATGCGGGTCGAGCCGCCGACCAGGATGACCTGGTCGATCTTGTCGACGGACGTGCCGGCGTCCTTGATGACCGAGTTGAACGGGCTGCGGCAGCGGTCCAGCAGGTCCTGGGTGAGGCGCTGGAACTCGGCGCGCGTGAGCTTCTCGTCGAGGTGCAGCGGGCCGTCGGCGCCGGCCGTGATGTAGGGCAGGTTGATCTGCGTCTCGGACGCCGAGCTGAGCTCGATCTTGGCGCGCTCCGCGGCCTCCTGGAGGCGCTGGCGGGCCATCTTGTCCTTGGACAGGTCGATGCCGTTGGCGTTCTTGAACTGCGTGACGAGCCAGTCGACGATGCGCTGATCCCAGTCGTCACCGCCGAGGCGGTTGTCGCCCTTGGTGGCCTTGACCTCGAACACGCCGTCCGCGATGTCGAGCAGCGAGACGTCGAACGTGCCGCCGCCGAGGTCGAAGACCAGGACCGAATGCTCCTTGTCGCCCTTGTCCAGGCCGTACGCCAGCGCGGCGGCCGTCGGCTCGTTGATGATGCGGTCAACCGTGAGGCCCGCGATCTCGCCGGCCTCCTTGGTGGCCTGACGCTCGGCGTCCCCGAAGTAGGCCGGGACCGTGATGACCGCGTTGGTGACGGGCTCGCCCAGGTAGGCCTCGGCGTCGCGCTTCAGCTTCATCAGGACGCGGGCGCTGATCTCCTGCGCGGTGTACTTCTTGCCGTCGATGTCAGTCGACCAGTTGGTGCCCATGTGGCGCTTGACGGAGCGGATGGTGCGGTCGATGTTGGTGACCGCCTGACGCTTGGCGACCTCGCCGACGAGGACTTCGCCGCCCTTCGCGAAAGCGACGACCGACGGCGTGGTGCGGCTGCCCTCGGCGTTGGGGATGACGGTGGGCTCGCCGCCCTCGAGGACGGCGACGACAGAGTTGGTGGTGCCGAGGTCGATACCGACTGCACGGGCCATGGTGTGTTACCTCCAGTAAGAGTTCTGCTGAACACTCGTTCGGGACTTGAGCCTAGCAGGCTCAACTCAAGGGTTGAGTTCACCAGACTCAACCTTGGACGCCGCCGCGCTATTCCGCGATGGAGGGCCCTTCTTGCGGCCGGGTTGGCCAACTGCGCACCCCGACGCCATGAGCGGCAGATCTAGCGTGAACGCAGCGGCAGCACGAGCGCGAGGGCCCGGCAGAACTAGCGCGCGCACCCCTTGCTCACTCGCGACGGGCCACTCTGAAGGCGTCCCCACTGCACCCGTCTTCAGCGCAGCGCCGGGATCAGCGCCTGCAGTCCGTCGATCACCATCGCCACCGCGATGGCAGCGATGATCATGCCCATCAGGCGGGTCATGATGCCGCGGAGGGTCTGCGACATCCGGTTGCCGATCGCTGGCGCGAACCACAGCACCACGAACAGGATCGCCAGCACGATCAGCAGCGCGGCCACGATCGCGGTCACGCCCGGGACGTCCTTGGCCTGACCGGTGAAGACGATCAGCGCCGTGATCGTTCCCGGACCCAGCAGCATCGGAAAGGTGAGCGGATAGAAGGACACGTCGCCGACGGCGTCCGAGGTTCGATCGGACGCCGACCCGGGCGTCCGCTCGAGATCGATGCCCGCGCTCGGGTGGGCGGCCTTCGCCCGCATGCGAGCCTTCTCGTGCGGCGTCCCGTCGTGGGCGTCGCTTCCGCCGTTGAGCATTCCCAGGCCGATCATGCCCAGGACCAGACCGCCGGCGACCCTGAAGTGGTTCACCGAGATGCCGAAGAACGACAGAATCGCGGTGCCACTCAGCATGATCACGACCGCCATGATCAGGCTGTACAGCGCAACGCGTACGGCCGTTGCCCGTTGTCGCCGCAGATCATCGCCGCTCGTCAGCGTGAGGAACATGGGCAGCGACACGAACGGGTTCATGATCGCGAAGAAGCCGCCGAGGGCTTTGACGAAGAGTGCGACATCCACGCCAGCATCCTGGCACTCGGGGTTCGTTGGCGCCGGACGCTGGGTGAGCTCGTCGTTCATGGCGA
Source organism: Propioniciclava tarda (assembly GCF_900182665.1). Classification (GTDB taxonomy): domain Bacteria; phylum Actinomycetota; class Actinomycetes; order Propionibacteriales; family Propionibacteriaceae; genus Propioniciclava; species Propioniciclava tarda. Next base: position 21,006 of record NZ_FXTL01000006.1, read on the forward strand.
CGGTCGACCCCTTCTGGGCGGCCAACCGCAGCCAAGACGCCTGCAGCACGGAGGGCCAACGGCGACGCGTTCAGTCGGTGACGGACGCGTCCGGCGGCAGGAGGTGGAGCGCGCGCGGGTCGCGGACGGCGAAGGCGAACGCGGCGTCCTCGATGGCCTGGTCGTCGGCGGTGAGGCGTCCGTCGTGCTGGCGCCGATGGACCTCCCAGGTCGGCACCTGGAACAGCTCCATGAAGCGGTCCGGCGCCTCGCCGACGCGGTAGAGCTCCCAGCGAGTGGCGCCGCTGCGCAGGCGCGAGAGGCGCAGGGCGTCCATGGCGACGAGGAACTCGGCCTCGTCCTTGGGGTCGATCTCGATCTCGAGCGTGACCAGCACCGGACCGGCCTGGGGGTCGGGCTCTGACTCGAACGCCGGCTCGCTCCAATACGCGACCGGCGAGCGGTCGGGGTAGACCCGCTCGGGGAAGGGGAAGAAGTACGAGCCCGCGGCGCTGGCCGCGACCAGGGCGGCCGCGGCCAGGACAGCCTCGGTCAGCCCGATCCACTGCGTCGCCAGTCCCCAGACCGGGGACGCCAGCGCGAGAGTCCCGAGGAACGCCATCAGGTAGACCGCGATCGCGCGGGCGCGCACCCAGCCGGGGACGAGCAGCTGCAACTCGGAGACGACGACCGAGACGGTGGCGGTCCAGCCGAGGCCGCACACCATCAGCGGGATCAGCGCCACCCACAGCGTGTGCGCGAACGCCAACGCCCCTAGTGAGGCCGCGAACGCGAGCGCCGCCAGGATCAGCGACTGGTTGGCGGTGAACCGCTCGCGGACGCGTCCGATGATCAACGCGCCGCCCAGCGCGCCGAGCCCGAGGGCGGCGAACAGGACGCCGTAGCCGGCGGCGCCCAGGCCGAGCTGGCGGCTCGCGATCAGCGGCAGCAACGCCCAGACCGCGGCGGCGGGTCCGACGAAGGACGACAGACGCACCAGCAGGCGGCGGATCATCGGGTCGTGCCGGACGTAGCGTCCGCCAGCCAGGAGCGCCGGGAAGAACCGCTCGGGGTCGGAGCGTCGAACCCTCGGACGCCGCCACGCGATCAGCACGGCACCCAGGAACAGTCCACACACGGCGTTCAGCGCGAACACCACCGGGACACCCCACGCGGCGATCAGCGCCCCCGCGATCGCAGGCCCGGCCGCGCGCGCCACGTTGACGCTGATCATGTCGAGCCTGGTCGCGGCCGGGATATGCGTCCGGGGCACCAGTTCGGTGATCATCGCCTGCCAGGTCGGCGACAACATCGCCGTTCCGACGCCCACGGCGAAGGTGAACGCGAGCATCAGGGCGGGCGGCATGAGCCCGATCGCGGTGAGGACCGTCAGCAGGATCGCCACCGTCACGAAGTAGATCTGGACGCCGATCATCAGCCAGCGCCGGTCGAACGAGTCGGCCAGGACGCCAGCGGGCAGCGCCAGAAGCATCATCGGCAGCGTGCTCGCGGTCTGCACGAGCGTGACGATCGTGGCCGCGTTCGGGTCGTTGACGAACAGCCACTGCGCGCCCACGGTCTGCGCCCACGCGCCGAGGCTCGCGACGATCATCCCCAGCCACAGCCAGAAGAAGGCGCGCCGCTTGAGCGGCGCCCACATCGACACCCGCTCGGCCGGTTGGTCACTCACCCACGGCCCCCTCCTGTTCTGTTCGGACGCCGATGCTGCGCGTCGGCGTCTAGCGTCGTCGAGAACGCCGTGCGACTGTCCGGTTTGACCGGCGGACCGGTGGCCCTCGTCAGGGTGGTGGACGAACAGTCGTGGCACTGAACCCGAATAGGGTGGTCCGGTGATCTTCTCGTCCCGGCTCTCTGCTGCGGGTTCAGCTCCGGAACAGCGCCCTGCCGATCGGGCGTCCTGCCGATGACTATCACCGAAGCCATCAGGGTCATCGACCTGCTCGGCACGTTCGCGTTCGCGGCCAACGGCGCCTATGCGGCCGTCCGCGCCGCGAAGGTCGACATCGTCGGGCTGATCGTCCTGGGGTCAGTGACGGCCGTCGGCGGCGGGATCATCCGCGACGTCCTGCTGGACGTCCAGCCCGTCGCGCTCGCCACCTGGATCTACCCCACCGTGGCCCTGGTCGGCTCCTTGGTTCCCATCGTGTTGCGGCGTCCCCGGCGGCTGCTCGGACGCACCATCGGCATGCTCGACACCATCGGACTCAGCCTGTTCTGCGTTGTCGGAGCCCAAAAGGCCCTCGAACACGGGCTCGGCCCGGTGCCGGCCATCTGGTTGGGCGTCGTCACCTGCATCGGCGGCGGCATCCTGCGCGACGTCATGACCAAGCGGGTTCCGGCGGTGCTCAAGGAGGGCTTCTATGCGGTGCCCGCCGCCGCCGGTGCGGCCGTCGTGGCCGTCGCGCCGCTCCTGGGCACGGGCGCCGGGGTGGCGATGGCGACCGGGGCCGCCACCTGCTTCCTGCTGCGCATGATCGGCGTCACCCTCAAGGTGAACCTGCCCGCCACCCATCAGTCGCCCGCGCCCGCGGCGTCCGAGTCGCCCACGAGCGAGCGCGCGATCGAGCCACCGTCACCGGGCGCACCCGACGTCGAGGCGGAGACCAAGTCCCACCGCGCGGACCAGACCTGAGAGCCCGGACGCCCGCGCGTTGGTCCCGACCGAACGCTAGCCCCCGAGCGAACGTCTTTGACCCCGAGCGGACGCGTGCTCCCGACCGGATGCCGCTCTGCGCACGTCAGGCCTGGTCGGACGCCACTCGCGCGACGTGCAGCGTCAGGTAGGCGATCTCGTCGTCCGTCAGCGCGGACCCGAGCCGCAACTCGAGGATCGCCGCCAGCCGGTCGGCGCACTCGAGCGCGCGCGGGTAGGCCTCCCGGATCGCGGAGCCGATCGTGGAGTGCTCCTGCGCGAGCTGGCGGTGCTGCTCGATCCGCACGAACAGGTATCTCAGGTGCGTGATGAAGCGACCCACGCTGACCGATCCCAGGTCGAGCGCGAAGCCGTAGGTCCGCTCGATGACCTCGATGAGCTGCTGGATGACGCCGGTCATCGTGTAGGTGAACGACAGGTCGCCGGTTGAGAAACCCGCGTTGACCAGGTGCAACGCCAAGGCGACGGCCTCGGCGTCCGGCAGCGGCGTCTCGACGCGACGGTTGACGGCGGCCAGCAGGGCGACCGACTGGCGGTACTCCTCGGGGTACAGGTTCTGGACCTCGGCGAGCAGTGGGTAATCGAACACCATGGCGAGGTCGAGGCGCTTGAGGGCGAAGCTGACGTGGTCGGCGAGCGCGATGACGAGCGTCGGGGAGGCTGCCGCGCGGGCGTCCAGGCCGGCTTCGGTCATGGCGGACGCGACCAGCGCGATGTGCTCGGGCGGGATGCCCGCCAGCAGCGCGGCGAGGTGGTCGGGGTCGCGTCCGTCGGCGGGGACGAACGTGCGAGCGACCTTGTCGGCGGCGACGACCTGACCCGGCCGGGCCTGGTAGCCCAGGCCACGGCCGGTCAGGATGACTTCGCCACCAGCGTCGTCCAGCGCGAGGACGACGTTGTTGTTGAAGACGCGGACCACCCTCACGGCCGACCCGCGCCTTCAACAGTTCTCATGGACGTCAGCGAACCACGTCGATGACGGGAGCACCGGCCACGACGGTCTCGCCGACGTGCGGCGTGACCGAGCCCATGGCCTTGGTGTTGGTGACGGTGACCATCGTGGTCGTGTCGTACCCGGCGGCGCGGATGCCGTCCAGGTTGACCTCGGCCAACAGATCACCGGCGTTCACGTGCGCACCCTTCTCGACGGCCACGGTGAAATTCTCGCCCTTCAGACGCACCGTGTCGATGCCGATGTGCACGAGCACCTCGACGCCGGAGTCCGTCTTGATGCCGAACGCGTGACCGCTCTTCGGCACCGTCAGCAGGACGCCGCTCACCGGCGACGTGATGCGTCCGGACGTGGGGATGATCCCGACGCCGTCACCGAGCACCCGGGACGAGAACACCTTGTCGTTCACGTCGTCGAGCGCGACGACGCGTCCACCGACGGGGGCGACGATCGTCGTCTTCGTCCCGGCGGCGGACGCCGCAGGTGCGGCCGCGACGGGGGCGGGGGCAACAGCCGCGGCGGCCGGGGCGGCCACCGAACCGGCGCCGACCAGGGCCAGCTCGCGCTCGCGGGCGAGGTCAGCGGCCTCCTGGGCGCGCTCGGCCTCTTCCTCGGCCTTCTGCTCCGGCGTCCGGTAGTCGGAGATGATGACGAGGATCATGGCCGTGAAGAACGCGGCGGTGATCGCGATGACGTAGACCCACACCGGGTTGAAGACGGGGATGGTCAGCAGCGAGGTGAACGCGAACGTCCCCGTCTTCACGCCGCCGGAGCTCCAGCCCAGGATGCCCGTGACGAGACCGCCGACGAGACAGCCGATGAGCATGCGCGGGTAGATGCGCTTGTAGCGCAGGTGGATGCCGTAGAGGGACGGCTCCGAGATGCCACCCAGCAGGCCGGCGGCCAGGGCGCCGATGGCGGTCTGCTGCAGCTCGCGGTTCTTGTTGCGCGTCGTCAAGTAGAGGACGCCGGCGGTCGCGCCGAAGCAGGCGAAGTTCCACGAGCCCATGGGGCCCTGGATGAAGTCCTGATGGTTGGTGGCGGCGCTCGCGATGTTGGCGAGCATCAGGGCGTTCAGCGGCCAGTGCAGTCCGAGCGGGACGAGGAACGGGTACAGCAGCGGGATGATGATCGCGAACAGGATCGGAGCGTTGCCATTGAGCCAGGCGAGGCCGGAGCCGAGGCCGGTGCCAAGCCAGATCCCGAGCGGGCCGATGAGGAAGGCCGTGACCGGGATCATGATGAGCATCGAGAAGAACGGCACGAACACCATCTGGATGTTCTCGGGGAAGATCTTCTTCAAGAACCGGTAGACCAAGGCCAGCACCGCGACCATGATCAGCGGCACGAACACCTGGCCGCCGTAGCCGTTGAGCTGCATCGGCAGGCCGAAGATCTGGGCGACGCACGAGTCGGTGCCCAGGGTCGGGTTCGTCGTGCAGACGGTGCCCGGGAAGACCTTCGGGTTGCTGAGGCTCATGTACTCAGGTGTGAACAGCGCCGCCATCACCGTGGCGCCGAGCCACGGGTCGACCTTCAGCTTCTTGGCGGCGTTGTAGGCCACCATCACGGGCAGGAAGTAGAGGACGGCTCGCCACATCGAATCCCAGAAGATCCAGCTTGCGCCCGCCTCCTTGGCACGGTCGACGCCCTGGAAGGGGACGATGTGGAACGCGTCCAAGACAGCCGCGATGGCGATGATCAGCGAGCCGCCCAGCAGCACGCCCAGCAGCGGACGGAACGAGTCGGACAGGTACTCGAAGAAGGCGTCAAGCCACGCGAACTTGCCGCGTGCCTTCGCGCGCTCAGCGGCCTTGACATCGGCGTCGCTGAGGCGTCCGCTGCCAATGCTCTTCATGGCCGGCAGAGCCATGATGTCGCTGAAGTAGGACTGGACCGCGCCGCCGATGACGATCTGGTAGCGGTCGCCGGACTGGGGGACGGCGCCCATGACGCCGGGGATGGACTCGACGGTCTTGGTGACGACCTTCGAAGCATCGTTGAGCTCGAAGCGCAGGCGCGTCGCGCAGTGGGTAAGGGATCGGATGTTTCCTGGACCGCCGACTGCGTCGACGATCTGTTCGGCTGAGGTGGCCATGGCTCTCCTTCGGGCTGGGTCGACGGCCGCGCTCACAAGGCCTCGCAAACAAAAAGACCCGAGACGCACACGAAGTGCCTCTCAGGTCTTGCCTCATCGAGGAGTAGCAACCCTGCGAACGAACCGTTCGCTGCGCACATTACGGTCGCGTGCGGGAGGCGTCAAGAGAGGCAGCCCTAAGCGGCCACGTTGGCGGTCCACAGGGTCGTGACAGCCGCGTCCGTGGTCGCCAGGTAGATGGACCCATTCCGCTCGACCAGGGCGGTCGGCGTCCCGGGGGGCGCGGTTTGTTGCCGGACGCCGGCGCCCGCGACGTTGAGCAGCACTCCCCCGGACGCCGTCGGGAAGGCCAGCTGGCCCGTCGTCGGGCTGGGGACCTTGGCGCCCTCCGGAACGCCGATGGTCGGCAGAGCCAGTTCGGACGCCGCCACGCCACTCAGTCGCCACGCGCGGGCGTGGCCGTCGGCCCCCACGCCGGCGATCAGGCAGTCGGACGGGCCACAGCCGATCGCCTCCGCGCGTCCGGGCCCGCCGGGGAGCGCGACGCGGGTCCATGGCCCGGACGCCCCGCGCGCGACCCACGCCGCTGGCGTCTGGCTCGCCTCGCCGGTCAGGTCGATCTCGTCGCCGACGAGAACCAGGCCGGACGCCGTGGCCGCGATGCCCGCCGCCTTGCGGAGCAGCTGCGGCGTCGATCTCAGGTCGGGCGACGCCGGGAGACGCGTCCAGGTGGCCGGGCTGGCCGGCGTCCAGAGGGCGATGTCGAGGCCGACCGCACCGGCCCAGGAGCCGGCGATCACCGGACCCTCCGGGCCGGACGTGATCCCGACGAGCGCACCCGCGCCCCAGCCACCGAACGTCTCGAAGGGCTGCGGCTGTTCGACCAACGTCAGGTTTGAGGAAGTGGCCGCCGAGCCGGCCGTCGGACTAGGGGCTTCGACAGGCTCAGCCACCGTGCCAAAGGTCCAGGACCCGTTCCCGGCCCCTGAGCTTGTCGAAGGGGAGCTTGTCGAAGGGGAGCTTGCGGAACGCGAGCTTGTCAAGGAACCCCAGACCGACCACCGGACGTTGCTGTGGGCGCCGCCCCGTGCTCCGCCGACCGCGACCAGTCCGTCCGGACCGGACGCGAACCCCAGCCAGGACGCCTCAGCGCCGTAGCCCGTTGTCGGACGCACCTCGACCGGAGACGACAGCCCAGCCCGAAACACCAACACCCGCGGCGCCTGCCCCTTCGCCGCGTCCGCGGCTAGGCCGACGATGACGGCGTCCGGCGCCACCCCGAGCGCGGAGACGCCCGTCACCTCGACCGGGCGCCAGTCCAGCAGTTGCGCCGGCGGTTGGGCGCAGGCAGCCAACGCGAGGGCGAGGACGACCGTGCCCGCCCAGGCGAGAGGCGTCCAGGACCGCATCGCCGACATGCCGGGCACTGTACGTCGTCGTTGTCGGCCCATGCTGCCCCCGAACCCCCCGAGGCGCCTCACCTGTGACGTTGGTGGCGCCTACCCCGACAAAGTCACACGCGAACCGCCTCAGCGCGCCCGCTGGTCGTGCCAGGCGACCCAGGTCCGGGCGCACCCAGTTTGAGCAGCAGCGGGCGCGCACACCTGGGCGCCCCCTCCCTGGGACCGCGCGACTAGTCTTCACGCAACGAAGGAGGTCCCATGGCTCGACGACTCGGCGGCGCAACGACCTGGCTCAGCATCGCGGCAACGGGCCTGGCGGCCGCGGCAGTGGTCGGCGACCGCATCCAGAAGGTGAAGCGCATCCCGTCCGAGCTCCGGGCGCCGATGGCTTACGTGCCGTTGACCTTCAACGCGACCACCCTCGGTTTCCTGCGCAGGGCGCTGGCCAACCTGCCGGCGCCGACGCTGCCGGGGGTGTCGACCCGCGGCCAGGCGATCGAGGGTCCGGACGCCAACCCCAACCTCACGGTGCTGATCTCGGAGCGACCCGACCGACCGAAGGGCTCGCCGGTCCTGCTGTGGATCCACGGCGGCGGCTTCGTAGCCGGCAACGCGGCGTCGTCGACGCCCGTCTGTCGTCGCTACGCCAACGACCTGAACGCCCTGGTGGTCAGCGTTGACTATCGCCTCGCCCCCGAGCACCCGTTCCCGGCGGCGCTGGACGACTGTTTCGCGGCACTCACCTGGGTGCGCGACAACGCCGAGGCCCTCCGCATCGATCCGGACCGCATCGCCATCGGCGGCGACTCGGCGGGCGGCGGCCTCGCGGCCTGCCTCGCCCAGCGCGCCACGGACGCGGGCATCCCGCTGGCCCTGCAACTCCTGATCTACCCCATGCTGGACGACCGCACCTGCACCAAGACCCCGCCGCCCGGCGTCGGCGAGCTGGTCTGGACGCCGGCGTCCAACCTTTTCGGCTGGACGTCCTATCTCGGCGCCGAGCCCGGCGGCCCGGCCGCGCCGCCGTACGCGGTGGCGTCCCGTCGCGCCTCGCTCGCCGCGCTGCCGCCCGCCTGGATCGGCGTCGGCACCCCGGACCTGTTCGTCGGCGAGGACGTCGCCTACGCCGAGCGGCTCCGCGCCGAGGGCGTCGACGTCACGATCGAGGTGGTCGAGGGCCTCTATCACGGCGCCGACGGCCTGGCCCTCAACGCCCCGCAGTCGAAGCTGTTCTACGCCTCCCAGGTGGACGCCCTGCGCGCCGCCTGGGGCGTCGCCGCCCCCTAGCCGCCGAACGCCCCAGCGGCGACCGAGTCCCGCCCCAACACGATTTGACGGACTCCGCACGCGGGTAGCGTGGACGCGTCGAAAGGCCACCCATGCTCACCATCACCCACCTCACCAAGCACTACGGCGACAAGACCGCCGTCGCCGACCTGAGCCTGACCGTGCCGCCCGGGGCCATCACCGGCTTCATCGGACGCAACGGCGCCGGCAAAACCACGACCCTCCGCTCGGCGGCCGGCATCCTCGACTTCGACGCCGGGGTCATCACCATCGACGGCCACGACGTGCGCACCGACCCGGTCAGCGCGAAGCGCGTGACGGCCTTCCTGCCCGACAACCCCGACCTGTACGAGTTCATGTCCGGGCTCGACTACCTGAGCTTCATCGCCGACATCTACGGCATCCCAGCCACATCCCGACGCAGCCTCATCGAGCGCTACGCGACCGCGTATGGCATCGACGGCGACCTGGGCTCGTCCGTCGGCAGCTATTCGCACGGCATGAAGCAGAAGCTCGCGTTGGTCAGCGCGTTGATCCGGACGCCGCGGCTGCTCATGCTGGACGAGCCGTTCGTCGGCCTCGACCCGGTCGCCGCGCACAGGCTCAAGGGCGACCTGCGCTCGCTCTGCGACGCCGGGGGTGCCGTGCTGTTCAGCACGCACATCCTCGAGGTCGCGCAGGCGCTGTGCGACAACATCGCCATCATCTCCGCCGGACGCCTCGTCGTCTCCGGACCGACCTCCTCCGTCGTCGGCGACTCGTCGCTCGAGAAGGTCTTCCTCGATCTGCAGGGGGACTCCGCCGGCGCGGCCCCGCCCGGAGCCACGCCCCAGCCGGCCCAGGAAGGTCCGCAGCCGGGGGCGTCCGCATGACGCTGTTGTGGACGCTGACGCGCGTCCAGTTGCGCGGACTGCTGACCTCGATCGGCGCCCGCAACACGCGCAAGTCGAAGGTGCGGTCTGCGTGGCTGATCCTGGCGCTGTTCGGGGCACTCGCGGTCTACATAAGCTCGGTCTACTCGTTCGCGCTGGCCGCCATGCTGGCCCCGACCGGCAACGCCGATCTGGTGCTCATGCTGATGCCCGCCCTCGGCCTGATCTTCGCGGTGCTGATGGGCTCGCAGGCTGCCGGCATGTTCGTGTTCGCGGGACGCGACAACGACCTGCTGCTGGCGCTGCCGATCTCGCGGCTGACGCTCGCACTCGCCAAGCTCGCTGCGGTCGGCATCGAGAACCTGCTGCTCATGGCCTGCATGCTGCTGCCCGCGGGCCTCGCCTACTCGATGCACGGCGTCACGCCGGGCTGGTTCTGGCCAGTCCTGATCCTGGACGCGGTGCTGCTGGCTCTGCTCGCCACGGCTGCATCCGTCCTGTTCGGACTAGGGATTTCGGTGATCCGCAACCTGCGCCAGGGCACCACGATCGTGAACGTCGCGGGCATGGTGCTGCTGCTCGCGCTGGTGGGCGGCTCGGCGGTTGCGCAAGTGCCGCTCATGGAGCGCCTGACCTCGAACCCGGGTTCGGTGCGGGCAGGGGTGCGGACGTGGTTGGCCCCGCTGGCGTGGGTCCGCGACGGCGCGATCGACGGCTCGCCGGGGGCCATCGCGTTGCTCGGCCTCGCCACGGTCGTGCCGTTCGCTGCCGTTGCCTGGCTGGTCGGGCGCGCCTTCGTCGCCCTGGTCTCGGGGGCGTCCGCACGGCGGGGCACGGCAGTGAGGGTCGACCTCGACGCCCTGCGCACCCGATCGCCGTTCGCCGCGCTGGTGCGACGCGAGGCGAAGCGGTTCTTCGGCACGTCGATCTACTTCCTCAACACCGGCATCGGGCTCGCCTTTCTGCTCGTCGGCGCCGGCTATCTCCTGGTCGTCCGCTCACTGCCCAACGAGTGGTGGACCGTGGCGTCCGTGATCGCCGTGACCCCAGCGACGCTGGCCGCGCTGGCGGCGTCCGGAATGCTCACGACCGTGACGACGACGGCACCGTCCATCTCGCTGGAGGGGCAGCGTCTGTGGATCGTGAAAAGCGCCCCGCTGGCGACCTCCACCATCCTGGGCGCGAAGCTCGCGTTCAACGTGCTGCTCATGGCCGTCGGCATCGTCCCGTTCGCCATCGCGGCCGCCATCGCCACCCGGGCCGGCATCGCGGACGCCCTGCTGCTGGTCGCCCTGCCGCTGGCCGTGGGCGTGCTGGTCGCGGAGTTGGGCCTGATCTACAACCTCGTGTGGACGAACCTCAACGCCGCCAACGACACCATCATCGTGAAGCAGAGCGCGGCCGTCGTGGTGACGCTGTTCAGCGGGATGGCGCTCGTCTTGCTAGCGGCGGTGGCTGGTCTCGCGATGGCGAGGCCGCTGGGGGCCTCCGCAGCGTTCGGCCTGGTCACTGGCGTTCTGGCCCTGCTGGCCCTCGGTGGCTGGACGCTGATCCGCACCTGGGGCGTCCGGCGGTTCGCGACGCTGCTGTAGGCAAGCACTGATCTGTCGCTGGAGCCGGTCGAAGCCGTCTCGGCAAGGGGCTTCGACAAGCCCAGCCAACGAATGACCCCTCAGTGTTTCTTAGAGGCCCGTGGCCGGATCGCGGTCGGTGAGGCAGTAGACCTGGCCGCCCGGCGCTCGCAGGACCGTCCAGCGCTCGCGGACGTCGACCACCTCCGCGCCCAGCCCGACGTGCCGCTGGGTGACGGCTGCACGGTCGCGCACCGCCAGGTCCGGATGCGCCCGCACCGGCCCCGACGCCTCCCCCAGCTTCTGCAGCAGGACGCGCGCGCCGGCGTCCGGGTCGGGCAGGAAGACGAACTCCGGACGCCTGCCCTGGACCGGCTCGCGGCCCAGGACCTGCGTCCAGAACGCGACTTCGGCGTCCCACCACAGGGCCGGGATGTCGATCGCCACCTGGTCGGCCACGGTGTCGCCGCCGCGGTAGAGGCGTCCGGGCCGGCCGAGCGTGCAGCAGAACAGCAGCCCGCCCGGCGACCGCAGCACCTCGACGTCGTGGTAGCGCCACGCCGGGGACGCCCCCGCCGCCAGGACCGCGCGGACGGCCTCCGGCCTGGTCAGGCCGTCAAGATCGAGATGGACGCCGCCCTCGGCGTCCATGCGCTGCAGCTTGACCCAGGCGTCCCCGGACGGCGGCACCAGCGTGACGAACTGGCCGGTCTCGCCGCGCGCGGGTGAGACCGTGCAGCCCAACGCCGCGGCCCAGAAGGGCACCGCGGCGTCCCACCCGGACGCAGGAACGTCGATGAACAGCTGCAACCAGACGGGACGGGTCATGCCCGGACGCTACTCCACGCCCACGCAACGACTGGTGGCGGAGTTGTTGTTGCCCCACAACACCAACTCCGCCACGTAACGTCGCCAGCGTCGCGCGCGGTGGGGTTGAAGACGCATTTCTAGTACCCACCACACCCACCGGACGCCCCCGTGGTCAGGCGCCCCGGCCAGGCGCCCTACGATGACGATGAACGTGAACAGAGGAGCGAAACTCGTGAGCGACGGTCAAGCACTGTCCGGGATGGGCGCGATCATCGGCGACGGCGGCATAGGCTTCCGCGTCTGGGCGCCGCATGCCGAGGCCGTCACCGTGATGGGTGACTTCAACAGCTGGGACGCCGGCGCGACCCCGCTGGCGTCCGAAGGCAACGGCTACTGGTACGGCTTCGCCGCGGGGGCGTCCGTCGGCCAGCAGTACAAGTACTCGATCACCAACGGCGGCAACACCGTCGCCCGACGCGACCCCTACTCGCTGCAGGTGACCAACTCGGTCGGCAACTCGGTGATCTACGACCACGGCGCCTTCGACTGGGAGGGCACCTCGGCCCACTGCCCGCCGCATAACGAGCTCGTCGTCTACGAACTGCACGTCGGCACGTTCAACAAGGCCTTTGGCAACGTCGGCAACCTCTACGACGCCGCGTACCGCCTCGACCACCTCATCGACCTAGGCGTGAACTGTGTCCAGATCATGCCGGTCGCCGAGTTCGCCGGGGACGTCTCCTGGGGTTACAACCCGTCCGACCCCTTCGCGGTCGAGAGCTCCTACGGCGGCCCGGACGCCCTCAAGACGTTCGTCCGCGAGTGCCACAAGCGCGGCATCGCCGTCATCCAGGACGTGGTCTACAACCACTTCGGACCGTCCGACCTCGATCTCTGGCAGTTCGACGGCTGGAGCGAGAACGGCAAGGGCGGCATCTACTTCTTCAACGACTGGAAGAGCTCGACGCCCTGGGGCGATACGCGTCCTGACTACGGTCGCGGCGAGGTCCGGCAGTACATCAACGACAACGCCATGATGTGGCTGCGCGACTACCAGATGGACGGCCTGCGCCTCGACATGACCCCCTATATGCGCTCCGTGGACGGCTCCGGCTTCGAGATCCCCGAGGGCTGGTCGTTGATGCGCTGGATCGCCGACAGCGTCCGCACCGACTTCCCTGGACGCATCCTGATCGCCGAGGACCTGCACGGCAACGCCGCGGTGACGAGCCTGGACGCCGACGGCGCCGGCTTCCATGCGCAGTGGGACAGCCATTTCGTGCACCCGATTCGGGAGGCCCTCACCACGACGAACGACGAGTGGCGCTCGATCCCGAGCGTCGTCGACGCGATCAGCACCAACTACGGGGACGCCTTCGCGCGCGTCATCTACACCGAGAGCCACGACGAGGTCGCCAACGGCAGCGCCCGGGTGCCGGCCGAGATCGATCCGGGCGACCAGTCCGGCTGGGCGGCGCAGAAGCGCTCGACGTTGGGGGCCGCCCTGGTGCTCACGTCGCCGGGCATCCCGATGCTCTTCCAGGGTCAGGAGTTCCTGGAGGGCGCGTGGTTCCGCGACAACGTGCCGCTGGACTGGGCTCGTGACGGCCACTTCCAGGGCATCGCCAACCTCTACCGCGACCTGATCAACCTGCGCCTCAACCGGGCCCAGCAGACCCGCGGGCTCACCGGCCAGGGCCTCAACGTCTACCACGCCAACGACGACGACAACCTGATCGTCTTCCACCGCTTCGCCGACGGAGGCCCCGGCGACGACACGATCGTGGTCGTCAACCTGTCGAACGAGGCGCAGTCCGACCTCACCATCGGGCTGCCGCGTCCCGGTCTGTGGAAGCTGCGGTTCAACTCGGACGCCGCCGCCTATAGCGCGCTCTTCGGCGACTTCGACTCGTTCGATGCTGAGGGCTTCGAGGGCGAGGCCGATGGCCAGGCCTGGCACGGCACCGTGTCGATCGCGCCCTATTCGGCCTTGGTCTATAGCCAGGACGCCTGAGCAGCGACCTGAACGACGACGAGGGCCCCGGGAGTGATCCCGGGGCCCTCTCGCTTAGCTACTGCGCGCGAGTCAGGACTCCTGGCGCTCGTCGACCTCCGTGGTCTCGACGTGCAATGGCTCGTGGTCGAGGATCTCGGCCTCGTCGATGGCGTCCTCGGCAACCGTGGACGCCGGCTCGGCGGTCTCGGCGCCGTCGACGAGGTCGAACATGCCGGGAGCGTCGTCCTTGGCGACGGACTTAGCCTGCGCCTGGGCCTTGGCCAGAGCGTCGCGTCCGCGATCGGCGAGGTCCTTATAGGTGTGGCCCAGTTCCTCGACGAACTTGTTCACCTGGGCCGTGAACTGCTCGAGGATCGCCTTGCCCGGGTCGCCTTCGCCGGCCTCGGCGAGCGTTGCCCGCTGCTTGTCGGCGAACTCGCGCTGCTTGTCCGCGAACTCGCGCGCCTTGTCGGCGACGAGGTTGGCGAAGCCCGCGGCGGCGTAGGCGGTCTCGGACGCGAACTTCATCGCGAGGTCGCCCAGCTGGTTCGGGGTCACCTTGTCGATCTTGTCGATCGTCAGCTTGTCGTCGGCCTTGTCGACGATCTCCTCAGCGGTGACGTCGGCGGGGGCGTCCGGAGTCTGAAACTCGTCGGCCTGGAACTCGTTGTCGGACATGGGTTCTCCTTCTCTGCCGGTCAGCCGGCGTGGGTGGGCTCGGGGTTACCGCCCTGGATCGGACCAGGGGCGGCGAGGAAGGCGGCGTACACGTCGAGCAGGGCGTGCTTCTGCGCGTCGGTCAGCCGCGGGTCGTTGCGGATCGCGCCCTGCACCGACGTCGGACGCGCCTCGTCGGTCGGGTCGATGCCCGCGTAGGAATAGAGGGTGCCTGCGGAGACTTGCAGCGCCGTCGCCAGCGACTGCAGCACCTCGGCCGATGGACGCCGCAGGCCGCGTTCGATCTGGCTCACGTAGGGATTGGAGATGCCGGCCCGCTCGGCGAGCTGGCGTAGCGACAGCTCCGCGGCGCGCCGCTGGGTGGCGATGAAGTCGCCGAGGCTCGCCGGACGCGCGTCCGTCTCCTTGGTCGACTCCCAGTCCTGCATGCGCACCATGCTGCTAGCTGGAGTTAGCAGATTCAAGGGCACGGCATCCGCCTGGACCCTGAGGCGTCCCTGACGCCGACCGCCGGACGCTAGCGGGCTAGCAGCTTAGGCTCGTCTCATGCGCCGCTTCACCCACCTGGAGTCTTCGCGTCCGGACCCTGCTCCGGCAACCCGCTGGCCGTCGTCCTGGACGCCGAGGGCCTGACCGACGTCCAACTCCAGGCCTTCGCGCACTGGACGCTGCTGTCGGAAACGACCTTCCTGCTGCCCCCGACCCGCCCGGACGCCGACTATCGGGTTCGGATCTTCACGACGTCGGAGGAACTGCCGTTTGCGGGGCACCCCACCCTGGGGTCGGCCCATGCCTGGCTGGAGGCGGGCGGCGCGCCGCGGCGTCCGGGCGTCGTCGTCCAGGAGTGTGGGGCCGGCCTGATCCAGGTGAAGGGCGCCGACGGCGTCCTGTGGTCCGGGCCTTCGTCGCAGGGTCACCCGCCGAAGACCCGGTCACCGGCTCGCTCAACGCAGCGGTCGCCGCTTGGCAGCGGGCCAAAGGCGCCGCGCCGGCGTCCTCTCAGGTGAAACAGGGCATGCAGCTGGGCTCGGACGGGCTGATCCACGTCCGGGACGACGCCGACGGACTGTGGATCGGCGGGGCCGTCCGGACGATGGTCCGCGGCACCGTCGAGCTCTGAGCCCGCTCCGGCGGACGTCCGCACTGGGCCGGGAGACCCACGCCGCGGACGGGCGTTGAGCGGCTGCGGGGCGCCGTGTGGTGAACGGAAGTGGCGATTGGACGCCGACCTTGCGACGATGTGCGGCATGAGCCACACCGCGGGGCCGTCCTCGCCTGAGCCCGACAGCTCCACCACCCCGGATCCGTTGACGGACCCACCGCGACCCGCGGTCCCCGCGGAGCCTCAGGACACCAAGCACGGCCCGGCTACCGGTCTGGCGCTCGCCGCACTCGGCGTCGTTTTCGGCGACATCGGCACCTCGCCGCTGTACTCGCTGCAGACCGTCTTCAGCATCAACCACAACACCGTCGCCGCCACGCGCGAAGACGTCTTCGGCGTCATCTCGATGGTGTTCTGGACGCTCATGATCATCGTCACCTTCAAGTACGCGATGCTCGTCATGAGGGCCGATAACGACGGCGAAGGCGGCATCTTGTCGCTCGTCGCACTGCTGCGGCTCAAGCTCGGCGGCAACACCAAGTTCGTCGGAATCGCCACCATCCTGGGCATCATCGGCGCCTCCCTCTTCTACGGCGACTCGGTGATCACTCCAGCGATCACCGTGATGTCGTCGATCGAGGGCCTGAAGGTCGTCAATGAGGGCTTCGCCGCCTGGGTGCTGCCCGCCTCTCTGGTGATCTTGTCGGCGCTGTTCGCGGTGCAACGCAAGGGCACGGCAGCGGTCGGCAAGTTCTTCGGACCCATCATGGCCCTGTGGTTCTTGGCCCTCGCGGCCGCAGGCCTACCGTGGGTGTTGGCCAACCCCGAGATCTTGGGCGCTCTCTCGCCCCACCACGCCTTGTTGTTCGTGGTCCGGACGCCGTGGGTCGCGTTCATCGCCTTGGGCGCCGTCGTCCTGGTCATCACCGGCACCGAGGCGCTGTACGCCGACATGGGCCATTTCGGCCGTGGCCCCATCCTGCTGGCGTGGTTCATCCTCGTGTTGCCCTGCCTCACCGTGTGCTACATGGGCATGGGAGCCATGATCCTGCTGCACCCCGACTACGTCGACAATCCGTTCTTCAGGCTCGCGCCTGACTGGGCGAAGGTGCCGATGGTCGTCCTGGCGACCATGGCGTCCGTCATCGCCTCGCAGGCCGTGATCTCGGGCGCGTACTCCGTGTCCCGCCAGGCCACCCGACTCGGACTGCTGCCCCGGCTCAACGTCAAGCACACCTCCAAGGAAGAGGGCGGGCAGATCTACATCGGCTCCATCAACTGGATCCTGTTCTTCGGCGTCGTCACGCTCGTCGCGGTCTTCCAGAGTTCGGAGCACCTCGCCGCCGCGTACGGCTTGGCCGTCACCGGCACCCTGCTGCTGGAGTCGTTCCTGTTCCTCTGCCTGGCTGCGTGGGTCTGGAAGGTCGGGCCACTGAAGATCGCGGTCGCGGTCTGCACCTTCGTGGCGCTCGAGGTGGTCTTCTTCGCCGGCAACGTGACGAAGATCGTCAGCGGCGGCTGGCTTCCGCTCCTCATCGCCGCCATCGTCATCACGATCATGACGACCTGGATGAAGGGGAACGCGAACGTCAAAGCAGAGCGGGCCGGCATCGAGGGTCACCTCGACGAGTTCATCGCGGACCTGCACCAGCGGAAAATTCCCCGCGTTCCCGGTCTCGCCGTCTTCCCGCACCCGGACCGGCAGACGACACCGCTCGCGCTGCGCCAGCTGGTCGACTTCACCCACGTCCTGCACGACCAGGTGGCGATCGTCAGCATCATCAACGAGAACGTGCCGCACATCCGGCACGTTGATCGGGCGTCCGTTCACGACCTCGGGTACACCGACGACGGCATTGTCCACGTGTCGTACCGGGTCGGCTTCAACGACTCCCAGGACGTCCCGAAGGCGCTGCTGTGGGCCCAGGGCAAGTGCCCGGAGATGGATCTCGATCCGGATGAGGCGCGCTACTTCCTGTCGTCGCTGCGACTGGACGCCGCGGACGTCCCGACGCTGCGGACCTGGCGCAAGCAGCTGTTCTTGACGTTGGCGTCCGCCGCCGCGAACCGCACGTCGGTCTTCCACCTCCCGCCGGAGCGGACGGTCGTCATGGGAGCCCAGCTGCGCTACTAGGGTGCGATCGGGGAGGGTTGACGCCGACGGGCGGCCGCCCTCCCCTTTCGTTTCAGCGCCGCCTACCCTGGGCAGGGAACCTTCAGGAGGCTTCATGGGACTGTTCGCCAAGACGACCCTGGTCGACCCGCGGGTCGCCCTGCCCGGACGCGAGGCGTCCATTCTCGGGCCGTGCCAGCACCTGGTGTTCGGGGTGGACGTCCATGACACGCCGCCCGGTTCGGAGGTCGCCTACTTCGCGCTGGGCTGCTTCTGGGGCGAGGAAAAGCTGTTCTGGTCGATGCCGGGCGTGACCAACACGGCCGTCGGCTACATGGGCGGCATCACGCCCAACCCGACCTACGAGGAGGTCTGCTCGGGACGGACCAACCACACCGAGACGGTCCGAGCCTGCTTCGACCCGACCATCGTCAGCTACGAGGCGCTCGTACGGCACTTCTTCGAGGCGCACGACCCCACGCAGGGCATGCGTCAGGGCAACGACGTCGGCACCCAGTACCGCTCGGCGCTGTTCGTGTCGGACGCCCAACGGAGCGTCGCCGAGGGCGTCCGGGATCAGTTCGCGGAAGCCTACGCGCGGGCCGGATACGGGGCGATCACGACCGAGATCACGGACGCGGGTCCGTTCTACTTCGCCGAGGGCTACCACCAGCAGTACCTCATCAAGAACCCGGGGGGCTACTGCCCGATCCATGCCACCGGGGTGTGCTTGGCGTGAACGCTCGCTGCGGCCGAGGCTTGCGTCCTCGCTGTCCACGATGAGTGCGTCGTACGAGGCTGCCATCAGCGAGATTGCTGGGTCCTTCACCGACCATGCACCGATATTGAGGTCGCCCGACGGATGGTTCGGACGCCCCATGGACAACTGTCACCGCTTGACCTCCGTCACCGTACGGGACGACGGCCTCGCGATCGGCTTGGACAACCTCCAGACCCTGACCATCCGTGGCCCCTTCCGGGTGGTCCGGGCGGGCAAGGAGCTCGCCATGACGGGCTTCTCTACGGCGGTCTTCGGGTGGCGCGCAGATGGATCGCGGGCCCCTCAGCCCACGAAGAGCTACACCTCGGGGACCATCGACTTCGTCAGCCTCTGAGCGAGAGGTCCGGCACGGCCCCGAGCGGCACCGGACCCTCCGCCCGAGCCCGTGGCGACGTCGCTGGCGATCGCCTCGCCATGAACCAACCGATTCGCTCTCCCAGGACGACCATGACCAACGCCCTTGCTCCCGGCTTCCTCGCACCCACCCCGACCCAGGCACCGCCGTGGCGGCGCGGGAGCTGGCCGGTCTGGATCGCCGCCGTCATATGGGTGCTGCTGTTCGTTCGCGACGTGCCGAGCCTTGTTCAGGGCCTGCTGGGCGAGCAGCCGCTGCTCAGCACGGGCGCCGTCACGCTGCTCGGGCTGGTGCTGCTCTTCCTCGCCGCGCTGGCCGTCGCCGCCCTGGCCCCCGGACGCCTGACCGCCGGCCACCTCGGACTCTGACGAGGCGTCCACACAAGGTTGGCACCCTGGTGCTGCCTGCTCGACGTGCGGTTCCCGTTGGGGGACCGTCAGAGGCCTTGCACGACAAGATCGCCGGCACCGTCGTCGTGCAGGTGCCGCGGCGCCGCTGAGGCGTCCGACCTCAGTCGTGGTGGGCCGGGTCAAAGGCATCGAAGCCCGGCGTTTCCAGTTCGATCGTCGAGTGTGCGATCTCGAAGTGCGCCGAGATGCACTCCTTGAGCGCCCGCAGGATCTCGGGCGCGTGCCCGTCGTTGAAGCACTCGTCCGCCACCACGACGTGCGCCGACAGCACCGGTAGCCCGGACGCCACGGTCGACGCGTGGAGCTCGTGGACGCCCTGCACGTGCTCGACCTCGAGGATGTGGCGACGTACCTCGTCCAGGTCCAGCCCGGTCGGGGTGAACTCCATCAGCACGGACGCCGTCTCGCGCAGCAGCATGACCGCCCGGGGCACGATGAGGGCCACGATGGCGAGCCCGGCGACGGCGTCCGCCGCCTGCCAGCCGGTCAGTGAGATCACGACGGCGGCCGCGATGACGCCGACCGAGCCGAGCGCGTCGCTCGCCGCCTCCAGGAAGGCGGCTCTCATGTTGAACGTGGACGCCCGCTGGGAGGCCAGCACGGCCACGGAGATCAGATTGCCGACCAGCCCGATCACGCCGAACGCCAACAGCTCGGCCCCCGGAACCTTCGGCGGATCGGACAGCCGGTGCAGCGCTTCGACGGCCGCGAACACCCCGACGGCCAGCAGAATGCCGGCTTGGGCCTGCGCGGCGAGCACCTCGATGCGGCGGAAGCCCCAGGTGCGCCGGGCCGATGACGGACGCAACATCAGGTGCGACGCCACGAAGGCGACAGCGAGCCCCAGCACGTCGGTGAGCATGTGGGCGGTGTCGGTGAGCAGGGCCAGCGAGCCGGTCCACACGGCCCCGACGAGCTGCGCCACCAGGATCGCGCCGGTGATCCCGAGCGCCACGCCGATGCGGCGACGCTGGTCCGGGGCCGCGGTGGCATGCGAGTGCCCGTGACCGTGATCGTGACCGTGCCCCACGTCGACACCGTAGCCGCCGGAGTGGACAACTGAAGAGCCCCAACGCCCTCGCGCGGGGCCCCAAGAGCGTCGATCTGGCTACTGTCGATCCATGCGTCCCGACCATCTGCCGCTGCTGCCGTCCGTCTCCGCCCCGCAGGTCCACCCCGACGGCACCTGGGCCGTCGTGGCCGCGTCCTACCCCAGCCTGGATGCCGACGCGTACGTCGGCCAGCTGTGGCGCATCGACCTGCGGGGCGCCGAGCCGCCCCGCCGCCTCACCAGAGGCAAGGCGGACGCCGCCCCGCAGTTCTCCCCGGGCGGCTCTCTCATCGGTTTCCTGCGCGCCCCCGCCGACGGACGCCCCCAAGTGCACGTCATCCCTGCGGCCGGCGGCGAACCCGTCCAAGCCACGGACGCCAAGCTGGGCGTCGGCGAGTTCACCTTCGCGCCCGACGAACGTCTGCTCGCCTTCACGGCCCGGACGCCCGAAGAGGGCCGCTACGGCACCCTCGATGGGGTCGGCGCCTCCGCCGAGGACGCGCGCCGCATCACGACCCTGCAGTTCCAGTCCAACGGCCTGGGCTGGACCAACGACCGCCGCCGCCAGCTGTTCGTGACCGAGGTGCCGGACCCCTACGGCGAGCCGTTCGTCGAGCCCAAGGGCCGGGCGGCGAAGGCCCTGGCCGACGCCAAGCTGGCGGCCGCGGCGTCCGATCTCGACAAGCCGGTCGACGTGCCGGGGGCGGTACGTCCGGCGACGCAGCTCACCCGCGGCGACTTCGACCACAGTGACCCGACGTTCGTCCCGGACGGCACCCTGCTCGCCGCCTCGTCCCGCCACGACGAGCGCGACCTGGACCTCCTCACCGAGGTCTTCGCCTTCGCCCTGACCCCGGACGCCGACCCGCGCCCGATCGCCCCGGGGCTGAACGCCTACGAAGCGTGCGGTGCCGCGGACGGCGCCACCATGTTCCTGATCGGCGCCGACCTGGGCGACACCAACCGCGACTTCGTCGGACGCCTCGGTGGCGTCTTCGCCCTGGACGCCTCGGGCGAGCCCCGGCGGCTCACCGACGCCCAGACCGTGCAGGTCGAGCACGGGCTGACGCCCTTCGGACGCGACGGCGTCCTGACCATCGTCAACGAGCGGGGGACGACGCGTCCGCTGACGGTCCGCGCGGACGGCACCGTCGCAACGTGGCCGACGGGCGAGGCGTCCGTGCTGGGCGCCGCCGAGATCCCCGGCGACCCCACCCGCATCGTCGTCACCGTCACCACCCCCGACTCCCCGCCCGAGGTCGGCATCCTGGACGCCTCCGGCGCGCTGACCGTGCTGACCGACTTCTCCGGACGCCTCCGCGCGGCCTCGCCCGGGGTGCGTCCGATCGAGCTCACGGCCACGGCGTCCGACGGCTACCCGGTCCACGGGTGGGCCTACGTCCCTGCGGGGGATGGCCCGCACCCCGTCCTGCTCAACATCCACGGCGGACCGCACTCCACCTACGGTCCCACGTTCTTCGACGAGTTCCAGGTGTACGCCGAGGCCGGCTACGCCGTCGTCGCCTGCAATCCGCGCGGCTCGGGCGGCTACGGCGAGCACCACGGACGCGTCATCAAGGACGCCATGGGCGACCTGGACGCCTCCGACATCCTGAGCTTCCTCGACCACGCGCTGGCGAGCGTCCCGGGGTTGGACGCCTCGCGCGTCGGCGTCCAGGGCGGCAGCTACGGCGGCTACATGACGGCGTGGCTGATCGGCCACACCGACCGCTTCGCCGCCGCGATCGTCGAGCGGGGCTTCCTCGACACCGAGAGCTTCATCGGCCACTCCGACATCGGCTGGTTCTTCGTCGAGGAGTACAACGGCACGGACGCCGCCCATCGCGTCACGCAGTCGCCGATGTCGTTCGCGTCGGAGGTGCGGACGCCGACGCTGGTGATCCACTCCGAGGACGACCTGCGCTGCCCGCTCGGACCCGCCCTGCGCTACTACACGACGCTGAAGCTCAACAAGGTGGACGCCGAACTGCTGGTCTTCCCGGGCGAAAACCACGAGCTGTCGCGCTCCGGGACGCCGCACCACCGCAAGCAGCGGTTCGACGCCATCCTCGACTGGTGGGGACGGCACCTGCCGCTCGCCTGAGCTGGACGCCTCGGCGGCGCGCCTCACCGGGCACCTGATCCGGTCGCGATAGACAAGAACCGCGACCGGATCACGTATGAGGTGACCCGGTCGAACGCTTCGCCGGGAAGGTCATAGGCTCGCCACATGCTCTGGACGCGACAGGCCGCCGCCGTGGCCGTCACGGCGCTCCTGGCTGGCTGCGTTCCGGCCAACTCGGCCCCTCTGGCTGGCTCCCCCAGCGCTGGATCAACGTTCACCCCGACGCCGTCGGCGTCGCCCACCTCTGACGTCCTCGACTTCACCCAGCCCGGCGTGGCGAAGACCATGATCCGCGACCTGGTGCGGGCGTCCAGCAGCACCCAGGTGATCATGGTGTCGGTCCGCCAGCACGAGGCCACGGTCAGCGTCCTGCGCGACGGGAAGCCGTACACCTGGGCGTACCGCGAGGGCCTCATCCGGCAGATCGACACCGACCTCGTCTACGTGGGCCAGGTCACGTTCAGCCCGGACGCCTTCGACCTGTCGGACGTCGGCAAGTTGTTCAAGACGGCGAGCTACCTGGCCGGCTCGTCGGCCAACCAGGAGCTGCAGATCATCGACCTGCGGCGCGTCGAGCATGCCGCCAGCGAGCTGAAGATGAGCGTCTCGACGAACCCCGAGACCCGGACCGTGTTCTTCGATCCGGACGGCACCCCCGTCCGCGAGTTCAACTTCAACACCGCCTACGGCATCACGGAGGGCCTGGCCGAGGCGCTCGGCTCGCACACCAGCGCGACCACGGTGTCGGTGTCGTCGGCCGCCGGGGCCTACATCGAGTACCCGGGCGAGGACGGCTCCACGATCGTGCGGCGCGAGCGGCGTCCGAGGTTTCCGGTCCTGGACGCCAGCCGCAGCGGCAACGAACGACTCCCGCCCTTCGACCCGCGCACCGTCAGCGGATCGGTGATCTGGAGCGTGCTGCAGCGGCAGACCGGTGGCACGTTCGGCGCGGACACGGTGTGGTCGGTGGTGGCGGACGCCCGCGACAGCCTCACCGCCCCCCGGCTGTACTTCACGATCAAGGGCACGCGGCTGGTCACCGACCTGACCGGCAACGAGATCAAGCCGTAGCCGCCGACACCAGGTGGGCCGGGCCCGCGGCGACCACCATGGCACGCAGCCGGTCCTCAGAACCGACGAGCACCAGAAACTCGGTGTTGCGGCTGCGTCCAGGCTGGCCGACCTTGACCCCGGACGGGCTGTACACGCCGATGGTCGACCCCACGTAGCGCCTCGAGTCGAACGCCAGCACCCGCACGGCCCCGCCCCGGGCGGCGCAGAAGGCGACCACGTCGTCGATGCCGACCAGCCCCTCGTCGCTGAAGGACACGACGACCACCTCAGCCCGCACCTGCGCGATGGTGTCGGCGAGGGCGGCGTGAATGGTCCGGCGGGAGTTGAAGGCGCTGCGGGTGGCGTCGTCGCGCGCGTCCACCCGCTTGCAGGCGATGCCGTAGTGCTCGGGGGCGTCCCAGCGGACCAGCGTCTCCCACACGTGGTAGTTCGTGAAGTACCGGTGCTGGTTGTAGGGCGGGTCCAGGTAGGCCAGGTCGACCGACGGCATCGTCGCGACGTAGGCCTGGGCGTCCGCCCGGACGGCCGTGCCGCGACCCGGCGTCAGGACCGGCGCCCGCAGCCGCAACGGACGCAGCGCCCGCGGCGGGTACTGCTTCAGAAACGCCATCTGGACGCCGACCGTCGCGTCCACCCGGTCGGCGGCCTCGAGCAGCGACGTCAGCAGGAGGGGCCGCAGGGGCGAGTCGGCGTACAGATCGTCGATGCCGTCGCGGATGGCGTCGATCCGGACGCCGTTGTCGGGGTGGAAGTAGCGCGCCCGCTCGCAGAACACCTCGGTGACGTACCCGCGTCGCGACGCCAGCGCGGACAGTCGGGCGAGGGCGTCCGCCACCTCGTCGGCGTCGACCGCTGCGGCGTCCGTCTCGACGTAGCACTGGGCGAGCACCTCTGAGTAGGCGGCGGTGTCGACAGCCACGGTGTCGAGTCCGCGACGGCAGAACTCTTGGGCCACGCGGGTCGTCCCGGTGAACAGGTCGACGGCCGAGCGCGCGCCGGCGGCGTCCGCCAACGACCCCAGTACCCCCACCAGCGCGCGCTTGGAACCCAGGTACTTGATCATGCGCGCGAGGCGTCCGGGTCACTGCCCGTTGGTGAAGACCTTCGAGCAGGACTGCGGATCGCCGGTCTTGAAGCCGACCGCCAGCCAGTGCTGACGCATGGCCGAGCTGCCGTGCGTCCAGGACTCGGGGTTGACCTGGCCGGTCGACATCTTCTGGATGCTGTCGTCGCCCACCGCCCGGGCCGCGTCGGCGACGCGGTTCAGGTCGTCTTGGGTGATCTGCGAGATCGGCGAGTTCGGCTGCTGGGCGACGTGTGCAAGGTAGGCACCGGCATAGCAGTCGGCCTGCAACTCGAGCGCGACCTGCGCCGAGTCGGCTCCGGTCGACTGGCCGGCCGACTGCACCTGGGCCAGCGTCCCCACCATGTCCTGGATGCCGTGGCCGTACTCGTGGCCGATGACGTACGCCTCCGCCGCGTCGCCGCCCCTGCCGCCCAGTTGCTTGACGAGCATCTGCTCGGTGAACGTCGGATCGAGGTAGACGTTCTTGTCGTTCGGGCAGTAGAACGGGCCGACCTGGGTGCTGGCGGTGCCGCAGCCGGTGGGCGTCTGGCCGTCGAACAGCACCGTCTTGATCGGCTGGTATCCCTGCAGGAGGCCGGCCCAGTAGGCATTGGCCGTGTTCGCGTAGACGACGAAGCGGCAGTTGCGGTCCTTCGCGACGTCAGCGCCCGTCTGGCACTGCGTCAGGTCGGTGCCGGACGCCGAGCCGCCGGCGGACCCGCTGGTGCCGCCCATCAACTCGCCGGGATTGATGCCGAAGACCAACGCCAGGATCAGCATGATGATGCTGACGCCGCCGCCGACCGCGACGCGACCGCCGACTCCCCCGCTGCGGTATTCGACCTGCGACGGATCGAGCTGGGCTCCCGAGTTGTACTGCACGGCTCCTCCAAGGGCTGAGTGACGCGCCAACGATACCCGTACGGACCCAACCCGGACGCTCCCGATACGCCCTCGACTGTGTGCGTCGACTGGATTGTCCGCCATCGGGGGGCGATCATGGCGGGATGGAGATCGTCGGGGTCGAGGTGGGGGGCGCGGCGCCGCTGTTCGCCTACACCCTCGGCCACGGCGAGGATCCTCACCAGGTCACGTGGGAGCTGGGGTACAAAGTCGTCCGGCCGCTGTCGGCGTCCGGCACCAAAGACGATCTGGCGGTCACCCTGCAGGTGACGCGCCACCGGCGGGCCGTCGTCCCGCGCGGCCCCCAGCGGACCCGCACGATGGTTCCGGACGCCCGCGTCCGAGTCGCGCCGGTGTTTCGGCAGCGGCTGGCCGCCTACGCGCTGGTGATCTCGGAGCGGGGCATCCTGGCGACCGAGTTCAGCGATCGGACGGCCGTCCCCGGGCTGTGGTCGCTGCCGGGAGGCGGCATCGACGAGGGCGAGAACCCGGCCCAGGCTGTTCAACGGGAGATCCACGAGGAGACCGGCCAGTTTGTCGACGTCCGCCAGTTCATCGACCTGCAGACCGACCACTGGATCGGCATGTCCCCCGGCGGCGTGCTCGAGGACTTTCACGCCGTCCGCCTGATCTACGTGGCCCACTGCGCCGCCCCCACCGACCCCGTGGTGCACGACGTGGGCGGGACCACGGCCAGCTCGGCCTGGATCCCGGCCGACCGATGGCGGGACCTGCCGTGGGCGACCGGGGCACGCGCGTTGCTGCAGCGGCACGCGCCGCTCCAGCTTCGCCAGTGGCGCTGGGATCGCCAGCAGCAGCGGCTCACCTAGCACAACGCAACAGAGCGGCCCTCCCGATCGGGAGGGCCGCTCTGCTTGGTGCGGGGCTAGTTGCTGCGGAAGTAGGACAGGATGCGCAGCAGCTCGGTGTAGAGCCAGACCATCGTGACGGTGAGGCCGAAGGCGGCGCGCCACGACTCGGACGCCGGGGCCTGGGCCGCGACGCCGCGCTCGATGTAGTCGAAGTCCATGATCAGGTTGGCGACCGCCAGGGCGACGGCCACGGCCGACACGAGCCAGGACAGCGGCCCGGCCGTGGGGCCGATCTGGACAAGTCCGGTGCTCACGCCGAACAGCGAGACCACCAGGTTGATCAGGTACATCGCCGCGATGCCGATCGTGGCGATGGTGACGATCTTGCGGAACTGGCTGGTGACGCGGATGCGCAAGTACTTGTAGGCGGCGAGCGTCACGCCGGCCGCGACGAAGGTGGCCAGCACGGCCTGCACCACGATGCCGGGGTACAGAGTCTGGAACATCTTCGACAGGGCGCCGATGAAGACGCCCTCGACCACGCTGTAGGCGAGAACGGCCGCGGGGTTGACCACGCGCCGCATCGACACGATGAGCACCGTGACGAAGCCCACGATCGCCGAGACGATGATCGCCGGGAACAGCAGGTTCATCGGCAGGAAGATGAAGGTGATGGCGGCCACAACGAACAGCGCGCCCATGATCGTGCCGGACTTGGCGAGCACGTCCTCGATCGTCATGACACCCTGCGCGGGAGCCTGCGGCGTGTAGCCGGGCTGCGAGTACTGGCCCGGAGCGTACGGGGCCTGCTGGTAGCCCTGCTGGGGGTACGGCTGGCCGTACTGGGGCTGGCCCGACTGAGGCTGGCCGTAGGGGGCCTGCCCGTAGGGCGCCTGGCCGTACTGGGACTGGTCGTACTGACCGCCCGAGCGCTGGAACGCCTCAGGACGGGACAGAACCGGATTGGTGCTTCGCATGTGCGGATTGGTCCTCTCAAGATGGGGATCGCTCATCACGATATCCAACGCCGCCGGTGCCGCCTATGTTCCTGCGGCTCGTTCCGGGGTGAACCAGGGCGGGCCCGGGCTTTTGGGGGGCGGCGATCGCACCGGGATGGGGAGCCGGGACGCCGCATCGCGGTCCTCGGCGAGCAGCGAGGTTCCCGGACGCCGCAGGTTCGGCCCGCGCGTTCAGCCTCGGGCGCACGGTGTGGAACCGGAGGGCTCAGCCGACAGAGGCCAGAGCGAACGGGAGCACCGGCCCCGAGCCCGAGGCGCGCAGGAGGCGTCCGGCCACGGTCATCGTCCAGCGGGAGTCGATCAGGTCGTCCACGAGCAGGACCGGCCCGCCCGCCAGGTCGGCGAGGGCCCCCGCCAGCTCGGGCGGGACGCTGAAGCGGTGCCAGACATCGCGGAGGCGGAAGGCGCTGTTGGTGGACGCCGACAGAGGTCCGGCGCCGGGGGCGAGCGCCAGCGGGCCGAGATCGGCGAAGCGTCCCGCCGCCGCGATGCCGGAAGCCAACGACGCGACCAGCCTCGGACGCGTCACCGAGGGAACGCTCACCACCGCCACCGGCCGCTCGGACCACCCCCAGCCGGCCAACACCCGGACGCACGCGCGCGCCAGGTCGGGCGGCACGTCGGCGTCCACCGGTCCGCCGTCGGGGCCGGGCGCGAACAGGTCGCGGAGCGCGCCACCCCAGCCCAGGTCCGAGAGCCGGGCGACCACCCGACCCTCGTCGCAGGCCTCGTCGGGGGCGATCTTGCCCTTGACCGGACGCCCGTCGGCCGTGATGCCCAGCCGGTCGGCGCCCGTCGGCCACAGGGCCCGCGCCGCGATGGGGACGCCGACGCGATCGAGGTCGGCGCGCGCCTTCTCGGCGGCTGGGATGGTGACCGACGACGGATACCACGGCTCGGCGCAGACATCGCAACGCCCGCACGGGGCCGAGTGCGGGTCGTCCAGGGCGGTCGTCAGGAAGGCCATGCGGCAGGCCTGCAGGCGCTCGTACTCGAGCATGGACTGCTGCTCCACCCGACGCGCCTCGGCGATGCGGTCATAGCGCTCTGCGTCGTACGCCCAGGCCAGACCGGTGCTGCGCCAGCCGCCCGGACCGTTCTCGACGGCACCGTCCACCGCCAGGACCTTCAGCAACAACTCAAGCTGACTACGGCGAATGTCAACGCGGGCCTCGAGTGCCGCGACGCTGAGCGGCCCGGGGGACGAACGGAGGGCGTCCAGGATCGCGTCGGCCTTGGCCTGCGTGGGCATGGCGTTCGTGGCGAAGTAGTGCCAGATCGCGCGGTCTTCCTCGCCGGGCAGCAGCAAGACGTCCGCGGAGGCGGTCGCTCGCCCGGCGCGTCCGACCTGTTGGTAGTACGCGACCGGCGAGCTGGGCGCGCCCAGGTGGATGACGAAGCCGAGGTCGGGCTTGTCGAAGCCCATGCCGAGGGCGCTCGTGGCGACGAGGGCCTTCACCTCGTTCTTCTTCAGCGCCTCTTCGGCGGCCACGCGCTCGGCGGCGTCGGTGCGTCCGGTATAGGCGAGCACCTGGTGGCCCGCCTTGGCCAGGAGGTCGGCGGTGTCGTCGGCGGCCGCGACCGTGAGGCAGTAGACGATGCCCGAACCAGGCAGGTCGCCTAGGTGCTCGGACAGCCAGGCCAGCCGGCGCCAGTTGGTGCCGAGTTCGAGGACACCGAGCCGCAGGGACGCGCGCGCCAGCGGACCCCGCAGCGTGTGCACGGGATGGCCGCCGGCGGCCAACTGCTCTTCGACGTCAGCCACCACGCGCGCGTTGGCGGTCGCGGTCGTGGCCAGGACGCCGACGCCTTCAGGCAGGTCGGCGATGAGGTCGCGGATGCGCCGGTAGTCGGGCCGGAAGTCGTGGCCCCAGTCCGAGATGCAGTGCGCCTCGTCGACCACCAGCAGGCCGCAGCGCGCGATGAGCGTCGGCAGCTGCTCGACCCGGAACGTGGGGTTGACCAGGCGCTCCGGTGAGACGAACAGCACGTCGACGGCGTCCCGATCAAGCAGGTCGCGGATGTCGGACCACTCCGTCACGTTCGACGAGTTGATGGACGCCGCCCGCACGCCCGCCCGCTCGGCCGCGGCCACCTGGTCGCGCATCAGGGCGAGCAGCGGCGACACGATCAGCGCCGGACCCGAACCTCGGCGGCGCTGCAGCAAGGCGGCGATGAAGTACACCGCCGACTTGCCCCAGCCCGTGCGCTGGACCACCAAGGCCCGCTCGTGCCGCTGGACCAGCGCCTCGATCGCCTCGAACTGGCCGTCGTGGAAGGCGGCGTCCGAGCGGCCAGTCAGCGCCCGAAGAGCATCAAGCGCCTCGGATCGCAGGTCGCCGCCGAAGGCGTCCGGTCGTGGGAGCGCGGACGGTGCGGCTGGTGCCCGGGGAGTCGAGGACTCTGGTCGTGACCCCGCGGGTCGGCGGCCCGCGGGCCGGGGTGTCGGGGCGGCGTCCGGCGCGCGTCGCGCGACAGGGAGGGCCTCCGCGAACAGCGCGCAGTCGTCGTCGAGTGGGTCGGGCGGCAGCTCGTCCCACTCCGGCGGGGGCTCGCTCAGCCAGAACTCGGTCACGTCCGTCACCCTCTCACGGGCATCCGACAAAGAACGGCTCGACCGGGGTCGACCTGTGGACAAGTCGGAGAGGTCTGCGACGGTCGCGCCGGAGCACGCCTGGCTGAGCCGCCTGGCGCAGGCGTCCGATCGAGTGCGGACTGCAACTCGGGGCTGGGGTCGGGCAGGACGGCGCGGCCGGCAGCCGCGGCGAGCCGGTGCCCTCGGCGGGACTCGAACCCGCACTGGAGCGGGTTTAAGCCGCCTGCCTCTGCCGTTGGGCTACGAGGGCCGGAGACAACTTTACGGGCGCAGCAGATCGAGGACGATCCCGTCGAGGATGTCGGCCTCAGACACCCGCAGGTCGACCGAGCAGCGCACCCCCACCCGCGCCGCAATCAGCGCCCCGGCGCAGATGACGTCGGCGCGCTTCGGCTGCATGGTCGGCATCGCCGCCACCTCGGCCACCGGCAACTGCAGCAGCAGAGCCGCCAGCGCCTGCACCTGGGCGCGCGTCATCACGGAACCCTGGACGCGCGTCCGGTCGTAGAAATCGAGGCCGAGGTTGATCGCCGACAGCGCCGTGGCGGTACCGCCGACCCCGATCCAGGTCCGGGCGGCGCCGACGTCGACGCCCGAGGCGTCGATCAGCTCGTCGATGTAGCCGGACGCCGACGCGACCTGGTCGGCGGTGGGCGGGTCCGAGGCCAGGAAGCGCTCCCGGAGCCGGACCGACCCGACGTCGAGCGAGCGTGCGGCTTCGACGGCCACCGCGCCGGAGGCGTCCGGACGCCCCAGCACTAGCTCGGTCGAGCCGCCGCCGATGTCCATGATCAGGACGGGCCACTCAACATCCCGAGCCACCGATAGCGCGCCGGTGAACGACAGGCGGGCCTCCTCGTCGCCGGTGATGATCTCGGCCTCGACGCCGACCCGCTCGCGGACGCCGACGAAGAACTCGTCGCGGTTCGTCGCGTCGCGGGCCGCGGAGGTGGCGACGAAGCGCACCCGCTGGGCCCCGGCGGCTCGGATGCGGGCGCCGAAGTCGGCGACGGCGTCCAGGGTGCGCGCGAGCGCGTCCGGGGCGAAGCGTCCGGTGGCGTCCACGCCCTGGCCGAGGCGGGTGAGGTGCAGGTCCCGGTCCAGGTCGACGAAGCCGGCGTCCGTGCCCTCGGCGATCAACAGCCGGACCGAGTTCGTCCCGCAGTCGATCGCAGCGACTCTCACTGCTCCCCCAGGCACGGCTTCGCCCAGAACTCGCCGAGCAGGTCGAGCGCCTCGTCGCCGAGTGGATTGACGCCGCGTCCGGCTGCGAGGGCGTGGCCCACCAGCACGTGCAGACACTTGACCCGGGTCGGCATCCCGCCGGCGCTGATGCCGCCGATCTCGGGTACGGCCGGGCCGAACTCGGCGCGCGCGGCCAGGTAAGCCTCATGCGCGCGGTAGTAGTGGGCCGCCAGAGCGGGGTCGTCGACGAGGCGCTGCGACATCTCCGCCATGACCCCGTCGGCCTCCATCGTCGACACCGCCGCCACGGCCCGGGGGCACGTCAGGTAGTACGTGGTCGGGAACGGCGTCCCGTCCGGCAGGCGCGGCTCGGTCGCCAGCACTCCCGGCTTTCCGCACGGGCACCGCCAAGCCACCCCGGCGACCCCGCGCGGCTGGCGTCCGAGCTGCTGTTCGACGACGG
Source organism: Propioniciclava tarda (assembly GCF_900182665.1). GTDB lineage: Bacteria > Actinomycetota > Actinomycetes > Propionibacteriales > Propionibacteriaceae > Propioniciclava > Propioniciclava tarda. The sequence continues at coordinate 52,381 of NZ_FXTL01000006.1, forward strand.
ACGCGTCGGCGTCCGAGTAAGGCTCGACAGGCATGGGGGCAAATCTAGCGGGGACGCCGAGTGCGGCGTCCTGGCGATCGTGCCGGGCGTTCACGTGTGACGTTGTTGGCGTGTACCCGACAAAGTCACACGTGGAGCCGGTTCGTGAGCCGAATCGTGGCACCGCCGCCAGGCGGTCAGCCCTTCGGTGGCAGGGCGTCGGCGGCCTGGACGGAACTGGACAGCCGTTCCCACCAGCGGATCTGATCGGTCGTGGCCGTGGTCGAGATCGTCGAGCTCGCGCCGTCCTCGGTGACGACCTTGCCGTCGAGCCCGATGACCCGGTAGCCGGTCTCCCCCGGCATCACCCAGCCCAGTTGCGTTCTCGCCTGGCTCTTGACGTAGGCCGGGTCACGCCAGCGCTGCAGCTGGGCGTCCAGCTCTGCAATCTGGGCGGAGCGTCCCGCAATCTGCGCGTTGGCCGTAGCCAGGTCGCGCTGCTGGTTGATCATGATGCGCAGCGAGTTGGCGTACGAGAGGGCAAGGATCGCCACCACGCCGACCAGCACGAGGGCCCGGCGAGTGAAGCCGATGTCGCGGAACCGGGGAGCGATCGGACGCCTCCGCGGCTTCGCCGTGACGAGCTTCTGGGTCGGGGCCTCCGAGGCGGACACGGCGGATTTGGGCGAGCGGGGACGCCGGACGGTACGTCCGGGCCCGGCCGGCTGGCGGGTGGTGCGCTCGCGTGCCATTGGTCCTCCCCTCGGACAGCCAGGATAGGCGGGGCCGGACCGCTGCCCTTGGAGCGACCCGCGAGACAGGCTGCCCGAGTCTCAGCCCGGTTCGTTCTGGCGCCTTGGCGCACCCCGAGGGGCCACCCCCACGCTGAGACCCCAAGCTGACGACGGGAACCGGACGCACGGCGTCCGATGTCGGCCAAACGCAACAGTGGCCGGATCCCGAAGGATCCGGCCACCGATTGCTGGTGTGATCAGCCCTTGTAGCGAGGGAAGGCGGAACGACCGGCGTAGACCGCCGCGTCGTCCAGGTCCTCTTCGATGCGGAGCAGCTGGTTGTACTTCGCGACGCGGTCGGAGCGGGCCGGGGCGCCGGTCTTGATCTGGCCGCAGTTCAGTGCGACGGCCAGGTCGGCGATGGTGGTGTCCTCGGTCTCACCGGAGCGGTGCGACATCATGCACTTGTAGCCGGCGCGGTGGGCCATGTCGACGGCGTCGATCGTCTCGGTCAGCGTGCCGATCTGGTTGACCTTGACCAGCAGCGCGTTCGCGGTGCCGGACTCGATGCCGCGCTTGAGGCGCACCGGGTTCGTGACGAACAGGTCGTCGCCGACCAGCTGGACCTTGCTGCCGAGCTTGTCGGTAATCGACTTCCAGCCGGCCCAGTCCTCTTCGTTCAGCGGATCCTCGATCGAGACCAGCGGGTAGGCGTCCACCCACTCGGAGTAGATGGCGATCATGTCGTCGGCCGAGAGCTCCTTGCCCTCGAACGTGTACTTCCCATCCTTCTCGAACTCGGACGCCGCGACGTCCAGCGCGAGGCAGACGTCCTTGCCGGGCTCGTAGCCGGCGGCCTTGATGGCCTCGAGGATGAGGTCGAGCGCGGCGCGGTTGCTCTCGAGGTTGGGGGCGAAGCCACCCTCGTCGCCCAGGCCCGTCGAGAGGCCCTTGGCCTTGAGAACGCCCTTGAGGGCGGCGTAGACCTCGGCGCCCATGCGCAGCGCCTCGCGGAAGGAGTCGGCGCCGATGGGGGCGATCATGAACTCCTGGATGTCGACATTGGAGTCGGCGTGCGCGCCACCGTTGAGGATGTTCATCATCGGGACGGGCAGGATGTGCGCGTTCGGGCCGCCGACGTAGCGGTAGAGCGGCAGGTCGGCGGACTCGGCGGCCGCGCGGGCCACGGCGAGCGAGACGCCCAGGATGGCGTTGGCACCCAGCTTGGCCTTGTTCTCGGTGCCGTCCAGCTCAATCATCGCGTTGTCGATGAGGCGCTGATCGGTGGCGTCGAAGCCGACGATCTCGTCCTGGATCTGCTCCACGACGTTCTCGACGGCCTTACGGACCGACTTGCCGCCGTAGATCAACTTGTCGCCGTCGCGCAGTTCCACTGCCTCGAACTGGCCGGTGGACGCGCCGGACGGAACCGCTGCGCGGCCGGTGCTGAGGTCGTCGAGGGAGACCTCGACCTCGACGGTGGGGTTGCCGCGGGAGTCGAGGATTTCGCGCGCGACGATGAAGTCGATGGATGCCACGATGATGCCTTTCAGGAGAGAAAATGACGTCGGCGCCAGCCTAGTGGACCCCCGCCCCCACCGCGCCTTCGCCAGCCCCCGGACGCCGATCGTTCGCGCCTGCGCAACGCTCCGTGCCCACGATGTTCGTCAAACAGCCTAGTTGGCCCTCGGGCAGCCGCGGCGCGGCTCCGTCCCACTCGGGCGTCTTCAAAGAATCCTCGGACGCCGTGGCCGGCCTGCGCACGACTCGCGTCGGCGTCCGAGCGAGCAGCTCGGAAGTCAAAGAAACCTCGGAGGCCGTGGCCGCCCTGCGCGCGACTCGCGCCGGCGTCCGGGTGATGCGAAACGGCCCGCCGCCCCAGGGGCGGCGGGCCGAAACGGTCGTGCAGGCTACTTCAGGGCGCCGGCGGCGAGGCCACCGATGATGCGGCGCTGGAAGAAGAGCACCAGGACGATCAGCGGGATCGTGATGATCACGCCCGCCGCCATGATCGTGCCGAACGGCGTGTTGAAGCCCAGCGAGCCGGTGAACTGGTTCACCGCCACGGGGGCCGTCATCATCGCCTTCGTCGTGCCGAACGTGTTCGCGATCATGAACTCGTTCCACACAGCGATGAACACCAAGATGGCGGTCGTGAAGACGCCCGGTGCGGCCAGCGGCATGATGATGAGCCGGAACGCCTGGGCCGGCGTGCAGCCGTCCACCATCGCGGAGTGCTCCAGCTCGACCGGGAGCTGACGGAAGTAGGCCGTCAGGTTCCACACGCACAGCGGCAGGCCGAACGAGAGCGACGGGATGATCAGCGCCTGGTAGGTGTTCATCCAGTTCGGGAACCACTCGTACGTTCCGGTGAACATCTTCAGCAGCGGGATGAGCAGGGTGATCCCCGGGAACATCGAGCAGCCGATGATCAGCGCCAAGACCAGACCCTTGAGCGGGAAGCGAAGGCGGGCCAGGGCGTACGCGCCGAGGATGCCGAACAGCAGGGTCAGGATCGTCGTAACGAACGAAACGATGACCGAGTTGATCAGCGCCTGGCCGAAGTTGTTCGCGGGGCTGAAGACGGCCGCGAAGTTCTCCAGAGACGGCGGGTTGGGCAGGAAGTCGTTGCTCATGCCCATCGTGGGCAGGCGCAGCGACGACACGATCATCCAGTAGAAGGGCAGGACGCAGTACAGGACGATCGCGGCCATGCCGACGATCGAAGCGATCGTGCCAAACCAGTACTTGCCGTCGCGTTCCTTCCTGGCCAGGCTCGCGACCTCTGCAGCGGTCGTCTTGAACTCAGTCGTTGATGCCGGTGCGGTCATTGCTGGGCCTCCCCACTCGTGGTCGTGACAACCCCTGCGCCGCCGCCGGTGTGCCCACCGCCGGACAGTTCGGCCTTGTGGGCGGCCTTGGCGCGCTTGCGCTGAGCCGACACTGCCTTGACCTCTTCGTCACCGATGACGTCGGCACCCAGGAGTTTGATGAACAGGTACGCCACGAGGGCCACCAGCAAGAACATCAAGACTGAGTACGCCGCTGCCTGGCCGTACCGCGTGGCACGAGCCTCGGTGAAGGCGAAGGTCGACAGCGTCTCGACCGAGTATTTGTTCGGGCCCATCATGCCCCAGGGCAGTTCGAAGACCGCCATGGTGGCGAGCGTGCGGAAGAGCACGGCTACGACCAGGGCGGGCTTCATGAGTGGCAACGTGATCCTCACGAACTGCTGCCACTTGTTCGCGCCATCGACGGACGCCGCCTCGTAGACCTGCGTGTCGATCGTCTGCAGGCCAGCCAGCGCCAGCAGGCCGATGAACGGGGCGGTCTTCCAGACGTCGGCGATGATGATCGCCCACTGGCTGTACGCGTTGTCCTGAAGCCACAGGATCTTCTGGCCCAGGATCTTGTTGGCCACACCGTTGGAGTCGAAGATGAGCTTCCACATCATGGCCGACACGATCGTCGGGATAGCCCACGGGATCAGGATCGAGGCGCGCACGAGGCCCTTGCCACGGAAGGCCTTGGCCATGATCAGAGCCATCGCCACGCCGAGCACCGTCTCCAAGGAGACAGCAACGACCGTGAAGTACATGTTGTTGATGAAGGCGTTCACGAGGCGCGGCATGGTGCCGAAGACGCCCGTGACGTTCTCACCGCTCGCCGAGGTGAAAGCCGTGATGTAGTTGCCGAGGCCCACGAACGGCTCGCCAGCCAACACTTCACCGGTGTTCGGGTCGACGCCATCCAGCTTGCGGTACATCGACTCACGGATCGACATGATCACCGGGATGATCACGACGACCACGAGGATCAAGAGCGTCGGCGAGAGCAGCATCGCTGCCAGACGTCCCTGCCCATCGCTCAGAGAGTTCTTCTTACGATTGACCGGCGGCGCGGCCGCCTGCGTTGTAACAGACAAGAGTGGCCTCCTAGAAGACGGGGCGGCTGGCACCCATGGGTTACCAGCCGCCCCAGGTGGACGTTGACGCTTACCAGAACTACTTGGTGAGATCCGTCAGCTTCGTCTGCAGGGTGTCGAGAGCCGCCTTGACGTCGGTCGTGGGGGTCTTGACGATCGAGTACGCCGCATCCTGGATGGCCAGGGTGACGTCGGAGTACTTGACGGCCTTCGGACGAGCCTTCGCGTTGCCGATGGACGCCTGCAGGACCGGCAGGTACGGGAACTGCTTCACCAGGTCGGCGTCGGTGTACAGCGCCTCGAAGGTGGGGGCGTTCGACGTCTTGATGACGTTGGCCTTCTGCTGCTCCTTGGCATTCCACCACTGGATGAACGCCTTGCAGGTCCCGGCGTTCTTCGCGGTCGCCGTGACGGCCATGTTGTGGCCACCGAGGGTCGACACGCCCGTGCCGGACTTGCCGGGCAGCGGCGCAACGGCGAACTTGCCGTTGACCTTGGACGAGCCGTCGGTCTTGTTGGCCAGCGAGTACTGGTACGGCCACTGACGGTGGAAGATGACCTTGCCGTCCTGGAAAGCGGTGCGAGACGGCTCCTCCTGCCAGGTGGACTCCTCAGCGGCGATGACGCCGTCCTTGAACAGGTTGGCCATGTACTGGGCGCCAGCAACCGCTTCGGCCGTGTTGACCGAGGGCTTGCCCTGGTCGTCGAGGAAGTTGCCGCCGCCGCCGTTCACCCACTCGGCGAAGTTGCAGGTCAGGCCCTCGTACTTCTGGAACTGGCCGCCCCAGATGATCATGCCGGGGTTCGCAGCCTGGACCTTCTTGCCCGTGGCGACCATCTCGTCCCACGTCTTGGGGGCCTGGGCGCCGACGGCGTCCAGCAGATCCTTGCGGTAGTACATCATCGCGCCGTCAGAGGTCGCCGGGAAGCAGTACAGCTTGTTGAAGTACTTGCAGGCGTCAACAGCCGGCTTGATGTAGCCGTCGGTGGACATGTCGGACGGCAGTTCGACGATCATCTTGTTGGCGGCGAACTGAGCGGTCCAGACGACATCGACGGACAGCACGTCGTAGCCGTACGAGCCCTTCGTGTTGAAGTTCTCGATCATCTTGGCCTGCTGCTCGTCGGCCTTGTCGGCCAGCTCGATCAGGGTGACCTTCTGATCGGGGTTGGCCTTGTTCCACTCGTCGATGGTGGGCTGGACGAACCCGGAGGTGTCCTTGCCCTGGACGTAGTTGATGGGACCCTTCTTGGTCCAGTCGATGCCGGCAGCCGCGGCGGAGGACGAGCCCCCCGCAGGAGCGGCGGTGCTGCCACCCGTGGAACCGGTGCTGCAGGCGGAGAGCGCGCCAACGGCTGCGACACCCAGGGTGCCAATCAGCAGGGAGCGACGGGTGAGTTCGGGACTCGACATTGAAACCTCACTTTTGTTTGCTTCATACCTTCAGCTTCTCGGTCTCAGACTGAAGGCGCGGCCCCAGCGCAGAGGACGAGCGCAGGGGCCGCTAGGCCTCCGAGTTGAGAAAACGCAAATCCTTTTGCTTGTTTGTGTCCGTTCTCGCAGGTGTGACGTCTCCGCAACCTGCCCGAATGTGGGTTTTGGCGCGTCAACGAGCCTGCATCAAGGGTTCTTACAGGCGCCCAACCGTCGCCATCGCATCTAGTCAACCGATTTACCGTCCCAGGACTGTGGTGTTGGAACGCACCCATGGCCCACACTGGTGGCGCCCAAGGAGGTGAGCATCCGTGCCGCGACCCGACGATTCGTCCACCCGGAGTCGGCCCACCAGCGCCGATGTCGCGCGTCTCGCGGGCGTCTCCCCCACCACCGTCTCTCTCGTGCTCGCTGACAAGGCAGATCGCATTAGCGATGTCACCAAGGAGAAGGTCTTCGCCGCCGTCGCCCAGCTCGACTACCGACTTAACCGCACCGCCCAAGGCCTGCGCCACGGCCGATCGTCGACCATCGGACTCATCACGGACCACATCGGGGTGCAGCCCTACTCGGGGCCCATGGTGTCGGCGGCCCACGATGTGACGTGGGAAAACCGCCAGATGATCCTGATGGTCAACACGACGCTCGAAGACGACCGCACTCGCTCTGCGGTCGAGGATCTGCTCGCTCGCCAGGTCGACGGGATCCTCTTCGCGGCCATCGGCACCAGGACGATCCATGTGCCGGCGCCCGCCCGTCGAGCAAGGGTGGCGCTAGTCAACGCATTCGCGAATGATGGCGACTTCCCCACGTTTCTGCCCGACGAGCGGGGTGGGGCGCGGGCGCTTGCGCGCCACCTGGTCCAGCTCGGCCATCGCGAGATCGCCACGCTCGCCGGAACGCGTGAGGCCTGGGCCACCTCCGTTCGAGTGCAGGAGACGCAGGCGGTTCTCAGGTCTGCGGGACTGTCGCTGGGCAACAGGCTCTTCTACGGCGACTACACCTTCACCACCGGCTACAGCCTCGCCCAACGGGTCCTCGAGCTGACGCCTAGCCCCACGGCGCTCATCTGTGGCAACGACCAGATGGCGGCGGGCGCCTACCTGGCGCTGGCCCGTCATGGCCTCCGGGTGCCTCAGGACATGACGGTGGTGGGTTATGACGACGAGCCCGTGGCGACCATGCTGACGCCCACCCTCACGACCGTCCGGCTGCCCTTCTACGAACTAGGACGGCGAGCGACCCTTGCCCTGTTGGGCAAGGAGCCCCTGGAACCCGGCGAGGAACTGATTCCCACCACCCTCCGGATCCGTGAATCGAGCGCACCACCCGCGAGTTAGGGATGACGGCGTTTCGCGCCCTCCTCCACTGCCCGAATGTGGGATTCAACATGCCCGAGTTCGGCTCTGAGGGCCGCGTCGGCGTCCACGCCGGACGCGTGCGCGCGACTTACGATCGAAAGCAGACCGGCGCCGACGGCGTCCGGCTCGATCGGCTCGGACGGGAGCGTGAGTTGGACGCCGTGGGCGCGCGCCCGTCCGATGACTTTGGTCGCCCGGACCAGGGTCGCGAGCGAGGCGGGAATGCCGTCGAGGGCTGAGGTGCGGGCCTTCTCTTGGCGCTTGCGCTGCTCCCAGGAAGCCACCACGTCCTCGGGCACGGCCTCGTCGGTGAACACGTACGGATGGCGGCGAACGAGCTTGTCGGCGATCTCGGACGCCACCTCGTCGAGCGTGAACCGCCCTTGTTCGGCCGCGATCTCGGCGTGGAAGAAGATCTGCAGCAACAGGTCGCCGAGCTCTTCGCGCAGGTCGGCGTCGTCGCCTGAGTCGATCGCGTCCACGAGCTCAGCCGACTCTTCGACGAGGTACGTCACGAGGGACGCGTGGGTCTGTTCCGCGTCCCAGGGGCAGCCGCGTCGGATGGAACGCATCACCTCCGCCAGTCGGGCTAGGCCCGACTGCGCTGAGGCGTCCACGACCTCAGCCCTTGGTGGTGGGGGTCGGAGCCGGCTTGCTCAGGCTGCCGACAGCGCTCTCGAACCCGCAGAGTTCCTTCGACCAGACGCCGTAGCGGGGATTGGCCGCCACGGACATCGTGGAGCACTGCTCCGCGAAGACCCCCGGGTCGAGCTTGCCCGCGACGATCGCGGTGTCGGCGAGGCGGACGGCGAGCTGCTTGCCGTCGGCGGTAGCCGCGAGATCAGCCAGCACGCCGTTGGACTTGAAAACCTCCGCGCGGGCAACGTCGCTCAACTCGATCTTCTGCGCGGCCGCGATCTTCTGGGCGATGACGCCCTGGATCTCTGCCTGGACGATCGTGGGCGTGAGGTCGTTCGCCGACTGGCCCACGAGCGGCGAGGCCACCTTGGCCGCTGCCGACACGTCGGAGATCGAGAGGGGGACGCCGTCCACGACGGCGGCGTCACCGGCGGACGTCGCGCAGCCGGTGAGTGCGAGGACGGCCGAGACTGCGGCGACGGCGCAACGGGCGGTTTTCATCGTGCTCTCCTTGGTGCGTGAGTCGGGCTGAATCCTAGCCGTCCGGCGGGCTGGTGGCCGCCCTGGCCCGGGCTTGTCGGGCTCCCGGATGCCGCACCGGTGGCCAAGGCTCACAGGAACAGGTCGGTCACCACCCGAGTGGCCCAGGCCAAGAGCTCGGCGTCCTTGAGCGGCGACCCGGTGATCGGACGCGTCAGGGGGCGGGGCACCAGCAGGTGTCCCAGGGCCTTGCGGAGCTGGGCGCCCGGGTACAGGCGCGCCAGCCGCAGCGCGCGACTGTCGGGCAGTTCGGCCGGAGCGAACCGGATCATGGTGCCCGCCGACAGCACTTCGGTGATGCCGGCAGAACGGCACAGCAGCCGGAAGCGGGCGACCTCGAGCAGCGCCTCGACCGGCGCCGGCGGCGTCCCATAGCGGTCTTGAAGTTCGTCGCGGATGGCGTCCAGGTCGGCGTCCGACCGAACGGACGCGAGCCGCTTGTACATCTCGAGCCGGAGCCGCTCGGATTCGACGTAGTCGCCGGGCAGATGCGCCTCGACAGGCAGCTCGATCTTCATCTCGGGCTCGGGCTCGGGGGTGGTGCCGCGATAGTCCGCGACGGCCTCGCCCACGAGCCGCAGGTAGAGGTCGAAGCCCACGTCGGCGATGTGACCCGACTGCTCGCCGCCCAGCAAGTTGCCGGCGCCGCGGATCTCGAGGTCCTTCATGGCGATCGCCATGCCGGCGCCCAGGTCGGTGTGGGCGGCCATGGTGGCCAGCCGATCGTGGGCCGTCTCGGTGAGGGGCTTCTCGCCGGGATAGAAGAAGTACGCGTAGCCGCGCTCGCGTCCGCGGCCGACGCGTCCGCGGAGCTGGTGCAGTTGGGACAGCCCCATGAGGTCGGCGCGCTCGATGAGCAGGGTGTTGGCGGTCGAGATGTCCAGGCCCGCCTCGACGATCGTGGTGCAGACCAGGACGTCGAAGCGGCGCTCCCAGAAGTCGACCATGACCTGCTCGAGTGCCTTCTCCCCCATCTGCCCGTGCGCGACGGCGACGCGCGCCTCCGGCACCAGATCGGCCAGTTGCTTGGCGGCCTTCTCGATCGAGTTCACCCGATTGTGGATGTAGAACACCTGGCCCTCGCGGGCCAGCTCGCGCCGGATGGCCGCCCGCACCTGTCCCGTGTCGTAGGGCCCGGCGAACGTCAGCACGGGGTGGCGCTCTTCGGGCGGGGTCGAGATGACGCTCAGCTCACGGATGCCGGTGACGGCCATCTCCAGCGTGCGCGGGATCGGCGTCGCCGACATCGCGAGCACGTCGACGTTGAGCCGCAGCTTCTTCAGAGCCTCCTTGTGCTCGACGCCGAAGCGCTGCTCCTCGTCGATGATGACCAGGCCGAGGTCTTTGAACTGCACCGAGTCGGACAGCAGGCGATGCGTCCCGACCACGACGTCCACGGCACCGGACGCCAGCCCTTCGACGGTGCGCTTCACCTCGGCGTCCGACTGGAAGCGGCTGAGCGGGGCGACGGTGACCGGGAAGCCCGCGTAGCGGTCGGCGAACGTGGCGTAGTGCTGCTGGACCAGGAGCGTCGTCGGCACCAGGATCGCGACCTGCTTGCCGTCCATGACTGCCTTGAAGGCCGCGCGGACCGCGATCTCGGTTTTGCCGTAGCCGACGTCACCGCAGATGAGGCGGTCCATGGGAACGAGCTGCTCCATGTCGGCCTTCACCTCGGTGATGGCCGCGAGCTGATCGGGGGTCTCGACGTAGCTGAAGGCGTCCTCCAGCTCGCGCTGCCAGACCGTGTCGCTCGAGTAGGCATGCCCCGCGGACGCCTGCCGCGCGGCGTACAGCTTGATCAGCTCCGCCGCGATCTCGCGGACGGCCTTGCGGGCCCGCGACTTGCGCTTGGCCCAGTCGCCGCCACCAAGTCGGTCGAGGCTCGGCGCCTCGCCCCCGACGTAGCGGGTGATCTGGTCGAGCTGGTCCATGGGCAGGAACAGCCGGTCTCCGGGCTGACCGCGCTTGCTGGGGGCGTACTCGACGACGAGGTACTCCCGGGTCGCGCCGGCCACGGTGCGCTGCACCATCTCGACGTAGCGTCCGACCCCGTGGGCATCGTGGACGACGTAGTCGCCCGACTTGAGTTCCAGCGGATCGATCGTGTTGCGCCGACGCGTCGGCATTTTCCGGGACGCCTTGTCGACGTCGGTCTGTCCCGAGAGATCGCCGGCGGTAAACACGGCGAGCGGCGGACTGACCAGGCGGAAGCCGTGCGGAAGGTCGGCGACCAAGACGCTGACGCGTCCGGCGAGGTCGGCCTCGCCCAAGACCTCGGTCATCCGGGACGCGCGTCCCGGCGAGTCGGCGACCAGGACCGTCGTCGCACCGGCGGCGACGGCGTCCGAGATGGCACCGAGCGCACGCTCGACCTCGCCCCGGAAGACCTCGCCGGCGACCCCGGCGACCTGGCGGGACTCGGGATCCTCGGCGAAGGCCGACAGCGTCCACCAGGCCTGGCCCCTGTCGAGCGCCGCGCCCCGAACGTCGCCCAGGCTGCGGTAGGCGGACGCGTCCAGGTCGATCGGCGCCTTACCGCCCTCGGCGGCCGCAGCCCAGGACGCCTGCAGGAACTCCTGCGAGGTGGCGTGCAGCTCGAGCGCCCTGGCCCGCACCTTCTCGGGATCGCTGACGAGGACGATCGTGTCGGCGGGCATGACGTCGATGAGCAACTCCAGCCCGTCGACCAGGGCCGGCGAGAGGGCCTCCATGCCGTCGACGGCGTGCCCGTCGGCGATCCGCTCGAAGAGCTCGCGCAGGTGCGCCGGGATGGCTCCGTTGTTGGCGTGGGCGCGGGCACGCGCGCGGACGGCGTCCGAAATCAGCAGCTCGCGGCACGGGGACGCGGTGATCTCGGGCAGGGTTTCGGCGTCCGACCGCTGGTCCGCGACCTGGAAGTGGCGGATCTCCTCGATCGTGTCGCCGAAGAAGTCGATGCGGACCGGGTGCTCCTGGGTGGGCGGGAAGACGTCCACGATGCCGCCCCGGACGGCGAACTCGCCGCGCCGCTCGACGAGGTCGACGCGCAGGTAGGCGGCGTCCACGAGGGCCTGGGCGACGTCGTCGATGTCGAAGTCCTGCCCGGCGACGAGCCTGACCGGACGCAGGTTGGCCAGGCCCTGCACCTGCGGCTGCAGGACGGCCCGGACCGGCGCGACGACGACCTGGGGCCGGGGCAGCTCATCGGTGCCGGCCAGGCGGCGCAGGACCGCCAGCCGGCGTCCGACCGTGTCCGAGCGCGGCGAGAGGCGTTCGTGCGGCAGCGTCTCCCACGCGGGGTAGTACGCGACGGCGTCCGGGCTCAGGAACGAGCTGAGGGACGCGGTGAGCTGCTCCGCCTCGCGGTACGTGGACGTCACCAGCAGCAGCGGACGCGTTGCCGAGGCCAGCGCCGCGACCAGCAGCGGGCGCATCGCCTCCGGTGCGGCGATGTCGGCCTTGGTCACGGACGACGCCCGCGCATCGTCCAGCAGTTCTGCGACGGCCGGTTCGGACGCGACGAGGTCGATGAGGCCGACGAGATTCACCCGGTCAGTGTAGTGAGGTGCGCCGACGTCCCTCGGACGGGCTCTGCTACGAGTTGAAGCGGTTCTGCGCCTCGGCGAGGCCGGAGGCGATGAGCACCTCGACGGCGTCTGCGGCGCGTCCGACCTCGACGGCCACGTCGTCGCGGGCGCTGGCGGGGAAGCTGGTGAGGACGAAGTCCGCGGGCTCCTGGCGGCCCGGGGGGCGTCCGATGCCGAACCGAACGCGATAGAAATCGCCGGTGCCCAGGTGGGCCCGGATCGACTTCAGGCCGTTGTGGCCGTTATCGCCGCCCCCCAGCTTGAGGCGCAGCTGAGTGAGGTCGATGTCGAGCTCATCGTGGACGACGATGGTGTGCGCCGGATCGATCTTGAAGAAGGCGGACGCCTTCGACACGGCGATCCCGGACTCGTTCATGTACGTGCGCGACTTCAGTAGGACGACGCGTTCGGCGTCCGCCCCGATGCCGCCGATACCGGACGCCGTGAGTCGCGTCTCGCACACCTCGGCCCGCATGAGGCGCGGGGCCGTGAAGGATGCCCGGGCACGCCGGGCCAGCTCGTCGACCACCATGAAGCCGACGTTGTGCCGGTGAGTTGCGTAGGTCGGGCCCGGATTACCGAGCCCGACCACGAGCCATGCAGCCAATGCCTACTCGGCGTCCTCGGCGGCAGCGTCCTCGCCCTCGGCGGCTTCGGTCTCCTCGACCTCGTCCTTGGCGACGACGACGGAGACGATGACGTTGTCCTCGGCGGCCTCGACGCCGTGGTAGGACGCGCCCTCGGGCAGCGTCAGGTCGGCGACCGTGATGCGATCGCCGGCGCCCAGGCCCTCGATGTTGACCTCGATGGAGGTCGGGATGTTGGTCGCCTCGACCTCGAGCGCCAGGGTCTGCTGGTCCTGGTTGAGGACCAGATCGGACTCGGACAACTCGCCGACGACGACCAGCTGGATCTCGACGGTGACCTTCTCGCCCTTGCGGACGAGGATCAGGTCGACATGGTCGAGGGTTCCGCGGATCGGGTCGCGCTGGACCTGCTTGGGCAGGGCGAGCTGCTTCTTGCCACCGAGGTCGAGGGCGAGCAGCGCGTTCGCGGTGCGCAGCGCCAGCAGCGTCTCGTGGGCCGGCAGCGTGATGTGCACGGGATCGGTGCCGTGGCCGTACAGGACCGCGGGGACCTTGCCGGCGCGGCGGATCCGGCGCGATGCGCCCTTGCCGAACTCGTCACGCGACTCGGCGACGAGCTTGATTTCGTTGGACATGTGTTCTCCTACCACCTTGCGTACAGGGACTCAGCAAGGGAGGAACGCCTTGTCGATCACGGGCCGCAGCCCCTCGCCGAGGTAACCCGAAGATCGTAGCGCCGCGGCGGCGTCGGGCACGAATCGCGGCTGAGTGCGCTCGTCGAGACCCTTCGACAAGCTCAGGGAACGGATACCGCCCCCTTCAATCCGGCCCCTGAAAGACACTCGTAGCTGAGTCTTGTGAGCCGACCACCGGGGAGCCGACGGTCGACGTCCGACCTAATCGGACATCAACGAGGTGACGGAGCCGTCGGTGAAGACCTCCTGGATCGCCTTGGCGATCATGGGCGCGATGGACAGGACGGTCATCTTCGGGATGGCGTCCGTGTCGGCCACGGGGAGGGTGTTCGTAACGATGACCTCTTCGAACTCGGACGCGTTGAGGCGCTCGATCGCGGGGCCGGACAGGATCGGGTGCGTGGCCGCGCAGATCACCTGGGCCGCCCCATGCTCCCTGAGCACCTTGGCGGCGCCGACGATGGTCCCAGCGGTGTCGATCATGTCGTCGACTAGGAGGCAGCAGCGGCCCTCGACGTCGCCGACGACCTCGCCGACCGCGACCTCGTTGGCCTTGTTCGGGTCGCGGCGCTTGTGGATGATCGCCAGCGGCGCGCCGAGCCGGTCGGTGTACATGTCGGCCAGCCGGACGCGTCCCGCATCCGGGGAGACGATCGTCATGTTGTCCACCGGGTACTTGGACTTGATGTAGTCGGCCAGCACCGGCAGCGCCATGAGGTGATCAACGGGGCCGTCGAAGAAGCCCTGGATCTGCGCCGCGTGCAGGTCGACCGACATGAGCCGGTGCGCGCCCGCGGTCTTGTAGAGATCGGCGATGAGGCGGGCCGAGATGGGCTCGCGTCCGGCGTGCTTCTTGTCCTGGCGGCCGTAGGGGTAGAACGGCGAGACCACCGTGATGCGCTTGGCAGACGCCCGCTTGAGGGCGTCGATCATGATGAGCTGCTCCATGAGCCACTCGTTCACCGGCGCCGGGTGACTCTGGATGACGAACGCGTCCGCGCCGCGCACCGACTCCTCGAAGCGGACGTAGATCTCGGAGTTTGCGTAGGTGACTTGCCTTGTCGGGACGAGATCCACGTTCAGCAGGTCGGCGATCTCCTCGGCGAGTTCCGGGAAAGCGCGACCGCTGCACAGCATCAGGTGTTTGTCGTTCGGCCTGGTGATGCCGCTCACTCGATATCCCCTCGCGTGCCTGGTGGGCAGTGACCGGGCCATCCTAACGGTGAACGGACGCCCCCGTGTCGCGTCGGCTGGCCTGGCGGGACGCCACGCTCCGACGAGAGCGGTGAGGACGGTGGCGTCGCCGGACCGGCCGAAATCCGGACCTCAGACTGACGGACCCTTCTGGTCGGGCGACGTCACCGTCGCCGCGACGTGCCCCAGCCTCTCCAGGCTCAAACGACGTGCCCGTCCACGGCGGACAACGGCGCCACCCGCTCGCCCTCGCTGATGTGGGCGGCGCGCAGGTCGACGAAAGCCGCGACGCGGGCGTCCGCTTCGATCTCGGTGCCGGGACGAAGGTGGACGAAGGGTCCCACCGAGGCGCGATCGCCGATCGTGGCCAACAGGCCGTGCGTGCGGACGACCTTGGCGTCCTGGCCGACCTCGGCGTCGCGGAGGGTGGTGTCGGGGCCGATGATCGCGCCGGTGTGGATGGTCGTCGCGCCCTCGAGGTGCGTCCCCGGCAGGATCGTGACGTCGGTGGCGATGTCGACGCCGTCCTCGATCCAGGTGGTGGCGGGGTCGATGATCGTGACGCCGCCCCGCATCCAGGACTCGCAGATGCGCTGGTTCTTGATGCGTCCGAGCGTGGCGAGCTGGGAGCGGTCGTTGACGCCCTCGGCCTCCCAGGGGTCGTCCAGGACCATCGGGTGGACGTGTCCGCCTTGGGCCTTCGCGTAAGCGATGACGTCGGTGAGGTAGAGCTCGCCCTGGGCGTTGTCGGTGGTCAGCGAGGCGAGCCCGGCGCGCAACGTGTCGGCGTTGAAGACGTAGATGCCCGCGTTGATCTCGGTGATGGCGGCCTGCTCGGGGGTGCAGTCCTTGCGCTCGACGATGCGGACGACCTCGCCGGCTTCGTCGCGCAGGATGCGTCCGTAGGAGCCGGCGTCGTCCAGGATCGTGGTGAGGATCGTCACGGAGTCGCCGTTGCTCCGATGGACGCCGACGAGCGCCTTCAGCGTCTCACCGGTCAGCAGCGGGACGTCGCCCATGGTGACGACGACCTCGCCGGTGACGTCCGGGATGGGGAGCAGACCGGAGCGGACGGCGTCCCCGGTGCCCTTGGGGCTCTCCTGGACGGCGATCGTGATGCCCGGTGCGATCTCGGCCAGGTGGGCCTCGACCTGGTCCCGCTGATGGCCGACCACCACCACGAGGTGCTGCGGATCGAGCGCGCCCGCGGCGTCCACGGCATAGGACAGCAAGGTGCGTCCGGCGACCTTGTGCAGCAGCTTGGACGTCGTCGACTTCATCCGCGTGCCTGCGCCGGCGGCCAAGACGACGACTGCGGCGACCCCCGAGACCTGACCTGTTTCCACCATCGAGCCCTCCTGATGCGTTGTCAGCACTCTATCGGGGCGACGATTCTGCGGCCTCAGGCATGGGCAGTTGTTGGCGATGACTCCTCGATGGTGGCTCCCCGGGTAGGAGTCGAACCTACTTCGCTAATCCTGATTCAAAGTCAGGCGGGCCCTGCCGAAAGACCAACCGGGGAACGGCCCCGAAGGGCCTCAGGGGAGTTTACGGCGGCGGACGCTGCGGGCGCGACTCGGGACGCGTGGGCGTCCGGGTCGCACGTCGGCGTCCGATCGGACACACTGGCGGCGTGAGCAGCAGCCCGGTCGCCCCCCGTGCCCGTCGCGCGCGCGTCCGGATGACGCGGGCCGAGCGTCGCGAGCAACTCGTCGACGTAGCCCGCGCCCTGTTCGCCGAGCGCGGCCTCGAAGGCACGTCGGTCGAAGAGATCGCGATCCACGCCCAGGTCAGCAAGCCCGTCGTCTACGAACACTTCGGCGGTAAGGAAGGCCTTTACGCGGTCGTCGTCGACCGCGAGGTCCGGCAGCTGCACGAAGCGATCGCCGGGGCGATCACGCGTCCGGGCACCGACCCGCGCTCGCTCATCGAACTCGGCACGATGGCCCTGCTCGACTACATCGAGGAGAACACCGACGGGTTCCGCATCATCTCGCGCGACTCGTCCCCGTACACCCAGGGCGGCTCGTACCAGACGATCCTGAGCTCGATCGCCAGCCGGGTCGAGGGGCTGCTCGCCGCCCAGTTCTCGCACCGCGGTTTCGACCCCGAGATCGCACCGCTCTACTCGCAGATGCTGGTCGGGCTCGTGGCGCTGGCCGGGCAGTGGTGGGTCGACAACCGCGACGTCACCCGCCTTGCCAAGCGCGAGGTCGCGACCCACCTCGTCAACCTGACGTGGAACGGGATGCGCCAGCTCAACCCTCATCCGGAGCTGCGGCTCCCCGACGGTCAGAACTGAACCGCACACCGACGCGCGGTAGGCCGAGTTGACCGTGCGCATCGAGTGGTCTGGAGACCGCTTGGACGCCGACGCGCGCGTGCGGCGTCCGCCTGGAGCCGCTCAGGCGACCAACTTCGCGCCCTGCACCGGACCACTCACCCGCCGCACTGTTCGGCACACGTCCGCGGCGCTCAGCCGGAAGGACAGGTCGATTGCCGCCTCTTCGCTGGACGCCAGGAACGCGATCGTCGGTCCCGAGCCCGACACCATGGACGCCAAAGCGCCGGCGTCCATGCCTTCGGCCATCGTCTTGGACAACTCCGGACGCAGCGACAGCGCGGCCGGCTGAAGATCGTTGACGAGGACGCCCGCGAGCGCGGTCGCGTCCCCGGACGCTAGCGTCTCGAGCATTCCGGTCGGGACGCCGAGCGCCGGGCTTGGATCGGGGTTCAACTCGTCGAAGCGGGCGAACACCGCGGGCGTTGACAGCTCGAAGTCGGCGAACGCGAGCACCCAGTGGTAGCTGCCCCGGCTGAGAACAGGCACGAGGTCGTCGCCGCGTCCGATGCCGTAGGCCGTTTGTCCCATCAGCGAGAACGGCACGTCGGCGCCGAGTTGCTTGCCCAGGTCCAGCAATTCGGACTGGGTGACGTCGAGGTCCCAGAGCACGCTGAGGGCGACCAGGGCGGCGGCGCAGTCGGCGGATCCGCCTGCCATGCCGCCGGTGACCGGGATGCTCTTGCGGATGGCGATCGCGGCGCCGGCGTCCGGGCTGCCGTAGGCCTCGGCCAGCAGCCGGCCGGCCTTGACGACGAGGTTGCGTCCGTCGGTGGGGACGAGGTCGGCCTGCGCCCCCGTCACCGTGACCGGGAACTCGCCGGGCGGCGCCGGACGCACCTCCAGGTCGTCGTAGACGCTGACGCTCTGGAAGACGGTGGCCAACGGGTGATAGCCGTCGGATCGGCGCGGACCGACGCGCAGCGCGAGGTTGATCTTGCCGGAGGCGCGCACGCGCACCCCGTCGATCCCTCGGACGTCAGCCATGGCCCTTTCCTATCACCCCTAGCTAGGACGAGAAAGCCCGAGGGCGAACCGTGACCGACCAGTCAGCTCCGGGCTCGGCGCTGCTCGGCGATGCGGGCGAAGTCCGCGACGCGCAGCGTCTCCCCGCGGGCCTGCGGGTCGACTCCGGCGGCCGCGATCGCCTCGGACGCCGCCGACGATGACCCGAACACCCCGACCAGCGCGGCGCGGAGCATCTTGCGGCGCTGCGCGAAGGCTGCGTCGATGATGGCGAAGACCTCGTCTCGGGACGCCGACGTTTGGGGTGGTTCGTGGCGCACGATGCGGACCAGCCCAGAGTCGACGTTCGGCACGGGCCAGAACACCGCGGGAGGCACGGTGCCCGCGCGGGACGCGTCCGCGAACCAGGCCAGCTTCACGCTGGGGACGCCGTAGGTGCGGCTCCCCGGTCCGGCGACGAGGCGGTCGGCCACCTCGAGTTGGACCATCACCAGGCCGCGCGTCCAGGAGTCGAAGGTCTCGCACAGGTGCAGCAGCACCGGGACGCTCACGTTGTAGGGCAGGTTCGCAACGACGGCGGTGGGGGGCGGTCCGGGCAGCTCGGTCACGTCCAGGGCGTCGGCCTCAACGACGGTGAGGCGTCCGGATGCGTCCGGGAGGCGCTGTTCAACCGTGGCCGACAGCCGGCGGGCCAGCGACGACTCGATCTCGATCGCGGTGACGTGCTTGGCGACTTCGAGCAGGCCCAGGGTGAGCGAGCCGAGTCCAGGGCCGATCTCCAGGACGACATCGTCGGGGGTGATGCCGGACGCCGCGACGATCCGCCGGACGGTGTTGGCGTCGTGGACGAAGTTCTGCCCGCGCTGCTTCGTGGGACGCAGGTCCAGTTCGGACGCCAGCGCGCGAATCGTCCGCGGGTCCAGGAGGCCCTCAGCCATGGTTCGGCTCCGATCCCTGCGCCTCCGGACCCGCCCCCTGAGCCTGTCGAAGGGCCGGCCCACCCCAGTCGCCGAACAGGGCCGTGGCGTTGGCGTCCAGCGCGATGCACAGGCTCCCGAGGTCGTCGCCGCGCATGTCAGCCATGGCCCGTACGGTCACGGGCACGAGAAAGGAGGAGTTGGAGCGCCCGCGGTAGGGGACGGGCGTCAGGTACGGAGCGTCGGTCTCGACGAGCAGCCGATCAGCCGGGGTGACGCGCAGCGCCTCCCGCAGCTGGTCGTTGCCCTTGTAGGTGATCGTGCCCGGGAAGGACAGGAAGGCGTCGTGGGCGAGGCAGCGACGCGCGAAGGCGGCGTCGCCGGAGAAGCAGTGGAATTGCACCCGGTCGGGCCAGCCCTCGGCGTCGAGTACGTCGAGGATGTCGTCGTGGGCGTCCCGGTCGTGGATGACGAGCGCCTTGCCATAGGCCTTCGCCAGGGCGATGTGGGCGGCGAACGACACGCGCTGGCGCGCCTGAGCGTCGGGGTCTTTGGTCCGGAAGAAGTCGAGTCCCGTCTCGCCGACGGCTCGAACGCGGTCGGACGCCGTCACGAGCGCCTCGATGTGGGCGAGTTGGTCGGCCAGCGACGCGCGCCTCCCCGTGACGCCATTCGGGCCGTCCTGCAGCGTGCCGGCTCGCGCGGCGTCGTTGGGGTGCAGCGCGACCGTGGCGATGACCCCGGGGTGGTTCTCGGCGTTCACGATCGCCTCCCGCGAACTGGACACGTCGCAGCCGACGTCGACCAGCCGGGTGACGTTGACGGCTGCGGCCAGCGGCACAGCCTCGTCCGCGCGCAGGCCGCCCTTGACGGTCGTCGACTCGAGGTGCGTGTGGGCGTCCGTGACGGGAGCCGGCAGCGGCTCGGGCAGTGGCGGACGTGCGTGGCTCACGAGTGACCCTCCTGTGGTTCGCCAAGCAGCCTAGCCGGGCCGGCTACGCGTCCAGAGATGTGCGATACGCGTCCGCACCCAGCATCAGCGCCCTAGCGCAGGCGTCAGCGCCCTAGCGCAGGCGTCAGCGCCCTAGCAGATATGGGTGGCCTGGTAGCCGGCCTCGGCGATGGCTGCGATCAGGTCGGCGTCCGTGACGTCGGCGTCCGCATGAACGATGGTGCGCGCCGTCCGGAGGTCGGTGCACGCGGACGCGACGCCCTCGACGTCCAGCAGGAAGTCGTCGATGAGCAGTCCGCAGGCGGCGCAATGCATCCCGGTGACGGTGAAGGTGACCTTGCGCATCATCGGACGTGGAGGGTCGCGGTGTACATGCCCATGCTGCAGACGATCGGGTAGTCGCCGGGGGCCAGGACGCCGAGGTCGAGCGTCTTGCTGCCGTTGGAGGGCAGGAAGGTGCGCTGGTTCAGCGTCGGCATCGTCGTGGCCAGGATGCAGGAGTACACGTTCTTGGTGGTGAAGGTCACCTTGACCGGGGCACCCGCCGCGACCGTGACGTCGCTGGGCTGATACCCCTGATCGAAGGCCTGAATCCGGACCTCTTGCACCTGACCGGGTGCCGCAGACACGACAGTCCCCGGACCACTCCCCCGCGCACCTGGCAAGGGCAGCGAGACCGGCGATCCACCGGCGACGAGGCCGGAGTTGAACGTCCAGACGCCGAACGCGACGACGAGGACGCCGAGCGCCGTCGACAGCGCGCGCCCAAACGGCAGGCGGGCCGAGAGGAAGCCGTAGACGGCGAACAGCGGCGCCGTGCCGAGGACGAACACCGCCATGACAAGGGCGCCCGTCATCGGCGAGCCGCTCGTCGCGGCCAGCATCATCATCGAGAGCGTCACGCCGCACGGGATGAGCAGGACGGCCAGCCCCAGGAGGAAGGGCGCCAGAGCCGACCCCGAACGCGTCTGCCTGCGGACGGCCCCCAACCACGAGTCAGGGGGTGTGAAGGTGAGGTTCTTGAAGCCGGGCACCCCGAGCGCCGAGAACCCGAGCACCACCATGAGGGCGCCCGCGACCAGCAGCGCGACCGTGCCGACCATGGGGCTCAGCCCGAGCGCCACGCCCACGGCGCCGAGCGCCGCGCCCGCAACCGTGTGCGAGATCAGCTTGCCGATCAGGAAGCCGCCGACCGGGGCCAGGTCGTCCGCGACCGAGCGCCGAACGGCACCGGACGCCTTGCGTTGCCGCGCGATCAGGCCGACCAGCAGCCCGCCCTGGGTGACCGCACAGGTGGTCGCCCCCGCGAGCAGGCCCGCGGCGAGGATCAGCCACCAGTTCACCATCGAGCCACCACGCTCCTTCGTCGGACGGCGGAAGCATACCCCCCCGGGGTAGCGTGCGTGGAGCGCTCCAGCTCAGCCCTTGCGGGCCGCGAGCGCCGCGTCGTAGAGCGCGCTCTTGCTCAGCCCGGACGCCGTGGCGACCTCGGCGACGGCGTCCTTGAGGCGCTCCCCCTCCGCGACCCGACCCAACACCGCGCCGACGGCGTCCGGCAGTGAAGCGACGACGGCGACGGCACCCGAGATGACGACGGTGATCTCGCCGCGGACGCCCTCCGCGGCCCAGGCCGTCAACTCCCCGAGCGATCCGCGACGCACCTCCTCATACGTCTTGGTCAGCTCGCGGCAGACGACGCCTGCCCGGTCCGCGCCCAGAACGGACGCGGCGTCCGCCAAGAAATCGCCCAGCCGATGCGGCGCCTCGAAGAAGATCATCGTGCGCTCCTCGGACGCCAGCGCCTCGAGCCGGCGACGACGCTCCCCCGACTTGCGGGGCAGGAAGCCCTCGAAGCAGAAGCGGTCCGAGGGCAACCCGGACACGGCCAAGGCGGTCAACACGGCCGACGGCCCCGGCACCGCAGTCACCCGGAAGCCCCGCTCGGCCGCGGCCGCCACCACCCGGAACCCGGGATCAGAGACCACCGGCATGCCGGCGTCCGTCACGACCACCACGCGGCGACCCTCGGCGAGGGCGTCCAGCAGGACGCCGACGCGCGACGCCTCGTTGCCGTCGAAGTAGGACACGACGGGCGCGTCGACGGTGATGCCGAGGCGTCCGAGCATGGCTTTGAAGCGGCGGGTGTCCTCAGCGGCGATGAGTCCGGCGCCGGTCAGCTCGCGGATCAACGCCGGGCTGGCGTCCGCGATATCGCCGATCGGGGTCGCTGCCAGCACCAGGACGCCGCCGGCGTCGGAACCTGTGGGAACGGTCACGGACCTCAGTATGAGCTAGCCCGGAGTCTAGGATGACCGCCGTGACGACCCCCACCGCCAGCACCCCCGCCCCCGCGGCGCCCTCGTCGGGGCTCGGCGGCGCCACGAGGGCCGGGGTCCGCACCACGGACCTGCCGACGATCGTCCGACTCCGTGACTTCATGCCCACCGATCGCCTCCGCGCCTGGTTACTCACCGCGATCGTCACCGCCATGGCCTTCGCGATCCGCGTCTATAACCTCGGCTACCCGGACTACCTGATTTTCGACGAGACGTACTACGCCAAGGACGCCTATTCGATGATGCGGTTCGGCGTCGAGCGGCAGTGGCCCGACCCGATGGACGTGACCAACAAGGCGTTCGTCGCGGGTGACTACTCCTATCTGCAGGCTGGCCCGAGCTTCGTCGTTCACCCCCCGCTGGGTAAGTGGCTGATCGGCGTCGGCGAGGCCATGTTCGGCGTCAACTCGTTCGGCTGGCGGTTCATGGCGTGCGTCTTCGGCGCGCTCCTTGTCGGCATGACGATGCGGCTCGCTCGCCGAGTGTCGCGCTCGACGCTGGTGGGCGTCATCGCCGGGCTCCTGCTCACCTTCGACGGCCTCGCGTTCACCATGTCGCGGATCGCGCTGCTCGACATCTTCCAGGCCTTCTTCGTCGTCGCCGGCGTCGCGGCAGTGGTCGCCGACCGGGACTGGTTCCGCAACCGGCTCGCCGACCAGCTCACGGCCCTGGGGGCGTCCGATCTCGACGGCCGGTTCGGACGCCTCGCGCTGTGGCGTCCGTGGCGCTGGGTCGCCGGGCTGATGTTCGGCTGCTCGATCGCCGTGAAGTGGAATTCGATCTACGTGCTCGCGGCGTTCGGCGTCCTGTCGGTGCTCTGGGACGTTGGCGCCCGCCGCCTCGCCGGCGCCGACTTCCGCTCGTGGCTGGCCCTGCTGTTCGACGGAGTCCCGGCCTTCATCGCCCTCGTCGGCACCACGGTGGTCACGTACGTCGCATCATGGGCGGGCTGGTTCGCCAGCCCGACGGATGGCCATGGTGGCTGGGCTCGGGACTGGGGATTCAAGAACCCCACCGATCCGCTGGTCACGACGTTCGGCCCCGACATCGCCGGCTGGCTGCACTACCACCAGGAGATCTACGGCTTCCACACGGGCGACTTCATCAACAAGGCCACGCACGTCTACAACGCTCACCCCGCGGGCTGGCTGCTGATGATCCGTCCGATCGGGATCGACGCGGTCAACGACATCAAGCCAGGCGTGGACGGGTGCGTCACCACGTCCGGCAACTGCCTGCGCGTCATCAGCGGCATCGGGACGCCGCTGCTGTGGTGGTTCGCCGCCATCGCCCTGGTCGTCGCGGTGGTTTGGTGGGTCGCCGGACGCGACTGGCGCTTCGGCGTCCCCGTCGTGGCCGTGGCGGCCACCTGGCTGCCGTGGGTCTACCAAGGGGTGACGACGACGCGTCCGCTGTTCTTCTTCTACGCCATCACGATCGTGCCGTTCACCGTCATCGGGCTGGCCATGGTGCTGGGGCTGATCCTGGGCAAAGCGCGATCGTCCGGACGCCTCCGCGGCGCCATCGTCGCCGGCCTGGTCGTCGCCCTGGTCATCGTGAACTTCGGCTTCCTGTACCCCGTCTTGACCGACGTGATCCTCCCCTACAACGACTGGCGCCTGCGCATGTGGCTGGGCTCCTGGATCTGATCTCAGCCCTGCCTCAGCGCCTCACCGGACGCCGATAGCGAGCCCCCGCGGCGTCCCTTAGACTCCTCGCCGAATCCAACGGGGAGGACCCACCATGGCGCTCTGGACGCTGCACGGAGACGGAAGTTTGAAGCCCGGAGAGGTGGTGGCCCCCCACGAGAGATTGAGCTGGGGCAAGACCGCCGGCCTGGGCGCACAGCACGTGGTCGCGATGTTCGGCGCGACGTTCGTATTCCCCCTGCTCATGGGCCTGAACCCGCAGCTCGCGGTGATGATGTCGGGCATCGGGACTTTGCTGTTCCTGGCCATCGTCCGCGGACGCGTCCCGAGCTACCTGGGCTCGTCGGCGTCCTTCGTGGGCGTCGCGACAGCGATCTACGGGGCCGGCGGCAAGCCCAGCGATGTCACGGGCGCCATGCTCTGGGTGGGCCTAGCCCTGCTGATCGTCGGCATCATCATCTCGGCGGCGGGGTCGCGGGTGATCCACAAGGCGCTGCCGCCGGTCGTGACCGGCGCGGTCGTCATGCTGATCGGCTTCAACCTCGCGCCAGTCGTCGCCAACGTCTACTGGCCGCAGGATCAGTGGATCGGCCTGCTGGTCATGCTGGTCGTCGTCGTGTTGAGCGTCGGCGTCCGCGGCTTCATCGGACGCATTGCGATCTTCCTCGCCCTGATCATCGGCTACGTGCTGTCGTGGCTGTTCGACAACGTCTTCGGCCCGATCACGAGCTACTCCCCCGCGGCTGGCAAGGTGACGACGCACCCGCGCGTGGACTGGTCCGGAGTGGCCAGCGCACCGTGGTTCGGCTTGCCGCCTGTGACCGACCTGGCCACCTGGAAGCTCAACGCCGCGACCAACGTCGTCGGCTTCCACGCCCCCACCTTCAACCTGGCGTTCGCCCTTGTGGCGCTGCCGGTCGTCATCGCACTCATCGCCGAGAACACCGGCCACGTCAAGGCCGTCGCCGAGATGACCGGCGCCAACCTCGATCAGGACATGGGCCGCGCCATCGCCGCCGATGGCGCCTCGTCGATGCTGGCGACCGCCCTCGGCGCCGGACCGACCACCACGTACGCCGAGAACATCGGCGTCATGGCCGCCACCCGCGTCTACTCGACGGCCGCCTACGTGGTCGCGGCCGGCGTGGCGATCCTGTTCGGCTTCTCGCCGAAGTTCGGCGCGGTGATCTCCGCGACCCCGGGCGGCGTCCTGGGCGGCATCACCGTGGTGCTCTACGGCATGATCGGCCTGCTCGGCGCGAAGATCTGGAAAGAGAACAAGGTCGACTTCGGCAACCCGATCAACCTGGTTCCCGTCGCCGCCGGCATCATCATCGGCATCGGCGACGTGTCGCTGAAGGTAACCGACTCCTTCACGCTGTCGGGCATCGCGTTCGGCACCCTGGTGACGGTCATCGTCTACCACCTCGCGCACGCGCTCGCCCCGGCCGAGCTCAAGAAGGACGCCGAGGGCGCGGTCCTCATCGTGGACGCCCCCGGCGCCTACCGGGACGATTCCAACGAGGACTAAACCGCTTGCTGCATTGATCGGACGCCGCTCCGCGCCTCTGGCGTGGGGCGGCGTTTGGCGTGTTTGGGGCCGGAGCCCCTAGTCACGACGACGCCGACTGAGGTACTGGCGGGTTATCCACAGGTTTGAAACGGCCCGCCTAATGTGTTGCCGTGAACAGACCGACGTGGGCGGAGGCGTCCGACCTCCTGCGCAACTACTACGACACGGAATGGGGTCTCCCCGTGCGGGAGGCGTCCGACGTCTTCGAGCGGATCGTGCTCGAGGGCTTCCAGGCCGGGCTCTCGTGGTCGACGGTGCTCGCGAAGCGTCCGGCGTTTCGCAAGGCGTTCAATGGCTTCGATCCGGCCAAGATCGCCCGCTTCACCGAACGGGACGTGGCGCGGCTGATGGCCGATGCGGGCATCATCCGCAACGAGCAGAAGATCCGCGCCACCATCACCAACGCCAGGGCGGCGGTCGCCCTCGCCGCCGAGGGCATCGACCTCGGGGAGTTGGTGTGGTCGTTCCGTCCCGAGGATCCGACGGCGGAGGCCGAGGGCTACCCCAGCAAGTCGCCGGAGTCCTTGGCGCTCAGCAAGGAGTTGAAGCGGCGCGGCTTCGTCTTCGTGGGGCCGGTGACGATGTACGCCGCCATGGAGGCGATGGGAGTGATCGAACACCGCCTGCCGTCGGATTGACAGTGGCCTTGCATCGCGAGCGATGCTGGTGGCGTGACCGGATGGACGCCTCAGCGCCACCGCAGCCGGGCGGCTGCCGTGGTCTGTCTGAGCGTTCTCGTGGCCGGTTGTTCGTCAGGAGGAATCGTGTCGACCCCCAGTGACCCGTCCGGCGCGCCGGCCGCGCCCGCGTCGGGGGCTACGTCAGCCACTTCATCCGCAGGCCCAACGACCTCGGCGGGCCCGGGAGGGGCCGCGACCCCGGCGTCCCCGGGTGGTTCGCCCACTCGGGATCCGTCGGCAGGGTTTGAGCCCGTCCCGTCGGTCCCACCGGGACCTTCGGGAGGTGCCGCGGCCGTGCCGGACGCAAAGTGGACCGCGATCCTCACCGACCTCGCCACACGAGGAGTGGGCGCCGACCGGGTGATCCTGGCGAGCGCTCGTGCGGTCACCTGGCGGGACGGCTCCTTGGGCTGCCCCGAGCCTGGCCAGTTGTACACCCAGGCCTTGGTGCCCGGCTGGGAAGTGGTCGTCACGGCGTCCGGAACGCGCTACGACTTGCACTTCGGCAGCGACGACATCCCGCGGCTCTGCACGCGCCCTCACCTGACAGGTGGCGACAGCCCCAACGCCTGACTCACGAAGTTGACGTCTGGCGCGGACGGGAAGCGTCGCGCGCCGGACGTCGATTCGTCGGGGCTTGAGATCAGCGCACGGGCACCAACAGCGCCTCGGACGCACCAGCCGCGTTGTCGTAGGCGACGACCATCAGGCCGAGGGGCTTGGTGGCGGCCATCGCAGTCGGATCAACGGGCAGCTTCATCGACAGGGACTTGTTGCGCTCCACCGTCGCGTACGTTCCGTCGCTGAGCAGCGCCTTCGCGAAGGGGTTGTACGTGGCCCATCCAGCCATCTTGTCGACGGTGGCAGTGTCCTCGCCGCTGTAGCTCATGACCGTGTACTTGAACGTGCCATGAGCGCTCGTCAGCCCGAGATCGGACAGACCCACCGACAACAGCACGGTGCTGCTGTCCGTCGGCGCCGTGGTGAACGCTGTGGCGTACAGCGACCCGTCACTCATGGTGTAGACGAACGTCGCCATCTTCCCGTTCGGATCACCCGTGGTGACCAAGCCGTAGTCAGCGGCGAAGACCACATAGTCGGGCGTCCCGTCGAGGTTCGTGTCGACCTGCACATCGAACTCGTGGACGGCGGCGTTGGAGTACCGCGTCCAGTTGTTGATGGCGAAGACGAGCAAGTCGTCAGCAGGGAACGCCTGCACGCCAGCGGCCCTCAGATCCATGCCGGCGCTGAGCGAGTTTGCGGGCAGATCACGTCCGTCGAGCAGACCCAGGGTGTAGAAGTCCAGGCCGGCCGGCAGCGCGCCGCCCTTGTTCGTGAAGGTCGCCGTCAGACCGTCGCGATCCTGCGGACGGCCGCCGAGCGACACCGCAGCCTTGGCTTCGGCGCGCGGCACCAGCAGGTAGGGCACGGCGAGCGTCGAGCCGTCGGACGCGGTGGCGACCACGGAGCCCGACACCTCGGCGAACTGGAAGCCGGGTCCTTCAGACGTGCTCAGCTTGGCCGGATCCACCGAGAGCTTGACGCGAACGATCTCGCTCCGTCCGGGAGCGACCCGGACCGTCTGCGGCGTGACCATCACGGACGCGGCCACCGACTGCGGCGTGGCCGCGGACGACATCGTGTAGGTCACCGGCGTCGTCCCGTTGTTCTTGATCACGACGTTCTTGGTGGCCGAGTACTTGCTCGACAGCTCGGCCAAACCGAAGCTGACGGACGGCTCACGCAGGCGGACCCCCGTGCTGGTGGTGAACTGGTCGCCCAGGAGCACCGACCTCGTGGCGACTGACTGGGCGACATCGATCTGGCCTTGGCCACCGAGGGTGAGCCGGTAGCCCGCGATCTTCCCGGCGTCAGCCGTCGAAACGAGGGCTGCCGCGATGTCCTGGGAGCTCCAGCTGCGATGCGCCTGGACCGTCAGCGCCGCCGCTCCGGCGGTCTGCGGGGCGGCCATCGAGGTACCCGACAGGATCTCACTGCCGCTACCCGAGCCGACCAGGGCCGACATGATCGAGACGCCCGGCGCGGTGACGCTGGGGCGCAGGCCCGAGTCGTAGGACCGGGGGCCGCCCGAGCTGAAGTCGGCCAGCGCCGTGTAGGCCGGGTTGGCGAGCCGGTTGGCCGCCAGCGTCAGGGTCTTTCCAGCGGCCGCGATGATGGCGGCGGCTTGGCTGGACTTGACGCCGATGAAGGGGATCGTCACCGGGTAGGCCTCACCCGTGTCGGGATCGCCGGCGATGGCACCTTCGTAGGGAGGGTAGACGTCGGTGGTGTTCAACATGAGCGCCGCCGCCGCGCCGGCCTTCTGCGCGTTCACGGCCTTCGCGACTCGCGCGCACGTGCCGCGCTTCGAGACCGCGATCTGGCCGCCATCGGCCACCACGCCGGCCTTCGTGTAGGCCGCGACCGAACAGCCGAGGGCCTCGTTTTCGCCCGTGGCCGGATCGTCGGTCAGCACCACGATCGTGAACGGTCCCGCAGGCAGCGGCGACGCGCCGTTGGCGTTGATCGCCTGCATGGGCGTCCCACCGGCGATGGTGATCAGGGCGCCCGGGAACTCCTTGGTGCTGTCCTGAGCAGCGACCGAGATCACGCCGGCGCCCGTGGACGGCGAGCCGACGAGGTACGGGTTGCCGCCGCTGTTGCCGGCGGACGCGATGACGACGACGCCGGCCCCGACCGCGTTGCTGGCGGCGACGGCGGAGGGGTCATCGGGCAGCCCGAACGGCGAGCCCAGCGACATGTTGATCACGTTGACGCCGTCTTGGACGGCGCGGTCGATGGCCAGGGTCGTGAGGTCGGTGGAGCCGAAGCAGCCGAAGACCCGGTAGGCGTAGATGTCCGCCTGGGGCGCAACACCCGGTCCGACCGACCAGGAGCGCTCGCTGGTGGCCGCGTTGTACGGACCGGCGTAGGCCGTCCCGTCGGCGTTGACGCCGCCGCCCGCGGCGGTCCCGGCGACGTGCGTGCCGTGACCGGCGTCCGAACAGTCGAGCGGGTTGACGTCCGGCGTCGCGGTCGTGGACCCCTTCTTGCCGCTCGCGTCGTAGCCGTCACCGGCGAGGTCGTAGCCGCCCTTGACGCGCGGAGCGTTGGGTCCGAACAGCGCCGGGTCAGCGGCCACGGTGTCCGCGGCGTTCGCGGCGGCGTAGGCGGCCGCGGTGCCCGGGCCACCGAAGTCGGCGTGGGTGTAGTCGATGCCCGTGTCGATGATGCCGATCTTCACTCCGGCGCCCGTGTAGCCCGTGCTCTGCCACACTCCCGGGACGCCAAGGTAGGGAACGCTCACCGCATTGTCGGGCGTGTGCTGAGCGATGGCGTGGACGGCGACGACGCCGGCAACGGACGCGAGCGCCTCGACGTTCTTGCGGGTCACCGACACCTGGACGCCGTTGTAGGCCGACTGCATCTGGCCGGTGACCTTGCCGCCCTTGGCGGAGATGGCCGCGCGTGCGGCGTCCTGCTTGCTCTTCAGTCCGGAGCGGATCGAGGTCCGCTCGGAGTCGGACAGGACGCGCTCCGCCTTGGCCTCGACGACGGCAACGGGGTCGCCCTCCATCTCCAAGATCACGTTGACGCGGGTGTCGTCCGCGATCGACTTGGGCAGGACGCTGGCGTCCACCTTGGCTCGAACGGGGTTGACGCGTTGCGCGCCGCTGGTCGGGGCCGCCTGCGCGGCGGTCGGGACCGCCAGCGCAAGGACGCTGACCGCTATGAGTAGAGACTTGATCCTCACGAAGGGACCACCTTCCAGTGATGTCTGGCTCACGCCGCCTCAGCGCGGCTCCCAGCAGGCTAACCGTTGAGGACTCCAGTGCGATCAGTCGAAAGTACTGACTGTCGACCACGGCGGCGTCCGCGTTCGGCGCCGGGACGACCCAGGACGACACCCGCGTCTGATCACCGCCAATGCGGACGCCTACGCGCGACCGGGTTTACCGTGAGGCATGCGACGGCTAAGACTCCTGGCCTGGGCGGCGTCCGCGGCGCTGACCGCGGGCTGCGCCGTCCCGTCGTTGCTGTCGTCACCGTCGCCGTCCGCCGGGACGCCGACGCCCACCGCGACGCCCACGACTTTCACCGTGACCGTGGCCAGCGGAACGGCCACGTTGAAGGTGCGACACATCCCCGCGACGACGGGCAACGAGCTCGGCCAGATTCCGCCGGGCGCCTCGGTGATCGTCGACTGTCGCGCCAAGGGGA
This sequence comes from Propioniciclava tarda, assembly GCF_900182665.1. Classification (GTDB taxonomy): domain Bacteria; phylum Actinomycetota; class Actinomycetes; order Propionibacteriales; family Propionibacteriaceae; genus Propioniciclava; species Propioniciclava tarda. The sequence continues at coordinate 82,674 of NZ_FXTL01000006.1, forward strand.
CGCTCGTCTCCGGCACGCAGGGTTCTACGGCCACCTGGGACTACCTCACCTACAACGGCGCCGCCGGCTACATCGCCGCGGCGTTCGTCGAGGGCGGCGACGCGGCCCGGATCCCGGCCTGCCCCTACTCGGCGACCGCCGCCCCCACTCCCCTGCCTCTTCCGGCGGGGACGCCGTCGGCGGCCGATGTCGGCGCGATCGCGGCCGCGATCGCCAGCAGCCAACTCGGCGTGGCCGAGACCCCGACCAACTGCAACCCCTACTCGAAGGTCTGCGAGGCCTGGTGTGGCCACTTCGCGACTTGGGTGTGGCAGCAGGCGGGCGTGAAGATCCCCGATTACGGCTTCACGGGCGACATCTACGCGTGGGGAAAGAAGAAGGGCAAGGCACACCCGGGCACGGCCGGGGTGGGTGTCGGCGACGTGGTGCTCTACGGGACAGGTCCCGGCTCGGTGAAGAGCTCCACCCACGTCGACATCGTGGTGGCGGTGTTCCCGGACCACCTCCGCGTCATCGGAGGCAACGTCGACGACCGCGTCACCGAGCGCAACGTCCCGCTCACGGGCATCTACGGCTGGGTGGGTATCAGGTAGGTGAGTCCGCCACGGCCGGACGGATGCGTCGGCGCCCGCGACTCATGCGGGTGGAGGAGCGGGGATCTGGCGCGCAGAGCCCCAAACGCGGTCGCTCGACCCGCATTTGTCTCGGTTCTCGTTCGTGGACGAACGGGTGAATGGTTAGCCCAGGGTGGCCAGGTGCTTCAGCGACCGGACGCCGCCCCGGCGAAGCTGACCATGCCGGGCAGCAGCGGCACCAAGGTCGCCTGGTAGGCGTGGTAGAGGTCGGGCTTGCCCCACCACACCAGCTCGGACGGCTCGTTGGTCGGGCTCAGCTCGTGGATCCAGCCGCCGCGCTCGTGATCGACGAGGTGCTCAAGGGCATAGGCCCAGTATTCGTCGTAGTCAGCGCGGTATTTCTCGTCGCCGGACGCCTCGTACAGCGCCCAGGCTGCCGCGATCGCCTCGCAGCAGACCCAGTGCAGGCGCTCCCGGACGACGGGGGCGTCCGAGAAGTTGGTGGTGTAGACGAACCCGGCGGCGCCGTCGACCGACCAGCCGCGGGTCTTGGACGCCTCGTAGAGTGACGCGGCGTCGTCCAGCATCCAGGCGGGCGGCTCCTCGCCGCGGGCCAGCAGCGCGTTGCGGGCGTTCAGCGTCAGCCGGGACCACTCCAGGAGGTGCCCGATCGTGACCCCGTAGGGACGGAAGGGGTGCGCGGGCTCGTCGATGTTGTAGTCGAGCTCGACGTTCCAGGACGCGTCGAAGTGCTCCGGGAGGCGCCAGTCGGCGTCCCGGGCGAAGCCGTGGATGACCCGCTCGATGATGCCCACCGCGCGGTCGGTGAGCGCGGCGTCGCCGAGCACCTCGCCGGCGGCCAGGTATGCCTCGACCGTGTGCATGTTCGCGTTCACGCCGCGGTAGCCCTCGCACGTCGTCCAGGCGCGGTCGTACTGCTCGCGCGCCAGGCCGGCGTCCGGGTCGAAGAAGTAGCGGTCGAAGACGGCGAGGGCCTCATCCAACAGGTGGCGACCGCCGGGATGACCTGCCTTCGTCAGGGACGCCGCCGCCAAGATCACGAACGCGTGCGCGTACGCCACCTTGGTCGTGTCGGTCGCCTCGTAGATGCCGACGCCACCGACGGCCGGCAGCCAGCCGCCATGGTCGGCGTCCCGCAGGCGTCGGACGAGGCCGTCGTAGCCGACGTCCAGCAGCGGACGCAGGCTCTCGTCGCCACGCAGGACGCCGAGCGCGGCCACGTGGGTCATGCGGCTGTGGATCCAGGTCTCCACGGGACGCTCCGCCACCACGTGGTTGTCGGGATCCAGCCAGCCGAAGCCGCCGTCCGGGTGGACGGCGTTACGGGCGAGGGCGACCAGGGATGCGGCGTGGGCGTCCAGACGAGCAGCCTCGGGCTGACCAGGGCTAACGGGATGCGACATGAGGCTCCTATCTCACGCGAGGACGGCGGACAGACATGATCCGACATCGTGGCCCGGGTCACCCACTCATGCACTCGGTCGGGCTTACTGCGCCTAGCTCGACGCCGGACGCCTCCGCCGCCAGCCGAGCCAGACCCACAGCACCGCGAAGCCGGACGCCGGCGTGACGCCGACCCAGCCGAGGTCGAGGCCCGCGACGGCGTCCAACCAACTCGGACCCCCGACCCGCTCCACGAGGATGCCGACCAAATCGACCAGGCCGATCCCGAGCGCGACGGCGACGGAGATGGACGCGACCACGAGGTTGTCGTTGAGCTTGCGCAGCGGGTCGTCCAGCGCCCAGCCGTAGGCCCGGCTCATGATGACGCCGTCGAGGGTGTCGAACAGGCTCATGCCGGCCGCGAAGACGATCGGCAGCGCCAGGACGCCGTACCAGGGCAGCGCGCTCGGACGACCTCGCGCAGCGCCACCAGATTGACGATCCCGATGGCGCACAGGAACAGTCCGGACGCCGCCGGCCGAGCCGCGGGCCTCGTGGCTGTGTGCACCCGGGCATCGTACGGGCCCCGCTGTCGGCCGACCGTCATACACCACAAGTGCACTTGGTGCGCTTCTGCCGCTTCCGCCACGAATCTCTCGACGTCGTCATACGATCGACGTGGCTATCAACGGAGAGGTCAACAGACGTGTACAAAATCGTTCGGCGTGAGCAGTTCTCGGACACGAATTTCCTGTGGGAGGTCGAGGCGCCCGACGTCGCGACGTCCGCGGAACCGGGGCAGTTCATCATGGTCCGCCTTCATGAGGGCTCCGAGCGTGTGCCCCTGACCGTCGCCGACTTCGATCGCGAACGCGGCACCATCACCCTGGTCGTCCAGGCGCTGGGCAAGACCACCCAGGAGATGCGCGATAAGTACCGCGAGGGCGAGTACTTCACCGACTTCGTGGGCCCGATGGGTCTGCCGACGCACATTCGCAACGAGGGCCACGTCGTGCTCGTCGGTGGCGGCCTGGGCGTCGCGCCGGTGTTCCCGCAGCTGCGCGCCTACAAGCAGGCCGGCTGCAAGGTCACGGGCATCATCGGCTTCCGCAACAAGGATTTGATCTTCTGGGAGGACCGTTTCAAGGAGTTCTGCGACGAGCTCATCGTCTGCACCGACGACGGCTCCTATGGGCGTCCGGGGTTCGTGACCCAGGCGCTGCGCGAGGTCGTCGAGACCGAGAAGCCGGACCTCGTCGTCGCGATCGGCCCGATGCCGATGATGCGGGCGTGCGTCGAGACGACGCGTCCGTACGGCACGAAGACGATGGTCAGCCTGAACTCGATCATGGTCGACGGCACCGGCATGTGCGGCTCGTGCCGCGTCACCGTGGACGGCGTCGTGAAGTTCGCCTGCGTGGACGGCCCCGACTTCGACGGGCACGCCGTCGACTTCAAGGAGCTGATGGTGCGCCAGGCGCGCTTCAAGAACCTCGAGGTCAAGGCCGCCGAGGCCTACGACCACGTCTGCAAGGTCGAGCAGGAGCTGATCGGCGACGGCAAGCGCAACTACAAGAGCGCGATGAAGGTCTCGCCCGAGCAGACGCCGATGCCCGAGGCCGATCCGCACATCCGCGCCACCAACTTCTCCGAGGTCAACCTCGGCTACGGCATGAAGGAGGCCTTCGAGGAGGCTGAGCGCTGCATCCAGTGCTCGAACCCGAAGTGCGTCGCCGGCTGCCCGGTGTCGATCGACATCCCGGGGTTCATCCGCAAGGTGCTCGTCCGCGATCTCAACGGCGCGCTCGAGGTCATCAACGAGTCGAACCTGTTCCCCAGCATCTGCGGACGCGTGTGCCCGCAGGAGTCCCAGTGCGAGGCCCAGTGCATCGTCCGCAACGAGAAGCGGGGTCGTGAGGCCGTCGGTATCGGACGCCTCGAGCGGTTCGTCGGCGACAACGCGGTTCCGCGGCGCAACACTCCCCCGGTGGTGGACGAGCCCCTGGGCCGCGTCGCGATCGTCGGCTCGGGCCCGTCGGGCCTAGCCGCTGCGGCCGACCTGGCCAAGGCCGGCGCCGAGGTGGTCGTCTACGAGGCGCTGCACGTCGTGGGCGGCGTCCTGCAGTACGGCATCCCGAGCTTCCGCCTGCCGCGCGAGATCATCACGCGCGAGGTCCAGGGACTGCGCGACCTCGGCGTCCAGTTCGACACCAACAAAATCGTCGGCAAGACGTTCACGATCGACAAGCTCATGCAGGATCGCGGCTTCGACGCCGTCTACGTCGCCACGGGCGCCGGTGCGCCGTCGTTCCTCGGCATCCCGGGCGAGCACGCCGGCCAGGTGCTGAGCGCCAACGAGTTCCTGACCCGCATCAACCTCATGGGCGGCAACAAGTTCCCCTACCTCGACACCCCGGTGAGCCAGAGCCAGTCGGTCATCGTCATCGGCGCCGGTAACACCGCCATGGACTGCCTCCGCGTCGCCAAGCGCGTCGGCGTCCCGAAGGTGACGTGCGTGTACCGCCGCTCTGAGGCGGAGGCGCCCGCCCGCATCGAGGAGCTGCGGCACGCCAAGGAGGAGGGCATCGAGTTCCGCTTCCTGCACGCGCCGGTCGAGATCCGCCTGGACGACGAGGGCAACGTCACGGCCATGAAGACCGAGGTCTGCGAGCTCGGTGAGCCCGATGACAAGGGACGCCGCCGCCCGGTCGGCACCGGCGTCTTCGAGGACATCGAGTGCGACACCGTGATCTACGCGTTGGGCACCAACGCGAACCCGATCATCGCCCAGTCGACCCCGGACCTGGCCCTCAACAAGTGGGGCTACATCATCGCCGACGACGACACGCAGGCCACGAACAAGCCCGGCGTCTTTGCCGGCGGAGACATCGTCACCGGCGGCGCGACGGTCATTTTGGCCATGGGCTCCGGACGCCGTGCCGCCAAGTCCATCGGCGCCTTCTTGGCGTCCGGCAAGTCCCTCGAGGGCCGCACCTGGCCGGTGACGTCGGAGATGGCGGACGCCTTCGTCCCGCCGACCGCGCCGCAGGTTCCCGCGTCGCCCGAGGTGATGGACGCCGTGACCGCGGCGCTGGGATCGGACGCCGACGCGAAGGCCGCCGCGGCGGCCGGTTCCGTCGGCGCCGTCGAGGCGCCCAAGCCGGAGATCGGCGCCACCCCCGAGGAGACGCCGCTGCCGGCGGCGTCCATGATCGAAGCCCAACCGACCGCAACCGCGACCGACCAGGAGGAAAGCGTGACCATCTGCCCCCGCTGTCACCGTCCGATCGAGGGTTCCGAGCAGTACATCTGCTGCGCCGGCGACACCCTGCAGTGGAAGTGCACCCAGTGCGGCAAGGTGAGCGAAGGCTTTGCCTTCCCTTACGGCCAGTGCCCGATGTGCCAGGGCAAGCTCGTGCGGGACGCCGGCGCGGGCCCGGTGGACGAGTCCAACGAGCGGGCGATGGAGGCGATCCGGACCGCGTTCGAGATCGAACTGGGCGGCGGCGCGTACTACCGCAAGGCCGCGACGGAGGCGTCCGACCCGGCGTTGAAGGACCTCTTCCAGCGCATGTCCGAGATGGAGGACGAGCACCTCGACACCCTGACCCGTCGCTACCACGCGGAGGTTCCGGCGCCGAGCCCCGACTTCGAGACCAAGCGCGCGGCGATCTTCGCCGGCCTGGAGCACCAGCCGGACGACCCCGCGAACCTGCTCAAGCTCGCCATCGGCTTCGAGAAGCGCGCGGTGGCGTTCTTCGAGGGCCACGTGGCCGAATGCCCCGAGGGCTCGGTCGAGCGCGAGCTCTACGAAGAGCTGGCCGCCGAGGAGCGCGAGCACGTCGACATGCTGACCGACGAGCTCAACCGCTTCCTGGTCGGCAAGGGCGGCGTCCTGTAGGTTCGGCGCCCGAGCGAGGTCGGTGGGGGGCTGAACGTGGCAGAGCAGTGGGTCGAGGAGTGGACGGCGACCAGCCCGGGGGCCGTTCGGTCGGTGGCTGTTGGCATCGACGACGGAATGCCGATTGTGGTTTACGGCAGCCGTGACGGCTTCATCCGCCGCTGGGGAGGGTACACCGCAAACGCGGTTGGGGACCTTGCCACCAATCACGAAGGTCCCGTGTGGTCAGTGGCGATTGGAACCGACAACGCCGGAAGGGCACTCATCGTTTCGGGTGGTGACGATGGCACCATCCGTCGCTGGACCGCCTCTACCGGCAAGGCACTTGGTGAGCCCATCCAGTCTGAACAGGGCTCGGTGTGGTCAGTGGCGATCGCAGCCATTGACAATGGGCAACTTCAGATTGTTTCCGCTGGAGACGACGGCACGATTCGTTGCTGGGACGCAACCACCGGCGAAAGCCTTGGGGAGCCCCTGAGCGGTCACCAAGGTTCTGCCCTTTCCGTGGCGATCAGCGTCGACGTCGCAGGCAAAGCCCTCATCGCCTCTTCGGGAACCGATGGAACAATACGCCGGTGGGACGCTAGCACTGGGATGCCCGTGGGCGATCCGTTGATGGGCCACCAGGGCTCAGTGTTATCAGTGGCCATAGGGACCGGCGCCGACGCCGCGCCCCTCATTATCTCCGGCGGGGATGACGGAACCATTCGCCGCTGGGACGCCACCACCGGCCGACCTGTAGGCGACCCCATCACCGGCCACCGTGGCGCAGTGCGTTCAGTTGCCCTCGGCTTCGATGCCAATGGCCGCGCACTCATTCTGTCGGGCGGCGAGGACGGTGCCACCCGGCGGTGGGACCTTAGCGGCGGGGGACCCGTCGGCAGCGCGCTTGGTGATGGCGAAGGCGCAGTGCGTTCCGTGGCCGCGGGCCAGGACGTCACCGGCGTCTATTACATCGTTTCGGGTGGCGATGAAGTCATGCGCCGCTGGAACGCCACCACCGGCAAACCCATCGGTGACGCTCTCACCGGCCACCGCGGTGCAGTGCGCTCGGTCGCGCTCTGCGCTGAAGCTAACAGTCGTATCCTGATCGTGTCGGGAGGCGCTGATGGCACCGTCCGCCGCTGGGACGCCTCCACCGGCCGACCCATCGGGGCCCCCCTCACGGGGCACCGAGGCTGGGTGCGCTCGATCGCGATCGGCGCTGACGCCAAGAGTCGCACCATGATCGTCTCTGGAGGCGAGGACGGCAGCGTCCGCCGCTGGGACGCCACCACCGGCCAGCCCATCGGCCAGGCTATCACCGGCCACGAAGGCATGGTCATGTCGGTGACACTCGGCGCCGATGTCAACAGTCGTACCGTGATCGTGTCTGGAGGCGCTGACGCCACCATCCGCCGATGGGACGCCACCACCGGCCAGCCCATCGGCCAGGCCATCACGACCCATCAAGGCATGGTCATGTCGTTGGCGCTCGGCGCCGACGCCAGCAGTCGTACCGTCATCGTCTCTGGAGGCGAAGACGCCACCATCCGCCGCTGGGACGCCACCACCGGCCAACCCATCGGCCAGGCCATCAAAGGGCATCACGACTCGGTGGTGTCGTTGGCGGTCGGCGCCGACGCCAACAGTCGTACTGTCATCGTCTCAGGAGGCGACGACGCCACCATCCGCCGCTGGGACGCCACCACCGGCCAGCCCATCGGCCAGGCCATCACGGGCCATCGAGATTCGGTCGTGTCGGTGGCGCTCGGCGCCGACCGCGCCGGCCGCCCCTACATCGCCTCTGGAGGTGACGACGCCACCATCCGCCGCTGGGACGCCACCACAGGCCAACCCATCGGCCAGGCAATCACGAGTCACCGCGGCCCGGTTCTTTCGATCGCCATAGGCACCGACCGCACCAGAGGCAAGTCAGCTGTTTCAGGGGGGCAAGACGGCACTATTCGCCATTGGATTCTGGTCGATGATGGCTCGGAGCCGTTGGCCGACCCTCAATCGGAAACGGGCGCATTGAGTGGTGAGAACACAGGGGCTGAGGACGCCTTGAGCCGTGACATTCTCGTGCAGCACCTGATCGCCAGCTCCGATCGTCTGTTGGACACCGAGTCGACGACCCGGGGCACGATCGTGGTCCAGCTTGACGGACCCTGGGGCAGCGGCAAAACGGTGCTGACCCGCCTACTCCGGGAAAAGCTGAGCGAAGGAGGCCAGCCCAGCGACGTGCTCAAAGGCAGCGCTCTGCGCCACCCGATCGTCGTGGAGTTCGACGCTTGGCGCGAGAGCGGCGTCAAGCCGCCCTGGTGGGCGCTGGCGGTAGGGCTACATCGTGCGGTCCAGCGATCGCGGAGCTGGCCAGCCCGGGCCGCTCTCAACCTGACTTGGGCTGCCCAACGCATCGCGCGATCCCCCGCGCTCATCTGGACTGCCCTCGCCGTAGTCGTGGTCCTCTTGATCGGGTTGCTGTGGCCGACCCAGATGAAGTCCATGAGCGAACTGCTGGCGCCCATCGGCGGCGTAGCAGTGGCAGCCCTGGCTTTGAGCCGCGTCCTCTTCTGGTCTGCGCCCGTCTTCGGGCAACTCCAGCACCGCACGGACGACAACCCGAACGAAGAAGTGCGCGCCATGCTGACCCAGTTGCGCGCCTGGACCCCCCGCTACAACACCTCCCGACGATGGGAGTGGACGGCAGCCTTCGGGCTGGCCCTGCTGATGATGCAAGTCGGCCTAGCACTGTGGCCCGACACTCCCATCCCGCCGCAGCAGCAGCCACTGTTCACAGTGCTCCTGCTCACGATCGCCGCCGTACTGGGCCTCACCACGCTGTTCACCGCACCGCCACCGGCCACCTCCGTCGGCCAGACCAATCCCTCCGCACATCGCCCGATCATTCTCATCGTGGACAACCTCGATCGCTGCTCGACCGAGGCGACCGTCGCGTTCCTCGAGACGATCCAGGTCTTGATTCGCCAGGCGGACGGAGGCGACGACCAGCAACCGATCGCGCCGCTCGTGGTTGTCGTTCCTGCGGACAGCCAGTGGGTGCGCACCGCGTTCTCAACGAGTTTCAAGGACTTCTCTGGGCTGGGCAACGACGCGAAAACGCTCGGGGCCGACTTCCTGCAGAAGCTGTTCGAACACACCGTCCTCGTCCCCGAACTCAACCCTCAGCAGGTGGCGACCTTCACCCGGCACGTCACCGGGCTGGGCACCCAACCGCCCAACCTGGCACCCCAAGCGGCCCCTGTTCCCGGACATCGGGCCATGTCACGCGACGACGAAACCGTCGACGCCACCGGCGTGCAGGTTGACACCGATCCCATGCCCTCGACCCCCCAACAAGCGATCGCCTCAGCCGACGCGCTCGTCGAGGAGATCAAGAGCGCCCCACTCTCACGATTGGACGACCTTGCCCGTGACAACCGGGTGACGACCCTCTCAACGGACGACCGCAACCGCGTGCTAGGCATGGTGGTCAACCGTCAGGCCGAGCCCGCTGCCCAACATGCCAAGGAGCATCTGCTGGAGCGCAACGTCGCGCTGCTCCCAGCCAACCCCCGGCTGATCAGGCGTATCGCCAACTACTGGACCATGCTGCAGGCCCTCAAGCTCTATCTGGCTCACGGCCTCGGTCAAGACGTCTTGATGCGCGCCGCCGTGGTCGCCATCCAGTTCCCCACCCTCGCCGAGCTCGTGCTGCGCTCCACCTGGCTCACCACGATCGACGCGGCCACCAAGGACTCCGACAAGGACCCCCAAGACGTCAAGACCGCCCGTGCCCTCCTCAAGCGCCCCGACGTCCAAACAGCGCTGATAGGCCCGGACGGCCCCGTCACCTTGGTCCAGCTGGCCAGAGCCTACGGACGCTTCGTGCCGGACGCCCCAGCCACGACTGGCGCCCATCCAGACTCGTCCGCGCAACCGCCGCTGTCGGCGTCCGTCTAGTCGCTGAAGCGCAGCAGGTACCCGTCGGGATCCTGGACCACGAACGAGGTCATCGTGTAGCGCTGGTCGCCCTGGGTGAACTCGGAGAGCTCCATGGGCACATAGATCGGGTACTTCTCGGCACGCAACGCCTCGTAGACCGGCTTCGGGTCAGACGTCCGGACGTGGATCGCGACGCCGCGTCCGAAGGGAGTGCTCAGTTCGGCGACGACCATGGGGTCGTCCGGCCGGTACTGATTGAGGACGATCTGCCCGCCGCCCAGCTGGACGACCGCGAACCGCTCCGGCTCGGTGTGGTCCAGCTCGAAGCCGAAGAGGCGCGTGTAGACGTCCACGCTCCGCTCCAGGCTCGACACCACGAGGGCGGGCACGATGATGGCCCAGCTCTGTCCCTCTTTGATCAGTTGGTCGCCATCGCTCATGGGCTCAACATAGGACGCCGCGGCGTCCACCGTCAGATGTCGGCCGGATCTACCTGCTCCCCGCCGAAATCTGCACGTCTACCCCTCGGCAAGACCGTCGGCGCCTGCGACTACGCTCAGCGTCAGACCTCGGCGCCCGACGACGAGGCGTCCGCCCAGGGGGTCCGATGAACCAGCAGTCCTCCGCATTGCCCGGCCCCGGCGGCCCTCAGAAGCCGCCCGTCGCGTCCGCGGTGCCCGCGTCCGTTTCGGGGGCGGACGCCGTTGCGGCCGACGCTTCGGCGTCCGATTCCGCTCCTGCCCCGGTCGTGGACGCCGCCGCGATCGCCAGTCAGACCCGCAGTGTGCTCGAAGGCTTGCTCAGCAATCCCGGACGCGCGTTCAAGCTGGGCTTCTTCCTCGCCGTCGGGGTGCTCACGGCGTGGGCGCTGGCGTCCGCGCTGGGCAACCTGCGCAGCATCATCGTCACCTTGGTGGTCGCGTTGTTCGTCGCGCTGGGCCTGCAGCCCGTCATCGAATGGCTCGTGAAGCGCGGGCTGCCGCGGACGGCGTCCGCTGGGCTCGTGACGCTGGCCCTGTTCGCAGCGCTGATCCTCGGACTCTGGGCGATCGTCCCGCTGGTCATCGAGCAGGCGACCACGTTCGCCGACAACGCGCCTGCCTACGTCACCGAGCTGCAGAAGAACCCGGTGATCGCTCAGCTGGACAGCCAGTTCAAGATCCTCGACAGGGTCGGGCCCATGTTGGCCTCCGGTGACTGGATCTCCGGCGCCTTCGGCGGCTTCGCGGCGGCGGGACTGGCGGCGGCGAACTTCGCGGCGTCCACGGGCCTGACGACGGTGCTCATGCTGTTCTTCACCTTCTCGGCCCCGCAGATCAAGGACGCGATCTACGAACTCGCCCCGGCGTCCAAGCGGCCTCGGGTGCGCTACCTGGCCAGCGAGATCTTCAAGCGGATCGGCGACTACCTCCTGTCGATGCTGCTCGTGGTCTCGCTGTGGGGCGTCCTGACGTTCACCGTGCTGACCGTGATGGGGCTCGGCAAGTTCGCGGTGGCGCTGGCGCTGCTCACGATGGCGTTGACGGCGATCCCGGCGGTGGGGTCGTTCGTCGCCATCGCGCTGTGCGGCCTGATCGCCTTGTCGGCGTCGCCGACCGCGGCCCTCGTGGTCGCCGGCGTGATGCTCGTCTACCAGCAGCTGGATGCCTACCTCGTCCAGCCGCGGCTGTTCGCTAGGTCGCTGCAGGTGCCGCCGGCACTGGTCATCATGGGCGTCGCGTGCGGCATGGCGCTGATGGGGGTGCTCGGGGCACTGCTGGCGATCCCGACCGTGGCGTCGTTGTTGCTGCTGTACCGCGAGGTCCTGGTGCCCAAGCTGGACGCGAGCTGATGGCCGCCTCGGACGCCGTCCCCGACGAGGTCTCGGATGCCGTCGAGGCGGCGGTCGAGGTCGTGGCGGACGCCGCCGAGGACGTCGCAGCGCATCCGGTCGTCCAGCACGGAGCCCGGCTGGGGTACCTGGTCAGTGGGGTGTTGCACCTGATCATGGGCGTGTTGGCCGTGCGACTGGCGTCCGGCGATCACACGGCGTCACCGGATCAGTCGGGCGCGCTCGCCACCGTCGCCGGGACGCCGCTGGGCTGGGCGTTGCTGGGGCTGTGTGTCCTCGGGTTCGCCCTGCTCGGCCTCTGGCAGGTCGTCCAAGTGGCGCGTCGGCGTCCGATCGGAAGCCGCGGCAAGGCCGCGGCGAAGGCGGTCCTGTACCTGGCGTTGGCCGCCGGCGCGGTCGGCTTCATGCGGGGGACGCCGGCGTCCTCGGCCGCCCAGACCCGCGACATTACCGCGCTGCTGATGTCGTGGCCGCTCGGTGCGGCGCTGGTCGGAGTCGCAGGCCTGGTCGTGATCGGCGTCGGCGTCTTCCACGTGGTGAAGGGCGTCCAGAAACGGTTCGTGGCTGATCTGGTGGAGCGTCCCGGACGCCTCGTCGGCGTGCTGGCGATCGTCGGCTATGTGGCGAAGGGGCTGGCGCTGCTCGTCGTGGGCGGGCTGTTCCTCCGCGCCGCCTGGACGCACGACCCGAGCGGTTCCACCGGACTCGACGGCGCGCTGGCCGTGTTGCTGGGCGCCCCCTTCGGGCCAGCGCTGGTCGCCGGGATCGGGCTGGGCTTCGCGGCCTACGGGCTGTACTCGTTCGCGAGGGCGCGCTTCGCCCGGACATGAGGCGTCCGGCTCTCGCGGGGGCAGAGAGGTTCCAGGCGAGGCATTCAGATTGCGGCTCGGCTCCGAGGGGACGACGGCGCGCCTTCGCGGCGGCGCCCAATCGTCGCCCTTCGATGGTGTTAGATGACCAAAGTGACGACGGCAATCGAGCACCTGCGCGCCGCGTTCGCCGACCTCTTCGCGGACCGAGTCCCCGCCCGAACCTGGCGGCTTCCGGAGTTCCTCGCCTGCACGGTGATGCTGGTCGCCTCGACGGTTCCGATCATCTGGTTCTTGAGAAATCTCCACCTTGAGAACGAACTCGCGATGGTCACCACCACGATCAAGTCGGCGATCATCGTGAGCTTCCTGCTCGCGGCGCTGATCTGGCTGCTTCTCATGTCACCGACGCGACTCCGACTTCCCGGACCGGTCGTGGGTCTGCTCTTCATCGAGGTCGTGATCTTCACCGTGGCCTGGTACGCCTGGTACGTGCCGAAGTGGGGTCCATGGTCGGACAACGCCGACGCTCTCGAGAGAGGCGCGACGCAAATCCTGCGGCTCAGCGATCCCTACGCCGTCGTGACCAAGTTCGGCGGGACGTTGTCACCGATGCTCGGAGGCTTCCTGCTGGCGCTCCCCTTTGTGGTGCTGTTCGGCAACGTGTTCTTCCAGACCATCGTGTGGGTCCTCGGTGGCGCGATCGCCCTGCTCAAGTCCGTCGGCGTCCATGGCGCCTGTGCCGCGAGCATGATCTTCGGCCTCACACTCTGGACCCGCCTCGCCACCCCTTCTCAGAGCGACAACTGGATCACCGCCGCCGGGGTCGTGGCGACGGCTGGATGGGGCTACCTCGTCACCAGAAAGCACCCCGAGCGGCGCTGGCTCATCATCGCGGTGGGCGCCCTATACGGGTGTTGCCTCACCTACCGCTTCATCATGTGGCCTACCGTTTTGCCGCTGCTCGTCTTGTTCGTCAGGACTTTCAAGTGGCGGAGGACGCTGGTCTTTATGGTCCCGGCCGCCGTGGTGACCGTGGGCTTGACGCTGCTTCCGCTCGCGATCAATGCCAAGAACTACCTCAACGGCCCCGTCGCCATGGGCCTGATCAAGGCGACCCGCAGTAGCGTGCCCTTCTCGGGGGTGATCGTGTCGACCATCACGATCGCCACCTTCGCGTTGGCGAGCGCCAGGGTGCGGAGCCTTTCCGGCGTGTGGGGGGCTTCTGCTTTGGGGATGGCCGCCATGCTACTGAGCGTGGCTGCCACGAAGTACGAGCTGGGATTCACCACGGCGGTATCGACCTACGACACCGTGGCCTTCACCGGCACCTGGCTGGTCTTCGGAGCGGTCTCGCTCGCTCTGCCCACGGCCCGGGACATTGCCAATCATCAGAGCGCACGGCGTGCCGCTGGTCTCCGGGGCAGGTAGTTCCAGGCGAGGGCGGCGCAGACGATGCCGTTGACGATCCCGACGGTGACGTCTGAGCCGTGGTGCATGCCCAGGTAGAGGCGCGAGAAGCCGAGGAAGGCGACGAACGCGAGCGATGCGCCGGCGATGATCGCCTTGGCGCGCTGCGGCAGGTGTTGGGTCAGCAGGATCAGGATCAGCAGCTGCGCCAGCGTCGCGCCGACGTGGCCGGACGGGAAGCTGGCGGTCGGCTGGGCGGCGTCCAGGTGCTCGACGGCGGGACGGTCCCGGTTGACGATGGTCGACGTCACCGCGTGCACGATGGCCTCGAGCGAGAGCGCCAGGCCGGGCAGCAGGGCGACCCACCAGCGGCGGGTGATCCAGGAGACGACCGCCATGAACAGGATGCAGCCGCCGATGTTGCCGGGCGCGCTGCCGATCGCAGACGCGCCGCGCGTGAGGGCGTCCATCAGGGGGGTGCGTCCGGACTGGAGCGCCTTGTTGACCGAGTCCTCCCAGCGCCAGCCGTCTCCGGGGTGGGTGATGATGAAGCCGATCACGAGGTTGACGGTGAGCAGGCCGAGCATCGGCAAGATGCCCCGGCTGCCGATCGCGCCGATGGCCCCGCGGACCGTCGGACGGTCGATCTCGTCGTAGCGGTGCAGCCAGCTCATGAGGCGTTCTTCCGCTGGACACGCACGGTCAGTGCCGCCGGCTCGATACGGGCTGCCAGGTGGGTGCGTTCACCGACGATGTCGCCGTCGATTTCGGACGCCACGGGCTTGGTGGTCCGGACCTCGAACCGCTCGCCCGTGAGGTGCTGCAGGCGTGCGTGGCCGCGGCGGTGTCGGGTCAGCACGTCGACGGCCCCCGCGGCCCAACCGAACAGGCCGTTCGGGGACAGCACGACGGCGTCCAGGTGGCCGTCGTCGACGGAGGCGTCCGGGAGGAGCGCGACGCCGCCGGTCAGCTCGCCGCAGTTGCCGACGACGATCATGCGGGCGTTCTGGCGGCGGAGGTGTCCGGTGGGTGCCGTGAGGGACGCCCGGAACCCGGGCTTGAGAAGGGCTTTCAGTCCGGACGCCACGTACGCCAGGACGCCGACGCGCGCCTTCAGCTTCTCGTCGGTGTCCATGGCTTCGGCGTCCAGGCCCATGCCGGTCATGACGAGGAAGACGTCCTCGGGGCCGCGGTCGAAGCTGACCATGCCGACGTCGATGCGCTTCTCGTCGCCGGTCAAGGCGACGTCGAGGGCCGAGGCGAGATCGTCGACGGGAAGTCCGAGGTTGCGGGCGAGCAGGTTGCCGGTGCCGCCGGGCAGCAGGCCAAGCGGGGTGTCGGTCTTCACCAAAGCGGACGCCACCGCGCGAACCGTCCCGTCGCCGCCGAGGGGGCAGACGAGCGTCGCGCCCTGGTCGACGGCCGCGCGGGCCTGACCGTGCCCAGGATCGTCGGCGGTGGTCTCGAACCAGGACGCCTCGTCCCAGCCGAGGCGGGAGGTGACCTCGGCCACGGACGCCTTCACGGCGTCCAGATCATCGAACTTCGTCGGGTTCACGACGATCGCAACACGATTCATGCGGACCCTCCCTTCGGTTGGTCCTCAACGTAGGACCCGAGCGCGCGTCCGGGGTAGCGAGGTCGCGGGTTCTGCATCCCGGCGCGGTTGAGGATGGGTGTTGACCCCTGCCAGGATCGCAACGCTTCGCTGCAGGGGGCTTTGGCGGGTCGTCGCGGTGCTACCTCCGCACGGCGATGTTGCCGGTCGAAGGCGGGCGGGAAGCGGGTCGTGATGCCCCAAAACGTGGGACCGAGCATCAATCGCCCACCCTGCGTGGCGGCAGGGTCAGACAGATTTCAGGCGCACGCCTTCGTCTTCTTCGCCCCGTAGGCGGCCTGCTCCTTGGTGAACCCCTCGCCCGACGACGACGAAAGCTGCCGCTGCAGCCCCGAGCACGAGAACGCAGAGTACTTGAGGTACGACTCCGCCGACCGCACCGCCTCCCCGTTCCAGTCCACGTTCAGCGAGTCCACCGCGGCGGTGGCGTCCGCGACGCTGTAGCCCTCCCCGGCCACCACCACGCAGCCGGCCACCACCGTCGTGCTGCTGGTCGCAGGCGCGGGGGACGGGAGACAGGCTGGCTAGTAAGGGATTCAAATTTTCGCGGCGTGATGCAGAAACCCCACCTGACTTTGCTTGTCAGACGGGGTTTCACTTCGGTGGAGCTAAGGGGATTCGAACCCCATCCCCTACTTCCTGCTCGATGCGGACATCTGCTCTTCTCACTCTGTGATGACAAGGCGTTTTACCGACGCCAGGCGACGTGCATCGAAGGCCACAGGTGGACAACCACGCCTATAAGGGGCCACTGTTATTGCACGTATATTGCACGTCGGCACTAAGGGGTAGCGATGACGGGCAGAACCAGGCGCAGTTTCGGAGCGATCCGGAAACTCCCGTCGAAGCGCTGGCAGGCCAGCTGCCTCGACCCGAACGGAGCCCGCTTCACCGCCCCGTCGACGTTCGCGACCAAGATGGACGCCGAGGGCTGGCTCATCTCACAGCGGCGCCTGATCGACGCCGGCGACTGGCGACCGCCTCAGCCTGTGAGCGCCGCTCCCCCGACGGTGCCGACCACCCTGGGCGACTGGGCAACCCAATGGTTGGCCGCCCGCGAGTTGCGCGAGACCACCCGCGATGGCTACGAGCGCCTGCTGACGAACCACATCATGCCGACCCTCGGCGACCTTCCCCTCGACGGGCTCACGAAGGCCCACTTCCGGACCTGGTACGCCCAACTCGACCCGAGCACCCCGCGTGCCAGATCGAAGGCGTATTCGCTATTGCGCTCGATCCTCAACGGCGCGATCGACGCCGAGCTGATCGCAGGACCGAACCCATGCCAGGTCCGCGGCGCCGGAGTCACCAGCCGCGCCCACAAGATCGAACCGCTCACCCCGGCCGAGTTGGACGTGCTCGTGGCCGCGATGCCCGAGCGTTTGCGTCTAGCCGTGCTGCTCGGCAGCTGGGGAGCCCTCCGTTACGGGGAGATCGCCGAACTACGCCGCAAGGACGTCGACGTCGAGCACGCGGTCATCAAAGTTCGACGCGGCGTCACCTGGACCAAAGGCGTCGCGACCGTCGGGCCACCCAAGACGGCCGCCGGCACCCGAGACGTGCACCTTCCCGCCTTCCTCAGGCCAACCACTTCAGGAGCACCTCGTGCGCCACGCCCAGAAGGGCGCGGACGGGCTGCTCTTCCCGAGCGCAACCGGACGCCACATCTGGGCCCCCACGTTCGCCAAGTCGTTCGCCGAGGCCCGCGAGGCCGCCGGCCGCCCGACGCTTCGCGTCCACGATCTCCGCCACAGCGGCGCTGTCTTAGCCGCGCAGACTGGCGCCACTCTCGCCGAGTTGATGTCGCGCCTCGGCCACACGACCCCGGCGATGGCGATGCGCTACCAACACGCGGCCGCCGGAGCCGACCAGCGCATCGCCGACGCCCTCGATCACCTGAGGGAATCCGATGGCCGTCGCGGCGAAGGCAGCCTCCTCGACCACATCTAAGAGACGGCGCAACCGCCATGTAGAAGGAACTAAGCCCTCGACAAGGATCCGTTGCGACTCCACCGAACACTCAAGACGGACCCGGCGACGAGTCTTGTCAGGCTACCCAGGCTCAATCACTGGCAACGCCTATGGTGGGACCGTGCAAGCTCCAAGCGAGACCCTGGCCTCGGAGGCGACCTCATTCCGCACCGATGAGCGTGAGCCACGCGCGGACCTCTACTGGCTGATCGATGCTGACAACTTCTTCTACCGAGATGACCAGGATGGAGCATGGGCCCGACACACACTGATCCGCCTTCTAAGGGACTGCACTTCCCTATTCGGAGACGTTTCGCGAGTCGCGATACGTCTGTACGGAGGTTGGCAGCAAGGCGGGCTGGCTACCACAGGCGCGAGCAAGATAAGGCAGACGATGGCCCTGGCCTTCCCATTTCCATTGGTCCTCGATGGGAAGATCATCCACGGAACCTGGGATTTGGCTCAGTCCCTGCTGTCCCATCCGCACATTCAATTCGGTGACACACTCCGCGAGCGTCAAGCCCCGCCGAGACTCAGATTAGCTAAAGCTCCTTGTCCCGATGGGTGTGCCGGGGCTGTCGACACGTGCCCTCCCCGACTACTCCAAAAAATGACCCGGGCGGGAAGCAAGGTGTGTCCAACCATTGGCTGCGAGGTGCGCACGGCCGAGATGTTTACAACTCGCGAGCAGAAACAAGTCGACACTCTTCTCACAGCCGACCTGCTGCAGCTGGCATCCTTGGCTCACCCCGCCATCGTTTGCCTTTCCGACGACACTGACTTCGTCCCTGGCCTAATCGCGTCATCGATACAAAGCGCACCAGTCGCATTCGCAAACCTTGAGCATCCGTACGATCAGGCGACAAGAGATTTACTTGCAAACCTTGGAGTCCGACAACTGAATATTGCTATTGATTCCGAGGAGATGGCATGAGACCCGAAGAGGTCCTGCTGGACCTGGCAGCATTTGCAGACGATGAAGATGAGGTCGCACTTGGCCCCGACGGCCACTTCATGATATTGCGTCAAGGTCGCGAGCTATCGGGCCAAATTCTCGAGGAAGGCGACGATATCTTCGTCCAAGTCGGCGAGGATCTACTGACCTACCGGCAGTTCCTGACCGTGAATCTCGGAAGGCTTGACGTCCTAGCCAATCGACTCCTTGCGCGAGCACCGGGCGTACCGCATTTTGTGGAGGGCCCCGCTCGGCTATTAAGACCCGCTTCGGATGTTGAATACGCAACTTCCGCCATGCACGCACTAGATAACGAGCTAAAACAAGGAAGTCCATTCATTACTAGGATTGTTTTCGTTACGGCCGACGCGGGCCTGGGCAAGACTGCGCTATTACGAGAACTACAAGCAAGAACGGCGAGCAAGTTCCTCGCGGGTCAGTCTCGATATCTATTGTGGCACTTGGATCTTCAAGGGAGACAGCTGCTGCGACTGAACGAGGCACTGATGGGTGACCTCGGAGACCTGCGCATGTTCGGCCTATGGATGCCTGGCCTAGTTCGACTGATGAGATCGCGAGCCCTTGTTGTTGCAATCGACGGTTTCGATGAACTGTCGGCTGAGCAGGGAAGTAACACGTCACTGGGTGCTCTCGCGAGCATTACAGCGCAGCTTGATGGCAAAGGAACAATAGTAGCTGCTGCCCGACGCACCTTCTTCGACGCAGACGACTATCTTCGACGCGCAAAAATGGTCCAGCGGTCTACGACGTCGCCCTGCGAATTCGTTGAAATGGGATTGATCCCCTGGGGGCGGCGTGAGTCTGTCGACCTCCTGGACAAGTACGCACTTGAAACTGGTGGGAGCACGCGATTCGACTCCCCGGTCGGAGAACCCGAGGATCCGGTCGGCCTATATGAGAGGATTTTGGAGGCTCTGGGTGGCGTTGAAGACCACCCTGTACTTACGAGGCCGTTCCTGCTGTCCCGAACAGCCAAGGCTGTCGTTGAACTTGGACTCTCTGTAGACGAGTTCTTGCGTCCTGGGCAAGACCAATTTGAGAGCATTGCCGCACTCGTGGACGCCTTCATTCAACGGGAGGTCGGAGAGAAGTGGAAGGATCGGGTATCCGGCGAACCATTCCTAACTGTTGAGCAGCATAGTGAACTCCTAGCCAATGTCGCCGAGGAAATGTACCAGAGCGCCACGGACAGGCTGCCCGTACCAGTCATTGACACGATCGCATCCATGCTTTTCGACACGTGGGGCATCCCGCAAGATTCGCGCCAGCAAGTCATTAATATGGTGCGGATGCACGTCTTGCTGATACGTCCCCCGGAGAGCACCGAAGACATGCGCTCTTTCGACCATCCTGAGTTCCGTGACTACTTCATTGCAGTAGCGCTGGCCGGGCGACTTCTCGAAGTGGCATTGGGACATGACCGGTCGGGTCTGGCACGCTTTCTTGCCGTTTCTCAACTCTCGGACTCGACGGCACGATACGTCGTTGGCATGCTGATGCTTGACGAAGCCAAGACGATAGAGCTACTAAAGGCCCTGCAATCGATCGTCGTTACTGAACTTAGGCCGACGTACCTTCAGTTGAATGTCGGGACCTTGTTACCCTTTGTTCTATCAATGCGTCACACGGCAACGTGGACCTTCGACGCACCTGCGATCAGTTCGAGCATTTCATGGGAGGGTTCGAACCTGGCACACACAATTCTGCACAGAGTGGCGTTTGTCAACGTGAGTCTCGATAATGTTACGTGGGATGATGTGCAGTTACGCGACTGCCAATTGGGCGACCTTCAGATTGGCTCCCACTCGCAGTTTTCGCGGGTTACCTTGCATGGATGCTCGGTAGATTCAGTGAGGGTCGGGGGCCAAGATTCGATGAGGGAATTTTCTCCGGACCGCATTCGCGCCGCATTGGAGTCAGTCGGAATATTCCGCGTCGAGGACTCGGAGCCGCGCTTGACAGACTTCGAGGATCATCTGGAGTCGGTCTCAGCTGCTCGTGCTCTCTTCTCCATGTTCAAGCGCTCGACGGTTGTTCGCGAGACTCAGATCAAGTTGAAACTCAAGGGAAGCTCCGACTCATTGATCGGTGAAATTGTCGAGGCGGCAGTTGCAAACTCCATCATCGAGTCACGTACTTGGAGGGGGGCCGGCCAGGATCGAATTTGGCAGATTACCGCAAGGTTAGATGATGTTCTCCGCGCCGAGAGTGGGGCTGGGCTACCCAACCTAGTGAAGTTTTGGAAGGATATTCGCCACATCTGACTCGGTCGCGTAGGTAGTGAGTGGCTGCCCGGTCGCGTCGCGTCCAACGCGGGGCCACGTGCGACCTGACTTGGCTCAATTAGTGCGGTCGTAGATGGCGTCGAGGACGGCGCGGATGCCGTCGGGCAGTGGGTCCTCGGCGGTCACGGTTTCGTTGCCGGCCTTGATCTGGACGGTGCGGTAGCGGCGTAGCGCCTTGACCAGCTTTCTGGCTATTCGCACTTGGCCGTGGTGCCTTGGCTGGTCAAGCGGTGTTGCCGCGCCCGGTGGGCGCTGCGGAGCAGGATGCGGGCTTGGTAGTGGGCGTTGTTGCGGTAGCCGCGCCCGGTCCGCTTGATGTGCTTGATGGCAGTGTTCGCGGCCTCGGTCCGCGCGTTCGTCGCGCCGGTGGCGATGGTCACCTCGATGGCGGGCCACCAAGAGGTGATGGTCGCGGCGAATCGGTCGGTCTCGTCGGTGTCCGCGATCGCCACCCAGGCGTCGAAGCGGGCCTTCGCGGCACGGGCGGCCTCGATGGTGGGGCTGGCCAGGATCAGCCGGAGGGCTTCCTTGACGCCCCAGGCGGCGCCTAGTTCACCGGTTGGGTCGTCGGTGGCGAGCACGGCTTGGAGTCGGTCGCGGCCACGCGCCGACAGGGTGTTGTAGCCGCGTAGCAGCAGCATCCGGTGTGCCCAGGCCGGGTCGATCTTGCGTCCTCGTCGTTGGTGGAGGTCGTGGGCGAGGCGTTGCCGGACCCGGGTGAGGCAGAGGTTGCCGAGTTGGACCAGGTGGAACGGGTCGACTGCAATCTTCGCGTTCGGGAGGCAGCCGACGATCGCCTTGCGGAACGCTGCCGAGGGGTCGATTGCCACCACACTGATCCGGTCCCCCACGCCCGGCTACGACCTGACAGCCAGACCTCGACTGCTGTGCTGTCGCGGCCGTCGACGATGCCGAGGACCTGCCCGCTGCGGGTGTTCACGATCGTGGTCATCCACGGCTCGACCCGCGTCCAGGAGCCGGTATCGACATTCCGGTACCAGCGCACCCTTCGGTAGCGGTGCTCATCGACCCCGAGCTGGGTGACGTGCAAAGCGTCGATATCGGGCAGTGTGTCGATCGCCATGTTGATCGTCTTCTGGGCGGTCCACCAGGCGACCCCGTGGCTCCGCGCGACCTGGTCGACAGGTTGGCCAAGGTCGATCACCGAGGTCAACAAGGCTTGCCGTAGCCGGCTCGTGCACCGGGCCCGTGACGGCAACTCTGCCGTGGCTTGGGTGAACGTCCGGCGCGAGCACGCTCGCTCGGCGCACACCAACCGCGGCTTGACCACGACGAGCTCGATACCGCCGGCCTGCGGGATGTCCTTCACCCGTTGCCGGGACCAGGCATGGACCCGCTCGGACACGACTCCGCAGTCAGGACAGCCGTCCGCGACGGTGTTGGCCTGCACGATCACGCGACGGCCACCCGAGGGCAGGTCGATCGCGTCGATCACGTGGTAGTCGGGCAGGTTGAAAAACACGCTCGCAGCGTCACGCAGCGAACACGTAGGCTCGATCACAGCTCGTGGTCCTTGTCCGGGAGGATGCTTCGCAACACCCATCCCAGCGCAAGGCCACGAGCCCTTGCATCAACGACCCACCACGCTCAACTACGAGTAGCCCGTTTAGTTGAGCAAATTGAGGTAGCGACGACGGGCCTTCATCGCGTGGATGATGAGTTCGTTGCCGCTGTCGAAGCACAAGACCATCAGTTCAAGCAGACGACCCTGAGTGTCGAAGCCGAGCCGGAACTGCTTGGCTGGAACGTCGTCGTCAGGTTCGCTCACGTACACACATTCGGTGGCGGCCCGTAGCGCATCCTCTGGGGCGATCCCGTGCTTCAGAGCTGAAGGATGCACCTTCATGCCACGTAGGCGCGGATGGCGGCTCGAATCACATCCGAACGGCTGACCCGCTCTTGATCGGCGCGATCGTCCAGCGCCGCCAACAGACTGTCGTCCAGCCGGATCGGCACGACCCTAGCCGGGCCGTCGCCCTTGGGTTTCCGTCCGCGCTTCCGAAGTTGGGCGACGTTGTATCCCTGCTCGGCCTCGTCTGCCCACTCTTGGATCTGTTCGTCGGTGATCGGCTTCCCGTTGATCGTCTCCATGGACAAAAGCGTAATACGGAATGGCTGCGAGTCCAAGGGCGCTGCCCGAGAGGAGGCCCCAGGGGCGGTCAACTGCCGAAGCGTTGCTGCGCCGCCTGCCGTGTCACACCCAGGGCGGCGCCGATGATCGTCCACGAGTCGCCGGCGTCACGGGCGGACTGGACCGCGTCCCGAAGGGCTCTCTCGGAGACTTCCACCCGCTGGCGCGCCTTCACGATCCGTCGGAAGTGCTGAGCGTCGGTTGCCGGGTGAGTCCGAGAACTGACGCCGTCTAGCCCTCGGGCAACTTCGTTGCGTTCGCGAGCGCCGGGCCGTCAAGGTTACGTTGACGAACACACGGCGCCTAGGGTGGCTACATCGCCTCGCGAGATCCGGCCACGTACCCCCTAACAACGAAGTCATGCACACCTGGTGCACCCAGGGTGCTAGTTTCGTTATTACGAAACAACGTTCCCCCTGTGCGAGGACCCATGGACGAGCTCGTTCGACCACGATCCGGCCCACACCCGTGCCCTCGCTGCGGACAGCCGGTGAACTACGGCGGGCGCGGACGGCGTCCGATCTGGTGCTCGTCGACGTGCCGGGTTCAGGCATCCATCGAGCGGCGCGGGAACCGTGTCGTCGGCATCCAACCTCGGCTCGTGTCCGTTATCGATCCGCCGAATAGGTCGCTCCGCCCCACGCCCACCGATGACGAGACGGCCGTCGCACGCGTCCTGAGAAATCCGGAGTCGGCGCTTGCAGGTCCTGCTGGGCGTTCAGGATCGAGCGAGGGAGGGCGACCCACGATGGGGGCACGTCCTGTCGGCAGTGACCCCGCCCTCTGATAACTCTCTCCGGCACGCTGCCATCGACGGACCTCAGGCGTCGCTCGAACCACGCTCTACGAGAGCGTCGGCGCACCGCAGCGTCCAGGAGTGGGCAGCTGACCTGGAGGAGCTCAGGCATGCGCTCGTCTCAGGAGCGGTCTACCAACGCGAGCTCAACGATCTGGCCGTCGCCCTCAACGGCGTCCTGGACGCTTTCCGTCGGCGCGCCGAGCACCGCTGAAGCACGAGGGGCATCCCTGACCACCGACGGCCATCGGCGCCCAACACCCTCAGCGCTATTGCACGTATGTTGCACGCCTGGCCCCAGGCGAGCAGAAACCCCGCCTGAGTTTGCTTGTCAGGCAGGGTTTCAACCGGGTGGAGCTAAGGGGATTCGAACCCCTGACCTTCTCATTGCGAACGAGACGCGCTACCAACTGCGCTATAGCCCCAGGTGTTGCCGGACGTCTCCGACAGCACGAACACCTTACACCAGCACCCCGGACGCCCCAAAAGCCAGCGTCACTCGTTGACTGCCCGGTCCCCCCGGCCCTCGGCCACGGGAGGCTCGGGCGAGTCCGCGGTCACGGGGATGCCACCGTTCACCGCGGCCACCGGCGCTGACAGGTCGATGGTGCGGACCGTCCGCGGCGCGAGGGGCTTCGACACATACGTGGGCTTCGTGATCGGGATCGGATCCCAGAGCGACGACACCGCCTGGATCGGGGCCGTCAGGTCGACGGTCTCCCCGTTGACCACGTCGTCCCCGGCACCCAGCACCGCGATCGACACGGTCTCCTCGACCTGACCCAGCGACCGAATCGCCGCCGCGCGGGCGTCCAACGACTTTCGCATCTGAACGACCGTCACACGCGCCACACCGACGAACAGCACCAGCAACCCGACCGGAATCCCGATCGACCACCACGGGACACGTCCGAGATGGACCAAGAGCCCCAGCACGATCCCGGCCACGAGCAGCACGCCGAGCACGATCCGCCGACGGACGGACGCGCGGGCGTCCACCAAGTCAAGCTCCCGCAGCGCGGCGCGACGGTTCAGCGGCGTCGACACGACGACCGGCGCCTCGACGGCAACGTCCAACGGGACGCCACGCCGCACGATCGTCACCGAGGGCGTGATCGGCTCGTCGGAGACGACGTCGTCATACAGCCCGTTCGTCTTGCGGTTCAGCATCAGGGGAACCAGATAGACGAGCCATGCCAAGGCAAAGGCTACGAAGATCAGTCCGGTCAACCCCACGCCAGAACCCTAAGTGGGACGCCTCCGCCGCCTTCGGCCGACACGCCACGGCCCGCCGAACGGCGGCAAGATTCACCGCGCGAGGCGTCCGATCAGCCCTCCCGGACCAACCTCGTCGGCATGGATCGCAAACATCTCGTGATCGCGCCAGTCGCCGTCGACGTGCAGATACCGCGGACGCCGTCCCTCGTAGCGCAGCCCCAATTTCTCCACCACGCGCAGCGACTTCGCGTTCTCGGGCCGGATCGCCACCTCCAGCCGATGCAGTCCCAGCCCGAAGAACAGGTAGTCGCCCGCGAGTGCCAGGGCCGTCGGGACGATCCCGCGTCCGGCCCACCGCTGGTCGACCCAGTAGCCGGCCATCGCCCAGCGCGCCGACCCGTAGGTGATCCCCGACACCGTCATCTGCCCTGCGAAGACGTGCCGCGCGCCGGCGTCCGAGTAGGCGATGGCCCACGGCAGCATCGCGCCCGTACGCGCCTGCCGCGAGAAGTCCCCGACCAGCTGGGGAAACGTGCGTCCGGCGTCCGCGCCCTCGGGCGGCCGCGTCGCGTCCCACGGACCCGTCCACGCCCCGTTCCGCGCGCGCACCTCGTTCCAGGCCGCCTCGTCCGAGCGGCGGATCGGCCTCAGCCGGACGGGTCCGTGCTCCAACGTCACCGGCCAGTTCCGGCTGGTGAACATCTCAGGACGCCGTCGCCGCGGCTCCGCGTCCGGGCGACGCGTCGGCGTCCGGCTGAAGGACGATGCACTCGACGCTCGACCCCGCCGGGAGTTCCGCCCCCGCAGGCAGCCGCACCAGCACATCGGCCCGGAACAGGTCGTAGGCGTGGTCGTTCCCCGACGACACCGGACGCACCCGTTCGCCCTCGAGGCGCGCCGGCAGATACCGGACGCCGTCGGCGTCCGCCGTCAGGTCCGTAGCCAGGACGCCTCGCAGCGTCGCCGCGGACGTCGCCCGCGCCCCGAGCCGGTCGAGCAGCGGCCGAACGAACAGGTGATAGCCGACGCACGAGCGCACCGCTCCTGCCGGCAGCACGAGCGCCGGGATGCGCTCGTCGCCGACGCGGCCGACGGCCAGCGTCTGGCCCCCGTCGACGAGGACGTGGGCCACGTCGACGGTCCCGATGTCGGCGAGCAGGCCGGCCACCAGGTGCGCGTCGGTGTCGTCCTCGGCAAGCACGACGATGGCGTCCGCGCGGATCACCTGGTCCGCGATCGTCTGCCGGATGACCGCGGCCTCGCGTCCGACCACGTCGAGCTGGTAGACCGTGGCCCCGTCGCCACGGGCGGCGGCGGTGACGTACGACGTGCCGGAGGCGTACCGCTGAGCGATCGAGGTGATCGGCAGGCCGGGCGACACCAGCCCCTCCCCGACCGCGAAGACGACGAGCCGCGGCTTCGGCCGCACCAGGACCTTGTCGAGCCCGATCTCGGCCAGCAGCGCGATCGAGCGCGCGTCCAGGATGCGTCCGGGACTCATCAGCTTCGCGCCGTCTGCCAACTCCGATCCGCGCACCGCCAGGTGCTGCCCGACCGCAGCTTCGCCGACGAACCGCGCGACGCGTCCGGTCGACGTGGCCTCGGACGCCGGCACGACGGCGTCCACTCCGGCCGGAACCGGCGCGCCCTCCGACAGCACCACGCACGCCCCGGATGCGACCGCCTCAGCCGGCATGGTGTCGCGGCGATCGATGACACCGACGACGTGCAGGTCGATCGGATGGTCCGGGGTCGCCCCCACCAGGTTCGCCGCCCGGACGCCGTAGCCGGCGGTCCGCGCGGTGGACACCATCGGCAGGTCGAGGTCGCTGACGATCTCTTCACACAGCGTCAAGCCCGTGACGTCGTTGATCTGCATGCCGAACGGACGCAGCGCGTCGACGCCGCCCAGCAGGCGGGCCAACTGCTCGTCGGGCGTCCGGCGCGGCAGCGGGACGTCATCGACGACCGGCTCGACGACCGGCTCGGGCACGGGCTTCTTGCGAGAGAACAGGGCCATGGGGTCACGATAGTTACCCCCGAGCAGGACGCCTCGCAGCACGCCCTGGAGCGGCCGAAATCTGCGCCTGGGTGGGCGCGGGCTGGTCAGGAATAGGGTCCGGGCCGCGGGCCGTTAAGATGGGCGCTCAACACCTTTCGACGAGGACGAACGCATGCCCACCTACGAGTACCGCTGCTCGGATTGCACCAACGAGTTCGAGATCGTGCAGAAGTTCAGCGACGCCGCGCTCACCGAGTGCCCGGAGTGTGACGGCGATCTGCGCAAGGTCTTCTCGGCGGTCGGCGTTGTCTTCAAGGGCTCGGGCTTCTACGCCACCGACAACCGAACCAAGGGCACGTCGTCCACGGCCGTTGCGAAAGAGTCGACGAAAGAGTCGTCTGGCGCGAAGGAGTCGACCTCCTCGGATACCGCGTCCACGACCAAGGCTTCGAAGCCTGACAAGGCGTCGAAGACCGCTTCTACGACGTCCACCCCGGCCGCCTGACGGCCGTCCGATCCGGGCCTGTGGATAACTGACACGGCCCGCCTAATGTGTTGACGTGAGAACGTCAGCCCTCCCCCGCGCCGCGGACGCCATCGTCCGCGTCCTCCGTTGGCATCGTCGCTGGATCGCGGCGGTGGCCGCCTTCGTTGCCGTCTTGGCGCTCGTGGGCCAGTTCCAACCACAGCGGACGCCGACCGTCACGGTCGTTGCGGCGGCGCGCGACCTTCCGGCTGGGACGAAGCTCGCGGCGTCCGACCTGATCCGGCTCGAGCTGGGGGCCGACGTCGTGCCCTCCGGGTCGGTGGGCGCCCCCGATCGGCTCGCCGGGGCCGTGCTCAACGGTCCAGTGACGGCGCGCACGCCGATCACGAGCGCCACGGTCGCCACCGGTGCCGCGTTGGCGTCCCCGGGGTTCGTCGTGATGGCCGTCCCGATGCCAAGCGCGGCGCTGGCCGATGTGGTGAAGGCGGGCAGCCGGATTGATCTCATCGCCTCGAAGGGACCCGTCGCCTCGAACGTGCGGGTGGTCGCTGCGCCAGCGCCGGTCGCGTCCGGCATGCTGACACCAGCTGAGCGCGTCTTGCTCGTGGAGGTCAGCCTGGACGCCGCAGGTGCGGTCGCCGCCGCGGTCGACTCGGGCACCCTCACCGTCACGGTGAGGTAGGCGCGCCACACGGGGTATCGCAGCAAGCCAGAGCCGTTTCGCTTGGAATTGTTACAAGACTCTCATGCGCCGCTCCCGGTTTGGTGTGGACGACCAAAAACCGTTCGGGTCATACTTGAGGACGGAATCGCCCCCAGAGCCCCAGATCGGGGCAGTCCCGCAGGAAGCCGACGGGCGGTTCGACTGAAAGGTATGAAATGAAGGGTTTTAAGGAATTCTTGATGCGGGGTAACCTGCTCGACCTGGCCGTCGCCGTCGTGATCGGTGGCGCCTTCGGGAAGGTCGTCGAGGCCTTCACCACGATGTTCATGGACATCCTGGGCATGATCGGCGCTTCGCCGAACTTCTCCAACTACGCCCCCAACGGCATTCACGTGGGCGCGTTCCTCACTGCCGCGATCTCGTTCGTCATCGTCGCTGCGGTGATCTACTTTTTCGTGATCAAGCCGGTGCAGGCCATCCAGGCTCGCGTCGCCAAGCCCGAGGTCGAGGTTTCCGCCCCGACCACGGAGGACCTCCTCACCGAGATCCGCGACCTGCTCGCCAAGCGCTGATCTCAGCCAGCTAGCCCACACGGGCCCGCCACCGATCGGTGGCGGGCCCGTGTGTTTTGCCTAGTGGGGCACGTGGTGGGGCGGCACCTCGGCCAGCAGGCGGCGCTCGTCCGGCGTCAACGCGGTCCGGCCCGACGGCGGACGGGCAGCGAGGGCGTCCAGGCCCAGCTCGACGCGGACGCGACCCACGGCGGCATGGAACTGGGCCGCCCCGAGTCCAGCCCGCAGCTCGCTCGGCACGGGGTGCGGCCAGGGCGCTTCGGACGCCTGCGTCGCCAGCGCATGCTCGAGCAGCCGCTCTTGGGTCCAGCCCGCGCGGGCCAGCTCGTCGGCCAGGAGGGAGGCGTCCGGCGTGCTTCGGGAGGGGAGGTCCAGCCGTTCGCCCACGAGCGCGTACGCCAGGGCGACGTGCCAGTCGGCGTCCGTCATGCGTCGCCCAGGGCTCCGCCAGGAACGGACGCCGGCGCTCCGGCCTCCGGGATCGTGACGTCACCGACGATGGTCACGGGCTGGTCGAAGGTCCAGGCACCGCGGACGGTGAGCGATCGCGCTTGCCTCAGGGACGGAACCACCGGCACGAGCCGCTCGAAGTCGTCGACGAGCCGGTAGGGAGCACCCAGGTCCACGCGCGGCTGGTCCGGGACGGTGGCGCGCGGGACGGCGTCCGGGCCGAAGTCGAAGACGTCGGAGCGCAGCAGGAGCAGCTCGTTCGTCCCCTTGACCGGCAGGAAGCGGTCGCGGCCGACGGCGATGGCGCGCGCCCCCGGGAACACCTCGATGGCAGCGCCCATCGCGGTCTCGAGCTGCAGCACCGGCGTCGAGGTGGGATCCGCGGGATCGACCGTCTTGCGGTTGACGATCAGCGGCAGGCCGAGGACGGCGCCGTGGCGCGCGAACCGGTCTGCGAGGGCGCGCAGGTCGAGCCACAGGTTGTTGGCGTGGAAGTACGGATGGCGGTGCTCGTCGGTGAAGAAGTCCATCTCGTCGGGCGCCGTCTGAGCGGTGTCGCGCAGGATCAACTGGCCGTCCGATCGCCGGACCGCGAGGTGGCCGCCTTTGCGATCGTTCGGCGTGCGGACGCACACCTCGGCCGCGTACGGCGCGCCGCTCGCGGCGAACCAGCCCGCGAGCGTCGCGTTCGGGCCGGCGCCCAGGTTGTCGCCGTTGGCCAGGGACGCGTAGCGAAAGCCCTTGTCAAGGAGGTCTTCGAGAATGCCCGACGCCTCCAGCGCGACATAGATGTCGCCGTGCCCCGGCGGGCACCACTCGAGCTCGGGATCGTCCGGCCAGGCAACCGGCTCGAACGTCTGGGCGTCAATCTTCGGGATGGCGTTCTGGACGAAATCGAGCGGCAGACCTTCGACCGCGAGGTCGCCGTACCGAGCCAGGTGGGCGAGGGTGTCGTCCCTGGTCCGGAAGCTGTTCATGAACAGCAGCGGCAGCCGGACGCCGTGGGCGCGGCGCGCGTGCAGCACCTGGGCGACCTGCAGATCGAGGAAATTCTTGCCGTCGCGGACGCTCAGCAGCGACTTCGCGCGATCGAGCCCCATGGAGGTGCCGAGTCCGCCGTTGAGCTTGATCATGACGGTCTGGGCCAGGGCCTGGCGGGCGGCGTCCGGGTCGATCTGGACGCCGGCGAGCGACTCCGGCGCCGTCAACGGCTCGATAGACGCCTCGGCGATGATGCCGGTAGCTCCGGATCGGGCGAGTTCGAAGTAGTGCGCGAAACTGTCGATGGCTCCGGGCGCGACGCCACGGTCGCGCATCTTGGCTTGTGCCCGGTCGAGTGCTGTCTGCGCCATGCGGCCCAATGTAGTGGGGCCGCTCGCAGGCGACCTGGCAGCGGGGGTTAAATGAGAAAGAGAGCGACGCCGGCCGAAGGGCTAGAAGCCGTCTACCCACCCCCAGGAGACATCAACAGCCTGGCGTCGCTCTCATCACCAAAGATTACGCGTCGAACGGGGATGCGCAAGTCCTCTCGCTGGGGGACACGCGCCGAATTTTCATCCGCGGAGGGGATGTGTACCCCGGGTAGCTGTCCCCTCCTGCTGTTAGGCCTTGTCAGCGCCCGGTGACCGCGGTGGAGGGAGGCGGACTAAGTGGACAGTTATCGGACGCCCCAGGCTAGATGATGAGACGCGGCGGCGTCCGGGGCGGGCGGCTGGTGAGCGCCCATCCGGATCCTCAGCGGGTCGACACCGTGCCGGAGGGTGCCGAGGTTGATCGGGAAATTGCGGGGCCATCAGGCACATCCGACAGGACGATGCGTGGCGACCCCAGCAAGATTCGAACTTGCGACACAAGGTTTAGGAAACCTCGGTGATTCCTGATCTGACTTCGTACAACATCCTAAGAGTTCAGATTCGTGCGTTAGTCGTGCGTTAGCGGACGCCACGTCGTGGCCTGCGGATCCCAGTCGCTGTTCGCTGCCTGGCCGGCCAGCACGGGGTCTGCGAAGTCGATCAGGGCCCCAACGACGGTGCTGAAGTTGGGCGGTAGTGCTTCGAGGCGTTGCTTGGTTCGCCAGGCAGCCCATCGTGCTTGGCCGTGGGACCCGAATCCGGTGAGCGCCTCGGCTAGGGGAAGGATCGTGACCCTGCGGTAGCGCGCGACCTCCTCGACGGCCACGGTCAGGTCGCTGCCCGCGATGGGGTGGGTGCTGGTGAGGGTCCACAGATCGCCGAAGTCGCGCCAGCGGGTGTTGACGGTGCCGAGGTCGATGGCCGTGACGAGCTTCTCGGCCAGCACCATGTGCAGCGGATAGCCCATGACCAGGATTGGCGGCCCGCCGAGGATGCGGGGCACCGCGACCGGTTCGGGCCCCGGCCAGAGGGGGTCGCCGAAGTTCACGTCGACGTGGAAGGTGAGGCGTGCGCCCGCCAGGCTTGCTTGCATGCTGACCCGAACGCCGGAGTAGTCCTCACCTTCGCGGATGGTGGCTGCCCGGCCGGTGTCGATGTCGAACTCGAGCCCGTCGGGTAACGGGGTGGATGCGACGGCGCGGACGACCTCCAGCACCTCTGCGGTGTCGTTGGACTGGTGTGAGGCTTGGAAGTCGAGGTCGCGTGTGGGTCGGCGATCGCCGAAGGCGGCCAGAAGTGCGCCGCCTTTGAGGACGAGGTGCGTGGGCTCAGGGTGCGCGGCCAGTCGGGCGAGGAATCCTTCCAAGACGTAGAGCTGCTGCAACTCGGCGTTCGGACGGGCCTGCTTGCGGGCCAGGTTCTGCAGGTCGAGGTAGGCGCGTCCAGCGACGGTGTCGCGTGTTGGCCGGTTCATAGCAGGACCTCCAGTGCCGCTCGGAGCTTGGGCAGCACCTTGGGGAAGTTGGCTGCGGTGTTCAGGAGGAGGGACGGTTGGCCGCCGCGCCTGAGCCAGCGTTTCAGGGCGTCGATCGCCTGTTCGCTGCCCTCGGTGTGGGCTAGCCGGAACGCGTCGACGATGCTCCGTTCGGCGTTGTAGAGGCCGATGGACAGTTCGGGCGTGACCGCCAGGTCGGTACGGCCAATGGTGAAGGTGGCCGGGTCGAAGCGATGCCAGGTCACGGGGGCGTTGGTCGCCGGCGCCCAGGTGCCGCGTGGGATCGCGATGTCGATGCTGGCGGGAATGGCGTCCGTGAGGTCGTGGTGGGCTAGAGCCGAGGTGAGACACAGCGTTGCGGTGGACGAAAGCAAGCCGATCTCGGCGAGGTTGTCGTCGCCGACGGCGTCGCTCTTTCGGTAGACCCCACGGCTGAGGCGGATCATCCGGCCAGCGTCCAGTTCCGCCCTCAGCCCACGCGCGCCCAGCGCTGCGACCCCCTCCCGATGCCCGAAGTAGTCGGGCAAGGGGGCGATGCCAACCGTTCGACTCATCACGCACCTTCGCATCCAACTCTTTACAGATCCACTGTACCTGTATAGATCTAGATTCGCGCCGTGCAGCGATATCAGCCATGACCGGCTTCCTCACCGAAGACGAGCGGCTGGGCGTCCTGGATCCAAAGGTAGGCATGGCTCGGATCATCACCCGCTGCTGCGTCGGCGATCGCCGAACTTGATCTGAGTGATCCTTCGGGTTGCAGTTGAATGCGATCGATCCGCCGCTCGCCGCCTTCGGACGAATCCGAGGTCCCTCTGTCTAGGGGTACGCATCGAGGAACGTTCCCCTGCTGATCTAGCGCCTTGATCCCAGTCAAGGAGGAGCGATGGCAAGGCGATACGAGACTTTGGCGGCGGCGTCCGATCGGACCGGCGTCAGCATCAAGACGTTGCGGCGCTGGATCGCCGACGGGGCCCTTCCCGGCTTCCGCTGCGGACGCATGCTCCGTGTGGACCCCGACGATGTCGACGGCCTCTTCCGACGGGTCAAGGCGGGTTCCCGCAGAGGCGTCCTCCAGGCCGTGGCGGGGGCCGCGCGATGAGCCAGATCGAGATCTCCTTCCATGACGAGCAGCGATCCGACGTCCCCCTGATCGTGGAAGACCTGTTAGTAGAGGCCGAAGACGCCGCGTTTCTGGGCGACGATCTCGTGCTCGCCGGCGAGCTGTGGGCGGCAGCGGTGGAGCTGTTGCGCGGTGGGTCCTGATGGCCCGGGCCGAGTATGACCCGGTCGCCGCGGAGGAGTCGCGGAAGGCGACGCTGGAGGCTCTGCATACCCAGCTGGCCGAGCGGGTCGGATCGTTGGACTCGGTCGAGGCCTGGCAGGCGTGGTTGGGGTTCGCGACCAGCTTCCACCGGTACTCGTTCAACAACACGGTCCTGATCTGGACCCAGCGCCCGGACGCCACCCTCGTGGCCGGCTACCGGGCCTGGCAGGCCAAAGGACGCCAGGTCCGCCGCGGCGAAGCCGCTATCCGCGTCCTCGGCCCGGTGACACTCCGGGACCGGAAAGTTGACGAACAGGGGCGTCCGGTACGGGACGCCACCGGCAAACGGGTTGTCCAGGTGCGGGTGGTGGGGGTGAAGCCGGTGTCGGTGTTCGACGTGTCGCAGACCGACGGCGACCCGCTGCCGGAGGCGCCCCGATCAGAGCTGCTGTCGGGTCAGGCTCCGCCCGGGTTGTGGGACGCCTTGCAAGGGTTCGTCGAGGCGCAGGGGTACTCGGTGGTCCGTGGGGACTGTGGCGGGGCGAACGGGCTCACGGCGTACGACGCGCGGGAGGTGCGGGTCCGGGACGACATTGATGAGGCGCAGGCGGTGAAGACGTTGGCGCACGAGGCCGGGCATGTGTTGTTGCATGCCCCGGCATCGCGGGACGGTTTCGCGTGTCGTGGCGTGTGGGAGGTGGAGGCCGAGTCGGTCGCCTATCTGGTGACGGCGGCGCACGGGCTGGACGCCTCGCAGTACACGTTCAACTACGTCGCCGGCTGGGCGCATGATGCCGCCACCCCCGACGGTCCGAGTGTCGAGGTCCTGGTCAAGGCCACCGGACAGCGGGTGATCGGCGCCACGGACCAGATCCTGCAGGCCACGAAGCCGGCACCGACCATGATCGATGAAGCGCTGAGCGACCTCGCGGTCCAAGTCGGACGCGGAAAGGTCCCATCGGCTGCAGACGTCGAGGCAAGGGTGGACCTTGGGCCGACTGCTCTCACAGGAGCCGCCCAGACCCCGCGCGGCTGCCTCGCCGTGACGGCGCCGGACGAACTCCTGGTCGCCTCGACCACAGGGTCGCCCAGGGCCGCATCCGTTCAGCTTGCGGCCTGGGAGTTCGCGGGCGAGCAGTCGAGTTTGCCGATTGAAGTTCCTCGTCCGGGTTCGTCTGTGCGTCGCGGTGGTCGAGCCCATGCGGGAACGTTCCGGCGGGGGCCGTAATGGACTCGATGCAGTACGACGAGGCTGCCACAAGGACGGGGTCGATGGACCTACATCACGTGGACGTCAGTGATCGTGACGGAGCCGTCAGTGCTGATTTCGATCTCGGCAGTGAGGTCGCTCGGCGACTCGGTGGTCGTCCACAGGGGCAGGGCAGCAAAGTGGGAACCGTCCTGGCGGGAAGCGAACTGGGTCAAGGGATGGGTCCAAATCTCGAGCGGTTGCTCGATCAGAGTGGCTCCCGCTGCGCCGTATCGCGATACCCAGACCAGGAGGTCCGGCAGGTCGCCCTGCACCAGGGCGGAGAGTTGTGCCCCCAACGGCGGCCGAAACCGCGACGGAACCGTTCCCATCAGTCCATGCTCCCAGGTACGTCGGCTGCGAAATCGAGGGCTTCGAACTCGTGGTCGATGGAAGCGATGAGTTCGGCACGTAAGTCGTCATGTTCTGGTCCGAGCGCGCATGCTGCTGCGTCGGCGAGCCGATCCCACCAGGTGACGGCCGCCGGCCAGCGGATGTGGGGCTCCGGTTCCCAGTGATAGCGGGGTGTGATGTGGGCGTGGAGGAACGCGTCGGTGTTGCCCTGGATCTCGATGTTGATCCGACGGTAGGCGGTGTCGCGTCGCCCATCACCTGTTCGACGGCGCGGGCGAGGACAGCCGCGTCGGCGAGGAACAGTTCCTGACGCTCGCGCGGGAGGTCGGTCAACGTTGAAGCTGCGGGATCGTCAGTGATCAACACGCAGTAGCCAGGAAAGTGCTGAACGTCGCCCATCACCGCGAACCCTGCCCGTAGCCGCCTCAGAACGGTCGGGTTGTCGCCGCGCAAACGCGGATCCGACCCTGTCGTCGCGCCAGGACAGGTTGTTGTCGGTCACACTGCGAACGTACCGGGAATCTGTTCAGCGCATCCTCAGTCGAGGTGCGTCACAGGGCCAGCATTCCCTCGGCGAGGCAGTCCTTGATCCGGCGTTGTTGGGCTGTGGTTGCCGGGCCGGGGAACCCGCCGTTGGTGAACACATCGTTCAGGTAGGAGACGAAGGGCATGGGCGACTCGGCGATGAAGAGGCCTTCGGCGGTTGCGTCCGGGAGTCGGAACCCGTAGGGCGGCCCACCGCTGATGTTGGCCTTGTGTAGTCGATCTGGCGCGACTGGGAGCACGAAGGCGTCGGGTGTTTCGCTGTCGGCGTTGGCTTCCTCCCAGGCTTCCAGTTCGTTGAGGTAGTAGTCCTGAGTGGACGCCTCCGGGTAGCGGCTGAATTCGAGTTCGATTACGAGGGGGTCCGCGCTCGCCGACTCGGGCCAATCCGGGTGGGTTCCTACGAGCCAGACGTCGCCCACGATGCGCAGCCAGGACGACAGGGCGAGCGGGATGGGCCCGAGCGTTTCTTCCAGCCAGGATGCGAGCCGATCAGCGTGAGGGGAGGACGGCAGGAGGGGTGCGACGGGGTCCTGGGCGTCGTCGTTGGTGTGGAAGCGGTAGCCCTGCTCGTCGAGGCGTCCGATCAAGGTCTCGAGGTTGTGCCGCGCTCGACGGGCCATTTCGTCGCAGACGGCCTGAGCCTCAACGATGAGGTGAGGCTCGCGGACGCGGGCGCCGTACTGGCGCAGCTCAGTCCAGACCTCCTCGTGTGCCCCGCTGAGGTACCTGTCCATCCAGTTCGGCGTGCTCATGGAAGTCAGCATGGCAATGGTGATGCGGACGCCTGATGGGCGGCTCGCCAGGCCAGACAGCCGATGGTGGCGGTGTAGGGCGCCCAGCCGAACCGTTCCCAGCGGGAGGGTGAGGCGGCGTTGGTGGCTGTCCCGAGCGCCATGAGTCCGGCTAGGGCCATGGACGGGGTGTGGCCGAGGGCGGTGATGCTGCGGGCGGCGAGGGCCAGGTAGACGATCGCTGCGGCTCCGCTGGCGATTCGTTTGTTGGTCGGGAGTCGTCCGGGTTCGGTTCCTCCCCAGGCGGCTGCTCCCCAGGGCGCTCCGCAGGCGAGGGCTGCTTGGAAGAGTCCCTGGCCGGCGAGCAGGGCAGGTAGAGCGATCCGTTCGGGGGTGGACGTCATGGGCTTCACATTAGGGTCGCATTTCATCAACCCGACACAGGGAGGACCGAGGGCCCGGTTGATCGTTATCGGGGGCCTGCCCGGGACCGGGAAGACCACGCTCTCAAAGGCGATCGTGCGCGAGCTGAGCGCGGTGTACTTGCGTGTTGACGTCGTCGAGACGCCGCTGATCCGCGCTGGCGTTGAGGTAGGCCCTCTCGGGTATGAGGTGGTCCGTGAGCTGGAGGCGTCCAATCTTGAACTGGGGGGCAAGGTCGTCGTGGGCCTGGTGAATCCCTTGCACGTGACCCGTGCCATGTGGAGGGAACTCGCCGCCGCATTGGACGTTCCTTTGGTCGTGTTCGAGTGCGTCCTGCCGGACCGGGCGGAGCATCGACGTCGTGTCGAGGGGCGGGTTCCTGACCTGAAGGGCCAGGTAACGCCGACCTGGGCCGAGGTCCTTGATCGCGAGTACGAACCGTGGGACGACAGCATCGATGGACCACGTGTTCGCATCGACATGACCGACGCTGCAAGCGCGACGGAGGCCGCGATTCGCGCCCTCGCTGAGGTGCCCAGCGGCCAGCAAGTCGCTCCGGATTCGGCCTGATCTATCGGCGCTGGATCGCCGGAATTGGCCCGTGGTGTGGTCCCGTCGGGGATCGCCGCACCAGCTTTCGCGGCGGTACTTTCGTACCGTTTTCGGGGAGCACTGTCGACATTGGGTCGGGTTCGACTTACCGTGCGGGAATCCCAGTTGGGATGTCTGACCGCTTTACCTGTCCCAAGTTCATGGGCGGGGCTTCGGCAGAAGTCGTTTCCTCGTTCGGCATCGCGTGGCGCTGTGGGCGTCTGCGTACCCCTGTTAGTCCGACAACGTACCCCCTGCATTGGTGGCCGCGTTCCCCCTAGATCTCGGTGGGGGTACGTGTCCGGGAACGTTCTTTCGGTTCCGTTATGTGGGTGAACGACCTGTGCCGCGCCGTTGGGTGTGGCCCTTGTGACAGAACTGAGGTGCCTGATGGCGCAGCGAACCAAGCTTCCTCCCGCGACGGCCGTGGCGGCGTCCGCCGACGATGTGCTGCGCGCCGTGCCGGCGGCGCCGGTGCGGGTGCGGCGGCGTCCGGTGTTGATCGTGGTGTCTGTCGCGAGCTTGCTGCTGGGAGCGTTCGGCGGGGTGTGGTTGTGGACGTCGGCGACCTCCCGGGTGGAGGTGATCGCGACCCGGAGGACGATCGAGCGCGGCGCGTTGATCACGGCGGCGGATCTGGTGACGGTCCGGATGGGTGTCGACCCGGCCGTCCAGACAGTGCCGGCAGCGGACGCCGCGACGGTCGTTGGGAAGCGCGCCGCCTTGGACATTGCCGCCGGTGCCCTGGTGACTCGGGCGTCGGTCACGGACGCGATGGTGCCGCCGAAGGGGTTCACCGTGGTCGGCCTCGCCTTGGGACGCGGTCTGCTGCCGGCCACGGCCTTGAAGGCGGGGGACGCCATCCGGATTGTGCAGACCCCTGGTGCGGGGGCGTCCGGTCAGCCGGTGTCGGGTCCGGTGGCCACGATCGGGGCGACGGTGGTGTCGGTGTCGAAGTCGACCGATAACCAGGCCGTCTTGGTGGACGTCCTGGTGGCTCAGGATGCCGCCGCTGATCTGGCGGCCCGGGCCTCCGCGGGCAAGGTGGCGTTGGTGCTTGATTCGCGGGAACGCTGAGGGCCCGGGTTATGGCGATCATCACGTTCACGTCAGCGGCTGGTTCGTCGGGAGCCACGACGGCCTGGGTGGGGTCGGCGTTGTCGTGGCCGTCGCCGGTGGTGGCGGTGGAGGCCGATCCGTCGGGCGGCTCGCAAGTGCTGGCCGGCTACTTCCGCGGCCTGGCCCGTCCGGGCCTCTCGGAGTTGGCGTTAGCGCACCGCCAGGGCGACCTGGCCGAGATGCTGCCGTCGCTGCTGTTCCCGGCGGCCGATTCACAAGCGTCGTTCCTGCCCGGCATCCGCACCTACAAGCAGGCCGGCGCGGTCGCTCAGGTGTGGCTGGCGCTGCTCGCCGCCCTGCGCGAGTTGGAGGCCGACACCGGCGTGGACGTCCTGGTCGATGCCGGACGCCTCGGCCTGCTGGGCTCGCCGTCCCCGTTGTTGTCGGACGCCGACGTGGTCGTCGTGGTGACCGGGACGGGGTTGCCGGAGTTGGCGGCGGTCCGCGGTTGGCTGCCCTCGTTGGAGGCGGCACCGTTGGTGGGGTTGGTATTGGTGGATCCGGGTCGCCCGTACACCGCGTCAGAGATCGAGCGCGACTTCGGGGTGCCGGTCTTCGGTGTCTTGCCGTGGGAGCCGTCAGCGGCGCGTTGGTGGTCGCACGCGGAACCGTGCCGTCGCCACGACCGCACCCGCCTCGCTAAAGCCGTCACCGACCTTGGGGCGCGGCTGCGTGAGTTGGCGCCGAACGTCGCCCGGGCGGAGGTGACGTCATGAGACAGCAGCCGATCGTGCCGGAGCGTCCCGAGTTGGCGTCGGTGCCGCTGTTCAGCGCTTTCACTCCGATGTCGGACGCCGCCGCGGCTCCTGTGGTGGGGGTGCGGTCGGCGTTCGCGTTGGACGAGTTGAAGCGTGCCCGGGACGCCCACAAGCCCCCGCTGGCCGTCGCCGATTCCACGCCCTCTGAGGTGGATTGGGTGGAGGCGTCGAGGTTGCGGGGGGACGCGTCCAAGCGGTTGACGGCCCGGTTGGAGGGGCTGGATGGCTGCACCGAGGCGGAGCGCCGCGAGCTGGGCCGGGCTGTCATCGTCGAGGTGGTTCAGGCGGCGACGGAGCGCCGGTTCGCCGAGCGGGGTTCGACATGGACGCCGCTGGCGCAAGCTGGGTTGGCGAAGGCTGTGTTCGATCTGATGTTCGGGCTGGGCCGGCTGCAACCGCTGGTCGACCGCGACGACGTCGAGGACATCATCGTCATCGGCCACGACCGGGTCTTCCTCAACCTGGTCGACGGCTCCAAAGAGCCCGGCCCTCAGGTAGCCGGATCGGACGCCGAGTTGGTGCACCTGTTGCAGGATCTGGCGTCGCGGGCGGTGCCGCCGCGGGAGTTCTCGGAGGCGCATCCGGAGCTGAACCTGAACCTGGACGGTGCCCGCCTGGCGGCGTCCATGTCGATCGTGCACCGACCCTCGGTGGTAATCCGCAGGCATCGGCTGGTCGACCTCGA
Source organism: Propioniciclava tarda (assembly GCF_900182665.1). Taxonomy (GTDB): domain Bacteria; phylum Actinomycetota; class Actinomycetes; order Propionibacteriales; family Propionibacteriaceae; genus Propioniciclava; species Propioniciclava tarda. The sequence goes on from NZ_FXTL01000006.1 coordinate 122,292, forward strand.
CCTCGACGATCTGATCGGGCGCGGCACCGTCACCCCGGTAATGGCCTCCTTCCTCGCCGCTGCGGTCCGGGCCCGCCGATCGATCGTGGTGTCCGGTGAACAGGGCGTTGGGAAGACGACGCTCCTTCGCGCGTTGTGTGCCGAGATCGGCCCCGACGAGGTCATTGGTGTGTTCGAGACCGAGCGTGAGCTGGGCCTGGAAACGATGACCGACCGGCATCCGTTGGTGTTCAGCTGGGAGGCCCGCCCGGGTTCGTCCGAGACCGGTGCCGATGGTCGTCGGGCGGGTGAGTTCACTTTGGCCCGGGAGATGTGGCTGTCGCACCGTTACATCTTGGGCAGGCATATCACCGGGGAGGTTCGTGGTCCGGAGGTCGCCGAGATGATCATGGCGATGGAGTCGGGCAGCGGGTCGATGTCGACCACGCATGCGGTGTCGGCTGGGATGGCGATGGAGAAGCTCGCCTCCTGTGCGATGCAGTCCGGTGATTTCACCCGGGACGCGGCGGTGATGAAGCTGGCCCGCTGCATCGACCTGGTGGTGCAGATGCGCACCCTCCTCGTCGGAGCGGACGGGGCCCGTCGCAAGCAGCGGGTCGTCGACGAGATCGTGGCGATCACACCCGGCGAGGACGCCCTCGGCTACGCCTCCACCACCGTGTTCCGCCGCATCGCCCACGGCACCGCGGTGCCGCACATCCTGCCCGACCACCTCCGCGACCTGGACGCCCACGGCTTCAACGCTTTCGAGTTCCAGTCCGAAGCCCGCCGAGACGGGGGCGCCGCATGACCCTCCTGCTCCCCGCGACCGTCGGCGCCCTCCTGGTCGCCGGCGTCCTCGGCCTCGCCGCCGGCCTCCGCCCCGCCCCGGCCGCCGCCCCGCGACGTTTGGGGGTTCGGACGCCGTGGCTGGCCTGGTCACGCCGCCGCCTGTCCACCCTCGCGATCGCGACGGGTGCTGGTGTCGTGGTCGCGTTGTTGACCGGGTGGGTGATCGCGATCCTGCTGCTGCCAGCGGCCGCGGTCGGGCTGCCGATGTTGTTGGCGGCCCCGAAGGAAGGCGACATCATCGAGCGTCTGGAGGCCTTGGCGGAGTGGACCCGGCATGTGGCCGGGGTGATCCGGGTGGGCGCCGGCCTGGAGCGTGCCCTCATCGAAACCTTGTCCTCGACCCCGGCACCGATCCGCCCCCAGGTCGCCGCTTTGGTGGCGAGGTTGCGCGGCAAGTGGGACCCGGAGGATGCCCTGCGCGGGTTCGCCGACGACCTGCACGACCCGACCGGTGACCTGGTGGCGGCCACGCTGATCCTGGCCACCCACACCCGCGGCGACGGGCTGTCGTCCATCCTGGCCGGGCTGGCCGAGTCGGTCGCCGGCGAGGTCACCGCCCGCCGCCAACTCGAGGCCGAACGGGCCAAGCCCCGCCAGAACGCCCGCGTCGTCACCATCATCACCGTCGGCGCCCTGGCCTTGTTGATCGTCACCGGGCAGTTCCTGGACGCCTACAAGTCCGGCCTCGGACAACTCGCCCTGGCGCTCATGCTCACCCTCTACGCCGGCGTCCTGGTCGTGATGCGGAAGATGGCCGACGTCCGCGCCCTGCCCCGCTTCCTCGGAGGTGTGCGATGACCGGCCTCCAACTCGCCGCCCTCACCGGGCTGTTCCTCGCCACCGGCGTCGTCGGGTTGGTGTGGTGGGCGCTGCCCGGGACCGCTGCCCTCGGGCCTGCCCTGGCCCGCCTCGACGGCCACGCCACGGTCACCCCGCTTCCGGTTCAGGTGAGTGGGGATGTGCAGGACCGCTTGGGCGACTGGTTGGGAGGCCGCCTCCCCGAGTCGCTCTGGCGGACGCCGACCCGCGAGCTCGCACTGTTGCGCCGCACCCCGGCGAACTTCTACGGCGAGAAGATCCTGCTCGCGGCCATCGGTCTTGTTGGTCCGCCGCTGATCTTGGGTGGGCTGCTGGTGATGGGTGTCCGGTTGCCGGTGACGGTGCCGCTCGGCCTGTCGCTGCTCGCCGCGGTGGTGTTGTTCGTGACCCCGAACCTGTCGATCGGCTCACAGGCGGCAGCGGCCCGGTTGGAGTTCAACCACGCGTTGTCGTCCTACATCGACCTGGTGGCGCTGGAGCGTCGGGCCGGTTCGGGTGCCCGCCAAGCCCTGGAGAACGCGGCCCGGGTGGGTCGCGGGCATTGGGTGTTCGACGCCCTGGCCGACGCGCTGGCGGCGTCCGCTGTCGATGGGCGGCGTCCGTTCGAGGCGTTCGCCGACCTGGCCAAGACCCTTGGCGTCCCGCAGTTGGAGGACCTGGCGGCGATCATGGCGCTCGCTGAGCAGCAGACGATGCCGGTGTATCAAACGTTGCGTGACCACAACCGTGCCCTGCGCACGGCGATGTTGACCGACGAGCAGGCTCGCGCGAATGCGGCCAATCAGTTGCTCGCCATCCCCGAGACCCTGCTGGTGGCCGTGTTCGTGGCCATCCTGCTGGGCCCCCAAGTGATGACCCTGATCACCAGCTCGTAACCCAACCCCCGTCCCAAGGAGACCCTCGTGTTGACCCTCTACATCCACACCCGACTGCTGCTCACCGACGCCCTTGAACGGCTCACGAGCCCACCACCCCGCCGCGGCGAACGCGGCCTTTCCGAATCGGTGCAGACCGCCCTGCTGGTCGTATTCGCGATCGCCGCCGTCGCGATCATCATCGTCGCCGTCACCACCTTGTTGAACAACAAGGCCGCCATCATCGCCGGCAGCTAACCCCAGGACTCTGCGATGGCGATGACGAACAGGCGGTGGAGGCGTTCCGGCGACCGTGGTTATGCGGCCGTCGGGGTCGCGTTGGCGCTGCCGCTGCTGTTCGTCGTCATCTTCCTCGCCGTCCAGGCCGGGCTGTGGTTCTTCGCCCGCAGCGTCTGCCTGGCCGCCGCCCAGGAAGGCGCCCGCACCTCCGCCGCTCGCGACGCGAGCTTGCAAGCCGGACTCGACACGGCGTCGAGCTTCGCCGGCCGGGTCGGCTCGGGCATGCTCACCGGGATCAGCGTCACCGGTGACCGCTCCGGCACGTCGACGACGGTGGTGGTGTCCGGGATGAGTGTGCGGCTGGTGCCGTTCATGGACCTGCAGGTCACCCAGTCCGCGACCCTGCCCGTCGAACGGCTCACCTGATGACCAGGCGCAGGCGGGACGAGCGGGGTGGATCGGCGGCGGTCGAGTTGGCGATGCTGATCCCGGTCATCATCGCCGTAGTCATGCTGGCCGTCGCCGGTGGACGCCTCGCCCTGGCCCACGGTGCGGTTCAGCAAGCCGCCACGGACGCCGCCCGCGCCGCCTCTCTGGCTCGCACCAGCGGGGATGCCCACACTGACGCCGCCACCGCGGCGTCCACGTCGCTCGGACAGGCCACCCCGTGCCGGTCGATAGCGGTCGCCGTGGACACGTCCGGGTTTGGGGCGCCCGTGGGGACGCCGGCGGTGGTCCGTGCCACCGTCACCTGCACCGTCGCACTGGCCGACCTCGGCGTCCTCGGACTGCCCGGCACCAAGACCGTGACCGCCACGATGGTGTCCCCGCTCGACACCTACCGAGGCCGCACATGACCAGGGACGAGCGGGGTGCGGTGGTCACCGTGTGGGTGGCGCTGCTGATGACCGTGCTAGTGGCCGTCATTGGCATCAGCGTGGATCTGACCGGGCAGGTCAACGCCCAGCAACGCGCGCACGACCTGGCCCAGCAAGCTGGCCGGGCCGCCGCGAACCAGTCGAGGGTTGCGTTGGCGATGCAGGGCCACACCCCCGAGATCGACCCCGCCGCGGCCCAGGTGGCGGCTGCCGACTACCTGGCGGCGGCCGGGGTGACTGGGACCGTGACGATCACCGGGCCCACGACCCTGACGATCCATGTGACCACGAGCTACCAGCCGCACTTCCTCGCCGGGTTCGGGGTCGGCGCCAAAGCCGTGACCGGGGATGCCGCCGTCGACCTCACGCGCGTCGTGAACGGAGCACCCCGATGACCACCCAGCCCCGACACCCCCGCCTCCAAGGCGCCGCCGCCAGCCTCGTCATCATCGGCGTCCTTGTGGGGCTGCCTGCGGTGCTGTTGGCCCTCGGTTGGGGCACCCTGCCCGGCGGGGCCTGGTGGACCTGGCTCACCACCCCCGATGACGGACGCCTCACCCTCACCCTGCTCAAGGCTGTCGGCTGGATCGTCTGGGCGGTCCTCGTCCTGCTCATCGCCGCCGAGGTGACCGCGTTCGTTCGGGGCGTGCGGGCGCCGCGGCTGCCCGGCTTCCGGTGGACCCAACCCGGCATCCAGCGCCTCGTCACCACCGCGATGCTGCTGTTCACCGCGATCCCCGCCACCGTCCAGGTCGCCAACGCCACCCCCGCCCACGCCACACCCCGACCCGTCGAGACCACACCCCGGCACGCCATCGCCCTCGACAAGGCCACCGCGAACCAGGCTTCCACGCGGACGCATACGGTCCGAGCCGGTGATTCGTTGTGGTCGATCGCTGAGCGCTACCTGGGCTCTGGACGCCGCTACCCCGAGATCGCCGCCCTCAACACGGACCTCCTCAACGGACACAACGACTTCCTCCGCGCCGGCTGGACCCTCACCCTCCCCGCCGCAGAGAACACCACCCCACCGGCAACCGGCACGGTCATCGTGAAGCCGGGCGACACCCTGTCCGGCATCGCCCGCAGCCACCTCGGCGACGAAACCGCCTGGCCCACCCTGTACGAGGCCTCGCTCGGGACCGTCCAGCCCGACGGCGGACGCCTCACCAACCCCGACCTCATCCTCCCCGGCTGGACTATCACCCTCCCCAACCCAGTCATCACGCCAGCCCCAGCGCCACAAGCTCCAGCGCCCGAGGCTCCTGCGTCCCCGTCGGTAGAGCCGGTCGGCGCTCAACCGCAGAGACCCGACACCGATCCGGCAGGCCCGGCGACGGCGCCCAGCGTCCGACCCGAGCAGCCAGAGGTGGCGGCAGCGCCGATCCCCACCACTGGGGCTAGCGCGACGAGTCAGGGCGAGGCGTCGCAGCCTGGAGCTCAGCCAGCCCCTGCCACCGCCTCCCCCGAGACCACTGCCACCATCGGACCGGTCACCCTGCCGACAGGGCTGCTGCCCGGACTGCTCGGTGCCGGGGCGATTCTCGGCGGCGGCCTCTACCTCGGCTTACAGCGCCGTCGCCGGGCCCAGTTCCGGGCACGGCGTCCTGGACGCACCATCGCCCCCACACCGCCCGACCTGGTCCGGGTCGAGCACACCATCCGGCAGGCCGCCCAGGCCGTACCAACCGTCGGCGCGGTCGATGCCGCGCTGCGGCTGTTGGGCCGCTCCGCCCCTGCGGTCGGCGTCCCCGGCCTGCGGGCCGTCGAGCTGTTACCCGGACGCCTCGCCGTCCACCTCACGACAGCCACCCACCTGATGTCGCCCTGGCTGCCCGCCGCAGGCGACACCACCGGCGCCCGCTGGACCCTTGACACCACCGGCGACCTGCCCGCGGCGTCCGGCCGCGCCCCCTACCCGTTGCTGGTCACCATCGGACGCGACGCCCACGGCGCCAGCTGGCTGATCAACCTCGAACACCTCGGCACACTCCACCTCACCGGAAACCCCAACCGAGCGCGCGACTTCGCCCGCTACCTGGCCGCCGAACTCGCCGTGAACCCCTGGTCCCGGGAAACCCGAGTCGACTGCCTGGGCGACTGGGCCGACGTGGCCGCCCTCGACCCCACCCGCCTCCGCCACCACGAACCACACCGCGCCGACGGCGTCGTTGCCAACCTGGAACGCGAAGCCCAGGCCACCATCGACCGCTGCGACACCCACCAGGTCGACGCCGCCAACGGACGCGTCGACGACTTCGGCGACGACGTCTGGACCAGCTGCCTCCTGCTCGCCGGCCCCGAAACCCCGGGCCTGGACGAGCTGCTCGACCTGATCCTCACCCATCCCGGCGGCACCGGCACCGCCGTCATCGTGTCCGACGACCAGACCGACGCCCGCGGCGTCCAAGCCTCGCTAACCGAACATGGACGCGTCGTGATCGCCGACCTGGGCCTCGAGCTGGCAGCAGTTGGGCTCACCAGCGACGAAGCCCGCGGCTGCGCGCTTCTGCTGGCTCACGCCGACACCCTGACTGACGCCCCCATGCCCACCGACGGCGAGGACGGCTGGCACGCGAACTGCGACGCCGCGGGAGCCCTCCGCGATGACCTCGTCCTGCCTCGCGGCACCGACCCCGACACCCTCGACGAGGACGCCGACTCGCTGCTGCCGGACGCCGACGCCGACCTCGTCGCCGAACTACCTGCCACGGTCGAGGACCTGCAGACCCTCGCGCCGCTCGTGCCGGTGCACGTGCGGACGCGCGTGGAGGCGTCCGATGATCAACTCGACGCCGACCTGGCCGCCTGGTACGACCCCGACACCGACCGGCCCCGCATCCACCTCCTCGGACCCGTCCGCGCCACCGTCGGACCCGGACGCTCCAGCGAAGCCGCCGAGAAACGACCCGCGTTCTACGCCGAACTCGCCGCGTACCTCGCCCTCCACCCCAGCGGGGTCACCATGGACCAAGTCACCGACGCCTTCCTCAGTGATGACATGCAGATGCGTAAACACCTGTCCGTGCTGCGCACCTGGTTCGGCACCGACCCCACCACCGGGCAGCCCTACCTGCCCGCCGCGCACCACTCGCCCGGCGGAAAGACCCGCGGCGTCGGGGTCTACCAACTCATGGGCGTCCTCGTCGACATCGACCTGTTCAGGCGCCTCCGCGTCCGCGGCGAAGCCCGCGCCTCCGACGGACTCGGCGACCTCCAAGCAGCCCTCACCCTCGTCGAAGGCGAACCTTTCACCGGGCTCCGCAACGGCGGCTGGCGCTGGCTCGACGAAGGCACCCGCCACGACCACCACCTGATCTGCGCGATCGTCGACGTCGCCCACGCCGTCACCCTCGCCAACCTCCACCACGGCGACCTTCCCGCGGCCCGCACCGCCGCCGAGATCGGCATCCTCGCCGCCCCCTACGAGGACACCCCCCACGTCGACCTCGCCGCCGTCATCGCCCGCGAAGGCGACCCCGACGCCGCCCAACGCCTCATCGACGATCAGATCTGCAACCGCGCCGAAGATGGCGAGGCACCCGACGATCTCCCCGACCGCACCGACCACCTCATCCGTGACCGCCGCTGGCTCACCGCCAACGGCAAAGTCGCCTGAAGGAAGGACGCCAGCATGCGCCTCCACCCGACCCACACCGCCGCAGCTCTAGCCGTCGTCGGACTGCTCGCCGGCTGCACCATGGCACGAACGCCCACAGTCACCACGCCGGCCATCACCCCGTCGCCGACGACGACCAGCAGTGCGACGCCCAGTGCGAGCACCACCTGGACCGGCGAAGAAGCCAAGATCAATGACCAGATTCAGGCCTACGCGGCGTGGCTGAACGTGATGTATGGGGCACCGAACGGTCCGATCAATGACGCTCCCAAGTACCTGACGGACGTGGCCCCCGACAACGTGCAACTGGCGGTGCAGCAGCAGATCATCAATTTCTACAACGACGAGTCGAAGAGCAGCGGCACCACGATCGTCACCGTCTCGTCCATCAAGCCGACGACCGCCGGTGGGTACGAGGTCCGAGTTTGCGCCGACACGTCGGCCGTGACGGTCACGAACAAGCAAGGTCAGACCGTCGACACCGGACCCAAACGAGGCGCCGCCGTCTACACGATGAAGAAGGGCGCGGACGCTGTCTGGCGCATCGCCGGAATCCAGGGGGTCGGAACATGCTGACCAAGGCCCGCGAACTCCTCCTCTGCCTCGGGTTCCTCGTGACCATGCTCGGTCTGACTGCACAACCGGCGTTCGCCGAGACCACGGTCGTGTGCACAGGCCCCGCATCGAGCTTCAACGGCTGCTCGTCCGGCACCGTGACCGTCGTCATCACCATCGATGACCAGGCAGTCGAGACCTCGCTCTCGAGTGAAGGGGCGGTCGTATGCCGGACGACCTGGGGCACGACAGCGGGGCAGCCGATGGTTGTGCCATGCGAGACCAGCGACGGCTGGTGGTCCGGCATCCGCAACTGCTACGTCAAAGCCAGCAACCCCCAGCCGCCCCTAACGAGCCCAGCCTGGCAGGGACAAACCACCGGGAAGATCTACGACTGCACACTGCCGACTGGCGTCGCAGGGCCGATGATCATGTTCTGGTCGGACACGCCACCCGTCAGCACAGCCCAGGTCGCTCAACTCGCGGCACGCGCAGTGCAGACGCTCGCGCTGACCGCCATCGACATCGGCATGGCACCAACCCCCACCTCACTCGACCCGAGGTCGATCGGGATCGTCGGACTCCCCAACTGGATGTGGGTCAAGAACCCCTCTACGCGGACCTACGGCCCCGCAGTTGGTAGCGCATCAAGTGGGGGCGTGACGGTGACCGTGACCGCCAAGGTTGACCGAGTCACCTGGACCATGGGCGACGGCACGGCGCCTATCGTCTGCACGACATCAGGGACGCCCTACGCCGCGAGCTACGGTGCGGCGCCGTCCCCGGACTGCGGGCACACCCCCGGCTACCAGAAGCAGGGAACCTATCAAGTGACTGCTGACTCGCACTGGACGATTACGTACACATCGAACGTCGGCATAGGAGGAACCCTCGCGATGAACCTGACGCGGTCCTCGTCCATCACCGTGGGGGAACTCCAGGCCGCAGTCGTTCCCGGTCGCTGAGGCTCGCCGAGCGTTCCCGCCGCCTCCATGTGCGTTGTCGAATGGGCGGAATGTTGGTCATGCTGGACTGGTGAAGAAGGTCGATGAACTTGAGCGAATGATCGACTCGTTACGCCGTCAGCGTGACAGCTGCGAGCCCTAGTCCAATACCAACCCGCGCTACCTCAGGTACTCAAACGCCATCTCGAACCTGAAGTGGCTCATAGACGACCTACGCCAGGAGGAGGAGCAATAGTCCTCGATGCTGCGGGCCTGGAATTTGTCAGACGTGGCTGCCACATTGATGCCCATGGATCAGGTCGAACTGCTCATTGCGTGCGTCACCAAGCTTGGCGCTGAAGACGTAGAAGTAACTGGCCCTTCACATGTGAACTTCACCCTCTGGTCCATCGAGTCGCTCGCTTACGTTCAGGACGGCGGGCGTCTGCGGGGTTCGGTCTTCATCGACCTCGACATTCCGAAGGAGGACATGCCGGAGGCCGTCGAGTGGGCGGCACATCAGGAGGTGGGCGGCGGCAAAGTTGAGGCTGCCTGGGTAGCTAACGATGAGGACGATGGCGGCTGCATCCGCGTTGTTTTCGAACGAGATTTGGATCCTGAACTCATCCAGGCGGACGACCCGCTCGGACAAGACGCCTACAACCTTCTGCTGTCCTGGGGTGGTGAGCCACCAGACCTCGATCTGGTGCCTCCAGCAGCATTGCGAGCCAGCGACCCAACGCGCATCGCGCCCACCAATGCCTGGCTGCTGATCGGCTCGGATTCGTCCTACCCCGATCCCCACGATTTGATGATCGATCGGGAGAACGCAGCAAAGGGGCTGTACGAGGGCTTCTGGACGGCGGCCAAGCAGACCGAACCCGGTGACCTTCTCTTCTTCTACTTCAAGGGCGATCGAAAGGCCATCCACTTCGTTGCACGTGCCGCCGATAACGCCTACTTCGATGACCTGGGGTCTGGTGCCGAGTGGAGTCGACGACAATGGTGGGCTCACGTCACCCCGATGGTTGAGATCGAACCGATCGCCCTTGGCGAGCTACGCCAGATCACTGGGCCCACCGTCATGCAGGGGAGATCCGGCCGTTACCTACGCCCTGAGCACGCGGCTCGACTGTCCGAACTGGCGCGACCCATAGGTCCCGATGATGCAGCGCTCCTCGCACGAATCCTGCGCCCTGTCGTTGGAAGGGCAGATCATCCCAACCCGGCCACTTTGGACCTGGCCGCTTGGCGGGCGCTCGCATCGGGCACGTTCGAGCGAGAAGCTGATGTCGAGCGACTCGTCGTCGAGCCTCTGCTGCGGCTGTCTCTACATGGAGCCGAGGACGTGTCCGTCGTCAAGGCCTACCCAGCCGGTCGGAGAATCGTCGACTACGTCGTCCTTCGGAGGGGCGTTCCGGCCTGCGCAATCGAGGTCAAGTTGCGGGTGCGGCGCTCCCGCCGAGGCGTCTGGGCGGAATGCCGTGACTTCGAGCAGGCCTGTGACTATGCCCGCCGGCTCTCCGTCCCGGCGATCCTGATCGATGCACTCCAAGTCCATCTGATCCATGAGGGCGCGTCCGAGCCGACGAAGACGCTGAACCGTGCGGTACTTCTGGAAGCGGATCTTCAGACCATCCGCCGTCACGCCCTCGGCTTGTAGCTTGAACGGCTGTTCCTGACCGCACCGGCAAGCTCCCGTCCACAGATCTGACCTGTGGATAACGAAACGTTCCCGCTGCCTGCTGATGCCCTCGTGTTGCGCGGGGGTACGGATCAGGGAACGTCGTCTTGGTCGGGTTCCTGCGTAGATCTCCTACGCGGGAAGGGCGTCCGACATGAGCGTGACGGAACTGCTGGGCATAGAAGACGAGGTGCTGCGCGAACTCGTGGAGTCGCGCTGGGATAGCTGGTTGGAGGTGATGCCGGCGTTGGCCGTCGTGGCTGAGCCCCGGCATCTCCTCGAGTGGCGTGTCACGGCCTCGCCCGAGGACGCGAATGCGGCGCTCGTGGGCTTGGCGCAGTTGGCCGCTGCCGACGGGTACGACGATCGGGACGCGGCCCTCGTGCTGGCGTGGTTGGTGTTGCCAGCCGCCCTCCGCGTCCGACGCGAGCTGGGCTGGATCCCGGGTCCTGTCGATCAGTCGTTGGCCGCCGCCTTGTGGGTGGAGGTGCGGACGGTGCCGTGGCGGCGTCCGGTCCGGGTCGCGGCCCGCATTCTGTGGCGGCTCCGCGACGCCGTGCGTGCGGATCTCAACGTTCCCATTCGGGGGAACGTTCCTGATCTGCCCATGGAGTCACTTCCGGAACCCAACGTTCCTCCAGTTCCCGATGAGCCGTCCGGCGAGCTCGAGTCAGTGCTGGATTGGGCGCTCGAGTCCGAGGTGATCACGGGTACCGATCGCGGACTGCTGGATTGCCTTCTATCCGCGATCAGAGACATGGACGCCGCCGGCGCGAGTCCCCGCGCCAACACGGTGGCCGGTCTGGCCGGCGATCGGGTCGCTGGCGTCGTGGCGGCGCAACTCGGGGTCCACCCGCGGTCGGTGCGCCGCCGGACCGCTCGGGTCCTGGCAGCTCTGCAGACAAACGTTCCTCGGTATCTCAACGAGGTGGCGGCCTGATGCCCGGGAACCCGACCTCGACTCCGGTAAGGGTTCGAGGTGATCAGATGCTCCATCCCACTCCGTCCAGGTCCACACCGGGCGTCGGCGTTGATGAGCTGCGCGCCGCATGGCGGGCGCTGGAGGCAGGTCTATTCACGGACGGCGCGCCACCCACTGGCCGGCTCGCCCCGTCAGCCGTCCACAGCCCGGCTCGGATCGTCGGATGGACGCCTTCCACCGGTGAACGGATGGTCGTCGTCCAGGGCTGTGTTGGCTCGGCTGGCGCGACCACGGTCGCGTTGGCGATCGCGACGGCGTCCGGCCAGCGATTGCGCCTCGTCGAGTGCTGCCCGGCGAGCCTCTCAGGGCTGGTTGCTGCGTCCACCGCCGAACTTGGCGAAGAGAACGGCTGGCGACTCGGCCGCCGTGACGGCGTCCGGATCGAACGCCAAGCCACCGACGAATCGGCACCTCCGCGACCGCTGGCGACGGCGTCCGACCGGACCGTCCTCGACCTCGGGAGCGCAACCATCTCCAACTGCCCTTGGCTCTTCAGCGAGCCGATCGTGCTGGTGACCAGGGCGTCCGTACCGGGGCTGCGGCGCCTAGAGGCGCTGCTCGACCTTCATCCGGCCGCGGTGGCGGCGGTGGTGGGTCCTCAGGTGAAGCGGTGGCCGACGGTGCTGACCCGGACGGTCGGCGTCCGAACCCTCGCCTTGATTGATGAGGGGCGCCTGATTGACGTCCCGTTCGACCGTGCGCTGGCTGTCACTGGCCTGACTCCGGACCCGTTGAGTGTGCCGCTGGTGAAGGCCGGCGGACGCATCCTCGCTGCCCTTGGAAAGGAACCCTCATGACTGGCCTGTTCTTCGCGTTGATCCCATTGGTGTGCCCGACGGCCCCGGGCGGGGTGACGACCTACACGAACCAGATCGCGGCGAACACCCTTTTTGTCGCCCAGTGGATGTTCGGCATCGCGTTCGTAGTGTGCGTGATCTTGCTGCTGGTCGGCAAAGCCGCCCGCATGCACCACCTCACCCAGGGCGCCGCAGTCGGCCTCGCGGTCGTGCTCCTGATCGCGATCATCTACGTCATCTTCCCCGGCATGCTGTCCGGCATCCTCGGCAGCGGCTGCGTCGCCCTCCCGGGGTCCTCATAGCCGTGGCCCTGAGAGGGTCAGCGTGAGTCAATGGCTTAGACCGTCAAAGTGTTGCGGCTGCTCCCCTCACTGCCGTCCAGGTTCGTCCAGGTCACGAAGCAGTCAACTCTGGGCGCCGATCCCATCGTGATCCGGGGGTGCAACTGCATGCTCTGGCCGGCGGCGAGGTAGTTGATCGGCTCTTCGCCGTGCAGGATTTGCCAGGCTCGCTGACCCTCAGGAGCCTCTGTGCGGAGCCTGACCTGTTGAGCTTCGCCGGAGCCGTCATTGACCAGCATCAAGACGCGGTCAGTTCCGACCTTGAACATGCTGGCCGTGACGTGAGCCTTCGGGCTGGACGTCAACGTCGTTACCACAGCGTCGGCCACTCCGAACGTGTCGCGAACGATTCGGGTGAGTGCAGGCGCCAACTGCTGCGCAAAGTCGCCGCTATTCGAGAACCTCGCAATCAAACCGCGAGTCTGCTGCTTGGACTTGAACTCCCTCAGCGCAGCCCATTGCTTGGCGTCCAGTGAGTCAGGCACAACGGGCTGGTCGGAGAAGAAGAGCGCGACTGGCTTACCAGCTGCCTCGAACCTTTCGATTTCTTCGACGCTTCCAGAGGCCGCAACGCCAGTGTCAGTGCCAAGTCGCGTCCAGAAGATCCCAATGAGAACGTCCGATGAGTCGACAATCTGACGGTTGACGATCGCTTGCGGACGATTACCCGACTCGGCGGTAGCTGCCTGCTCCCACCGGACAGGCATCAAGAGGATTCCCTTTGCCTCAGCGTGTTCAGCGTTCCATCGCAGCATCACAGCCTCGGCAGTGTCGCGTTGTTCAGCGACGTCGGATGGGGACGCGATCAGGACCCGAACCACGTTTGCCGTGAACGTCATGCTTCATCCTCTCAAAGGCTTGTATCCGCCGGATGCACTCGCGGCGGCGTCACCGCCGACGTTTTCCAACGCGGACGGACGTGCACTCTGCCTGCGGTTTGTGGCTTTAGGCGAGCCTTCGCGGCCTTCTGAACGGGCGTGGCTGCCAGTGTCCGGGAGACGGCCTTGCGGACGGTATGGGGTCGAGGTGATCTTCCATGAGTCATGTGCTTGACAGTTCCACCACCGCGCCCTTGACGCGCCGCCACCTGATCGTCTGGCTCGGAGGAGTCGTCGCAGGGTCGGTCGTTTTGAGCGTCGGCTTGGGCTACGCGCTCGTGACAGCGTTCTCGGACGCCGCCCCGGCGCCCGTCGCCGGGCCGGCTTTGCCGGGTGTCGAGTTGGTGCGGGATCGGATCGCGGCCGCGCCGATGTTGGCAGTGGCCGACTCTGCAGGTCGGACGCCGAACCGGGCCTTCGAGTTGCCTGCCCCGGTGGCGTTGCCGGTGGGGACGCGGACCGGCGCCGTCGGCGTCCGGACTGGGTTTGATCGGACGCCGCTGGGCGCGGTCGCCCAACTGGCCGCGATCGACACCCACGTCTTGTCGGACATGTCGCTGCCCGGCGCAGTCGAGACTTACAACGCCTGGGCACTACCAGGTGGGGTCGGCGCGGGAGGCTGGTCACAGACGGCGAACGTGAAGTCGTTCCTGACATCGGCCCGCCAACAGGGCGAGGTGAAGGACGCCACGACGTTCGTGTCGGTGGCGCCGGCCGCTTACCAGGTGAAGGGCGTCGACGGCGACGCCTGGGTGGTGGCGTGCGTGCTTTTCGACATCACCGCCCGCATCACCGACGTGGCCCGCATGGGGTACGGCACCTGCGAACGGATGCAGTGGACCCCCGACGGATGGCGCATCGCCCCCGGCACCCCACCCGCACCGGCCCCGTCGACGTGGCCAGGGTCGGAGCTGTCGGTCAAAGCCGGCTGGCTGCCCCTGACCCGCCCAACGAGCTGAGCGAGGGGCGATGGATCCGTTTGGTGTGTTGGGGTCGACGGCGGCGAAGATCGGCGCCGACATCTTGACCGCGGCCATGTTGAGCTTGTGGAACGCCGGCCTATGGATTCTGAAGGTGGTCCTCGAGTTGGAGGATCACGTCCTGACCCCGAACCTGGCCGAGGACGGCCCCCTAGGACGCCTCTACCAGACAACGTTCTGGCTCGCGCTCGCCCTGGTGGGTATCTTCATGGTGGTCCAGATCATCATCGCGCTGGCCCGCCGCGACGGCCGCACCGTCGGCCAACTGGTGGTCGGGGTGGTGCAGTTCGGGTTCGTGTGGTTCGCCTGGATCGGCTACGGCGTCACCGTCGTCGCCGCCTGCGGTGGTCTGACCCGCGCCCTCATGGACACCCTGCTGCAAACCACCACCTGGGCCGGCTGGACCGCCTGGAAACCCTTCACCGTGACCGACATCACCGACACCGCCACCGCCGTCATCCTCGGCCTCCTCGGGTTGTTGATGTGGCTGGCCGCGATCGGGCACGCCCTTGTCCTGTTGGCGCGGACAGCGGCGTTGTTCGTGTTGGCAGCGACCAGCCCGATCGCGGCGTCCGGGCTGGTGGTCGACTTCGGACGGTCCTGGTTCTGGCGGTCGCTGCGCTGGTTCCACGCCGCCGCCCTCACCCCACCCCTGATGGTGCTCTGCCTCGGGATCGGCGTCCAGATCGCGTCCGGGGTCGCCCTCGGTGGCGAATCGGACGCCCTCGCCTCGATCGGCTCCGCGTTCGTCGGCATCGTGCTGATCTGCACCTCCACCTTCGCGCCGATGGCGCTGTTCAAACTGTTCGCGTTCGTCGACCCCGGCTCAACCTCCGGCGCCTCCCTCCGCGCCGGCCTCACCGCCGCCGGCGGCATCAGCGGGCTGCTGAGCGGCGGCGGGACGGGCACGTCTGCGGCGTCGAGTGCCGACGCCTCCGGCCGGACCGCCGGGGAGGACGGCGCCTCCGCGACCGCCACCGGACGATTCGCGTCCGCCGCGTCGGCGCTGGGGCCGGTCGGACAAGCGGTCGCGGGCGGCGTCCGCGCCATGACCACCCTCGGGGCGATGGGCGCCACCGCCGGCTACGACCTGACCAACTCGATGGGTGTCGGGCACAACGTGTACCCGCCCGACTCCAGCAGGCGCGCTGTCAAAGCCCAACTCGGCTCCGACCCCAACCAGCGCGGCACCAGCCCGGACGCCCCCCAAAGCGGCGACGGCAACACCTGGGCCACCAACCCCGAAAACACGACCACCGACCCCGGCCAAGGCGGGACGTCCGGTGGGTTCAACCCGGCGTTCCAGCAACCACCCGGCAGTCCGAGCAGCGGCACAGGCCCGGGAGGTGCCGGTGCTCGTGCCCCGGGCGGCGGCGCAGCCGCCGGTGACGGAGCTCTCGCGGGTGAGGCGGCCGAGGCCGCCGTCATCGCCCTCTAACCCCCCTACGGCAAGGAGACATTGTCATGAGCGAAACGACGGAGCGTCGGGTGGCGGTGTACCGCGACTACGGCCCGGACCGGGTCGGGTTCTTCTTCGGTCTGACCGGCTGGCAACTGATCGTTACCGTGGTCGCGTTCCTGCCCGTCCTGGCCGCGATCAACGGCCAACGCTGGCTCCTCGCCGGAGAACTCGCCGGCGTCGGCGTCCTCATCTCCGCCCTCGTCACCATCCCGGTCCGGGGCCGGTCAGCGACCGGCTGGCTGGCCGCCAGCGTCCGGTTCGCCGTCGGGAAAGCGTTCGGCTGGACCACCTGGCGCTCCAAAGCCGCCACCGGCGTCGCCGACGACCTCACCAAAGCCGACCTGCCCGGCGTCCTGGCCGGACTCGCCATCCACGACGGCCCACCCACCGGACCCACCCAACACCGCATCGCCCTCATCCAGGACCACGCCGCCCGCACCTGGGCGATCACCGCCGCCATCACCCACCCCGGCGTCGGCCTCGCGGACGCCGCCACCCGCGACGCCTACGGACGCGGCCTCGCCGAACTCCTCGACGTCGCCGCCCGCACCGACCTGATCAGCGACGTTATGTTCCTGGTCCGCACCGTCCCCGACGACGGCGCCGAACGCGAACAATGGATCACCCGCCACCGCCGCCCCGACGGCCCCGCCCTATCCAGGCGGGTCAACGACGACCTCGCGATCATGCTGTCCACCGCCGCCGTCCGCACCGAAACGTTCGTCACCATCGTCATCCCCGAGCAGCGTTTGGCCCGCCAAGCCCGCGAGTTCGGCGGCGGCCTCGACGGCCGCGCCCGCGTCCTCTACGCCCTCGCCAGCGAAATGGGCGACATGCTCCGCGGCGCCATCGGAGCCACCGACGTCACCTGGCTCACAAGCCCCCAGCTGGCGCTGGCGGTACGGACCGGTTTCGCCCCCGGCGACCGCGCCGGCATCATCGACGCACTCGCCGCCCACGCCGCAGACCCGACCGTGAACGCCGACGTGCCCTGGGCCATGGCCGGACCCTCCGGCGCCGACCCCGCCCTTCGCCACCACTCCCACGACGCCTGGAACTCGATCTCTGCGACCATCAAACTGCCCGACCGGGGTGCCTGCCTCGGAGCCCTCGCGCCGATCCTCACCCCCGCTGAACGCGGCGAACGCCGATCCGTCCTCGTCGCCTACCCCCTCCTCGCCAGCGGACGCGCCGAACGTCAAACCGCCTCCGGGGAATGGTCAGCCGACATGGCCGAAGGACTCCGCGCCAAAGCTGGCATCCGCGCACGTGCCCGCGACCGGACCAACACGGCCCGCGCCCACAACCTCGACACCAAACTCGCGTCGGGTCACACGCTCACCAGGCCCTACGCCATCGCGACCGTCACCGTCCCCAAAACCATGCGCATCGCCCAATACGGACGCCTCCTCGACGCCTCCATCCGCCGCGCCGGCTACGCCCCCCTACGACTCGACCTCGCCCAAGGCACCGCCTTCGCCGCCGGAACCTTGCCAGTCGGTATCGGTCTGGCGCGCACGGCCGACCGATGACCGCGGCACCCTGGTTATCGGCTCGGTCACACCAGGGTGAGCGTTTTGGGCGTTTGGCGCGTACAGTGGGGCGCATGACCAGTGCGATCACACGAGACACCTCGTCGCAGTTGCGTGACGCGGTGGACGAGGCGCTGCGCACCGTGCCCGGGCTCACGGACAACGCCCGCGCCGCCTTCGCACGGCTCGTCGACGTGCTCGAGTCCAGCGACGATGCGGTCGTGTTTCCGGCCGAGGCAACCATCTCGACGAGTGAGGCGGCCGCCCTTCTCGGCATCAGCCGGATGAGCGTGGTGCGGCTGATCGATCGTGGCGCGTTGCACGCGGACATCAGCGCAGTCCACCGCCGCATCCCGGTGACGGAGCTGGCGCGCTATCAAACCGAAACCCGTAAGCGGAGGCGATCGGCCCTGGCCGATCTTGCCAGCGACATCACCGACTCCACGCCCGCCGACCAGGTGATCGCGACCCGGTGAGCGACACCCGACCCGGGATCGGGCGGGCGGCTTTGCTTGATGCCTGCGAGCCCGTCCCGATCCGGCTGACGCAGACCCTGCTGTGGCCCGCAGAACCTGGTCGGAACAGATCCTCGACGAAGTGCAGCGCAACCCGCCCAAAGCCGGCTGTGGAGTTCAGCGCTTCATGGCGGGGTTCTGAGGTCATTGGGTGCCGTTAGGTTGCGCCCCCCGCGCTTGCCTTCAGCGACAAGCCCTTGACGACTTCTCCGTGGCGAAGTTGCGCGAGTGCGGGGACGCACCAGTGTCGCGCTGGCGGCTTCAACGTCCCGTTCGGGACTCGGCGACATCCCCGCTGAGAACGTGCGCTAGTTCCGTTTCCAGCGTTTCCCGCGCCTCGATGCCGGATAAGTCGCCCACCAGGACCCTCACCGCCAGCCCATCGGCCAACGCTAGTAGTCGCCGGGCGATCGGTGTCGCCTCCGGGCGGGAACCCAGCAGTCGGACGCACTCGTCCTCGGTGCCCCTCTTGGTCACGGCGAGAAGTCGGCCGATCTTCGGGTCGCTGACCGACTTGGCGAGATACGCGTACCAGACGCTGGTGCCAAAGCGGGTGTGCGGATTGTCGGGCACCGCGTGCAGGAGAATGTGCCGCAGGCGGGCGATCGGGTCGCTCGGCAGTTCTACGTAGGCCGCCTGTGCGCCATCGATCATCGCGATGCAGGCGGCGCGGACCAGCGAGTCCCGGGTGCCGAAGTGGTGCTGGACGCGTCCCACCGAGACGCCGGCCTGTTTGGCGACCCGGCGGAAGGTGACGCCTTCGATTCCGCCGTGGGCGATCAGCATCCAGACCGCCTTGATGATCTCGGACCGGCTCCCGTCCGAATCCTGACTGGCCACAGCGTCACCCTAGCAATACGCACGTATGGCGCGCTGCTACGATACGTTTGTATTGCGCACGGAAGGAGAGGCATGAGATCCCCGAAACGCTCCTCCAAGCGGCGGTGGAGCCCACGGCGCGCGGCGCTGATCGTGGTCATCGCACTGGCCGCAGCGCAGGTGTTGAGTTGGTTCCCCGATCATCCACAGGTCGGGCACTTCCGCACCGCGGCCGACCGTGCCGCCTACGAGGCCGCCTATTCCCAGGCCCTCACCCGCATGCCGCGGCCCACCCTCACCATCGACGTCCAAACCTCGTTCGGCGTTGTCCGGGTCTACCAATGGAACAACCCGGACGCCCCCGCCATCCCCGTCGTGCTGCTACCCGGGCGCGGCTCAGGCGTCCCGATGTGGTCGGAGAACCTGCCTAGTCTGCTCTCCCGCCGCACGGTCTACGCCATGGACGCGCTCGGGGACGCTGGCCTGTCGGCCCAGACGGTGCCGCTGACCAGCGCCGCTGACCAGGCGCTGTGGATCGACGACGCATTGGCCGGGCTGGGCATTACCAGGGCGCACATCGTCGGGCACTCGTTCGGCGCCGCCAGCGCCGCGTCTCTGGCGGTCCACCGGCCCAGCCGTGTCGCCAGCCTCACCTTGCTGGAACCCGCCTTCGTCCTCAACTGGCCGCCGATCAGCACCTTGGCCTGGTCCGTTCCAGCCACGCTGCCGTTCCTGCCCCAATCCTGGCGCGATGCAGCGGTGGCCAAGGTGGCAGGCGAAGACCCAGGCGCCCTTGACCCGAACGATCCGATCGCCCGCATGATCACCCTGGGCAGCACCGGCTACTCGGCCCAGCTACCCACCCCTAACCCACTGAGCGAATCTCAGTTGCGGGGGCTCGCCATGCCCGTCTACGTGGCGATCGCCGAGGCCAGCACGATCACAAACGGTGCGGACTCTGTCGACAAGGCGAACCTGATCCCCGCGGTCGAGACCACGATCTGGCCGAACACCACACACTCGTTACCGATGCAGGCCCCCGAACTGTTAGCGGTCGAGTTGGCCGACTTCTGGGCGCGTCACGACTCCTGAGTCAGGCCGGGAACGGGCGTCCCCTTCATCCAGACGGCGGATAGTCCTATCAGGCGCCGGGTCGGGGCTCACCTAGCAGCGACCTTCAACCCCTAGGGATGCGCTGATCATTGGTGCTACTGCTGCCGGGTGGGTCTGACTGGCGGGTTGTGGGCTGTTGGGGTGTTTCGGGCTGGTCGCTGTTGC